>CAJTLB010000082.1:255-503 GCA_910577045.1 uncultured Lachnospiraceae bacterium | reverse complement strand
GGACGGCGAAGTTTCGACGGATATAGTGGCAGCTTATTTAATCCTGACAAATCCAGCCATTCAACGCCAACCTGATTCGTATCACGATGCAGCACTGCATTTGCTGTCTCTCCCAAGTAATCACACAAAAATACGAGATCTATCCTATGAAAACTTTCACCGTGAACCCCTTCTATCACAAAAAGCAGCTCCTCGCATCTGACCTCTAGTCCTGTCTCTTCTCTTACTTCCCGCTCAACCGTCTCGGA
>CAJTLB010000082.1:0-228 GCA_910577045.1 uncultured Lachnospiraceae bacterium | reverse complement strand
GCAAGCAGTTTTCCATGTTGAATGACAACTGCTTTCGCAGAAGTGCGTATTTGTCTTGACATTTTTCCAATCCTTTCTATATTATGGATATCACTATTTTTTTCATATAAAGGCGCTGTTTTCAGACCTCCCTATACATTGATGATACCACACTGTATGGTACTTTTGTATAATACGTCGTTGCTTTCAGCAAAACTGTTTTCATTACCGGCTGTGGATATAAAGCAT
>CAJTLB010000081.1 GCA_910577045.1 uncultured Lachnospiraceae bacterium | reverse complement strand
AAAAGAGGTCTATCATAATCTTTTTGATGAAGCACTGGAACGCTACAACGCAAAGCAGAAACGGAGTGACCGAAAGATTGATGATTATTATGAGAAGATACGCCGGGGAAAGCAGGAGAAATTATTTTATGAGGTAATCTTCCAAATCGGCAATAAGGACGATATGAACGTACAGAGCAATGAGGGACAGTTGGCAAAAGATATTTTATGCGAGTTTATGGAGCAGTTTCAGAAAAGAAATCCGAACTTATACGTTTTTTCAAGCCACTTGCACATGGACGAGCAGACACCGCACATTCACATTGATTTTGTCCCCTTTATCCGTAACAGCAAGCGTGGACTTGATACGAGAGTTTCCCTCAAAGGCGCACTGTCGGAGCAGGGCTTCAAAGGCGGCACAAGGGGAATGACGGAATGGAATGAATGGATTGAAGCGGAGAAGCGGGAACTTTCTAAAGTCATGGGTCGGCATGGCGTACAATGGAAACAGTTAGGCACACATC
>CAJTLB010000080.1 GCA_910577045.1 uncultured Lachnospiraceae bacterium | reverse complement strand
CATCCAAAAAGTGAAATAAGCAAATTCATAAACGCATACAAAAGTGCAAGCAGCAGACTTTTGAAAAAGGAATTTCCGCAAATAAGACAAAAATTATGGAAAGAATATTTTTGGAGTCAAAGTTTTTGCTTACTTACAACAGGAGGGGCACCGATTGAAGTAATCAAGGAATATATTGAAACACAGGGGCAGAAGGACTTGAAAAGAAAACAAAGTAAAACCCATGGCAAACAAAGCATACCAATTCAGAATATATCCGAATAAGGAAAGTACTATGCAAGTGTTTTGTTCGAGTATGAAAACCAAGTACAAGAACAGGATTTGCATCGCTTTTTAGGACTGGATTTTTCTATGCACGAGCTGTACAAGGACAGTAATGGTAAGGAACCTGCCTATCCAAGATATTACAGACAAGCTGAAAAAAGAGTAAAGCGTGGGCAACGCAAGCTATCGCTTATGCAGAAAGGCTCTAAAAACCGTGACAAGCAGCGTATCAGAGTTGC
>CAJTLB010000079.1 GCA_910577045.1 uncultured Lachnospiraceae bacterium | reverse complement strand
GCCAATGCAGGTTCTGCTATGCAGCCAGTATATTTTTCCAATGGGGTACCTGTGGTAACAAGTGCTAAAGGAGTGGCGATCCAATCTTCTACCCCTTCTAGTAGCTCTGTTCTTTGGGCTTGGTGAGGTGATGAATGAGTATAAAAAGATATGTAAATGCGGCATGGCAAGATGTAAGTAGTATCAAACGGTATTCTAGTGGGGCATGGAGGGAGATTACCGAAGGGAAGGTTTATAAAAATGGGGCATGGGAAACGATATGGCCAGAAGGAGTAACAATTGAGGTTTTACATTCGGTATTGGGAGAGGTAAGTATTTTTTCAAGTACAAGAAATGAGTGTGCAGAAATAATTATTGCAAATGCAATTGACAATGCAGAAACACTAGCAACAGCAGAGATACGTGTGTTGTTAAATGGAAATTATGTGGCATTTGGAGAAGGCTTTACAGTAGAAATGTCTATTTGGTCAGAAGGAAAGGATGAAACTTTTTTTCGATATGATAC
>CAJTLB010000078.1:286-513 GCA_910577045.1 uncultured Lachnospiraceae bacterium | reverse complement strand
TTTGTAAATTCATTTGAGCATTAGCAAGTGCTAAACTATCTACTTCTTTAAGCCATTCAAATGCAATCTTGTATTGAGCAGGAGTATTATTTAATTTTTGTTTCGTTTGTTTGTAGTAATCTATCTTATCGGATAACATCTTATTGTATATAAATCTTGTACAGCCAAAAGTTTTAGCAAATATTATCTTTTGTTCTTCATTTGGATAGATTCTAAATTTATATGCT
>CAJTLB010000078.1:0-276 GCA_910577045.1 uncultured Lachnospiraceae bacterium | reverse complement strand
TCATGTTTTTCCCCCTGCCTTTCTATATATTTTATTATGGTTTCAATATTAGCTTCACCTGTCGAAATCAAGCAAAAACTTTGACTCCAAAAATATTCTTTCCACAGCTTTTGTCTAATCTGTGGATATTCTTTTTTTATTAATCTACTACTTGCACTTTTATATGCGTTTATGAATTTACTTATTTCTGTATTAGGGTGTGCTTTGAAAAGTATATGCACATGGTCTATATCATAATTCCATTGTTGTAATGTTATGTTATATTTAGGACTGATA
>CAJTLB010000077.1 GCA_910577045.1 uncultured Lachnospiraceae bacterium | reverse complement strand
AGCGTGAGACTGTCCCTTATCATCCATTACAACCTTATTTGACAATATGTAAGATAAAATCTTCAAAAAATGAGATTTACCGCTTCCAAAGAAACCGGAAATCCATACCCCCATTTTATCAGTACGGCTTTCTACGCCTCTCTTATATGCCGCAAAGAAACGATCCATGTATTTCTCTAATTCAGAGGTAACTACGTACTCGTCCAATTCCTGAAAGATATTTTCATCGTCAGACTGCCCAACCTTAATTACACCCTTAATGTCTCTATCAATTTCCTTAAAAAACATATCTCTAATGATCATACCCTTTTCATCCTCCTATACAACCAGCGGAAATGCTCTATAGTAATTTCCATCGTTAATTGTTCCAAATAGCGACAAAGTCTGTCCATTCCAATTTCCCGGATAAAACATTACTACCGGAACCCGATCGAGTATCTGATGTAAATTGTTCAACACATTGTGTGATCTTATGAATGGGAATACCTTGCCAACTCCGGTCAAAAACACTAC
>CAJTLB010000076.1 GCA_910577045.1 uncultured Lachnospiraceae bacterium | reverse complement strand
TCATTCATGGCAAAATCCCCCTTTTTCTTTTATTATACCAGAAAAAAAGAATTTGTTCACAATTTATTTACTCATGCGTTTGTCGTGACTCCTCGATACAAGTACTCAAACATCACTCAACACTTGACTTCCACTTCATAAAAGCTAGATATTAGCCCAAACCTCATTTCGTTTTGCATTAATTAGTTTGTACGATGCAAGTATCAGGAAATATACTCTCCTATGATTCAATATGCAATAATGATTGATATTTTCCAAGGCGATTTAGGTATCAGAGAGAATGAATCTTCCGCTAAATAGCAAAGCCCCGCCAGCCTGTCAAGGGTAAATAAACGGCTGTCGCCGCCCTTGACAGACTGGCAAGGCTTCGCTGTATGACTCCCAAGAGGGCTTTAAGCAGCCCTCCGGCTATCACCGGGCTTCTCGATTCTGTTTCCTTCTTTCTGCCCGTTTTTGCTCCTTCAATAGCTGTTCTCTTTGTTTCTCCATCTGAACAATGCCAGACACTTTCTCCTTTCCAAGAACCGC
>CAJTLB010000075.1 GCA_910577045.1 uncultured Lachnospiraceae bacterium | reverse complement strand
ATTATACATGTTAAAAAGTCTCGCCGCAGGACGGTAGCGACTTCGGCGCGGGTGGCGGTTCCTTTCGGGTCAAAGCGGCTGCTGAAAAAATGATTCCTATGATACCGAAAATAATTTCCCTTTTACCTTCCGTGTTGTTTGCCAGAACCTCTGACAATTTGACAGATCACAAGTTGAAACTGAGTATTGACTATGATATAATCTAAGTGGCAAATCTGAATTTTTGTGCAAAATTTCAAGATACTATGAGGTATGAATTTATGGATCTCAGGGATGTGGAAATGAGTTTGGGGATACAATTTCCTGAATTATTTCATGCAATCAACAATAGTGGGATGATGGATCACTTAAGCCACTCCAGGGAATGGGTCGAAGATAAAATTGCAAACGATATGAATTATGTATGGCTGGGAGATTTTTTTGGAGAATGGATGGGCGATTGCTGTCTGTTTGCTTTTGAGAACCTTCCAAGTGCCTGTGATGAACTGTACGAATGTCTGAGGTTTGACTTGAAAATTTACCCGGAACGTCAATCCATCAATTCCCTATACAGGCTTAT
>CAJTLB010000074.1:223-569 GCA_910577045.1 uncultured Lachnospiraceae bacterium | reverse complement strand
CAATACTATTATAGACAGGTATGATACAAGGATTGCCATGACAGTGCTGGCAGATTTTATCTTCCTTGGACACCAGCAGACAGGCAGCTTCGCACTTAGCTCTGATAAGACAGAGCTTTTTGCTGTTGCTATAGGGGCGTTCCTTGACATTATCTGTGAAACATTTAACAGCCAGGGCATACCACAGCTTATTGATATTAATGGCAGGCATTTTGAAGGTATTACAGGATATCCTGGAATGACACATGGTGATATTGAGGATATGGATATTGCCAAGGTTTCAGCGTTTATTAAAGATATGACAGGCATAGGTGTGCTGGTACCAGATGACGGGCTGGAGGATTAT
>CAJTLB010000074.1:0-206 GCA_910577045.1 uncultured Lachnospiraceae bacterium | reverse complement strand
CTGATACCAGGGAAATTAACCAGGAAAGGCAGGGACAGCAGGAGCAGGACCAGCCTCCAGGACCAGAAACAGATGGAGAAGAAATACCAGAAGATACAGAAGCTGCTAAAAAACGGTTAGGAAGGTGTTTAAAAGATGGCATTCCATTTTAAACCAGCAGGTACAGGGGTTTTAAAGAAGACCTATACAAAAAACAGTAAGGAAGT
>CAJTLB010000073.1:352-571 GCA_910577045.1 uncultured Lachnospiraceae bacterium | reverse complement strand
GGAGACAGCAGACCAAATACACGACATAGTGAATCATGAGAAGGGATACCATTTTTCAGTTCAATATATTTTTTGAAATACTCCTCATGATAGTGAGCAAAATACTCCATTTCCACCCAGTCATCCACATTTGCGAGTGTTGCAAAACGCAATCACAATAATATCTTTTAGTTTATGCCTTACTTTTGTCTGCTGACGGTTATCTTCAATGTATTCCAT
>CAJTLB010000073.1:0-342 GCA_910577045.1 uncultured Lachnospiraceae bacterium | reverse complement strand
AATTTAATAATTCTTCCATAAACAACGCCCCTTTTCTTTTATTTTACCAGAAAAGAGGCATGTTCACAATTTATTTACTCATGCGTTTGTCGTGCGATACCGTATCAAGAAAGACGTTTGGTGGTGCAGATGTGGACTGGTATGTAAAGGCAGAGGATATTGTGTTGAAGAATAAAGGTAATCTGAACGCAGGCAATCCACAGAATAATAACACGCAGGGACAGCTTAAAAAATAGAGAAAATTATTTTTGAAGTAAATAATTTTCTCCCCAGTTACATAGTTCATCAAGAATTGGTGTTAAGGTTTTTCCAAATTCAGTTAAGGAATACTCTGTTTTTGGT
>CAJTLB010000072.1:317-584 GCA_910577045.1 uncultured Lachnospiraceae bacterium | reverse complement strand
ATTGATGATGCGTCTCATGCTTGGGGTGATATGCGAATTTCTTTTGAGAAGCTGTGGGATGTATTGTCATCGGGTGGGATTTATATCATAGAAGATATTTTCTGTGGATCTATGGGATCGTTTCCACAATATCCACCTGTATGTTGGGACTCGCAATCTATCCTTGATTATATATTAGACAGGGCTAAAATTATGAATTTTGCGAGAGACTGGAACCCTGAATATAACAGGTATCATTTTGAACATTTACCAGATTATATTAGGAAA
>CAJTLB010000072.1:0-307 GCA_910577045.1 uncultured Lachnospiraceae bacterium | reverse complement strand
AGTACATATTGTTCATGGCTCGTTGATAATACGAAAAAGATAGCTGTTAAAATAGGCAAGTCAAACTGCCAATTACTTAATATTCACTGTACTATGTAGGATTAGTTATCAATAGTATCGTCTAGGGAGGAAATAGATGCAGAAAGCTATTATTTTTGGAGCAAGTTATACAGGAAATTATTTTTCAAAAGCTTTTCATGGCGTGAAGGATGCCGTGAGATATTACTGTAAAAAAATCGGAATATCGTATGCACCCGTTGGAGATACGCTCAGTGTGATTATCCGTAAATGCATATGAGTTTCATAA
>CAJTLB010000071.1 GCA_910577045.1 uncultured Lachnospiraceae bacterium | reverse complement strand
GCATAGAGACCAGTCTGTATCAGGATTTTGAGTCTGGCGGCATAGAGCCGTCGGGCGGTGAGGCGCAGAAGATTGCACTTGCCCGTGCGGTTTACAAAAATGCGCCGTTTATCATTCTTGATGAGCCGACGGCGGCGCTGGATCCGCTTGCGGAGGCAGAGATCTATGAAGCGTTTCAAGAAATTGTCGGCGGCAGGACGGCAGTGTATATCAGCCACCGATTGTCCTCCTGCAAATTCTGTGACCAGATTCTTGTATTCCACGAGGGAAAAGTGGTGCAGCAGGGGACGCACAGTGAGCTTTTGGCGCAGGCAGATGGGAAGTATGTGGAGTTGTGGAATGCACAGGCACGGTATTATGTTTGATTTTTAATGTAAATCCGCTTAACGGACATATTTCGTATCATAACACATGTGGAAGTCGCATGTTGTCTACAAAGGGTGAGTTCGTCAAAATCCTTACGCACTTTGCGAGGATTTTTAAGTTTAATCGAACACCTAAATATCGGGAGGATAGTCATAAGACTATCCTGAAAAAAGAGATTTCTCACGAGATTAAAGTGTCCGTAGTTATGGAACTCGTATGA
>CAJTLB010000070.1 GCA_910577045.1 uncultured Lachnospiraceae bacterium | reverse complement strand
CTATGGACGGGAAACCGAAGGCATTTCCTTTTTGGCACAGGCGGCACAAGATTTGCAGAAAAAACACCCTCTCATTCATTACCACATTTACAGCGGCGATGCGGAGCATGTTATGGAAAAACTGGATAAGGGTTTAATTGACTTTGGATTGCTGGTTGGAGAAGCGGACATCAGCAAATATGATTACCTCAGACTTCCGCAAAAAGATTTATGGGGCGTGTTGATGCAAAAGGACAGCCCCTTAGCAGAAAAAGAAACAATCTGCGCAGCGGATTTGTGGGATAAGCCCCTTATTGTATCCCATCAGACCTCAATCAATACAGAAATGTTCCGCTGGTTAAAGGCTGATATTTCCAAACTCAATATTGTTGCAACCTATGATTTGATTTACAACGCCGCACAGTTTGTCAGAAAAGGTTTTGGATATGTAATTGCATTAGATAGGCTGATTAACACAACAGGGGATAGCAATCTATGTTTCAGACCACTTTTCCCTACACTAGAAGCAGAACTTTGTATTGTTTGGAAAAAATATCAGGTTCTTTCGAGAGCCTCCAGTGCTTTCCTCCAACAATTAAAAAGTCAGATTTTAACAAGCGAACCATG
>CAJTLB010000069.1 GCA_910577045.1 uncultured Lachnospiraceae bacterium | reverse complement strand
CAGGCAAGACCTACGACGGAACTATCGTTCTGGCTGACACTGGCGGGAAATACGTCAACTACCGTATCGAAGTGCAGAAGAACTAAAAACTTGAATAGCAAGCATAGGAAGCGGGTACCCACTTCCGTAAATCCCTGTCCTGCCGCTGACGCGCCGGACGGGGATTTTGCTTGTTGGGAAGTTTCCCAAACCCTCTTTTTGCGAAGGGCTTCACCCTCTAAAAATTTTCATAAATCTTTGGCAGAAATGCGGGTGTACCGTAGTAGGCTATGCAGCCAAAAAATGCAGCTTATGACGCTGACGCAGAGAAAGGAGGTTTTTATTTATGGCAAGTTTACGGGACACCGTAAAGGACTATCAAGACGAGCTTAGGGACGGTATCGCGTGGGTAGCGTTCTGGAAACAGGGGCGTTCATGGAACGCGGAATATTTTCATCTTGATATGGACGACACCCTCTACCCGGAGGACAGGAGCCGGTTAGAGGAAATCAAAAGCACCGACCCCGCCGCCGTTATCCTAAACGGCTACTATTGCGGGCATTTAGGCGAGGACATGAGCCTTGACGAGCTGACCGCCGGAGTGCGCTACCACTACGAAAACAGCATG
>CAJTLB010000068.1 GCA_910577045.1 uncultured Lachnospiraceae bacterium | reverse complement strand
AGACCAGAACAGGGCGATTTATGAGCGCGAGAAAAAGCGGGATAAACTGAAAAAGGAATGGTCTGAATGTACGAGCATCTTCAAGGGCGGCAGACGGAAAGAATTACAGCAGGAGATTGACATGGTTGAAAAGCAGATATCAAATATGAAAAAGCAGCTTTCCTCTATTGTGCGAGAATATAAATTTGATTCTGTTCAGGCGTTCTATAAGGAACTTGCACGGAGTATGAGGAAATTTACGGAGAAAAAGCGGCGGATACTATGAGCATCAGGGACAGGCTTAAACAGAAAGAGCAGATAGTAAAAGAAAGAGAAGCAGGCAGGGATTATCAGGCAAGACAGAAAGATAAAGGGGCGAGGTAAGCGAGGGCAAAGGCTACTTTGAAAGCCCGTTTTTGGAGCTATTTAATAAAGAAAATTTTTGTTAAGTTGGGAATTTTTATATTGCAAAAGACCATTATGTAAGTCATAGAGATTGCTAAGTGGTCTTTTTTGCGCTTAATACTACTTTAATACTACTTTTATATTGCATAGTTTATCTAAAGGTGATATAATCCATTTATTGGAAAGAGAGGTGCGTATGGAGACTTATAGTGTTAAACAAATTGCTGATATGTTAAATACAAAGCCGGAAACAGTACGTCGCTGGATTAGATCTGGGAAACTTAAAGC
>CAJTLB010000067.1 GCA_910577045.1 uncultured Lachnospiraceae bacterium | reverse complement strand
AGCATAAAAATCCTGCCATATCTGACGATTTAGTTCCTGATATTCCATAAAAAAACGGCGGCGTTTATCTGCCTCCTCTGGCATTCCAATCAACGGAAAAACATCAATAAACAGATAACTGATTTCTCGAATTGTCTGTGTGTCCACATCCATTGCTGTCTGCTTATTAACTACTTTTATAAATGGATTTGGCATTCTGTTATTTCCTTTTGCGCCAAAACCGATTATCCCATAACGCTGTGTTTCTCCAAAAAGTTCAATAAATTTCAAATAATCCTGCCACGGCATAAAAATATCAATATCATCATCCCATGGAATAAATCCTTTATGACGTATTGTGCCAAGAAGTGTACCGCCACACACCCAATACCGAATCTGATAATCCTGACAGAACTTGTCCACATACGCTAATATTTCTTTTTCCTCTGCCTTAGCTTCGTCAAGTGTCATTCTTGTCATTTTGTTTAAAAATCCATCCAATTCATCTTCCTGAAAATTATAGACGGTAAAATAATGCCTTCCTTCCTGATACCCCATTGATTCCAATTCTGATTTCTCTGCTTCGTGTTCCTTTGCCGCCAGCAATATAATCGCATTTTCATCGAATGGCTGAAGCCTTTCCTGTAGCGTCCACACTGGAATAAGATCTCTTTCACCACTCAAATAACGACATGCAAAAT
>CAJTLB010000066.1 GCA_910577045.1 uncultured Lachnospiraceae bacterium | reverse complement strand
AATTCTACCAAATCAAAAGGGAGAGTTCATTACGCTAGAGGGTATATTTTTGGACTCAGGTGAAATTGATGAATTTTTTAAAGATATTGTGTGCGAGCTAGGAGATGACATCAGGGGTATTTTGCTTCCTGTTGATATTTTTTTAGAACTTCCGGAAAGCAGAGTAAAAAGATTAAAGGATGTAGCGCAAGGGGTAATAGAGTATGTGAAGCAGAAACAAGGAATGAGTAAAAATCAGGATGAAGCCGTCCGTAGTAATTTTAATCAATTGTTTTGTTGGATTAATGAAAATCCAGAAAAAGCAAATATGTATTTTAAGGAAATAGTTGATAATAAACACTGGTTATATAATGATGAAGAAATTGCACAGAATATGAAGAAGGCTGAAAAATATGATGAGTTGTTAAAGAAATATAATATACAGGATTCAAGGGATTTAGAAAAAGTATTGAAAGTATATTATCAACAAAGTGAAAATGCGGCGGTTGAGGAAGTAGAAATATCAGAAGAACTTATGGTTCAATATGGCATTTCAAGCATGGAAGAGTTTACAAAGGCAAGAGAACTTAATATATTTAAAGAAAATTTTGTACATGTTTCTGAAGGCGACCAGAGCAAATTTGATTATGTTAAAGCTATTTTAGAACGTTCAAAAAATGCTGTATTTGCATTTCTGGAAACATTG
>CAJTLB010000065.1 GCA_910577045.1 uncultured Lachnospiraceae bacterium | reverse complement strand
TAAATTGAGTTGCGCTGAATATTCAACGATACATTGTCTACCGCCATTTGTCCTTTGAAATTTTTGCAGAGATTTGTTGTTTGCAAAATATAACTCATATCAGACACATCCTTTCTTGGATTATGGTTTCATAATACTGAATGATTTTGAAGATTTCTTAAAGATTCAAGAAAAAACTTCGGCACCCTAAAAAGTGCCGAAGTTGCATTTTATCAGAGCAATTCTCAAAATTGCCTTAGATGTATATTAGCTCCGCAAAAATAATCTCCTCCACCTGGGCCTTACAGCAATTCATCAACCCCACCCAGCGCATGGGGTCGCGGGCTTTCAAATCCTCGGTGGCCCCAGCCTCCTTTGACATCCCCGGCATCATGCTGTCCAGCAGGTCATGGGCGGCATCCTCCACTTCCAGCAGATGGGCGTACAGCTTGCCCTCCATCACATACTCGGCCCAAACGATGGGACGATGCTCTTTCAGATACCGCAAGCGCAACAGGCCATACTTGCCCAAACTGCGGTCAGGCGGCGGCTCTATCGTCAGGTCGGGGAGGTAGTAATCGCCCACTTTCACATAGTCCAATTCGATTTTCATTGTGCTGCCCTTTCTCCCTTACGGGTCATCGTCTGGCACCAGCGCAATCACATCAGAAATATCACAGTTCAGCGTTTCGCAAATCTTGATAAGGGTCGGCAT
>CAJTLB010000064.1:315-699 GCA_910577045.1 uncultured Lachnospiraceae bacterium | reverse complement strand
CATAAAAAAGCATCTGATTTATTGTGGAAAATACGTGAAGAATATGTGTCATTACTAACAGATTTTGAAATGTTAGATGAAAGTGAAATAAGAAATAAGCGTGATGAACTACAAGAAAGAACAGCAGAAGTATATAGTAATTCGCCACGAACTGATTCCAAGAGTTATCAAGCGGCTCAGAAAGCATTAAAAACAGAGGAGGAGCAGACTTTTTCAGAAGAAGAAATAGACATAATGCTACCTAATTCTATTAGACGCTGTAATAGAAAAATGCTAGAAGATTAGGATGTTAGGGTTGAATTTTTTTGAAAGTATATTTATAATAAATGCGTGGCAACATTTTGGCAACAGAAAATCAGTAAGCCATAATAAATGATGTAATTG
>CAJTLB010000064.1:0-305 GCA_910577045.1 uncultured Lachnospiraceae bacterium | reverse complement strand
AACTAAACAAATAAAGTTAATATCAACAAAGAACACGCCGAGAGAGCATTGGAGCGATAAAAAATGTGGGGCGTGGCGGTTGCTATGCTCCACATTTTTATGGCAAATGGAGAATGAACGTGGTATAATCTAACTTATCAATTTGAGCTATGGAGGTGATTTTAATGGATTTTATTAGAACAGACGGCAGGAATAAAGATTTTATAGAAAACTGCCGACTTCTTGATATTGATTTGGACAGGCGTGTGGGAAAAAAGATAAAGAGAGATAAATACAAGAAATATAACCAGCTAGATGAAATAAAA
>CAJTLB010000063.1 GCA_910577045.1 uncultured Lachnospiraceae bacterium | reverse complement strand
TAAGGGAAAGAAAAACCTGTAACAAATTATAACACAGAATAAATTGGGCAGGAAGAACTGATAGAAATGCTTTCTTAAATTTCTCCGAAAATTAAATTAGCAAAGGAAAGGATAGATAAGATATGCAATTCATATATGCAGAATACAATATGTACCACAACAGTGTTGATATAACAACCTTTGACGGATATCTTCTGCGGATTGACTGCAACAAGGCTGAAGATGGATTAACGACTACTCCCTGCTCCCAATATGCCTTAGATGCCTTAGCAATAGATGAACCGCTTGATATATGCAATCCATCGATATATCGATGGATTTACTCTACCTTGAGGGAAATATGCAGATGTGGGTGGATGCAGAGGATTCATTGGAACTTTACTAGATTTCTATTTTATATGTGCCAAGACCACTAATAATCAGGTGGACTTGGCACATCTCTTTGCCCCTCATTTGCCCTAAGATATCAACTATAATGCTTCCTTCAACATAAAATACACTTCCCTTACACTGTCAAATGCCGAAAAAATATGATTTAAAATTTCTCTCTCATAAAAAACGGGACTAAGATTTTCTTCATGTGTGCAAGAAATTCTCTTGCGTTCCAACCATTCTTGTAAAATAATATCTTCTTTTGAATAATATTCCTTTTTATATTTTTCCCCTTGAATTTCTAATAAGCATGCTTCGTTAAAATCTTCAATTAC
>CAJTLB010000062.1 GCA_910577045.1 uncultured Lachnospiraceae bacterium | reverse complement strand
TTTTTCCTTTCTTATATTTATAATAAGTCTCTATCTATATTTTAATACAAAGATGCGATAAGTCAAGATAAATAGAATTATTATAATATGTTTTATTTTTCTGAAATTCAATTTGAAATACAAAGTTTATCGAAGGGCAGTAATTGCCTTTAGGTTTTACAGAAGCAGAGGATATTAACTAGATAGGTTATTTCTATCCTATTTTATAAAATAGGTGGAATAAATAGTTCATATTTGGTATAATAGAATAAAAGTTAGAATTTAACAATTAATAGCAAGGATTCCCTTTTCTATTAGGTAGGGAAGGAAAGTGGTATCCCCTACTGCCCCCTACTGCCATGAGGCAATCCACGTAATTGTCTTGCTCTTAACTACCACGAGTGGATTGAAACAAAAGGAAAAATTATATTCAAAAATTTTTATAGGGGTGTGGTTAGGGAAGGGGAGTATAATGGTTGTATATTTAACAAGCCATATAGGTGGTTTTTATAAAAAAGATGGAATAAGAATACCTGCGCAGTTAAGTACAGAGAATGGTTTATTAAACAATTTACAAAAACATTGGAAGGATAATGCAAAAGTATTAATAATATGCGCTGATGCAGATAATATAGAGGTTAATGATAGTATACTAAATATTTTTTCAGTATCATTCTCTATAAGTGGGTTATCAATTAGCCAAATGTGTATATGTGATAAAAGAAATGAAA
>CAJTLB010000061.1 GCA_910577045.1 uncultured Lachnospiraceae bacterium | reverse complement strand
TTTGATAAATCACTGTTGTATTTGGAAAAATATGATGACAGTAAAACTTATATTGTAGATGCAGAGCTGGAGAATGTTGTAGACGCAGTCCGGGCAATTGTAAAAAAAGATAAACCATTTGCAGATATTCCAAAACTTCCGGAATTGTTAAAACAATTTACAGATGTTTATTCAAAAGTTTTGGATGACCAGCTTGCTCCTGTGCTTGATGCTATATCGGAATCTCAGAAGCGTGTATTTGAAGTATTGAATACAAAAGAATATAAGGAAAGCAAAATCAATCCATATAATGATATGTTCTTAGAAATACAGAACGGCGCAGAAAGTTGTACCAATGTATCTACACTAAGAGGTTATGCAGATCGAGCAGAAGCACTAAAAATCCGTCTTTTGAATGAAATGGATAAGATGGATCAGGATATTGCATTGAAAAAAGCTGAGGAAGTTAGAAAGAAACTTGAAGCAGAAGCAAAAGAAAACGGACGGTATGATACAGATTTGATAGAGCAACAGGTAAGCAAGGTTGCAGAAGAAAATGGATATCATTCACAACATATTAAAAATGTGACATTCAAAAAGATTAGTAAATCCTTATCATGGAGGATCGAATCAGTGGAAGATTTGGATAAGCATTTAAATGAATTGCGGAATAATTTGCTGTTAGAATTGGATGATAATACAATTGTGAATGTTGAGTTTTGAGAACCCATCCATTTAAATGATTAATATGGATAAAAGTAGAAAGGCGTAA
>CAJTLB010000060.1 GCA_910577045.1 uncultured Lachnospiraceae bacterium | reverse complement strand
TGAGAAAATCACAAAATAATATATCCTATACTTCGTTATTGGTTTTTTGATGGTTTATAGTATGAAATTCGTACTTAATCAAATCAATACTTCTCTAACGTGCTACAAGCCTATTTTGGGTCAAAAAACATAAAAGCCATACTTACAACAAATATCCTAAAAGTGATTACAGGGCATCAGAGAGCTTCACGCAGGCATTTAAAGAAAAAGTATCATGAAAGCTTGTCACATAAGCAAGAATGTGATATATTGTCGATATGCTTTGCCCCTCTTTTTTATTCGGAGGGTTCAAGTAGCCCTCCAGACGAAAGAAAGGAGGGCGATACAGTGATTACATATTCGGAGCTGATTCAGACTGGAATATTCATTGTAGCCCTTGTGAGTTTGTGCTATACAATCTTCAAGGGAAGAAAATAGCCGCCAACTATTCGGAGTAGTTGACGGCTTGACATTGTAAAATGTCTTAGCTTGTTTTTACGGAGGGTAGAGCCGCTTCTATGGCTTTCCCTTTGTATTTCTAATATAGCATATCTGGCAGCAGGGTGCAAGAAGTTTTTATATCCTCATTCTCCTTTGTCGGGCAGATTTTTTTCTTTTTGGATGTAGCGTGGGATTTCGGTTAGTTCCTCCACCCGTTCAATGGCTACTGCTTTTCCATCTTCATTTAATTGTTTGAATATTTTAATTAATTCAATATCTATTTGTTCCCAATCGTCCACTTGCTTTGATAATTGTACATTTATAAAGTCTTTAGAACCGAACACGGCGACGGCGGTCATCTAC
>CAJTLB010000059.1 GCA_910577045.1 uncultured Lachnospiraceae bacterium | reverse complement strand
ATATTGCAACACATCACGGAAAAGATTCTCTTTGGCAACGGTTCCAAAACCAAGTCCCGGATTAATAAATGGTGGCAATCCTTCTTCCGGTCTTGCATCCAACTCTATCCCTAAAAAATTCCCTTTCCCCACAATATCATCCATCGACTTGACTACCTCTACATCCGTATCAAAATAAAGACCACCATGGTGATAGAGAATATAGAAGCGAGCATAATCGCTCACAAAAGCATACTTCTTGGCATCATATGCTTCTTGCGTATAAGGTATGATATTTACATCGAAGTTGTCCTCGTTCCATTGTTTGATTTCGTAATCTGGAAAGAATTTCTTCCAAGAAGCCATGCACTTCAAAGCAGATTCAGGTAGTGGGTTACGACCAAACCAACAATAATGTATTATTTTAGGAATCATTTACTGATTATTTTTAATAAACTTGTAATTAAAATACAACTTAACCAATCAAATATTTATGTCCTGGAATTTTCCTAAGCAACAACATAATGGAAAAGCCTATAAGGAGTGTTCCTCCCCATCGTAGCAAAATTCCGATCTCTACAGGCAATGCATTAATAATGTCTATTTGTTTTAAATAAGTATTCAATAGCAATGAGTGAATTAAGTAAACCCCAAAAGTGCAAGCCGATAAAGTTGCCAATAGATTCGTTTTCGGACGATATTGAGCAAACAATTTCTTTATGCTAACAAAAACAACAAAAGAGAACAAAATTACATAGGGATGTAAATAACAGTTAATATTAACCTCCAAACCAGATTGCACATACGAAACCACCATCAACA
>CAJTLB010000058.1 GCA_910577045.1 uncultured Lachnospiraceae bacterium | reverse complement strand
GAAAAGACCACCGATATTTGGTTTGACGAGAAAGACCCCCTTATCCATATCCGCACCCACAACACCGCCTTGAAAAAGCGTCTGCTTGCATACAGCCGCCGTTATCCGGCGATCTGCCAGCAGACTGACGCAGACCCGGAAACGGGCTGCATGGAGTTTGACATTGAGAAAGGCCGCTTCTCTTTCCGTCTGACCGCCCCATACAGCGAGGAACGGCGGGAAGCGGCGCGGCGGTATGCCAGAGAGAGCAACGTCGCCGACAGGCTGAAATAGAGTTGAAATGTTCATAGTTTTGTGCTATACTTTTTCTAAAAGCAGAGTAATACTGCGGAATTGATTGGAGGACAACACAATGGTTACATTTATGAGATTAAGATAAAACCGCGAGTTATGTTGCGGTTATCCGTATTGCATAACTCGCTTATTGAAGCAGAGATGTAATTACGGAGGAAAAACAAATGAATAATAATTTATCACGCTTTGCAGACAGCAAGGTTTATTTTCAATGCCCAATTTGCACAAAATCAATGGATATACAAGGCAATAGCCTAATTTGTAGACATGGACATTGCTTTGATATTTCAAGATATGGGTATGTAAATTTGTTGTTAAAATCATCGCCCAAAACCAACTACAGCAAGCGGTCTTTTGACAACCGGCACCAAATTTTGGAGTATGGCATGTATGATGTTGTGTTGGAGAAAATCATACAGTTTATTTCTGATACGCCATCTATAAGAAACATTTTAGATGTTGGTTGCGGCGAGGGTTTCTATGCAAGGCAGATACAGCAAAGAACAGAACGAAACATCTT
>CAJTLB010000057.1 GCA_910577045.1 uncultured Lachnospiraceae bacterium | reverse complement strand
CTCTATGGTTTTCCCATATCGACAATATAACACATTTTTTTCTATCGGGCAATCTCCTTTTTTCCTCCCCTAGCTCCCTATATCCCCTTTCTTGTCAAAAAGTGCTGTCCTAGCTGCCTATTTTTTGTCCAAATCATTCTCTTTGATACATTTCTCTTCTTTTGGTCTATGCCCATTTCTATATTCGTATAAAGGGCAATTTCTAACAGGACACAATCGAACTTCTTTCCATTGTCCACAACTACATTCTAAACATTTCGCCCTAATTGCTTTTATTGGTGTTAATTTTGCCATACTTTCCCCTTTCCTTTTCTATTTCAGTGCTTCCCTAGCATAATACTGGAATGTTGCCATAAGGTAATACCCACTATATTTCTTATCTATAAACTGCACATTGCAATGAAAACGTGCTTCCCATGCCTTCAAACTTGCCATGTATGCCGCCGGGGCTAACTGTGTCCTGTAGTTATGCCCGATAATAGCAGAATATCCCACACTCTCTTCAACCATTAAATAGATCTTTGCTCCATCATTTCCAGCCTTTAGAAACTCTTTTTCAAACCTCTCCCTTTCTTGCACTAGATTGCCAGATAGTTCTTCCAAAGTTGCCTTCCTCTCGATCACAATATCCCTATGAAAATAGATGTTCTCTCCTGCTGCCGCTGCTGGAATATAAAAAGAATAGTCCCCATAACTTAATGCTGTACGCTCATAGGCAATATGGTTCTTTGTAAAGTAATCTATGATATGGCTGTTCTGCTTCTCTCTGGTATCCACTAACACAACTATGTCTCTCTTCTAATGCTTCCATAGACAAATCGGCACAACTATTTAGTATTTTTCCAAGCAAAAGCAAAGTAGAAAAACGTTTGTTCAACTCCTGCATAGATACATTACTAACATTCTCCTG
>CAJTLB010000056.1 GCA_910577045.1 uncultured Lachnospiraceae bacterium | reverse complement strand
AATAAATGGAAATTTGTTTTGTAATGTAGGGATTAACATAAATTATAAAACAGAGAATGAGGCTCCTGTATGGGTATGGAAACAGGATGTAGGAATAGAAAGTTATACAGAAAAGGAGAAAGGACAAGCATCGGATTCTTTTAAAAGGGCCTGCTTTAATTGGGGGATTGGAAGGGAATTATACACAGCTCCCTTTATCTGGATACCATCTGATTCTTGTGAGATTAAGAAGAGTGGTAGAAAAGATAAGAATGGAAATGATATTCTGGCTTGTTACAACAAATTTTATATAGAACAAATCATATATGAAAAAAAGCAAATTGTAGCATTATCCATCAAAAATGAGAGTAATAAAAAAAGGGTTTTTCTGATGGATAAGAGGAAAAAGAAATGATTTGTAAAGGGATAGTAAAGAATCTTAGCCTAGACTGGCTAACCAAAAAGACAAATAACCTTGTAGTTAGAAATTCGACAAGACCTCTAAATAGAGTTTAGGGGCCTTGTTTTTTTGTTTACATGAGGTTAGATAATCTTTTAGGGGCTTATGTTGGTTTGTATGTATTGGCATATAGGGAATGAAGTGTGCTGCTGCCTCTATCGCTTTTAGCCTTATCATGTGATCCTTCATTTCTTGCAAGCTGATATTTTAGAGAAAAATACTTTTCCAAAACGAAACGAATCTATCTTATTGGCAAATAGGGAAGGAAGAGGTAATATATAAATATATTGGGGAAAGTGGAGGTGTAAAGGAATGGTTTATCTGGCAAAGCAAAGTTTATAATAAAATAGTATTAAAATAAACGTATTAGAAAATAGTATCAAAAATACTTGATTTTTCTTCTTTTGAGTGGTAATATAGAAGTATCAAATAAATCGTTCGTTTAATTAGGTACTACAAACTATAAAAGAGAGGATAAAAATATGGGTAAATCAATTATTTTTGGATATGCGAGGGTATCAACCATGAAGCAGAGAATAGAAAGACAGATTGACAATATCAAGCGTGAAT
>CAJTLB010000055.1 GCA_910577045.1 uncultured Lachnospiraceae bacterium | reverse complement strand
ACACGGTATAACATAGGCAGGAGCAGACTTTTAGACGTAGCGAACGAAGCCGGGGCAGTTGTTTGGTTAGGGAGTAGGAAAAACGGATACTTAAGAGAAGTATTAGACGATTATTTCAGACGTATGGCAGAATAGGCGGCGATTCCATGAAAGAGGATTTTATAATAGCCAGGGAAGAACTAAGCAGGATAGGGATATTACAAGTGGCCCGTGATTTTTATATGGAGCCTCAACGGAAAAGTACAAAGTATTTTGTAAAGTCTCCCCATTCCGAGGATCAGCATTGGAGTTGTGTGTTGTGGACGGGCAACAACCGTTTTACGGATTTCAGTAATGGTGGCTATTCTGGTGATGTCATTGGGTTTATCGTTTATGTCAAGAATTGTAGCCAATGGACAGCCCTAAAGGAATTACAAGCCTTTTATGGGCTGGCCTCCAAAGAAGAGAGGAATAGGGAAGAGGTTAGGCGAAGGATTGAAAGACAGAAACAGGAGGAAAAGAGGAGAGTCGAACAAAGACAAACCTTCCAGGAAGTGTTACTTGCCTGTATAGACCATTTAAAGCATTGGTCTAGTATTTATAGGGCAATCCTAGAAAAACGGCCGTATGAGCCATTTTCAGAAGAATGGCAGCATTGTATAGAAGAGCTTCAGAGGGCAGAATATCAGTTAGATGTTTTATGTGGCGTGTCTTATAGGCGTAGGGATTCTAAAGAGTATAGCAAGTGGTTACTAGATAGTCTAGCGATCCTAAAAGAGAAATGTATGTTTGAAATAACAGAAAAGGAAGTAGAGGAGATTGGAAGGGGTGGCGGCGTTGGGTGATGAGAATAAAGTAGCACAGCAAACAGAAAGCACAAGGAGAACGCCAGATTTAAGAAGATTCCACCATTACAAACTGGTAAATGGGAAAGAAGTGCCTGTCAGTGTTTTTGATTACGAAATTTTCAGTTACATAAAAGAAAACTATGCAATATTTATATGTGGGGTTCCCTATTTGTATATTGGGGGTGTTTATGTTGCGGATCGTAGTGG
>CAJTLB010000054.1 GCA_910577045.1 uncultured Lachnospiraceae bacterium | reverse complement strand
GAAAAAGTATACTTTTTCGGAGTGGTTTTTTCTTATGCTATTTTACCATATTTTTCGGATTTTGCAAGGGGTTTTTCATAGATTTCCTGTACAACTTGCACAAAGGATAGAGGATTCTCATAATGTATACTTTTTGAGAATGGAAAGGAAGAATCGCCTTATGGGGCTATTTGATAGGTACAGTACCACCTAGAAGGAACGCACTTCTAAAGAAGCCATAGGCAAGTTGTACTGGGAGTTATTAAAAAAGGATAGGACTAAGGAGTAAAAATGGAAATAGCAAAGTTGAAAGAACGAGTGTGGTTAGCCAGCCCAACGATGCACAAAGAAGAACAAGCCTTTATAAAAGAAGCCTTTGATACCAATTGGGTTTCTACAGTAGGGGAACATATAGAAAAGCTAGAAGAAGAAATAAGCCAATATATTGGCTGCCAATACGCAGTAGCCCTTTCTTCTGGGACAGCAGCCCTCCACTTAGCAGTAAAAATGGCAGGGATTGGGGAGGGCGATTTGGTGTTTTGCTCTGATATGACCTTTGCTGCAACAGTAAACCCTGTGTCTTATGAAAAAGGGCAACAGATTTTTATAGATAGTGAATATGATACTTGGAATATGGACCCTGTGGCACTAGAACAAGCATGTAGGTCTTATCCAGAAGCAAAAGCGGTTGTAGTGGCGCATTTATATGGGACTCCAGCAAAGTTAGAAGAAATCCAAAAAATTTGTAAGAAGTACCATTTAATTTTAATCGAAGATGCTGCCGAGTCCTTAGGAGCTACTTACCAAGGGAAACAGACAGGAAGTTTTGGGGAGTATAGTGTAGTTAGTTTTAATGGGAATAAGATTATTACCACCTCTGGAGGGGGAATGTTTTTAACGGATAGGAAGGAAGCTGCGGAAAAAGTAAGGTTTTGGTCTACCCAGGCAAGGGAAAAAGTAACATGGTATGAACATAAAGAGATAGGATATAATTATCGGCTGTCAAATGTATTAGCAGGGGTAGGGAGAGGGCAGTTTCAGCATTTAGAAGAACATAAGGAGTTAAAGAAAAAGATATATAAAAGATATGAAAAAGGGCTGGAAGGGCTTCCAGTAAAAATGAACCCATATCTTCCAGAAAGTGA
>CAJTLB010000053.1 GCA_910577045.1 uncultured Lachnospiraceae bacterium | reverse complement strand
TACAGCAGGGGGAGCCGCCAGTTCTGCCAATAAGTTAAATGCCAATGCAGGTTCTGCTATGCAGCCAGTATATTTTTCCAATGGGGTACCTGTGGCAACAAGTGTCAAAGGAGTGGCGATCCAATCTTCTACGCCTCCTAGTAGTTCTGTCCTTTGGGCTTGGTGAGGTGATGAGATGAGTATAAAGAGATATGCAAATGGGGCATGGCAAGATGTAACCAGTATCAAACGGTATTCTAGTGGGGCATGGAGGGAGATTACAGAAGGAAAGAGTTATAAAAATGGGGCATGGGAAACGATATGGCCAGAAGGAGTAACGATTGAGGTTTTATATTCAGTATTTGGGGATGCGAATGTTTTTCCAAGTGTCAGAAATGGTAAGGCAAATATAATTATTGCAAATGCAATTGACAATGCAGAAACATTAATAACAGCAGAGATATGTGTATTGCTGAATGGGAGCTATGTGGTATTTGGAGAAGGCTTTACAATAGAAATGTCTATTTGGTCAGAAGGAAAGGATGAAACTTTTTTTCGATATGATACAGGCAAAACGTCAGAAACTTTATATATGGAATATGATACAGTAGATGAATGTTATTATGGGTATATAAAAGATAGTATTCCAGTAAACTGCAAACGGATTTATGTAGGTAATGAGGGAGATGATGTGGTTTTAAAGGGAAGAATAGGAGCATTTATTATTGATATTAGTTCTTCTATGATAAAAATAAAGGATATTATTTGTAGGAGTGTCTAGTTAAAAAAGGAAGGAGAAAAAAGAAATGCAGATTCAAGTAGGAAAAACGATAGTAAAAGTAAGGGAGTTTTATCCATATCGGTATCCAAATGGGAAAATGGTATTGCGGTTTATCGTGAAGGAGGAAGAAGCTGATTTTCATACATTGTATGAGCTTCTTAATGAAAACAAAGAACCAATCCAATATTATGAGAACGAAACGGATCAAGAACCAAAATGTGTGTATTACAATTATTCAGAGTTTACCGTGAATTATATAGGAAAACGATATGAAGTAGAGCAGGTAACACCAAGTACTATGGAAGCAGAAGTATTGGCGTTAAAAGCAAAGATAGCAGAACAAGAAGAACAGTTAGAAGAGCAGGCAAGAGATATGGATAGCCAGGCAATATGGATAGAACAGTTGGAAGAGTGTTTGTTAGAAATGAGTACAGAAGTATATGCAACAGAAAGGGAAGGAGAAAAAGATGAGTAAAGTAGCCATTACAAGGTTATGGGTGAATCAGATTCTTTCA
>CAJTLB010000052.1 GCA_910577045.1 uncultured Lachnospiraceae bacterium | reverse complement strand
CTGTTATGAAGTGACCTTTGTCAAGTGTAAATCGCAAAAATCACCACAAACTTTTCCTTTCATTAAATTTTAACACCGGGTACAGAGGTAGAACCTCAGACTAACAGTCCCCGGCCTTGGCCACTCTGTTATACGTGGATTGGCTACCAACAGGTCAATGGTCCGCCGTGAATCTTGCCGTCTCCCAGCGTGAATCAAAATATATAAATATTAATGTCAACAGAGGTGAATCGCAAATAATTCGGACCTTAGAGTGTTCCAAGGCTCTACCTCTGCATCCGGTGTTAATTAGTTTTTTGCAGATGAAATCTGATAACATCCGTTTCATCTGCTTAATTACCCTTTATGATGTTTAGCTCGTTCTGTCACACACCTTGCCGTAAAACGGTGCGAAGCAGCCTTGACTGAAGCGGCTGAATATCATATCTATCCTATATTCCCGGTAGCCATTCCCCACATAAAACATGCTAATTCTCTTGCTATTGCCGTGGTAGCTACATTTCGATTGACTCCTTTATTCAAGGTCATTTTATAAAATCTTCTACGCAGTCTTTCATTAGCCTTATCTGCATAAGCTACAACCTCTGTTGCACATCCTTGTTGTCTCTGTTTCAATGCTATTGATTTATGCCCTATATTTCCTCTTGTAAAACTTTGGGCTGCTTCTACCAACAATCTTCTCAAATGGCTATTTCCGGTTTTTGTTATACTAAACCGATTAACTTTATCTCCACTTGAATCTTCACTCGGAACTAATCCAAGAAATCCTGCAAACTTTGGAGCCTTTTCAAATCTCTTAAAATCTCCAATTTCAACCACCATAGATAACGCCGTGTGAGTTTTTACCCCTAAAAAACAGGTCATATTTTTTACTGTCTCTTTATACTTTTCTCCCGATGCCAATTCCTCAATTCGATTATCCAAGCGTTCTATTTTATCCATCAAATACTCATATGTTACCAAATATTCTTGCAATGTTTCTTTGGCTAATCCTGTTAAATCTAAAGCTTTTAACCATTTCATATGAGCTACTGTCCAATAAGTTTTACCACCTTCAAATTTCTTTCCTTGACGAAGTACAAATGCCAAAATCTGCTGCTTAATCTTTTTAAGCATTAACTTTTGATCATCTCGCATACGAATATATTCTTTTACTGAATTATCTTCATCATCAGGAACATAAACTTCACTATAAGTACGAAAAGCTAAACAACGTGCAATATTTGCCGCATCACGTTTATCTGTTTTTACACGGCTGGTATTCGTAATAGCCATTGTCGTTGGAGCAAGTATCTTACACTCAACAGCATGCTCTCTCAACTGATGATACAGCGAATAACCCAAACATCCTGCCTCATATCCACAAACAAAATCAGCATTCTCACCATACACTTTTCTCATTGATTCAATGTATTTAAGAATCAATTTATAATCCGAAGGTATTGTCTGTTTATACTCAACCCTATCGGTATCATAACAATAACAACATAATGTGTAACTTTCCTTATGGACATCCATTCCTACATAAACTATACTATTCATTGATGACCTCCTATTGTATGTGGTAATCCCTGTTACCTATTATTCTTGACAAATAATATTTTACAGGTAAATCCACGAATCTACAATTGTGAGGTCACTTCATATTGTCTCCT
>CAJTLB010000051.1 GCA_910577045.1 uncultured Lachnospiraceae bacterium | reverse complement strand
ATAAGGCAGCAGTATAAAAATGCCTGTATGGGGCTTGTAATGTCTCCTGCTGCCATATGCGAACATTTGAAATCAGATGATAGCAAGTTTTTACATAAGCTTTTCTGAAATTCGGAAAAGCATCTGTTATGGATTATCTGGCTATCTGGCAGCCGAAAAACGCCGAACGAATTTCATACAGCGAAAAAAGAATAGATATATTTGCTTCATACATTTTTCAAAAAGAAAGGAGTAAGAGAAGTATGAAGGACTTGGTTCACATAAGAAAGACAGATATATCCGTTAAGGAGCATAAAGGGCAGCTAGTAGCGAGTTTTAGAAATATTGATACAGTGTACATGATAGATGATAGACCAGATAGAACAGCGAAAAGAAGCTTTAAACAAACGAAAAGAATTTTAAGCTTGTTCACCTCTTTACTTTCCACCATGACGGAGTAAGGGCAGGCTCTAACGAAATTCGTACAAGCGAAAGTATTTTACAGCTACTTATTAGAGCCATCTTCATAGAGAAGGGTTCACATGAGCGAGTAAGCGAATCAGCCACGGACATTTGTCCCTTGCTTATCTTTTTTTGGCACAAAGTAAGAAGTAAACACAGAACGCATTTTTGCGTTGAGTTATTTGTGCCAGGGAAAAAGCGAACGCGAACGCACAAAACAGCCCCATAAACCGCATAAATACGCCATTTAGCGGCAACATCTATTCACAATAGAATACTGGAAAATGCTGAAATTTCTTGTTTACTGAATCACTTACTGTCTCATCTTCATAGAGAGGCGGGAAACTTGATTCAGTAAACAGAAAACCCTTATTTTATGCGGGCTGTGCTTACTGAACACCTTGCGCCAATAAAGGGCATTGTTTAGTCGATAGGACAAGTTATTCCTTTTTTTGGCTGTTGGGTACATACTGAAAAATATCCCCTATGTCACAATGAAATAGTTCGCATATTTTGCAGACAGCTTCAACAGGAATTTGTTTTATATTGTTGTTTACGATATTTGTAATAGTTCCGGGGCGTATGCCTGTTATTTCTGAAAGTTTGGATTGTGTCATATTATGTTCAGCAAGTAATACTTTTAATTTTGATTTTAGCATGGTTATACCTCTTTGTTAGTTCAGTTTTATTATATAATACTCTATTCGTAAAAAAATGTCAATATAAAGAAAATAAAATACAAATAAAGTAAAATATTTTCAAAAAAGGTATTGACATATTACGCTATTCGTAGTATACTAATAATCAGAAGGGAGGTGGAGCACATGGAGAAAAAAATAGGCAAGCTGATAAGAGTGGTTCGAGCACTCACACAACTTGCCCTTGAAATTGGAACTCTCACAGCAGTAATCAAAATGATTATAGAGAGCTTCCAATAAAGGTAAGGGGGAGGGTTCCCTCCCCTCACTAAAAAATATATCATATCTCCATTGGCAAATCAAGATGAAAGAAAGAAGGAAGATTGTTGTGGAAGCTTTCCAGTTGCTTCTTTTGGTTTTACGGTTGCTTATAATTGTTGTTGGGCTGTACCTGTTGCTTAGAGGATAACAAGGCATAAATTGCTTTCATTCCTGCAAAGTACCAGAACACCAAGAGAAGCATTTTCTAAGCGGACACAAACACATGTATGGACGAAATAAAAAGGATTCCCAAATGTAGATAAGGGGGATCCTTTTT
>CAJTLB010000050.1 GCA_910577045.1 uncultured Lachnospiraceae bacterium | reverse complement strand
ATCTAAAAGGAAACTATCCATTCCTACTTTAGCCACTCTAATCCCTCTCTTTTCTCTTATTTCTACTTAACCATTCTGCAACTAGTAGTCATGATTAAGCTATTTCTTTATCAGGCTTATTCTTCAATATTCTTATGGCATCTTTTAATTGTAAAACAGACAATTCCTCTGCTTTTTCAATTTGGTATGTTCTTCTTAGGAATATCATTCCTGCCCCTGTCCTCTGACATTCTAGCATAAGCTGTTCCCGAAGCTCCTTTAATTCTTCTGTAGAAACAGATTGCTTTGTTTGCGTAAGGGATTGCTGGTTGGCAGCAGCCCCCTTGGTATCCTCCCTCTCTGTTTGACGATATTTTGTTTTATCTTTGTCCCAATAAATATCTGCCCCTATCCCTAACTGTTTACAAGCAACCGAAATCGCGTCTGTGGTTGCCATCTTATAACACTCATCAGAAACATGTGCCCCATTCTTTTGTATCTCTACAAACATGCTGCCCCCTGTCCCTTGGATTGGCATAGACCATTCCCCATCTACTTTTATGTATAATTCAATTTTTACAAAAGCGGCAACGGTCTCTTGATAGGGTTCTAACCATTCCCTTACTGTTTTATAATACCAGCCTATTCCACATGGGCCAAACATCTCGGTTAGCTTCTTGATTCTCCACATAGGGTTTATATCTGTCATTCCACTGATTCTTCCGCCTTGTATTCTCTTTTGTGCGGTCTGTGGCACTTCTCTACACAAGTTGTAATAATATAGGTTTTCCATTCCTTCCTGCTCCTTTCTTTGTAAAAAAATACTTTTACAACAAACCATTCCCCTTTTACCTATACCATTTCATAAACTTGCTGCTTTTTCAGCATTTTTCTTGTATTTTCCTAAAAAATGTGCTACAATAAATACCAGTATAGGTTTTCCAAGTTACAGCTGTTGGCTCTGGTTGTGTTGTCGCACTAACCAGAGCATTTTTTTGTCATTTCGTTACATTGCCTTATTTCAATTTATTTCATGATTTTTTCTTGTTTACCCCATGAACAATACAAATTCTTCTTATATCTTATTTCATGAAATCCTTCCTTGGTTTAATCTTTCCTTTTCCTGCATAAATCGTTCTTATCTTTTTTGTATGGTTCCTTGCTTCTGTGCCATGCTTCTCATATAAGCAAAAATTCTCTTCTTTGCATTGGCTTCCAGCTTTGTCTTTCTTACAAGCTGATACTCTATCATTCCTTTATCTAATGCTGCCTTCTTTTCTTCCTGCTTCATGTCCTTCCTCCTCTCCCTTCATTTTTGTTTGGAAAACCACATATTCCCTATCTGCTTCCATGCTTCTGTCCCTGGCAGGTATCCATCTGATGTAAAGTAATATATATCAGATGGCAAATCATTATAAAGAAGTGCTGCTTGGATTGCCTCCCAGACCGAATCGGTTACTTCATACTGGTTCGTATCCCATGCCCCATAAAACTGAATAGCGGGCTTTGTTTGATAGATGACTCCTGCTATGGTATTGGGAAAAAGTTCACTTTCTACACGGTTTAGAATGGTACATGCAATGTAATATTGAACTTCAAAACTCTCTCCTCTGGCTTCTGCCATAATGACTTGTCCGAATATGTCCCATTCATAGCTTGTCAGAGTATAAATCCCAAATGTTTTTGTAAGAGGCATTAATTCTCCTAATTGCTCTTCTGGCTCTTTTATAATATGTATAGAAGCTTTAGCCTCCTGCTTCTGGGAAGAAATCATCGTTTCTTTTTCCTGCTTATTAGAAAGAATCAAGGAAGCAAAAATCACCCCAATTATGCTATATCCTATTATTCTTATCATTATTTTCCTCTATGCTTGTCCTATGGTCTCCCGCCTAAGCGGTTGTTTCATTTGTTTCGTTTATATTCTCTATCCCTTCCCCTTCTTCGTCTACTAATACATATCCCATCAGTGTAAGTGCCCTATGATTTAATTTATGGAAAAATGCTTTCCGTTTCTCTAATGGCCAAGTAGCTACATCTTCTTCTTTTCCATCTACTACAACCACATTCATATACTTCACACTACTTCACCTGTTATGAAGTGACCTTTGTCAAGTGTAAATCGCAAAAATCACCACAAACTTTT
>CAJTLB010000049.1 GCA_910577045.1 uncultured Lachnospiraceae bacterium | reverse complement strand
TTTGTATAAATTTAATTCCCAAACATAAATACGCCATTTATTTACCAGGCTTTACTTAACTAAATGACATTGTGCTATGTGCTATGACAGGTCATGTAATGCTACATAAAACCGCAAATGCTTAATATAAACAAAAGATTCTATTAAGCATTGGATATCAAATTTAAGCACCAACAAGTCTAAAGTACCCCCTGGGAATAGTGGCGGCTATTTCTTTCCCTTAAAGATTATATAACACAATCCAACAAGGTCAACAATAAATATTCCAATCTGGATTAAATCCTGATATGTAACATATATTGTTATCACCCTTCTTCCTCTTTGGTCTGGAGGGCTACTTGAACCCTCCGGGTAAAAAAGAGGGGTAAAGCCGCCTTTGGCTCTATGATTTTCCCATACCGGCAATATATCATATTTTACTTTATTTGGAAATACCTTATCCATTTTAATTTTTTCATTTTTTGATTTTGACTTGTTATACATGATAATGGCGTAGTTAAGAACAAGCCCATTACATGAGAACATACCAGCAACTGCCTGATGCCCATAATCCCTGTTTTCTTTTCATATGGGACTGGTGGAAATATGCATCGCCAATAGGATGCAAAGCCTTTGACGAGGGCTTTGTATGGGAGGATATGGTATCATCTACGATACAAAAAATCAGTTTTCTGATAATGGCAGCTCTGTTATGCTGCCAATTTCCTGCTAAACATATTAAAAACGGAGATTGATGATACTTAAACCTAAAAAATGGAGAAACTCAAACCCCTATAATGTTGACAAAAACAAAATGCCATATATCCAAGTAAAGCCACTCTATCCTAAGTGTTTTTAATGGTATTTTCCAGTAAATTATGATAAAATACAATCCAGGAGGAAATGGAATGGATAAAATGGAATTGGAAAATGCTATAAAAAATATTTTTACGCAATGTCTAAATGAACCAGATATTTTAGAAATAATTAAAGCTAAATTGAATGATGCGGATGAAACTTATACTTATGAAAAAAACAGACACAACAACCCTGTATTTCTATTAATTAAAGTAATAATATAACCAACACAATATTAATTGAAAAAATAGATGAGGTTTTAAAATACCAAAAGGAGATAAAAGTTTTAATTAAGCCAGAAGTTAATAAAGAAACGAAACAGATAGATGAATTATTAATTAAATTTAAAAATTATCAAGATGAAAATAGTAATCTTATTACAGAAAATGAAAATCTTAAAAAAGAAAATCTTAATCTAATAAATGAAAATAAAAATATGAAAGAAAAATGTAAAATATAAGGCAATTGTAAGAGTAGCGTGACCTACATTTTGATAATATATATTTTGGAGGTATGGAAAGGTTGTTGAAAATAATCAAGTTAATATAAATGAATTAAATAAATATGGTTTAAGTGTTTGCAAATCAATGTCAAATCCAGAAACACAAAGTAATGGGAAAAAAGTTCCCCATATTAATAAAGATGATAATGTAAGTCCCAATATCCAGGAACTGCTGGATTGTAATAAGAAAAGATGTGGTTTACCAAGTTATGACAAGAGATGCTTTATGATATAAAAGCAGGATATTGGGATGTGTTTGAAAATAGTGATTTGTATAAGAAGCAGGATAAAGGGTTGATTGCACGTGATCCTAGATTAGATATAAAAAAGAATGGCGTTATAGGAATTGATTTTAGGACAAAGAATTATCTTGGTAGTGACAGAAGAAACAATTTCGATTGCAAATTAGCACCTATGTCTAAAAATGAAAAAGAGGCAGTAAATTCAATAGAATTTGATAATATAATTAACGAAACTGCGAAACTGCTGTTTTCGGAAATTAATGAATCTATAAATATGGAGATAGAAAACTCTATTGCAAATAAAGCTGCGGTTACAGAGGTGGAAAAAATTCTTAAAACACTTGAAGATAGAAATGTATTGTAAGAAAATCAAAATAAAGCTGCCGCTCTATAAAATTTTATTTTTTAAAGCGGCAGCCCAGTTTTGATTATTATAATAAATTGTTGTTCCGGCTATATCGCATATATATTATTGTCTATGTCTGTCTTATCGTTCCCTTTCTTTCTGTTTGGCAAGAAGGCTTCCTATATCAAGCATATCTTGTGTATCTTCTTTCTTCTTACGCCTGCTGCCCTTGTCTTTGCTCTGGCTTGCCGTATCAGAGGCTTTAACTTTTCCTGTACTTGTACTATTTTCTATTGGCTTTGTTTCTTTTGCAGCTGTTATTGCTTTGCTATCTGCTGCTTTTTCTTTAACAGCTTCTG
>CAJTLB010000048.1:274-2380 GCA_910577045.1 uncultured Lachnospiraceae bacterium | reverse complement strand
AAAAAATAGACTTAATAAAGATTGGAAAAAGATGATCATTCATGCGTTTGTCGTGTATAATGTCTGGTAATGGTTGACGGCGGGTATATTCTATGTTATATTTTTTAGGTACAAGGCGGTAGTTTATTCCGCCTTACATACGTTATAAGGGAGAGTTTTTGTCACATATTAGGAGGAAATGCTGTGGAAAAGGAAATGATTATTGTTCTGGATTTTGGTGGGCAGTATAACCAGTTAATAGCAAGAAGAGTAAGAGAATGTAATGTTTATTGTGAGGTCCATCCATATACATTGGGATTGGATAAATTAAAGGAAATGAATCCTAAGGGTATTATTTTTACAGGAGGGCCAGATAGTGTTTTTAAGGAGGACTCTCCAAAATGCCCTTTAGAAATATTTAAACTGGGTATTCCAATTCTTGGCATCTGTTATGGGGCACAGCTTATGGCATATATGTTAGGAGGCAGTGTAAAAACAGCCCCAGTAAGTGAATATGGCAAGACAGAGGTTTGGGTAGATCAAACATCTATATTATTTGATAAGGTGGCAGAAACAACTATATGTTGGATGAGCCATACAAATTATATTGAAAAGGCACCAGAGGAGTTTAAAGTGACAGCACATACGTCTGTATGCCCAGTTGCTTCCATGGAATATAAAGAGAAACGCCTATATGCAGTCCAATTCCATCCAGAAGTAATGCACACTCAAGAAGGTATAAAGATGCTTTCTAATTTTGTATATCAAGTTTGTGGCTGCTCAGGCGACTGGAGAATGGATTCTTTTGTAGAAACGACTATCGCTTCTATAAAAGAAAAAGTAGGGAATGGAAAGGTATTATGTGCGCTGTCTGGCGGGGTGGATTCTTCTGTAGCTGCTGTGCTTTTGGCAAAAGCAGTAGGTAAACAGCTTACATGTGTATTTGTAGATCATGGCCTTTTAAGGAAAAATGAAGGTGATGAAGTAGAGGCTGTATTTGGGCCAGACGGGCCATATAATTTAAATTTTGTCCGTGTAAATGCACAAAAAAGGTTTTATGAAAAGTTAGCAGGGGTAAAAGAACCAGAAGCTAAAAGAAAGATTATTGGCGAAGAGTTTATCCGTGTATTTGAAGAAGAAGCAAAAAAAATAGGGGCTGTAGATTATTTGGTACAAGGAACGATTTATCCAGATGTGATTGAAAGTGGGCTGGGCAAATCTGCCGTAATTAAATCCCACCATAATGTAGGGGGCCTCCCAGATTGCGTGGATTTTAAAGAAATTATTGAGCCTTTGAGGTTATTATTTAAAGATGAGGTCCGTAAGGCTGGTTTGGAATTGGGAATCCCAGAATATTTGGTATACCGTCAGCCATTCCCTGGCCCTGGGCTTGGCATAAGGATTATTGGGGAGGTAACAGAAGAAAAAGTACATATTGTACAGGAGGCGGATGCAATTTATCGGGAGGAAATTGCTAAGGCAGGTGTGGATAAAGGTTTGGGGCAGTATTTTGCAGCTTTGACAAATATGCGATCCGTTGGTGTGATGGGTGATGAAAGAACATATGATTATGCTATTGCATTAAGGGCTGTAACGACTAGTGATTTTATGACTGCTGAGGCAGCACAAGTGCCTTGGGAAGTATTGGGTAAAATAACAAACCGGATTGTAAACGAAGTAAAAGGTGTAAATCGAGTACTGTATGACTGCACGGGGAAGCCGCCAGCTACTATAGAGTTCGAATAGCGGATAAAATCCCGGAAATGCTGATAAAATGGGCGTTTCCGGGATTGCTTTATGCCTGTTGGCTCTAAAATGGCTCTAATTATTTGATGAATACTGGATTTGGGACGGGTATCGTGATACCTGCTTTTTTAATACAGAGGAATTTCGCCCTCATAGTTGTCGGCTCTTTCCAACAGAGGACCGGTTGCGCCCATTGTAAAAGCTATATCACTGCTTCGGATAGACAATAGTTCCATTCCAACATTCAGATTAAGAAAGTCTAATATCTGCTGATTAAGCTGAATTATACCATTCTCTGAAATATTTACCCAACAGTATGACCGTCCTTTGTATTTGACAAATTCGCCCTCTGCGGTCTGATAATTCTGTAGAGCCGGATTA
>CAJTLB010000048.1:0-264 GCA_910577045.1 uncultured Lachnospiraceae bacterium | reverse complement strand
AAAAGCCGCCAGTGACCTTGCTTCCAGTAAAAAGATAGACTTTTCTCTCTGCTGCGGCGTTGTACTCTGTAAGAGCCTGTGTTGGGAGATGGATTGTCAAGTCATCTCGTATCAGCGATTTTCCGAAAATAAATTTACCGCCTTTATTCATCTGTGGCATATATCATCAACTCCTTTTCCTAAAAGTGGAAGTCCACTATACCACAAGAAAATTCAAATGTCACTAAGGCTCTCTAAAGTGTGGCAAATATTTTTCGGTATAGT
>CAJTLB010000047.1 GCA_910577045.1 uncultured Lachnospiraceae bacterium | reverse complement strand
TTTTACACAAAAATGGGATTGTTTACAATTTATTTACTCATGCGTTTGTCGTGATCTAATTTTCCTTATCTTGAAATCCCTCTATTTCTTTGTTATAATATTATAAAATTACTAAGCGATATTTCGCGGAATGGAGAGACAAATGAAACCTATTATTTACTGGGCAGGGGATTCTACTGTCAAACAAAATGATATTACTTCTTTCCCACAGTCTGGCATTGGGCAAGGGTTTTCCCTTTATATAAAAAAAGGGATTTTTATTGACAACCGTGCTGAAAACGGCAGGAGTACTAAAAGCTTTATAGAGGAAGGTATTTTAGATACTATTTCTAGAGATATTAAAGAAGGAGATTTTTTATTTATCCAATTCGGCCACAATGATGAAAAACCAGATGCCGAACGCCATACAGAGGCATTTGGCAGCTATCAGGAAAACCTTAAAACATACATAAAAACAGCAACTGACAAAGGTGCTTATCCTGTTTTAATTACTTCTTTATACCGCCGTTTATTTCAAGAAGATGGGAAAACTTTAATAGAAGGAACCCATGAAAACTACCCAGAAGCAATGATTGCTGTAGGAAAAGAATGTCAAGTCCCTGTTATTGATCTTTGTACATTAAGTAAGGCCTTAATTGAAAAAAATGGCCCTGAGATCAGCAAACGTTGGTTTTTACACGTCCCAGCCGGCAGGTATGCAAATTTTCCAGATGGAAAATCAGACAACAGCCATTTAACTTATGAAGGTTGTGTTGTCTTTTCTGGCTTAATTGCAGCAGAACTTCGGAAACTAGGTGGTGTATATGCAGAAATCTTGCTTCCCCTAAATGAAGAAAAAGAAAATCCTGCCTTATTAATTGATTAAACTCACTAACTCACTATTACTTTTTCAAAAAAACAAGGAGCTGCTACAAAATAAAATTTTTACACAATAGCTAACAACTATTCTATATGGTTTCTCTATATTATATAAATCTGTTATTTTATAACAGCCCCCTGTTTTTTTTAATTTCTCTCCTTCCTCCATTTTTTCTTTTGTAAATAATACATTAAAATACCTATCGCTATCCCTCCTCCTATTATTTTAATAATATCACTATACATAGCAATATAGCCTGATATAGTGCCCCAAGATTCCCCAGCCCATGCCCCTAAGGATACCAGCATAATATTCCAAATCAAGCTCCCTGCTGTTGTATATAATGTAAACGTAATAAGCGGCATTTTTGTCATTCCTGCTGGAATAGAAATCAAACTACGTAACATAGGGATACAACGGCAAAAAAATACTGTGGCATTCCCAAATTTTCGGAACCATGCCATTGTTTTATGGACGTCTTCTTTTTTAAAATGCAGGCAATGTCCTACCTTCCCATCTACAATGCGCTCCAAACGCTCCTCATTCAATATATATCCTACACCATACAAAATATAACCACCCGTTACGGAGCCAAGTGTAGAATACAAAATAACACCCCATTGTTCCATTTTTGTACAAGTAGTTAAAAATCCAGAAAACGGAAGGATTACTTCTGATGGAATTGGCGGAAATATATTTTCCAAAAAAATTAACATCCATATCCCAAAGTATCCAAAGTCATTTGTTATCTGCACAATCCATTCCTGCATAAGCACTCTCCTATTTTATTCTTCACAAACAAAGTATATGCGGCATGTCCTTGAGATAGAATCTACAAAATCGGGTAGGGAAAAACTTTGCCTTACTTGCCGCGCCCGTCAGCTTCTGCTGGCAATCTTCCTCTGAGTGCATAAAAATAAGAGGCATATGCTTTACATACCCTCTTACTTAATCAAAACGGAGAGTGTGGGATTCGAACCCACGTGCCCAGTAAAGGACAACTGCATTTCGAGTGCAGCTCGTTACAACCACTTCGATAACTCTCCTTATACCCATATGAGAAGCTGCTGTAAAACAATAAAATTTTGTTTTACGGCAGCCTTACATACCTACCTTTATTACTCAATAAAAAAATTAGTAAAAATAATCAAATACGCTACTATAATTTTGTTTATTATTGTAATTTCCAGAATTCGTATATAAAGATGAATTCTTAGAAGATTCTGTTACTGCTGCCTGTGCTATTTGGGAAGCCTTATCCGATATTCTTCCTGCATAAGAACCAGAACCTTCAAACAAGGATTTTAATTTGTTCATATCTGCTTTCCCAAGTGTGTCTTTATCAACAGAAAGCTTATTTCCACTTGTAATATTAATTCCAACATCAGAAAGCATCCTTTTATTTGCCTGCGTCATTTGGGTCATTTGAAGCGTCTTACGAAGCATATTTGTAGAATTTACTTTGCTTCCAGATGTTATCGCTGAATTATAATCATCTACAAATGATGTTACAGCCTTCTCAATTGCTTCTCTGTCATACCCCATAGTCGTAATTTCTTTTCCATTCTCGTCCTTTGTTTTGATTTCCTTCTTATTAAACAAAGATTTTGAACCAGAAGCAGATAAAGCACTTGCTGAATCCTTTAACTCTGTTGCATCTGCCTTTGCCTCTGTTAGCTCCTTATTTTCTGCATTTGTCTTTTTCTTGGAAACCACATCCTGCACTCTGGACTTAGCAGAAGAATCTTGACCATAGTATGCCTTTAAAAGCTTGCGATAACTTCCATTTCGGATTGCATTATAATCCGCATAAAGATTGCTCATTCCTCCCATCCAGTTATTGGTGCCTGATGTTCCGAACATAGAACCTCCCATTCCAAAAAAGTTCGCCATACCTATTCCCTCCTTCCATCTTACAGGAGATTACTCCCTATTACTATTTCCAGTATAGCACTATTTTCCAAAAACAGCAACCAGATTTTTACTCAACTTCAATAAGTCTTTTAGCTAAGTCCTGAAAAATCTGCTATAATGAATAGGGATT
>CAJTLB010000046.1 GCA_910577045.1 uncultured Lachnospiraceae bacterium | reverse complement strand
AAATAGACTTAATAAAGATTGGAAAAAGATGATCATTCATGCGTTTGTCGTGAAATTAGATAAAAAATGCTTGCATTTTTTAATTTTTTAGAATATAATAAAATTGCAGACAGAGATGTGCTGTATACTTGTGTAATCGAATTAACGTTTAAGCGATATGTAATATCGCCGAACACAAGGCCACCTTCGGGTGGCTTTTTTTGCAGAAGGAAATGAATATATACATATATTCTGATGAATCAGGAGTTTTTGATAAAAAACATAATAACATATATGTTTTTGGTGGCGTAATTATACTTGGATCAAAAGAAAAAGAAATTAGGGCAGCAGATATTATTGCTAATAAGATATATTATCTTGTGAGGCAGGAGGAAGATAAAAAATTAAAAGAAATAAATAACTTAAATATAGAATATTTACCATGAAAAGAGAAATAAGAGCAGTAACTATTGCAGGTTTCAAAAAAGTTACTGCTCTTTTTATATAAATCAGCTAAGGTAAGAACGTAAATTTTTTAGTGCGTTTTTTTCTAACCTAGATACTTGTGCCTGTGATATTTGGATTTCTTCGGCAACTTCCATTTGTGTTTTCCCTTCAAAGAAACGCATACGGATAATTTTATTTTCTCTTTCATTTAATTTTTTAAGTGCTTGGGATAAAGACAATTCTTCAATCCAATTTTCTTCTTTATTCTTTTTATCACTAATTTGATCCATAACATAAAGGGCATCCCCGCCTTCTGTATAAACAGGTTCATAAAGGGAAACAGGGTTTTGTATGGCGTCTAAGGCAAAGACAATTTCCTCTTTGCTAAGCCCAATTTCACTTGCAATTTCTGTAATAGTAGGTTCTTTCTGGTTTTTTTTCATAAGGGATTCTTTCGCATAGATGGCTTTATAGGCAGTATCTCTTAAAGAACGACTAACCCGGATACTGTTATTATCCCTTAAATAACGCCGTACTTCTCCTGCAATCATAGGGACAGCATAGGTACTGAATTTTACATTCTGGGTAATATCAAAATTATCAATGGCTTTAATTAAGCCAATACAGCCAATCTGGAACAGGTCGTCAATATTTTCGTTGCTGTTGGAGAAACGCTGGATTACACTTAAAACTAAACGGAGATTTCCTTTAATATATTGTTCTCTTGCTATTTTATCACCCTTTAAAATACGTTTAAAAAGTTCTTCTTTTTCTTCATTCTTTAATAAAGGGAGTTTAGCAGTATTCACTCCACATATCTCTACTTTGTATATAGGCATAACTTGTTTCCTCCGCATTATTCATTGTTATAAATAAAGAATGAACGGTTTAAGGTTAATTTATACGGTTGTTAATTTAAAAAAATTTCCACTTTCTTCCGAAAAAGAAAAGCAAAAATAAAGTTTTAGAGTATAATAAAGGGAAGGGGAGTAAAACAGAATAAAGTTATCAACAGAGAAAAGAAAAAGGAGATAGATAAAATGAGAAAGATTCGAAAGAAAAGAGCACTGCTTTTGGTTTTGTCCTTTTTTATTATGTACTTTATAATGGGCCTTATTTTGCCTTTTTGCCAGCTAAAAAGTGTTGGCAAGGAATATCAGTTAAAGGTGCAGGAAAGAGAGTATTATGGGGAAGAAGGGGCAGGGCTAGAACAGGCATGTATTATAGAAACAGCACAGGAAGCACTAGATATCCGTATCCAAATGATAAATTGTGCAAATAAAAAAATTGTGCTTGCCACATTTGATATGCGGGATTGTGAAAGTATGCGCGATATGGCAGCTTCTCTTTTGCAGGCAGCAGACCGGGGTGTAGAAATAGAGATATTGGTAGATGGCATAAGTGGGATGCTACGTATGAAAAAGCCATTATTTCAATTATTAGGCAGCCATAAAAATATAGAAATCCGTTTGTATAATGAACCAAATCCTTTGCTGCCATGGACAATAAATGGCAGGATGCATGACAAATATATTATGGTAGATGGGATATATTTATTAATGGGCGGCAGAAATACTTTCGACTATTTTCTAGGGGCTTATACTGATAAAAATTTAAGTTTAGATAGAGAAGTATTTTTTGTAAGCGATATACAAACAGAAGGCAGCGCCATTATGCAGATGAACCAGTATTTTGAGGATATTTGGAAGCAAAAAGAATGTAAGCCTTTATATAATAAAGAAAAATATGCAAATGGGAAAAAACAGCAAGAATTAAAACAGGAACTTGAGAAACGGTATAAAGAGATGCAACATTCTATGCCAGATAATTTTAAAGGGATTTCTTTTGTAGAGCAGGCTGTGCCTATTAATAAGGCTACCTTGCTTTATAACCCAACCCATATAACAGGGAAAGAACCGTGGGTGTTCTATGAGCTGTCAAATTTAATGAAACAGGCAGAAGAACGGGTTTATATCCATACGCCATATGTAGTGTGCAATAATTATATGTATAAAGAACTTAGCCAGGTTAGAGCAAAAGAAAGAATAATACAACTTAATGCAATAGCAAATGGAGATAATATATGTGCGTCTAGTGATTATATCCATAATAAAGAGAGGGTGCTTCAATGTGGCTTAACCGTTTATGAATATAATGGCGGGGATTCTTCCCATGGAAAATCGGTAGTAATAGATGATAGGTTATCTGTAATAGGGTCTTTTAATTTTGATATGAGGAGTGCCTATATTGATACAGAATTAATGTTTGTAATTGATAGCCAAGAATTAAACCAAGATTTATATGGGAAACTAAAGATGTTAGAAGAAGATTCGATAAAGATTGTAAAGGAAACTTTAGTAGCAGGAGAGGATAGGATAGAGCCTCTTCCAAAAGGGAAAGAGTGGTTTTTAAAAATATTTGGGTGGTTTATGCAGCCATTCCGTTATTTTCTATAATAGGCTCACGACAAACGCATGAGTAAATAAATTGTAAACAATCCCATTTTTGTGTAAAAT
>CAJTLB010000045.1 GCA_910577045.1 uncultured Lachnospiraceae bacterium | reverse complement strand
GTGCTTTGGGAGATTATATTCATTTTGGAATTACAATTTGCGGAAACTCAAGAATTCAATTAGGCACCTTAGCATACTCACCTAGCTTTATCCCTGCCTTGAAAACTTCTGTCAAATATATCAATAAACCGGGATTACCAAATAGGTTCCCGGCTTATGGATACTTTATATTGATACTAACCAATTCGCTTACTACTAATTAAACTGCCCTTCCAGTTTTTCTCTGTTTGCCACACGTTCTGTATGGTATACCATCCGGTACATAAACATACTCATTACAATTGCACCTATCCCGTCTAATGCAGAATGTTGTTTTAAAAATACCGTGGACAAACAAATGGATGCCATCAAAGCAAATGAAATAATCCTTACCACTCGTTTCTTTTTTAATGCTTCACTGTTCATTACTGCTAAATGGACTCCAATTGAATTATACACATGGATACTTGGGAAAATATTAGTTGGGGTATCTGTTGCCCACAATCCCCTTACCATATCCGTAAATATATTTTCTCTTGCAAATTCAGTTGGCCTTAAATTATGCCCATTTGGCCAGATTGTACAAATAATAAGGCTAATTGTCATCCCAATAAATAAAAAAGCACACAACTTGTAATAATCTTCTTTATTTGTAAAAAAGAAAAACATAATTGCTACTGCTACATAAGCAAACCATAAAAAATATGGAATAATAAAATATTCATTAAAAGGTATATAATCATCCAAACGAATATGAATAATACTGTAATGCAGCACATTTTTCTCCAAAAACACAAACCATGGAAGATAGATAAACGCATATAAAAGGCACCAAGCATGTTTATACTTTGAAATAAACTCTTTCATTCTCCTCTTCTCCTTTCTCCCTCCTGTTGTTTACTATGCGGATTATAGCACAGGCATTTTTTATAAGCAAGACTAGGAGCTGAGATTTAAGAATGTCTTAATAAAAAATTTTTAAAAACCCTTATATAATCAACATTTTTAAGATTTTATGTTGCTATTTTGTTACTTTTTAAATATTATTATCTAATCCTAATTATAACTGATTTACAGTTTTTTATACTAATTTTATACCGCTGCCCCTCTTTCATTTGTCCGTATCATATGCCCATCTGCTGCAAAAATATAGGTTTCTTCTCCATATATAAAAAGGAATCTTCCCATATATTGGAAAAGATTCCTCTTGTATACTGTTTTATGTTATTACTTTGGCGTAGATCTTCTATGACCTCGTACCTTAACACCGCCTTTTTTTCTTATAAGGCTTCACTACAACAATCTTTTTATGTTGTGTCCCTCTGATACTTGATTTTGTCTTTGCCATATCTTTTGGCTCCTTTCTTAATGGAACAAAAGACACTCCAACTGGTAAAAGCATCCTTTTTACTTTAATCAGTTACTTTTTACTGGTTCAGAACCCGGACCGATCCAAATCTTAAAGGCTCTTTTACCATAGTCTTTAGCATAGATCTTACTACCATCTTTCAGGGTAATACTGGCTCTCAGGATATACATATTCCCGCCCTCCTTCCACAAAAAACCACTTGCAAAAGAGGTGCCACAATGTTATAATTAAATTGTAAAGTGAAATTATAAACCAGTTGATTGTGGCAACACTTTCAACAAATGGCCAAGTACTTTGTGTGCTTGGTTTTTTCTATGTAAAGGATTACTCCGATACATCATTAATTTCTATATGCTTATAAATATAATCGTCTATAAAATTAGGTTTTTTTTCATATAACTTTTCTAAGATATGTGTTATATGCCTTCTCACCTCATATATCATGCCTGGCTCATAAACTATATCAAAAGAATTCATTGTAACACATTCTTTATTTTTCATCTCTTTAATAATCAAATGACATGGCCTTCCATTCTGAAAAATAAATTCATAGTCTCCCACATATATGCTACTATCATCATTACAATTGACTAATTTTGTAGCAATTTCTTTTACATAATCTTCAAAAAACCATTTCTCATTATCTATAAACAACAACTTCAATGCATAATTTACCAGATCATTTTGTGATCTATTTAATATTTTTGATAACCTTTCTAATGATTGTTCTAACTCCTTATCAATACGATATGTCTTCTGTACCACTTCTTTTTTTATTAAAGGCATATTACACCTCAATTTCAATATCATTTATGAAAACATTTTTAGTTTCAAATATACTATAGTACATGGCTTGTCTTTTGTCAAGAGCAAAAGACAATTTTTTCTATCAAAACACCATCAGACTAATTTAAAGAATATTTATGCATTTCTAGCAATTTAAAATTAGTAGGCTATCGGGAAATAGATAGCTCTACATAGGGGCAGGAGTGATTCATGCGGATCACGCCTGCCACTAAAGTTTATCCATATAAAAGAAAAAAAGATGACTAATGGCAACCATCTTTTCCCCATTCTATGTTATAATAGAACCACCTATTTTCCTTCTCCTTTATACTGATTCTAGTCCAGCTTTCCAGGACTGCTTTCCAACAATCCCATCTACAGACAGACTATGCTGTTTCTGGAAAGTCCTTGTTGCTGCTTCTGTCCCAGAGCCAAAGATTCCATCCGGATCTGTTCCAATGATGATTTGCCAGATCTTAACCGCTTTACCCTTGCTCCCCTTTTTAATCATATTCATTTTATACTCTTCTCCTTCCTGTATCCACCCTGACTTATCCACATAATCCACATAGCTTATGTTCCTGTCTACTTGCCCAGATATGCCCTGTATCCTTCCAGAGCTGGTATATTGCCACAGTGCCACAGTGCCCCTGTCACAAGTTTTATTATAGTAAGCATACCAAATATCATATCCCCATATTTCCAGCTCTGTAAGGTCAAAATACTTCGTTGCATAATCCTTATTTGTGTATACTACAGGTATGTATCCCGCTTTTTTGATCTCACTGCAAAATGCTACTGTCATATCCATAACCAAATGTTTTGTAACTTTTACCCCTTTTCCTTCTGCATAGCGGACAGAATCATATTCAAAATCAAAAGCAATCGGATAAGTTATAGGATACTTCTTTGCTTGCTGGATACAATACTGTGCCTCTTTCTTTGCCATTTCTACCGTATACGCATAAGAAAACCAATATAATCCTAAAGGGATCTCATGTTCCATACAGGCAGCAGCATAAGGTACAAATTTCTCATCGATGTTATTTTTTCCATATCCAGCACGCAAGATAACAAAATCTACTGCTTCCTTTACCTGATTCCAGTCTGTTACTTTGTTTGCATAGGATAAATCAATTCCCTTTTTCATGCTTCCTCCTTTAACTCTGGTAGCCCTGCTACAGATGTGAGCATAGATAAAATTCCTGCTAGTAAAGAAGCAGAAACTACATACTTCCAGTCTACTTGTCCCATAGCTACCGCTGTCCCAATTCCTGCTACCGCTGCCTGTGCAACCGTTTTTATTGCCCTCACTCCTGCCTTTTTTGTCCACTGAATCCAATCTCTCTTCATTGCTTTTCCTCCTATACAATCATTATTAATGCCCCTATCACAGCCCCTACTACTGTACTGATGATCGCTGTTATCATTGCCATTTTAATCTGCCTATGGGCTTCGGCTGGTTCCTGTTCTAGCTTCTCTAATCGTTCCCCTTGTTTTTCTAACTCTTTTAACATATTTCCCATATTCACCG
>CAJTLB010000044.1 GCA_910577045.1 uncultured Lachnospiraceae bacterium | reverse complement strand
AAGAAAGCTTCGTAGGATATAAGTCCACAAAGGAATCTGTTTTATAGCCATTATACTTATATTTATTATAGGGTGCTGTCCCATCATACATAAGATAGGGTAAATTATAACGGGGATAGAAATCATGGATAAAATTTAGTTTACTTTCTGATTTGATTTCTTCACTGACTTTTATTACCTCTCTCCTAGCATAAATAAATACTAAATTTAATGGGATCATCTCTTCTAACATGGTACGGATAACCTGTGCTTCTTTCAAGGTCCTCCCACTAATAGCGACCTTTAACCAGTATATATCTGGATTACATATAACTTGATATTCTTCGCCTTCCAGCATAGATTGAATCCGTTCATGCAACATACGCATTGTGAAAGGCAAACGCTCATTTAGCTTTTCCTTAATACGGCAATTCCTGATTTCTAAGGAATCTGTCCTTTTAGGTTGCAATTCTAAAATTTTTTCCCACCTAGAAGCACCATACCCACTATGTAACTCTAAAAAACCTTCTTTTATGGTATTCTGGGTATCCTTCCAAAGTTGTTCTACCACATCTTGCTCTGCATCCATCAAATGTTTTATTTCTTTTAGGTCCCCTATTACAGGAGGCAAATAATTAAGTAATTTCCTGTCCAATTATCTGCCCCCTTTCTACAATACAGTCAGTATCTAAAAATAGATTCTCTTCTGCCCCATTTATTCTGGTATCCCTAATATCTACAACTCCTTTTACGGTTAGAAAATCAGATTCAATCCTAGAAATCCTTACGACTAAATTACTTTTACTTGCCCAAGTTTGATTTAATTCTTTTACATAATTATTTAATACCTCTTCTAGGTATGGCTCTACATCTTCAAATACATACCCTTGTTCAAAAAGTAAGTTTGTATGAATATGAATCGTCACTGGAATCGCAGAACAAACATGTGCCTGATGCCCAATCGGTGCCAAACCATACCCTTCTCCAGCACATTCCTCTGGGTCTATTTTTTCCTGTACCTGAAATACTAACTCTTCACTAGCTGCTGTATATTCTGAAGAAATAATTACACATTTTACATGCCCGCCTACCCGTTCATCTGCTTTATTTGTGGTACGGTAAACTTTACAGCCTCCAACTCCCTGTATCGCAGTAATCTTTTCTATATAATCTGCCCTGTTTCCTCCAAATGCTTTTGGAGAAAACGATTGTATATAACGTTCCCGAAATGCTTCTGTTTCTTCCTCATCTTCCCCAGGAATTAAAAGTTCTGTCAATTCTGCATAAGAAAGCCCCTGAATATAGCCAATTGGAATTAATGTTCCAAACTTCCGATTCCCTATACTTCCAGCTGCTTCACATTGTAACTGGTAGGTATGGTCCATATGATCTAATTCTTCTAGTACTACATAATTCCATTCCTCTAAGCTAAACCGTGCACCAATAGGCACTTCTTTGTTAAATTTCCCTTTTAAAATAGCATGGCTTGCTTTTTTAGGGGAAAGCCCCCTTTCTGCTGCCCGCCGGATTAAATATTCTCTATTTGCCGTATCTGCAAAATATTGATCCAACATCCAGTCCAGTTCAATATAAAGCTGTGCCATCTCTGCAGCAGCAGGGGCTAGTGCATCCCATATAACAGAACCTTCTCGTTTATCTATGTTCATGGGTACCCTTTTCAGCAAATCCGCCATAATGGTTTCATATGTTTTCTTTTCATACATTAAAAATTCACCACCTTTTCTAATTCTATTGCCCCAAAGATAGTATGTACCATAAAAGAAACACAAACTTCGCCTTTGTTAGGGGAATCAAATTTAAAATTATCGACATGTTTAATACGATGATCCCATGTTAATGCTTCTGTAATCCTCCGTTCTAATTCAGGATATACATAAGAAACGGCTTCCCCATACAAATCTGCTAATTCAATCCCATAGTTCCAGGAATATATTACATATTGATAGCGTTCAGTAGAAAGAATTTTATAAATCGCTTGGATCATGGCTTCCTTTCCATCTATACCACCATCAACCTGATTACTTTGTAAATTTATTTTATAAGTATTGGTTGGTTGATTTACAATTTTTAAATTTTGCTTTGGAAAAGCACTAATCGAGGGAATCATTTCCCTACCCTATCTATTACGATATATTTTTGTCCCTCTTGCTGCCTTAAAAGAAGCACTTCATCCCCAACAACCAACCCATTATGAACTATCAGCTTCTTTCTCCCGGCAACCTTATGGTTGTGAGAAGAAAAGGCAGCTTCCCCGCTGCCTCCACCCCTTTCTTCTGTTATCCAATCTATGCTTACTTCTGTGGTAAAGTCTGTTACGTTCCTTGTAAAGATAAGCTGTGCTTCCCCCAGCGTTATTTTCTGCTCTACCAGTATTTTAACAGGAAAAGAACTTGTTACCTTCCCAAAACAAACCTGTACAGGCTTTGTTGCTTCTGTTGCTTCCACAGATGCTTTTTTAATTAACTTTACTAATTCTGCCACATCAGCCAAGAAATTCACCCCCTCTAAGCGTTACATCCATAAAATGAGAGTCTAGCTGAAAAACATGTTTACACTTTTCCACCATCATAAAGTGGCTTATTTCCATATCCCCTAAATGTAAAATCACTAATACCATGCTGCCAGCCCTTACCCTTATATCCCCAAACACATTCGTTATTCTCAGGTTCCTTGTTTTTTTATTATAAAGGTCCAAGAGGGCATCTGCTTTTTCCTTCCCATTTTCCTCCTTGGAAAGTGTATCATAATACTGAAGGATACCCCATTCCTGAATATGTTCGGAATCTTTTGCCATATAGATTTCCCTAGTTCCTGTCTGCTCGTTGTCATAGGTCAATTTAATTTGGTTATAGGTATTGGTATCAATACTGGAAGTGTATTCAAAATTTTCCCCAGATTCTTCATCAATCGTAAAATAAGCACCTGGTTCCCCCACATACATAGAAGATATATTTTTTAATGTCAGCTTTCCAAAGTCATCATATAATACAAACATCTCTTTTGTATTCATTAGTGTTATATCTAAGGCACTCTCTATCATATCAAACAGGGACGTATTCTCTTCTACACGGGATGCTATTACAAAATGAGTATCTTCTAACTCCCCTGTATGTAGAGAAAAATCATCTGCCAACATTTGAATAAATTCCGATGCCGTCTTATTTTCATACACATAGGTATCTTTATTTTTCAAGTACCTCATTTGATCGTAAGCAGTCACAGTAATCATCTGGTCTTTATTTCTCTTTTTACTAAACACATATCCCAAAAATACTGGGGTTTGATTCACTTCTAAATGTACCTCTGCCCCTTCTGAAAACTGGATTATACTATCTTTCACCACTTGAAATACTAACTTTCCAGGAGTACTTCTCCTTTCCGTGGTCCATTCAATCCCTTCTTCTACAATGGGCTGATATAACTTTTCCCCTGCTGCATCAGAAATAAACAGTGCAATTTCCATTATATCCCCCTTTCTAAACAACTGGTATTACAAGAACTTGTCCTGGATATATGACATTAGGGCTTCCCTTTATTACCTCTTGGTTCGCATGATAAATCTCTGTATACTTGGAGCCATCACCGTAAAACTTTTTTGCAATATTCCAAAGACAATCGCCTTCTACCACTGTATATTGTTGTTGTTCTGTTGGTTCAGGGCTTGTTTCTGCTGAACGGGTTTCTTGTATAACTGCTTCCAATCCAGAATCCTGTATATCCACTATTTTTGTCTGGTATAACATAAGCGTTATTTTAGCAAAATCTATAAAAGTTTATACTCAACCATATATGTCCAACCCCTTGAAAATACTGGCTTTATACGATATAGAATATTATTCTTAAAAATATCCTTTGTTTATCTTCTCCTGTATTTTCATTGAGTAAAATTGAAAAAGTTGTG
>CAJTLB010000043.1 GCA_910577045.1 uncultured Lachnospiraceae bacterium | reverse complement strand
CATGTATGGACGAAATAAAAAGGATTCCCAAATGTAGATAAGGGGGATCCTTTTTATGATGTTGTGTACCAAGGTATTTTTAATAAAAGAGGTTGAGATAGCAGAAAAACTAGGGTATTTTTGTTATCAATATATAAAAAGTGGTTGACAAATAGTACTAAATATGATACTATTATAAATGAAAGGAGGAAATAAAGTGCCAAATGTAAAGAAGTTAATTGAGAAAATGAAACAACAACCAAATGGGATGCGTCCAGAGGAAGTGGAAAAGGTTTTAGGGGCATATGGATATGTTCCAGTAAGACAAAAAGGAAGCCATAAGCATTATCTGAATAAAGAAACGGGGGATTTGATAACAATAAAACAAGAAAACCCAATAAAAAAGGCTTATGTGGTAGATGTACTAAGCAGGATAGGGGAGTAATCCCCTTTATCCTGATATAATATAACAAGTAGAAAGGAGTAAGAAAAAGCGTGGAAATTAGGGATTATATGAAGCTGCCATATACAAGGTTAGTACAAGAAATGAATGATGAAAGTGGACACTATTTTTATGGCAGGATTTTAGAACTTGATGGTTGTCAGAGCACAAGTGATACACTAGAAGGGCTATATAAGAGCCTTAATGAAGCAATGGAAGGGTATTTAGAAGTAAAGTTAGAAAACAATTTGCCAATCCCCATTCCAGAGGCTTCCAATAATTACAGTGGGAAGTTCGTGGTAAGGATTCCAAAATCTTTACATCAAAGGTTAGCAATCGAAGCAGAGAAAGAAGGAGTAAGCCTAAATCAGTTAGCGTTATATAAGTTGGCACTTTAGTTTATGATAGATACAAAATCAGCAGGGCGTTAGAACCCTGCTTTTTTATATTTCTTCTCCTGTATCTTTCATTATGAAATAGCAGGATCATAACTCTTTAGTAGGTGTCAAAATGCAGAAAGTTTCCCTTTACTGTCTCACTTACTGTCTCATCTTCATAGAGAGGCAGGAAATTTGATTCAGTAAACAGAAAACCTTTATTTTATGCGGGCTGTACTTACTGAACACCTTGCGTCAATAAAGGGGCATTGTTTAGCTGATAAGGCAGCGGTTAGCAGTTATTCCTTTTCTTGGCTGACATGTGCTATTTTTTATTTAGAGCAGTTATAAAGAATTTTGCCATGTAAGCCCTGCTTTGTATTTTTCGCTTTTTTAACACGAAAACTATATGCAAACTTTTCTATTTTTGATCTAGTATTAGGTTTATTTCTTTCTGTAATTATAATAACACATTATAGTGTGTATGTTAATAACAAAATTAAAATTTTTTCAGAAAGTTTTTATGTTGATTTTTTTGTGAGTATAAAGTACAATAAAACAAAGGAGGCGATAAAATGTATAGTTATGATGGAAACGAGATAATGCAGAAATTAGCAAGACGAGGATATACAAGCTATAAAATAAGAAAAGATAATATATTACCGCAGGGAACACTTACAAAAATTAAGAACGGTGGCAATATTACACTAGAAACACTGAATACTATATGCTGTATGTTAAAATGTCAAATATCTGATATTGTTAGCATAGATATAACGGACGAAGAAAAAATAAAATATTTTTGAAAATATACGTTGACATACACATTATAATGTGATATACTTGTATTATCAGATAGGGCAAGATATTTGATATACAAGAGAAAGAGAGGTAGACATGGAATATATGGGAATGACGAACGAGCAATATAAAGGATTTTTATTAAATGAATTAGAGGACTGGGAAGAAGCACTTGAAAAGGCAAAGGAAGAAGGTGCAAAAGAAACAGCAAAGAAAGCTGAAAAGCAAATCAGAAAAATCAACAAAATGTTAGAGTTTTAAGAGGATACAGAAAGGGCGGGCTTGCCACCGCCCCAACTGTAAGAATATTATAACACACTAGCCGCCTTTTATACAAGGGCGGTTTTATTGTGCTGTCATTCTTCTTTATCGGGAACATTCTTTTTTATAAATTCCTTTATGGCTTGGTTTACATAGTAATTTATACTTCTGTCATTTTTTTTGGCAAATTGTTCAATGGTCTTTTTGTCGTTTTCATCAATACGGATAGTTAAATTTATGCTTGCCACGTATTCACGTCCTTTCTTTAAGCTTTATAATCATAATATCATAAATTGCAAGATATTACAAGAAAAACACTTGACACATATATTATAAAGCAATATAATGCAACATAACACAATATAATATATTCTAGTATTATCAATCCAAATTCTTGAGGATTACAAAATTCTAATATGGGTTATCTGATAACCAAAAGAAAATTATAGAAAGGTGAGGTTATATGTCAAAACAAGAAAATGAGGTAGTACAGCAGACAAGACCAGCTATTACAGTAGTAGGGCAGACCCCTATTGAAGTGGTTTTAGGCATTGGTGAGGAGGGAAAGACAACAGCAAAAAAGCTGTATGAATTTCTGGAAATGGACAAAAGTCAGTATGCCAGATGGTGTAAATCCAATATTTTAGAAAATCCTTTTGCTATAGAAAATGAGGATTTCGAGGTTCTCGACATCAATGTCGAAAACCCAAAAGGCGGCAGACCTACACAGGATTTCAAATTGTCTGCTAATTTCGCCAAGAAACTTTCCATGCAGGGCAAAACAGAGAGAGCAGAACAGGCAAGAGATTACTTTATAGTGGTAGAAGGTAAGTTGAAAGAAATGGCAGCAGAAGCCCGGAAAGCTAAAATAGACAAGCTTACCATCACAAGTCAAGAAATGCAAAGATTATAAGTAAAATAAAAAGAAAAGTCAGGGCGTTAAAACCCTGCTTTTTATATTTCTTCTCCTGTATCTCTCATTATGAAACTTCCCTTGAAATCACAATTTAGAATGTCAGCTATCTGTTTTAGTTCCTTTTCACTGAAATTATCACGCTTTAGCTTGTTATATATATTTGTCGGGGAACATTCAAGCACTTTTGCAAGGTCAACAGTGGACATTTTTCTTTTGACAAGCATGATTTTTATTTTTTCTGTCATTGACATGGCTAGTCCTCCTATTTTCTTTAATAACAACTATTGTAGAACTTTTTAATTGAATAGTCAAGTTTAAAGGTTATAAAATATAACTAAAAAGTTCAAAAAACTATTGACGTTTCAATTTTTGAGTTATATAATATAACTGTAAAGTTCAATTTGCTACTTTTTCTTAGTGGTAACAAACATTCTTTTATCTGGCTATCTGACAGCCGAAAAACGGACAGCGAAAATAATTCATAGAAAGGGTGAATGTATGGAAATTGAGAAAATCAATAATACTGAATTATCAGTAAAAGTATACCAAGGTCAAAGAGTAGTTACATTTAAGGATATTGATATGGTACATGAAAGACCAGATGGAACAGCAAGAAAGCGTTTTAATGACAACAAAAAGCATTTTATTGAGGGTGAGGACTTTTTTATGTTAGACCAGCCGTCCGAATTTCGGACGCTTGGCATTGAGAGACCACAAGGCGGCACACCAGATAAAGTATTGCTTATTACAGAAAGCGGCTATCTAATGCTTGTTAAGTCTTTTACTGATGATTTGGCTTGGAGCGTACAAAGGCAGCTAGTAAAAAGCTATTTTAGAAAGAGGACTACCCCGAACACTGACAAACTTACCATCACAAGCCGGGAATTAACCATACTGGCAAAAGAAAGGCGGGCATTACATAGCAATATCATGTTCCGCATAAGGGAATGTATAACAGAACTGCAAGAAATGGGCTTAAATCCAGATGATTACTTTATAAAAAGTGAGTATTTGGGCGGTAACAATGAAATGAGACCACAGTATTTAGTGACAGAGCAAGGCTGTGAATACTATGCAAGCCGTATTACGCTCAATAGGCGCAACAATTACAGAAGTGAATATATGCTTCGGTTCGACCAGTTAAGGGCGTTGGCAGAGGGAAAGCCATTTGATAGGAAACTCCCTAAGTTGATTTGTTTGGCAGATGTAGAGGAAAAAGAGCCACAAATACAACTTTATAAGACGGACAGCGGCGGCATTGTATTGTTAGATGGCGGGATTTACAGCCTTACACCAGAGGAAATAGAAGCATTGAGCCGCTTCATTCCAGAAATGCAGAAATGCAACATAGGGCAGATACAATATGCAGTATCCGCATTTTTAAAGAGTATGAAGAAAAGTAGTAAGTTAGAAAAAATTGCTTCATGGGGTATGGGAAAGGAAGAAGAGCCAAAGAAAGAAAATGCCTTGCTGCTGCCAAAGAAAATGGAGCCAGACCTAAACCAAGTGGAAAATTTATCAGTGAAGCAGGCACAACAACGCTATGGAATAGGGAAGGCGAAAGTGGTTGAAGTTTCAGAATTAGCAGGGGCAGTTATAAGGTGTGGCACGAAGGTACTTTACAGTAGGCAAGTACTTGATGAGTATTTCAAGCGTCATACAGAGTAAGAAAATGCCCCTTGGAAGCGGTTGCTTCTAGGGGGCAGAAAACTAATAAAAATATTTTTAATAGGAGTATGTAGTTATTATAATATGACTGCTGC
>CAJTLB010000042.1:2808-6062 GCA_910577045.1 uncultured Lachnospiraceae bacterium | reverse complement strand
TATGTGGGGTTCCCTATTTGTATATTGGGGGTGTTTATGTTGCGGATCGTAGTGGAACGAAAATAAAGAAAATTATAAGAGGACTTATTTTTAAGCAGTTTATTAAAAGCCGTACAATAAACCAGATTTATAGCCTGATTGTGGATGCGGAAGAGTTACAAAAAGAAGTTTCAAGCTTGAACAACTACCCAAAAAGCTATATAAATTTTAGAGATTGTATGCTTGATGTGCAGACCATGAAGAAATTACCACATAATCCGGCGTATCTGTCTATCAATCAGATCCCTTTTCATTATGCAGATGTGGAAAAGGCAGCAGAAGGGCAGGAAATAAAAAAGTTTCTTAATTTTGCTATTCCTGATGAGGAGGATAGGAAAATGCTGTTGGAATATGCTGGATATTCCTTGACAGCGGATGCAAGCCAACAACGATTTTTAATGATATGTGGCATAGGTGGAACGGGGAAATCTGTTTTGATTCGGCTTTTAGAAAGTATGGTAGGGCAGGAGAATGTTAGTAATGTATCTATGCAGGAGTTGAACAAACGTTTTTCTACTTCGCTTTTGCTTGGAAAAATGTTAAATAGTTGTGCTGATTTGTCTATGGAAGCATTAGAAGATTCTTCCACCATGAAAAAGCTAATCGGGGAAGATTGGATAATGGCAGAATTTAAGGGAAAAGATGGTTTTATGTTTAAAAGCTATAGTAAATTGCTTTTCTCTACCAATATGCTTCCAGTGATAACTACAGAAAGAACCAATGGCTTTTATAGAAGGCTGTTGATTCTTAAAATGGATAAAAAGCCAGATAAACCAGATACGGGGCTGGCAGATAAGTTATTGCATGAAATTCCTTATTTTATTCGTTTAGCGGTACAGGCTTTATATGAAATGTATCAAAGGGGAATTATGACAGAATCGGCAAACAGTAAAGAAGCCGTATTACAAATGTGGAAAGATTCCGATGTAGTGCAAGCATGGATCAATGATTGTTGTACAGTTGGGGCGGATTTACGTATAGAGAGGGGGGAAGCGTTTGAAAGTTTTAAAGAGTATTGCGAAAATGAGGAAAGGCAAGCATTAACAAAAAATGGGTTTTTTAAGGCATTGAGAACAAAGAATTTAATAGAAACAAGAAATGATGGAACAAGATATTTTATGGGTATTTCGCTTAAAAAAGTGCCCTTAAAAAGTGCCCTAGGCAGCGGATTTATAAAAACAACAGAACAACAGTTTGCACAACTTCAATTCATAAAATAAGAAGAAGGGCAGATTTTTATATTATAAGGGCAGAAAAATGACAGGTTTTATTAAAAAGTGCCCTTAAAAAATGCTTTTAAATCAAGACTTTTTATACTCTACGGGCAGAAAGGGCAGATTTTCATAATAAAATAAAAATAAAAAATAAATATACGTGTAAAAAAAAGTTGGGAAAAAAAAGTGTCCTTTCTGCCCGTGATCCTTTTTAAGGGCAATCTTTTATCTGGCAATCATGGAAAGGGGCGACAAGGTGAATTATTTTGACATATATAAAGCGGTATGGGAATTTCATAAGAAATATTCAAAAGTAAGGGATTCCTCGGAGTATTGGGAACAGATAGACAAGGAAAGCAGGGAGATATTAGAGGGGTATCATAATGAGGGATTTGTACGCGATTTGTTAGTAATGATTGTGATGGAGCTGGAAAGAGTAGGGAAGGGATTAAAATAGAATATATGAAGTAAAGAGAAAAGAAAGGCCCTGAAAGAGTTAGGGGCCTTATTCTTTTGTCTAAATGGGGCTAGATAATCTTTTAGGGCTTATGTGGGTTTGTATGTGTATTTTATTGGCATATAGGGAATGAAGTGTGCTGCTGCCTCTATAGATTTTAGCTTTAGTTATGTGATTTTCCATTTCTTGCAAGCTGGTAGAGAAAAGAATACTTTTTTCAAAACGAAACGAATATAACCATATTTGAAAAGAAGGTTGAAAATACATGATTATTTGAAGAATTAGAAATAAATAGTTTGTTGTACAACAATCTTCTCAATGTTGTACAGCAAAAAAAGAAAACCAGCTTAGAAGATTGGCAGGAAGGGAAAAAAGAGGTAAAATATAAATAGATTGGGGAAGTTGGGGCAGAAAGTAATGCTTTATCTGGCAAGGGCAGAGCTGTATAATAATTAAAGATGTGGATTGTATTTTCTTATGTTGGTATCGTTTGAAAAAGTATAATTTTATAAACACTTCCTATTGACTTCTTAAAACGTTTATTATATACTATTTTTATAGATTAACAAACGTTTAAATATAAACGGATAATTATAAACGGTTTAGGAGGTAGCAGCATGAAGAAAGTGGGATATATCAGAGTATCAACAAACGGGCAGAATTTAGCAAGACAGAAGGCGGCATTAATGAAGTATGTGCCAGAAGATTTTATTGTATCAGACAAGAAGTCTGGTAAAGATTTTGAAAGAGAGGGCTATAGCAGTTTGAAAAATGGAATAGGTAAATTAGTTGATGGTGATGAGCTATATATAACTTCCCTTGACAGATTAGGCAGGAATAAAGAGGAAACATTAAAGGAACTGCAATACTATAAAGATAATGGTATACGCATTAAAGTGTTGGATATTCCTACTACTATGATTGACATAGGGGAAACAGAGAGCCAAACATGGATAATTGAAATGATAAACAATATTCTTATTGAGGTACTTACTTCGTTAGCAGAACAGGAAAGAGCAAACATAAGAGAACGACAGGCGCAAGGATTGGCGCAAATGCCTATCAATCCAAAGACAGGAAAACAACGTAGCCTTAAGACAGGGCGTGACATTGGCAGACCAACGGCAGAATATCCGCATAACTGGAAAGAAGTATATGCAGAATGGAAAGCTAAGAAGATAACAGCAGTAGAAGCAATGAAGCAAACAGAATTAAAGAAGAATACTTTTTACAATCTGGTAAAGAGGTATGAAGAAACAGCATAAGCAAGGCAATAAGTAAGGGTATGCACACAAAGCATATCCTTTTATTCTTGCTTTTATTTGCTTCTATTTTGTTCTTAATGAAAATTATGGGCCATACATGAAAGTGTCTGTATGAGGCGAATAGATGGCATAGAGAGAGGGGATTATGTGAAGCAATATAAATATACAGACAAAGAGATCAAAACGCTGATGAAAGACTTAGTTGTGTTAGTGGATACCAGAGAGAAGCAGAACAGCCATATCCTAGATTACTTTACAAAGAATCATATCGCCTATGAG
>CAJTLB010000042.1:0-2798 GCA_910577045.1 uncultured Lachnospiraceae bacterium | reverse complement strand
TCCAGCAGCGGCAGCAGGAGAGAATATCTATTTTCATAGGGATATTGTCATAGAGAGGAAAGCAAGCCTGGAAGAACTATCTGGCAATCTAGCACAAGAAAGGGAGAGGTTTGAAAAAGAATTTCTAAAGGCAGGGAATGATGGAGCAAAGATATATTTGATGGTTGAAGAGAACGGGGGATATTCTTCTATTATCGGGCATAACTACAGGACACAGTTAGCCCCATCTGCTTATATGGCAAGTTTAAAGGCATGGGAAGCACGTTTTCATTGTAATGTGCAATTCATAGATAAGAAATATAGTGGGTATTATCTTATGGCAACGTTTCAGTATTATGCCAGAGAAGCATTGAAATAGTTGCATTTTTTATGGTTATATTCCCATATGCTTCCGAAATGTTAAGTTTTGATAAGTTTTCCGCTTCCATTTACACATAAAACAGATACAAGCCAGAGAACAAAAAGAAATTGCTCTTTATACGGATATAGGAATGGGCATAGACCAAAAGAAGGGGAAGGTATCAAAGAGAGTGATTTAGACAAAAAATAGGCGGCTAGGGTGGTACTTTTTATCAAGAAAGGGAATATAGGGACTAGGGAAGGGAAAAAGAAGATTGCCCGATAGAAAAAAATGTGTTATATTGTCGATATGGGAAAACCATAGAGCCAAAGGCGGCTACCCCTCTTTTTTTTCGGAGGGTGTTATAAAAGCCCTCCAGACGAAAGAAAGGAGGGCGATAGCAATGTATGTTACATATCAAGATTTACTTTTGTTTTGTACGTTTGTTGTTGCTCTTGTGGGATTGTGTTATACAATCTTCAAGGGAAGAAAATAGCCGCCAACTACGCCAATAGTTGACGGCTAAACTATAAGTTTAGTCACAAACTTTTGAGAGGGTAGCCACTTCTATGGCTTTCCTTTTTCTATCTTTACTATAACACATCTAGTAGCAAGATTCAAGTATAGAACATATGTTTATATATTATGATTGAATGGATCGGCTGCTGCCTTCTGTAAAAAACTAGGGAAAACTAGAGTTTTTTTCGCTATCAAGATATTTTCCTTCTGCTTGCTTAACATGTTGAACCATCTTTCTAACATCAATGTAAAAGCTAAATTTAAGAAGTGAAGCGAGAGCGAAGCAAGAGAAAAAAGAAACGAAGCTTTCACAGGTGTGTACTTACAGGTACAGGGCAATCAATATAGAGGAAGAAAGGAGAGCGAAGCAAGAGAAAAAAAGAAACGAACAACGGGTGAACTACGGGGAATTATAAAAAGCAGCTCAAAAATATGGATACAGGAACCCAAATTTGACCTATATGGGAAGTTGATTCATTGTATTGGAAAATGATAAGGCAGCAGTATAAAAATGCCTGTATGGGGCTTGTAATGTCTCCTGCTGCCAAGTGCAAACATTAGAAATCAGATGATAGCAAGTTCCTTTTGGTTCCCTGTCTGCTTAAAAACATTCTTTAGAAGTGTGGAGAAATGAAAGGGATTAGTGACAAGATGGAATAGGGCAGCAGGTAATCATTTACTTGCCACCCTTTACATGCGTCAAACTTTTTAGTTCATATCTTTATCAATTAAACTGTTAATATATTCGTTCACGCTCTTTCCTGCTGCTGCCGCCTTTTTTTTAATTTTCTCTTTTTTGCCTTTGGGCACAGTTAAATTGATCCGATCATATTTTTCCTTGATATAGTTGTTTTGGTATGCAATTTGGTTAAATTCATTGTTAGGTTGCATTTTTCACCTGCCTTTCTTGACTTTTTTGGCTCCCATGATATATAATATAAACAGTTAAGGGGCTTTGGTTACTTAGTTACTATTGCTTTTTATCTTCTTTTGGGTTGTCGGTTTGGGCACTGTCAACCCTATTTTTTATGCCTTTAATTATTTCTAAGACAATATTTGCTATTACTGCTATTTCCACCAAAATTTCTATTAACTTTATCATGGGGCTTGTTTCCTTTCTTTTATGTTGCCCCTTAACTGCTTACAAGAATATTATATCACATATTGCGCAATATGTAAATACATATATGAAAATATTGGTAAAATAAAACAGGGAATAAACTCCCTGCCTTTATCTCTCTTCTCTGGTATATCTCATTATGAATACATCTTTAAATTGTAATTAAGTTCAATTCCTATTCTTAGAGAGTATTAAATTTTAATAAGCTTTTTTCAAATTTGGAAAAGTATCTGTTATGGATTATCTGGCTATCTGGCAGCCAACAAATGCTGAACGAATTTTATACAGTGAAAAAAGAGTAGATAATATTTGCTTCGTACATTTTTCAAAAGAAAGGGGTAAGAGAAGTATGAAGGGCTTGATTCACATAAGAAAAACGGATATATCCGTTAAGAAATATAGGGGGCAGCTAGTAGCGACTTTTAGAAATATTGATACAGTGTACATGATAGACCAGACAGAACAGCAAGAAGAAGCTTTAAACAAACGAAAAGAATTTTACACTTGTTCACCTTTTTACTTCCCACCTTGGCGGAATAAAGGCAGGTTCTGATAAAATTCGTACAAGCGAAAGTATTTTACAGCTATCTTATTGAGCCACTTTCATAGAAAGGGTTTTTTCATGGGGTAGTAAGCTAGAAAGCTAGTAAAATCAAGGGTTCTGTTTATTACGCATGGTGATGTAGTAAGCAAATTTTGCGTAGTAAGATATTCCTTTTATTACATCACATTGCGTAGTAAGCACAGCCCGCATAAAATAAGGGTTTTCTGTTTACTACATCAAGTTCTACACCTCTTTATGAACATGGGGTAGTAAGT
>CAJTLB010000041.1 GCA_910577045.1 uncultured Lachnospiraceae bacterium | reverse complement strand
TCAGCTGGTTAGAGCGCCGCCCTGTCACGGCGGAGGTCGTGGGTTCGAACCCCATCCGGGTCGCTAAAACTATATAAATATTATGCCGGCGTGGCGGAACTGGCAGACGCGCAGGACTTAAAATCCTGTGGGGCTAATCTCCCGTACCGGTTCGATCCCGGTCGCCGGCATTTTACATAATTTAGAGGACTTTTTGTCAGGTATTCTGATAAAAGTTCTTTTTTTCTATATAAAAATAAAATAGGAGGAAAAGAATATGAAAATGACATTTCGCTGGTTTGGTGAAAAAAGTGATCGGATTTCTTTATGCCAAATTAAGCAGATTCCAGGAGTAAGTGGCATTATGGGTGTTTTGGATAATAAGGCCGCTGGAGAGATATGGACGGAAGAAGAAATCGCAGACTATATTGGACAAGTACATAATGCAGGGCTTGCCTGTGAGGTAATTGAAAGTGTAAATGTCCATGAAGATATAAAAATGGGGCTTCCTAGCAGAGAGGAATATATAGAAAATTACTGCATTACAATTCGCAACCTTGCCCAGTTTGGGATAAAAGTAATTGTTTATAATTTTATGCCTGTATTTGATTGGTTACGTACTGATTTAGCCCATGTTATTTCAGAAGATGGGTCAAATAGCCTATATTTTAATGAAAAAGATTTAGGTGAAATGACACCAATGGAGATTGTAAAAAAGACTGCAGAAAATTCAAATGGTTTTTCTCTTCCAGGCTGGGAACCAGAACGGTTAGCAGAATTAGAAAAAACATTATGCCAGTATAAAGAAATAACACCAGATCGTTTAAGAGAAAATTATAAATATTTTTTAGAAAGAGTAATTCCTGTATGTGAGGACTGTGGAGTAGTTATGGCATGCCATCCAGATGATCCAGCATGGCAGATATTTGGCCTTCCTCGGATTGCTTGTACAATGGAGGATTTTGATAAAATTATTAATCTATATAATTCTCCTAACAATACTGTCTGTTTATGTACAGGTTCTCTCGGTTCAAACCCAGAGAATGATATTCCAGCAATTATACGATATTTTGGAGAGAAAAAAAGGATTGGCTGTTTACATATACGAAATATAAAATATTTGGGTTATCATCATTTTAGGGAGGCAAGCCATCTTTCCTCAGAAGGAGATTTGGATATGTATGAAATTGTAAAGGCTGTTTATGAGACATGCCCAAATACTTATATTAGGCCTGACCATGGCCGTATGATATGGGGTGAGACAGGCCGTCCAGGTTATGGTTTGTACGATCGTGCGTTAGGGGCAGCATATTTAAATGGTCTATGGGAAGCAATAGAAAAAAGGGCAGAAAGGACATAAAATGAAATTAAATTATCAGGGAATACAAGATAAAATGGCATGGAAAGCTGCTAATATAACATTGCCTGCCTTTGACTGGAAGCAAATATCAGAAAAGACAAAGAAAAACCCTATATGGCTACATTTTGGTGCTGGTAATATTTTTAGAGGGTTTATTGCAAGGTTACAACAAAGACTGTTAGAGCAAGGGCTTGTGAAAGAAGGGATTATTGCAGCAGAAACTTTCGATTTTGAGATTATAGATAAAATTTATAAGCCATATAGTAATATGGCAATTATGGCAGGATTAAAACCAAATGGAGAGATAGAGAAAGAAATAGTTGCATCTATTACAGAAGCATTATGTGTAAATCCCTTGTATCCAGATGATATGGCCCGTTTAAAGGAAATAATTCGAGAAAAGTCTTTACAATTAATTAGTTTTACGATTACAGAAAAAGGATATGCGCTTACTGATATAGAAGGGAACGATATACCTGTTGTACGATCAGATATGGAAAAAGGCCCTTCGGATTGTAGCCATATTATTAGCATAATAACCGCCTGTTTATGGGAAAGATATTTGGTTGGGGCATATCCAATAGCATTAGTAAGTATGGATAATTGTTCCCATAATGGAGAAAAGTTATCTGCTAGTATTTTAACAGTAGCAGAAATATGGCAAAAAAAAGGTTTTGTGTCAATAAATTTTATCAAGTGGCTAAAAAACAAAGAAAAAGTATCATTCCCATGGTCAATGATTGATAAAATAACACCACGTCCTTCAAAGAAAACAGAGGAATTGCTAACAGCAGCCGGTGTAGAAGATATGTCACCAATAGTTACTAAGAAAAATACCTATATAGCGCCATTTGTGAATACTGAAATACCACAATATTTAGTAATAGAAGATAATTTCCCAAATGGAAGGCCGCCTTTGGAACAAGCAGGAGTATATATGACAACCCGTGATATTGTAAATGCAGCAGAACGGATGAAAGTAACTACTTGTTTAAATCCATTACATACCACATTAGCTATATTTGGCTGTTTATTAGGTTATCATAGTATTGCAGAAGAGATGAACGATCCCCAGTTAAGAAAACTTGTAGAGCAAATTGGGTATAAAGAAGGGCTTCCTGTGGTAACTGATCCAGGGATATTATCGCCTAAGCAATTTTTAAGAGAAGTATTGATGGAGCGCCTGCCAAATCCGTTCCTTCCAGACACACCACAAAGGATTGCAACAGACACAAGCCAAAAACTGGCTATACGTTTTGGAGAAACAATAAAAGCTTATAAAAATAATATTGAATTACAGATAGGACAACTTACTTTTATTCCTTTAACAATAGCAGGCTGGTTCCGTTACCTAATAGGCATAGATGACAATGGGAATCAAATGCCGCTTTCTCCTGATCCAATGTTAGAGCAGCTAACAGCCCAGCTATCCAATATTACACTAGGATGCCAGGAAGAAGAATTAAAGATATTAGATAATATTTTGTCAAATGTTTCTTTATTTGGAAGTGATTTAGTGGCTATAGGGCTTGCAGATAAAATAAAAAAGATGTTTTATAGTATGCTTAAGGGAGACGGGGCAGTACGTGAAACATTGAAGGAGCATTTAACTGGGATATAGAATAGAGAAGGATTGAAAAAGAGGTAAAGATGGAACAAAAAAGGTTTTGGTATATAAGGGGGGTGCGGGATGGACTGCCAATTGGCATGGGATATTTGGCAGTATCCTTTACCCTTGGCATAGCAGCAAAAAATGCAGGGGTTAGTGCAACACAAGCAGGGGTAATGTCCTTTTTTAATTTAACCTCTGCCGGAGAATTTGCAGCACTTTCTATTATACAGGCAAGCGGCGGATATTTAGAACTAGCAGTAAGCCAACTAATTATAAATCTGCGTTATTGTTTAATGTCTTGTGCACTGTCCCAGAAGTTAAGTAAAGAAACAGCATTTTTTCATAGATTTTTTATGGCATTTGGCGTAACAGATGAAATATTTGGGATAGCAGTCAGTGTGCCAAAATCGTTGCATCCATTTTATCAATATGGGGCAATGAGTATAGCAGTCCCCGGTTGGACAATAGGAACCATATTAGGGGTAATTTCTGGCAATTTATTGCCTTTATCCGTTGTAAAGGCTATGAATATTGCCTTATATGGCATGTTTCTAGCAGTGATTATACCACCAGCAAAAAGAAATAAAACATTAGCAGGAATTATACTGGTTTCTATGATAGTAAGCAGTTTAGTGAGTATTTTACCATGGATAAAAGAAATATCATCTGGTTTAAAGATTATTCTTTTAACAGTAGCGATTGCAGCAATTTCTGCTATATTATTTCCAATAGAGGAGAAAGAAAATGAATAATATCTATATTTCAATTTTAATTATGGCAGTTGTTACTTACTTAATTCGTGTGTTGCCTTTGACTTTAATTAGAAAAGAAATTAAGAATACCTTTATTCGTTCTTTTTTATATTATGTGCCATATGTTACGCTTGCAGTAATGACAGTACCAGCAATTTTCTATGCGACAGGAAATATATTTACTGGGATTGCTGGATTTGCAGTAGCGATGGTACTTGCTTTTTTGGGGGCAGGGTTATTGCCAGTGGCAGTAGGGTCTTGTGTAGTTGTGTTGGTGTTAGAAATATTGCTTTAGAAGGGATTGGAAATAGGTTTTTTGTATAAAAAAGAAGGTGTTAGTTTTCACCTTACACCTTCTTAATAAAAACGTGCGTGAGAAGATTCGAACTCCCGACACCTTGGTCCGTAGCCAAGTGCTCTATCCAGCTGAGCTACACGCACACACCTCTTTGATTCCTCAAATCGGACGATATTTATTGTATCGCACTTCTATATGTTTGTCAAGATTTTTTAGAGAATATTTTTTTTGAAAAAGATTTTAGGGGAAGACTAAAGAGGGCCGCATAAGGGACATGGTATTCCTACAGTCGTCCCGCTTTCGCTCCGTTCAAAGCACAGCAGGCGCTAAACTCGATAATACCTCGCTAAGCGCTGGTGCTTTTCAAGGGACTCCTTTTAGGAATACCATGTCCCTTATGCTACGTAGTTTAGTAGGTTAGGGTATTTTGTATGGCAAAGAGATTTGTTGCGGCTTGTTTAAAGTAGGAATTTTCTATAGTGTGGGCACATTCATTATCTAAAGTCCAAAATATATCAAAAAGAATGTCATTAATTAAGGTTTTGCAAATTTCTATTTCTTTTTCTTTGTCACCATTTTCTATACTAAAGTAGGATAGGAAATTATAGTATTCATTAAAAATAGGATCCCAAAAGCATTGTGTAATGATTTGTGTTTCATAATCTGTTTGGAAGGTGTCTTCGTAATACGCATCACGTAAAAGGTCAAATTTTTCTATTTCTTCTTTGGTACATTCATCTTCCATATTGGTATCAAAAATAAATGCAGTATTATAACATAGATCTTTATAATGCTGCATATTAGGGTAAGGCAATGCCTTGTTTTCTTTTTGGCAGGCAATAATATCATTAACAGCATTTTTTAAATCAGTAAATTCATGGAAGCTTTGGAAATCTAAGATTGTACAAATAAAGGGCATTACTTGCTGCTGGGCAGATATTAACAGCCTTTCATGTATATTAGGTATATAGTAATTGTTATCAATTAATTGCTGAAGTTCTTGGTTAATTATCTCTTTTATCTGTATAAAGTGTTCCTCTTTAGCAAAATCTATATTTTGTAATACATTATCAATATCCATTATTAGCCTCTTTCTTATCTAAAAACATATCAAATTTTAAATAAATTAAATGATTATTTCAAAAAAACCCCGGTTTACGGGCATTTCCGCAAGACAGCAGCTTGAATTTACTACCCATTTACTACTTACAGATTGAGCCTTGATATGCTTTGAAGCTCTTGCGGATAAACCAAACAGGCAGCGCACACCATTTCTAGAGAAACATGTTTGTGATTGAAATAGAGTTCTAAAAACAGCATGGTAGTACCACATTCGCATTTTAGCGGGTCATAGCCAAGGGCAGAAAAAGGGCAGTGCGCCATTGGTGAAAGCTTCTGAAAATAGGATGCTTTTCAGTATACTGTGAACCCTGATCACTGTGTATTTAGATGATTTTCAAACTTTTTATAGCAGTCCCCCTTTTTGTATGTAGGCTTTTTTGGCGTCACTGTGGATTGGATCCCCAATTCCTGCATATATTTTAATACACTTGTATTGCTCAAACTGATTTTTGCCCGCAGTAAATAAACCCTCCTCATCCGGTATCCTGGATTTCCAGAGTATTCATGGTATATTTGTAGAATCTTATTTTTAAATTTCTCTTTCTTCTGTCTGTAGCCTGCTTTCCTGTTCTTTTTATGATTGTAATAGGCATTTGGGCAGATGCCCATCTGGCGCAGAAGCCAGCGGACGCCGTTTTTCTTTTTGAATTCTGGCTCACAAACCTTTGTTTTTGGCATGTGTAACACCTTCCTTTTCATTATATTGAATATATCATTTATTTCCTGTTTGGTGTTACAACTTTATTATACCATCTCACGGATTATTTTGTAATACTTTTCCGGGATATGGCGGATGAGACGTTCTATAAACGCCATAACAGGAAGAGTATCTTCCACATAGGTGTCATCTTCATGGCGGTTGTAATGGAAGGTGACAAAGTCGCCATCATATTTGTCAATTCGAGACGTGGCAATAACAGGACGCCACAGATAGTGCCCCATGTATTTTATGGCGGTTTTGGGGTCACATCTTTGCAGCCTGAATATGACAGTATCGGCAGGGAACAGACCAAAACCGCCACAGAATTAGCTTATGCCAAGGTAATCGGCTATAACAAAAAGAACCTTGAGAGAGAACTTCAGAACGAGAGCCGACAGCAGAACAGGCAACAGAGCAGAACGAAACGGAGGGAGAAGGAAATTTAATGTGAATTTTATTGTAAAGACAAGCGTTTTTTTGTATAATTGAAGTGTGGCAAGAACAGGATATATCGTATCTTGTGTCACAGATTTTTAGAAATCAAGGTGATAAGGTGTCGGACGATATAAAACAGATAGAGGAAGTCATGGCAAAGCGTACAGCAAAAAACAGCGTATTTCTTGACCTTTTTCAAAACAAGAGTTATCTGCTAAAGCTATATAAAACGCTCCACCCAGAGGACACCACAGCGACAGAGGACTCACTTACCAATGTAACAATCACAAATGTGCTAACTGATAATCTGTATAACGATTTAGGGTTTATTGTCAATAATAAGTTGATGATACTTGTGGAGGCGCAGTCAACATAGACAGTGAATATTTTAGTAAGAATTTTGCTGTATCTTGCGCAGAGTTATCACGAATATTTTCAGCGTACCAGCCAAGACTATTACAAAAGCAAGAAAGTAAAAATGCCAAAGCCTGAACTTTATGTGATTTTTACGGGAAACAAAGGGAGGAAACCTGATAAAATATCTCTGTCTAAAGAATTTTTTGAGGGTGCGGATATAGACATTGAGGTAAAAGCAAAAGTTATCTATGAAAGCGATACAGACGACATTATCAATCAGTACATTATTTTCTGCAAAGTTTTTAACGAACAGACAAAGCAGCACGGAATGACACAAAAGGCAGTTACAGAAACAATCCGCATATGCAAGGACAGGAATGTTTTAAGAGAATATTTAGCGCAGAGAGAAAAGGAGGTTGTGACGATTATGATGAGTTTGTTTGATGAAGAACAGATTATGAAGTCGTTTATCAGAAGTGAAAGGCATGATGAAGCTAGAGAAACAGCGGAAAGAATGATAAAAATGGGAAAGCTATCACTTGATGAAATCGCACTATGTGTTCCCTCATTATCATTAGACGAATTAAAGGAACTTGAAGCGGAGGTTACGCAATTAGCGTAATCAATCATATCAATCAAAATCAAATATAGTAACAGCGTTAGAGCATATAGAAAATGAAAATGATCAGCCCCTTGTCAAGTAGACAAGCGAAATATCTAAAATAAGTTTATGAG
>CAJTLB010000040.1 GCA_910577045.1 uncultured Lachnospiraceae bacterium | reverse complement strand
CACTGGAAAAATATGTTGAATGTGCTGAACAAAAGGCAGCGGAGTATGATGAAGCGGGAGATATGATCGCGGTGGATATATTGGACATAGAAGCAAATGTATACCGGAATGCAATAGAAATTGTTAAGGAAGCAAGAGGAGCATTAGAAAGATTGGAAGGGAAATAAGAAAGGATTTAACAGGAGTAAATAAAGAATAAGGGGAGAATATGGTTGAAATATGAAGGTGAAAATTTAAAGTATTTGATAGGGCAGCTAAATGATTTAAAAGCAGAAATAGAAGAAAAGGAAATAAAGATACAAGAGCTTCAAAAAGAAATAGAAAAAATGAATAAAAGCAACTATCTGGAATCCGATTCGGTATCTTGTGGAAAGAAGGGGAAAAAGTCATTAGGAACCGTAAGAATCACAGGGTTTCCCTATCCATATTATGAACAAAAGAAAGGATTATTAGAGAAAAGGATACATAATTTAGCAGAAAGGCAGCAGGAACTTTTAGAATTAATTACTATAATAGAAGAGAAGATAGAAGGGGTGAGTGATAGCAGGACAAGAAGAATTCTGGAATTGCGTTACATAGAAGGGTTATCATGGGTACAAATTGCAAACAAAGTAGGAGGTTCACCAGATAGTTGTAGAATAACAAGTGACAGATTTTTGAAAAAAAATTAAACTTGTTCGTTTTGTTCGGTTTTTTTGTGGTATAATTAAAATAAAAAAATTGTGTCTTTGTAGTAGGATATTCTAAGCATTTAGCAAATTAATAGCTAAGTGCTTTTCTTTTTGTATTAGAAGAGATAGGAAGGTGAGGTGGTGGCAGGCTATGAAAACATAAAAGAGAAAGGTTTTGATAAACGAACCACGGGTGAACTACGGGAAATAGCAAGCAAAGGCGGAAAAGCGTCTGGAGAATCTAGGAAACGCAAGGCAGATTTTCGGCGTACACTGAACCAGCTTTTAACCCTAAAAATAGATAGTCCAGAGTGGACTCCTTTATTAGAATCTCTAGGAATTGATAGTACACTAGAAAGTGCTATTAATGCTGCTATGATAAAAGAAGCCCTTTCTGGAAATGTGAAAGCATATGAAGTGATTGCCCGATATTCAGGGCAGACAGAGAAAACAGAGATAGACCAAGAGGAACAAAAATTGCATATGGAAGTGGTTAAGGCAAAGATGGGAGTGGATAGTGAAGAGGAAGCTGTAGATGATGGGTTCTTAGAAGCATTGAAGGGAAGTGCTAGTACAGATTGGAATGAGATGGAAGATGAAGAGACAACCAATATTTAAGTTTAAGCCCTTTTCTGTAAAACAGAGGAAAGTATTGAATTGGTGGTGCAGTTCCTCTTCAGTAAAAGAAAAAAATGGGATTATTGCTGATGGGGCAATCCGTTCAGGAAAAACCGTATGTATGTCATTGGGGTTTGTTTTTTGGGCAATGGAAAGCTTTAATGGGCAAAATTTTATTATGGCAGGAAAAACGATAAGCTCTTTTCAAAGAAATGTATTAACCAATTTAAAAGCAATGCTTCGGAGTAGGGGCTATTTGTGTAACCACCATATTGCAGGCGAGACGCCAAATATGTTAGAAGTAACAAGACATGGTAAAACAAATTATTTTTATATATTTGGTGGAAAAGATGAAGGTTCGCAGGAACTGGTGCAAGGAATTACAGCAGCAGGGGCATTTTTTGATGAGGTGGCACTCATGCCAGAATCTTTTGTAAACCAGGCAACAGGACGTTGTTCGGTAGCTGGTTCCAAATGGTGGTTTAATTGTAATCCAGATAGTCCAATCCATTGGTTTAAATTAGAATGGATCGATAAAAGAAAAGAAAAACAATTATTATATCTTCACTTTGAGATGGATGATAATTTGTCCTTAGAGGAAGAAGTGAAAAAGAGATACCAGGAAATGTATTCTGGTGTCTTTTTTTTGCGTTATATAAAAGGGTTATGGGCAGTTGCAGAAGGTCTTATTTATACTTCCTTTATAGAAAGGAATATCTATCAAGAAGATAGCAGGCCAAAAGGGCTGGAATATTTATCTATAAGGACAATTTCCATAGATTATGGGACAACGAACCCATGTGTATTTTTAGATATTTATGATGATGGGATGGTTATTTGGGTAGACAGGGAATATAGATGGGATAGCCGTATAGAAAAGCGACAAAAGAGCGATAAGGAATATGGAGAGGATATGAAGGAGTTTATGGGGAATAATCCAGAGCTTCAATGTGAAATAGTATCCGATCCTTCTGCTGCCAGTTTTATAACAGAATTACGTGGGCATGGATATGTAGTTACTGCTGCCGAAAATGATGTATTAGACGGGATTCGGGTAGTGTCATCTTTATTTACACAAGGGAAAATTAGGGTTCATAAAAGATGTGAGGGCCTAATAAAAGAATTACGATCTTATGTTTGGGACGAAAAAGCAGTAAAACGAGGGGAAGAGAAACCATTAAAACAATTAGACCATGGGCCAGATGCGTTAAGGTATTATTGTTTCACAAAACTTCCAGAATGGAGAAGGGGAATATAGATGTCAAAGAGAAGCCGAAAGAAACAGGAAAATGGAAAAAGTACAATAAAGGTAAAGGATGCGTTTTCGAACCCTATAGCAAGACTTGGAGTTGGGACACAAGATTTATTGCAGGCTACAGAATATCCTCTTACTAGAATGACACAGAACCACCAGCTTCTTACCAGTTTATACAGAGAAAATTGGATTGCACAAAATATTATTTCTACCATTCCAGATGATATTGTTAGAAAGTGGTATATCTTACAAAGTAATGTAACACCAGAACAAATGGCTACATTACAGAAACTAGAAAGGGTTGTACATCTACGTAAGTCTATTTTAGAAGGAATGTATTGGGGAAGGCTTTATGGTGGGGCAGCAGGGCTTATTCTCATTAAAGGGCAAAATAATCTATCGGAACCATTGGATTATGGATTTATCTTACCAGATACATTCCTTGGGATACATATTTTGGATAGGTGGAGTGGGATTTATCCAGAATCGGAAATCGTGGCAGATATAGCAGACCCTGATTTTGGGCTACCAAAGTATTATTCTATCCGTGATGAGGAGACAGGGGTTATGGTATCCAGAGTACATCATAGCCGCATTGTCCGGTTTATAGGAAGGGAGCTGCCTTATTATGAGAAGGTAGCAGAGCTTTACTGGGGTGAATCAGAACTAGAAGCAATTTATCATGAGCTGGTAAAACGGGATAATGTTTCTTCTAATATAGCAGCCCTTACATTCCGGGCAAATATCAATTATATGGAAACAGATTCCTTGGATCAAATGCTTGCGGTTAATAATACAGAAGCACAACGTAGGTTTTGGGAAACATTACGGGCACAAAGTGTGATAGAAAGTAACTTTGGTACAAGGCTGGTGAATAAAGGAGATGCCATACATAATACACAATACACTTTTACAGGGCTTCCTGAAGTATATGATCGTGTGATGATGGATGTAGCAGGGGCAGCAAGGACCCCTGTAACAAAGTTATTTGGCCGTTCTCCTGCAGGAATGAATTCCACAGGCGAGAGTGACATGAATAACTACTATGATTACATAGATGGGTTAAGAGAAAATTATTTCCGACCTATTTTGGAAAAAATACTGCCCATTATGGCATTGTCTGCCTGGGGAGAGGTACCAGAGAATATGCAAATTGATTTTCCGCCTCTTCAAACACCAGATTCAGAGGAATTAGCAACGATTGCAGAAAAGAAAACACAATCCATTTTATCTGTTTATCAAAGCGATTTAATGGATGCAGCAACTACTAAAAAAGAGTTGAAAGGATTGTCAGAGGAAATTGGCTTATTTCATAAGATAACCGATGAGGAGATAAAGCGAAGTGAGGGAAAAACATATTCTGATTATAAATCGATGCAGGACCCAATGGCAGGGTTGATGGTTCCTTCTTATGAGGAGGAAGCATAAGGAATGGTAAAATATATAAAACCTCCTGATAAGGAAGAAGATGTGATGGCATATCTTCGTTTTTTGTATTTGAAAACAGAGCAAAGATTAATTCATGAAATAAAAAGAAAACGTACCCATAATTATGTAGATTATGCGGAAGTAGCAGCATTAGAACGGACACAGAAAATCTTACAAGAGATGGTGGATAATAGCTGGGATTATATTCCAGCTATGTTAGAAAAAATATTTTATAAAACAGAAAAGGCAGCAAAAGGGTATGCCAATGCTAGAAGCCTTACGATTGCACAAACAAGTGCCATACAACAATTATCTAATAATTTGCTTGGAGAGGTGATGGAGGCTTCTGCTTCTGCACAAAAAAGTGTTGAGAAAATCTTTTTATTGGCAAGGCAAGAAGAAGATGCACTTAGAAAAGCAGCCTTGAAAACCGTAACAGAAAGTAAGGCAGCAGGATATGGTGCCAGACAAGCAAAAGTGGATATGGAAAAAATCCTAAGAAGCCAGGGAATTACTTCTTTTACGGATAAAGCAGGAAGGAAGTGGAGCTTATCTGACTATTGTAATATGGCAACTAGGACAACCGCTAGGCAGGCGCAAGTAGCAGCAATCTTAACAGCAGACCCAGGGCATGACTTATATAAGATTGTAAAGATAGGGGCTACCTGCCCTGTTTGTGCTCCATTAGAAGGAAGGGTATATAGCCGTTCTGGGACAAATCCAGAGTATCCCGCCCTTACAAAAGCATTTGGGAAGATAGATGCGGCAGGTAGTGATGATATTAGCAACACCTATTTGAATATTCATCCAAATTGCCTTCATTCGATTGTGAAGTATACAACTATTGGAAAAAGTGAAGAACAAATTCAAAAAGACAAGGATTTCTCTAGTTTTGAAAAGAACCCTATCACGAATGATCCGCGAAGTAAGAAACAGATAGAAGCATATAGAGAGAAAGTACGAAATCGGCAAAAACTCTTGAGAGATAAAAAGCAACATAAGGCATACCAAGAAGTTCTTGGGAATAAGGTGCCAAAAGACTTTGAAAAATTCCGTGAAATGAAGTATAATAAAACGGAACAGTGGAAAGAAACACAAGCTATTTATCAAAAGACAAATGCTTATAATAAAATAATTGCTAATGAGCCAGAAATTACAGCAGATTTAAGGAAGGTTTCAGATACTACTGGGGTTTCTATGGTGGGCTTGGAATATCGTATAAAAACAAAAGAATCTTTTATGAGAAAAATAGGGACAGATAGTAAATATAGTTTAAATTCACAGGTAATTACAGATACCATTCATTCAACAAATGATGTAATTCGCTATACTTATCAGGATAGTGCCTTAAACCTTTCCAATGCTTATAAAAGTGTGACAGATATTTTGAAGAAAAAGGGATATAAAGCAATAAAAGTAAAAAATACTTGGTTGAATCATTCTTCTGCTTATAAAGGTGTCAACTGTATTTTTCAGGCACCTTCTGGACAGAAATTTGAAATTCAGTTCCATACACCAGAAAGTTTTAAACTTAAAAATGGAGTAATGCACAAACTTTATGAAGAAGCAAGAAAAGACACTACCACACCAGAAAGAAGAGCTGAATTAAATAAAAAGATGTTTGAGTTATCAGAACGGTTAGAGATACCTGCAAATATTGGGCAAATTAATTAGGAGGTTTTATGAAAGATTTCTATTTTGTTTATGGTTATGACAAAAAAAAGGCAAATCGTTTATATCGGTTTTATAATGGAAATTTTGAACGATATGATAAAAATACTAATTTATGGGTGCCAGCACCAGAGCAAGCCTGTATTTTTGTGGGGGAAGATTGGGATTACGATGAAATAACAGTTGAAGAAGCAGAAAAAATTAAAGAAATCTTATTAGTTTAGTATGATAAAGAAAACATTTTGTTAGGAGAGATGGAAAAGAGGATGACTTATGAAGAAGAAGGAAAAGCCTTAATGGATGAATGTATAAAGAGAAGAAAGGAAATATTAGAACGTTATGCCGAAGCAGATAAGGCTTATATAGGTATGGATGGGAGACCAAGTGAAGAAGAGTTATGCAAAGTATCTCATTGGTTTCAGGAAGAGATAAATAAGCTAAGAGAAAAGTATCATTTGCCTATAAAAAAGAAAGGAAAATAGAATGATTGCATATTATGGCTATACGATAAGCCCCAACCAGATGGAAACGGTTGAGGGCTTTTTAATTTGCCGAAATGTACCAATTGCCCGGACAGGAGAAATGGAATATTTGGAAAGTGAATTGAAGCTGGAGGGGGATTGTTCAAAAGTAGTAAAAGTATACCGTTCTCCTGAAGAGGTGTTTTCCAAAGAGGCTTTATCTAGCTTTGAAGGGAAACCTGTAACAGAGGAGCATCCGCCAGATTTGCTTACCCCAGACACATATAGTATTTATGCGAAAGGCCATGCGCAAAATGTGAGGAGGGGCGAAGGAAAGTGGAAAGAGCATGTAGTTGCAGATTTACATATCCAAGACGAGTCTTTGATAAAGGCAATCCAAGAAGGAAAAAGGGAGATAAGCTGTGGATATGAATGTAGTTATACAGATAATGGAGATGGAAGCTATTCGCAACACCATATCCGGGGGAACCATATTGCGGTAGTAATGCGTGGAAGAGCTGGGAAACAGGTGGCGATTTTAGATTCAAAAAAGAAAGTAGAAACCGTAAAACAGCCAGAAAGGAAGGAAAAGATGAAAAAGAACCATTTATTTTTTAAACTCTTTGCCAAAGCAGCCAAGGATGCATCAGCAGAAGAGTTGGAGACATTGGCAGCGGACGCAGCAGATGTCATGGAGGAAGCAGCCGATCAAGGGACAGAAGTAGAAAAGAAAGAAGAGGAGAAAAAAGAAGGAAAAGAAAATCAAGATGCTTCTAGTTTAGATAGTAAGCTAGATATGATTTTACAGCTGCTTGGAAAGAAGGAGGAACTAGAACAGGACAAGGACCCACTAGATAGCCTGATAGAAAATCTTACAGAAGGGAAAGCAGCTACAACAGAGGCAAAGGTAGTGCCAGCAGAAGAAAAAGACCAAGCTGCTTGTGTAGCAGATAAAGCAATCTTAGTAGAGATAGTAAAACAGATCAGGCCTGTTATTGCTAAGATTAAGGATAGCGCAGACAGAAAAGCGGTTACAGATTCGCTGATTTCTTATATAACCAGTGGAGAAGTAAATGAAATGGAGAAAATTGTACAGACAACAAAAGAAAATATGGCACATGCAAAGGATGCTACATCCCATATTGATTTGGATGCCTGTCAAAAAGCATATGATGCTATGAATCCACACAAGAATGGAGGGAAAAAGGAATGAAAGGAAACGTAATTGGAAGGACTATGACACATGGATATGCGGGGGATTATGCCAGGCAGCCAGATATGATTATTGATGTACACGCATTAGGCGGGACAGAGCCAGTAGTATTTGGTATGCCTTTGGTTTATAACAAAGAAAGCCAAGTAATTGGTTTTGGGGAACATAATGTGGCAGCAGATTTTGTAGGCGTAGCATCTAGGGAAATCAAAAGTGCAACAGAATATCTTTCCCAGTCAGTTGGTAAGTATCAACCTAACGAGGCAGTTAGTGTATTCAAACCGCGGTTAAAGTTAAAAAAAGGAAAATCCAAGCGTTATATCGTCTTGGATTTTTTTTATTTATAAAATTTACACACATTTTACACAACTTTAAAAAACAGAAAGGAGCAAGTATATTATGAGAGCATTACAAGTAAATGAAAACGTTAGTATGAATGAGGTATTGGTACTT
>CAJTLB010000039.1 GCA_910577045.1 uncultured Lachnospiraceae bacterium | reverse complement strand
AAAGTATTGCTTCTGAATCCTTGCTGATGTGAGAATGGAGTATTCCTCATACATCTTGACATCAAAGATGCCATTTTTTAAGCACCTGCTTACAATATCCTTTATTAAACTGACTGTCACACCGCTGTTTCCACCGAACCAATTCGACAAAAACAAAAGTGGACTCCTTTCAATCCATTCACAATAATAACCCTTCTCACTGTATATTTTCTGCCAGAGCCGGACAACTACTGCAAACCCTTTTACTCCATATTCTGCTTCTATTTCAGAGATATTGTCGTTCGTGTGGCAATCTAAAAGGAAACTATCCATTCCTACTTTAGCCACTCTAATCCCTCTCTTTTCTTTTATTCCCACTTAACCATTCTGCAAAGAGTAGTCCTGATTAAGCTATTTCTTTATCCGGCTTACCCTTCAATATTCTTATGGCATCTTTTAATTGTAAAACAGACAAATCCTCTGCTTTTTCAATGTGGTATGTTCTTCTTAGGAATATCATTCCTGCCCCTGTCCTCTGACATTCTAACATAAGCTGTTCCCGAAGCTTTTTTACTTCTTCTGCAGAAGCTACTTCCTTTCGCTTTGTTTGCGTATGGGTCTGCTGGTTGGCAGCAGCCTCATTGGTATCCTCTCTATTTGCTGGACTATATTTTGTTTTATCTTTATCCCAGTAAATATCTGCCCCAATCCCTAACTGCTTACAAGCAACGGAAATCGCATCCGTAGTTGCCATCTTATAACACTCATCGGAGACATGTGCCCCATTTTTTTGTATCTCTACAAACATACTGCCTCCTGTCCCCTGGATTGGCATAGACCATTCCCCATCTACTTTTATGTATAATTCAATTTTCACAAAAGCAGCAACGGTCTCTTGATAAGGTTCTAACCATTCCCTTACTGTTTTATAATACCAACCTATTCCACATGGACCAAATATCTCTGTTAGCTTCTTAATTCTCCACATAGGGTTTATATCTGTCATTCCACTGATTCTTCCACCTTGTATTCTCTTTTGTGCGGTCTGTGGCACTTCTCTACACAAGTTATAATAGTACAAGTTTTCCATTCCTTCTTGCTCCTTTCTTTGTAAAAAATACTTTTACAACAAACCATTCCTCTTCTACCTATACCATTTCATAAACTTGCTGCTTTTTTAGCATTTTTCTTGTATTTTCCTAGAAACTATGCTATAATGAATACAGATACAGGTTTTCCAAGTTATAGTTGTTGGCTCTGGTTGTGTTGTCGCACTAACCAGAGCATTTTCTTGTTTATCCCATGAACAATACAAATCCTTCTTATGTCTTGTTTCATGAACTCTTTCCTTATTTTCTTTGTTGTTTCTTTTTCTGTGCTTCTCTCATTTCCAATTCAAAACGGCGGATCTGTTGTGAATCATAATAGAAATTTCCTTCTTTGTCTTGGTAATAAAAATAAGTATCTTCTTTTGCCTCGATTGCCCCTATATAAGCTGCATTATTGGGTGGGGTAAGCCCTGGAAAGGACCATGCGTTCTTTCTTGCTTGTTCTAATACTTCCTTTTCCTCCATGGTTCGTCCTTATCCTTTTTGTATGGTTTCTTGGTTCTGTGCTATGCTTCTCATATAAGCAAAAATTCTCTTCTTTGCATTTGCTTCCAGCTTTGTCTTTCTTACAAGCTGATACCCTATGATTCCTTTGTCTAATGTTGCCTTCTTTTTTTCCTGATTCATGTTCTTCCTCATCTCCCTTCACTCTTGTTTCGAAAACCACATATTCCCTATCTGCTTCCATGGTTCTGTCTCTGGCAAGTATCCATCTGATGTAAAGTAATACACGTCAGATGGTAAATCATTATAGAAAAGCGCTGCCCGAATTGCCTCCCAGACCGAATCGGTTACTTCATACTGGTTGGTGTCCCATGCTCCATAAAACTGAATGCTTGGTTTTGTTTGATAGATCACTCCTGGTATGGTATTGGGAAAAAGCTCACTTTCTACACGGTTTAGAATAGTACATGCAATATAATATTGAACCTCAAAACTCTCCCCTCTGGCCTCTGCCATAATGACTTGTCCTAATATGTCCCATTCATAGCTTGTCAGATTATAAATCCCAAATGTCTTTGTAAGAGGTAGTAATTCTTCTAATTCCTCTTCTGGTTCTTTCCTGATATGTATAGAAGTTCTTATTCCTTGCACCTGAACAAAATTTTCTTTTTCCTGTTTACCAAAAAGGAGAAGGGAAGCAAGAACAGCTCCTATTATGCTATATCCTATAATTCTCAATCTTTTCCTCCAAAAACGTTCTATACTAAATCTTCATCTCTTCTATAAATTTTTAATGAGATATTCAACTTTTTAAAAATCCGCATTAACTCCTCTATGGTAAATGTCTCTGGCTTTTCCATGCGATTATATAATGTCCTTGATGAGATTCCCGCCACAGCAGCTAATTCCTCGTACCCTATGCTATACCGGGCCATTCCCCCAGATATATAATCCCTTATAGCCCCACGTTTTTCTTCCATAGGGGAAGGCTTTAATTTAGGCATTTCCTCATGCTCCTTTCCTATCTTTTATTAGCTGAACTTAATTCCTGAATAACTAAATTTATTTCCCTAATTCCACTAAATTAGCCTTTAACTCAAACTCATTAGGTATTCCTTTAATTGTTATACAAAGCTCTGTTTCACCATCTGCGGAGCTTTGTATTTTGTAATCTGATACTGGTATGTAACCCTCTCCAAAAACTTTCAAAGCAGATATGTTTCCTAACCTTATAAGTAAAAACTCTGTCTGCTGATACTCAAATGCTTTCGTTTCTTTCTCACTCCCTCTTACTTTTCCTATTCTGAAACCATAGCCCACTCCATTACTCTGTCAGGCTATTTTTTTGAAGACTTGCAAAACCGATTAAGTATTTCATTTTTTACATTATTTTTGCACTATGCAACAACACTTGAAAAAAAATAAATAGCAAATTCCTCTGGAGTAATATTCAATAAATCTGAAATCTTCTCCGCCTCGTTTAAATTCATAGGTCGAATGTTATTTATCTTTTGATTAACAGTTGGTTGCGCAAGCCCAAGAAAATTAGCAACATCTTTCTGTGTTATCTGCATCTCTACCATTCTTCCCTTAATTTTATTTGTGTTAATCAATATAATCCCTCCCTTTTTTATAAGAGTAGCACTACGCAACAAATAAGTCAATAGCTCTGTGCAACTTTTTTGAATTATTTTACTTTTTTCTATTGCATTGTGCAATAACATATAGTATAATGTATTTATGAGAGGTGAAGTGTTATGACAAACATAGAAATAGGTAATCGGATAAAATATGCTAGAGAACTAAGAAATGTTACATTAGATTATGTCGCCCAAAAAGTAGGGGTAACAAAATCAACTGTACAACGATATGAGAACGGAAAAATAAATTCTATAAAAATTCCTGTTGTTGAATCTATAGCCATAGCACTAAACGTGAATCCTTCTTGGATTGTTGGGAAATCTAATGTTATGGAACTTCCATTGCAAAAAGTTCCTGAAATTATCAAATATTATGAAGCACTCAATGCCATGGGAAAGTATGAAGCTACAAAACGTGTTGAAGAACTTACTCACATTGACAAATATATCCTTTCTAATGAAAATTATATAGAAAACGAAAAATTTTCAAATGTCAAAGATGCAAAAAAATATTTGAAATCACAAAAACTTCTTGCTGCTTTAAAAGAAGATGAGTACACAATAGATGCAGATATTCTTACTATTGCAAATGCAATATATAAACATAATAAACCACCATTGAAAAAAGGAGAATAGCCATTGAAATTAACATATGAAAGATATGAAGAAATTGCTCAATGCGCTGAAAACTGTTATAAACGTTTTAAAACAAGAAATGCTCTACAAATTTTTAATTACCTTAATATTGATTATTCGTTTATAAATCTAAAAGGAAAAATTGGAGGGTTTACTCATAAAGAAGAAAACTATAAACGAAAATTTTGTGTGTACATTAACAATAAATATGATGCTTACTCAAGAAAAATTATTGCGGCACATGAATTAGGACATATTTTACTGCATGGAAATGATGATTTAAACATATTTTCAGAAGAAATATCAACAGAAATACCAGAATATGAAGCTAATTTATTTGCACTTATATTTATGTCCCATATTCAACCCCAAAATATTTCTTTAAGAGAACTATCTATAACAGAATTACAAAAATATATATGTTCAAAATTATATCTTTCTAACGAAAAATGAATTATTAAAAATAGAAATTATTGGATATATGCAAACTTTAAGTTATAGGATATGAGTTTATATCATTTTAATATAGCAGAGTATTTCTCAAAAAACTTTTTAAAATCATAATTACATAAAAAGACAATTAAGTTAAATCACATCTTCATGAGGTATTTTATGAAAAGACACAACAGAAAAAAACAAAATTCAAATAAACTTTTCGAAAAGGCTTTTCTTATTATATTTATGATTATTTGGATTATCTATATTCCTAAAGGAATTCGCATGAATTGTTCACACTATAGTATTATAGATTGGGTGATCGTCATTTGCCTTTTTTCTTTTCCTTTTATTATTTTAATATACTTATTTTATAAAAAACATAAAAAAACAATTATAAATATATTCAATATTATTCCAACACATAAACAAGAAAAAAGTTCTATAAAACGATCTGAAGAAGAACCATTAGCCCAAGCTACACTTACAAGTTTTTCTATAGAAGAAAACATTGATTTTAATAAATTAGATATTAGCCTTGATAATACCATAGAATCAAAATTAGACCAGACAGAACAAAAAGAAACTATTATAGGATTGACAAATAAAGAACGCTTTTTTCTTCATTACCTACGTAATCGTAAAATGGATTGGCATATTGATGCTCCTGTAAAGGACTTATTTCCTAACTACAAAGAAACAATTTCTAATTTAAAAGAAAATGGCTACTTGACTAGAGATAATCATTCTTATTTTTTAGAAACAATGACTATACCAGAATTAAAAAATATATTAAAAAGTTTAGCTTTACCTGTCTCTGGTAAAAAAGCAGAACTTATTCAAAGAATCATCCAAAATACCTCTGAATCTCAACGAAAAGAAATATGCCCCGATTTATATTATGTTTTAACAGAAAAAGGAATTTTAGAAGAAGAAAGTTATTTTTCAGAACATAAAAAGCAGAATCTTCAATTAAAAGAAAATATTCTATCCCTAATAAAAAAAGGAGATTTTCGTGAAGCCGTTTATTGTATGTGTGAATCATATGCAAAAGAAATAATAGCTCCAGGTATTGGTATAGATTGGAATGATAAAGAAGCTATATGGAATACAAAACAAAAAAATTTAGTTAAACTACAAAAATATAACTTTCCCGATTTAGATAATTCAGAAAGTTTTAAACAATTACTTATTAAATGCCTTTTTTACAAAATATTAATTGAACATGAACTCTGGAAAGTGATTGCTTTATTTATTGATGAAACAAACGAAATCTTATCCTGTAAAAGTTTATCATTATTTTTTGAGCAGTATAATTATACCCCAACAGAAAGCCAAAAATGGTATACATATTTATCTACCAAACTATTCAACTTATGTCAGGATAATATGCAACAAGTACTTAAAAATGAATCCTATGAAGCTCTTCCTGATGGGATATATAATATAAGTGAAACTACCATTGAATTATGGAAGGAATATCAAAAATATGAATTTCTATCTCAACAAAATATAGATGGATTTCCAACTACCTATGAAACATACAAAAAGCACAAAGCAAATAATAGCAAAAAGTACCAATTTTGGATTTCCCAAATAAAAGATAAAAGTTATGAGTAAACCCCCTACTATACACTTTACTCTTTATCTCCTGTTTTTCTTTACACTTTTATTGCAATTATAAAAAATACTTAACACTAAAAATGTCAAGTAAATAAAAACGCCCCAGTGTTACCAGCACCAGAGCGATTTTATAGATGTAACCTATTAACCATAAGGCTAATGATACAATACTCAACAACATTATTGTATCATATAAGCCTTAAAATTACTAGGGTTTATTTTTTATACCCTATTTTTGAAAGGAATGATACGATATGGCAAAAGCAAAAAAATTACCTTCAGGTATGTGGCGGACACTGGTTTATGATTACACTGATGAAAATGGAAAGAGACACTATGAATCATTTACAGCTGAGACCAAAAGAGAATCTGAATATATGGCGGCTGAATTTGCCCTTGGTAAGAAAAAAACTTCTTCTCATTCAAAAAAACTGACTGTAGATGAGGCTGTCAAAAATTACCTTGACATTAAAAGGGATATTTTATCCCCTACTACTCTTCGTGGATACCAAAGTATTTCTAATAATCTGATGAAAGATATAGGCTATATTGCAGTTAGGGATCTAAATTCTGCTAATATCCAAGCATGGATAGGAAAATTATCCATTTCACATAAACCAAAGACAGTAAAAAATGTATATGGTCTTTTCTCTGCTGTTATTGATACTTACTATCCAGAACTACATTTTAAAATAAAGTTGCCTCAAAAAGAAAAAATAAATACTTATGTGCCAACAGATAATGATATTAAGGCTCTGATTGAGTATTTCCATAATAAGGATAAAGATATGCTTATTGCTTCCTATCTTGCCGCATTTGGAACATTACGGCGTTCAGAAATATGTGCTCTAACTTCTGAGGACATAATAGGCAATACAGTTAAAATTAATAAAGCGATGGTACTTGGGAATAATAAAGAATGGATAATTAAAAGTACCAAAAATACTTCTAGTACTAGGGATGTAGTGCTGCCACAATTTGTTATTGACACTTTCCCAAAGAAAGGCCCACTTGTAAATATAAACCCATCAAGAGTATCAGACAGATTTATCAAAGCTTTAAAACGCCTTAATATACATCATTTCCGATTTCATGATCTGCGCCACTATTCGGCATCTATCATGCACGCAATAGGTATCCCAGATGTATATATTATGCAACGGGGCGGCTGGTCAAGTGATGGTACACTTAAAAATATCTACAGAGGTTCTATAGAAGATTTTGAACACAAGTTTACTCAAATAACAAATACTCATTTTGAAGCTATGCAACACGAAATGCAACACAAAAAAATAAACCCCAACTAAACAGCGGGGTTTTGTACTGCGGAAGATGGGACTTGAACCCACACGAGCATACACCCACAAGATCCTTAGTCTTGCCTGTCTGCCAGTTCCAGCACTTCCGCATTAACTGCCTGTTCCTCACAGGCACGTTAATTATTCTATCACAGAAATCTTTATTTGTAAAGTGCTTTTTTCAACCTCTTCAATAAGTCTTTTAGCTAAGTCCTGAAAAATCTGCTATAATGAATAGGGATTTTCATTATATACTAAAGTAGAGGTGGACTATGATACAGATATGCCAAAAAGATAAAGAAAAGGTATTTGAAGCAATTCGCACTGGAAAAATAGATGCAGCAGAAATGTCATTTCCCAACCTGATCGATGACATCCTCCTTGTCATGAAAAAAAGGGGACTTACAGCTCCTCTCACACAGGCTCTGCCCGATAAACGCAGGGATAACAGCCATATCCCTTTTGACATCCTCCTATGCCTTGCCGTTGCTGCCAAGCTCAAATGCAAGACCAGCCTTACGGATGTCCCCTTCGCAGTGACAGAAGCAGAATTGCTGGCCGAACTAGGCTGGAACATCTGGGATAACGAACGGGATGTGAATGACGGGCTTTTC
>CAJTLB010000038.1 GCA_910577045.1 uncultured Lachnospiraceae bacterium | reverse complement strand
AAGAAAAATGGCTCTGGGTTATAAATCTCAGAGCCACTTTGTCTACAGTCTGAAAAAGAGGCTAAACGCCTCTTTTTATCTTGTTCTCCTAAGCTGGAACCTTTGGACAGCTATTTTTAATTCCTCTGCCTGCCCATTTAATTCTCCTGCCGATGCTGCCGACTTTTCTGCAGTAGAAGCATTGGTTTGGACTACATCTGATATTTGTTCCATCCCTTGTGTCAGCTGCCTTAAAGACTGTGCCTGCTGCATTGCCGATTCTGCTATCCGCCCTACTAACTCTGTTGATTTCTGTGCCCCAGAAACCCCTACAGAAAGTGCTTTTGTTGTATCAGCTGTTAATGTGGTCCCATGCTGTACTAATTTCATAGAACCTTCAATTAATTCTGTAATATCATTGGCTGAAACAGAACTTTTATTTGCCAAATTCTTTACTTCTTCTGCTACAACAGCAAATCCTTTCCCTGCTTCTCCTGCACGTGCTGCTTCTACTGACGCATTTAATGCCAAGATATTTGTTTGGAATGAAATATCCTCAATTGTCTTTATAATGCCGCCAATTTGCTGGGATGATTTTGAAATATCTTCCATTGCTGATGTTAAAGCTTCCATCTTTTGATTACAAATTTCAAGTTGTGCTGTGGCATTTGTAGAAGCCTTTCTGGCACTCTCTGCATCCTCTGAAGTCCTATCTACCTGCCCTGACAACTCTTGGATACTTGCTGATAATTCCTGTACTGCTGATGCTTGTGCTACTGCACCACTTGAAAGCACTTGGGAATCCGATGCCATTTGCCTAGATTCTTCTGAAACCCGTTCTGCTGCTATATGTATCTTATACAGCGCTGTATTTAAAGCGTCCAAAATCTGGCCCATCGCTTTTTGGATAGGTAAGAATTCACCACGGTAATCCTTATCAATCGTTAAATCCATATTCCCTTTTGCCATTTGGTTTAACTTAAAATCAATATCATGGATATATTTTTTCAGTTCCCGTTTTGTTTCATGAATAGATTCCACCAACATACCAATTTCTGATGTATCTGATCCCAGAGAAAATTCTGCGGAAAGATTCCCACGGGAAATTTCCCCCATTTGTTCCTTTACGGCTATAACTGGTTTTAAAATCTTCCACCTAATAACTGCCATACTAATAATCTGTATAATTGCTACAATTGCAAGGGCTAAAAACATCCTTATTTTTATTGTATCTGCTTTTTCTTCCAATTCACCAATATCCTTTAATGTCCTTGCATCCAAATCTTGCAGGAACTGGTTTTTTAAATCGTTAATTTCTTTTATGGATGTATTATATTCTGTCCCATATACATAGGCAATTGCTTCTTCTTTCTTTCCTTCTTGCACCTCTTCCATTGCTGCTTCTTCCAAAGGGATTAGGTTATTAGAAATAGAATACATCTTATCAATCATTGCTTGTTCTTTCTGTGTAATCCCAATTTCCTGCATAGCCGCTACGCCTTGATCCCGGTTTTTCAGGTTATTTACCTCATTCCAATAATTATCATAATGTTCTTGGGCACCAGTTGCAGCAAACGCCCTTACTTCATTTGTTAAATATGCAGATCCATTCATAAACCGGTTTGCATTATAAGTCAAATCATACCGTTCTGCCCTTGCTAAACTTAATTCATTACTTACACTACTGTAAGAAAACAAAGAATATGCCATAAATACAAGCGTAAGTACGGATATTCCATTTAAAATAAAAGTCAACAAGGATTGATTCATCGCTTTTTTCATAGTTGCCATTCCTTTCTGTATGCTTCAGTGACATATCACCTTTATTTTATCACTGTGCATAGATTAAGGGAATCTGAAAACTTATACAAAATCAGAATACATTTTTTGTGAATTTTTCACAATTTTTTTACAAGGCACAATGTTAATTCATCATTATTTTTACACTCTGCATTTATATCACAAACTTTTTCTTCATAATATACCCCTTTTCCATCTGGTATATATCCTCTTTTCACATACAACCTTTGTGCAGGCCCATATTCACTATTTAAACAGACATCCAAATATATTCTATTACTGTATTTTTTTGCTAATTTTTCTGCCATATCCATTAAAGCAGTTGCTACCCCTTTTTGCCGATATGGCTTAAATACCAATAAGTCTACAATACCTGGAATATTACAATTTCCTAAGCCGCCCCATTTACATTTATAATATACAAATACATATCCTGCCACTTCACCACAATACAAAGCTAACAATGCACTACACTCTTGCTTTTCTTGGTTTGCTAATTGATTCTTTAAATATATCCTATTTTTTTCACTCTCATCATTCTCTGCTTGGCAAATAAAAGGAATATCCTTATCGTTCATAGTGCGGATCTCTATCTCTTTACCATTATCTTTTTTTACAAACTCCATTATTATACTCCTTTCCTTTTCTAAAATAATAGAATCAAACACTTACACAAAAAGGTGATAATATCACTTATAATATTGATATCATCACTTTTTTATATGGAAAATAGTTTTTTCTAACAATCTCCTGTCTATACTTTGGATACCCAATACTACATCGTTTCACATTTCCATTTACTCCTGCATAAGCTGCTTGGATTGCCCTGCTTACCCCAGTTCTTCCGCAAGCCGCATTTCATCAAACATATTAGAAGATGGTTTTAAGAAAACAGAAAGCAAATATCTTGATAGCGAAAAAATCTCTAGTTTTCCCTAGTTTTTTACAGAAGGCAGCAGCCGATCCATTCAACCATACCATATAAACATATGTTCTATACTTGAATCTTGCTGCTAGATATGTTATAGTAAAAACAGAAAAGGGAAAGCCATAGAAACGGCTCTACCCTCCGAGCAATTATTTCTTACCTCTACAATTTACATTGTAAAGGCAAGCCGTCAACTATTGGGAGTAGTTGGCGGCTATTTTCTTCCCTTGAAGATTGTATAACACAAACTTACAAGGGCAACAACAAACGTACAAAACAAAAGTAAATCTTGATATGTAACATACATTGTTATCGCCCTCCTTTCTTTCGTCTGGAGGGCATTTATAACACCCTCCGAAAAATAAGAGGGATAAAGCCGCCTTTGGCTCTATGGTTTTCCATATCGACAATATAACACATTTTTTTCTATCGGGCAATCTTCTTTTTGTTTTCTGGCTTGTATATGCCCTATGTTTATAGGAAGTATAAACCTTGTAAAACCTTACATTTCAAAAGTGTATAGAAATATATCTTTTCACTTGTAAACTATGCTTATATTTTATTTTCTGGCGGAAAACTTAACAAAACTTAACATTTCGGAAACATATAGGAATATTAATCTTAGATTTTCTCAGGTTTTCCATGCCTAACGACACCATTTCCATATGCGTAACCATGTCAACAAATTTCTGAAGAAATCCCTATAACTATAAAAAATGCAACTAAATGCAACTATTTTCTTGGCTGCTTCTCCCTATTTCAGTGCTTCTCTGACATAATACTGGAATGTTGACATAAGATAATACCCACTATATTTCTTATTTATGAACTGCACGTTACAACGAAAATGTGCTTCCCATGCCTTTAAGCTCGCCATATATGCCGCCTGGGCTAACTGTGTATGGTACTTATGCCTGATAATAGAAGAATATCCCCCACTCTCTTCAACCATTAATATATCTTTGCCCCATCATTCCCTGCCTTTAGAAACTCTTTTTCAAATCTTTCCCTTTCTTGTGCCAGATAGTTCTTCTAGGCTTGCTTTCCTTTCGATCACAATATCCCTATGAAAATAGATGTCCTTTCCTGCTGCCGCTGCTGGAATATAAAAAGAATAATCCCCATAGCTTAATGTTGTACGCTCATAAGTGATATGGTTCTTTGTAAAGTAATCTAGGATATGGCTGTTCTGCTTCTCTCTGGTATCCACCAACACAACTAGACTGCTCATCAGCTTCTTGATGTCCTTATCTGTATATTTATATTGCTTCAACCAAACTCCCTTCTTCAAACAGATCCCCGCACCTGTAGATGTCTTTCTCTAAAAAGTCATAAATGTTCTGTGAAAAAGCTGTAAGTGTATCCCTAATGTTATTTTGAAAATATAACGCACCATTTTCATCTACAAGCCAATCACCAATTATGTCAAATCCTATTCCAATGTACACGGCCCTCTTTCCAATCCTGCCCCATACCGCCTCTAATTCTGGTCGTATGGAGGCATCATAATTAAAGAAATCAAAATCAATCACAGAACAGGACGAGCCAAGCCCCAGTCCTGCGCATTGGTTCCTGATCTGTATTCCGTCCAGAGCGTCTATGATATCCCTTGCACTTTCAAAAATTTCGTCCGCCGGAACCTGGAACGGAAACCGTGGTTCAAGATGCGCCAGCCTTTCCTGCCAATGATTTTTATGTGGCCTGCTCCATCCGGAGTTTACCAAAAGTTTATTAGCCTCCAGCCGTTTATAATCAAGCATCCCATCACCCCTATCCTGTTTAATGTTCTATTCTTTTCTATTCCTTCTTATCATTCTTGGTTCTGACAATGAAGTGAGTCCGCATTTATTCAAACCATAAAACAACACCGATAGGACGTCCATCCGCTTTGAACTGCACCGTATAAACATCCAGATTGAGGAAATCTTCATCCGTCCCGTCCCCTCTTTTCAGGCTGATTGTAAAGCCGTCAAATATACGGAATCCATATGTGCCATAGCTGAATTCTCCCACATATATGCCGCATGGAAAATAGTCCGCCCCCAAATCAATCCTGTATCCTTTCAGAAAATGCAGCGCCTTTTCCACATAGCCGTGCCAGTCCCGCAATACTTTCTTCAGCAGTTCCATGCGCACTATTGGGATTGTTTCATTAGACAGCTGCAGCACAATTCCGATATCATCTTTTAAGTTCACCTCACAGGTATTGTTTTCCACTCTGCATATACCATCTTCGCAATATTATTGAAGCATCTCCTGATGATTCTGCTCCAGTTCTGCCAGAAACTCCTCCATGCTCATTTGGACTTTCATAATATCCTTCCTCTATACTGGTCATCTTCCTTGTTTCACTTTCAGCCAGGCTGAAATCATGCCATGCCTGTATATATCCCTGCTTTACAGGACATTTCAAGCCCCACACGCATTTTTACCATCCTTGTCAAAAAATTGCTTTCTCACAGGAGATAATCGTATAAAGCCCATTTCATCATTCGAACTCGGCGTGTTCTTTACTGTTCTTAACTGTATTTGTTTAAGTTTTGTGCAAATACACGCCTATTTTTACATCAATTACATCATTTATTATGGCTTGCTGATTTTCTGTTGCCAAAATGTTGCCACGCATTTATTATAGCAAACCTTCGCAAATTAGCAATCCATATTTTGAAATTTTGCACACTCAAATCACAATTTTTCCTTAATTACCATATTACATGGTGCTAGCACCATGTCTATACAGCCAACAAAGGAAACGCCATATCTGTATAAAACCATGCAATAATTTACAAATCCCTTTTCATATATCCACAAGTAAATGGGAAAAAATCAAATTTCTTTGTTCCAATGTGGACAAAACCATTATCCTCATACCATGTTCTTAATAATGTATTTTCTTCTACAATTCCAATATTCATCTTTTTACATCCCATTTCTTTTGCTTTTATATAAGCATCCTCCAGCAAATTTGCGCCAATATGCTTATGACGATATTGTAGAAGAACGCATATGTTATTAAGTTCGCACTCATTATTATCTTGTAACGCCAGTGAATAATAGCCAACAATTTTACCATCATCATAATATGCAAACATAGGTCTATGTTCATTCTTTAATTGATATAATAGTCTATCCTCCGTTGTAGCAAATGCCGTAAAACGTGGAGCATTATCGACCGTATAACCTAGTTCGTCCGCAACCGTAATGAAGCTTTCTGTTATAACATTAACACATTCTGCAATATCTTTTTCATGTACTTTTTTAATCATCTAAACTCCCCATTAAACAATTTCACCGTTATATTCAGTATACATGGCGCTAGCACCATGTATATAGAACATTAACAGGAAAAATATCTATCTATTGCTCACCATCGCACGAAACAAAAAATCAAAATCGTAGGTACGAAGAATCTGATTTTACTCCAAGTCCATTGTGTAAAATTTTGCCTTGAACGTTTGACTGCCATCAAGTTTTGTATATTCTCCATAATGGTCAAATTTCAATCCACACTTTTCCATAACTTTTCCTGAACGCGGATTATCTACCGCGTGATCTGAACATATCTTTTTTATGCCGAGTTTTCTATATGCAAATTCAATAATAGCCTTCATTGCTTCAGTGCAATATCCCTTGTGCCAATAATCATAATGAAGATTATATCCTATACCCCAATAATCTTTCATTTGTGCATTGGGACCTATACCTCCTGTTCCGATTACTTTATTTTCTTCTTTCAAAACAAATGCCCAATTCCACTCCTTTTCATCAACAAGTGTTGAATTTATCCAATCTATAGTTTGACTAATATCAGAATATGTGGAATATGCCATATATTTTGTAACTCTTTCATCACTGTTCCAGCTGAAACAGGCTTCTGCATCATCAAGCGTTATCGGACGCAAAATCAATCTATCTGTTTCAATGATTGGTTCTTTGCTCATTATCAATCCCTCCAATGTTGATTTGTTATACTGCAAGTTCTATCTTTACAAATATAATTATACCGCTTCCATTTATCGTTCTCGCAGCTTCTTAATCATTTCATAGCACCTTCTTGTATATTCTGTAAACGAAGAAATATCACTTAACAACCCTTGTTGCAACCTATGACTTGTTTCGATCGCAAGATTAAATTGCTCTTGTGTAATATCTTTCTTTGACAATGCTTCTTCCAGTTCATCCATGTCATCAACTATAATTGTTCCATCTGGATAAACTACCAAATCTAAATATAAATCATCAAAATATGGCACTCCATCTACATCAATACCTTGTGTTGCTATCATATCTATATACCACAGTAGAATTTTTTCATTTTCATCCATCATGGCTGTTATACAATACCAACCATTCTGTGGCAAAATTGATAGCCATTTTCTTCCTTTATCACAGACTACAACATCTTTTCCATCAAATTTCCAAGTCTGTATTTTGCTTACTTCTTTAATATCTATAAGACCAATATAGCCATTAAATAATTCCGAATTTACTGTTTTTCCAAATATGTCTTTAGAAATAATACACTTCCACTCATCATATGATAACCGACTTCTTTTCATAAGTTCTTACCTCACATAATTCCAAATTTATAGATATGATTATACCACTTCCAATTTCTATTTACCACCATAAAATATAGGGCACATCAACCGCTACGCCCCACATTTCTTATCGCTCCAACGACTTCTCAATCTTCCACTTCTGCCCTTTCAAATCGTTCTGCTTTTCATACAGATTATTGCGTTCTTTGCAGAGTTCTTTCATACGCTCCATCTGCGCCCGCACTCCTTCCCGGCAATCCGGCTCTATCTTCTTATATTCCCCAGTTAGATTACGGATTGTATTATTGTTTTCCTTTATCTGTTCCGACAGACATACCCAGTCTATCAGATTTTGTACTTCCTTATCTGTTTCGTAGAGGTTTGTTTGTGCCACGATTTTAGCACACAGCCACACCATGACTTTCTTCTCCATATCCGTCATATCCAATCAATCCTCTCTTTCCTATCGGCTCATTTCAAAGACACGTTTCGGGCGTTTATTTGCCCTCTCCGCCTGTTCTAATGCCTTTGACCGTTCTACTATCAACTGCACCTGCTCTCTGCCTAAATAACGCTCCAAACGCCCCAAATCAGACGCTTTCTCCCGCAATCGCTCTATGGTGTCGCTCTGCTCCATGACCTTATCCGTCAAGCGGCTAATCTGCTCCTTTTGCCCGTCCACTTTGGCAGAAAATCGAAAAAGAAGAAAAGAAAACAGCTAAAAAGAAAAAGCAGAAATAAGCAGAAAAAGACCTTGCCGATATTCAGTTTTTATATCTGAAAATCAGCAAGGTTTTCTTATGCCATTGATGTAATTATTTAGTGCGTGATGTTGAAAATGTTGCCAAATCGTTGCCAACGCCTAAACAAATTTGTTTGGAAACCGTATAAACACTAAGTTCTCAAAGCCCATTTCATCACTCGAACTCAATGAAACATTTAAAAAAAAGCTCATCTTATTTCTTACTGGATAAAAGATTATGTTCGCTTCATTAAATTTGAAGAAAATTTCGAACCAACTAAAAATATAGCCTATAAAAGAGGAAATATAGTAAAATTGAATTTTGGTTTCAATATTGGTAGTGAATATGGTGGCCTCCATTATGGAATTGTATTAGAACAAAATCCATGACAAAAAATTATAAAAATTTGTATTTTACAACACAAAAGTACATTGTAAAGAAGGTACAAAAAAGCCGTAAACTCCTTGATTTTACTGAAAAATCTTAGATCTCACGGCTTTTTCTTTTACTGCGGAAGATGGGACTTGAACCCCTTAAACTCTTTTTTAATAAATCCCATATTTTTGAACCTTTCCTATAAATATGGGATTTATTACATTTTTACCTTACCAAAATCAGATACTTTTTTCTCATTTTAGCAGGTCTTTTCAAAAGTATGCAACACGAAATGCAACACGA
>CAJTLB010000037.1 GCA_910577045.1 uncultured Lachnospiraceae bacterium | reverse complement strand
CACTTGGCACAGAAAAATCCCGCACAAGAGTGCGGGACTTTGTCTACAGTCTGAAGGGTGTTATAAAATATAATATTTTATAACACCCTTAAATAAAAGAAAATCCGCAGGAGAAAACTATGAAGTATGCTAACCAAGTTTCTGAAATAATTAATGCTTTTTCACCAGAACCTTTAAAAATAGAGCAAATGACATTTTTTTATTGTGATAATACAATGGAATACCGCACCAGTGATAAATATACTTCCCCTATTGAAGATATATTTGAAACCTGTACAGAAAATCAAGAGCCCCATGCTTTCCTACTTTTAGGGCATAGAGGATGTGGTAAAAGCACAGAGCTAAACCATCTTTCCTCTAGGCTTATAAACAATGGATGCCCTGTGAAAACAATTGCTTGCAGTTTAGATTTAGACTTATTAAACCTTGTTTATTCTGATTTATTTATTTTAATGGGAGAAGCATTATTACAAATAGCCAAAGAAACAAATTGTGCCTTAAACCAAGAACTTATCTATAAAATTAATGAATTCTGGGATCAAGCTACAAAAATTTCTGTTTCCCAAGAACTTGCCGCTACTTCTGTAGAATCAGGGCTTTCTATGAAAACTCCCAAGTTTTTTGCAAATATTTTGGAATTATTTGCAGAAATAAAAGCAGATTTAAAATTTAATGAGGAAACCCGGACAGAATACAGAAAACAGATTAGCATACGTTCTAGTGAATGGCTAAAATTATTATCTGATGTAACAGAAGAAATAAAAAATACGACTAACCATCTCCCTATCATTATATTGGAAGATTTAGATAAGCTAAACCCTGAAAATGCGTGGAATGTATTTTATCACTATGCTGCCCTTCTTTCTGGTATGCCATTTACTGTTATTTATACCTTCCCTATTGGGCTCTCCTATGATATTAAATTTTCTTCTATGGAAGCATATTTTATTACTCAGACACTCCCTATGATAAAAATAGAAAATATAGATGGAAGCTCTTGCCTAGGGGGTATTGAAATTATAGAAAGAATTGTAAAAAAACGTGCGAATTTACATTTATTTGAAGAGCAAGTACTCGATACCCTAATCCGGCTTACTGGTGGTTCTTTACGAGATTTATTCCATGTAATCAATGCCTCCGCTAAAAGGGCAAATCGCCGGAAAAGCAGCACCATATCTATGGAAGATGCCACTAGGGCTTTAGAAGAACTAAAAACCACCCTTACCAAACGGATTGAAAAAGATGATTATAAATTTTTAACTAGCATTTATTATAGCAATAAAGAACTAATTGAAAATAAACAAACTTTGCTTCATATGCTCCAAGCATCGGTTGTACTAGAATACAATGGCAAACGGTGGCATAATGTCCATCCCTTAGTAATCCAATTTCTAAAAGAGCAGGGATTCTTAAAAGAAAATCCATAAGTTTTCTACAAGCAGAAAGGTTGTGCATACTCCTATGTCTAAACATATTCCTACACCTAAATATCAAGATGAATATTTGTCTATTGGCTGGATTATAAACCAATCAGAAAATGGATTATTTTTAATTATAGCGGATGCCCAAATGCAAGAGGAAATTATAAATATATATAAAAGAGGGCCAGTTGGAATTTATAATTACCAAACCTATCCTGGGAGTTATTCCTTTCAGGACTTATATCGTTGGGCCCAAACCTTATCAGATATCCAAACTATTTTTATTGCTAATTTACAATATGCCATACAATCCGAAGAAGATTTACAGCACTTAAATTTTAGCAGGGACATGCTTTCTGCCCTTCATAAAAATATTATTTTCCTTACCACGCCATATGGCGATACTATGCTTTCTAAATATGCGTATGATTTTTATTCATATTTAAAATTGCAAATTTATTTTACTAATTACCTGCCAGAGAATCAAATGGACATTCCATCTATATCAGCAGATAATATTGATATACCTGATAATAAATTGGATAACACAGAATATAAAAACGCCCTGATGGAATCTGCCAATTTAATAAATCAAGCTTTACGATATAAAGACAATGCGCTTTACCAAAACTGCCTTACTTTGCTTTTAGAGGCCCAAAAAATCAGGGAACCTCTCCTTGGCACCAAGCACCTTGAAATGTCTGTCTTATATATCCATCTGGCAAATACCTATCAGTCCCTTGGCTTATATGGGCAAGCAGAAGCTTATTTTCAAAAATCAAAACAAATCCGCACCACTTTACTAGGGGAAGCCCATCCAGACACGATTTCTTGTTGTATTAACCTAGCTTCCCTATATAGGACAATTGGGAAATATAAAGACGCCAAGATTTTACTAGAACACTCTTTAGAAACCCAGCTAAAAGAATTCGGGGAAAACCATCCTACTACCGCCATTTGCTATAGCGATTTAGGGGATATCTACGCTAATCTAGGCGATTATAAAACAGCCAAACAATTATATAAAAAAGCTTTGCCTTTATTCCAAACAATATATGGGAAAAACCATGCTAATACAGCATCCTGCTATTGCAACTTCGCCAATATATACGAAAAAACTGGTGAATATACAAAGGCTATTTCTTTACTGAAAGCTGCTTTACAAATAACTAAGGCGACATTAGGGGAAGAACAGCCAGAAACGGCTACTTGTTATAATAACCTATCTGTATTATATTCTTTAGAAGGGGACTATGAAAACGCTGAATTAGTAATGAAAAAAGCCCTTCCTATTTATAAATCTATATTTGGCAAGCAGCATCCATATACGGCTACTGCTTATTGTAATTTAGCTGATATTTATTGTTTCAAAAAACAATATCATTATGCTAATACATTATATCAGCAAGCCTTAGAAATTAATATACAATCTTTTGGAAAAGAACATATATCTGTTGCAACTTGTTATAACCATTTAGCTAATTCCTATGCCCAAACACAACAATATAAAAAAGCTATATCAGCTTTACAAAATGCGTTAGGAATATTAAAAAAACTTTTTGGTAAGTATCATCCTTATATTGCTATTAACTATAATAACTTAGCAGATGTATATATGGCACTCCAAGATTATCAAACAGCAAAAGAGTTTTATCAAAAATCTCTTTCTATTTATAAAAAAGTATTAGGGGAAAACCACGCTGATACTTTATTTATCGCAAATAAAATAAAAGATTTAGCCTAATATATTCTAAACGGTATTCACATCATTTATAATGTTTATATACAACTCTAAAACCTGTTATTAAGCAAATTCACTTTGTTCCTTATTTCTTCCACTAATTGATAAACTGTTGTACATGGGCACATTTGGGACGGGATAGTCTTCCCTTCCCGTATACATTGCTTATACTTCTGTCTTGCTATTTGGAATGCTCCTTCTTCATCTCCTGTCTGGAAAATTTTTTTATACACTGTTGTATCTGACTTTGAGTACTTCTGCCCTGTTTTTCTCTGAAAAATCTTTTCAAACTCACTACAGCATATCCAAGATTCTAAAATAGATGGCATTGTACCATAATAAGAATACATCCAAATTTCAAAGCATGGATTCGACCACCCTGCCCTTATGCCCAAAGACTCAGCTTTCCTAATTATCTCGTCAAAATCTTTCACCTTATCTCTGTCAAATACAATCCATGGTATACGATATTGTGCATCATAGGCAGCCATTGCAAGGCACTTATCAATCATTGCCCTTGTCTTAGTTTCTACCACCTTAATTACTAATTTACTTTGTATTTCTTTTGGAAGTTCTTTATACAATCCTTGAAAATAATATCTTTCAGTAGCCTCTGTATCAGTAACCACTAAATAATATCCTAATTCTGGAATCTTTATTGGAGAACGTTGCTCCCTGGGTTTACGATTCCCATTCCTGTTTTTTCTTGCCATACCTGTCACCCCTCCTTAAAGATATCAATACTTTTCAACGTTGGGATTGCACCATACTTGCCAATCAGATAATTCTTTTCATAACTCTCATCTTTTCGGATTCTAGCTCCTGACTCATCTACAAAATCTGCCAAAGAATACAATTTTGAAATCCCCTGTCCATCTTTTTCTGTAAACCATACCTCATCCCTACGTAAAAGTTGGTTAGACAACTGCCATGTATCATGAGTCGTAAAAATTAACTGTGCATGTTTTGTATTAATCTGTGGATTTAGGAAAGTAAGCAAAAAATTTCGAACCAATAACGGATGCAAACGAACATTCAGTTCATCAATAAAAAATACACTCCCTTTCTCTAAAACATCCTGCAATTCTGGATACAATGCAAACATTTTCAATGTTCCTGCTGATTCCATATTCAATGGAATAGCTGCAAATGTGTTAGAATCTATTTTTTTATGCAGTGAATTAATCTTATACGTTTCTTCTTTTCTATCTGCATCATATGGAAGCTTTTCTATCTCAAAATCCTTAATGTGTTCATCAAAAGAGGCAAAATATTCAATTACCTTTTTTTGTACGTTGTTATCATCAACAAATCCTTTTGGCAAACGGTGCGATAAAAAGAAATTAGTAAATAAATCCCCAAAGTCAGCAAACTCATTTGCTATAAACCAATCACGAATATCTTTGCACTTATTCACCTTTAATTTCGCACCAAGAGAAATAATCAAAACCTGTTTTTCCAAGGCTATTTGAATATTGTCCCTACTACTTTTGGGGAGTCCTGATAAATCCAACGTATCCTCCTCAGTGGAACGGTAAAAAATGGAAGTATATTTGCGTGCTGTCTTTGCCTTGGCATTTAACCATTCTTCTGTTACTCCATGTTTGTCTACACAAAAACCATAATTATATGTTTTTTCTGCTTTATCTCCTGGAATTGTAAAATATACTTCAAAACTAGATTCTGCATCCTTTGAAACACTGTCAAACAAAAACGGGGTAGGTCTGTATTCCTCAAATTTTTCTTCCTCATCCCCATATTTAAAAGATTCAATCACATAATCTGCCATATATGCAAACGCATTATATATATTAGATTTTCCACTTGCATTTGCCCCATATATGGCCGCTATAGGCAAAATCTTATCATTCCCCTCTAAAACTATTCTATCAGCAAACTCTGTCATCTTTGCTGCAGATAAGTCTAATGTTGCCTCATCTCTAAAAGATTTGAAATTTTTAAAATTAAATTGTATAAGCATATTAATACCCCACTTCCTTCTTTATACTTATTATAACGTGCTATTCTTATTTTTCAACACTTAAATTAGATTTTTTCTCATTTAGTTATATTTTATAACAAACTTTTAGCATATATAACCTATAAAAGCAAATACATATCTTTACTAATAATTACTTATTTTCATATCTGGCACAAAACTTATTCTGCTATAGTAATCTTGCTAAGTCAATGGGCATTTAAGCAAAATCTAATAGAATAATGTATATGTTTATGATAAGATAATATTCAATAACTAATAATTAGAAAGGAATAATAAATATGTTAAAAATAGCTGTATTATCAGATATACATGGCAATTATACCGCTTTACAAAAATGCTTGGATTATGCAGTAAATATTGGGGTAGATACTTTTATTTTTCTTGGGGACTATCTTGGTGAACTGACATATCCCCAAAAAACAATGGATATATTATATTCCATAAAAGAAAAAAAAACCTGTTTTTTTATTAAAGGAAATAAAGAAGATTACTGGCTAAATTATGAAAAAGACCCAAACGGCTGGAAAGAATATGATTCTACTACTGGCTGCCTTTACTATACATACCAGAATTTAAAACAAAAAGACATACAATTTTTTAAATCTCTTTTACTGAAAGAAGAACTTAAGTTTAATGGTTTATTGCCAATCACAATTTGCCATGGTTCACCCAGAAAAACAAATGAAAAACTATTACCTGGCAATGACAATACATTTCAGATTATAGAAAACAACCCTAGCAATTATATTTTGTGTGGGCATACCCATAAACAAGGCAAAATAAAACATAATGAAAAAATAGTCCTTAACGCTGGTTCAGTAGGTGTCCCTTTAGACAGTAATGGCAAAGCCCAGTTTATTATATTAAAAGGGACACCTGACATATGGGACTATGAATTTATTAGTATTGAATATGATGTTGAAAAAGTGGTTGCTGATTTACATTCTTCTGGATTAAATAAAAAAGCCCCATATTGGTGTAAAGTATCAGAAAACCTATTAAGGACAGGTACAATACCTCACAGCATGGTTTTAGCAAGGGCTATGGCAATATGTAAAGATAACTTTGGGGAATGTATCTGGCCAAATATACCAGAAGAATGTTGGGAGCAGGCAGTACGGGAACTCTTACCAGAATAAATATATGTATTATAAAAATTAAACAAGGGGCTACTGCAAAATAACAAATTAATGCAGCCGCCCTCCGTTTACAATCTAATGTAACCAACAACATAATTAACTGTGTTTTAGTAAATATTCCCTGGAAACATTTTTAAAGCTTTGCCTGCCATCTAAACTCCGGTATACTAGGCCTTCTCTTTTTACCTTTGTATTTACCATGCTATATCCATCTGCCTCTAATTTCATTTCTTCCATTGTTTTAGGAAGTAAGCAATTTTCTTCTACTATTGGGACATGTTTTAACCCATGCTGCTTACAAAATCCTGCCATTTCTATAGTTCCCCACCGTATGCCATCTACAATAAAATTAAATATATATAAATCGTTCTTATCTAGCTTATATGGATTTCCTTGGATATTTCCAATTCCTTCTCCTTGTAACACTATCCTTTTATATCCTTTTTCCTTTATAAATCCAGAAAGAATTTTTTCTATCCCATATTTTTCAGCAAGTTCCCAATAAATAGTCAGCTCTTGTGTATTTTCTTTATTCTTTTCTGACTGCACCATATTCCTGCTGCAAACCAAAAACTCATAATCATTCTTTCCTACTTTTTCAACTGCATAGGTGCAGCTTGTCCCATCTAATTTTTCTGTTTTAATCCAAGTTTCTGTGCTTTGTAAATAAAACGGAGCATTTTCAATACGTTCTTCATCTGTTTTAATAATCCAATTTGGGAATTCTTTTGGAATATCACTTTTCCTGCCAAAAACCCAAAATAAAAATTCACGTCCCCAATTTGTATCCATTAATTTCTTTATTACTGGCTTAGAAAATAGCTTTTTATTCCGTCCTGCCATTGGCCTATACTTGGCATTTGAATCTTTTTTATTCGATTTTCTCTTTCTATCCTCTTCCAATGTATAAATAATTTTTAATTTCTCTGTTACATCGCTTCCTATCCCTTCTCCTTTTAATTCTGGAAATAAGGCTAACGGGAGTGCAAGCCCTTGGCTAATTACCTTAAACTTTCCTAATTTCATTGTCTTAACTTGATAATGTTTCGATTCTAAAAAAGCAAATCTCTTATCATTTTCTGGGCATTTACTGTCAATCTCAATATAAACAGCCAAATCGCCTGCTTTAAATTCTTCTTTTTTTGCAATGCAGACCCAGCCTAACACTCCTATTAATTCTATATTATCTGCGCCCTCAATCGGCTTTACCCATTCTATTTTTTCAATATGTGCTAATGCCCTTTCCGCCATATCCTTACTCCTATCCTACAAAAACTCTAGTTGTAAAAGATCAAAACTTCCTTCTCCTACAAATTCTAAAAATAACCCACATCTTTCTCCCTTTACCAAGAAAGAGCCCTCGATTTCTTCCCACTCTTCCTTATTAACCTTTACAGGGATTACACAAGCTTCTTTTTCTTGTTCCCCTGTTTTAACCAAAACCTGCCCATTTGCTTTTCCTCTTATTGTCAAACGGATTTTACTATTTGATTGAAAACAAAAATACTTATACCCTACTACGCATAAACTTCGTATGCCTTTCATATATTGCCCTGGCATACATTCCCGATCTTCCCCGTCTTGGGTAATGCGCGGCGTATATAATTGTTTTTCTGTTTTAGAAGCATATGTATTATGATCTATTAACACACAAGCAATATAAGCAGGATAAATCCCTAAGCCTTTTAAGGGGCCATTATTTAACCCACAACTTGTTGCTTCCACTTGTTGAATACTTCCATCTTCCTTAAAAAATACTTGTTCCGCTACGCCTTGCCTACAATAAGATGAATTATTTGTAAGGCGATGGTTAAAAATATAATATTTTCCTTGTATCTCAATTAAACTGCCATGTGTATTCCCAACTGGGTACGATGGTTCTTCTATGCTATGCCCATTAATCCCTACATCTGAAGTAGAATGGATTCTCCCGCCATATTGAAAACCACTGTCTGGCTTATCACTTATATAATAATGCAGCCCGCCGCAACGGACAGAATAAATTAAATAATATTTCCCAAAAAACTTCCTAAGGGAAGGCGCCTCAAAATATTTTCTTTCCTCAGGGCAGGGCGTATTCCTGTCAATTATAATTTCAGGGCCTTTTTTCACTGTCACCATATCACTTTCCAGCTCACACATATGGCAGCCTACATACTGCCTTCCTTTTTCATCTGCCCCTGCCTTTGGGCAAAAACCAGAAAATAAAAATATTCTATTGTCATTATCCACAAAAATTCCTGGATCAAACTGAAAAAAATCCCCCTCTTTGCTTCCTAACACATGCCCTGCACTACTATGCACATCTCCATAGTACTGGTACTGCCCTGCAGGTGTATCGCAGACTGCCACCGACATAATGCCAGAATCTGCAACTGAATAATATAAATAATATCTACTATCTGGCCCCTTTGCCACATCTGGCGCAAATAAAAGGTTCCTTCCCACTTGATATGGATGCTGCTCTTTTTTATAGATAACCCCTTCAAACCGCCAAGCTGACAAATCCTCTACTGGCGCAGACCAACAGACATAATTATTTAAACAATAATCTGTCCCGCCAAACCGATCATGGCTGCCATACAAATATAACCTATTATTAAAAATATGAGGCTCCCCGTCTGGTATATACTCATAACTTGGTAAATATGGATTAAACACCTGCTTTTTCATAACTTCCACAATCCTTTCCTACCTTCTATTTTTTATAATGCTAACGCCAAAATGCCATTAAATGTGCCGCTTTATAAAATTCTACGGGATTTCCCATCACCAATGTACTAGCACTTCCTGTATAAATGCGCAAAACATGGTAAATTGTCCCTGACAGGCATACCGCCATTAGAAAAAACCGATACAGCCGCATAGGCAGCCCCTTCCCATTTAAAAGCACATATTCATATAAAGATAATAATAAAAAACATTCTGCTATATAAAGCATAAAACTAAAATCACTAAAATACCTAGCTAATATCCCTGCCATTTGTGTATCTGCCACTACTACTATTATAGCTGCTAAAAACGATAATACACTTATCTGATAGCAACATTTCTTACTATAATATTTTTTTAGCCAAGGCAAAAATAAAAGTGGCACAAGGAATAAATGTACAGCAAATACTCCCCCAAAAGTCCCCTCCGATATTGTTTTCCCTAAATAAGTAGTAGCATAATTGCTTCTTGTAAGGAACGGGAATACTGCTTCATAATTAGCTGGCTGGAATAAATAAGAAAATAACCCTAATCCTGTCCTTCCTAATTCTATCCCACGCCCAGTCATATCATTTGTTGTAAGGTTATAATTTGCCCCAAAATCAAAGGGGGAACCAAAACGTGCCATATTATAATACATTAACCCTATTGCAACAATACAATAAGGAAGCAGCAAACATACCATTTCCAGGTACTTTCTTTTTCCTGCCTTCTTATCTGTTATTTCCCAGAAAAGCGGGAAAATAAAAACAGACATTACCAACATTTGAGGGCGGCATCCGGCAACTAATGCCATACATAACGATCCTACAGCCATTCTCCATAAAACCCTTTGCCCTGCTTTTTTTGCTGATAGCCAAAAATATAGCCCCCATAAAGAAAACATAATCCCACTTATAATTGGGACAGAATAAAAATCTGGGCGCAACAATATAGTAAGCACGCCACTTCCCATACTAAGTGCCACTGACAAAAACAAATACAAAATAAAAGGCGTTTTCTTAAACCATAAACGTACTATTTCCCTAAGCAGTAAATAAACAGCCATTACTTCTAAAGCGGCACAGAAAAAAATAATTTTAAAATGATCTAACCTTCCTCCATGGAATTCCCCTTCTTCATCTATAGTTCCCATACATTTATAATAAGGGTAATAAAATAATAATTCTGGCACTACCCCAAAATAAACATAATATTTCCCATTATAATACGCATGATCCCAAAGTATTGATTCTCCTGTTTCATTTATCTTACTACTTCGAAGCCCTGTGTCATATGGGTTTTCCATTTCTTTTAAAAACTGTGGCGGCTCTTCTGTTAAATAAAACTGCCCTTTGTCAAATGCCTCTGCTAATTCATAATATTGGTTGTGGTGGCTCCATGTTGGGTATACAAAATATGGGTTCATTACTACTAAACGGGAAAATAACAAGATTTCTGCCAAAATAAATCCCCAAACCACAAATTCCTTTACAGCGCTTTTCTTACAACTATATTGGTATATAAAAGAATTTGGGCGTAATAAATATAAAATAGACAACAGCCCGCCCACGCACAAAAACCGTACCAAAGAAAAATAAAATGGTATTTGCGGCTGGAACTCAATTGCATAAACTTGGATTACCTCCCCTGGTTGTAAAGTAAGGCGGAATTTCATCCATTCACTTGGCCCATTTAAATGAAATAACATATATGTTGTCTGTTGTATCTCATGTACAATATCCCGCCTCCCTGCCATAAAGCCAAGCTGGTTTGACTTATCTTGTGCTTCAATCTGTATATAAATCTTCTTTTTTTCATATTCTTTTACAATACTGCTTGGCTTTACTGCCCCATCTTGCCCTACGCCAAGCACTCGCCCTGCATATCCAATATCAAGCCTAAGTGCCCTTATTTCTTCCTTTGGGCAAATTGCTGTAATAGTATAATCCCCATCTGGTAAAACCAGATACTCCCCATTGCCTATTGCCTGCAACCCATCTCCCACTGTAAATTCTGGAATATAGGGTTGGTTTGGGCATGTTAATAAAAATTTATAATTAAATAATGTAAGCTCTAAAAATAAAGCAAAAACAAAAAACATCACATACCTTCGCATGTGGCCTCCTTGTATTATAAAAAATAATAAATATACATATAAAAAAAGCACATAACACGATTGTGCTATCTGCTTCCTTCTATCACATTTCATGTGTTACTTTATTGTTGGTATTATACGCCAGTATTATTTATATGTCAATATTCTAAGAAACTTGAGTTTCCGCAGTTCTGTCCACAAAACCGTTGATTGGCTATGCGGATTA
>CAJTLB010000036.1 GCA_910577045.1 uncultured Lachnospiraceae bacterium | reverse complement strand
AGAACTGGCCCAAAAGGATATTACCCTAAATGAATGGTTCTTCCAGTGGGAGAAAGTCTATAGGGTAGGGAATGTAAAAGAAAGTACATTAAATACAAATCATTGGCAGTATATGACATATTTTTCTGATACAGTCGGACGAATGAAAATAAAGGACATACGCCAGATAGATATAACCAATATTTTAAACCAACTAAGCAGGGAAGGGCAAAAGTATAACAGTTTAACACATTATGTAGTGTTATTGTCCTTAATATTTAAAGACGCAATAAACAACGGGCTTATAGACAAGAATCCAGTGAAAGGGGCGTTAAAAGTACGGAAAGAGGCAGCAAGAGAAAAACGGATATTAACAGAACAGGAAGAAGAACGTTTTCTTACATTTGTTGAAAATGACAGTTTACATAAAAATTATGTGCCATTGTTTATAGTTGGCTTTGGTACAGGTATGAGGATAGGCGAATTATTAAGTCTTACTTGGAAAGATGTTGATTTTCAGAAAGAAGTTATCCATGTAAATAAAACGTTAGTGTATTTGAGTGATTACATAAAACAAGGGGGAAAAATGCGATTTACTATAACAACGCCAAAAACAGAAAAGTCAACAAGAGATGTGCCCATGTTGGGAAAAGTAAAGGAAGCGTTACTTGTGCAACAAAAAAATAGAAAGAAATCCAATAAGTTATCTATTGATGGATACAAGGATTTTGTTTTTATATCAAAGACAGGAAATGTATTTGATCCGGGAAATATAAGATTAACAATAAAACGCATTATTAATAAAATGAATCAGAAAGAAACAGAACTGGCAGAGGCAGAGGGCAGGGAACCAGTAATATTTGACTATTTTACACCACATTGTATGCGCCATACGTTTGCAACAAGGTGTTATGAAAAAGGGGTAAGGGAAAAGGTGATCCAAAAGATTTTAGGGCATAGTAAGTTAGATATGACGTTGAATATTTACACACATACGACAGAAGAAATGATAGAAGAGGATATAAAAAAATTAGAGGGATAAGCCCAAAAAGAGAGGAAATATACAGCCTCTCTTCATTTTTAACATCATGGTGTACAGAAAAAATTTACACAAGAATTTACACAACTTTTTCAATTATACTCAATGAAAACATAGGAAAAGATAAACAAAGGATATTTTTAAGAATAATATAACATATTGGACAAAGCCAGTATTTTCAATGGGTTGGACATGTACAGTTGAGTATAAACTTTTATAATTATTTTTGTTAAATAACACTTATATTATTTGTCACAAGTACAAGCGATAAGTGGGGCTACTGGGTCAGAATTAAATAAGCTCACAAAGAAAGCAGAAGAGATGGGTGGTACGACTAAATTTACAGCAGAGGAATCAGCAGAGGCTTTTAAATATATGGCAATGGCTGGCTGGAAAACAGATGATATGCTTGGAGGGATAGAAGGTATTTTGAATCTGGCAGCAGCATCTGGGGAAGATTTGGCAACTACCTCTGATATAGTAACAGATGCGTTGACAGCTTTTGGAATGAAGGCAAGTGAAGCAGGACATTTTTCTGATGTTCTTGCACAGGCAGCATCAAATGCAAATACAGATGTAAGTATGATGGGAGAAAGTTTTAAATATGTGGCTCCTGTTGCTGGTGCTATGAAATATAAAGTAGAAGATGTATCTTTAGCATTGGGGCTTATGGCTAATTCCAGTGTAAAGGGTTCTATGGCAGGCACAGCATTAAAGACAAGTCTTGCGAATATGGCTGCCCCTACAGATAAAATGACAGAAGCCATGGACAAGTATGGAATAAGTTTGGTGGATAGCTATGGGAATATGAAAACATTGAAAGGTGTGCTTGATAATTTGCGTTCTAGCCTTGGCGGATTGTCAGAGGCAGAACAGACAGCAGCGGCAAGTACGATATTTGGCAAAGAAGCAATGTCAGGTATGTTGGCTATTGTTAATGCAAGTAAAGAGGAATATGATAAATTATCAGAGGCAGTAGCAAATGCAGATGGAACGTCCAGACGGATGTCAGAAATTCAGTCAGATAATCTGGCAGGGGATATTACACGATTTCAGTCAGCAGTAGATAAATTAAAAGTGTCACTTGGCGGGCGAATATCAAATTCGTGGTTACGTGATATAGTACAATGGCTAACAAAACAAGTGCCAAATATGGAACAAGCTTTCCAAGATGCGTTGGATTTTATAGAAATACGACTTGACAGGACAAAAAGAAAGTTCAAAGAAATTTCTGGTACAGAGGAATGGAAAAATACTGATTTTTTGGGAAAAGTTAAGATAGCTTGGGATGAATTTATAGCAGAACCATTTTTAGAATGGTGGAATAGCATAGGAAGAGTGAAGTTTGCAGGTTTTGCGCAAGAAATTGGAGCAGGGATTGGTACTGGTTTGAAGGTAGGTATTATGACTTTGTTTGGAATTGATCTTGGGGAAACATTAGACGAAGGAGTAAGTATTGGTGCTTCATTTGCAAAAGGATTTTCAGAAGGATTTGATTTTGATGCCATATCAGAAAAATTATGGAATGGGTTTGGCAATCTGTTATCCAATGCAGGAGAACTGCTCCCTGGAGGTAAGGCAGCGGGCTTATCTTCTGTCCTTTCTGCTGTTATGCTTGGCAAGATGATAGCACCTCTTGTAAGTATTGGAAAAGGGGTAGGTATGGGAAAATGGCTGTTTGGAACAAATGCTGCTACTGGAGTTTCACGTATGGGGGCTCTTATGGGTTCAACAGGTAATGCTATGGTAAGTGGATCAGGAGTTCTTGGGCTACTTGCAGATGCTGGTTATGGCTTAACAGGAGGCAGCAGTATGGCAGGAGCTATGTCTGGTGGTACTGCTGCCCTTGTAGGCACAGGTTCTGTAGTTGGAGGTCTTGTTGGTGCAGCAGGGCTTATACATGGTGGCATGGATATTTATACAGGATTCACGACAGATGATGAAGAAAAGGCAAAAGCATATAAAAAAGCAGGGGCAATAGAAATAGGTGGTACATTGGCCGGAGCAGGAGCAGGAGCCGCTACTGGGGCAGCTATTGGGGCATTATTTGGAGGAGTAGGGGCTGCTCCTGGGGCATTGATAGGAGCTGGTATTGGTGCAGTAGGAAGTTGGATTGCTGGAAATAAAGTAAAAGAAGAGTATAAAGAAAATGTAGAAAAAATGCAAAGGGAAGCAGAAAAAGCACAGAAAATCTTTGAGGCTACAGGATTGGCAATAGAAGATGTTACCTTTAAAAATAAGGCATTAACACAAGCTATGAACGATTCAGGGACTTCTGCTTCCCAGTTTGCATTACTGTTTCAAGAGGAATGTGCAAAGGCGGCCAAGGAAGCATTTGGAGATATTTCTTTGTCTTTATCTGAAGTAAAAAAGGTTGCAAGTGAAATTACATTTGCTGGTGTAAAGGAAGAATTTGATGAATTTACAAAGGCAACAAAAGATGCAGATATAGCATTAAGTAATTTAGAAGTTTCTGTAAGTAATTTAAAAAAAGAAAACTGGAAAGTTGGGCTTGGTATGGAGCTAGTAGAGATGGATAAAGATAGTTATAAAAGTATGATTGAGGGTTTTCTTACTACAAGCCAGAAGTTTATTCATGATAACCATTACCAAGTAATAGTTGCTTTGAAGTTGCTATCAGAAGGAGAAGTAGATACTACAGGGGTAGATAATTATTATAATGGATTAAAGAATAAGATAGAGGATTTGGGTACTAAGTTGACAGATACCATAGATATTTCTTTAGAAGATGGAGTAATTACATTAGATGAGGCAGCGGAGATAGAAAATATACAAAACCAGATTTTAGGGATTACAGATAAATTGACACAAGCAAAAATAGATGCAGAAATGCAGACTTTGCAGATTAAACATAATGGGGCTGCTTTGAATATAGATAGTTTTAATGCTGTACAGGAAGAATTATGGGCCAATGTAGAGTCTGCTTCTGGACAATATGAAAATGCGTTGACATTGACACTTTCTAATTTGAATTTGCAAGTTGCAGATGGGGCGATTACACAGGCAGAATATGAAGAAGCCATTGCAAAGGAAACAGAAGGATATTACGCACAAATAAATGAGCTTAATGCAAGAGTAATTACTTTTAATTTGGATAGCATTGCTACAGCATGGGATTTAGAGTTATCAAAAATTATGCCAGATATAGAAGGAAGTACAACAGAAAAGTTGACAAAAGCATTAAACCGTGCGATCCTAATAAATCCCGATGTGAAAACATGGGATGCAGCAGAGGTGGCTCGTTGGATAGGTCTTGATAAATTAGGGTTAGATCCAACGGATCAGGCCGTGATTGTATCAGAGTTAATTCAGACAGCATTTGCTATACCAGAGGGAACCAAAGAAACTATTATTCAAGATTTTAGAAGTCAAATTCCAACAGTAGAAGAAATTAAGTCAGCAATAGATTGGGATTCTATAACAAACCAAGATTGGAGTAGGATGATAGAGGCTGTTACAGGATCAAAAGAGAGTTTGGCTTTTGGATTCTCTACAGAAGATATGAAAAAAACGATGGCAGAGTTTTATGGAGATTCTTTTGAAAACGTGAAACAGCTACATTCGCAAACATTGCATGATGCCTTAGTAAATAGTACAGACAATGAAATGTTAGTAGCTTTTATGGAACAGTATAGCTCAGGGAATATAAGTGGGTTTGATTTTAATCATGTTATGCAGCATGGTTCTGCTTCTAGTGAATATCATGAACAAATAGTAGCTGAATGGGAGGAGGCAGGTACAGCATATGGAGAAGCATTGAATAATGGACTATCAACAAGTTTGTTATCTGGCGCATCGCTTTTTAGAGAAAATTTGCAGACAGCATTAGATGCAACAACAACTAGCCCATTTACAATCAATCCTGTGATTAATGTAGTACCAGGGTATCATGTTACTATGCCAGGGGTTACACCAGATAATCAAGGAATAGGCAGTTATGCAGTAGGGGGATTTATAAGTGGAGGACCAAAATTGTCATGGCTGGCAGAAGAGGGATATGGTGAATTTATTATTCCTACTAATCCAAGTAGGCGGTCAAGGGCATTAGAATTATATAAGCAAGCAGGGGAAGCATTAGGTGTAGAGGGTTATGCAGCGGGAGGTCTGATAGGAGGGCGAAATCTAAGTAATAAAGTTTCAGATTATAGTTCATTTAAGGGAATCATTGGAAATCCTCTTTTTACTTATAATGAAGAGGCAGAAGATAGTTATGAGAATAATGCCTTAATTCCAGTAAATATTGGACAACAAAAAGAAAGCAGTTCTGTACAGATTCGTGTGCAAATGGCACCAGAGTTTACTATTCAGAGTGGAAATGGGCAGAGTGAAGAAGGTATTATGCAGGTAATTAGAAGGCACATGCAAGAGATGGCAGATGAGATTGGCGGAGAGATTGCCTCAAAATTAGAAGAAGTTTTTTCAAATATGCCATTAAAGGAGGCATAAAATGTGGATATTAAGTTAATTCCTGTTGGAAATAGAGGTTCGATATTTACCTTCCCAGCATTACCAGAGCAGATAAAAGGAAAAAGTGCAATAAAATATCAAAGTTTTGATATTATATCACAAGGTGCTGTTAAGGTTCCAAAAGGAACTGATGTAACAGAAATTTCATGGGATGCAGAGTTTTTTGGAAGAACGAAAAAGGAAGAGGCTATTGTTAGGAAAAATGAATGGAAAGAACCAATCGAATGTGTAAATATTATTTATGATTTTATCAAGAATGGGATAGTGCTTAATTTAATTGTAACAGAGACATGGATTAATATGGATGTTACCATTTCTTCCTTTCAACCAAGTGTATATGGGGCATATGGAAATATAAAATATACCATTTCTTTTATAGAGAAAAAAGTGTTGGAGATTTATGATACAAATGATTTAAAGGTTGGGGTAAGAGCAAAGAAAACAAATCCAAGAAGTGATCTAAATGGGGTTGCTAGTTCTACTTATATTGTAAAAAGTGGGGATACATTATGGGGAATTGCCAGTATGAAATTAGGGGCAAGTACAAAATGGGTTAATATTTATGAGGCTAATAAGGAAACAATAGAGGCAGCAGCAAGAGATCATGGAAAATCCAGTTCAGACCATGGCCATTGGATATGGCCAGGAACTGCATTGATAATTCCAGTATAGGAGATAGCATGGTTGATCTATCGAAAATAGAATATATGGTGATTGTTACAGATGAAAATGGTAAGCAATATAATATTAAAGATTATGTTGAAAACCTTGGCTGGGAAGAAAATGAAAATGAGATTTCTCTCCGATCTTCTTTTACAGTTAGGAACGATAAAACAGAAAAGGGATATTTGTCATATTTTATAAAACCAGGATGCTTAATATGTATTTATGCTTCAGATGGATTTACAAATCAGGAAGTGGCAAGAGGGTATGTAGAAAGTTGGAATCCTGTATATAGGAATAGTAGTACTAGTTTAAAATGTACAAGTTATGATGAACTTTATAAGTTGCAAAAAAGCCAAGATAATATTTATTTTCCTTCTGGGACAGGAACACAGTCAGCAATTAGTAGAATATTGGATAACTGGGGGATACCTATAGGAGATTATCAGGGCCCAAATACTACACATGGGAAATTAGTATATAAGAATCAATATTTGTCAGATATAATTCTTGAATTACTAGATGATGCTGCAAAGAAGGGAGAAGAAAAATGTATAATAAAGGCTTTTCAAGGAAAAACGTCTATTGTTCCGAAGGGAAATAATAAGACAGTATACGTTTTTCAAGCGGATAATACCATTTCAATAAGTGAAAGTATGGATATGGCTGATTTAATAACTAGGGTAAAGGTGATTGGGCAGGTAGATGATACAGGGAATACTAGTGTAGAAGCAACATTGAATGGTCTTACAAAATATGGTATCCGGCAAAGAATATATATTAGAGGTTCTGATGAAAGTTTGAGTGATGCTAAATCTGCTGCCCAAGAGATTCTCGATCAAAAAGGAAATATTATAAAAGAGATAGTGATACAAAGTCCTGATATGCCATTTATTAGAAAAGGGGATTTAGTATATCTTATGTTGGGAACAACAAAGGGATATTTTTATGTAAAAGGGATTCGGCATGATGCAGATACCTATAGTATGACAATGAACCTAGAAGTAGCGGAACAGGAAATAGTAAAAGAGAATGAGATACTTGCAGAAAAAAGTTATGAGATTGGCGATATTGTGAATTTTCATGGAGGCATACATTATGTTTCTTCTTATCCAGATGCAAAGGGTTATCATGCAAGGGCTGGACAAGCGAAAATTACAAATAAGAATGGAGCAGGAAAAGCTCATCCATGGCATTTAATTCATATCAATAGTGATAGTAATGTGTATGGTTGGGTTGATGATGGGGCGTTTGATTAGATAGATTTTTGGGTTTGTTAGAATTTTAGAAAAAGCTAGATTTAATTGGTAGGACATGATATAATCATATATTAGATAATTGATTGTATAATACATAAAGAAAAGTATAAGGAATGAGGGGATACAAGAAAATGAAGAAAAGAATTCTAATATGTGGAGTAGTTCTTATGCTGTTATTACAGGGATGTGGAGGTGTGCCACAAGAAGAATATGATAATTTAGTAAAAGCAAATGAAGAATTGAGTGGAGAACTTGAGAGCTTAAAAACCGAATATGAAAAAGTGAATAGTAGTTATGAAAAATTGGGTGGAGAATATGAAACATTAAAAACTGAATATGAAAAGATTAATAGTAGTTATATTGAATTAGTTGATGAAACGGTAAAAGAAAACATGAAATTATCATTTCCTAAAGCATGGGCAACTACTTGTTTTGGTGAAAATTGTATAGTATTGCCAGAAAATAGTGAGTATTTACAAATTATAGCTGAAGAAAAATATGCTCTTTCTAATGATGGGGTAAAGGCAGTTTGGAAAAAGATGTTGGAAGCTTGTGCAATCTTAGGGCAATTCAAGGATAATATTAATTATAATAAAATATCAATAAAATTTTTAATGGAAGATGGAAAGGAGATGCTGGAATTTATCTTAATAAGAAAAAATGGGAATTATGAGTTGGAATCTATTATAGGTAGTTTATTTGATGCAACTACTTTAGTGCCTGCGTTACAAGGACTTGTCAAATAGAATTTTTACATCATATAAAATAATTATCAGAACGCTTAGAAATAGGCGTTCTTTTTTGTATTAAAATCTAAGAAAGCAGGTGATGGAGTTGTGGCATATAAAGGAAATCCAGGTACAAATAAATTGGCGAATGTATTAGCAGGCCGTATGAAAAAAGAATGTGAAAATCCTTTGGTATTGGATTTTGGGGAAATACAAGTGAATGGTAGTTTAATTACAAATACATTTCCTGTCCCTATTCCTAAAGGAGATTATTCTGTTTTGCGGCAACTTACATTAGGATTAACAGATGAAAAGCTTACAATTACAAAAAATGATGGAGCACATGGAGGGCATATAAGCGGAGAGGGGGTTCATTCCCATACAGTATTGATTCCAGAAAAAATGAGAAGTATCAAAGCAGGTGATAGGGTGCTTGTGGCATGGGTGCAGAATGAGGCAGTAGTAATTGATATTGTAACAAGTTTATAAAAGAAAAGAGGAAAAGAGATGGCAGAAGCGTTATTTCCTGTATTTGAGGTTCCAAATGTGGTTGAAAAAGGGGCAGAGTATGATAAACAATATAAGAGAAGTGTGAAATGGGATATTAAAAAAGGAGATTTTGTTAGAGATGGTGCAGGGCGCATGATGGAATGTGAAGGTAGAGAAGCCTTTATGATCTGGTGTTTTAAGGCAGCACAGACAGAACGATATACCTGCCTTGCATATTCATCAGAGATTGGCGTTGAAATGGAAGCAGCCACAGCAAACTATGATGAGAGAACAATAGAGTCTATGGTACAAAGAACAATTATAGATGCCCTTATGGTAAATCCTAGGACAGAGTTTGTCCGGGATTTTGTTTTTTCATGGGAAGGAGATAAGATGTATTGCTCTTTTCATGTAAAAGGGATTGAGTGGGATGATATTTTTGAGATTTCGTTATAAAGAGGTAGAGTATGCAGCCAGAATTTATTAAGCCAGATTTTATGGAGAATAATACAGCAAGTGAAATACATCAGAGAATGATGAATAACCTTCCACGAGATATAGATGATATGCCTGGAGGCTTTCCCTATGATTTTACCATGCCAGCAGCATTAGAAAAAGATGAGTTTATTAATTATCATCTGGTAAGGGCATTGATGATAGCTTTTCCACAGTATGCGTGGGATGAATGGCTAGATAGCCATGGGCAGCAGGTACATCTTGAAAGGCATAAAGCGGTTTGTGCTTCAGGAAGAATTATGATAACTGGAATAGCAGGAACAGAGATTAAGGCAGGAACCCTATTTTGCACGCCAGCAACGGATATAGGTCCAGCAATAGAATTCCAGACAGATAAAGATTGTATAATTGATAAATCTGGTTGTGCTTTTGTTGAAGTTACTGCTGTAAAGCCAGGACGAGAGTCAAATGTAAAAGCAGATGTGATTGTGATTGTAGCAAAACCAATAAAAGAGATTATAGCAGTTACAAATCCAGAGCCAATGAGTGGAGGTACAGAAAGGGAATCAAACGATGATTTCTACGATAGAATAGCAGCCGAGTATGCAAATAGTATGACATATTTGGGAAATGATAGCGATTATATCAGGTGGGCAAAAGAAGCAGGGGCAGGGGATTGTATTGTAGTACCTGCTTGTAATGGCCCAGGTACAGTTAGGCTTGTTTTAGTAGATGGAAATGGCCAGCCTGCAAATGAAAGATTGGTACAGAAAGTGTATGACCATATTGTGTCACCTAATAATCGGATGAAAAGGCTGCTGCCAACTGCCTGTGCAGAATTGACATGTGTGCCGGCCACTACAATTAGTATTACTTATGTATGTACAGGGCTTCTATACAATAATACAACCAGTATAGAACAGATTAAAAAAGAATTTACAGAGGCAGTAAAACAAGTATATAGAAAAGCGAAGGAAGAAGGTATATTACGTTATAATGATATTCGCCCTATTTTAAGGGATATTACTGGGGTAGAAGATTTTAATACATTTTTAGTGAACGGTGATATAAGTAATATTGATTTACAGAGTGAAGAATACCCAGAAACAGGTATTCTTAATTTTAGTTAAAGGAAGTTAATATGAATGAAAAGTTAGAGAATTTTCCTACAAGTGAAAGTGCTAAAAGACAACTTAGTTATGTATCAAAAGATTTTTATAGGAATTCTTATATTGGTAAATGGTTATTCCAAGTAATGGGAATGGAATTTGATGATACTAGAAAGATTGTAGAGGAGTTGCCAAAACAGTTTTTTCCAGAAACAGCAACATGGGGGTTAATGTACCATGAGATTAAATGGGGATTGCCAGTAAGGGAGAATCTATCTTATGAAGAACGCCGTAAAAATATATACTTGAAGCGGGATTTTAAGGCACCAATGACACCATATCGTATGGAAGAGTATTTGTCTAAAGCATTGGAATTTCATGTGGCAATTAAAGATTGTAATGACTCAGATGGAGAAAAGTTTGTTCATCCTAATATATTTAAGGTTATATTTTCAGGAGAAGGAACAGTAAATACAAAATTTGCAAAACAGTTATTGAATCAAATTAAACAGTCACATACTTTGTATTCACTCCATGATAAAGTAGATACGATTCTTTTTGAGATAATTAAGAGTGAGGTATCTATTGCAATGAAAGGGGAATTTTATCCTCGTTATAACTTACCCTATCTTATGTATGATGGGACAGCACCTTATAATAAATATAAGTATAATGGCTATAAAACAGATTCCTTTGTGGACTTATACCCTACAAAACTTTCTTATCATATGTCACGTTGGTTTGTGTATGATCACATTCCTAGAATGTGGTTACATGATAAAACAGAGCAACAAATCAAAAATAAAGAAACAAAGATATTTTATCTATCAGAAACAAACCCTAAAGTTGGGATAGAAAATCGGTTAAAAATAAAAACGGCTAATAAAGGAAGTGTTCCAACCTATCAAGTTTCTTTAACCATTGGGGAACACTTAACACAATATAATGGCAAGTATCAATACAATGGGACGAGGAAATATGATAGTAAAATAATCCATGAAATTTTGTAAAGAAAGGAGAATAGAGATGGCAAATGCAGTAATCACACAAAAAGGAAGAGAAAAAATGTGCAAGTCTCATGCAGGGGATATGGTACTGCCTAAAATTAAGTATATAGCCTATGGAGAGGGAGGGGTAGATGAGGCAGGCACTCCCTTACCAGTAACAGGGGAAGAAGTATCCCTTCGTAATGAACTGTTAAGAAGGGAAGTGGATTCCCATGGGTACCCAATCCCTACCACATGCGAATATAAGTCCAGCTTAGGAAAAACCGAACTAGCCCAGAAATATATCTCCGAAGTAGGGCTATTTGATGAAGAGGGGGATTTGGTGATGTATCGGACGTTCCTTAAGAAAGGGAAAGATGATGATATGCTCTTTGACTTTTCCATTCAGGAGATTTTTTAAGAAGGGAGTGGTAAGGCATGGCAAATTTACCAATCAAAAGCCCAGCAGAGTTTACAACAGAAGTGTACCAAGTAAAACAGTCCGATTTGATTACAGACAATATCGAGAACCAGATCAAAGGGCAGCTTTTAAATAATGATATATACCTGAAGCAAAAGCTGGAAGAAATGGTTCTTAATTCGAATCAGCATACGACAGATACAGGGATACATGTATCAGAAGAGGAGAAAAAGAAGTGGGATACTACTGCCACACAGGAAGCAACCCAAGCAAAAGCAGGATTGATGTCTCCTGAGGATAAGCAGAAATTGGACCATGTGGCAGCAGGGGCAGAAGTAAACCAGAACGCTTTTAGTAAGGTGAAAGTTGGGAATGTGCTGGTAGAGGCAAATAGTAAGACTGCCCAGGTGGAGATTGTAGCAGGGTACAATGTATCCATAAATGGGGATAATGCGACAAAAAAAGTAAGAATGGATGTTACCTTACCTTCCTCTATGCCCCCATCAGCGCATACACAAAGTGCAAGCACCATTACAGCAGGTACTTTTCCAGAGAATGTTTCAGTAAAACCAGGGACAGATTACGCCACTTCCAAGTTGAGGAATGTG
>CAJTLB010000035.1 GCA_910577045.1 uncultured Lachnospiraceae bacterium | reverse complement strand
TTGTTTCTGATAGATAAAATATCTTTGTTTCTTTATTTTTAATTTGTTGCTTTGCTTTATCATGTAACCCTATTTTAGGAATGTGATCATATACAAACAAACGTGGGATAGAATAAGAAAGCTTCGTAGGATATAAGTCCACAAAGGAATCTGTTTTATAGCCATTATATTTATATTTATTATAGGGTGCTGTCCCATCATACATAAGATAAGGCAGGTTATAACGGGGATAAAATTCCCCTTTAAAAGTCAATAAACTTTCCATTCTTATCTTTACAAAATAAGAATCTATATACTGCCGGATCATTGCAAGATATAAATGGGCTGGAAGTATATCACGCATTAGATCAAAGACCATTTCTACAGCCCTTGGCCTATCCGAAATAATACGAATCTCCAACATACATTCAGTGGGATTTACACATAATAAATATCCATCTTCCCCTAGCACTGCATTTAGACGATTTCTTAAAAACCAGATTGTAAAGGGTGGCAATGTATTCAATTTTTGTAAAACTCGTTCTCTTCTATAATCTAAAGATTCCCCTGCCTGATTCCTTATCTCCATCCAACCTTCATAATCCGATATAATCTCTTTATCTGCTGTTTTAATAAAATGGTTCTGGTATACCTCCCCCATATTTTTTTCTACCTTCTCCAGCATGTTTCCTTCTACCGCCATAATCTGTTTAAACTCTTCTATTTGTTGAAACCATTCTGGCAACATCATCAATAGATTAACCACGAACCACCACCTGCCCTAATACTGGAATCTGTTGTACATTTACATTTTCAATACAGACCATATCCTCTGCTTCTCCGTTTATGGTAACTTTTGTTACATTAATAATGCCTTGTATTGTTAAAATCTCATAGATAATCCTAGCAATATATACCATCATGCTATATTCTACTTTTCTTGTCCCTACTGACTTCCCCCATTGTTTTCTGACAGTAAAAAGATATGCTTCTATCTTATCCCTAATCTGTTCCTGATAATCAACTGCCTTGCCACTTTCCATCTGAATTTCCATAGATATATCTAAACTATATTCTGTAGCAGTAGTGATGGTAACTGCTGCACCAATCGGGGCTATACCATACCCGTTTGCAGATGGAGCCATACCCCCTATTTCTGCTGGGCAAATGATCTCTTGCACGGTTCTTATTAATTCCGATTCCGCTACATTAAAATCCGCAGCAAGAATACTACAAAGTACTGTCCCTCCTCCTTGCCATGCAGGATACACTTGTACTGCCCCAACCCCGTCAATTGCCAATATTTCACTCCGATATGCTGCTATATTCCCCGCGAAAGGTGGTACTTTTAAAGATTCAAAATACCTTTCACGCAAAGCATCATCGCTTTCCTCTTCGGTTCCATTAAAAAGCAAAGAAGTTAATACTGCCGATTCCAGACCATTCACATAATCAATGGCAAGTAGAGGCCCTGAATAACTATTTCCTTGTTCACCAGCCTCCTCACATTTCATTTGATATTCATAGCCCTCCTCTACCTTCCCAAACCACTCTGTAACATAATAAACCAGCCTAGGCTGTGAAGCAGTAGAAAAACGGGTGCCAATTGGAACTGGCATATTAAAAATTCCTTTCTTTATGGCACAAGTAGCTTTTTTACGATAAATCCCTCTCTCTTCCGCCTTTAGGTCTAAACTGTTTCCCTTTGCAGTCCTTGCATGGGCATTTTTTTGTATATTATCCAGATCAAGGTAGAAGCCCTCTAAATACCAGCTTTCCGGCCCTAATGCCGTTTGTATGATGGATTTTTCCCTTTTATCAAATTCTTCTGGAACTTGCTTCAACTGTTCCGCTAAGATATTTTTATACGTTTTCTTACTAAAATCAATCAAATTGTTACCTCCCCTTCTACCTCTCCGTACACAGTTAAAACTTGAAAACTACAATGTACCTGCCCAAACTGGATAGAGAACTGAAAATCATGGACAGAAAGGATTCTTCTATCTACCAGTAACGCATCTGTAATTCTACGTTTTAACATACTTGTTACATATTCTGGTCTTTGCCCTATTAATTCTTGAAGCTGCACACCTGCATTAGGGGAATAGATTTGGTACTTATATCTTTCTATATTTAAAGTAATTTCTACCATCTGCCGCATCGCTTCCTGCCCGCCTTGTACGCCTATCATTCTATGTGTTGCTGGATCGACAAGGAATGTTTCTGTTGGATAATCCGCCATTTCTGCCTGATAACCATAAAAGCCAGATGATTCTGGTAGTGTAGCCATTTCCATCACTCTACTTTCGTTAAAACAATATAATTTTGCCCTGCATTTGCTTTTAAATATAAAATTTTATCCCCTGCTTTAAGGCCTGGGTTAATCACAATTTTTTCTCCGCAACATGGACAAACCTCATCACGGAACTTTACCAAATTGGTAGGAACCACAACAGGTTCCCTAATTTTTGTCTGGGTTGCTTGTGTTTGGATAATCAGTGGTGATACACTAACAACGGTTGCATATCCCACATCTAATATATCCATTCCTTTTACACAATCTGCTACTACCCCTTGTATTGCATCTATAAACTCCACCTTTCTTTTCCTTTCTTATATCAATAAAATTTTCGCATCCAATGTCATGTTATGCCCTTCTTTTGAATATTTATGGTTCACCTTATCCAGCAAAAGAACATATCCTTTCTCTAATTCTGGTATATCAGCAACTTGAAATAACACCATCATGCCAGCCCGTATTCCGGTTACTCCTACCGCTTCTACAGATATGCTTTTTAACACCCGGTTATAATAAGCCATCATGGTATTTCCTTGTTGCTCTATTTGTGCTTCATTCAAATTTTCATTTACCTTTTCATATAATTGTAAAATTCCCCATTTTTTAATATTTTCGCTATCTTTAAATAAGTACACATCTGCTTTCCCCGTTTTTTTATTTGGTTTTACAAGCTTTATTTGATTATATGTTTCTGAATCAATATCTGACTTATACTTATATTCTGTCAACAAACTACCATTTCCTATTATGTAATCACTTATCATATGCCCCGCTTCTTTTAAAGAAAGCTTCCCAAATTCGTCATAAAAAGTATATACTTTGCCTGTATTATTTTGTGTTAGCATAGAAGCATACTCGATAATATCCAAACACTTGGTATCCTCTTTTGTTAAATAAGGAATAGCATAACCTGTACTTTCTAATTCACCTGTTTTTAGCTGCTTATCTACCGCAATCTGTGTAATAATTTCACCAAGTTGCATCCCTATAAAAGAATAACTTTCATTGCCAAGCAGATAACGAATCTGATCCCATGCTGTTACGGATACATTTCCCCAACGATTTTGTTCCATGGAAAACACATATCCCTCAAAAACGGGCAGGCTATCCACATAAAATTGCACCTTTGCCCCCTCTGTCATATTCACTGGTATTTGTGCCCTTTTTAAATATGTAAACTGAAGTTTCCCTGCGCTCCCACTCCGATTCGTAGTAACCGTAATTTCTTCTGTTATATCTGCATAATCATACATAGAATTTTCTTGGATATTGTACACAAATAAATTTAGATTCATGCTATCACCTGTAACTGTTCTTCTTTTACCCAGCCTAGCTGTCCTATTAAAATAGGGTACTCCCTTGAAGGATCAGAAAGAATTCTTTGTATGGTAGTCTGCTTATTATTTGCTATGCCATAAGGCTTGTCACCATAAGAACTATACCAATACTTCCCATTTGCAATTACTTTTGCCCCTACACACACTACTAATTCTGTTTTCCTTTGTTTTTCTTCCTGTATAATAGTCTGGTTGTCCCCTTTTCCTATCTGGATTATTTTGGGAGCAAATTCCCTATACTCTTTCATGGAGATTTTATAATAAATATCCCCTATTTCTCCTCCCTTTTCTGTAATTTCAAAATTTTGTATAATCATACTTACATTGGTATCAAACATTTTGTTTCCATCTGCTTCATAACGGCTAATTACCAAATCCACTACATATTTCTTTTCCATAGCTTCTCTTATTATTTTAATATACCTTTCAGGCTGCTTCCATGTATGGCCCATCAGCATACCATCTTGTGAATTCCCTGGAAAATAAGAATCCCATGCCACTTCCATAAGAGATGGTAATTCTGGCAAAACCACATCCCCAATAGATAAGATATTATATATTTTATTTTCAGTAGGATAAGAAATCGTATATTCCTGTGGATTTACTGGAATCTCTATAATGTTTTGATTGATACCAATAAAAAAACTATATCTTCCTCCCATAGCACCCTCCTATCCATAATTCAGACTGCTATGTGCTTCTCTGTCAGCTTCAAGGCGTTTTGCTAAATAATCGGCTATCATATTCATATCGGATGGACTTCCCCCTGTTACATTTTGGTTTACAGATACATTTGTTTGTGGCATAGTTACATTTACTAAAGCTACATACTGACGTTCTGACATATCCTTCAATAACTTAATATTTTCATCTGCCAGGTTTACATCTTTTTCAATTTTTCCTACTTTCCCAACCTTATCAATATTGGAAACATTGCCAAAACCTGACAAACTTTCTAACTTATTTTTTATAGATTTCGATATGGAACCTGTATTATCCATTTTCTTTCCTAATTCAGACCCTTTTTTTGCACTATTCTGAACCGTTTTTCCCACATCCAAAGCAGCCATTCTTTTTATTTCTACTGCATTTTCTCCAAAAGTATTATCAACCCAATCACTTAAATCATTGCGAAAACCTGCTACTGAAGCAGCCATATTTGTATGAAGCAATGCATCAATTGCACTTGCCACGGTTTGCACCGTAGAAAGAATATTATCAAATAAATCAAACATCAAATGAGCAATCGCTGCTGCTGGATCGTTAAGTACATTAGCAAAAAATTCTGCAAAACTGGCAAATAAATTCCACCAATATGCTACCACTGTATATCCAAATGAATAAAGTCCACCTAATACGCCCCCTGCTACTGCTCCCATTTGTTCCCAAGATACCCCTACTTTCTTCAAAACAAATATCAAAGCAGCTACTGCCACACCAATCCCTATTGCTATTACCATAACAGGAGACCATGCGGTTGCTGTCGCAATTCCAGAAGCTAACCCCATTATGCCAGCTACTAATAATGCTGCTCCTATTCCAATAAAAATAGGATAAATATACTCCCAATTTTCGGCTACAAATTCAGCCCCATTTATTAATACATCTATCACCATAGAAGCTGCATCTGTTACAATTTCAATACCTGCTGCCATGCCATAAAAAATCGTTTCTCCTGTATCTGAATTAAGAAATTGATTTATTTTCTCTGATACAGGCTCAAATGATTTAATAGCAATCCCTTGTAGCTGTGTCAATGCCTGTCCCCATGTTTTTGGGATTGCATCAAACTGGGCATTTGTCTCCTCTGCCATTGCCAGTAAAGCATATTTTACAACACCTGCTGAAACAGCTCCTTCTTCCGCATAACTTTTTATAGAACCTTCTGCCCAGCCCATAGCTTTTTCGATATTCCTTGCAATCCCAGGTGCTACATCAAGAATAGAACCTAATTCCTCCCCTCGTAATGCACCAGAAGCCATTGCTTGTGTTAGCTGAACCATTGCATTTGACATTTGCTGGGAAGATGCCCCTCCTATCACAAACTGTTTATTCACTTGTTCCATAAATGCAATCAGCTCATCATTCGATTGAAACGCATTTCCTGCATTTAATCCCATCTTCGCAATGGCATCTGCCGTATCTTGATAAGAAGCTCTTGATCGTTGTGCAGAAGCATAAATTTTATCTTGCAGTTCTGCAACTGTCTCATTTTCATCCACCATAAGGGATAATCGCCCCGCTGTTTGTGTCATTTCATCTGCAAGCCCTATAATCTTTTTTCCTAAAGTAAACCCAGCAGCTACTGCTACCACACTTTTTATAGTAGAAAGAAGTTTTTCAGCGGAATTATTTGTTTCTTTTACCTTCTTATTATGTTTTTCTTGTTCTTTTTCTACCTTAGCTGTATTATCTGCTATCCGCATTAATTGTGCTTCCAACCGTTCAAACCCTAAAGTGGAAATTTGGTTACTACTTTCTCCTATTTTTCTCATATTAGAAATAATTGCACCTGTAGCCCCTCCTATAGACTTACGCATAGTAAGGCTTACTTTTTCCACAGATTGATCGATTCTTTCCATCTGTCCTACAGCCGTATTTCCTAAATCCAAAAAACGGGAAAAAGAATTACTAAACTGATCTGCCAATATAAGTGTTTCCCTTATCTCTCCCATGTTCTTTTTCCCCTTTCCCTATTTTGGCCTACTTTTTATTTCTTTTATTGCCATTTGATAAATTAAAATTTTTTCATTTTCGGAAAGTTTTGCAATTTCCCCTGGGAATCGTCCATGATTCGCAAACATATAATAGGCGATTTGCGTATCCATGTCGTCCCCATTTAGGAGTTTTTTGCTTCTTCTAATTTCTCCTGTGCGTCATTTACCCCATTTAACTCCATAATGGCATCCACCAATATGCCATATTCTCCAACGCTCAACATTTTCCCTGCCACTTCTAATGGATCGATTACCCCATAATAATCACAAATTTCCTTATCCTTTAAATCTGGTTCCTTCACACAAGCTAAAATTAAGCGTCTTGTATATAAAGAGCGATCTAGTCGTTCTATCTGCTGCCCCTTTACAGTCTCTCTCTTTTGTGATTGTTGGCACAACCGATCGTTTTCTTCTTGGCTAATGGCTTGGATTACAAAAGGAACTACTGTCCCATCTTTTTCCTTAAAACGCTCTGATAAAATCACTTCTTTTGTCTGCCCTGCTACTGTTGGCTGTAAAAATGCTTTTAATGTACTCATCTTTCCTCCTTAATTTTGTCCTAGTTGTTCTGGGTTATGAAATGCGTTTAATACCTCTACATTTGTAAAACTAAAGGAAATATCCATGGTAAGATATTCTGTGTCTGCATCCAGCATCGCAATAGGTAGTTTCTGAAGCTTTACATTATATAACGCCACTGTTTGCCTGCCTACCGTACTTCCTTCATCTTCATTTGTGATCTGAAATGTAAAGTATGGTAATGCCCCTGTTTTTAAATAAGTCTGAAGCATACTTAAAAATTCTGGTGTCCCATAATATATGGTAGCAGACCCAGTTAATAAAACACCTGATGTTTTCTTCTGCACTAAATTTGTGCCCACTACTTTAAAATCAGATTCTTGAAATTCGGCATCTGCCTGGAACTTTTTAAGACCAAACATCTCTATGTTTCTTCCATCAATAACGGCAAATGCTTTTCCTGCTTTCCCATTTAAAGAATCTCTTTCTAATAAAAATCCCATATGGTCCCCCTTATTCGTCTGTTAATGTAGCGGTTATATAAATTTTCTCAATCGCTACTACTGGCTGGATTGCTACATGAATCACCACAGAATTCAATGCCTCTCCTGCCTCTACCAATACATCATCTGATGTAAAAGATTGGATTCCCCCGTTTGCTTGCATTTCATTCAGATAACCACAAATCCATGCTTTTAGCAAATCTCTTCCTGTCTCATTATTTTGTGTTTTTCCAATATAATTTTTAGAGAAATTCTGGTATGTATCATTGGCAAACGAATCCACAATACGGATCACCTGGTTAAAAGAAAATGCCTCTCCCTTCTCTGGCGAATAAGTTACTAATGTATTATTATCGGATACCATCTTTACACTTCCAAATTCTTCAAAAAAGACAATTTGACCCTTTGCTAATGCCTCATCTACTTGATCCCCTGTAAGCCTTGGGTGTGCATCAACAGCTTGTGGATATTGCGCATAAACAAGAGATTGGTTATAATTCGCCCCAGCCTCTGCACCTCCTACCCACCAAGTTGCTTGTTGTGGTGTTAAAGTTGTCCCATCTGTCAAGACAACTCCATTGGTAACTGAAATAACCGCTTCTGAATTCGCCTCTATCTCCGCCATCACCACCTGGCATTTTCTTCCTATCATATTCCTCATACGTTGGATAAAAGAAATATATGCTGTTTGTACTACCTTATCTGTCCCATCATAAATTAGGACATGAAACAAATAGGATTCTAAAAGAGAAAGGAACTCCGAATGGGCGGCTGGATTGATTGTGCCATCTTTTCCACCTGTCAATGGCATACCCACAGAAGCAGATACCTCCTCTTCCCCTGAAAATACCACCCACGCATTGGCCTTTAATTCTGCTATCTGTTTTACCACTTGGGAATCCTTTACCAAACCATCTACTATGGTCTCTACTTCAAATTCCCCTTCCTTATCTGGGTTCTCTGACACAGAAATAAAAATATCATTTCCCCTGCTGCCTGGGTATTTTGCTTCCACGGTAATGCCGCCTATCTTTCCTTTCGCCTTTTCAGAAGCAATCCCCTTTAAACGGTATAAAAACACCTTTACTGGCCCATTACTTCTTTCGCTGCCTTTAAACATTTCCCGCAAAAATAATGCTTTTTCATGTGTTTGATCGTATCCAACCATTGGCGTAAAATCATCACCTGCTTTTATAGCAATGATTTCTCCTTCAGGTCCCCATGATAATTCCTTTGCAATGGCAACAATTCCCCTATCCCCTATACTAATGGGTTGTGCCATTCTGGATATAACATTAATATAAACCCCTGGCTGTAACTTATTTTGGCTGTTCCATGTCCCTCCTGCCATTACTCCTCCCCTTCCTTTCCAAAAAACGTTTCTACTATCTGCTCTGCTTCTTTTAATGTATATTCTGGTTCTGTAAGAAGAGCTTTTAGAAAATCTATTTGATACTTCTTAAAACGTTTGCTCTTTAATAGGATTTCTGTTTTATACTTTTTCTGTTCTGCCTTATCTATAGATTCCATCTCCTATCTTTTCCTCCAATTTTTCAATTTCTTCTATCCATGGTATTGTCTCTGCAACAGAAACGATTGGTTTGATATAAAACTGGTAATGTAACTCCCCATCATCTATCTTCCATTCCCTTTCCAATGCACGAAGCTTCTGTTTTTCTTTATTTTCTACATATTCTACAAATTCCATCTTATAATCCAAAACATCTGCCACTGAAACCATACTATCATAAGCATTAGGTAAGTTCCTTTTTGTAATATACACCAAATCAACCCCTATATTTTTCTGCATACGGCGTCCCATTCTACTTTCCATATCTGATGGCATAAAAAAAATAAAAAAACAAGGGGTTTCCGTCCCTTGCTGATTTGGATTACTGTATACCGGAATTTCCGGCCAAATTTCTTTTACTTGTCCTGCTATAGAATTTATCAGGTTTTCTAATGTAAATCTCATTGAAAATTCTCCCGAATCCGCTTATCCAGTTCTTTCTTTACCAAATTTTTATATCTTCCAATTGCTGCCTGCTTCATATACAAACCTTTTACATACTTTGTTTTTGTTCCTACCATAATTCCACCTTTTTCTTTATCATCATAATAAATAGTATGACCCTGCTTATCTATATGAAGCCCTGGTACAAAATGTTTATGCATCCTATGTCCATCATTCACATAGGATGCATATTGCTGGTTATTCCCTAATATTGTTTTAACATATCCATCTGAAACAATAGGAGAAGTAACACTATCTGTACTCCATGCTTGAGCCATTTCACCTGTCCTAGTATTTACCCCTGAAATAGCTGCACCATTTGGCGGCGTCAACTCTGTTGCCCTTTCTATTGCTGCTATCGTGGCACCTTCTGCTACTTCTGTTGCTATTTTAATAACATCTTGCCCCTGCTTTCTTAGCTGTTCAAACCGTTTCCTAGTCGCTTGCCCAAACGTTGACATTTCTTCCCCTTCTTCCTTAGATAAAATCATCTTGTAGTAATGCTATCTCTTGATGTTCCAAACCAGAAAGAACTCCGCCAACTGGATCATAAAACTCCTGTATTTTTCCTGCCAAATAGCGTTCTGCTTCTTTCTTTTTCCCCAGCATACCACCACGTACAATAAAAATCTCATCTCCTGTTTTTATCTTTACACTTAAATCACATGCTACCTTATCTGTTTCCTGAAGTAAAAAAGCAGTATCACCCCGATTGGATACATTCTTTTGTGTACTATAAATACGGCATGGAATATTCTCTTCTACAAGGATTCGTTCCTTTTTATCCACATGATGGATCGTTCTTTCTTCATTCCGATAAATTGCCATACTATCTGTATACCAGCTACCAAAAATTGGGTTCTCACACAATATACATCCCACCCATTCCTATCATTCTTGCCATGGTAATTAATTGTTGCCCATACTGGGTAGAATTCCAGCTTCCCCATTTTGCCTGTGCAGCCATAACTGCTGTATTGTCATATTTTATAGAAGTATCCCCCATCGCCGCTTCACTCACTAACCCTGCCTGCTGCCCTTTTGTTGCTGCTTGTGCTGCTGACACAGAACCGTCCGAATATGTTTTTAAATATAATGTGGAAAAATGTGCCACATATAAGCCTGCAGCATATCTCCACATTCCACAATAACGGCTAGGAAGGATACTTTCATTCACATTTTGAAGAAATACCTGGAGCATGGCAGCAGGCACCAAACATTGTATCTCTGGCTCCATTCCCTCTTCTTGTTTTACTTTTTTCACAAATTGGGGAAAATCCTCTTGAAACATTTCTGAAGTATATGTTCCTTTTTCTCCTTGTTGTGTTAAATTCGCTGCTGCTTCTATCAACCCATAAAACTGCCCAGACATAGTATCACCCTTTTATTTTTTTCTTCCTTTTTGTGAAGCTTCTCCTTCTGTTGCCTCATCTACTTTCTCTTGTTCTTCTGCCCTTTCCAGTTCCCTATCAGAACTGTTTTTCAATGCAATTATCACCCCATCAAGGATAGCTGCTTTCACCAGCCAATTATTTTCAGCCCAGCTAGGCAGTTCTCCTACAAAATCTTTTGGTATGGCTACTGTATTTCCATTTTCCCGAATCTCCAGATTTTTTTTACAAGTAATGAACATATCGCTATCCCCCTTAAATCCCATCTACATATAACATAATGTTTTCATAAAACAGTTGTAATTCTGATAGGTTTGCTAGATATGCCGTATCATAACATACATTTGTGGCATTTGCTTGTGTCATTGCCCGGCTTAATGGAACTAGCTCATCCATTGCAAGATATTTTTCTTTATTAATATAGACTACCATACGGTCTGTCCCGCCAAGCCCTGCTTCCTTGCACCATGAAACTGCCCCTATGTATAAATCTGCCCCGTTATTTCTTGCTACATTATTTTCTAATAAGAAAGTCAGAATCGTTTTTTCTGCCAAATCGGAAACCTTTGTAGTTGCCAAATAATTAAACTGCTCATATGGCATTAAGATATGGTTTGGAATGGCGTCCCGATCATATTCTGCCTGTTCCCATACCGCTAAAATGGCATTATTTATATCGCTTAGGATTTCATCTGCTGTTTTATCCTTAAATTTTGTACTACTTCCTACTGTAGCGGCATTTGTTATTTTTACATTCGGGTTATTGACTAACCCTGTTGAACCATATTTCTTAATGCCAACATAAGCGTTCGCATCCATATGTTTATCATAGGTCATTCGAATTCCATCTCTTAATATGCTTTCATAACTTCTCCCTGTCATATTTCCCCGCTGCATATCCACAAACATAATTCTCATCCCAACACTAAAAATATGTGTCTTAAATAATTCCTTATCAAAATCTGCCTGGACTAATGGTATCCCATTTGCCCCACCTGCATGGACTGGCCCCTCTTCACTTCCCCCTGTCACTCCATATCCCACACTCATAGCAGATACATATTCTGCCCAGCCGCCTCCTACACGGATTGGAATATCCCTTCCATAAGTAAAACTTGTTAAAGGCTGCCTAATTACCTGATCCCTTTTTTCCAATTCCGACTGTAAAAATGCCCCTCCACTGGCAATAGCAGCTTCATCCATTGTCCGAAACTTTTGCGCTGTTACAGAACCAGAAGAAGGCATTGTCACCATGCCTCCATCAAATGTACCCATATTTTTATATTTTCCCATCTTAATCCTCCCTATTATGCCCTATTGCAACTTAATATCCTAATTTCTGCTACTCCATTCGTATCTTTTTCCCCATGCCACTCACAATTGGTAAGTTCGATTGTCTTTCCGGTATCCTCTGCTGCCTCAAAACCTCCTATCACGCCTGTAGGAATACTCTCATTTGCTACCACTCTAATATATACCTTACCACCTAATTTTGGCGTCCCTACTTTACACAGTACATTGATACACCCTCGTTTGAATACACAAACAGACAAGCGTTTTTTTTGTAAAACATTATAAAAATTTATATTCAGCTATACATGTCCAACCCCTTGGAAATACTAGCTTTATACGACATATTATATTATTCTTAAAAATATCCTTTGTTTATCTTTTCCTGTATTTCCATTGAGTAGAATTAAAAAAGTTGTGTAAATTCTTGTGTAAAATTTTTCTGTACACCATGATGTTAAAAATGAAGAGAGGTTATATATTTCCTCTCTTTCCGGGCTTATCCCTCTAACTTTTTTATATCCTCTTCTATCATTTCTTCTGTTGTATGTGTGTAAATATTCAGTGTCATATCTAGTTTGCTATGCCCTAAAATCTTTTGGATCACTTTTTCCCTTACCCCTTTCTCGTAACACCTTGTTGCAAACGTATGGCGCATACAATGCGGTGTAAAATAGTCAAATATAATTGCTTCTCTTCCCTCTGCCTTTGCCAATTCTGTTTCTTCCTTATTCATTTTGTTAATGATACTTTTAATTGTCCTTCTTATATTTCTTGGATCAAATACGTTTCCTGTCTTTGATGTAAAAACAAAATCCTTGTAGCCATCAATAGATAACTTATTGAATTTCTTTCTATTTTTTTGTTGCACAAGTAACGCTTCCTTCACTTTTCCTAACATGGGCACATCTCTTGTTGATTTTCCTGTTTTTGGCGTTGTTATAGTAAATCGCGTCTTTCCCCCTTGCTTTACATAATCACTCAAGCGAACTAATGTTTTATTTACATGGATAACCTCTTTTTGAAAATCAATGTCTTTCCAAGTAAGGCTTAATAGTTCACCTATCCTCATACCTGTACCAAAACCTACTATAAACAATGGCACATACCTTTTATGTAAACTATCATTTTCAACAAATGTGAGAAAGTGTTCTTCTTCCTGCTCTGTCAATATCCGTTTTTCTCTTGCTGCTTCTCTCCGTACTTTTAACGCCCCTTTCACTGGATTCTTGTCTATAAGCCCGTTGTTGATTGCGTCTTTGAATATTAAAGATAATAGCCCTACATAATGCGCTAAACTGCTATATCTTTGCCCTTCCCTGCTTAGTTGGTTTAAGATATTGGTTATGTCTATCTGGCGTATCTCCTTTATTTTCATTCGTCCAATCGTATTAGAAAAATATGTCATATATTGCCGATGATTCGTATTTAATGTACTATCCTTTATATTTCCTACCCTGTAGACCTTCTCCCACTGGAAGAACCATTCATTTAATGTAATATCCTTTTGAGCCTGCTCTTTTTCCTCTTTCATTTTCTTATGTTTTCCCTTATATTGTCCCTTCCGAATTTCTCCAAGGGCCACATCTCTTTTCTGCTTGATTTCTCCTAATGTCTTGCCATATATGCAGTATTTCCTTCCATCTATGGACTTGCGCCACATATAAGTACCATCTTTTCTTTGTGTCATGTTCTCTGGCAATATACGCCCTTCACGATCCCTTTTCTTATCGGTCATATGTTCTCCTTTCTCATTTTTCTTATAGCTCTCCTGCTGCCTATTTTCTTACCCTTACTTTTAAGCCAGATAAAACAACTTTTCAACTTTACTATCCCAACATATCACTCATAAACATAACACCATATAAGAATCCACTATTAAACCCTGCAATTTCAGCTTCACAGGCTAAATATGTAATATCATCACTTATACGAGTGTATTCTCTCTCACCAATCACTTCTCCCATCCTTTCAATATATTTCTTATATGTTCCGTTTTCCAATGCACTCTTTCTGTGATAATTTTCGCTTTCTGCCCACTGTTCAAAAATGGCTTTCATAATCCCTTGATTCACTCTGTACATTCTTCCTTTCTTTACAAAGGGCAGCAGTCATATTATAATAACTACATACTCCTATTAAAAATATTTTTATTAGTTCCTTGCCCCCCTAGAAGCAGTCACTTCCAAGGGGCATTTTCTTACTATCCTCTTGCCAAATAAGCAACCTCTACAAACCGCTGTATCTGGTCCTTACAATCCAAATAGATTTCTTTATATGGCTTCTCTTGCCTTATACTGCCCTGTATCACCTCTGTTATAATATGCTCTATCAGGGCAAGGCTATTTAGTTGTTGTATGCTTGCCCCGTCTCTTCCCGAAGTGATCCCTGCTGCCTTGTTCGCCATCTTAGTGAAGCTACAATAATACCTGTCCGCGTGTTGGCTTCCTTGGCTCTTTGCATAGGCAACAAATTCTTTTATGCTGTCTGTCTCCAATAGCCTGTTTTCCTTTGCTGCTAGGCGTGTCTGCTGCCAATACAAGGACTGCTTCGGTAAAAATGCCGCTGCCAATACGTCCTTTGCCTTAAGCTGATACTTTACCAGCTTTTCCACTAATTCTGGATTATTCTCTTTCATGTTGGGCGTGATGGAGATTTTGGCAAGCCACAAGGGAACATAGTCCAGTTGTAGACATAAAACGTCTTGACTTCCTCCGGCTGTAGGGAGGGTCAAATTTCGTCCCCCTTGAGAAAGTATCATATCTTCTTGAATTTTCTTTCTCTCTGCCTTGATTTGCCCCTCTGATAACCCAATACCATCACAGAGCCATTTAACACCAGCCCATACAATACCCTTTTCATCTTTAGCGGCTTTCAGCGTATCGCCAAAGAAATCCACATCTTTTACTATTAATTCATTTTTTGGCATAAAAATAGCCCCTTTCAAAAAAAATGGTTCTTGAAAGAAGCTCCCCATTCTGATATAATCAAATTTATCAGTGGGAAACCTCTGGTAACAAACAAGGGTAATCGTATCGGCTCGCCAAAGTAGACGCGATTACTCTTATTTATTTATCAAAATATTCTGAACAGATTAGCCTTACAAGTGCCGCTAGAGAAATGTTTTTTTTGGCGGCTTCCTTTTTTAACTTCTCATATAATTCAGATGGTATCTTGATATTTAATGCTTTATCGTTCATTTATACCCCCTTTCACTACAATGTTACTACAATAATTGTAGTAAGTCAATCTTTAATTTAAGAAACTTACAAGCTTACTTTTCTCTTCTTTCCAAGCCTTTCCGCCATTTCTTTTTTCTCTGCTTCTGAATAGGTTCTTTTCACCTTCTTCCTTCTGAAAGAGATGAAACTTACTGGACAAGAATACGTTTTCCCGATCAACTCTCCATTTTTCAGTTTAGAAACCGATTCTAATTTCCATTCTGTGTCTTGTAATTCCACAAGCTTGTTTAATTTTGTCATCATAGTGCTGTCAGAGGTATAAATCATTGCCCTTTTATCATTACGACTAAAATTTACCTGTGTTTCTTGTTCTTCAACCATCAGCCCCATATTCTTCCTTTCCACTCTTATTTCCAAGTATCCGAACAATGGACGGCTGCTAGATAGCCAGATAAGAGAATAGATGTTGTCCCATAAGAAAGAGGGACGAATAAGAATTTCTAAAATGCCTAATCTTCAATAATAACAATATCCTTTGCAGTAAAATCCAACGCCTTACAGATTGCTGGAACTACCTTCACCCTGCCTATCCTGCCGCCGTTTAGTGCGCTTGATACTGCTTGTTGTGTTATGCCGCCTTGCTTGGCTATCTCCGTGGCTGTTATGCCTTTTTCAGCCATTGCAAGATAGATTTTTCTTGTGTCTAGCCTTATTTTCATTGCACACCCCCGTTTCCTTGTTTTCAACAATCATGTGATTGTTATTAATTATAATAAACAATCAAATGTCTGTCAATGCTTTTTTACAATCTTTTGCTTTTTATTTTTCTGAAAATGTGATATGCTTACATGACAGAGGTGATTGCATGAATATTGGTGAACAAATAAAAAAGGTTAGACAAGAAAAAGGGCTTTCACAAAAAGCATTGGGGCAGTTGCTTGGAGTTTCTCAACAACATATTGCACAATATGAAACTGGCAAAAGAAAACCCAAATATGACACTCTCAAAAAAATAATTCATGCCTTAAATGTGCCTATTCTTGATATAGTTGATGAAGATGAACTTGAGATTATTGTCACCGCACAAATGCGGGAAGATTTACGACAAGAGGTTAATATAATTCCGAAAGATGAAGCGTTTTTAATACATGACTACAAAAAACTTAATGATACAGGAAAACAGGAAGCTAGAAAGCGCGTTTCCGAACTAACTGAAATCCCCCGCTACACCCAAAAAGAAAAGGATCAGCCCAATAAAGAAGAATAACCACAAAAAGGATCCCCCTTATCTACATTTGGGAATCCTTTTTATTTCGTCCATACATG
>CAJTLB010000034.1 GCA_910577045.1 uncultured Lachnospiraceae bacterium | reverse complement strand
GTACAGTTATATGAGCAGGTATATCACTTTTATACAGACAAGCAGAACGCAAGTCTAATAAAGGCATTACGGAGATTGCAGAATGAGCAGAACGTCATGGAGAAATATTTATTTGGGAATAGAGAGTTTAAAAACCGTGTGGAGTAGGAAGGAGTTGGCAGAATGACGGAAAATGAAGCGATAGGGTGGCTAAGAGCCATAAGTGTGGCACAAAAAAATAGTCTGCATGAAAATAGTCTGGCAGAAAGAAAAGAGGCATTACATATTGCGATTCAGGCAATTTCAGAAATCCAGCAGTACCAGGCAATCAATACAAGTGTAATAGAAACACTGGAAAAATATGTTGAATGTGCTGAACAAAAGGCAGCGGAGTATGATGAAGCAGGAGATCTGATTGCGGTGGATATATTGGACATAGAAGCAAATGTATACCGGAATGCGATAGAAATTGTTAAGGAAGCAGGAGGGATTTTGAAGTGAGTATGTTATCGGAGCAAGCAAAGGAATTAAGGGAAATGGGAAAGAGACAAAGGAACAACGCAAAAGTAAGTGAAAAAGTATTTTTAGAGATTGAAAAAGCATTTCTGCAAGCCGCCGACACCATAGAAGCTTTATCTGCAAAACTGGCAGCAGCAAATAGAGAACTTGCAGAATATAAGGATTTAGAAAGACAAGGGAATCTTATAAGGCTGCCATGTAAGATGGGAGATACTGTTTATATGATATACAATCATTCAAAGAATCGAAGAATAATTGAGGAGATTAAGATAGATATGTTCTTTTTAATGCAGGCAGTCATGGAAGGAAGATTTGGCAAAACAATGTTCCTTACAGAGGAAGAAGCAAAGGAGGCACTGAAAGGAAAGTAAATAAGGGTTTAGTGGGAATAAATAAAGAATAAGGGGCGAATGTAGTTGAGGCATGAAGGAGCAAATTTAAAATATTTGATAGGGCAGTTAAATGATTTAAAGGCAGAAATAGAAGAAAAAGAAATAAAGATTCAGGGGCTTCAAAGAGAAATAGAAAAGATGAATCAAAGCAACTATTTAGAATCCGATTCGGTATCTTGTGGGAAGAAGGGGAAAAAGTCATTAGGAACCGTAAGAATCATAGGGTTTCCCTATCCATATTATGAGCAAAAGAAAAGGTTGTTGGAAAAAAGGATAGGTAATTTAGCAGATAGGCAGCAGAAACTTTTGGAGTTAATTACTGTAATAGAAGAGAAGATAGAAAGGGTGAGTGATAGTAGAGTAAGAAGAATTTTGGAATTGCGATACATAGAAGGGTTATCATGGATACAAATTGCAAACAAAGTAGGAGGCTCACCAGATAGTTGTAGAAAAACAAATGACAGATTTTTAGAAAAAAATTAAAGTTGTCCGTTTTGTCCGGTTTTTTTGTGGTATAATTAAAATAAAAAAATTGTGTCTTAAAAAAGTGCATGTCTTAAACAAAATTAAGTGGCAGATAATGTGCCATTAAAAGGAAATCAAACGAAGAAAGGTGAAAAGCCTTTCTTTTTTGTTTTTTCTATAAATGGAACCTGACTGAAAGGGGGGAGGTGTTGCCAGATGGCAAAATTGACAGAGAAACAGAAAAGGTTTGTTGAAGAATACCTGATTGACCTGAACGCAACACAGGCCGCAATCAGGGCAGGTTATAAAGTAAATAATGCAAGAATTATTGCCGCTGAAAACTTATCAAAACTTAACATTGCGGAAGCGATTGAAAAAGCCCTTGCCGAAAGAAGCCGCCGAACTGGGGTAAATCAGGATCGGGTTATTCAGGAACTTGCCAAGATCGCCTTTATCAATGCCCCAGATGTAATTAATACAAAAGATGCCACTATAAAAGCAGGGGCGACATTTGATGATACTGCTGCCATTCAATCTGTAAGGGTGAAAGTGATTCCTACCAAGGAGGGGGAAGGAGTAGAACGTGAGATTAAATTAAATGATAAGTTAAAGGCCTTGGAGCTTCTGGGAAAACACTTAGGCATGTGGAAGGATAAATTAGATGTGGATATAAAAGTACCAATTATTTTTGAAGGGGAAGGAGAACTTGAAGAATAGAGAAGCGCTCAGAATAAACCTTCCAGCCATTGTCGGAAAGGGATATAAAGATTTTTGGTACACAAAGAAACGATACCGTGTTTGTAAAGGTTCCAGGGGTTCAAAGAAAAGTAAAACAACTGCGTTGAACATGATTGTTCGGTTGTTCAAATATCCACAAAGCAATGGATTATGCGTTAGGCGTTATTCAAATACATTACGAGATTCTGTGTATAGTGATCTAAAATGGGCAATTCATAGACTAGGGCTTGATACATATTTTGAATGTACTGTGTCCCCTATGCAGATTACTAGAATTGATACTGGGCAAAAAATCCTGTTCCGTGGATTAGATGATGGATTAAAAATTACTTCTATCTCTGTAGATAAAGGATATTTGTGTTGGGTGTGGATTAACATATCGGTTCACATCATAAAAAATAAACTTCTCTAATTGCTGGGACACCCTAACGTAAAGCTGAGGGCAATCAGCAGCGAAGCTATTTGACAAAGCTAAATGGTTGTGGTATTATATACTTATGAAACAAAAAGGAGATGATACCATGACGGAAGAATGGAAAGACATTAAAGGGTATGAAGGTTTTTACCAAATAAGCAATCTTGGACGTGTGAAAAGTCTTGGTGGTTGGTGTGGAATGGCAAAACGGAAAGAAAAAATCCGTTCTACAAGCCTTACACATGACGGTTATGTGAAAGTAAGGCTGATTCATCAAGGTAAAGACAGGACAATGAGAGTCCACAGACTGGTTGCAGAAGCCTTTATCCCAAACCCTGAAAATAAAGATACTGTTAATCACATAGACGGGAACAAGCAAAACAATACAGTTTCCAATCTGGAATGGGTTGACCGCACAGAACAGATGTTACACGCCTATGATTTGGGTTTAAAAACTTCAAGGGTTGGTTCCACAAATTCCAATGCCAAACTTACTGATGAGCAAGTAAGAGAAATTCGAAGATTATATGTTCCATACAGCAAAGAGTTTGGGACAGTAGCACTTGCTAAAAAGTATGGTGTGACAAATCGAGTTATCGGATTGGTTGTAAAAAACAAAGCATATCAAAATGTCAAATAGAACGTTCAACGACTATCGAAAACGAAATGGGCATCCGAAAGGGTGTCCTTTTCAGTTAGTAGAGTAGGGTGCAAGCGCACTCGAAACGGGAAGCACGCCGATTAGCGTGAAGATATAGTCTGCTCTGCATGGAAACATGTAGAGGATAAGCGGAAGCGGCTTATCCGTAACACAATGCGAGGAAGCTTATGAAATTACAAATGAAGATGATTTCAATAAGCTGGATATGTCAATCCGTGGTGAAGTGCCAGAGGGATATTTCAAGCAAATAACTTTAACATTTAATCCATGGAGCACTACAAGCTGGCTGAAAGCCCGGTTCTTTGATACACCTGATGAAGATAGTTTTGTAAAAACTACAACATGGGAATGTAATGAATGGTTAGATGAGGCAGATCGGAATATTTTCTTAAAGATGAAAAAGAATAACCCACGCCGCTACTGTATAGAAGGAGAAGGGGAATGGGGAATTGCAGAAGGGCTTATTTATACCAATGTAGTAGAAGAAGAATTTGATATAGAGGAAATCCGTAGGCGTAATGGTATTAAATCAGCATTTAACCTAGATTTTGGTTTTACGGACCCAAATGCGTTTGTTTGTGAAATGGTGGATAATGCGGCTATGAGGATATACATTTTTGATGAATGGTATCAAACAGGCGTTACCAATAAAATCATAGCTGAACAGATTAAAAAAATGGGATATGGTGGGCAGAGGATTATCTGTGATTGTGCAGAACCAAAGAGTATAGCAGAATTACAGGAAGAAGGAATTCGGGCAGAGCCTTCTAGGAAAGGGAAGGACAGTGTAAATCATGGGATACAGCTTATCCAGAATTATCAAATTGTAGTACATCCAAAATGTACAGAGTTTAAAAAAGAGATTAATAATTATTGTTGGGGTAAAGATAGAGATGGAAAATTGACCGATAAGCCAGATCATGAATTTTCACATGGAATGGATTCTATGCGGTATGGCGTCACTAGGATTCTGCTGCCAGATGCCTTTAGTTTTGATTAATGCTGCCAGAAGAACAACAAAGAATAAGGATACAAGGGGTGAAGGAGTATGTTAGATTTTGTTGATTTTCTTACAACAAAAGTAAACAACCTAATCAAACAAGGGGCAAGAAGCCGCATGAGTGACAAGGAATTTCTGGAAAGAGAAATTGCCAGATGGAAAAACAGTCCTCAGCGGCTTTTACAAATAAAGGGATATTTATACTATGAAAGTGAACATGATATTTTGGCCCGGAAAAGAACCATGATAGGGGAAGGCGGAAAATTGGAAATAGTAGAAAATTTGCCGAATAACCGGTTGATTGATAATCAATATGCAAAAATGGTAAATCAGAAAGCCAATTATTTGCTAGGGCAGCCTTTTGTGGTAGAAGGAGAAAATACCCAATATGTGGAACTTTTAAAAGAAGTGTTTGGAAAACGTTTTATGAAAACCTTAAAAAACGGGGGAAAAGCTGCTTTAAATGCAGGGATTGCTTGGCTGTATCCGTACTATAACGAGATGGGGAAATTAGATTTTCGCTTATTCCCAGGATATGAAATCCTTCCCTTTTGGAAAGATAGTGAACATACGATCCTTGATTTTGCAGTTCGTCTGTATTTGGTGGAGGGATATGAGGGAATAACTCCAAAAATCTATGAGAAGGTAGAAATTTATGATTTGCAAGGAATCCATAGATTTTACTTAGAAGGCAGCAGGCTAGTTCCTGATATAAGTACAGAGGAAGAAGAATATGAATCTTCTTATGTAACAGTGATGGATAAAGAAGGAATAGCGATAGGATTAAACTGGGAGAAAATACCACTGATTCCATTAAAGTGTAATGAACAAGAGATTCCATTAATTAAAAAAGTAAAAACACTTCAAGATGGAATTAATATGATGTTATCTGATTTTGAAAACATAATGCAGGAAGATTCTAGGAACACAATCCTTGTGATAAAAAACTATGATGGTACAGATTTAGGAGAATTTCGGCGTAATCTTGCCACATTTGGGGCAGTAAAAGTCCGATATGATGGAGATACCAAAGGAGGAGTAGAGACTCTTGAAATTACTGTTAATGCAGAGAACTATAAATCCATTTTAGAGATATTTAAAAAGGCCCTTATTGAAAATGCAATGGGATATGATGCAAAAGATGATAGGCTTTCTGGAAATCCAAACCAGATGAATATTCAGTCCATGTATTCGGATATTGATTTAGATGCCAATGAAATGGAAACAGAGTTCCAGGCAGCTTTTGAAGAAATTCTTTGGTTTGTAAATGTCCATTTCGCTAATATGGGACAAGGGGAATTCGAAAAAGAAAAAATAGAGATTATTTTTAATAGGGATATATTAATCAACGAAACAGAGGTAATCGAAAATTGCCAGAAATCAGTAGGAATTTTATCTGATGAAACGATTATAGGGCAGCACCCTTGGATTGATGATCCAAAAAGGGAACTGAAACGGCTGGAAAAGCAGCAGGAGAAGGAACAAGAAGAATTTGAACAACAACAGGGATATAACCCTTTCCAGACAGAACGGCAGCAGGAAAAGGCAGGTAAGCAACAGGGGAAAGCCCCTATAAAGAAAGAAGTTGGTTCAGATAGCGAGGGGAAAGAAGGTTAATGTTACAATGGACAACCAGACAGATTTGTATTTATTACCTGCTTGCCTCCTGCTTCTTGAAAGGCGGTGTTCCTAGTGAAAAATAGTGATTACTGGAAACAGCGTTTTGGACAACTGGAAGCAGCGCAAAATCAAAAAGGGGCTGCTGCCTATCAGGAAATGGAGAACATATACAGGCAGGCACAAAAAGAAATTGAAGGGAAGATTAACACATGGTATCAACGGTTTGTAGCCAATAATGGGGTGAGCATGGCAGAAGCCCGGAAGATGCTTTCAGGAAAAGCATTAAAGGAGTTTCAGTGGGATGTGAATGACTATATCAAGTATGGGAAAGAAAATGGGATCAATAATAAATGGATGAAAGAATTGGAAAATGCTTCTGCTAAGTTTCATATAACACGTTTGGAAGCTTTAAAACTACAGACACAGCAGAGCTTGGAAGTCTTGTTTGGGAACCAGTTGGATACCATTGATTCTACCATGAAGCGGATTTATTTAGATGGTTATTATCATACTGCCTATGAGCTTCAAAAGGGATTTGGGATAGGGTGGGATATTGCAGGGGTAGATCAGAAGCAGATTGAAAAGGTGATTCGTAAGCCTTGGGCAGTAGATGGGAAGAATTTCTCCGAACGAATTTGGAATAACAAGGAAAAGCTAATTTCAGAAGTACATAAGGAACTAACCCAAAATATAATTCTGGGTCAGGATCCACAAAAGGCGATTGATGCCATAGCGAAGAAAATGAACACATCAAAGTACAATGCAGGGCGGCTGGTTATGACAGAAGAAGCTTATTTCAGTTCAGCAGCACAAAAAGACTGCTTCGATAACCTGGACGTGGAGAAGTATGAGATTGTGGCAACACTGGATTCCCATACATCAGATATTTGCCGGGAGATGGACGGGAAAGTGTTTCCTATGAAAGACTTTGAAGCAGGGGTAACGGCGCCGCCTTTCCATGTATATTGCAGGAGTACTACAGTGCCATATTTTGATGAAAACTTTGAACAGGTAGGAGAAAGGGCAGCAAGAGGCGAGGACGGAAAGACCTATTATGTGCCAGAGAATATGACCTATAAGGAATGGGAGAAGAAGTTTATTAATAACTCTAATATATCTGAAAGACAAACAAATCAATCTGTTACGAATTATATTGTTCGTTCTCATACACCAGGTCAAGATATAGCGAATGAGGATCAGATTGTAAAAGAAGTAATTTTATCTATGCCGCAAAAGGTGCGTGATGCTTTAGAGCAAGGAACAATTATTGATATTGGAAAAGAAGGGGCTAGTCAATATGATTATGTTCATGATATACTGTATGTAGCTAAAGGTGCTGATAAAACAGAGGTTATCCATGAGATTGGGCATATGGTTGAGAATAAATTGTTAGATGCTCAAAAGGTAGCAAAAGTAAGAAAAGAGATAGTGGGAGAAGTTAGTGTCTTGGATATTTTAGCAGAAATTTATGAGGATACATCTGGAAATGAGATTGAAATTTTTCTTTTGAAAAAAGATAAGTTTATTTCAGAATATCAAGGAAGAATATATGTTGATAATATTTTTGATGCATCTAATTCAGACGGATCATTTAAAGATGAGCTGCTATGGGAATTTATTTCGGAACCATTTAGACTGTATATACAAGATCCAAATTTATTAAAGAAAAAATCGCCAGAAATTTTTAGATTGATTGAGGAGGTCTGTTGTGACAGATAAGGAAAAATTTTTATCGATATTAACATATGAAGAATTTGATAAAAGAAGGGGAGAATTTAAAGAACTTAGTATGTCTGATAAAGATATATTAGAACATGCTTCTAAAATTTTTGGAAAGTCTCCAAATCCTCCAGAAGAACTTTATACAATACTTCCAAATGGTAAAAGAGTAATTGGAAATAAAAAAGACTATAACGAATAGGAAGAGGCCTACTGACTTTAGATAATGGTTAAGGTAGTTTTATTGAACTTTCATTGTAAAGAATATGTTCAGCAAGAAAAGGAGCAAAAATGACAATACTATTAAATACGCTTTTCAGCGAGAAGGGTGAATTATTTGCCATAGGGCAGGGACGGAGGGTGGTGTTTGCTCATTGTAAGCCCAAAATCAGTATTTATGAGAAATCAACACAAGTTCCAGTTCTAGGGGAACATGGTTACAAGGAGAAATCTATACGCTTTACCATTGTCTTGTGTAGGGATATGGAATTTACTAGTAGCCTTGTGGAAGAAACCATGCAGAAAACGGAGAGGTATGAATTGGCTTCTGACTTTCTGCGAAATGACGGAATTGTGGAAAGATTCTACTTCCATAACATTTCCCTTATAGAGATCAACCCAGCAGGAGAATGGGAATTTGAGCTGTATGCCACAGAGGAGCAGAAGAGGAAATTATCAGAAATGGCAGGTATATAAGATAAGCACTTTTGAAAAAATGTTCAAGGGTGCTTTTTTCATGCTTATTTTCAGGAAAGGGGGTGATGGCGTGGCGGTGAAAGTGATCCGGTATGGGGAGAAACGCCGGATAATCTGTAATATTTGTGGCAGCTTGCTGGAATACGAAAAAGAAGATATAAAAACAGTTCAAACAGGTATGAACGAATATGAAAAAGAAATTGTTTGCCCGAATTGTAGTGAGGTTATAAGAGTGAAAGGAGCAGAAAGGGAATGACAGAAAAAAAGTTTTTGGAGTTAGTAAAAAATGTGGTAAAAGATTATGCAAACAAACATTTGGATAAAACGGATAGGAAACAGATTACAATAGACGATGTATTTGTAGTATGGTATTGTAAAACACTTCAAAATTGGAAAGCCCTTGCTAGTACCACATTACCAGATGGTATGTATTATGAGCTGACAGTAAATGGGGATAAAGAAGAATTGTATCTTGACGCCTATAAGAAATTTGAAAATTGTTGTATATTATTAAAAGGAGAGGATTAGGAAAAATGAAGAAAGAAGAATTTATCGCCATTGGTATTACCGAAGAACTGGCAGCCAAGGCAGAAGCTGCTTCCTTAAAGGAACTAGGGAACTATATTGAAAAGTCAAAATATGAGGAAGTCAGTGAAGAAAATAAGACATTAAAAAGGTCTGTTTCAGATCGAGATAAGCAACTTGATGATCTGAAAGCGGCAAGTGGCGACAATGAAGAATTGAAAAAGCAGATTGAAACGATGAAGCAACAAAATGCAGAACAAGAAAAAGCACATAAAGCAGAACTGGCACAATTAAAGCTGGATAATGCGGTAGATACTGCATTAACGGCAGCAGGGGCAAAGAATACAAAGGCAGTGAAAGCACTTCTGGATATTTCTAAAGTGAAGCTAGGGGAAGATGGAAAACTGACAGGGTGGGATGATCAACTGACTGCTTTACAGAAATCAGATTCCTACTTATTTGCAGAAAAACAAGCGAAGCCTAATTTTAAAGGATTCCAGCCAGGGGCATCTTCGGATAGGAAGCCAGGGACAACAGTAGATATGTCTAAGATGTCTTATGAAGAATTGGCTGCTTATATAGAAAATAACCCTGATGCAGAATAATACATATTGTTTAGAAAGGAAAGAGAAAAATGGCAAAATTTGATGCAAAAAGTTTTAATGAAAAGGCATTTGGGAAATATATGTCGGCTGTCCCAAATGTCAAGTTAAACAAATTAAGGGAATCAAGGGCGATTGTTTCCGATCAGCGCTTACGGGAAACCTTTGTCACCAATTCACAAACTGGGACAGTTTACGCTGTACTTCCCTTTTTTGGGCTAATTGGCGGAGATGCCCTGAACTATGATGGGGAAACGAACCTGACTGCTGAAAGGACAGATACTTTTGAACAAGGTGTTTTTGTTTATGGGCGTATGAAGGGGTGGACAGAGGCAGATTTCTCTTATGATGTGACCGGGGGTGTTGATTTTATGGCGAATGTTAGAAACCAGATCAACCGTTACTGGAATGAGGTAGACCAGGGTACTTTGTTGGCAATCCTGGAAGGTATCTTTGCCATGTCTGAAACGGGGACAGGGAAGATTAAGACAGCGAACGCGGAATTTGTGGATAAGCATACGTATGATATTTCTGATAGTGCAACAGAAGAAGATCAGCATATGGGCGCAACTTCCCTGAATGTGGCAATTCAGAAAGCTTGCGGCGACAATAAACAGAAGTTTAGCCTTGTGATCTGCCATTCTACCGTTGCCACGAACCTTGAGAACCTGAAACTTCTGGCGTATTTGAAATATACGGATGCGGAAGGAATTGAGCGTGATCTGGAAATGGGTACTTGGAATGGACGGTTGGTTATCGTGGATGATTCTATGCCTGTTGAAGTAGTTGCAGGTTCTGAATCCGCAGATTCCTACACAAAGTACACAACCTATATCCTTGGGGAAGGAGCAATTGGTTTTGAACCAGTGGGGGCAAAGGTTCCTTATGAAATGGTACGTGATGCAAAGACAAAAGGCGGGGAAGATACTCTTATTTCTCGTAAGCGCAATGCGATAAGTGTGGCTGGTATTTCCTATCTGAAAGCATCACAGAAAACCAACAGCCCTACTGATGAGGAATTGAAAAATGGAAGGAACTGGGCGTTGGTAAGCAACGGTGACAACAAGACAATCAGCCATAAAGCCATTCCCATTGCCCGTATTATTTCTCGTGGATAAAGAAAGGAGCAAACAAAATGAAAAAGGCTATGCTTAGTCAGCCTATGGCTGGCAAAACGGATGCAGAAATTATCGCCACAAGGGAAAAGGCGATCAAGGTTTTGGAGAAAAAAGGGTATGAGATTGTGAATACTCTTTTTACTGATGAATGGTACAACAAAGAAAACATGGAGCAAAGGGGCGTTGTCCAGATTCCCCTTTGTTTCCTTGCTAAATCTTTGGAGAACATGAGCCTTTGCCATGCCGCCTATTTCTGTAAAGGCTGGGAAAATGCGAGAGGATGCAGAATTGAGCATGAAGCAGCGGTTGCTTATGGCTTGGAAGTGATTGATGAAGATTAAGGGGTGGTGCTATGCTGGAGCAGGTGAAAGAACGGCTGGAATCATTTGGTTATGTCTTAAAGGAAGGAGATGAAGCGATCTTGCTTTTCTCTTCTCATAAGGTAGAAAATACCATAAAAAATGACTGCCATACCGATATGGTTCCTGATGGGCTAAGGAATATTGCTGTAGATATGATAGTGGGGGAGTTTTTAACAGCAAAGAAAACGTTTTCACCAGATAGTATGGCAGGGCTTGATCTGGACTATGCTGTCAAACAGATCCAGGAAGGGGATACCAATATGGTATTTGCAACAGGGGAAGGGACATGGACGCCAGAGCAAAGGTTAAATCATTTCTTAGATTACCTGCTAACGCATGGCAGAAGCGAGTTTTCCTGTTATAGGTGTATTAAATGGTAAAGGCAATGGAAAACGCAAGGAAGGCGGCAAGACGGGCACAGGAAAGTACTTATGAGGGGTTATGCACGATTATAGAATACCGTTCTGTAAGAGACGAGAAAACAAAACTATCAGAGGAGAAAGAAGTCACCATAATAGAAAATCAACCCTGCAAGCTGTCTTTTGAAAAATTAAATACCGCTGCCCAGACTGAAACAGCAACCGTTATTTCACAGGGGATCAAATTGTTTCTTGCCCCTGAAATCCAAGTAAACAGTGGTTCAAAGATAATTGTTACCCAAAATGGAGTGACAGAGGAGTATGCCTGTAGTGGGAAACCGGCCATATACCAAACACATCAAGAGGTTATGCTGGAATTGTTCCGGGGGTGGGCTTAATGGGAAAAATGGGAAATTTTACTATGTCTGATTTGAAAAAACTTCAAGAACAGCTGAACAAGCTTCAAGCCGGGAACGTGGAAGCGTTTGTGGAATCGTGTGCGAAAGAACTTGCTGCAAGGCTGCTTGCCAAAGTCATAAAACGAACACCTGTAGGGGATTATTCGAAAGAAATAGAAGTTACTGCAAAAAAAGATTCAAAAAAGCATAAGAAGGGGGAAACTTATAAGAAAAGGGTAAATCCATCAGGAAAAAAGGGTGGTACTCTTCGTAGAGGGTGGACTTTTCAAAAATCCGGTTCTGGTGCGGAGGGATTAAAAACTAGTGGAGCAAAAGGATATGTGGATAGCCTGAAAATAAACCATTATGGGGGCTTTCTTGTAATTGAGATTATAAACCCAGTGGAATATGCTTCCTATGTGGAATACGGCCATAGGACACGAAACCATAAGGGGTGGGTTCCTGGAAGGTTTATGCTTACTATATCTGAACAAGAAATGCAGGGGATTGCCCCCAAAGTACTGGAAGCTAAAATCAAAAAATTTTTAGGGGAGTGTATGAAGTGATAAATGCCATTATGGAAGCGATCAGTATTTCTTTATATGCTGAATTTGGCGATACATGTGAAATTTATAGAGAAGTGAAAAAGCAAGGTTTAAAAGAGCCTTGCTTTTTTATCCAGTGCCTGAACCCTACAAATAAGTTGTTTTTTCCTAAAAGATATTTCAGGCAAAACCAGTTTTGTATCCAGTATTTTCCAAGAGAGGAGCAGCATGAGAATAAGGAATGTTATGATATTGGCGAACAGCTTTTTTCTTGTCTGGAATATTTGGAAGTAGACAATAGTCTAGTGATGGGCACAAAAATGAGGTATGAGGTAGTGGAGGGGATTCTTCATTTCTTTGTGAATTATGACATGTTTGTTTATAAAGCAGGGAAATCTCTACCTGTTATGGAGGAGGTTTCTTCTAAAATAACTGGGAAAGGACAGGAAAAAGAATGAAAACAGTGATACAAGAAGAAAAAAAAGAAAAAGGTGAAAAAAAGGAACCTACATTTTCAAAAGAACAGCTGCTGCTATCAGAACGTTTTCGGGAAAGAAGGGATATGATAGCGGCCCTTCTCCATGATGGAGAGCAGTATACGATAAAAGAGGCAGAGGAAAGAATGGAACAGTATAGGAAAGGCAAGGTGAAATAAAATGGCATTAGGTGGTGGTACATATTCTGTTCAAAACAAAGAGTTGCCAGGGGCATATATTAACTTTGTTTCGGCGGCATCGGCAAATGCAACACTTTCTGAAAGGGGAATTGCAACTATGCCCCTTGAATTAGACTGGGGTGTTACAGGTGAGGTCTTTGAAGTAACAAATAGTGACTTCCAGAAAAACAGTATGGAAATTTTTGGCTATGACTATACAAGTGATAAGGTGAAAGGGCTTCGAGATTTATTTTTACATACACAGAAATTTTATGGGTACCGTTTAAATGGCAAGGGGGCAAAAGCAAGCAATAGCCTGGCAGAAGCAAAGTATCCAGGTATCCGCGGGAATGACTTAAAGATTATTATTCAAGTAAATGCAGATAATGAAACCATGCTTGATGTAAAAACATTGTTGGAGACAAACATAGTAGATGAACAAACGGTTTCTAGTGCAGAAGGATTAGTAGAGAATAAATATATTAAATGGAAGTCTGGAATTACCCTGGAAGCAACCGTAGGTATGCCATTCACTGGTGGTGAGAATGGGGAAGTCGATGGTGCCGCTTATCAAGAATATCTGGATAAAATTGAATCTTATAGCTTTAATACGATGGGAGTGGTAGTGACAGATGATACAACAAAATCATTGTTTGCTTCTTTTGTAAAACGGCTGCGTGATGAGATGGGGGTTAAATTCCAGCTTGTCCTCTATGACTATGCTAAGGCAGATTATTTAGGTGTGATTAGCGTAAATAATAAAGTGTTAGATAAGGAATGGAGTGAGGCAAGCCTCGTATATTGGGTAACAGGTGCTTCGGCAGGCTGTGCGGTAAATAAAAGTAACCAGAATAAAAAATATAATGGCGATTTTATGGTTGATACGCCATATACACAAAACCAGTTAAAAGCAGCTATGAAATCTGGGCAATTTACTTTCCATATGGTAGGTTCTGATATACGGGTACTAGAAGATATCAATACCATGGTGACAACTTCTGATACACAAGGGGATATTTTTAAGGATAACCAGACCATTCGGGTAATAGACCAGATTGGAAATGATATTGCCGTATTATTTCATACAAAGTATTTAGGAGTAGTCCCTAATGATGCTGCTGGCAGGGTTTCCCTTTGGTCTGATATTGTAAAACACCATGAACAGCTACAAGAGATACGGGCTATTGAGAATTTTTTAGATACTGATGTAAAGGTAGAACAAGGAAATACAAAAAAGTCAGTATTAGTAACTGATTTTATAACAGTGGTAAATGCTATGTCTAAATTATATATGGTTTGTACTATCGCATAAGGAAAGGGTGAAGGAAATGAATGGGAATGTAGTAATGAAAGCAAAAGATACGGTATTTGCATCGTTAGCGGAATGTTTTATTACCATAGGGACACGCAGATATAATTTTATGCAGGCCATTAACTTGGAAGCAAAGTTTGAAAAAAATAAAACAGAGGTTCCTATTTTAGGGAAAACAGGGAAGGGGAATAAGGCATGTGGCTGGAAGGGGACAGGAAGTGCAACCTTCCACTATAACACATCTATTTTCCGGCAGATGATGATGCAGTATAAGGAAACTGGGGAAGATATTTATTTTGAAATCCAGATTTCGAATGAAGATAAAACGGCAGCAGTTGGGCGCCAGACTATGATCTTAATGGATTGTAATATAGACGGTGGGATATTAGCAAAATTTGATGCAGATGGGGAATACCTAGATGAAGAAATGGATTTTACTTTTGAAGATTTTAAAATGCCAGAAGTATTTAAGGACTTAGAAGGATTTCTTACTAATTAGAACGGGAATAAGTTGAAAAACCTTATAGCTAGATGTATAATGAAAATATAAATTATACGGAGGCTATGGAATGGATCAGAAAAAGAATACTGGTTGTGTAACGGTTATTTTGGTGTGGATTATTGTAACAGTTGGGCTTGCTATATTTTTTATGCAGGTTAATAAAACAGGGCAAAGTATAGGAACTATTATATTTGTATCAACTTGTATAGGGGGATTGGCTGCATTTATTGCATTTGTATTGCAGATGATAAGTATTACTAGTAAGATGTCAAAAATGAACAAAGATCAAAGAAAAAAAGACAAACAAGAAGGAATTTCCAGATATGGTATGATTGTTCATGTAGGAGGGCTGCCAATTCCTGAAAATTGTAATGTATTAGTTATATTGTCGCCAACAGCTCTTACTATTACATATGGCATGAGTGAATATGTATTAAGTATTGATCAAATAAAAGATGTAAATTGCCAGTTTGATATAAATGAAACGGAATATTTAAAAAGCAGTTTCATAAAAGGCATGGCAGGTGCAGCAGTAATGGGTATGACAGGGGCGATCCTTGGTTCTATTCCAAAGGTAAAAAAGAAGAAGAATAGGAGATGTTATGTAAGTATTATTTATGAAAATGCACAAGGGGAAAGAAAAATAGTTTTGTTGAAAGATCAACAGGTTAATACACTGGTATGTTATCAATTGGTTCAAAAATTACGGCCTAAGGTTGTTGAGCAGGTAAAACAAGTCAATAGAGTGGAATTATAAAAATGATGAAAACACCTTTTTAATATACAAGGTGTTTTTTTGATATGGAAAAGGAGAATAAAAGATGTCAAAATTCAGTCAATTTATGAGAGCTAATAAAAAAGAAAAGAAAAATGGAAAATATGCACCAACAAAATCCCTTTGTGATGAAAATGGGAAGCCTCTGGAATGGGAGTTCCGCCATATTACCTCAAAGGAAAATGAAAATTTCCGAGATGAGTGCACCATTGAAGTTCCAATTACTGGAAAGCCAAATATGTTCCGACCAAGGGTACAATCAAGCAAATATATCCAAAAAATGATAGCTGCTTCTGTGGTGGTACCAGATCTATATGATAAGGAATTGCAGGATTCTTATGGAGTGGCAACGCCAGAAGAATTACTGCTTGCTATGGTAGACGAGCCAGGGGAATATAATGAACTGGCAGCTTTTGTACAAAAGTTCCAAGGGTTTGACGTATCTTTCCATGATAAGGTAGAAGAAGCAAAAAACTAATTGAAGAAGGGGATTGGGAAGCAAATTTTGCGTATTATGCCCTTCTGAAATTACATATTTTACCTTCTGTTTTTTTGGAAATGGAAGAGAAAGAAAAAGCATTTGTTGTGGCTGCTATTCAGGAGAAACTAAAAAGTGACAAGGAAAGAGAGAAAGAAATAAAGAGGAAGTCGAACAAGGGGAAGAAAAGAAGGTGATAGGAAATGGCCAGCGTTAGAACAGCAATTGAATTGCAAGATAACTTTACAAGTATTTTATATCAGGTTATCAGTTCCGTAAATTTGGGGCTTTCTGCTATGGAAGATTTGCGTCAGGGTATGAACGCTTCTGTTGACACAGCTTCTATGGAAGCGGCAAGGGATTCTGTTAATCAGGCTACTATTGCAGTGCAACAGTTAGATGCAGCTATACAGGAGATGGAAACGCCTGAAATACAAATACCTACCATTCCACAAAGTTCGGCCCCAGTGGTGCTTCCAGTACAGACAGATGTGCCAGAGCCTTTTGTAGAGCAGCCTCCGCCTGTTGATGTACCTATTCAACCAGAACAACCAGAACCTGTGGAAATTCCAGTGCATTGGCAATCTGATAGGCTGGAAGTATTTACAAATTCTGGTGTAGAACGGTTTCAACAAGAAGTCCAGAGTGCTAATACCATGTTGGAGCAATTGAGCAGTACACAAGATGTAATTGCAAGGCAGGCATATAATACCACTATTTTTCCACCAGGGGCATTTCAGGATTTAAACAATATGGCTGTACGGATTGACATGATTAGGAATCGTATCCAACAAATAGAAAGTAATCCATTAAATATGGGAACGGATACTGCTAATGTAGGATTGGAACAACTACGTGGACAGTTAAGCCAGGCGATCCAAACACAAAGGGAATTAAACCGGGCTGTAGAAAACTTAGATGTCCAGTCTGCAAATGAGGCATATTTACGTTTACAGCAGGTGATTGGTGGTACAGAACGTTATATCCGGGATAATGTGGATGCACAGGGACAGTTTAACCAGGAGATTCAGCAAGGAAAAGAGGAATCCAATAAACTAATGCAAATGTTGAAAGGGGTAGCTGTAACATATGGTTCCTTGCAGACTGTAAAAAATGTGTTAAACATATCTGATCAAATGACATCGACAACGGCCCGCCTAGATATGATGAATGATGGGTTGCAGTCAACAAAAGAGTTACAGGATATGATTTTTCTTTCAGCAGAAAGATCAAGGGGGAGTTATCAAGCAACAGCAAATGCTGTTTCGAAGCTTGGGCTTATGGCAGGAGATGCGTTTGGCAGTTCAGAAGAAATTATTGGCTTTATGGAACAGGTCAATAAACAGTTTATTATTGCTGGGACAGAGGCATCAGGGATAGATGCTGCTATGTTGCAACTGACGCAGGCCATGGGGTCTGGGGTTCTTCGTGGTGAGGAATATAATAGTATTTTAGAACAAGCCCCAAACATCATTCAGACAATTGCAGATTATTTAGGTGTTTCAAAAGGAAAATTAAGGGAAATGGCAGGGGAAGGGGAAATTACTGCTGATATTGTCAAGGCAGCTATGTTTGCGGCGGCTGATGAAACGAATGAAAAATTTGAAAATATGCCAAAAACTTTTGAACAGATTTGGACCTCTTTTGAAAATCATGCCCTTATGGCATTTCAGCCTGTCTTACAACGATGCAATGATATTGCCAATAGTGAGAGGTTTCAGGAGTTTGTGAATGGTATGATAGGGGCGTTGTCAGCAGCTGCTGGTATAACCACGCAGCTTTTTGATTTGCTTGGGGCTGGTGCAGATATTTTGATTAACAATTGGTCGTGGTTATCGCCTATTATTTATGGAGTGGCAGGGGCATTGATGGTATATTATGGGGCAATGCTTTTGTATAATACAGTTACCGGAATTTCAGCAGCAGTCACAGCAGCAAAAACAGTTGCGGAAAAAATTCATGCTGCTTCTCTTGCTATGGGAGCAGGAGCAACTTTCACAGCAACGGCGGCACAGTATGGTTTTAATGCTGCTTTGCTTGCCTGCCCTATTACATGGATTATTATTTTGATTATTGCATTAATTGCTATTATTTATGCTGTGGTAGCAGCATTTAATAAGCTTGCTGGGGCTTCTGTATCTGCAACAGGAATCATATGTGGGGTAATAGCAGTTGCAGGAGCGTTTATACTCAATACGGCGATAGGGTTAATTAATGCGATTCTTCAAGGTGTTTGGTCTTTTGCAAGCCCCTTTATAGGTATTGTAGAATGGATATTAAACGTAGCGAATGGAGGTTTTGACAGCTTTGGAGGAGCAGTTGCAAATCTAATAGGGCAAATTATTTCATGGTTTTTATCACTTGGGATGGTAGTGACTAAGATTATTGATGCTATATTTGGGACTGACTGGACATCTGGTTTAAGTGAGCTTCAAAGTTCTGTTTTAGGCTGGGGTAAAAACGAAGATGCTATTACATTAGACCGTTCCGCGCCAACAATAAACTATAGAATGGATTATAAAGATGTCTGGGATGCTGGGAATTCTTTCGGGGAAGGAATTGATGAGAAAATTGCTAATTTTGATCTAACCTCTCTTTTTGGTCCATCGAATATTCCTTCTGAAGAGGATTATATCAATGGTCCTTTAGGGGAAGGGATTAATAGTATTGCAACGAATACAGGAAAAATGGCAAATTCCATGGACATAACCAGCGAGGAACTAAAATATTTACGGGATATTGCAGAACAGGAGACAATCAACCGTTTTACAACTGCTGAAATCCATATTGATCAGTCTGGGATGCGGAATCATATTAAGAATGGCACGGATTTAGATGGCGTAGTTTCAGGATTGACAGATGCGATGATAGAAGCAGTTGACATGGTAGCAGAAGGAGTACATGAGTAATGGCAAGGAGTGGGTATGATTTTTATTTAAAAAAATGTTTATTGCCAGTTGCCCCAAAGAAATTGCAGATGAAGATAAAAAATGCAAATAAAACAATTACTTTAATTAATGAGGGAGAAGTAAATTTATTAAAAAAAGCAGGGCTGACAGAGATTGAATTTGAATGTGAGATACCACAAGTGAGGTATCCATATGCGGTTTATCGTTCGGGATTCCAAGAGGCAGCATATTTTTTAGATTATTTTGAAAAATTAAAAACGGATCAAGCTCCTTTTCAATTTATTGTTTCAAGGGTTTTGCCAAGTGGTAAACTTCTGTTTAACACCAATATAAAAGTTTCCATGGAGGACTATGGAATTACAGAAGATGCCAACAATGGGTTTGATTTAACCATAAAAATAAAATTAAAGCAATACCAAGCATACCAGACAAAAATAAATTTAAAAGTCTTAAAAGAAGAAAATTCAAGCGTTATATCGTCTTGGATTTTTTTTATTTATAAAATTTACACACATTTTAC
>CAJTLB010000033.1 GCA_910577045.1 uncultured Lachnospiraceae bacterium | reverse complement strand
AGGTAGGGACAGATATTTTTAAGAGAGGGTTATGTTTGCCAAGTGATATAAAAATAACAGAAGAAACACAAGAGATAGTAATAGAATTGATAAAGGGATGTTTTTTACCAGAAAAGAGGAAGAAAAATGAAGAATAGAACAAAAACTATTTTTATGCAATGGGTTCGTTACATAATATTTGGGTTACAGTATTATCTCCTAGAAAAACCAAGAGGGTTGGATTTTACTATGAGGGATAAAAGTGTAATTAACCAAGAAAAAGGCTTTAATGGATACAACAAAACGAGTGAAAGCCATTTGCGAAAAATATTTTCATATTTGCCATTTGAAAAAGGATTGAGCTTAATTGATATTGGTTGTGGAAAAGGAGCTGTGTTAAAGGAAGGAATAAAGTATCCATTTGTAAAAGTAGGCGGGATAGAAATAAGCGAAGAGTTGGTAACTATTGCACAAAGAAATTTTAAACGGTTACATATAGCAGATAAGATAGAGTGTGTCTTAGCAGATGCCACAGAATATCAAGGGTATAATAATTATAATGTATTTTACTTAGCAAATCCTTTTGGAGAAGAAATGTTTGAAAAAGTATTAAAAAAGATAGAGCTTGGAATAGAGAAAAAAGAGGGGAAAGAATATTACTTAATTTATTATAAGCCGTTACATGCACAAGTAGTGGAAAAATATAATTGGAAATTAAAGAAAAAATTATTTGATAAATTAAGACAATATGACACATATATCTATGTGAGGAAAAAATGAATATATATAGAAACTATGTGAAGCGTATTATGGATATTTTTTTATCTTTTATAGCAATTTTTATTTTGATGCCACTTATTTTGCTGCTTGCTTTTTTAGTAAAGATAAAATTAGGAAGTCCCATCTTGTTTTTTCAGGAAAGGCCGGGAAAGGATGAGAAAATATTTCGGCTATATAAGTTCCGTTCTATGTCGGAAGAAAAGGATAAAGAAGGACATTATTTGCCAGATGAAAAACGATTGACAAGATTTGGGAGGAAACTCCGCAGTACTAGTTTAGATGAGCTGCCAGAGTTATTTAGTATTTTAAAAGGAGATATGAGTATTGTAGGCCCAAGGCCATTACTTATTGAATATCTGCCTTATTATACAGAAATAGAAAGAAAAAGGCATAAGGTTAGGCCAGGGCTTACTGGATTGGCACAAGTGGAAGGGAGAAATTATTTATCTTGGGATGAACGGTTAAAAAAGGATGTTGCCTATGTAGAACAAATTAGTTTTTGGCTGGATTGTAAAATTATAGTAAAAACATTTATAAATGTAATACGGCAAAAGGGTGTTGCGGAGGATACAAGTAATATAGAAGGGAATTTAGCAAATATTCGGAGAGAATTATACAAGAAAGAAGAAAAAGGAGCATAACAAAGATGCAGACAATGAATATCCTGCTATTAAGCGTAGGGACAAGAAATAAAATAGTGGAATATTTTAAAAAAGCATTAACAGGAAAAGGAAAGGTAATCGCTGCAGATTGTAGTATTTTAGCGCCTGCATTATATACAGCGGATAGCTTTTATATTATCCCAAGGCTTAAAGAAGAAGGATATATAAAAAGTATTATGGAAATTTGCAGGAAAGAAGCTATAGCAGGGGTGATGTCATTAATTGATCCAGAACTTTCTGTATTGGCAAAACAAGAAAAGGAGTTCGAAGAGATAGGCGTTAAAGTAATAGGTTCTCCATATCCCTTATGTGAATTAGCATTAGATAAGTGGGAAATGTATAGATGGTTAAAAGCACATCAATATAGTTGCGCAGAAACATACTTAAATAGTACTGCATTTAAGGATGCCTTTTTGAAGGGAAAAGTTCGGTTTCCAGTTTTTATAAAGCCAAGAAGGGGAAGTGCTTCTTTATATATTTCTTGTGTAAATTCTATTAAGATGCTGGATGCATTATTATCAGAAAAAGAAGAAATGATAATTCAAGAATATTTAAAAGGGCAGGAAATAGGAGCAGATTGTTATATTGATTTGGTTAGTGGAAAAGTAATCTCTGTTTTTTTAAAAAAGAAATTGGCTATGAGGGCAGGAGAAACGGATAAGGCAGTATCTTTTTGGGATGTTAAGTTATATCAATTAATAGAATCTTTTGTATTGGAAATGGGATATAGAGGCGTAGTAGATATTGATTTATTTGAGATTAACGGGAAATATTATATTTCCGAGGTAAACCCAAGATTTGGCGGAGGATATCCCCATGCGTATGAGTGTGGCGCAGATTTTATGGGATTCGTTGTAAAAAATTTGGAAGGAAAAGAAAATACGCCACAGATTGGAGAATACAAGGAACATATGAGTATGATGAAATATAATGAGATACAGATGGTAAAAGAGCAAATGGAGTAGAGGAATGAAAAGGGCATTAGTAGTAGCAACAGTAGAGAATTTTCTAACGTTTGAAGTAAGCGATATTCACTTATTGCAGGAATTAGGGTATGAAGTACATATTGCAACTAATAGGACGGAAGCTGCTTATTCTGTATCTTTGGAAGATGTATATATACATGATATATGTTTTCAAAGAGAGCCATTTACAATAAAAAATATAAAAGCATATAAAGAATTGTGTGCTTTAGTAAAAGAAGTGCCTTTTGATATGATTCACTGCCATACACCAGTGGGAGGAGTAATGGGGAGAACAGTGGGGCATAAGTATAAAATTCCCACTATTTATACAGTCCATGGATTTCATTTTTATAATGGCGCGCCAATAAGGAATTGGCTATTATATTATCCAGTTGAAAAGTGGTTATCTTGGTGGACGGATATTTTAATCACAATTAATAAAGAAGATTTCAAACGAGCTAAAAAGTTTCATGCAAAAAAAGTGGCATATATACCTGGGGTTGGGGTAGATATAGAAAAAATAGCGGGAATCCAAGTAAAAAAAGAGGAAAAAAGGAAAGAAATTGGCATACCAGATAATGCTATAGTACTTTTATCAGTAGGGGAGTTAAATAAAAATAAAAACCATATTGCAGGAATAATGGCAGTTGCACAATTAAGAAATAAAAAACTCCATTATGTAATATGTGGGCAGGGAGAATTAAAAGAGAAATTACTACAAAAAAGTAAAATGCTTGGGATAGAGGAACAAATACATTTATTAGGATATAGAAGAGATATTTATGAAATATATAAAATGGCAGATATTTATCTGCATCCATCATACCGAGAAGGGCTGCCAGTAGCATTAATGGAAGCAATGGCAAGTGAGTTGCCATGTATTGCTAGTAATATAAGAGGAAATAGAGATTTAATTTATGGGGTTTTTAAGGGGGATAAAAGATATGGGTTATTTTGCCCTAGCTCTATACAGGCACTGAAGGACAATATTCAAGTATTTTGTAATGATATAAAATTGCAGGAAAAATGTAAAGAATGTAATTTAGAAAAAATCATACAGTATGATAAAAAAAGACGGGATAAGAGGATGAGGAATGTTTACCAAGAAGAGTTATTTTAATAGAAATAATAAAAGAAAAAAAAAGAAAATATTATTTTTGTTGAATACAAATTCTTATTCTGGCGCAGAAAATGTAGTTATTCAGATTATAGAAAATATAAAAGATATAAATGTTGGAATGGTTTATGTCTCTAAGGAAGGGCCAATTAGGAAATATTTAGAAAATAAAAAAATTCATTTTGTGCCAATTAAAAGTATGGACCCAATACAAATAAGAAAAGTTATTTGCCAAGAAAAACCAGATATTATCCATGCAAATGATTTTAGGGCATCTGTAATGGCAGCAGTAAGTTGTTGGAAATTACCAATTATTTCTCATTTACATAATAATACTCCATGGATGAGGAAGTATCATTTATATTCTTTTCTTTATTTATTGACAAGTGTGTGTTACAAAAAGATATTAATTGTTTCTCCTGCTATTTTAGAGGAGTATGTATTTGGGAATTGGATTAAAAAAAAGACAATAGTAATTAATAACCCTATTAATTTAAGAAGTCTTCAAGAATATAAGCAAAAGAATATTTTCCATAATAAAATAAATTATGATATTGTGTTTTTAGGAAGGCTTACATGGCAAAAAGATCCATTTCGGTTTATTGGGCTTATTGTTGGGCTTAAGAAAAGAATACCTTTATTAAAAGTAGCAATGGTTGGCGATGGAGAGCTAAGGAAAGAATGTGAAATAAAAATTGAAGAATTCCATCTAAAGGAAAATATTACCATGTTAGGCTTCCAGGAAAATCCATACCAGTATTTATGCCAGGGTAAAGTTCTTTGTATGCCTTCAAAATGGGAAGGTTTTGGGTTGGCGGCAGTGGAAGCATTAGCATTTCATATTCCTGTAGTAGCGGCAAAGGTTGGGGGATTGCCTTTTATTGTAGATAATAATTGTGGGAAATTATGTAAAACAGATAAAGAATTTATAGAAGAGATATATCAGCTTTTAACAGATAAGGATTATTATTTAAAAAAGCAAGATAATGCTGGTAAGAGGGCGTTGGAGCTGGACAATATAGAAGAATATATTTGTAATTTAAAACAATTATATAATCAAATAATAGAAAAATAGGAGAATTTATTAGAGAAAGGGAAAATTATGCTGGAAGAGAAAAGAATTACTATTTTTACACCTACTTATAATCGGGAAAGCACTCTTCCACGTTTATATCAATCTTTATGTAGACAGACAGTTTCTGATTTTTACTGGCTGCTGATTAATGATGGATCTATAGATAATACAGAAACATTGGTGAAAGGCTGGCAGTTGGAAGAGAAGATACAAATTGTATATTTTTACCAAGAAAATTCTGGGAAAGCAAATGCCCATAATGCTGCAGTAAAATATGCAGATACAGAGTTGTTTCTGTGCGTGGATTCTGATGATTATTTAGTAGATAATGCTGTGAAAAGAATATTAGAATACTGGGAAGAAAATAAAAATAGTACAGGTATTTTAGCATTAAGAGGAGATAGAAGTGGACAACCAATTACAAAATGGGAATCCACTGTAAAATATGCAACATTATTGGAAGCTACCCGTATATATGGGCTTAGGGGCGATACTATGCTAGTATTCCGAACAGAAATTCTAAAAAAATATTTTTTTCCTGTATTTCAAGGAGAACGGTTTGTGCCAGAGAGTTATTTATACGATCAAATAGATTTAGAAGGAAAACTGCATATTTTGCCAGAGGTTTTGTATTTATGTGAATATCGCCCAGACGGTTATACAGCGAATATAAGAAAAGTAAATTGTAATAACCCGAATGGATATTTAGCATATATCCAGCAAAGGTTGAAATTAGACAAGGAGATAAAATATAAAATAGCAGATACAATAAGGTATATTGGAATAAAATGTGTCCAAAAAGATGGAAGGCTTTTAAAAGATACAATATACCCCAAATTAACTATTTTATTTTTGGGGATAGGATGGCTTTTTTATATAAAGGTTTACTGGAGGTTTACAAGAAAATGGTAATAGGTATTTTCTTTAGTTGTATATTTGCCTGTTTTTTTAGTTATATAGCTGAATACAATGGAATATACCGCCCTGGAAAAATATATAAATTTGCTATTACCTTATTGGTGTCTAGTGGATTATTAATTTTATTGACAGCAAACAGGACAGGATATGATGCGCGTAATTATCAAATGTTTTATAAGTATATTGCTTTACATAAAAAAAATCCTTGGGATTATAGTTATAAGTTTTATTCAAAATTAACAATGTTTTTCCAGTTGTATTTAAAAAATAGGACTTATTTTGAATTCCAGGCGATTATATTAGTTATTATTGGCTGTTTTATGGTGCCAAGAATAAATAGGCTTTCATTAAGTTATCCGATGGTAGTGTTTTTATATTTAATATCAGGTGTATTTGCATCAGATGGAATGCAGTTTAAAAATTTTATTGCGGTGTGTTTTTTAATAATGGCACTAGAATTTTTACAGAGAGGGCAAGGGGCAATTGGAATAGTAAAGTATATTATTTTAATCGGCATAGCCTGTTTATTTCATTTTTCCTGTGTAATTTATTTCGTATTGCCTGTAGTAAAAAATTCTTTTTTTAAACGTATTAGAGTGGTTTTCCCGGTGATAGGCTTGATCTTTTATATAGTATTTTTATTTGGGGGCCAAGAATTGTTATCCGTATTTCTGCCCATTATATCAAAGGTTCCGGGCTTAAGTAAACTGGCAGGCTATGCAAATAGCTTTGCAGGTGCAAGAAGTTTAGTCCCTGTGATGTTATATTTTATTGGATTGATACTTTTGTATTTATGCCGTTATAATAGAAAAATTTTACCAAAAAAATTGTCTGATTATAATAATTTAATAACAAATATATGGATATTAATGGGGATATTCCTGCCGACATTAGCTTTTGCAAATGCGCCATATAGGTTTTATAGAAATTTATATATCCCTATATTTATTGTAATAAGCAATTATTTAGTTAGCTTGCGGGGAATAAGCCAGAAAAAGAGTATAAGCAGTCTTTTCGTGCTGGTATATGTATTATCTATTTTTTTATATCCTATAGCATTAGGGCAGGCAAGGGATATTTATGCTGGAATATTTGATGGGACACTGTTTTGGCGTTAGTGGAAAGAAAGCAGTAAGAGGTGGAGATAAGTGGGACAGGCTAAACAAAACAGTATTAAGCGTGCTGGTGTTGGATATACAATAGGAAATTACTTAATCCGTGGATTAGGGTTTTTAACAGTCCCTATATTTTCAAGGCTGCTGTCAACAGCAGATTATGGATTCTATAATACTTATACTTCATATGAAAGTATACTTTTTATTTTTGTAGGGCTTGCTTTACATACAAGTTTTAAAAATGCACGTTTAAAATTTGTAGGAGAGTTAAATAATTATGTCTCTTCTTGTATTCTTTTATCTTTTTTTAATATGCTAATCTTTTTATGCGGGGCAAATTTAATTTGTGCATTATTTCATGTTTCTAATTACGTATATATATCTGTATTAGTATTACACAGTTTTGGGACAGCCATTATTGGATATTATAATACCTATATTAGTTTAAATTATCAGACAAGAGATTATATATGCCTTTCTTTTTTTTATGCAGTAGGAAATTTGTTATTGTCAATTTTTTTGCTTTTGACAGTATGCAAAGAGAATAGGGCTTATGGACGTATATTTGGGACTTTTTTCCCTTGTTTTTGTTTAGCCGTTTGGATAGTGGCTGGTTTTTGGAAAAAGAGCAAGCCAATAGTAAATAAAAATTATTGGGGATATGCTTTAAAGTATAGCCTGCCAATTATCCCGCATGGTATTTCGCAGGTATTACTTGGGTCTTTTGACAGGATTATGATAGCGAATATAATAGGGAACTCCCAAGCAGGCATCTATAGTTTTGCATATAATGTTTATGCCATTATTTCAGTTACCTATTCTTCTTTGGATCAAGTATGGAGCCCATGGTTCTATGAACGTATGAGCCAAGGGGATAGAGAAGAAATACGGAATTGTGCAGATAAATACGCGTTAGGGATGGCATTGTTTACATTAGGCGTAATGCTGGTTTCACCAGAAATTATCCAGTTATTAGGCACAGCAGAATATCAGGAAGCGATATATATTACAATACCAATTATTATTGGAGGATTTTTTTCTTATTTATATAGTTTTCCAGCAATTGTGGAGTATTATTACGAGAAAACGAAATTTATTGCAATTGGTACTATGTGTGCTGCCAGTATCAATATTTTTTTAAATTATATTTGTATACCATGGTTTGGATATGTAGTAGCAGTATATACAACATTAATTACATATATTTTGTATTTTTTATTTCATACAATAATTTCTATTTGGGTAAATAAGGGGAACCTTTATAATGGAAAAGGATTTTTTATGGCGGCTTTTATTATTATAGCAGGAGGGATTGTTGCACAATTATTTATTTCTAATATATGGATACGCTGGGTATTGGGTTTTATAGATGCTATGGCATTATGTTGGTTTTTAAATTGCCAGTTTGGGATTATTGGAAAAATAAAGTCTGGGTTTAGGAAAAAAGAGTAAAATAGAAAATTTGTTTATACTTAAAATAGCGGGAGAAAGAAATGATAGGAGTTATTATATTAAACTATAAAAATTGGAAAGTCACAATAGAATGTGTGGCTTCTATTATGGAAAGCAAATTTTCAGAGGATATATATATTTTATTAATTGACAATGGATCAAAAAATGAATCAGTAGATAGGCTAGAAGCAGCTTTCCATAATAATAAAATGGTACATATCATAAAACTTCCTGAAAACCTAGGGTTTGCAAAAGGAAATAATATAGGGATTAAGAAATGTAAAGAAAAAGGAATAACATATTGTTTATTAGTGAATAGTGATGTCATTTTAAAGAAAGATACTATTTCTTTATTATATGTAGAGATGCTTCGCCATAAGGATGCAGTGATTATCGGGCCAGGTGTAAAAGGAGAAGATAATCAACGTATGCCATCTTCGAGGTTGTCCTCTGTAAGGATAATAGATGCTTTGGAAATAGGAAGATGGATAAAAACAAAATCATTAAATGAAGATGAAGTATTGGAATGTACAAGGGTTTATAGTGTATCAGGCTGTTGTTTTTTAATTGATATTAATAAATTTATAGAATTGCCAGCATTTGATGAGGCAACTTTTCTTTATAATGAGGAAAATATTTTAGGGGCGTTGGTAGAACGTTCTAATTATAGCATTTATATTTATCCAAGGGCAGAAGTGATCCATAAGCATGCAGCTTCTTCCGGGGGGGGGGAGGAGAAATGACTTTGTCAGTATAGAATATATAAAAAGCAGCTTATATTATTATAAAACTTATCAAAATATGGGAAAAGGGATAGCATTAGTTATGGTAATAATCTATTTTATAAAAATGGCAATGTTAAGTTTAAAATATAAATGTTTACATCCATATCATATTTTAAAGGTATCTATACAGGAGTGGAGAGGATTATATGGAAAAGGAGAATGATATTTTATTTTTATTTTTTAATAATCCACAAAATAATAATATTTTTTTGGAATGGTTTAACCGTGAAAATGGGATAAGGGGAGAATGTGTATTTAAACCAGTTGGCATATTGTGCCGTATAATACGGCGTTTCCATTTATACAGTGGATTACCAGGGATTGGGATATGGTTTTATCAATGGCATAAGGAAATTCGGCCAGGAAAGAAAATTGTATGTATAGCAAGTAAGTATTCCCCTAGGATTTTAAAATGGATAAAGAAGAAAGAGCCATCTGTTATGTTAATTAATTATTATTGGGATAGCATAGCAGTATCTAGGTACCCTGTAAAGGAATATCCATATTATAAAAATTATACTTTTTGTAAAAAGGACAGTAAACAGTATGCTATGTTATATAATCCCCAATTTTATATTAGTTCTATGAAGCTGCCAACAAATAAATTAAAATATGATATTTCTTTTATTGGTTCAGATCGGGAAGGTGTTTGGGAAGAACGGGCTATTCTTGTAAACCAATATTATCAATTATTGAAACAAAAAGGTTTTCATTTATTTTTTTACTTTGTTACAAAGAAACAAGAGTGCCCGGAAGAAATAAGAAAACAAAAATGGCTTACAGAAGAAGAATATTATAAAGTAGTGGCAGAAAGTAGAGTTGTTTTAGAAATTGTAAATCCAGAGGAAGAATGGATTACATTAAGGCCATTGCTTGCTTTGTCAAATGGAAAAAAGTTAATAAGTAATAATCGTTCTATTGTAGAAGAAGCATATTATTCAAAGGAAAATATTTTTATTTTGGGATTGGATAAAGAACAGGATTTATTTGGTTTTATAAATAAGCCATTTACGCCAATAGCAGAAGAAATACTGGCATATTATGATGTACAGGCATGGAGTAAGCGGTTTTTTACTAAAAGAGAATAGGCAAGGCATATATACAATTAAAGCAAATTGGATTGCGCCAATAGAAAATGAATTTACATTAATTTATGGAAATTTTTATAATGAAATAGGCGTTGCTAAATTTGATAACAATTATAATCTGGTATCGAATGAAGTTGTAATGAGGACAGAATTTCTTCAGATAGATCCAGCAGTTATTAAAAAAGAAAATATATATTATATGGCAGCCATTAGGATAGATGGGGTAATTAATAGAAGTAACCCTTCTGTTGGGAATGGGACATATTCTATCTATTGGTATCGTTCGTTGGATTTAAGAGAATGGGATTTTATTAGTATAGTGGCAAAAGAAATATATAACTTGGAAGATATAGATATTATTGATATAGAAGGCAATTTTGGTATTGTTTATGAAAAGGAATTATTAGATAAAGGAAGTTCTTATATTATTTTAAAAGTTGCTAATGATAAGGAGGGAGCAGATTGGAAAAAAGAAGAGAGAATTTTGTTAGAGGCAGATTGTGATCATGAGCCTGCTATAGTGCAGGTTTATAAGGATAAATATTTGCTTTATTATAGTTGTGATAAAGATAACCTAAGAGAGTCTTATATGGGTTCGAAGATGTATGTTTCAGTTTATAATAAAGAATGGGTTTTATTAGAAAAAGATAAAGAAATAGATTCTGACGTAAAAGGTGGAATTATTTTATATGATGTAATGGAACAAAATGGGAAACAATTCTTTTTATTATCAGAAAATTATTTTACAGATGGAAATTTAGTGGTGGAAGAAAGATGATAATAGTTTTATTAAAAATAATGTTTAACTTCATATTGACAATGGTTTCTTTTTTAGTGCCAAAATCCAGAAAATATGTAATAGTAGGAGGGTGGGAAGGAAAACGGTATGCAGATAATTCAAGAGGAATGTATGAATATTTGTGTGCACACAAAAATCAATTAGGAATTAACCGTGTGTTTTGGCATACAAAAGAAAAAGAGATTTATAATAAGTTAAAAAAAGAAAAAAAAGATGTTTTATTTGGATATAATTTTCATAGTATTTATTGGCATTTGCGCAGTAAAGTGCATATTATTGATCAGAATCCAAGGGATATTATTGGAATACTTTCTGTAAGATGTATTAGGATAAATCTTTGGCATGGGTTCCCCCTAAAAAAAATTGGAAATTACATGGAAATGGAAAAAAGAAAAAGTTGCTGGTATAAAAAATACGCTTCAGCAGGTTTTTGGCAAAATTCGTATTTATTATCTACTTCAGAATTTGCAAAGGAGATTTTATCTTATGCAATGGGAATAAAGAAAGAAAAGTGTTTGGTAGCTTCTTATCCTAGGACAGAGAAACTTTATTATTGTAAATCAATAGTAAAGAATAGAGATCAAATATTTAATATATTTTATTTGCCAACTTTTAGGGATACAAATAGCATTAATCCAATTCTTGCTGCGGATTTAGTTTCTATAGATAAAAAATTCCGGGAATTAAATATTATGTTTTATATTAAACCACATTTTGCTAGTATGGCACAGTGGAAAGCGGCAGGGAAATTTACAAATATTAAGATTTTAGAAGCAAAAGAAGATGTTTATAATTGGCTTGATAAAACAGATTTATTAATCACAGATTATTCTTCTGTATTTTTTGATTTTTTGCTTACGGGGCGGGCAATTCTATTTTATCCATATGATTATGAAAATTATAAAAAGAAAGAAAGGGGTTTTACGATTCCTTATAATAATTTTACGCCTGGCAAAAAGGTTTATACAGTAAAGGGGTTAATGCAGCATATAGTTCAGATTAGGGAAAATTATGAAGGATACCAACAAATATATAAAAAACAGTATATATGGGTAAATAATAAAGTAAATAAATATAAGAAACAAGCAGATTATTCTGATATTTTAAAATTTTGGCAGAAGTGTTAAAGGAGGATAATAAAAATGAAAGCATTAATTTTAGCCGCAGGTATTGGATCTAGGTTAGCACCATTAACAGATAGTTGCCCTAAGGCACTGGTAAAAGTAAATGGAGAACCTATTATTATAAAACAGATTGATAATCTTTATAAAAACCATATTAATGAAATTATAATTGTGTCTGGATATAGGGCGGATATTTTAGAAAGTGTAGTTTGTGCGGATTATCCTGATATTACAATAGTAAATAGCCAAGATTATGCAAATACCAATAATATGTATTCAGCTTATTTAGCAAAGGGAAAGTTAGATAATACAGAGTTTTTAATGATGAATGCTGATGTGTTTTATGATGCGTCTGTAATTGAAAAGTTAATTCATTGCCCTGAAAAAGATATGGTAGTAACAGATATAGGGAATTATCTGGAAGAATCTATGAAAGTAGTGGAACAAAATGGAAAGTTAATAAAAATATCAAAGGAGATTACAAAGGAAGAGGCACTTGGCTCATCAATAGATGTATATAAATTTTCAGCAGAAGGGGGAAACGCCTTTTTTGCGAAATGTACAGAATATATTGAACAAAAAAGGAAATATAATTTGTGGAGTGAAGTGGCATTAAATGATATATTTGCTGAAGTAAAATTTGTGGCGTGCCCGTTAGAGGGAAGATGGGTAGAAATTGATAATTTAGATGATTTAAAAGAAGCAGAGGAGAAGTTTGCTAAAAAAAGCTAAGGAGAACAGAATGGGCAATACGGATTATTTTGGAGTAAAAGCAGAGATATTAAATACAAAGAAATTATTTTTATTGGATATGGATGGGACAATTTATAAGGAAGAAGAATTGTTTTCTGGTACAATAGAAACCCTTACTGAAATAGATAAGTTAGGAGGAACATATATATTTATTACAAATAATTCTTCTAAGAGTGTAAGTGATTATATAGAAAAAATGAAAAAAATGGGGATTTATGTGGATAAAGATAATTTTTTTACTTCTACACAAGCAACAGCTAAATATTTACATAAAAATTATCCAAGAAAAATGGTATATTGCCAAGGGACACAATCATTTTTGGAAGAATTGCAAAAAGAAGGGATAATGGCGACAGATAAGGTATCTGATGATGCAGAGGTTATTTTAGTTGGGTTTGATACAGAAATTACAGGGCAGAAAATAAGAAATACATGCAGAATGTTACAGAAGGAAATCCCATATTATGCTACGAACCCAGATGTTGTTTGTCCAGTTGAATTTGGCTATATTCCAGATTGTGGATCAATCTGCATGATGTATGAAAATGCAACGGGAAGAAAACCTGTATATATAGGAAAGCCAAAAGCAATTATGATTGAAACAGTAATGCAGAAATATGGTTATTCTTGTAAGGATGTGGTAGTGGTAGGTGATAGGCTTTATACAGATATAGCGGCTGGAGTGAATGCAGGAGTTAGTACTATTTGTGTTTTAACAGGAGAAGCAACAGTAGAAGATATTATAGAAGGGGATATAAAGCCTTCTTTTACATTTGAAAGTATAGCAGATATTGGAAAGATATTAGCAAATGGAGAATTGTATAAGGAAAGAGAATGTTGTAATTGACAAATGGATATACTTTGGATATAGGAATTGTGAACAAAATTTGTCATGGAAACTGTTTTGAAAAAGAATATAGGAGCTAAATTATAATCTACAAGGCATAGGAAATTTGTCTTGTAGATTTTTTTACAGAAAATAAGATAATGAGAGAGTTTCAATTTTAGCAACAGAAAAATCTTAAGAAATGAGGAGAAAGTTATGTCAGAGTATCAATTAGAGATCAAACAGATTGTGGATTATCCACGCTGCCGGATCTACCGGCAGTTTATCCAGAACTTAATGGCAGACCAGAGCATTTGTACAAGCGGAGGTTCTGGTCTTTTTTATTATACGGTGCTTTGCAACTACGCAAATTTCCGTGCTTCTTATCTCCGCATAGATGGTATCGGCTATACGGTATACCCCGGTGAATGGATCTGCACCATGAAAGAACTTACAGCATGGTTTCGTACCCGTTTCCAGTGTCGGGCAGTTTCTATCCGGGATGAATTGCAGAAACGCCATCTTATATCCTATCTTTTTCTTGACCGGGGAAGGGTAGTCAAATATAAGGTGCGTGACTGGAAAAAACATAATACCATGTTGGACTACAACTGCCCCTGTCAAAAGGATACAAGATTTTTCTTTATGCCTACTGTGATTGCAACAGAACTGGTCAGCACCGGCCGATGCTCCGAAATGGATATTGAGAGAGATGATTGCTGTGGCCCGGCAGGAGTCCAGCGCCCAGAAGCTGGAAGGGCATGACATCATGGCACTGGAACATTTTGACCCAGAAGTGAGGCATATGATTATATTTGATGTGCTTTCAAGGGAATCTCCCATAGGAGATAAAGGGCATAGGATGCGGCTGTTTCTGACAGAAGCGGAATATAAAAAAGGCATTAGAGAGTCAAGACAGGTCTTTTATTCGGATTCTGAACCATGCAAAAGTAGTCACAGGGGCATTTGAGATATGACCAGCCAGGCGGAGAACGGTAAAAAGTTTCTACTGCCTAACTAATGTATGCTTTTGGGTATATACGAAAACATATAGATTTTATAGACAGTCAAAGATATCCGATCCTTTATCTTCTCTGTATAATTCTGAAAAAACGTACAAACTATATTTTGACATATCTATTGACCTTTTGGATATAAATATAGTAGTATGGAGGTGGAAGGAGTGGATACCTGTATGCTGAAGGAATATCTGGAAAAAAACTATGGTTACAACGAACCGATTTTTATTAACGAAATCCAACTGGATGGGCTTAATGATAATGCCCTGCGCCAGTATTTCAAACGGATGCTCAAGTCAGGCGACCTGGCTCGTTTTGACACGGGGATTTATTATCTCCCCAAAGCGTCACGGCTGCTGAAAAAAAGTTATTTAGATCCCATGAAAGTCATTATACGTAAATATATCCAAAGTACAACAGAAATCTATGGATACTTCGCCGGAGCTACTTTTGCCAATCAGATCGGCCTGACAACCCAGATGCCGGCAATGTTGGAGATCATCACATCAAAAGAATCAACAAAGGGGCGTACAGTCACCGTAGGTTCCCAGACCATCCGACTGAAACGGCCTGCCATTACTGTAACATCGGAAAATGCCGGACTGCTCCAGTTTCTCGATGCCGTTTCCCAGGCAAAGAAATATTCCGAGCTTTCTGTTCCTGAAACGGGAATTCTTCTAAAAAACTATGCAAAACAACAAAATTACAGCAAGGAGCTTCTTTCTAGTGTGTTGTCTGGCATTACAGGTTCCGTTGCAAAAAAACTGATTGAATGGGGAATTATTTATGAATTTACATCATGACCACGAAGCATTTAGCGAATTTATCATCGCTGCTTCTAACGAACTGCATATACCTCCTGGAATTATTGAAAAGGATTATTATGTTACGCTTACGCTCAAGGAACTGGCCTCCAGAGTAAAGGGAATGGTTTTTAAAGGTGGCACTTCGCTGACAAAATGCTATCAGATTTTAGATCGCTTTTCGGAAGATATTGATATTTCTTATGCAGCATCAGAAGGTGTTCCTGGTGAAAGCCGCAAGCGGCAGCTGAAAAAAGCAGTCGTTTCTTCCATAGAGTCCATGGGGTTCTCTGTTACAAACCTTGAACAAACACGCAGTCGGCGCAGTTATAATTGTTATAGGGCCAGTTATTCCAGCATTTATTCCCCACTGTTAGAACTAAAGCCAGAATTGGTCATTGAGACCTATATTGCTCTGTTACCCTTTCCGACAGTAAGCCGCATGGCTGATAATTATATATATCGTTTTCTGAAAATGACGGAACAGGAAGATTTGGCAGAAGAATTTGACCTTATGCCTTTTGAGATTATAACGCAGGGGATTGAAAGGACTCTGATTGATAAGGTGTTTGCCATCTGTGACTATTACCTGTCAAACAAGGTTGACCAGCATTCACGGCATTTATATGATATTTACAAGATCATGGAATATACTATGCCGAATACATCTTTGGCAGGACTTGTTCAGGAAGTACGAAGCTTGCGGGAACCTCTCCCAGTTTGTCCGTCTGCTAAAACAGGGGTATGTATCAATGACATTCTAACAGAGATTGTGGATAAGGAAATATATCGGAATGATTACGAAACAATTACCAGCAGGTTCTTATTTACATATCTTCCTTACGAAACGGCCATTGATGGGATAAAGGAAATTATCAGTAGAGGATATTTCGGTAATCTTTAATGAAGTTAATAACATATCTCTCTTTTTGAAATTGTGTTTCTAGTACAATGAATATTAAGTAATTGGCAGTTTGACTTGTCTGTTTTCCCGGTAGCACTGCTTTCCAAGCCTCGACGTAGCCACCACTACGCCTGCGTTTGTGAAGCAGCACTCTCAGAAAAACATTCTGCGTCAAACTATCCAAAACTTAATTTTCGTTGTACTAGTGGGAAGTGACTTATGAATATACATTGTAAATGGTCGATAAAGATTTTATAATTAAATATATAAATAGGGATTTGTCGAAGATATGGCGGGTGAATATAGGGTACCACTGACACAGGAATTATAAAATATAAGGAGGTGGGGAAATAGTCAAGGAATTCGATTATCAAGGGAAATTATGTCACAAATGGATTTAAAAGAGAACGATATGATAGGAATAAGTATTTGCGATGGAAAAATGACAATTGAAAAAATCAATTAGCCAAAGTACCTTAATTTACAAGAAAGGTTGGAATCATTCTACAATAGGCCAATTGATGAAATAAAGAAACTATGCAAGCAATGAATAAGGGAATGAATCAGTTGCTTGGACAATATGCAGGACAAATATCTATAGTAATTTATTACTAAAGAGGAGCAGCTGTCTGTAAAAAAAGGGAGAGAAGAGGAAAATGAAACAAAAGGGAAGATTTAGTGAGACTGCCAATGTTTATAAAATCTATAGTACAGAATATCATTTTTTTAGGCATTATAGAAAATTGTCTATTTAAGAAAGTGTATTGTATGTGCTAAATAGCACAATAAGATAAAAACAAATACCTTTACAACCAGTATAAATCAGGATATAATCATTCTAAGGAATAATAACAAGGACAAAGTAGATTATAAAGATATATATTTTATTTTGCAGGGAGTTATTAATTGAACAGATAGAAGAACATTGAGGGATGAAAATGATTTATATAACAGGGGATACGCATGGGAATTGGATGTGCAGGCTTAGAATGAGCTCTTTTCCAGAACAAGAAGGAATGACAAAAAAGGATTATATAATTATATGTGGGGATTTTGGGATTTGGGATAATTCTAAAAGAGAAAAATTTAATTTAGATTGGTTGGACAGCAGGCCGTTTACAACTTTATTTGTTTCAGGAAACCATGAAAATTATGATATTTTGGATAGTTTGCCAGTTGATGAGTGGCATGGGGGCATGGTGAATTATATTAGGCCATCTGTAATCCATCTTATGAGAGGGCAAATTTTTGAGATAGAAAAGAAACAGATTTTTACGTTTGGTGGTGCGAGTAGCCATGATATTTCAGCAGGGATTTTAGAGCCAGATGATCCATGCTTTAAGAAAAAAAAGAAAAGGTTAGATAGAGCAGGTGCTTTATACAGAATTAATCATGTAAGTTGGTGGAAAAGGGAATTACCAAATGAAGAGGAAATGGAAGAGGGATTACATAATTTAGAAAAACAAGGAAATAAAGTAGATTATATTATTACCCACAGCCCATATACCTCATTATTAGAACAAATGGATAGTGGCTGTGGGATATATAAAAAAGATTATTTAACAGAATATTTACAAAAAATTAGGCAAACAGTGGATTATAAGCAATGGGTTTTTGGGCATATGCACATTTCTCAAAATTTTTATAAGGAAAAAGCTATTTGTATTTATGATCAAATTGTAAAGATGGTATAGAAAGAGAGAGGCTGTCGCGAAATAATAAATTTTACAATATATAGTATAGATAAAATAGAATATTACTGACAACAAATAAAGGCTGAGTATCAAGTACAAGAGAAGTGTGAGATATTCAGCCTGTTTTATTGAGCACCATGTCTGCCACAGTGAACCAGTTTGTGGAATCATTTATTTTGGAGCAGACAAATAATGTGAGCCGTAACAGGGTGTTTACATATGCGGAATATCTGGATATTCTGTGGAAACACATTTAACAATCAAATATCATATGCTTCAGGGGTTGTTTGAGGACAGTCTCTGTTTTTTTGGAGGTAATTATAAATCATAACTTTGCAAAATGTGTTCTTCATATGCTGATTATGGCATATTGGTGTTAGTATATAAGAGTGGGCAGAAAAAGTGGAACAACTGGACTGTGTAAAAATAGATACAGTATTGCGAGTGTATGGATAGAAGGAACGCGGTATCTTGGCATAAATCGTCTTGGCAAAATACTACATTCCAACTTCTGGAAAATATGTTTATGTTGATATATGAGACTTTCTATGCAAATTTTCTCTTATAAATGCTACCAGAATATTTCCCAGCCAGCCCAGCATAATCCCAATCAGAGCTCCTGCCAGCACATCTGATGGGTAATGCACATAAAGATAAAGACGCGAAAACCCAATTAATGCCGCCACTACAAATGCAAAAACTCCAAATTTGTTTCTGCTAAAAAACAGTGCTGAGGCAGCAGCAAAAGATGCCCCTGTATGTCCGGAAGGGAAGGAAAACCCTCCCGGATGTGGGATTAAAAGAAGCACCGCCGAATCCACGTCACAAGGACGGATTCTTGCCACGAGAGGCTTTAAAATTACATTGCAACAAAGCAATTCAAGCCCAAGGCTTACTACCATAGCTGCCCCCGCTTTTTTTGTCTTTGGAATGATAAGCAGAAACAGAGAAGTTAAAATCCACAAAATTCCTCTATTTCCAAGTCTTGTAATAAACGGCATTACCATATTAAGCAGGTCACAGCGTAAATATGTCTGGATAAAACCCAAAATCCCTGTATCAATCCACATAACATAAGTACCTCCATTCTTTTAATTCGTGTCCTTATGGATCTATTTTTTGCAGGTATGGTGGAATTTTTCATCTGCGGCACAATTTGCGCCACAGCTTTTGCAAATTATATGGAGTACAGATCCATATTTCGTGCAATACAGTGTTTGCAAATTCTGGAAGCTGTTACAGGAAGGGCACGTTACCCAGGTAAAGCTACAGATAAGCAGGAAAAGTATTGCGGAAAACTTAATGTATTTTGGTTTATCTGTAGGCATTTTTGATAGTTGTAATGTTTTCATTAGACAATATACTATGCTTACGTTAATGTTTATGCTATAATCACGCCGTAAAATATAAGTAATTTTGTAAGCACCAAGATGTTTGTGGTAATTACTCATAAAACTTTGTATAATATTTTAATAGGATGTTGAAATTAAAAAGGATAGAAAACCACTCCGAAAAAGTATACTTTTTCGGAGTGGTTTTTTCTTATGCTATTTT
>CAJTLB010000032.1 GCA_910577045.1 uncultured Lachnospiraceae bacterium | reverse complement strand
GCCTGTACAGAAAGGATAGCACAAAACCAAGAATTTATAAAGAATATTTGCCTATGGATAAATAAGAAATATGTAAATCATTAAAAAATCGTATGGAAGAAATTATGTAAGAAGGGAAGGGATAGTATGGAAAGGGTATCAATATTACAGGCTGCTAAAGAACTTGGTATCGCTCCACAGGGCATTAGGCAGCAAATGGAAAGTGGCATTTTAAAAATTGGTGATGTTGTGAGCAATACAAAAGGAACTGGGAAAAGATATTGGATTTATCGCGAAAAATTGGATAAGCATATGGGAAAGGGAACCAGTATAGGGGAAAGTCAAAGCATATCTAATAGAGTTTTTTATAGCTCTTGTGTATTTGCAGGTATCTTATCTACTATCAGAAAAGAAGTGGAGAATGGGACAGAAGATAGAAGGCCAGAGCTGCAATATGCTATAGAGAGGTACAAGAAGGAAAACGGCGTTTCCGCCGCCTTCTTGGAAGAAGAGATGGATCAGTATCAAAAAGTGATTGAAGAAAGGAGGAAACAAAGTGAATCCAGAGATCAATCCAGAAGCAATAACAATAGATGAATGTTTAGATATGTGGAAGAAAAAGGACAAGGTGACAATTATCAAAAGCGGTCAAGTAGTAGGATTTGAAAAGGAGGATTGTATAAATGGAAATGCTTGAAAATAGAATGGTTGTTGATTCTGAATGGTTTTTACTAGAAAAAGGATTATCACAGCCAGCAGAAGTAAAATTAAACGGATCAGGATATGAAGAAATAGGGACAGGAATTTTTGTATCAGAAGAGGACGCATATCAATACGCTTTGGAAAGAATTGGGCAAAGTGAAGAATTGAAGAAAGAGTTAGTGGAGTGGTTTTATTCTGGTAGTTGGGTAAAATGCTATTAAATTACTACAGATAAGGAGGAAACTAGATGGAGGAAATAGAGCTTTATGTTGATGTTACGGAAAGCAAAATTCCTAGTAAGAAACGTTTAAAAAGACAGGGACAAGCGTATCAAGAAATGGAAAGGGAGGATAGGGAAGATGAATTTATATGAGATTAATCAAGCAATTCTTGACTGTGTGGATTTAGAAACAGGAGAAATAATTGATATAGATGCACTAGAAGCTCTAAAGATGGATTATGATACAAAAATTGAACATATTGCATTGTGGATTAAGAATCTTTTGTCAGATGCAGCACAAATAAAAGCAGAAAAGGAAGCACTGGAAAAACGTGAGAAATCTGCTGCCAATAAGGCGGAGAACCTTAAAAAATATCTTTCTGGATATTTGAATGGAAAGAAATTTGACACTCCAAGAGTGAGTATATCTTTTAGGAAATCAGAGTTAGTAGATGTGTTTGATATAAATAAAATAATGAAAATGGATCATGTAGACAAGTATGTAACATATGTAGAACCAAAACCAAATAAAGCAGCTATTAAAGAGGCAATAAAAAGCGGCGTAAAGGTTCCTGGATGCAGTTTGATAGAAAAATATAATATTCAAATTAAGTAGGAGGGTAACGATGGGATTAGCAGAAAAATTATCCTACATACAGCAGAAAATGAAAGTCCCCAAAAATATGTATAATAGTTTTGGAAAATATAACTATAGAAATGCAGAAAGTATTTTTGAGGCATTTAAACAATTTGAATCAGAATATAAAGTAGCCCTTATTGTTGGTGATGAGATTACGATGGTTGGAAATCGGATATATGTGCAAGCGATAGCAACACTTATGGATTGTGAAACACAGGAAAGTATATCCGTAAAAGCGTTTGCAAGAGAAGCTTCGGATAAAAAAGGAATGGACGATTCACAAATTACAGGGACAGCCTCTTCTTATGCACGAAAATATGCTTTGAATGGATTGTTTTTGCTAGATGATACCAAAGATGCAGATACAGATGAAAACCATAATGAGTGTGAAACAGGGCAGAAGAAAAAAGAAAAAGAAGAAGCAAAAGAGAGAGAAGAGGAAAAGAAACGGATACAAGAAAAAAGAACAGAAATCGAAGAGATTTGTAAAAAGCATAATTATACGCCAGAAGCCATATGTAAATCAAATAATTATATATGGGAAGAGCTTCTTGATGAAACAAGACTTACGAATATGCTTTATTCGTTAAAACAAGGGTTTGGTGAGGAGTAAATGGTTTGTAAAGGGATAGTAAAGAATCTTAGCCTAGACTGGCTAACCAAAAAGACAGAAGTCACGTTGCAGCTAGAAGCAAGGCCAGAGGAAGTAGAGAAGTTCAAAGAGTTTCCTTTATCGGTAGAGATGAAGAAATATCGAAAAAAGAGAAGCTTGGACGCAAATGCCTATTACTGGAAGTTAGTCACTGAATTAGCTGATAAATTAGGACAAACCAATGCTTGGATACATAATGATATGCTTCGGAAATATGGGCAGATAGAAGAGGTAGATGGGAAGATTGTATATCTTGTGATTCCTGATACAGAACTAGCCTATAGGAAAGCATATGAGGGGCAGGAGTACCATATCAAGCCAACGTCTGAAGTCAAGGAAGGGATAGACGGGATTATGTATCGGACCTATATTATGCTTCGAGGTTCTAGCAGCTATAATACAAAAGAGATGGCCCGTTTAATTGATGGTCTGGTGGGTGAATGTAAAGAAGTAGGGATTGAAACGTTGCCACCAGATGAAGTAGAAAGAATGATGGCAGCCTATAAAAAATAACAATGAATAAACTTCTGGCAGTAAGTAAAACAAGCTGCCAGAAGAAAAGAGGAAACAAGATGGAGTATGTATTGATAATCCCTGGGAAGCTGCATAATTTGAATGATTATATTTATGCGGAACGATCAAACAGATATGTAGGCTCACAAATGAAAAAAGCGGATCAAGAGTTGATTATCCAGTATGTGGAGCAGCAATTAAAAGGGATAAAAATAGAGAAACCTGTTTTTATGGAATACACTTGGTATGAAATCAATAAGCAGAGAGACAAAGACAATATAAGCTCTTATGGAAGGAAAATCATTCAAGATGGGCTTGTAAAAAGTGGTGTATTACAGGGAGATGGGTGGGGTGATATTGATGGGTTTTCTGATACCTTTGAGGTAGATAAGGAAAATCCAAGGGTAGAAGTGAGGATCATAGAAGTTTAACAATTAATAGCAAGGATTCCCTTTTCTCTTAGATAGGGGGGAGGAATTGCTCAAAACAAGCGTAACTGCAGTAGTGGGCGGAGCGAAAGTGGTATCCCCTACTGCCATGAGGCAATCCACGTAATTGTCTTGCTCCTAACTACCACGAGTGGATTGAAACAAATAATAAGAAAATGAGGAATGACAAATGAATTATATTTCATTAATCAATTTATTCTGGGATTCGGCCATGACAAATCCGTTGTCTACAGGGCAGGTGTCGTTATACATGGCTTTATTGCATGTATGCAACAGGAGCAACTGGACAGAGTGGTTTCAAGTGCCAAATCAAGTGCTTTCCGTACTGACGGGATTAAGTAGGTCAGGAATACTGAAAGCGAGAAATGAATTGAAACAACGAGGTGTGATTGATTTTAAGGAAAGGGGGACAAAGGCAACTTTATATAAGATTATAGCAGAAAGTAAGCAAGTTAGTGTGCAAGAGAGTAGGCAAGATAGTAAGCAAGAGAAAAGCACTATAGCAAAAAGTAAGCAAGTTAGTACGCAAGATAGTGTGCAAAATGGTGTGCGAAATGGTACGCAAAATAGTGTGCAAAATAGTAGCACATTATATAAACAAAACAAAAACGAAACAAAACAAGAGATTCCCCCTATATCCCCCGTAGGGCATTTTGAGGAGTTTTTATCTGCCTACCCAAAAGACAGCAACCGTTTTATGACAGAACATGAATATGCCTCTCTTTTGCTGACTGGGAAAATCACAGAGCATGAGTTTGTTCAGTGTGCTCAAAATTATGCAGAAGCTTGTAAAATCAAGGGAACGCCAGAGGAATATATCCATAACGCAGAAAATTTCTTGAAGAATTTTGTGTTTGAAAAATATTTGCCTGGCAAGTACATAGCACCCAAAAAGCCAGAAAAACCCAAAAACCAGAAAAAGAATTTTGCTAATTTTGAGCAAAGAAACTATGAATTTACGGATTTAGAAAGAAAACTATTAATGGGGTGACAGATGAAGGTAGATATTTTTAGCACGGAGAAGAAATATAGGATTATTTATGCTGATCCACCATGGAGATATTCGGATCGGAAATGTAATGGAGCATGTGAATTTCATTACAAAACAATGCCGTTAGAAGAAATGAAAAAATTGCCTGTGCCTCAACTTGCAGACAAGGACTGTGTGCTTTTTCTTTGGACTACATACCCAATGCTTAAGGAAGCAATGGAGTTAATAGAGGCGTGGGGATTTGTGTATAAGTCGATTGGGTTTCAGTGGGTAAAGAAGAATAAGAGTGGGAATGGCTGGTTTTTTGGACTGGGTAGATGGACAAGAGGAAATACAGAGCCTTGTCTACTTGCAGTAAAAGGAAAACCACATAGGGAAAGCAACAGCATATCACAACTGATTATGGAGCCTATAGGAGAGCATAGTACAAAGCCTTTTGTGGTAAGGGAGAAAATTGTAGACCTTATGGGAGGAGAGAAAAAGAATAAAATAGAACTGTTTGCAAGGCAGCAGGTAGAAGGGTGGGATTGCTGGGGAGAGGAAGTATAAAAGTGTGATAAAGAAAGGAGAATAGGAGGAACAAGGAAGCATGGAATTACGACAAACAAAACCGATCCATTTAAGATGTCCAAAGTGTGGATATGATTTCTCATACAATTCAAATCATGTGGAAGAAGAAATTGATAGGTTAAAAATCGAGATTTCTTCCATTATGGCAAGAATAGAGGAATATAAAAGGGAACATAAGAATTGGAAAAGTGATCTAGCATATAGGAATTTACAAGTGGCACTAAAGAAAAGACAGGCAAGAATAATAGAGGCAAAGAAAGCAAGGAAAGCCACAGCAATAGAAATAAAAGTTCAAACGAATCAAATCTTCAAAAAATTGGTAGAGCAAAAAATAGGGGCAGAAGAAACCCAAAAACTTCTAAAGGAAGCCGAGGAACAACTCATTTATTATAACTATGATACTGCATGTCAAACATTTACAAGGTTTGAGAAGGTGTAAAAAATGAAAGCAGTCATGAAATATCCGGGAAGTAAATGGAGGATAGCTGATTGGATTATCCAGTTCTTCCCAGAACATCATAGTTATTTAGAGCCATTCTTTGGAAGTGGTGCAGTCCTATTTCGTAAGCCACGATCTAATATTGAGACAATCAATGATTTAGATGGGAATGTAGTGAATCTTTTTGAATGGATAAAGAAAGACCCAGAACGACTGGCTCATGAACTTTACTGGATACCATATGCTAGGCAAGTATACGAAGAATCTTATACAACCATACCAAAAGATAGCCTTCAACAAGCAGTAAACTTTTATATACGCCTTAATATGGGCCATGGATTCAGAACCAATGGCGAAAAGGTAGGCTGGAAGAATGATGTGCAGGGAAGGGAAAAGGCATATGCAGCAAGAGAATGGGTACAGTTGCCAGAGAAAATCATGCAGGCAGCCGAACGGCTTCGAGGGGTACAAATTGAGCATCGACCAGCAGTAGAATTAATAAAAAGGTTTTGTTTTTCCAATGTCCTGATTTATGCAGATCCGCCTTATGTTCTTAGTACTAGGCATGGGAAACAATATCGTCATGAGATGGATAATCAAGCACATGAAGAATTATTAGAGGTATTGTTAGTCCATAAGGGACCTGTATTGTTGTCAGGGTATGAAAATGACCTGTATCATAGTCGTTTAAAGGGTTGGAGGCGAAAAGAAATCAGTTGTTATTCACAGGTATGCACTAAAAAGAAAGAAGTGTTGTGGATGAATTTTGAACCAGAACAGGGACAAATCAGTTTATTTGATTATATGTAAAAAAACAAAGGAAGAGAAAAAGGAAGGAGGGGTAGGAAAAAATGGAGAAAAGACCAAGTGAAATCATTACTGAATTTTTAAATTTCCTAGAAACATCAAAGAATGAGTATGAATCTGCTTATGAGGAGGTAGGAAGGGAAGATAGTAAAACACAGACTTTTATCCATGATATAGAACTTGCGCCCAATAAAAATGAAAGGAATAAGGTTGCTACAAAGTTCCAACAGAGCCGCAAAATGAGAAGGAAAGCAAAAGATAGGGTACAGTTATATGAACAGGTACATCATTTTTATACAGACAAGCAAAACACAAGCTTAATAAAAATATTACGGCGATTGCAGAATGAGCAGATTGTTATGGAGAAGTATTTATTTGGGAATAGAGAGTTTAAAAACCGTGTGGAGTAGGAAGGGAGCTGAAAACAACCAGAAATGAACAGGTGTGCCTTACCATAAGTGGACGACAGCCAGGGCCGTTAAAGGGCAAAAGCGAAGCTGCATACGGCAGTACTGGGATTATTTTAGGAAGGAAGATTCGTTTGAAACAATATTGCAGATATTGCTCACATTGTATAGCGCAAGAGAAAGGGATTGGATATTGTGAGCAGAAAAATGAAGTAGTGAAAAAAACAAGTATTAGAAATTCCTGCCAAGATTTTGATTTTTTTGAAATCGATGCTTTTTATTTTGAAAGGTCAGATAATCCAAATCAGGCAAGATATAAACCAAGAGAAAAGAAAAAAGAAGAATGTAACGATCAATTATCATTATTTAGAAATTGATGGTAAAAGCAAGGAGTAGTGGAGAAAAATGAGCATGATAGAGAAACGAATAGAAAACTTGAAATTTGCGGCAAAAGCGTTTGAAGGTACGTCAATGCAAGAGTTGTTATTGCAAGCTGCCGACACCATAGAAGCCTTATCTGCAAAGTTGACAAATATGGAACGGTCAGCGGAAGATTGCGGCGGGTGGATTTTATGCAAGGATAGAACGCCGGACAAGGAAGGACTTTACATCATACACGTAATTACTGGAACGGGAGAAGATTATGTTGGAACTTGGATTTACCAGCAAGGAGTGCATTTAAGCGGAAGACAAACTTATATTGATGATAAACAAGGATATTGGGCAAGCCCATATAGCGGCGACCCAGTAAATGAGTATTTGACACAAAATGTTATCGCATGGCAACCACTTCCAGAGCCATACCATGAGCCTTAACCAATTCATTACTCACGGCAAAGAACACCACAACCTATAGGAAAACACTATTTTCTTACAGAGGAAGAAGCAAGGGAAGCATTAGGAAAATTGGAAGGGAAATAAGAAAGAATTTAATAGGAGTAAATAAAGAATAAGGGGCGATATAATTGAGCTATAAAGGAACAAAAAAAACTAAAAAGAAAATAAGAGATTTTACATGGGAAGACTATGGAATCTCTACCTTTCGTTACAAAGAGTTAAAGAACTTTTGTCTACAATATGAGGAGAAAAAGAGTAAAATTAAGTATGGGGTATCATCTATACAATATGATGGGTTGCCAAAAGGGAATATGATAGGAAAACCGACTGAAGGAAGGGCTCTTGAAAATCTTACATATGAAAATGATTGTAGGATAATTGAAGAAGCTGCTATAGCAACTAATGTATCTATATGGAGGTATTTGTTAAGGAGTGTGACACAAGACTTAACATATGAGCAAATAGAGTATGATGAAGAACAAGGAAGGATTACTATATGCCGGACAGATTTTTATGGATATAGAAGATTATTTTTTAAAAATCTGCATAATTTGAAAATTGGGTACAAATGAAGCAAGGTTCTGTGATATAATAGTAAAGTAAAAATATAAAAAAGAATAAAATAATGGAAAGAGATAAAAATAAATGAAGAAAAGCATATAAAAACAGATACATAGAGAGATAGCTTCGGCTGTCTCTTTCTTTTTTGTAATTTCCAAAACGAAATGAATGAGAGGTGGTGAGGTTTGCCAAGAAGCAGGAATCCAAATCGGGATAAAGCTTTTGAAATTTATAAAAATCATAAGGGAAATATCACAAATAGAGAAATAGCAAATCTTTTAAATGAAGATGAGAAAGTGATTGCTGTTTGGAAAAGTAGAGATAAATGGAATGTTGTACAACAATCTTCTAAATGTTGTACAACAAAAAAACGGGGTGGGCAGGTTGGAAATAAAAATGCAGAAGGGCATGGAGGTACTGGCCCACCAGAAAATAAAAATGCAGAAAAACATGGTTTCTTTAGTAGGCATCTACCAAAAGAAACCTTTTCTATTATCCAGGAGATAGAACAAAAATCTCAGTTAGATATTTTATGGGAGAATATCCAGATAGCATATGCTGCAATTATCCGGGCGCAACAGATTATGTACGTCCGTGATAAAAAAGATATGACTACAACAAAGATTCAGCATAAAAATGGAGAAAATGTGATAGAGGAACGATGGGAAGTGCAACAGGCATGGGATAAGCAGGCAACATTTTTAAAAGCGCAGGCAAGGGCACAGGCAGAACTCCGTTCTCTTATAAAGCAATATGATGAAATGTTACATAAAAACTGGGATATGGCAACAGAGGAACAACGAAATCGGATTAAATTGTTAAAAGTTCAAACAGAAAAAATGCAAGGAAATATGGGAAGCGAAAAAGAAGTGGTGGATGATTGGGTTGCAGCAGTTATGGAAGAAGTAGAGAATAATGAGTGAAAGTTCACGGGTATTAAGAAAAAGATTTTTTCGAAAGAGAATACCAGAATATCAAAAAAATCCAGTTATTTTTGCAAGGGAAGTGTTAAAGTTTGATCCTGATAGATGGCAGAGAGAATCATTAATAGATTTAGCAGGAAATTCTAAAGTTGCAATAAAGTCAGGGCAGGGTGTTGGAAAAACAGGTATGGAAGCGGTTGCTCTTTTATGGTTTTTAACATGTTTTCCCTATCCAAGAGTGGTTGCAACAGCTCCAACAAAGCAGCAACTCCATGATGTGTTATGGTCTGAAGTAGCAAAATGGCAGGAACAATCACCATTATTACGAGAAATTTTGAAATGGACAAAGACCCATATTTACATGATAGGCTATGAAAAACGGTGGTTCGCTGCTGCCAGAACTGCAACAAAGTCAGAGAATATGCAAGGGTTCCATGAGAAAAATATGTTATTCATTGTTGATGAAGCTTCTGGTGTGGCTGATCCGATTATGGAGGCAATCCTTGGTACTCTTTCTGGTGAAAATAATAAATTACTGTTGTGCGGGAATCCAACAAGAACATCTGGCACTTTTTTTGAGGCATTTCATACAGATAGGGCTATGTACCAATGTTATACGGTCTCATCTATAGATAGCCCAAGGACCAATAAACAAAATATAGAATCTCTTATTAGGAAATATGGGGCAGATAGTAATGTAGTACGTGTCAGAGTTTTTGGAGAATTTCCAAAGCAGGAAGATGATGTTTTTATTATGCTTTCCCTTATCGAACATTGTGGAAGCAAAATATATGAATTACCAGAGGATAAGGGGATGCCATATATTATGTTTGGTGTAGATGTGGCCCGGTTTGGAGATGATGAGACAGTCATATATAAAAATACAAAAGGAAAATTAAAATTGGCTGTTCATAGAAAAGGGCAAGATTTGATGGTGACTGTTGGGGATATTGTTAGCCAATATAAAAAAGTAATTCGGGAATTTCCTGATTATCAAGGCCGGATTTATGTAAATATTGATGATACTGGCTTAGGCGGAGGAGTAACAGATCGGCTAAAGGAAGTAAAACGGGAGCAACAGCTACATCGCTTATTTATTGTGCCAATTAATGCTGCTGAAAAGATTGAAACAGATACGAAGGAAGGAAAAGAAGCCGCCGAGTATTATAATAATTTGACTACACATATGTGGGCTGTTTTACGAGAACTAATGGAGAGAAAACAGATTGAGATAGAAGAGGAAGCGGATACGTTTGCTCAATTATCTGTCAGAAAATATTTTATGGCATCTAATGGAAAGTTAGAGCTTGAAAGTAAAAAAGAGATGAAGAAGCGTGGAGTAAGTTCCCCTGATAGGGCAGATGCTGCTGCACTTTCTGTATATCTTGGAAAAATTAAAAAATATACAGGTAGTGCGCCAAATGAAAAGATATTATCATCGTTAAATAAAAATAGTTATTGGGATAGAGGGAGGTGAAGGTAAGTGTCAAAGAGTAAAGAAATTGGCCGTATCGGGCAGAGGCGATATGGAGGGACGATTTACGAGGAGTTTTTGCCTGAATTAAGAGGAAAACGAGGAATCGCTGTTTATCATGAAATGTCTGAGAATGATGATGTGGTAGGAGCTATTTTGTTTGCAATTGAAATGTTGGTAAGGCAGACGGTTTGGAATGTAGAACCATGTGGAAATACAAGTAAGGACAAAGAAGCCGCAAAATTTGTGAAAAGTTGTATGGATGATATGCAGGAGACATGGATTGACACTATATCAGAAATCTTATCCTTCCTGATATACGGCTGGAGTTACCATGAGATTGTTTATAAACGGCGCATGGGTAATACAAAGGATAGTAGGACAAAAAGTAAATATAATGATGGGCTAATCGGCTGGAGGAAGCTGCCAATAAGAGCACAAGAAACACTTTATCAGTGGGAATATGATGAAGAAGATAATTTATTAGGTATGACACAAATACCACATCCATCTTATAAAAGGTATACCATACCAATAACAAAAGCTTTATTATTCCGTACAAAGAGCAGAAAAAATAATCCAGAAGGCAGGAGCATATTGAGAAATGCGTATCGTTCATGGTACTTTAAGCGGCGCATACAAGAAATTGAAGGGATAGGAATTGAACGTGATCTGGCTGGGCTTCCTGTTATTTATGCGCCAGAAGGCATTGATTTATGGGATAGTGATACAGAGGAAAATGTAAAGGTTAGGGTAGGGCTAGAGAGTATAGTAAAAAGTATCCGAAGAGATGAAATGGAAGGAATTGTTTTGCCAGATGGTTATAAATTGGATTTGTTAAGTTCTGGTGGTACTAGGCAATTTGATACAAATGCCATTATAAACCGGTATGATACTAGAATTGCTATGACAGTATTAGCAGATTTTATTTTCTTAGGGCATGATAAAACAGGAAGTTGGGCTTTGAGTTCCGATAAAACAGAGTTATTTGCAGTTGCTATTGGGGCATTTCTTGATATTATATGCGAAACATTTAATAGTCAGGGAATCCCTTCCTTAATAGAGATAAATGGGCAGCATTTTTCAGGTATTACAGATTATCCGAAAATGACACATGGCGATATTGAGGATATGGATATTGAGAAGGTAGCAGCATTTATTAAGGACATGACTGGAATCGGCGTATTAATACCAGATGATGGTTTGGAGGATTACATTAGGCAAGTGGGACATCTTCCAGGCAGGACATTGGATACAAGAGAGATAGATGATACAAGACAAAAACAACAAGAGCAGAACCAACCGTTAGAACCAGATATAAATGATGAATTAGATAAGGAAGAGATAGCAGAAGAAAAAGTAGCTGCAGCTAAAAAACGGTTAGGAAGGATATAGCCTATGGCAATACAGATAAGGCCTGCAAAGTGGGTGAAAAAGGCAAAATCAAAGAACAGCCAAGAAGTTTTGGAAAGGCTAAAAAATTTTCTGGAAAGTAGTATGGTAACAGGTGAACCAGTCCAGATTCTTTGTGGATTCTGGGAAGATCAGCAAAATGCAATTAGTTACCAGGAATTGCGGCAGGTGGTTATAGAAGGAGAGATAGGACAGGAATTACTTGCACTTTGGAGCCAAGATTATTCTACTTTAGTAGGGAATAAACTGAGCCATATGTGGCAAGAAGCAATTACCATAGGGGCAACAAGCCAGCCTATTTTAGATTCCTTCTCATTTAAACTGGTACAGAATTCTGGGATAACAAATTGGATTAAACAGCATGGAGCTGAGTTTGTAACAGTATGTACAAAAGAACAGAAGCAGGCAATAGCGGTATTATTGACTAAAAAAATGAGGGATCATTATACAGTAGATGAGTTATCAAGGCTGATTCGTCCGTGCATAGGGCTTACAAAAGGACAGGCAAAAGCAAATATTCAGTATTATAACAATATTGTAGCTACATTAAAAAAAGATCATCCAAGAATGAAACGAGAAAGTATACAAAAGAAGGCACAGGAGGCAGCAGCCAAATATGCAGAGCGACAGCATAGGGAAAGAGCTATGATGATAGCACAGACAGAAAGTGCATTTGCTTATAATAGAGGTGCAGATGAAGGGGTGAGACAGGCACAAGAACAAGGGTTATTAGGAATTGTAAAAAAGCGATGGAGTACATCTGGTGATGATGGGGTATGTAGTATTTGTAGCTCTCTTGATGGAGTAGAAGTGGACATGGATAAAGAATTTGCTTTTAAGGGAAAAATACTTTTCCGTGGGCATCACATGCTACCACCAGCTCATCCAAGATGTGCTTGTGCTGTGGAATACATAGAAGAATCTACATCAATATATCCAAAGGAAAGTGTCCCTGAAATAAAAGTATCTATTACACAGAAAGATTCACTGAAAGAATATACGACAGAAGAAATTGAAAGTATTGCAGCCCAAACAGAAGAAATAGTATCAAAATATATTTCTATTCCAAGTAAGTGGAGTGGAAAGATGAAGATAAGTGACAAAGGTATAAGTAACTCTGATGGTACAGTTGTGTATTATGGTAAGTTGTGGGATTGTGATATTTTGACAAAACATGAAACAGCACCAGCTATTATTCTACATGAACAGATACATGCAAGGTCTATCAGTTATTTTGATATAGATACATATAGAAAATTTGCTAATATTGAAGAAGCAGTTATTCAATTGATGACAGAAGAGATATGTAGGTATGAAGGAATTGAAATTATTGAATCAGATTATTATAAAATAGTGGATGCTTTAAAACAAATAGGACATTATATCAGAATACGTGAGACAGATTATGAGTTTGCAAAATTTATAATAGAAATGCCTGTTACAAAAAGATTAGGCTGGATTTCTGATAATTTGTATGATACACTTGGAAGAAATACAAGTGCAACAATAGAAGAATATGAAAAGTGGTCTAATTTATTAGATTTATTGTATACAAAGGAGTAAATGATATGGATTTAAGGAATATGACTGCAAAAGAAGTTCATGATTATATTATGGAACATAGTAAAGGTATTAGTGATGATGAGTGGCTTGAAATTGGTAAATGGATTGGGAATTTTTTAAAAAGTGATTCACCAATGGAAGAAAAGAAAATGTTTGGGCCTCTTAGCTGTGCAGAAATGGTTACAATGATATGTGATGGAATTATACGTTGGAGGAATTCGATTTGCATAAAATGTAATAGACAAAAAGGAAAGAAAAAATGTCGCTGTGAAATGTATCCAGGGAATGAAGAACATACTGGAGGTATACCAAATGAAATATGGGCACATGAGGATGCCCAATGTCCATATTTTGAAAAAGAGTCTTAAAAAGGCTCTTTTTTTATATGTATTTGGGAAGAAAGGAATAAGATGAGAAAATTTTCAGATTTGATTATAAGCCCTGTAAATAATCTGCCTAAAAAATCCAATCATGTTTTAAAAAATAGGTTTAAAATTATAAAATCCAATGATGAAAGGATGCTTGCTTTTGGTTGGGCAAGTGTCTCTATGAGGGTAGATGGAGAAATAATTGAAGATTGGCAGCAGGACATTGTGGAACCAGAAGAATTGGAAAATGCTGCCTATAATTTTGTAGAGTTGTATCGTGAAGGTGGTGAGATGCACGAAAAAGGCGGCGCTGCTATTTTAATTGAAAGTGTTGTATTTACAGAAGAAAAAATGAAGGCAATGGGTATTCCAATAGGTACACTTCCAATTGGCTGGTGGATTGGTTTTAAGGTTTTAGATAAAGGTGTTTGGAATAAGGTAAAAGATGGGACATATTCCATGTTTTCTATTGAAGGTGAAGCAGAACGAGTAGAAACAGAAGGGGAAATTGGATAAAAAGTATAAATAATACATTGTGTGATAAATCAAGGACATCCAAAAAAGGGTGTTCTTTTGTTTTATAAGTTTATAGAAAGGGGAAAAGAAAGTGGCAACAAAGCTTAAAAATCTAAAAGTTAAAAAAGTAGATTTTGTGGATGAGGGTGCTAATCCAGACGCACATATTAAATTGTTTAAAAGGAAAGAGAAAGAAGGGCAATCGAAAAAAGAAGAAAAGGGGGTTAGTGTCTGGAAACGTTTACTTGCTTTTATAGGAAAGGAAGCAGGAATAGATCAAGGTGAAATTGATAGTGCAATGGAAGTAATTCAGAAAGGAGATTCTATAAGCTTCAACGAGAAAATTAATGAAGTCAATAATCGGAAGGTAGCGGATGAAATTTGGGATATATGTTATGCCCTACAATCTTCCCTTTGTTCGATTTTATATGATGAAGAGTTAGATAGTACAAAATCCTTAGCAGCAATGCAAGAAAGTCTTAATGAGTTTTGTATAGTAGTACAAGAGTGTATGGCAAAGTGGTCTGATGGGAAGCAATCAAATATTATAAGAAAGAAGGAAGAAGAATCAGAAATCGTAGAAAAAAACAATAAGAATTTGAGAGGAGAAGAAGAGATGAAGATTGACAAGAGTAAATTAACAGATGCAGAAAGAGCTTTCTTAGAAAGTATTGAAAAGCGTTGTGAAAGTATTCATGCAGGTGAAGTAGCAGAGGAGTTTAATGCAGCATCAGTGGCGGCTCAAACACAACAGCAGAGTACCAATGTAGGTAGTACAGATTTATTATCAAAGGCACTTACAGATTTAGGGATACCTGTTAAAACAACTGGAATAGAGCAAGAAGAGGATATTTATAAAGGATTGAATCCTATAGTAAGGAAAGAGTTGGAAGCACTTAAGAAATTCCGTGAAGAAGCAGAAGAAAAAGAACTAAAAGCTGTCGCTAAAAAATATGAAATCATAGGTAAAAAGGAAGAAGAATTATTGCCTATCCTGAAAAATTTAAGGGCAGCAGGAGGAACAGCATATAATGATATGATTGCTGTGTTAGATCAGGCAGTAGATACTGTGGAAAAGTCTGGTGTTTTTTCTGAAATTGGCAAAGCAGGGGAAGGTGTGTTAGAGAAGGGCGCATGGAGTGAAGCAGAAACAAAGGCAGCAGAACTTATGAAATCTAAAATAGGATTAACAAAAGCACAGGCAATGGATGAAGTTTTCCAGGCTGATCCAGAGCTTGCCGCAAGATGTGAAAAGGAGGAGTAAGGTATGGGCACAAATACATATTTTGGCACTAGTATTAATGAAAGTCCAACTATTGTATTACCAGCAGGTGAAGAAATACAGGATGCACGCGGTATTGCCTTAGTAATTAAGGAAGGTGCGGTTGTAAAACCAGAGGCAGGAGCTAATGTAATTGGGATTTCTGTTATAGAGACAGAGGATATGGTGGTACAGGGTGAGGATGTAACTGTTCAGATTAAGGATATTGGCAAATGGGTAGCAGGCGAGGAAATTGTAATTGGTACAGAACTGGCAACTGATGCAGAAGGAAAAGCTGTGGCAGCAAGTGATGGAGATTTTATTGTTGCAGTTGCATTAAGTAATGCTACAGAAGCAGGTAGCTGGGTTAAAGCCCAGATTATAAAAGGTGGTTATAAAACTGCTGCCCAAGTGGGAAATAAAACAGAAGGAGGAAATTAAACATGGGTGGAACAGGAAGAGAGATCAATAGTGCTGCTGAATTACAGGCACGGATTGCAAAGGGGTGGAGGCCAAGCCGTTATCTAACAACTATGAGTATGGCTTTTTTTGGGAATGTAAGTGATTATGTGGCAACCAGTATTTTTCCAATATGTCCAGTAGATTTTTCTACAGGGTATTATTATATTTACAACAAAGGCGATCTTGCAAGGGACAATGTACAAAGAAAACCAAAGTTTGGTAAGGTAGTTCCTGCCCAGATGGGACATACAGATGATACTTATAAGTGTGAAGTAGACCAGATTATTGTAGGGATCGATCAAATTGGCGCAATCAATTACCAAAGGGCAAGTGTACCAGCATCTATTGATCCAAAAAGGGCGAAGAACCGTTTTGTAGTAGATCAACAATTATTACATTTGGATATTCTTTTTGCCAAGAAATTTTTTAAATCTGGTGTTTGGGAAAATGAGTTTGAAGGGATTGCTTCTGGTGGAAGTATTAGTGGCACGCAATTTATTAAGTTTACGGATGCAAATTCTGATCCCATTAGTTTTTTTGATGCACGTAAAAGGGAAATTAAACTTGGCGGTAGAAGAATACCAAATAAGTTGACATTAGGATATGATACATTTAATGCCCTAAAAGAGCATCCAGATTTGCTAGAACGTGTAAAATATACAGGAAGCACAGCCAATCCAGCAAAAGTGAACGAAAAAGTACTTGCTGAATTATTTGGAGTAGAAGAAGTCAAAGTATTAGATGCCACATATAATGCTGCAGAAGAGGGACAGCCAGATGATATGCAGTTTATTTGTGAGCCAGATGGTGCATTGCTTACCTATACCACACCAAGCCCAAGGATTGATGAGCCTTCTGCTGGATATATTTTCACATGGGATATGTTAGGTGATGGCAACTATATGGCAACAGATGTTTTTGAAGGGGAAGGAGGCACTCACTCTGAATTTATGGAAGGATTGCTTTCCACAGATATGAAGAAAACTTGTGATGATCTAGCTTGCTATATGAAGGGTTGTGTATAAAGGGGGCATCACCATGCAGTATTTGTGTAAAAAACAGCTAGTAGTAGGTGGTATAACATATTATCCGGGGAATATAGTGCCAGAAGGCGTGATTCTTCCAGATAGAAGTTTAAAATTAGAAAGAAACAATTATATTTCAGAAATAAACAAAGAATGTGAGGAAACCTCTGTATCTGGACAAGAAGGATTTACACAAGAGCAAGTGGATCATATGATTGATAATGCTGTTCTTGAGGCTGTGGCTAAAATAGAAGGCAAAGTAAGTATCCAGGTTGTTATAAAAAGAGAATCTGGAGAAGGAGACCATATAGTAGTCCTAGTAACACAGATGGAAATACAACAAGTATTTTCTATTATGCAAATGAATGTAGAGGAAGCGGTAAAAGAAATAGCAGAAATCAAGAATGAAAATATGTTAATACTTCTTCATGCTATAGACAACCGTAAGATGATAAAAGAAGCATCTAAAAAACAAGTAGATAATTTATATTCCGAAAATAGATCTGACAATAGTAATACAATAATCACTCATACAGAAGGAGTTGATACCTAATGGCAAAAGGTGGATATACTTATGATCCAGGAAAGATGAAAGAACTAGGGAAAGATCGTATGAGGTTTGAATTAGGTGATACCATGGTAGATGGGCTTTCTGATACAACAGCATTAACAGATGAGGAAATACAAGCAGCAATTGAAACATATCCCAAATCGTGGAAAAGGGCAAAGTTGATGTTGTTAGAAAGCCTATGCCGCCGTTTCGCTTATGAAGTTGATACAAAAACCGGGCCATTGCAGTTATATATGCAAGAAAGAGCAAAATTATGGCGGGCAGATTATGAGAAGTTGAAGAAAGAAGTATCCATAGAGGCTTGTAGTGGATTGAAATTTGGAAATGAAGCACATAATAAGCCGCCATATTTTTATACGGGTATGCAGCAAAATGAAAGAGTAAAAGATAGATGAACAATACAAAAATGATGTATGTAAGGCCAGGAAATCTGTTTAAAGAGTTTATAATTGAGAGTAATAAACAATTTGTAACAAGTACAGGAAGAGTAGCAAATAAGCATATAGGTAATGAGGTAAAGACCCTAAAAGGTTGTCTTGCTGAGGCATCTGATGAGGATAGGAGAAAACACAACCAGAATAGCCATATTGTGACACATACTATTGTACAAGCAGGAAGCCCAACGGCAAAGAGGACAGATAAACTGATACTTGGAGAACGAATCTTTTATATTATTGATATTGATGATGCAGGCACATTAGGCATAGCAACCATATATTATGCTGAAGAAAGGCAGGATATAAAATGAAATTATGGGCGGATAGTAAGGAAAATAGTCCAGGTACAATGGTTCATGCTACAATAAAAGGACAGGTGGAAAAAATAAATAGGCAAGTGCTTTCAAGGGGAGTACGTGCAGTAAATGCAATCCGAAATGCAGAATTGGAAGTATTGAAAGGGCAAAGAAGTGGTAAAAAATATCGGAAACCATATACAAAACGTGCGACTTATATCGCATCTGCACCAGGGGAAGCGCCTGCTAGAAGAACTGGAAATTTACGTCTGCATTGGACTGGGCAAGTAAAAAAAGAAATGGCTGCTAATAATGGGGTTAGGATTATCGCTGAATTAGAGAGCCAAGAAAAATATTCTGGTTTTTTGGAAGAAGGCACTTCTAAAATGGCAGCTAGGCCATTCGTGGAAAGGATTAAGGAAAAAGCCCAAATAGAAATTAAGAAGATATATCATACACCATATACATAGGGAGAGGAATAGATGGATTTAATAGTAGAAAAACCAACAATAGCATATAATTTGTCTCAAATACAGCCAGGGTATTTATTTTATGCGAAACATAATACATGGGATTCTGGAAAGGCTGGGTTTGTTACATCTATTACAGAAAAACAAGTGACAGTACAATATCATCCAGGCATAGGGAATGTGACAAACCATTTCCATATTCCTGTATCAGAGGCAGCAGCAAACGAATGGGAAATAAGATGGTCCGCTGATATGGCTAACGTGTTTCAATATAACATAGGTGAAGGGCAAGAAATGGAGAAGGAAAGTGAAGCTAGAGGAACTGATATATAAGAGGTTTTCTGGGGCAAAAGAGTTGACAAAGTATCTTTCTATTTTTTCGGGTTGCCCGGCAATCTTTAGCCCAGAAGCACCAGAAGATAACCAAGATGGTTGGGAAGGCAGGGCACAATATCCTAGGATTGTTTATAATCTTGATATACAAGCAAATGAGGAACGGAAAAGTGCTGGGACATTATTGGTATCATTGCTATGCCAAAATACAGAAAAAGTGACACCAGAAGAAATTGAAGTAGAAATTAGGAAGTGTTTACGAGATATAGTAATCAAACCAGAGAATGGGATATTATATGTGTTTACCTGGTCTAGGACAGATGCTTTTACCTTACAAGAGAAAAATCTGGATTTTGTTATTGGTAGTGATATACGATTTGATATTTTAGAGTATTCTTTACAGGAAACAACCGATCCAGATCCAATTATGGCAATCAACCAATATATCAAAAAGTTGTATACAGATTGCTTAGTAATAGGCTTTGATAGGATAGAGGAAATAACAGAGGCAACAAAAGAACAACCCATTCTTTATTGCCAGTTGGTTGTACTAGAAAAAGCAGAGGAAACGAATACCGTTGCATGGATGGATAGCAGGATTGCTGTCCATATTTTATGCCCTGACAGTGAGAAGAGATTAAAGATGGCTGCTGCCATAGTAAATCAGATGTCACTTGATGGAGAGATTATTCTGTTGGATAAGTCGCCTATGTTTATAAAACGGCTGCAGGTAAATTATAAGTCAGATTATTTAAAAGATGGGCAGATTTTTGTTACAGGGCATTATGGGCTTTTACGATATAAGGAAAAGCCTCATATGCTTCAAGGGGCATATTTGGAATATACATAAGGAGGGGGATTATGGCGAAGGGAATCATACATGTACAGGATGAAATGGCAAGAATAGTAGAAGAGGAAAAAAAGATTCCAGAAGAAAAGACAAGGAAAGAACAAGAAAGCAGGAAAGAATCTATTTATACAGCCAAAGAACTTGCCAATAATGCAAGAAAGCTTTTTGATACTAGGCCAGAATGTGTAGCAGCCGCATTGAAAAGTGCCAAAAAAGAGAGCTGTAGCATTTCTGAAGCAAAAGAAATCATTAAAAAATTTATGAAGAAGGAGATTAAATAGATGGCTGGTACATTTATATTAGGGGAACAGAAAGTTAGGCCGGGTTCCTACTTTAATATTCAAACAAAAGATAGTAAAGCAATCAGTATTATGAATGGGGTAACAGCTGTAATTTTTAAAGCAGATTTTGGCCCACTTAATACAGTAGTAGAATTAGACGCTAAAGAAGGTTATGAAACCGTTTTTGGTACAAGCCTTACTACAGATGCTATTAGGGAAGCAATTGCAGGTGGGGCAAAAACAATTATTGCCTGCAGGCTTGGAAACGGCGGCACAAAAGGAACAATTAGTTTGAAAGATGCAGATGGCGAGGGAGCATTGACAATTACAGCAAAACATGCAGGCGATAAGGAATTTACAGTAACAATCCGTGAAAAATTGTCAGATTCTAGCCTGAAACAGTGCATTTTTTATGTTGGGACTACAGAATTTGAAAAGGTTGAATTTAAAACTGGGGCAGGTGAGGCAGCGGCTTTAGTAGCAGCTTTAGTATCCTCTAAAAATTTCAGCGCAGAGATAGTAGAAGGGAAAGAGGCAGCTATTTTGCCTAATATATCGCAAAGTGAGTTTACAAAAGGTAGTAATCCGGTAGTAACAACAGAAGATTATTCTAATGCTTTTGCAGAGGTGGAAGCGTATGAATTTAATACAATTTGTGTAGATACAGAAGATCCAGAGATTCATCTTTTATTACAGTCTTTTATCAATAGGATTTTTGATGCAGGTTCATTGGTGCAGGCTGTGGTCGCTGAGAAACATAATATAGATTTAGATACTAGAATATCTCGTGCAATGGCATTTAATGATGAGAAAATGAATTATGTGTTAAATGCTTATATAAAGGAACAGGGAAAAGAGATTGATGGTTATCAGACAGCAGCCCGTATTGCAGGCTTAATAGGTTCTGTTGTTTCCAATTCTTCCCTTACCCATATGGTGGTAACTGGATTTACAGAAATTTTAGAAAGGCTGACAAATACAGAAATGATTGCTGCTGAAAAGAAGGGTTGCATTGTGTTTAGTTATAATAACACAAAGCAGGTTTGGATTGATAATGCGATTAATACGCTTATTGTTCCAGCAGAGAATCAAGATGAGGGTTGGAAGAAGATCAGGCGTGTGAAAACAAGATATGAATTAATTCGGCGGATTAATATTACTACAGACGCGTTAATTGGTAAAGTAGATAATGATACCAATGGCAGAAGTACAGTAATCAGCCAAATACAAGGTGTTGGGGATGCTATGGTGGCAGAATCAAAGTTAGTAGCTTGTAGAGTAACAGAAAGTACCATATATACAGCGGATGGTGACAGTGCGTGGTTTGATATTGATGTGGTTGATAAGGACTCTATGGAGCACATCTATCTCACATTTTTGTTCCAATTTAGCACGAATGGATAAGGAGGGTATAAGATATGAGAAATCCAAGAGCAGCAGGAGATGCAAGACATGCAAGGACAGGCAAGGATGGGGCATTTTACAATAAAGATGGAGTGATGTTAGCGACCGTAGAATCTTTTACATCCAATGTATCCTATAACAATGCAAAATATAGTGTCCTAGGTGATGCACAGGAACATGAAACAGCAAATACGTTTGCAGTAAACCTTACAATGTCCCAGATTGTAGTGGAAGATGACACATTTATTAAGGAATTGTTTGAAGCAATGGAGACACAAATTATGCCAGTATGGGATTTCCAAGGTTCACTATTAGGTAGGAATGATTCAGAAGAGAGAGTGGTGTACCGTGAGTGTGTCCCTTCGGGACAGGTTGACTTGCAGAATATCTCTGTAGGTGATGTGATTAAGAGAAATTGGAATTTCTTTGTAAATAGACCACCTAAGTTACAAAACTTGTTAAGTATTGATTAGAAAAAAGGATAGGGAGAAAAATTATGTCAAAAAATGAAAAAGAATATAAGCCAGGCGTAGCAATTGTAAGTAGTTTTGAAAAAGAAATGGAAACTAAGGTAGAAGATCAAGAATTTTCTAAAGAAGAAACAAAAGTACAGATGCGGATCAATGAAGAGGATTTTATCCAGGGATTGATTGACGCTGCTGGATATTCAACTGAAGAAACTCAACGTATGGAAATAATCCGTGAGGGTAGGCTGTATTTTGCTTTTTCGATTAGGCCTCTTGGTTCAGAAGAATATGAAAGATGTAAGAAAAAGTATACAAAATATGTGCGTAATAAGCAGTTGGGAATGAAATTGCCAGAAGATACTGACCGCATTAAATATCAATCAGCAATTATCTATCAAGCAACAATAGAAGAGGACAGAGAAAAGCTATGGGATAATCGCAAGGTTTGGGATGCCCTTAGGGCAAAAGAATTCCAAATTATGAATGGGCTTGATGTGATTGAGTATACATTAAAAGCTGGAGAGAAAGATAAGGTATTAGAATGTATTGATAAGCTAAGTGGATTTGAAGCTGATTTAGAGGAAGTCGCAAAAAACTAATTGAGGCCGGAGGAAAAGCCTGTTTATTGCATCATATTTTTCAGACAACAGGAATAACTCCGGTTGAATTTTATCAGAAACCAAAGGGAGTACAAGCATTTATGCTTGCTTCTATGCGAATTGCTTTGGAATCAAGAACAGGAGAAAGGGAAGAGAATGGCTGAAACTGTTAGAATTGAAATTCCGATTGAAACAATAGATGAAACAGAACCAGAATTGTCTAATCTTATGAAAAAGCTGGGTAAAGTAGAAGAATCAGCAGATAAGGCTGGAAAATCAGCAAAGAAGGCTAGTAAAGATGTAACAGCCTTTGATAAGTCAGCAGATAAGGCACAAAGAACTCTTTCCGAATGGGTAAAAGAAAAATATGAGCTGCTTTTGGAAGCAAAAGATAAAGTTTCACCAATGCTTTCTACATTAGGGAATAAAATGAAAAGTTTTTCAGGAAAGACATGGAGTGTCACTATGAAAGCCATTGATCTTGTAACATCTCCAGTGAAGGGAATGATAAATTTGTTAAAAAATCCTATCTTTCAAACAGGAGCAGCTCTTGGAGTCAGTATTGGTTTCGTAGATATAATCAATACCTATAAAGGCTTTGAGGCTGCTATGTCACAAAAATAAATTTAAAAGTCATAAAAGAAGAAAATTCAAGCGTTATATTGTCTTGGATTTTTTTATTTCATGAAATTTACACACATTTTACACAACCTTAAGAAACAGAAAGGAGCAAGTATATTATGAGAGCATTACAAGTAAATGAAAACGTGAGTATGAATGAGGTATTGGTTCTTTCAGAACTACAAGCAAAGACACGGTATAACATAGGCAGGAGCAGACTTTTAGACGTAGCGAACGAAGCCGGGG
>CAJTLB010000031.1 GCA_910577045.1 uncultured Lachnospiraceae bacterium | reverse complement strand
GCACTTGGCACAGAAAAATCCCGCACAAGAGTGCGGGACTTTGTCTACAGTCTGAGGGGAAGATAACTCTTCCCCTAAAAATTTTTCTGTATTTTATATTTCTTTAGTATTTCTATGGTTTTCTTCCCCACTATCCACTTAACATAAGTCCAAACCATGATATATTTTTATCTGGTTCATTGTCGGTAAATTGTTAGTTTCCTTCTTGCACTATCAGGCCTGAACTGTCAAAGATTAGATTCCATATACCATTTCATCTGCATCTGATATAATTTTTTATACTCTCCTTCTTTTTGCAAAAGTTGTTCGTGTGTCCCATCTTGAACTATTTTTCCGTTCTTCATGACCAGTACTCGGTCTGCCAATTTTGCAAGAGCCATCCTATGTGTCACTATGATAGCTGTTTTCTCGCCAGAATACTCATAGATTTTCTCAAACAATTTTGATTCTTCAATAGGATCTATCGCCGAAGTCGGCTCATCCATGATAATCAAATTACAATCTCGATATATTCCCCTTGCAATTGCAACCCTCTGCCACTGTCCGCCGGAAAGCTCTCTTCCATCAAATTCTCTTCCAAGCATAACGCCAATTCCATCTTTATCTAGATGAATATCTACATTGTTGCATATCTTTTCAATATCTTTATCACTGGTGTTTTTCCACATATCACTAATGGTAATATTATCCTTTATACTCATTCGATATTGCACAAACTTTTGAAATACTGCGGAAATACCAATACGACTTTTTCCCTTTACAGAAATCTCTTTGGCATCACTTTGGCAAAAAACAATATCACCTTGATCGGGTGAATACAACCCTTCTAACACAGAGCATAAAGTAGACTTTCCACTGCCATTTTCCCCAACCAGTGCAATCGTTTCGCCATAAGGAATCGTCAGATTAATATTATCCAACGCATATTTTGAACTTGAAGGATATGAAAAACACACATTCTTAAGCACAATATTCATATCTTTTTCATAATGGCATGATTCCTTCTCTTTATGATACCCCTCAATACACTTTAAATAATTTTCAATAGAAATGACATTTTGAGAAGCCCAAGCAAAACGCTCTTCTATTAATTCATACATAAACCCATAAAACTGTTTTAGTGAAAGTAATACTGCAGCAAACGCTCCTGGTGTAATCTTATTGATAATGGTATATTGATACAACATAAGTACAATGACCCCATAAAATAGTACAGTCATCATACAAACTATAAAATCAATAAAACCTTTCTTATATTGTAGCTTCATATTAAGTTCATTTATTTTTCGTAATGTATTTTCATAGCGTTCGCAAAAGAAATGATACAGACCCAAATGCCTCGTTTCTTTTACATATTCTTTTCTTGTCATATACCCTAAAAAAGATTCTGTTTTTCTTCGCATCGGAGCAATTTGGTTTTCCAATTTACGAAATGAAATCATATGAATAAAATAAGAAATAACATTCGGAATAAAAACCAGAATCACACTTATAGCTAACAACGGCTGCGTTGAAAAAAGATAACAACTCATCATTCCGAAATAAGAAAAGTAAAAGAATACAATATCCAAAAGCGCTGTACTTACCCAAAATATCATCTGGCTGCCATTAACAGCCTTGTTTATCATATCCAGTTTCTGCGGATGCTCAAATTCCATTGAATCCATTAGCGAGATTTTTTTATACAAAATACCATTTAATCCTTTTTGTAATGACTCATTTAGAATTTGCCCATAGCTATTTGCCACACCATTCATTATCTGTGCCAGCAAAAACGACAATCCCATGAAAATCAGATTTAATATGATACTATATTTGTTTGTTGCAGAATCATATGCTGTAATCGAGTCATAGAATCTCTGCAGAAAAAAGACTTGTGCAACATAGGAAAGTCCATGTATTAATTGCAGGATACAATAAAGACACATAGCTTTTTGCTTTAAATGAAACAAAACCCTTAATCCGACCAAATTGTAATATACAAATCCTTTTTTATTCATACCACTGCCTCTGACTCTCGTACATCTTCCTATAAACACCATTTTCTATATTCATAAGCCAATCATGCTTTCCCTGTTCTACCACTGCACCATTTTGAAGCACCAGAATTTCGTCTGCTATGCGTGCTGCCCCCATTCGATGTGTAATGAGTATATTGAACTTCCCAATATTTAGCTTTTGGAAAAGTTCGTAAATCTTAGATTCTGCTATGGCATCCATAGCCACAGTCGGTTCATCCAAAATATTAATAGATGCTTTACTATATAACAACCTAGCAATTGCAATTTTCTGCCATTGCCCTCCAGATAAATCGACTCCCCCTTCCTCTAATTTCCCTAACATGGTATCAAATCCTCTAGGGAATGAACGAATCCAATCTGTCATATTTAATTCATCACATATATTCTCAATTTCATTTTTTTCTGATCCAGCCTGAAAATACTGAGCAATCTTTCCTATCCCAATATTCTCCTTTACAGAAAGCTCGTATCTTGCAAAATCCTGAAATACTGTTGCAACCAATCCTTTCAATTCACCATATGAATACGCTTTCACATTGCGACCATTGATTAAAATATCTCCTTTATAATCACCATATAATCCCATTACTAACTTTGCAATCGTTGTTTTCCCTGCCCCATTTTCTCCGACTACAGCGTAGCTACATCCTCCCACAAGCGTAAAAGAACAATTTTTTAGTATATACCTATCTGTCCCCGGATACCGGAAACTGACATTTCGAAATTCCAACGATGGCTCTGTCACAGACATTCTTTCTGGCTCATCCTCAGCACCCGCCTGCTCATCCAGCTCCATGTACTGATTATAATCACCAAAAAACCGATTTAGTTTTGCATAATTCTGCATCATTCCAGCTAATTGCCACGACATACTTTGGATTAAATCCAAAACTGCCCCTGCCAGTCCAATATAAAGTCCTGCTGATATTTCATTTCTAAATAACCTAGGTAACATAATCGCCATAATACAAATCGAAACAATCAATGTGATAATTGAACCACTCTTCATGTTGGCATAACGCTTATTTATGATCTTCGCTTCCTTTTCAAAGGCAACATCAAATAATTTGTTATATTTTTCTGTCATATTTTTGCTAAATCCAAATAGATTTCTCTCATTTGCAGCCTCTTTACCGGTCAAAATAGAAAAAAAATATTGATATTTTCTTTTTGTTGTCTTTGCATCTTGTTCTAGCACATAATTTGCTTTACCAGTCTTCATTGCTAAAAGAAGCAATGGATATACCATCACCAAAATTATAAAGCCACTTATTACACTCGCCTTGAAAATAATTACCATCAATGAGGCCAGTTTTACAAAAAGCGCCAAACTATTCATCACATTGGTATAACCCTCGTCAAAATAATTGACACAATTATCCCGGACACGATAAATTAAATTACATATATTATTGTCCTCTATGTACTGATAAGAAAGATTCATTTGCTTTTTTAGCAATATATGATTTATATGCAATGTAAGTTTGTTTCTCTTAGAAGTATTTACAACCCGTGTTATTACAGGCATAATATTCTGAAAGAAAACACATGCTAATATCAGTAGTAAAGAGAAGATAACATTTGAACTGGAAGACTGGACCGTATTTGAGATGGATACACTATTGATAAATATAGCAATTGCCAAGGTCTGCGCCGCAGGAATCAATGCCCCTAATCCCTGAGATATTACATAGAACACCGTATGAAACGGTAATAATTTTGTCATCTTCTTGCAAAATGAATATAAATTGATTCTCTTATTTTCCATACAACTTTACACTCTCTTCTCAAAATAATCTGGGCTATTCACTTTTCTCTCACACACAACCGAAACAGCAAGGCCCATAAGAACTCAAAAAAAACGGTATAACCCTTGTAATTGGGGCTATACCGCCTAATCTGAATTACTTCCCTATTACTGCAAATCTCGATGCCCATGGGCTTTTGTATTTACTAACCACACAACTCCCCGAGCAGGGCTCGAACCTGCAACAACTCGGTTAACAGCCGAGTGCTCTACCATTGAGCTATCGAGGATTATTTTTAATAAAACTAATTATAAACACTTTTTATTTCACTGTCAAGCCCTTTTTATACCAGACTCTTGCCTTTTTGAGTCCGGTATAAGGCCCGACAGCCAGCATTATGCCAGCTTACTCTTTGCCAGCTCTGCTAATGCTGTAAAACCTTCTGCATCATTAATTGCCATATCGGACAATATCTTTCTGTCCATTTCCACATCAGCTAACTTTAAGCCATACATAAACTTACTATATGATAAGCCATTCATTCTTGCTGCTGCATTAATACGTGCAATCCAAAGTCTCCTAAACTGTCTTTTTCTTTCTTTCCTTCCTACATAAGAACTTGCTAAAGCCCTCATTACAGACTGTTTTGCTACTCTATACTGCTTGGATCTGGCTCCTCTATATCCTTTTGCCAGCTTTAATATTCTTTTATGCTTTTTCTTGGCATTCATTCCACCTTTTACTCTTGCCATTGTCTAATTCCTCCTTTTCCCTAATTACGGATTATAAATATGGTAAAATCTTCTTCATGTTCTTTACATTTGTTGCATCTGTAATAGTAGCCTTACGAAGATTTCTTTTTCTCTTAGTGGATTTCTTGGTTAAGATATGGCTTTTATAAGCTTTCATTCTTTTTAATTTTCCTGTACCTGTCTTTTTAAAACGTTTTGCAGCAGCTCTGCTTGTCTTTATTTTTGGCATGTCATTTTCCTCCTTAATCTCTAATTTAGTGCTTTTCACCTAGCACAATCTGCATAGTCCTGCCCTCTAACTTAGCAGGTTTCTCGACTACAGCGATATCTGAAAGCTTTTCAGCAAACACATCTAAGATTACTTTGCTGTTTGCCATATGAGCCATCTCTCTGCCTCGGAAACGCAACGTCACCTTCACTTTATCGCCCTTTTCGATAAATTTTCTTGCAGCATTTACCTTTGTATTCAAATCATTATCATCAATATTTGGTGACAAACGGATTTCCTTTACATCAGTAATTTTCTGCTTTTTCCTTGCTTCCTTTTCCTTCCTTGCCATTTCATATCTGTATTTACCATAATCAATAATCTTACAAACTGGCGGTTTGGCTGTAGGGGCAATTTTTACCAAGTCAAGTTCTGCCTCCTTAGCAAGTTTCAATGCGTCCCTTGCGGACATCACGCCTAACTGTTCTCCGTTTTCTCCAATTAAACGAACTTCCTTGTCTCTGATTTGCTCATTAATCATTAAATCGCTAATAATCGTGCACCTCCAAATATATCATTTCAAGCAACATGCAGTTTTTGTATACAGACTTCTAAAAAACCCTATATTTCCATATACAAAAAGTGGATAGCTTCCTATCCACTCTTAAGTAATATCATTACACCTAGCATATGTTATCATATGCCATTATATGCTTTACTATAAACCCGAGTCGCCCATATGCGCTAAGGTGAGAGTGGATACTCTGCTTCTTGTTATTTATACAGCTTTTATATTTTATCATAAGCTATTTGGCCTGTCAATTATTTTTTTACTATATTTTAATTTTTACCCATTTCCCACTTCGGAAGCGGAAAAATGTCAATAAAAACCGGCTTAATTGATCACAAGCTGTCCCAAGCCAAATACCTACTACCCCAAGCCCTGCCGTGTAACAAAGTAAATAGGAAGCAATAGGGCGGATTAACGTAACACTAACGGTAGAGGCAAATGTAGTAAACATAACATCGCCTGCCCCTCTTAAACACCCCATATAAATCACTTGTGCAATTTGCAGCAATACTATAATTACCATAACCTGCATAATCTGCACACCCATGCCAATAATTTCCTCTTCTGTAAAATACCATTGATACAAGATCCTGCCGCCTAACAGATAAATGAAAGATAAGACTACTGATATCACATTTCCAATCCTTTGGCAGATATTCCCATATTTTTTTGCAAGCTCTGGCCTGCCTTCCCCAAGGCTCTGCCCAATTAAAGCAACTGCTGCCACCTGCATACCATCTCCAAATGAAAAAGAAAGTGACATAATATTCATCCCTACATTATGTGCCGCAAACGCATTTGTCCCAAGTTTTGCTGCCATAACTGCTACAGACATAAAGCCTATTCGTAAAAGAATCTGCTCTAAAAAAATACTGGAAGCTATTTTTACCATATTCCTGGCGGCTTCAATGGCTGGCCTGATTTTCCGTTCTATTATGTAATAAATACTAATAAATCCATCTTTTCGGAATAAAGAAGCAATGCTCATAATACATGCTACCACTGTCCCTAATACTGTGGCTAATGCCGCCCCCTTTATCCCCAAGGCCGGAAACCCCAAATTCCCACCAATTAAAAGATAATTAAATATCATATTAATTACATTAGAGGTCACATTGGTTTTCATAGCTATTTTTGTATTTCCAGAACCACGTTGCGCCGCATTAATCGTTAATGATATAATATTAAAAATCATTCCTCCCATAATAATACGGAAATATAAGGCAGCACTTTCATGTGTCTCTGGCATAGAGCCACTCCATCTCATAATTTGATCAGCAAATACCACAAATAAAATACTTACTATAATGCCTGCCACTGCTACAAACGCCAGAGCCATCACTAAAATCTGGTTTGCCCGGTATTGGTCTTTTTCACCCTTTCTCCTTGCTACAAGTGCTGAAACAGAAACATTCGTTGCAATAAATAGGGCAAGCCCAATAAATTTAGGATTTGTTGTAAGCCCTACTGCTGCTACTGCATAAGACCCCAATGCACTAACCATAAAAGAATCTATTAACCCTGCCAATGCAACAAAAAAAGATTCTAATACAGATGGCCATGCCATCTGGAACACCGTTTTTAATATATCTAACCTTGACTTTTCTGTATTTTTTGTTTCTTCCATAATTTTCTCCCTTTGTTTTATTTACTGATATTAAAAAAACAAGGTGCCCGAACTAATCCAGACACCTTGAACTATTTTACTTTCCTATTTTATCGGCATCCACAGCTACACTGGAAGCTTGCACATTTTGTATCTTCACAATTGCAAGCACGGCTGCCGGCAATCCCTATATGCTCAGCATGACATTCACAGTCTGTATTAAAACGGCAATTTGTTGCTTCACAATCTACTTTAAGCGCTGTATCTGGTGTTTCAAAACTATTTTTAAAAGAGTCCTCTGACTTCTCATAAAAACTTGCACAAAAAGTAGATTCTGGTGTTTTTGCATTAGAACCTTCTATTAAGATATTTCCTTTACAACATTTTTCATTTGAATTGTGGATACAATTTGTAACATTACAGTCTAAAACTGGCATAGCATTTCCTCCTTATTGATATAAGCATATGAACTCTAACCTGTTCATTATCTATTTTGTACCAATATTCAGGAACTTATGCTTTTATGCCAAACTATTTTTTCAGGCGGATTTCTTCACAAATAACATCTATAAATTCTTTTAATGATTTTTGCCCTTCATCGCCATTAGAACGGCTCCTTACAGCTACCAAACTTTCTTCTTCCTCTTTCTGGCCAACAATTAACATATAAGGAAGCCTTGCAAGCCTTGCTTCTCTTATTTTATAACCAATCTTCTCACTTCTCTCATCAATGCTATACAAAATCCCGTTCTTTTTTAACTCTTCCCCTACTTTCGCAGCATAACTATGATACTTTTCTGAAATAGGAAGCACTCTTACCTGCTCTGGGCATAACCATGTTGGGAAATTCCCTTCATATTTTTCAATTAAACTCGCCAGTGTCCTTTCATAACATCCCATTGAAGTCCTGTGGATAATATATGGGCGGACTTTTGATCCATCTTGGTCTACAAAATACATATCAAACTGCTCTGCTATAGCACAGTCTAATTGGATTGTAATCATGGTATCTTCTTTACCATATACATTTTTTAACTGTATATCTATTTTAGGCCCATAAAATGCAGCTTCACCATCTGCCTCTGTAAATGGAAGCCCTTTTTCTACCAAAAGATCACGGATAATGCCTTGTGTTTTCTCCCAATATTCTTCATCTCCCAAATATTTTTCCCGGTTCTCTGGGTCCCATTTAGACAGGCGGTATGTTACATCTTCATCTAACCCTAATGTCTTTAAGCAATAAAGTGCCAAATCAATACATCCTGTCATTTCTTCTTCTACCTGATCTGGACGGATAATTAAATGGCCCTCTGAAATGGTAAACTGGCGGACACGAGTAAGGCCGTGCATTTCACCAGACTCTTCATTCCTAAATAAAGTAGAAGTTTCACTATAACGGCATGGCAAATCACGGTAAGATTTCTGGCTTGCCTTATATACATAATATTGGAATGGGCAAGTCATAGGGCGCAAAGCTAAAACTTCTTTATCTTTCTCTTCATCCCCTAATACAAACATACCTTCTTTATAATGATCCCAATGGCCAGAAATTTTATACAAATCACTTTTTGCCATTAATGGTGTTTTTGTCCTCATATAACCACGGTTATTATCCTCTTCATCCTCAATCCACCTTTGGAGTGTCTGTATAATTTTTGCCCCTTTTGGCATTAAAAGAGGCAGCCCCTGCCCAATCACATCTACTGTAGTAAACAGTTCCATTTCCCTTCCAAGCTTATTGTGATCCCTTTTCTTAATATCTTCCAGATGTTCTAAATATGCCTCTAAATCTGCTGTTTTTGGGAATGCTGTACCATAAATCCTAGTAAGCATTTTATTTTTTTCATTCCCTCTCCAATAAGCCCCTGAAGAAGAGATTAACTTATACCCTTTAATCATCTTTGTATTCATTACATGTGGCCCTGCACATAAATCTACAAAATCTCCTTGGCGGTAGAAAGAAATCGTAGCATCTTCCGGCAAATCTTTTATTAACTCTACCTTATATGGCTCTTCTCTTTCCTCCATTAAAGCAATCGCTTCTTCCCTTGGAAGTGCAAACTTTTCCAAAGGCTTTGCTTCTTTAATAATTTTTTTCATTTCTGCTTCAATCTTATCCAAATCTTCCCGGCTAAATGGATCATGTTCAAAGTCATAATAAAACCCTGTGTCAATGGAAGGGCCTATTGCCAATTTTGCCTGTGGGTACAGACGTTTCACTGCTTCTGCCATAATATGGGATGTTGTATGGCGGTATGCGTCAAGCCCTTCTTCATCATTAGTCGTAAAAATATTTAATTGGCAGTCTTTATCCAATATAGTGCGTAAATCTTTCTTTTCTCCGTCAACTTCACCAACACAAGCCATTCTTCCTAACCCTTCGCTAATATCTGAAGCAATTTCAATAATACTTTTTGGTTCTTTATATTCTCTTACAGAACCATCTTTTAATGTAATTTTCATAGTATCCTCCATTTCTATTTACAAATTCCTTTATATCCCCTATAAATCCAATAGGGTATTTTTTTCCTGTGCATAAAAAAACCCCATACACTACTTTTGTAGTGCATGGGACGATTTTCCGCGGTTCCACCCTGCTTGCACCTGCCATTTGCTTTTCACAAATAAACAATCTGCCACTCATGGATTATAACGGCATCACCGGACCGGATTAGGGCCACTCCAAGGTAGTTTTCAAGCAGTTCCTGTTAAGGCATTCCCAGCATATAGCCCCTCTCTGGAACATTTCCTGCCATACTCTTCTTATCTACGTGTTTTCTTTATTGTAATTCTGATTATAACACGATAAAATATTTTGTCAACTCTCTCTTATATTTCCTTTAAAAATGCCACATATCCACACATTGCTTCATACACGTCTGCCTTGCTTACAATTTCCCATGGCGCGTGCATACTTAACACAGGTACGCCACTGTCAATTACTTCCATGCTGTAAGATGCCATAAACTTTGCAATTGTCCCGCCGCCGCCTACATCTACTTTCCCTAACTCTGCTGTTTGGAAAGATACATTATGTTTTTCCATAACAGCACGGAGCCTTGCTATATATTCTGGGTTCGCATCATTAGAACCACTTTTCCCTCTTGCGCCTGTAAATTTATTAAAGGTAAGCCCATACCCAAAATAAGCTGTATTTTTCTTTTCATTTACAGAAGGGTAATTTGGGTCAAAAGCAGCACTTACATCAGAGGAAAGCATTTGAGAATTTTGCATAGCCCTTCTTACTTTTAATTCAGAATAATCCCCTAGCCGATCCATTAATTCTGAAACCACATTCTCAAAAAACTTAGATTCCATGCCAGTAGCCCCAATGCTGCCAATTTCTTCTTTATCTACCAGCAGGCACGCACAAGTCCTATCTGTTTTCTTCAATTGGAACATAGCTGTAAAGGAAGTATATGCACATACCCTGTCATCATGCCCATATCCCATTACCATACTTCTATCCAAACCATAATCCCTGGCTTTTCCTGCTGGCACACATTCCATTTCAGCAGAGATAAAATCTTCTTCCTCAATATTATATTTTTCCTTTAAAAGCTTTAAAATATTCTCTTTTACAGCATCTTTTTCTACGCCTTTTAATGGCATACTTCCAATTAAAATATTTAAGTCTTCTCCCTCAACAACAATAGAGGCATTTTTCTTCATCTGCTCTCCAGCCAAATGAGGCAATAAATCAGAAATCCCTACCACAGGATCTCCTTCTTCTTCTCCAATTACAATCTCTACTTTTGTCCCATCTTTCTTTATTACCACGCCATGAAGCGCCATAGGAAGTGTTACCCACTGATATTTTTTTACGCCTCCATAATAATGGGTATCTAAAAGTGCCATCTCTGTATCTTCATATAAAGGGTTCTGCTTAATATCCAGCCTTGGGGAATCAATATGCGCACCAAGGATTTTCATGCCTTTTTCTAGCGGCTCTTCACCCACAAGAAATAAAACTAAAGCCTTGTCCATATGGTTATAATATAATTTATCCCCCGCTTTTACCTTTTTATTTTTTTCTATAATTTTCTTTAAATCCTTATATCCTTTTTCTTCTGCTTGGCATATCGCCTCTTTTACACATTCTCTTTCTGTTTTACATGCAGAAAGAAACTTTTTGTACCCTTCATTATATTGCATAACCTTTTCTATCTGCGCATCGTCATATTTATTCCACGCATTTTTCTTTTGTTTCTCCTTTGTCTCTTCCATAAGGCCCTCCTATTTTACATAATATATTTTATCATTGTCTAAACAAACTGCAATTAACCTTCCGCCAAATAAATAGCCTCCATCAATCCCTAGCCGTTTGCCCTCTTTCCAGATTACGCCTGGAGTCTGTGGCTCCCCGCGTACCCTTTGTATCTCAGAAGTAGGCGTATGCCCAAATATTACTCTTCCATCTAAATTTATTTCAAAAGGCTTTGTTAAAAACTCCTCTTTTGTCCAAAGAAGTGTTTTCCTATCTTGTTCTTTTAAAAGCTCTTCCCAACACGAATATATTTTTTTCTTTGGAATTATCCCGCCATGTACCAATACAGTACTTCCTAGAATCTTATACAGGGGCCTAGTACTTAAAAAACGAAAAATCTGTTGTTGTTCTTGTGGGCCCATCTGCATATATTCCTTATAAGTTTCTTCCCCGCCATGTTTAAACCACAAATCCATATCAATAAAATCCCTTTTCCCATATACCTGGCTTTTTAATGCTTCTAACATAAATTCTTCATGGTTCCCAAGGATTAACTCCATATTATCCGCTGCCATAATATGCTTTAACACTGAAAACGACTCTGGCCCTTTATCTATGGTATCCCCTATTACATATAATATATCTGTTGGCGAAAACCTAATTTCTTCTAATAAATGCAAAAAAGCCTTATAATATCCATGTATATCTGCCGTTACATATATCATGCTGCCCTCTATTTCTATTTCATTGCCTTACATACCTATTTATTCATATTCTATCATAATCCTAAAAAAGTGCAAGCTTGTTTTCATATAGAAAATACCCTTGTTATATGGCTTTATCAAAATCTTCTAAAACCACATTCCACAAGGGTATTTCCTGTTAAAACTAGATTCTTTTTGAAAACGGAACCATATGAAAATAGATATGTTTGCACAACAAGAAACTATTGTATGATGCCCCACAAACGCCTTCCTTTAAACTATTCATTCCCATCATCCTAAAAAACTCTTCACTATTATCGACATTTTCTGCATTTTCAAAACCAGCCTTCCAATAGTTTTTAACCATACTCCCTCCTTCCTACTTATCTCGTTTTTCATTTTTCAGCTCAAATAACAGACTTTTAAGTACAGATAATACAATTCTGCTTTCTGATTCATCACATTTCTCAAGCTCTTGTATAATAAGCATTTTAGCTTCAGAATCTTCTGAAGATTCAGGATAGAAAACCTGTTGTAATGGCAGGTTTAATTCCCGGACCAGCGGAAATAGAATAGTAAATTTGGGATTTCCAGCGCTATTTTCTATATCAATAATAGTTCTTTTACATACGCCTATTTTCTCAGCAAGTGCTTCTTGTGACATATTTTTACTTTTTCTTGCTCTACGCACCACTTTTCCCAATCTATCTGATGCCTGATTCATTCCATTCACCCCTCTATTATTGTACAACACACTTCCATCTCCGACAATTCACCTATGTTGCACTATAATGTGAGTTATTTTGCACTTTTTTGGCAATATCAGCAGAAAATAACCATCTATACTAGCTAAAATGCTTATTTAAAAACGTTTGTTCTGTTATTTATCCCTCTTTTCATTAAAATCTGCTTTAACTTCATAAGATTCCCATGGTGCTGGAATCTCTAATTTGTCAATCATTTCTTCTAATACTTGTTCAGGAATATACCTTTCCCTCACTTGGTTCCTAGCCTTTAATTCTTTATATGGGGCTTCTAGGTAAACAATATGCACCCGCGCGCCATAATTAGAAAAAAATTGTACAAGCCTCTGCCTTGTTTCTTGGACAAGATTCGTTGCATTCCAAATAAATGGCTCTTTTTTCCGTAAATATTTCTTTGCTTGCTCCATTGCCGCCTGTACTACTTTATCTGATTTTTTTGACGGCAAAATTTTAAGATCTTGGCGGATTTTATCTAACGAAACCACCGGAAACCCTAATTGCTGCCTTTCGATCCATGTATCTTTTCCTGCCAAAGGAAGCCCCGACATTAAAATAACATCAAACGTAGTGTCATTATATAATACCGCCCCTTGCCACATATCCTCTCTATGGAAATACTGATATTTTGTATAAGCGTCTACAAACGTATATGGTTTTTCCCAAATCCCCAGCTCTTTTGCATATTCTGCAAATAATTCCACTCGTTCTATCATCTTCTCCTTCCCATTTCCAATTCTGCCTTTTGCATCCGCTTTAGACAATATATATAGCATCTTCATAGAAATACTCTCTGATGCTTTCAATAAATCAAACTCTGGCCTTCTTTTTGCCCAAGACCATATTGGCGTCCCATGGTATCGGATTAATTTTGCTATATATTCTCTTTCTTCCCACGTCAGCCCATAATTCTCTATATTCCGGTATATAATCCCACGGAACTTCTTTTCTCCAATTATTGTATGTTTTGGCGAAGCCCATTTCCCATCTTGGAGTTTTGTACAAAATGCCTTTCCAATATCATGGAAAACTGCCGCTAAAAATAAAACTTCTTGTTCCTTTCCTTCTAACTCTTTCCATTCTGGAAGTTCTATTAAATTCTGGCAAACCAATCCTGTATGCGTCAATACATCCCCTTCTGCATGATATTCTTCATTTTGTGGGACATTGTCCAACATATAAATATCTGGATATTGTCCTGCCAATTGTTCCAAGGAAAACCCTGTTTTTCTGATTTCCTCGAGAATCTTTTTACTCATTCTTATTCTCTCCTATAATTTAAAAATATCTATGCCATCCGCTAAACAATTTGCCACAATTGGCCGGCTTGCCCAATGGCTTTCTGAATCTAAAATTGTATTTAAAAAAGAACCTCTTACTAACTTAAGCCGATCTGTTACAAAATCCCCATCTTCTACCTTTATATAAATTCCTTCCATCGTGCCTGATAAATCTGTTTGGCGCGTTGTCTGTTCTAAATTTACCCCACTCTTTTTACATTGTTCTGCTAAACTTTTTTCTGGGTTCTCTGATATAAAAAGGCTTGGGCCTATCCATTTCGCAATCTCATTAGAATTTTTATATACCCCTTGGGATAATACCCGTACTGACTGGATAAATGACACTGTTTTTAACATTTCCTGGCGCTTCTTTGTAGAAAAAAATGTCCCATTCTCTTTGTCAAAAATATCAAACTCCATAAAATAGTGGGAAAGTTTATCATAAAATACGGTATGCTTTGCATAGAGCCACTCTCCATACATTACATACCGGTTTCCTAAAAGTTTATAAAGCTGATCCTCAAAACAGCCTGCCCATAATTTAAACAAATCAAACTGGCGTTCTCCATAACCGCCATTTAGAAAATGCCCTCTGCTCTGCAAATACATCTTCCTATCTGCCCCAAAGCTAATGCCACAATTAGCACCATCCACTTTTTCCTCTAAAACCAGATATTTATCTTTTACCTCTTCAAAACTAATATTCTTTAAATCCTCGTCTCCCGCCTGTTTCCTAGAACCTTCCAAATGGCGGGTCCTTGGATATTTATAAATCTGTTCCATATCCATTTCCTTCCTATCTTTGCTTTTAAGCTCTTTCTAAGTAGAACATCTTTTTTCCTTCTGATCCACACTGTATTACATGAAAATTAAATAGATTCCCTTCTGTCCACAATTCCATTGCATCTAATATCCGCATTACAGTAGAACGGTTCATAACCCTTTCTTTTTCAAATGCAAACAATGCAAATTCCCTATTTACAAACTCTGTAATTTCTGTAATTGTCAATGGATGCTCCTTGGTTGTATGGTTTTCCAAAACGTTAATAATAAATAAAGAAAACATAGTCTGGTTCATACGCTATCTCTCCTTATATGCGCCAAAAAAGGACCCGCCATGGGTCCCTCCTATGTTTTCTTTTATATTTTAACGAGCACCCTGGCAGAGATTTTTAGTTACGCCAATACGTCCGCTGCCACAGTATGCTTGATACAAGCTACTACTAACACCGGACTTGCCGTAACTCTTTTCTTTCCATATGGCAACTCTCATACCAATGCCCTCTCTTTCTTTTTATTCATTCCTATTATATACAAAAATCCTTCCCTCTGTCAAGCGCAGATGGAAGGATTCGAACCTTCGGGCCAGCTTTTGCCAGCCAACTCCTTAGCAGGGAGCCGCTTTCAGCCTCTCAGCCACATCTGCTTAATGGAGAGGAGTGGACTTGAACCACCAGAATCCGAAGACACCAGATTTACAGTCTGGCCCGCTGCCAATTACGGTATACCTCTCCTTGTTCTTTATACTGCTATTCTAACAAAGAAAGGTATGCAAATTTGCCTTATTTTAAAAATTTTTTTCTTTTTTAAAAACGGGCTGAAACCAAACTTCCCCCGCATAATCCTAAAAAATAAATTTTACCAAAGCAAACCTTACTTTTATAGAATCAAGTTTTTGGATACTGTGATAAGATTAATGGGAGGTCCTCTACAATAAACTAAAACGAATAACAAAAAAATAACAAAAAAAACAATAACCTTACCTGTAAACCAAACCTTCACTTTCCTTAAAGTGTAGCAAGCACTGCCTATTTTTCACAGTATTCTGGAATATCCATTGTCTCAGTATTATTTATTACATCTAAAGCTGTCTGGGCTTTTGCAAGTATATCTGCTACTCTTTCATATTCTGCTTCTACAATGCTAATATCATAATTGGCATAGGTATATTCTATTAAATTAGACGAAGTCCTACTGCCATAACGGTCTAATTCCACCCTTTGTTTTGGCAAACGGTCTTTCATATTGAGTAAACGTGCTTTTCTTTCAGAAAGCTGTGGGATATACACCAAAATCTGGTCAATTGTCATATCAAACCCTGGCACCATATGAGTAGTATTAAAACAATTAATAGTATGCTTTAACAAACGGATTTTTTTATCTACAGCTTCCAAAGCATCTTGTGTTTCCTGGTAATTGTAATCTGGCCTTACTGACTCGATATCTTCTCCTACTGCCGCTATAAACACACGGCTTCTTTCTTCTTTTGCTTCTAAGGTTGCTTTTTCTTCTATTAATTTCCTAAGCAGCTTAGAAGCTTCTGCAGATGTGCACTTCATAATTTCCTCCATTCCAAAGCATATCACGCTTTTTATATATTACTTTACGTACAAGAGCTTTTCAACAATTTTTTATTATTTTTACATGTCTTCTATTGCCTTGCCAATATCATGCCTCATATATTTATTTTCAAACTGAACCCATTCTGTTGCAGCATAAGCATTTGCCCTTGCCTGTTTTAAATCCTCGCCTTTTGCTGTTACTCCAAGTACCCTGCCGCCGTTTGTCACAATATTGCCATCCATAGTTTTTGTCCCAGCATGGAAAACATAATAGCCATCTTTCCCATAAAAAGCCTCTAGCCCTGTAATAGCACATCCTTTTTTGTAATGTTCTGGATACCCGTCTGAAGCTAATATAACACATACTGCTGCATTATCTTCAAACTGTAACTCTATCTTATCTAATGTCCCATTAATACATGCTTCAAATACCTCTACCAAATCATTTTTCATCCTAGGAAGGACTACTTGTGTTTCTGGATCGCCAAAGCGGGCATTATATTCCAAAACCTTTGGCCCATCTTCTGTTAAGATTAACCCAAAGAAAATTACGCCTTTAAATTCTCTTCCCTCTGCCCTTATTGCATCAACAGTAGGCTGGTAAATATGCTCCATACAATAGTTGTCTAGCTCTTTTGTATAAAATGGGCTTGGAGAAAAGGTTCCCATACCGCCAGTATTTAATCCTTGGTCCCCATCTTTCGCACGTTTATGGTCTTGTGCAGATGACATTACCTTTATGGTCTTCCCATCTACAAAGGACAATACCGATACTTCCCTGCCAACTAAAAATTCTTCAATAACCAGACGGTTCCCAGCAGCCCCAAACTGTTTATCCATCATAATGGCTTTTACGCCTGCTTTTGCTTCTTCTAGGGTATTACAAATTAATACTCCTTTTCCTAGTGCTAATCCATCTGCCTTTAATACAATAGGGAACTTTACTGTTTCTAAATAAGAAATGGCTTCCTCTGGCGAATCAAAATTTTCATATGCAGCCGTAGGAATATGGTATTTTTTCATAAAATCTTTTGAAAATGCCTTGGAACCTTCCAAAATGGCGGCATTTTTCCTCGGGCCAAAAACCCTTAGCCCAGCCGCTTCCATTGCATCTACTGCGCCTGCTACCAAAGGATCATCTGGGGCCACTACCACGAGCCCTACCTGTTTTTCTTTTGCAAACGCTATTAACTTATCAAATTCCATTACTCCAATATCAACACATTCTGCAATTTTGGCAATCCCTGCATTTCCTGGGGCACAATAGATTTTTTCTACTTGTTTGCTTTGTGATAGTTTCCATATAATGGCATGTTCCCTTCCGCCCCCACCTACTACTAATATCTTCATGGCTTCCTCCTATTACAATTGTCCATTCGCAATTTTATGGATTGCTTCTGGCAATATCTTCCATTCTGCTTGTTCCATAACTCTTTGCTGAAGTGTTTTTGGCGTATCATCTTCCCTTACGTCAACTGCCTTCTGTAAAAGAATCTTCCCTGTATCAATCCCACCATCTACGACATGCACTGTAGCACCTGTCACCTTAACCCCACGTTCTAATACGGCCTCATGTACTTTTAAGCCATAATAGCCAACGCCACAAAAAGATGGAATTAAAGAAGGATGGATATTAATAATCCTATTTTTAAATTCTTCTATCATCTGGGCAGGAAGGTTTACTAAAAACCCTGCCAATACAACTAAATCTGGTTGGAACCCCTTTACGGTATTAAGAAGGGCATTATAAAATTCTTCCCTGCTTGCATAATCCTTTGGTGAAACACAGACTGCCGGGATATGGTTCTCCTTTGCCCGTTCTAATGCAAAAGCATTTTTATTGTTGCTTACCACGCCTACAATTTTTGTATTGGTAATCGTCCCATCCGCTATACTATCCATAATTGCTTTTAGGTTTGTCCCTCCGCCTGATACACACACACAGATATTTAGCATATGTCAACTCCTTTTTCACCTGCAACTGCTTTCCCAAATACAAACGCATCTTCCCCTGCTTCATGGATTGCTGCAATTGCTTTATCCACATCTGCCGGGCTTACGCCAATTACCATCCCAACCCCCATATTAAAGGTATTATACATCATCTTTTCTGCAATTTCCCCATCAGTAGAAAGCATACGGAATATTGGAGGGATATCATAACTATCCTTCTGTACTACAGCACGGATTCCATCTGGCAGCATACGAGGAATATTTTCATAAAAACCACCACCTGTAATATGGCTACATGCCTTAATAGTAATACCTGCCGCTTTTACATTCTTTAATGCCTTTACATAAATTTTGGTTGGGGCAATTAACGCAGACCCCAATGTTGTACCAAGAGAATCAAAATATGTATTTAAGGCGGCCTCTGTCATAGTAAATACTTTACGGACTAAAGAAAACCCATTACTATGTACGCCAGAAGACTTGATAGCAATTAAAATATCACCAGCCTTTAGCTCTTTCCCTGTAATTAAATCCTTTTCATCTACAATCCCTACTGCAAATCCGGCAAGATCATATTCATCTACTGGATAAAAACCTGGCATTTCTGCGGTTTCCCCACCAATTAAAGCAGCCCCTGCCTGCCTACATCCTTCTGCTACGCCGCCTACAATGGTTGCTATTTTTTCTGGCTCATTCTTGCCGCAGGCAATATAATCTAGAAAAAATAAAGGCTCCCCGCCTGCACAGGCAATATCATTTACACACATTGCCACACAGTCAATCCCAATCGTATTATGGCGGTTCATTAAAAATGCTAGTTTTAATTTTGTCCCTACTCCATCTGTGCCAGAAACTAATGTTGGCTTTTCCATATTTTTAAAAGATTCTAATGAAAAGGCCCCGGAAAAACCTCCAATTCCTCCTAGTACTTCAGGGCGCATTGTTTTTTGCACATGTTTCTTCATTAATTCTACTGCCTTATAACCAGCCTCAATATCTACGCCTGCCTTTTTGTAATCCATTTTGTCCTCCATTCTGCTGCCTTTGCAACAACGTCCCCTTTTTTACTGCTTTTGCTTTAAGTATTCTTTATAGCCTAATTTTTCTAATTTTTCCTTTTTCTCTAGCACTCCATTCTTTAACCCATCTGCATAATCTTTTAGCTTTTCCCTAAGCCCTTCGTTAGAAACCGCCAAAATCTTTGCCGCCAAAAGGCCTGCATTTGCCGCACCGTCAATTGCCACTGTTGCCACTGGTATGCCAGAAGGCATCTGCACAATAGAATATAAAGAATCTACGCCACTTAATGTTTTGGTATGGATTGGAACCCCAATAACAGGAAGAGGGCAAATAGCAGCTAACATGCCAGGTAAGTGGGCAGCACCCCCTGCGCCCGCAATCATTACTTTATATCCTTTGTTTTCTGCATTTTTTGCATATTCAAAAAATACATCTGGCATCCGATGTGCAGAAATCACTGTTACATCATAATCAATGCCAAACTTTTCCAGTATTTCACACGCTTTACTCATAACAGGAAGGTCTGAATCACTTCCCATAACAATGCCGACTTTTTCCATTTTATATCCTCTCTTTCTATTCTTGTGTAAATGCTGCATTTAATAATTCTGTCCCTTCCAATACAAACCTGCCATCTTTAATAATTACTGTTTTTTCTCCATTTATATGATAACAGGCTATCTCCGCTATCTCATCATAAGGAATCGTAATATCCACATGGCAGTTAAAATATGCTTTGGAAGGTTCTGTTTTCCTAAGAAGGGAATATTCATTATCCCTTGCTATAATTTCTTTTCCATCTGGGTTATAAACTTGTACCTCTTCTGCCCTGCTGTAACAAGTATCCCCTACTGCAAAATGAGGACCCATTTTCTCCACAATTAAAACAGGAAGTTTTTCTACAATATTATATTTCTTTGCCATAACATATGCTGTCGTATTTGTCCCAACCGCAAACTCACCCATAGGAAGGGTATCTTGGTTCTGCATTACATTTTCACGGAAATAAGCACGATTTGCTTCTTGATCCTCAAAATTTGCACAACTATAATTACTAATACAGCCATCTTTAAATTCTACGCAAAGCTTTTTATAAGGCAGCTCATTTAAAAAGGCTTCCTTTACATATAAAACGCCATTTGTCCCTTTTAATTGGGGAGAAGTAAATACTTCCCCTACAGGAATATTCACATCTGCCACACAATTTTCAAACTTAGTTTCCTTATCAGGCTGTTTTAACGGAATAAGCTGTACCGTAAGATCCGTCTGGTTTTCTCCTGCGCCCAATATTTTCACATATTCTGCTGTATCTAATACGTCAATAATACTTTGTTGTATCGTCTTATATTGTTCATAATCCAAAGTATTAATTTTTACTGTTTCTTCAAAAATTTTTTCATAGTCTTTCCCAATATTAGGAGTAGGAAATGCAATAATGGTAAAACTTCTTTCCTCTTCTTTTATATATTGGTTCTGGATTTCTGAACTTTCCCCAGCAAATGCAATTTGAAGCTTTCTTTGTTTCTCACTTAAGGCACATGCTTCTTTCTTATTTTCTGGCATAAAAGGCTCTTCCCCAAACACTTCTAATACCGCAGGGCCAGCAAACTCCCCAGCAAGCCCTTCATATTTTTCATATATTGTCTTTAATACAGCAATTTTCCTTTCATAAAAAGCCTTATCATAGTATATCGCTTCGTCAAACCGATGATCATAATCATACTGCCTGTTTACTGGTGTACCAGAATATCCATTTCTTATGCTGCGGCGCCTATTGACACTATGGAGGGCATAACGGCTAATTACTGGCTTTAACCCTAATTTTTCAAATCCATTTATTGCAGCACGCATAATACGCTCAAACCCAATCGCATAACGTAAACTAACTGTCTTCTTCTTTTCCAAAGGCTTTTTAGCAAGTTCAAACCCTTTTCGGAAGCCTTCTACATAGGCTGCCGCGATTTTCTCTATTTCTTCTTCTGGAAGTGTGCTTAAAAACTCCGCCGTCCGTTTCTCACTATCCGAAATATATTCTCCATACTGGAATAAATAACGGGGATCTGATAAATCACTTTCCATAATAATTTCTTTTGCAAAAGAAAAAGCTGGATCGATGCCTTCCCTAATCCTATCTGCATAGAACACATCACAATAATCACTCATATACCAATAAATCGTATCCCTTACTTCTTTTTCGGATGGCAGCCCTGTTTCAAATAGATTATAAATTTCAATAAATAATTCCGCACCTATTGTAATATAATTTAAGCGGTTTTCATACGCATCCACTATAATGGCACGGAGCTCTGTATATACCACACAAAGGAGTTTTCCATATTCTTCCCCAAGCTTTTTGCAGGCATATGCTGGGTTGGCATAACTGCATTGATAAGCCTCTGGCAGTAAATCTTCATATAATTTCCTATTATATTCTTCCAACTCTTTATAACTAAGCATATTAAATTCTTCTCTTTTTATTTTACGGAGCAGCTCTTTTACCATAAGGATAAAACCTGCTGTACGCTTAAAATAATCTTGGTATTCTGCTACGCATACAGGCTCTTTCCCTATTTCGGCAATCCGTTCCATTGACAGGGCAAACCGTTCTTTTACAAACTCATTCTCCTGTGCCCACAATTCCCTGCATTTCATATTATTTAATAAACTCAATTCCCTCTCCTCAATTCTATCTATAATCCAATTAAAAATACCATTCCCATCCCTACTAACATAATAGCATTTATAATAGCCCCCAACCAAGAAAATAAATAAAATACATTTTCCTCCTGGAAACTATTTGTGCCAATATATAACCCTATAGAAGAAAGAAATAACGACATAATCCCTAAAAAACCTATTTCCCTCCCGCCATTCCCTTTCTGCCTATAAGATATAAAAATTGCAGTCAAGAAAAAAGAAACTGCCATAATTCCAAGCATAGTAGAAAAAATTCCTCCCACAGACTGTCTTTTATCTGTAAATTTGTATTTTCGCCTGCTTCGGTTTTTATGCTCCTTCATGGCTCCTTCCTTTCTTCCTCACAACCAAATAAGCCAGATAACCTGCTGCCCCTCCAAGTGTATTTAACAACAAATCATCTACATCAAAACTTCCTACTTTAAATACCAGTTGCGTTGTCTCTACTACTAAACTAAACAACAAGCTAAAAAGTGCTACAATAAAAAAACCCGGAAAGATTTTAAAAGATGCTTTTTGAATTGGCTGGAATAAAATTGGCAGATAAAACCCATATGGCATAAATGCAAGCACATTGCCTGCCAAATTATAAAATACTGCCCAAAACCCCAAACTATGGCGGTTGTCCCAAAATCTCTGAATTTCTTTAAATAATACTAGATTATAGCGGTATTCCCTTATACATTCTGTCCTTCCAAACATTTCTGCAAAAAATAAGAAGTAACAAAGTACTACTAAATATACCGCAAATACTAATCCATGCCAATACTTTCCTTTCTTATTGTTCACACTTATATTCCTTTCTAGAACATCCTTGCTTTTTATTTATTTGTTTATTTATTTCACTCCACCCGTGGCAGTTAGGAGCCAATTATGTGGATTGCCTTATAGCAGCAGGGGATACACTTTCACTCCGCCCGCTGCTGCCATTATAATTGTTTTGGGCAATTCCTCCCCTGCCTAAAAAGAAAGAGGAGTCCTTGCTGTTAATTGTTAAAATATAATCTTAGACTTCTGTTTTAAAAGAACTGCCCCTGTTACAATAGAAAGTATGCCTGTTACAATGCCTATTACTAAAATAACTGTGCCAATCGCTATACTGCCTGCGCCTGTTACGCCTAATACCTTATATGTCTTTTCTCCCATCTTGCCAACCTTTCTACTTTGCGCCGTATTTTTCGTAATATCCATCAATAGATGCTTTCATTGTATCATCTATAATAATCTTTCCTTTATATGGTTTATTATACAAATGTTCAATCACTTCTTCCATAGTAACAATGGCAGTTGTCTGCATCTCATAATTTTCCCTAATCTCAGAAAGCGCACTTTTTTCTCCATGCCCGCGTTCCATACGATCTACAGAAACCACCAAGCCAAGGACATTTACATTACCTTGTCCCTTTACAATAGGAAGGGTTTCTTGGATAGAAGTCCCTGCGGTTGTCACATCTTCAATAATAATTACCCTGTCACCATCTTTTATTGGGCTCCCCAACAAAATACCTGTATCCCCATGATCCTTTATCTCTTTCCTATTTGCACAATATTTCACTTCTGTGCCAAATAATTCATTCCATTGCATAGAAGTTGCAACAGCAAGAGGTATTCCTTTATAGGCTGGGCCAAACAAAATATCAAACTCTGTGCCAAACGTATGATGAATCGCCTTTGCATAAAATTCTCCCAGTTTACGAAGCTGCATCCCAGTGCAATAAAGCCCAGCATTAATAAAAAATGGTGTTTTCCTGCCACTCTTTGTTACAAAATCCCCAAACTTTAAAACACCACAATCCACCATAAATTCAATAAATTCCTGCTTGTACTGTTCCATATTTAACCCTCCTGCTTTTTATATGCTTTTTCCCTTCTGCCTATTTTATTCCATAAAAATTTTCCTTAGGCAAGAAGCCTCTTGCTTTCATATTCTATCATATCCGATCCTTATTTTCAATCAGTTTAAAGAAGTTCTATTTTTCATTTAATTCTTTTAATATAGCAGAAACCTCTTCTATTTGATCTAATACATTTTCCTGAACCCTTTTAGCATCTTCTTCTGATAATGGCACCCCGTCTAGCCCTGATAATAAACTGTCAAAATAAACATCCATTACTCTTACCAATTTCCTTAAGCCTTCCACTAACCTTATATGAAGCTTCGCATATGCTTTTGGCGGGTTTTCAATAGCAGCCAGTTCATTGTACCCCTTCACAATTTCCCTCATTTTCTCCACGCCAGCTTTTGTTGTTTCTGTATCTGCACCATTTGTTATATTTTCCGCCCATTCTGCCATTGCTGTATAAAAATTTTCCGAAACAACACTTAATTTATCTACTTCTTCCATATATGTCTTTTTACTTATATTTTTTGTCCCGCACGCCGTTAATGCCGTTGCAACCGTAACAGCTATTGCAACAGCAGCTAATCCCCTTTGTAACTTTCCCCTCATACCTTATCCCTTTCCGTACCATTCATAAAGCTGTATTTATTATAAATATTTTACAAACGTATGTCAAGGAGCCATATATAATGGGTAAAAAAGATAGTGTAGGATTACAATACATGTGTTACAACTGAATATTGAAAAAGCAGAGATACTTC
>CAJTLB010000030.1 GCA_910577045.1 uncultured Lachnospiraceae bacterium | reverse complement strand
CCTCTTTCAATTTCTCATAGTAGAATTTTTCATGTGCATCGCTGATAAAAATAATTTCTTTCTCTGCTCCTAACGCTGTACTACTCATACTTTTTTCCTCCATTCTTGATGATTGGACTATAACAAAAAAGGACAGTCCTCTTCGTTAGAATAAGATTGTCCTTTAGGTGCTATATTAGGTTGTTCCTCTACATCACCAAGTGTTATTCAATACCATTGGGTAAAAAATTGATGTACAACAAAAACTCTTTTTAATCCTCAAGAAGTTTCCGTTTTCTCTCAATCATTTCGTCAATTCTTTCTATGAAAGACGTTACATCCTTGACATTTTCGCATCTTTCGATACGTCCGTCAGGGTATACCCTTTTCGAGATACTACCGGCTCCGCAGGCGACTATGGTCTGTTTCTCCTCCATAATTAGTATATTATAAATCCCTGCTTTCCCTGGCGCAGCATAACCTACATTTTCTAGATTTCCTGCCATATTCTTTTGGCGGTATAAATAATAAGGCAAAAGCCCCATTTCCCTAGCATACTGTTCCATCATCTGTGCGGTCTCTTCCTGAAGTACGCCCATGCTGCCTTTGTACTCTTCCCATAACTCATTTAACCTAGAAGCCCTTTTAATGGCAAGTGCATGTACTGTCACACTATCTGGCTTTAATGCTGCAATCTCTTGCATGGTATGTTCCATATCCTTATGGTTTTCCTCTGGCAAACCGCTAATTAAATCCATATTAATATTGTCAAAACCACATTTCCTTGCTAGGTAAAAAGCTTCCTTTGCCTGCCCTACTGTATGCTTCCTCCCAATTAAATCCAACGTTTCCTGTTTCATTGTTTGAGGATTAATAGAAATTCGGCTAACCCCATATTTTTTCAATGCCAAAAGCTTTTCTTCCGTTATACTATCTGGGCGCCCTGCCTCTACAGTAAATTCTTGGTTAAAAGAAAAATCAAAATTATCCCTTATAACAAAAAGCAGCCTTTCCATTTGCCCTGCCGTTAATGTAGTTGGAGTCCCGCCTCCTATGTATAATGTATTTAACTTCCTCCCCTTCAGCCTATCCGCTACAAAGCCAATTTCCTTACACAATGCGTCTACATAAGAATCCACTCGTTTTTCCCATACCTTAAGAGGGTAAGAAGTAAACGAACAATATAAACATCTAGTAGGGCAAAATGGAATTCCTATATATAAACTATAGCCTTCTTTATAATCAATGTTCCTTAAAATCTCCTGCTCCCGTTTAGCAATTTCTATACTAAGCGCTGTTTTTTCCTTTCCAGCCAAATACGTTTCCTGCATATAACTAGCAATTTCTTCTTCTGTTTTTCCCTCTAAAAGCATAGAAAATGGGATTTTTGTTGGGCGGATCCCCGTTAATGTGCCCCAAGGAAGCGTTTTTTTTGTTAAACCAGAAAGAATAGAATAAAGAGCCCTTTTTAACGTGCTTTTTACTTCTTTCCGATCCATTCCCTTTATTTCTATTGTTTCCGTTAATCTTGCCTTGCTATCTGATGTTACTTCTACCATTACCAAGCCTAGTTGGTAATTCACCTTAACCAAGAACCCTTCCCAGCCTTCTCCTTCTGTTACTCTTGTAATTTCTTCTTCTGGATAAAACGCCTTTACTAAAGAATAAATATCATATTCAAAATTTTCTTCATTTAACTCTATCCCTATCATCTTTCCACCCTATTTATTTTGTTTCACTCCACTCGTGGCAGTTAGGAGCCAATTGTGTGGATTGCCTTATGACAGCACGGGACACCACTTTCACTCCTCCCGCTGCCGCCGTTATAATTGTTTTGGGCAATTCCTTTCCCTACCTATAAGGAAGGGGAATCCTTGCTGTTGATTGTTAAATACCTATTTATTCTTAGTAAATAATCCCATTTTGCTTTTCATAGCCAATTGTAGTTGGTTCCCCATGCCCCGAATACACTGGGGTATCCTCTGGAAGTACAAATAATTTTTCTTTTATAGAACGCATTAGCATAGAAGCGCTTCCTGTAGGGAAATCCGTCCTTCCCACGCTTCCTTCAAACAAAGTATCCCCACTTATTAAAAACCGATCCTCTGGAAAATAATAGCAGCAGCTTCCTTTTGTATGCCCCGGCGTAGCAATAACTTGGATAACAAACCCTCCTAAAGACAATTCTTCCCCATCTTTTAGCAGCACATCTGGTGTTATTGTAAAATTATTTGAAAACATGGCAGATAAATTATAATCTGCACATTCTAATACCTCTTTCTCCCCATCAAGGCAATAAATCTTACAGCCATACTTCTTTTTTAATCCTTCTACTGCCCCAATATGGTCAAAATGCCCATGCGTCAATAAAATTGCGACTGGCTTTAACCCACTTTCTTCTAATGCTTGGCTTATCTTTTCTACTTTATCCGCTGGATCAACCACTAATGTTTCTTTTGTATTATCCTTATAGACCAAATAGCAATTTGTGCGCATCACCCCCACTATAAGCCTTTGCATTAATGTCTGTCCCATTAGCCACTCGTCCTTTCTATATCCAGAATACTTTCTACATTTCGAATTTTACTTATTAACTGGTTAAGCTCCTCTTTTCCTTGAATATAAAACGCCATAGAAATTGTTGCAATCCCTTGCTTACTAGTGCCGCTGTTCATTCTTGCAACATCAATCTGCCGTTCTGTCAATATTTTAGACACATCAGCCAAAATCCCTGTCCGGTTCTTTGCAATAATCTTTATCTCTGCCAAATATTTTTCACTAGAAGGCCCGCCTGCTGTATCCTGCCATTCCGCATCTATAATTCTTTCCCTGTCCATTTCTGGGAGGTTAATCATATTAATACAATCAGTCCTATGAATAGAAACCCCTCTTCCTCTTGTTACAAAACCTACAATTTCATCACCTGGCACAGGCGAACAACATTTCGAAAAACGGACTGCAACATCATGGATCCCTTTTACTTTAATCCCATTGCCTGACTTTGCTACCTTTACCCTATTTTCTTTACTATCCTTTTTATCAGCAGCAATAGCCTCTAATACTTCGGCATCTGTAATTTCCTTCTTATGCTTTTTCTCATACTCTTCCACCAGTTTATTAACAACCTGGCCTTCTTTTAGCCCACCATGCCCCAAAGCTGCCATTACAGACTCCCAGTCCCTAAACCCATATTTTTTAAGCAGCTTCTCCACAAACTCTGGCTTTACAATATCACTCTGGACAATCCCCTTTGCCTTACAATACTTTTCCAGCATTTCCTTGCCCTTAATAATATTATCTTCTTTTCGTTCTGCCTTAAACCACTGGTTAATCTTCGATTTGGCCTGTGTGCTCTTTACAATATTTAGCCAATCCCTACTAGGGCCCCTCGAATTTTGTGACGTAATAATCTCTACCCTGTCACCATTTTGTATTACATAATCAATAGGGACTATTTTCCCATTTACCCTGGCACCAACCATTTTATTGCCAACCGCACTGTGGATATTATAAGCAAAATCAATAGGGTTTGATCCATGCGGCAAATTCTTTACATCCCCTGATGGCGTAAAACAATAAATGCTTTCCGAGAACAAATCCAAATCACTTTTTAAAAGGCTCATAAACTCCTTATTATCTGACATATCACGCTGCCATTCCAGAATCTGGCGCAGCCAGCTCAGCTTTTCCTCTTCACTCTTCGCCACATCCTTCCCTGTCACGCCTTGCTTATATTTCCAATGCGCCGCAATGCCATATTCCGCTGTACGGTGCATTTCCATAGTCCTAATCTGGATTTCAAAAGGCTGCCCATTCGATGCAATCAAGGTAGTATGCAGCGACTGGTACATATTTGGCTTTGGCATTGCAATATAATCTTTAAACCTTCCAGGTATTGGCTTATAATGCTCATGGATCACACCAAGCGCCGCATAACAGTCCCTTACTGTATCCACAATAATCCTAACCGCAAACAAATCATATATCTGGTCCAACGTTTTATTTTGGTTTACCATCTTACGGTAAATACTAAAGAAATGCTTTACCCTTCCATCTACCCTTGCCTCAAGGCCATTTTCCACCATTTCTGCCTGCACATCATTGACGATCGACTGCACAAACTCTTCCCTAGACTTTTTTGTCTGCGCAATCTTTTCCACCAAATCATAATATGCATCCGTCTCTAAATACTTCAAAGACAAATCATCCAACTCAATTTTTATCTTAGAAATCCCTAGCCTTTGGGCGATTGGCGCATAAATATCCATTGTTTCCCTAGCAATTTCCTTCTGCTTTTCTGCCCTTTGGTATTGAAGCGTCCGCATATTATGGAGACGATCCGCCAGCTTAATTAAAATGACCCGGATATCCTTTGCCATTGCAAGAAACATCTTCCTTAGGTTCTCTGCTTGGACTTCTATCCTATCCATAGAATATGTTAATTGTGTAAGCTTTGTCACCCCATCTACAAGAAGTGCCACCTCATCCCCAAACACTCCTGCCACTTCTTCTTTCGTCATAACCGTATCTTCCACAACATCATGCAACAACCCAGCAGCTATTGTCTCTTTATCTAGTTCCAATTCTGCTAAAATAATTGCCACACAAAGTGGATGGATAATATAAGGCTCTCCCGACTTACGAAGCTGTCCCTCATGTGCTTCCTTTGCTACCTTATAAGCATTTTCAATCATAATAAGATCAGAGGATGGATGATATTTCAGAATTTCCTTTACCAACGCATCATATAACGCCTCTGGACTGGTATAATCCGCTGGCTTAAGCAACGTCTCATCTTCCGAAGCAGCAGTCACCTTATTTTCTTCGTTCTTTTTTACTTCATCTGCCATATAAACCACCTTCCTGACTTAAAGCGGATATCCATAACCCGCTTTGCTACTTGCTTATAACCTTACTGCTAACCTTGTAATTATTAGCATGGTTAAAACCCTTGTAGATAAGTATATCGACTTCTGTCAAAAAAAGCAATATTTTTGTTGGGATTGTATGGGGATGGTATATAAAGAGGGGATACGCAGGTGGAAGATAGGGGTGGATGTTGCTCCGGTTCCGGTAATCGGCAGTTCTAAGTGCCCTGCCTACTTTCTTTGTTATTCCCGCAACCAGAACCTATGTGGCGTCCATGCCACAGAGGTTCTTCCGCCAGACATCCTGTCTGGCGGTTGCTGCCTTTTTTACAGGGCACTAAGAATTACTCGCTTCCCTCCACAGTCGCAACATCCACCCCTATCTTCCCCCTGCTGCTTATCATTATTCCACCCCATCTATTCCCAACATTGTGAAGGAATAACCTATAAACTTCCTCGTTTTAATCCGCTTGCGGCAATTAGGATGTTGTTGATTGAAAAATGTTTTCTTTATTAAATAGAATGGATATATCCTGCTTTAATTTTATTGTATCATAATAAAATTTATCTGCTTTATAATAAAATTAATATTTTCTTCAATAGGTTTTGTCCCATCAATTTTTATAATGGGGCAATTTAAGTTTTGTATCCACTCTTCAACCATATTTTCTGCCCGGGATTCTACAAGCTTAAAAAATTTTTCCTCCTGTTCATACAAGTCCCCACCCACTAACATCCTATTCCCAAACTTCTGGAAAGAACGGTTTTTAACTCTTTTTATCCGAATATCCCTTGGGACGTCAATCCATACAGCATATTGAAAAAAAGGATACACAGATTCTCCATAATCCCCTTTTACAGAAGCAAAAACAAAATCCCCATGTGCTTTTATCTCACTAAAAAAAAGCTTTTCAACCTCTTCCCGGGTACGTGGGATGGCATACATATACTTGCTCTCTGTCTTTGGAAAATATAAATCTTCATTATCTATAAAATAAAAATTCAATTTTTCAGCAAGTGCTTTACCTAATGTACTCTTTCCCACACCATTTAAGCCACATACAATAATTCCTATCCCCATACTTTCTCTCCTACCCCCTTTATATTTTACCACAATCCCTCCTATCCCCCCTTCCCCCAAAATAGAAAATATAGAGGGCTGCCATACTGATACACAGCGGGGAATGGCATTGTGGAAAGAAAGGCTGCGACTTTGAGGATATGTTAAAATTTCTTAATGGTTCGCTAGATAACAGGAACGGACGGACAGGATGTCCGTCCGAGGGGACTCTGCGGCAGGACGCCGCATAGGGCCCGGTTCCGTTCCAAGCCAACAGCACCAAGCGAACCATTTAGAAATTTCTACATACCCGAAACGGAGCAGCACTCTTTCCACAATGCTATTCCCCGCGTCCCTCTTTCATCCCTCCCCACATCTTCTATTTACAAATTCCGTATCCATCTTCCTGCCATCTCAATCCAATTTTGTACTTCTGGCACAATTGCATCTCCCCCTTTAGCAGATTTTGTCTCTGCACTTGCTAATGCAAGCCCATGATGCCCCCTTGGATAAATATGAAGCTCAAATGGGACTTTTGCCTTTCTCATGGCTGCTGCATATAACATGCTGTTTTCTACTGGGACGCTGCTGTCTTCATAAGTATGCCAGATAAATGCTGGCGGCGTATCCTCTGTTACTTGTTTTTCTAAAGAAACAAAATCTTTTAGTTCCTCTTCTTTTTCTCCTAATAAAGCATGGAAAGAGCCTTTATGTGCCATTTCCCCAGATGTAATGACAGGATAGCATAATACTAAGCCAGAAGGTTTGATTTGTTCTGGTTTTACTTGTAATGGCTCGCATAGGAATTCTTTTTTGTAAAATGCCCCTATGCTTGCTGCTAAATGCCCGCCTGCTGAAAATCCCATTACAACTATTTTATCTGGGTTAATATGCCATTCTTCTGCATGGCTGCGAATCTCTGCTATTGCTTTTGCTGCTTCTAGCTGCTGCCTTGGAAAAACAGCGGCTGGCGCACAAGTATAGTAAAGTACAAAGGCATGGAACCCCATTGCATTCATTTGAATGGCAATTGCTTCTGCTTCCCTGTCAGAAGTATGTTCATACCCGCCACCAGGACAGATTAATATAGCTGGGCGTAAACGGTTTTCATCAATTGATGGGTAATTATCAAGGATATAAGTTGCTAATTGTGGATGGCAATTTTCTGTATTATTTCCATTTATTTCTATATCAATTCTTTTATGTAGCATTTTTTCCTCCATTCTTGCTAAATTATGTTATACTTTAGGTTCTCCTGCTAAAGTTGCTTTTTATAGTTGGTTACTTACTTGCTCGTTGTTGATTGTTTAAAAAAGAGGGGTACAACCTAGTACCCCTGCTTTTATAAATTCCATGTAAAGCATAATGGTATTATTTTCCATTATAACAGATAACAGATTCTACTTCTCTATTTTTTAAACGTTCCCTTCCTTTTAACCCGGCAAGTTCCATAAGGAATACAATACGTACTACCTCGCCCCCAAGCTGCTCTACTAATTTTATAATTGCTTCTATTGTACCGCCTGTTGCAATTAAATCGTCAATAATAACGACTTTCTGCCCTGGCCGGATAGAATCCTTGTGCATTTCTATCGTTGCGCTGCCATACTCTAAGTCATAATCTGCTGTTATAGTCTCACAAGGCAGTTTCCCTTTTTTTCTTACAGGCACAAATGCTTTATGCAGGTTATATGCAATTGGCACGCCAAAAATAAACCCTCTTGACTCTGGGCCAACAATAACGTCAAAATCTAACCCTTCTAGTTTTTTTTGCATTTCGTCAATGGCAAGATGCAGCCCATCTGCATCTTGAAGTACTGATGTTACATCACGGAAGATAATCCCCTCTTCCGGGAAATCTGGTATACTTCTTACATACTCCTCTATTTTTTTCATTTGTTTATGCCTCCTTGTACTTCTTTGTAATAAATTCTTTTGCAAATTCTACATTTGATGGGCTAGTGCCTTCTAATAGAATATGGATATATGGCTTATGTTCTTTTGCCAGTTTCATTAACAAATCGTAATTTAAAATACCTTCCCCTGTAATCTTACTAATTACTTTATTATCTTCAATTACAAAATCCTTGGAATGGATTGCTGCAATCTCTTCTCCTAATAAATCAAATGCTTCTGTAAGAATTTCATCTTGGTTTTTGTAATTATCAATTGAAATAATATTTACTGGATCAAAAATAATACGAAGGTTTGGGGAAGAAATTTCATCTAATACTTTCCTTGCCCTTTTACAGTCATATACAATATGGTTAAATACTGGCTCAATAGCAAAAATAACACCCATATCTTCTGCATATTTCACAACTTCTTTACAGCTTTTTATAAATATTTTTAGTGCTTCTTCGGAATGGTTTGCTTCCTCGTAACGATACTCTTCATTTACTGCACCTGTTTCTGTGCCCACCATGCCGCATCCCAATAAAGATGCAAAACGGATATTTGCCTTATAAGTCTCTATTGTTTTTTTCAAGTTTTCTTGGTTTGGATCTGCTAAATTCAAATAACAGCCCAAGATGGATACATCTACTTTGTTCTCTGCAAATATTTGGCGCATATACATTGCCATTCCTGGAGTTAATGCTTCATTATTTACATTAAAATCACGGATTGCCTTTTTTAAGGCAAGCTGTGTACAGCAAAATCCCTTTCTTTTTATATTGGCAACCCATTCTTCAAATGGAGCTTCCTCCATATCATGCCCCCTAATCCCTAAACGCAATGTATCTATCATACTCTTCCTCCATTCTGTGCCTATCGCACATTAATTTTCACATATTAGGTTATCAATATTTTCTGTTCTAAATGCCTCTCCTTCGCAGCCTTCTATTTTTACATTTTCAATCTCTAAAGAAGTAATGTTATTTGCATAGATCCCTTGTTTTGTACAAGGGATACTGCCCTCCATCATAGCAGGCACCCCTGACATTGTTTTTTCTGCATAGGACACTGTAATATTCTTCATTTCCACTCGCTCAATCTTTTGTTCTGGCAGCCCATATAGGAAAGCTGCAGCTACATGGCAGTTTTTACAAGAAATATTACGGAAAGCCAATTTTTTAATATTAGGCGTCCGTTCATCTACAGGAAGAGGCTGTTTTGTCCTTACATACTCTGTAAGGCCGTCTGGATCACAATAATAAAAAGAATTAATGACAAACGGGGTCATTACTTGATCCATTTGGATATTTTCAAATAAAATATTATCGACAATGGCATCTTCTCCCCTGCCTCTCCTAGTTTTAATGCGAAGCCCCCTATCTGTATCAATAAACAAGCAGTCCTTTACTGTTAAATCTAATACTCCTGCAGCCATTTCACTCCCTATTGTAATAGAGCCGTGCCCGTCCCGCATACAACATTGCCGGATCATTAAATTTTTAGATGGGGCCTTATATTTAGAACCCATATAAATCTTCCCCGATTTAATAGCGATACAATCATCTCCAAGAGAAAAATAAACCCCTATTATCTCTACATTTTCACAAGATTCTGGATCAAGCCCATCTGTATTTGGAGAATCTTTTGGATTTAAAATCTCTAAATCTATAAACTTTAAATTCTTTGAAAAATAAGGATGGATATTCCAAGAAGGGCTATTGGTTACACGGATTCCTTGTACTACCATATTTTCACAATGGTTCATAAAAATCTGCCTTGGCCTCCATGCAATCCTTTTTATTTTTGGGTTTTTCCACCAATTTTCATGATCCGCACAGCCATCTATTACACCTTTCCCATAGATTACTACATTAGACACATTTATACAGGTAATAATAGCAGCAAACATATCAAGAGGATTTCCTTCCCATGTCCCCAAATTATACTCACTGTCTTCCTTATAACTTTCTATTAACCCTGGAAGTACAGGGAATTTTTCTCTTTCTGTAATGGCAGATAAAACTGCCCCTTCTTCTAATTCAAAACGTAAATCACTCTTCATAAATAAAGACGTAATTTTATAAATACCCTTTGGCACTAATACCCTGCCATCTTTTGGGCAAGAATAAATAGCAGCCTGGATACTTCCTGTATCATCTCGTTTCCCGTCCCCAAGTGCGCCAAAATCACGGACATTTAAAGTATAACTTTCATAATCTGTGTGGAGAACCACTGGCTCTGAAACCTCTTCCCCTTTTTTTATAAAAATCTTATATTCTGTATCTGGCTTTAGCCCATTTATTGTATGTACAATTTTATTTGTTTTATCTGCCAATTTATTATCTAAATAAATTTCATATTCTTCCTCTAATTGATAAATCCCTGCATCCTTACATTCTAATGTAAAGCTACGGGCTTCCTTAAATATTATCTCAAATTTCAAAGCAATATCCTCCCTGTATCTTATTGCCTGCCTTATTCTGTTGCCTCACTTGTTATGCTGTATTATTTATCTACTGCCTTTTTATATTCTTCATAGGCAAGTTTCATTTCTAATGGAGCATCTAATGTATCCATAGCTTCTTTTCCAATTATTTTTTCCGCTGCCTGGTACATTGCCTTTCCCATATCTAAATATTTTTCACTTAATATCGCTTTCATGCGACATCCCTTTAACACAGCATATGCAATCATAAAAGTCCCTGTTATATCTACTGGGTTATTACTATCTGCTGGGCGATTTAAGTTTGTAGGAAACAAACTTGTTTCTTCTTGATAAAACGCCAATACCTTTTTTAACGCTTTTTTATATAGTGTTTCAAAATATTTATAATGTTCAAAAATCTCTTGGGACATTACTGACATGGTATCAACCAAACTCATTAAATACAGCCCTGCCTTAGGCAGAAGAACCTCTTGGTGCTCTTTATAAAATATCTGATCCAATTCCTTAAAGCTATCATGGATTGCATTATAATTTTCTTTTTTTCCTTCTTCTGTATCCTGCTTCATAAATGCAGGAAAAACTTTGTATGCTTCTTCTACGCTGTTTTTAGGAGGCTCGCTTCCCATACAATCTTTTATGTATTCCTTATAATCCATGTTAAACCCTGCCCTTCTTATTTTATAGCCTATATAACTTTAGAATACCATTTTCATTATACCATGTCAAGCGATTAGGCTGGCTGGATCTGGTACCCACTTATTGTAATTTGTATTGTTTCTACCCCTCGGTAAACATTAATAGAAGGATAATATAAAACAGATATTTTGCTCCCTGCATGGATCTTATCGACAAACTCCTTTGTATCCCCAAAATAGACCGCATCTACTTTACAATTATCCTTGTCTAATAGCAAAAGCTTAATAGCATTATGGTTCTTCCCTACAATCCTGAAACTTTGCACCACAATATCCTTTGCTGCAAACAATGGCTTTTCATTGCCCTTCCCAAATGGCTCTAAAAGGGAAAACTCTTGAATCAGTTCCTTTGTAATATAAGAAAAAGGCATTGGCACATCAATCCAGCGTTTACAAACATAATCCTCTGGCTGTAAGGTACAATTTTGATTTAATGCCTGGCAAAATAGGCTTAAATTTTCTTCTTTTAAAGAAAGCCCTGCTGCCATAGGATGGCCGCCAAACTTATCTAAGTACTGGCTGCACTTTACTAATTCTTCAAACATAGAATACCCTTCTATGGATCGGCCTGAACCTTTTAAGCCCTCTGATCCTTTTGTTAGGACAATTGCTGGCTTATAATAATGTTCCCTTAATTTCCCTGCAATAATCCCTGCCAGGCTTTCATGACATTCTGGAAGGCAAGTAACTAACACCTTATCCTCCGCCCCTTGTTCATCTATCTGTTTACATGCTTTCTCTGTTTCTTGTATGGTCATGGCTTTCCTACTATCGTTAAGTGCCTTTAATTCCCCTGCCATTATGCCAGCTTCCATTTTATCTTCCGAAAGTAAAAGAGCCAATGCGCGTTTCGCCGTGTCCAGCCTTCCACCCGCATTTAAACAAGGGGCAATAATAAACCCTATATGATAGGAATTTAAAGCCTCTGGTTCTATGCCATTTACCTGCATTAAAGCACGAAGCCCCAGGTTTTTTGTTTTCCTAAGCCTACAAAGCCCTTCTTTTACTAAAATCCTATTTTCATCCTGCAAATCCATTACATCGCCAATCGTTGCGACTGCAGCAAACTCTAAAAGCCCATAAAGCTCTTCTTCTGGTATGCCAAGTTTTTCATAAAGTGCTTGTACTACTTTATAAGCCACCCCTGCCCCACATAACCCTTTAAAAGGATATGGGCAGTCTTGTTGCTTTGCATTAATTACAGCATCCGCAGGCGGAACCTGATATTCCCTTCCCTTTTCTGTTTCCTGGTAAGGTATGTCATGGTGATCAGTGATAATCACAGTAAGCCCCATTTGTTTTGCAAATTCTGTCTGTTTCATTGCAGCAATCCCATTATCGCAAGTCAATATTGTATCAATGCCCGCCTTATATGCTTCTTCTATTAAACGTTCATTAATACCATACCCGTCTAACATCCGGTGTGGTATTTCACAATCTACCCTGGCACCACATCTTTCCAGCCCCTTTAGAAGGATACAAGAAGAATTTACACCATCTGCGTCATAATCCCCAATAATGCGTATCTTTTTTTGTTCCTCTATTTTCTGCGTTAAAATTGCCACAGCCTGTTCCATATCCTTAAATAGCCATGGCGAATACATATCTTCTTTTGTTCCATGTAAATACCGAAATATAGCTTCTTCTCCTTCTACATTCCGGTTCCTAATAATGCGTATAATTACTGGATCAATTGAAAACTTCTTTCCCAATGCAGCAAAATCAGCCTTTTTACTATAAACCATCCATTTTTCCATAAGTACCTCTACTCTATATCTTATCTTTATCTATTTCTTATCTGTCCCTGCCTTGTATATTTTATGTTTTGGACTACCATACTCTGAATAATAATTATTATAGCCTTCTTTTCACTAAAAAACAAGCACAAGAGGCTTTACGCATGGTTCTTTTTGTAGTAAACTATTGATTATTATAATAAAAGCGAGGTTATCCCATGGGCAAACTTATCCGTATTACCCAACAATTTCTGTATAAGATTAAACATGATTTTGTTAATGCCTTTGCTGCACAGGCAGCACTTTTTATTTTAATTTCTATTTTTCCTATTATTATGACCGTTTTAAACTTAATCCAATTTGTCCCTGTTACAAAATCCGACTTTATGCGTTTTGTTATTGGGATTTGCCCAGACAGTTTTGCTTCACTTGCTGTTAATATTATAGAAGATTTATACCGAAAGTCTTCTGGGACGTTATTATCCCTATCTGCCATTGTTACAATATGGTCAGCTTCCCGTGGGACTATGTCTATTGTACATGGGCTAAATGCCGTATATGATATTGAAGAAAATAGAAACTACCTGATTCTTCGTATTGTTTCCTGTTTTTATACACTTGTTTTTATTTTAATGATTTTATTTTCTTTAATGTTATTGGTATTTGGGAATAGTTTCTACTCTATGCTGGCAAATAAATTCCCTATCCTCCATACCCTTGCCGCTGTATTTATTAGCTTCCGCACTTTACTTGCACTAGCCGTTTTAATGTGTTTTTTTACATTTATTTATACAGTAATGCCAAGCCGTTCCACACATTTTTCCAAGCAACTTCCAGGGGCGTTATTTTCTTCTACAGGTTGGATGGTATTTTCCTTTGTTTTTTCTATCTATATTGATAATTTCAATAATTTCTCTTATATGTATGGAAGCCTTGCTGCTATTGTTATATTAATTCTTTGGTTATACTCTTGTATGTATATTTTGTTCCTCGGTGGGGAAATCAATGCTTTCTTTGAGCCAATGATTGCACACTTCCTAGCAGATTGGAATATCCAAAAAAGAAAGAAAAGAAACAAATGGGGCTTATAACAGCCCCATTATTGATATAACACAACTTCAATCCCTTGGTAAAAAAATGTTAAAATATCCTTATACGTATTTCCCTCTTCTGCCATTGCCTTTGCCGCATTTTGGCTCATGCCAGCCCCATGCCCAAATCCGCCGCCATCAATCCGATATCCTGTTACTTTTCCTTCATCTAAAATTTCCCTTACCAGAAAGAACCCACTTGGCAGCAGCGCAAAATTTGTGATTACCTCTCCATCTCTTCTATGGAGCTCAATCCCATTTGGGCTTAAAAATTTTCGGATCTGATATTCCTTTTCTATTACTACGCTTCCTTTTGAACCAGTAATTGTAATTGCTTTTGCTACTCCATTTGTCCCTCTTACACTTACCTCTAACCCTTGTACTGTACCTACTGCGTCACCAAGCCCTGCTATATTAATGCAGTTTTGTAAAGCATCCAAGGAAAAATTTACATACCAACGGTACCACGGGAATTCCTTATCATAAGCTGGATACTCCCAATCCATAATTGCCGTGGCAAAATCCGTTTCTATCTCCTCTTTCCAAACCCGTTTTCCTTTAATATAAGGCAATGTAAAATCTGCACTCCAAATATCTGCATCCGTTGTATATCCACAAGATGTCGAAAAATAATAAGCATTTACAATTTCTTCCCCACACATCATAATTTGCCCTTTTGTTTCATCTACCGCCTGGTTTGTCAACTCTACAGAAGGATAATTATTATATACCTGATATCCAGAACTATCATCTACATGTGCCCCTTGTGCACTTAAACTATTTGCTAAAATATGGCGCCACGCATAACTTCTAGCACAAACTGCTTGTGCTTTTAATGCTTCTAACCCATAACTTGCTGGCATTTCACTTGGAACTACAAAATAAAGGTATTTCTCTAACTCTAACTCATTTACTACCAAAAGCCTATCTTCCTGTTTGGTAATTTCCAAACTTCCATAATAAGAAGGGTTCCCTTGTGCCCGTATAAGAGATGTAATGGTAATCATTCCTTCTCCACTTTCTGTAGATAACCGTATTCTTCCACTGGAAAGTTCTATACTCGTTGTATCAAAAATATACTCTGTACTTGGTTCTAGGCGTCTTTGTTCTTCCCCGTATTCTAAAATAATCGCTTCTGTAGACTGGACAGCAATCCTTTCATGGGAATCTCCTTCATAATTATCTCCACGTAATAATACTCGGATTTTTGCTTTCTCTTTTTCTACTTCTTCTTGAATAATAGCACCACATACCTGCCCATTTCCCACAATAAATTCTTGTACGTCATATCCTACTAAAATACTTTGGTAATCCTTCTGGGTTAATTCCCCATAAATCTGGTAAGCTGCAAATTTCTCTGACAATGGCAATTTTCCATAACCGTCAATCTCAATAAAATCCTCCCCAACTGCTAAAACCCTTCCACGGATTTTATCCTCTTTTATACCAATTTTAATTGCCCTTCCATTTTTTATTTCGATGTCAGCCAATTTATTATTGATTTCTGTAACACCATCTGCATGCACCTGCATTAATATTCCATCAGCCATAAAGATTAATGTATTTTCTTTTGCTGATACAATCCACGCATTTTCAAATATTTTCTTATCCTCCGTCTGCCCAGGCGTAGCAGCAGGCTTTTCAGCCCGGAATAACCAAGCGCATACAATTAAGAGCAAGACAATTAAGGCATAAAATGGTGCTTTTGACTTCTTTCTTGTTTTTTTTATTTTCTGATTCATATTTCCCTCATTTCTGCCTTTTCTCTGGACTATAGTACCTAAAATAAGTATATGAAAAAGAAAAACAAACCATGCTAGAAGAATGTACCAGCTCTTCCTACTCGTTTTTTTATTATTTTTTATAAAAAAAGAGCCATGCAAACTACATGGCTCTTTTTTTCTTTTGTTATGCCCCAAAATGCCGGTTCCTATTATTTGACGCCTAGCCAAGCTAGGTGGGCAACCGCAACTGACATTCTGCCTTCCACTCTATGGAGGCTTGACATCGTGCCAGCAATATAGGAATCCCGTAAACGTACACGTAGGTTCAAAGAAATAGGAGTATCGAACATTCCAGGATACATAATTAACTATGTTTATTATAATCTAATCTACCCATTTTTTCAAGGATTTTCTCATAATATTACAAATAACATATATTACCATTCTATAAAATATATTACTACGTTATTAATCTTATTTATCATTACCAATATAGTGCATTTTTCCCTTCATTGACTTTGGTTTTTCCCCAATTTCAAATAAATCCATTTTCATAGCACTTTTTAGAGATTTAGACGTTTTATTTGCACATTCTTGGCAATACCTTCCAAAACGGATATTTGCCCCACAAAGCTCACAACGAATATAGATATCAGAATCTTCTGGTATCTCAAGCCTCCCATCACGTAAATATTGCGTAATCTGCTTTACACTTACCCCTGTCACATCACTAACCATTGCCATTGTAGCCGTTCCATGTTCCCATATATAGTCTTTTACCCTATGAAACATCTCATTATCAATCGGTGTACAGCGTTCACAATATCCATAACCAAATCCATAATAATGAAACATTGCCCCGCAGAATTTACATGTCCTGACTTCGTCCACTTGTTGGGTTCTTTCCCCCGGTTTAGACATAGAAATCCCTCCCTTTTATTTCTCAAGTGTAACTTCCATGCTCCACTTATTATTATCTTATCATAATTCTTCTGGAATAACCACATTTTTTTATAAAAAACTAAAAGAACAGATCTAATCTACTATAAGCATATCAAATTCTTAAAACTTAATAACGGCATAGCCATAGGCTATGCCGCTTACAAATCATTCTAATATAATAAATTATAGTGCATTAACCAATTTCTTTAATGCTTCTAATGCTTCATCTGGAAGCTTGTCATATCCTTCTTTCTTTGTGGAGAAGTCTTCTACTGCTTTTACACGAGTTTGCATAGCATTCTTTAACTGGCTCTTATAATCATCATTATTCAAGTCTGGTGTAAAGTCATCTGTTTTGCCAGACCAATCTGTCATAATTTCAATATCTTCAAATGGTCCCCATTGTTCAAACTTTGCTTTTCCTTCTACAATTGTTTCCAAAATGCCTAATGTATCAGCAGGTTTTACTTTCTTACCCATAAAATCACCTGTATTTACAATATAGCAATCTACATTTTTCTCTTCGACTAATTTCTTAAATTTCTCATAGTCATTTACTAATGGATAAGTCCTAAATGGATTTGCATATGGCACAATACGGATTGCATTTAAGTCAGTTCCTGCTGCTACACGCTCTGCAGAAGAAGTCTTTGTAGCAAGGGTAGCACCCATAACAGAGGCAAGGGCAGAGCCTTTTAATTTTACTATTGGAGGAATAGTAGGATCTTTCATAATCCAGAAAATTGCATTAACAGGAGCATCAATCTTATCTACACGGTTTGGAGACCAAAGTTTTGATTTAATTGCACGCCCGTTACCATTCCTAATATCTTCTGTTACTAATTGAACCTTTCCATCTTCATCTAAAGTAGCAGAACAATTCTGTGCTGTTAATAAATACTTATTATCTGGGCATCCTGTAGGATAATCTGCTGTCTTATCAAAATAAGTAGGCTCAAGGGCAACTGATGCACAAGTATCTGTATTAATAATAAACGCATCATCATGAAGTACCTTAATTTCATACTTACCATTATGTTTTGCATGTGTCAGCGTAGATTTACCAGAACCAGACAAACCATATACAGAAGCAACAAACTTGCTGCCATCTGCTAATAAATATTCTTTCTGTCCACCATGGCAGGAAGCATAACCATTTCTATTTGCAATTGCCCATGCCATAGTAAGTGTACCCTTCTTATGCTCACCAAAATATCTCATACCCAAAATAGCAGCACAGTTTTCATTGGTATCAAAATAACAGAGAGTAAGAGGATCACTCAAACAACTATAATCTACATCAGGACGGTTCCCAGGAGCCCATTGTGGATCGGAGAAAATAAAGATATCTGCTTCTTTTCCATCACCTACAGGCTTTGAATTTTTGTACATCTTTACATATTCATCAGACATATACTGGAAATTAATCATCCAGTTATAAAGTACATTTTCTTCTCCTTCTGGAATTAAAAGATGTGCTTTTACCATAAATTCAGGATCAAGTCCTACAAAGCACTCTGCATGGTACATTGTTTTCCAGCGTGTTTCGTATACAGCATCCATTACTACTTTATCCAGCTTTGCATCATCTACGCCTGGCTCACCCTTAATGCGGCGTGCTGCAGCATAACGTCCAGTAACCGCACCATCATTAAATAAAAGAACCTTTGCATCTTTATCTAAGCCAAATTCTTCTCCTCTATATACAGGCATGTCTGTTACAATTGTTCCAGGAGAATTCTTTGCTAATTCATAAGCCTCCTTTAATGTATTTACCTTTACTACATTATTTCCGTAAAATGCAGCTTCGATAATAGAACGAGTCTTGGAAAAACCAACTTTTCCAGCACCGATTTCACTAATTGGATAATACGCTTTTGTTGCCATTATATTTCCTCCTTAATTATCAAATTTTGTTCTATTATCTCATTTTAGGAAATAAAAGTCAAGCCGTCCCGCAAGGAAAAATATATAAAATTATTATAAATTCATACGTAATCCTTTTGGATAATGATTCTTAAGAAATCCACCAGTTACCTTTCCCCATCCTATAGAAAATCCATCTACAAGCACCAAGCACCATCCATTTTCTGGTATTTCCTTGATTTCTGTAATAGCAATGCTTTCCCCACGTAAATAAGCCTTTATCTGTTCTGATCCCACAGGAAAGGATATTTTATTTTTTACTCTTTCCTTGTTAATTGCAAGTGCTAAAGCATGGGAAGGCTCAAACCGGTTTTTCTTTAAAGTCCCTAAATGTAAACCAGGGCGTTCTACTTTAACCCCTTGTAAGCCCGTTATCCCTTCTGGTAATAAATACAGTTGCTCCCCCAATAAAAAATAATTCTCTTCTTCCATAAAAAGACCAACCTGTTGTTTAAAATTTTCATAATCTATTAGCGCCTTTTTTTCTTTTATATGCCCACCAAAATTGACTACACCTTTTTTTACAGATTGCCCTTCTCCCTTTTGCAATATTGCTAAAAAGTGCCCTTCTCCTTTTAAATGGTGTGGGAATAATTTATATGTCCCCGGAATATGGCACTTTACAAAAGATTCTGAAACCTTGTGCATAGGTATCCCATACTCTGCATGTCCCTTTAAAAATCCTTCTATCATTGCCTCATCCTCTTCTTTGGCAAAGGTACAGGTAGAATATACCATATACCCACCTGGGCGAAGCATTTGGTCTGCATATTCTAAAATTTCTTTTTGGCGTTTTGCACAAAGCATTACCTGTTCCAAAGACCACTCTGCCCTTGCATTTTCCTCTTTCCTAAACATCCCTTCCCCAGAACAGGGGGCATCTACCATAATCCGGTCAAAACACATAGGGAAACATTTTGCTAAACGTTCTGGCGTTTCATTTGTTACAACAATATTTGAAATCCCCATACGCTCCACATTCTGTGATAAAACTTTTGCCCTCTGTGGATGGATCTCATTGGAAACCAGCAATCCCTTCCCTTCTAGTTTTGCTGCAATTTGTGAAGTTTTCCCTCCTGGGGCAGCACATAAATCCAAAACCCATTCTCCTGGCTCTGGCATAAGAAGTTCTGCCGCTGCCATTGCGCTTGGTTCCTGAATATAATACATTCCTGCCTCATGGAATGGATGTTTCCCCGGATGTTCCTCCTCTTTATAATAAAAACCTGTACTGCACCACTCTATAGGAGAAACGGAAAATGGGGATAAATGACAAAATTCTTTTACACTTACCTTAAGCGTATTGACGCGCAATCCATAGGCACGCTTTTTTTGGTAAGACTTTAAAAAATCTGGGTATTCTTCCCCTAAATCCTTTTCCATACGTTTTAAAAAATCTTCAGGCAACTTTATTTCCTGCATACTATAATCCCTTTTCTTCTATTTATTATACTTTTCTACAATCTCTCCTTGTTTTTTATAAATACTATTTTCCAAAATCACCCCTCGTACCATAGAAAGAGGATAAATATTCACATTCCTCCCCACTACAGTCCCAGGGTTTAAAACAGACCCGCACCCTACTTCTACATAATCTCCCAGCATTGCCCCAAATTTTTTCATGCCTGTCTCAATTTCTCCATCAGGTGTATGTAATACAACAAGTGTTTTATCTGACTTTACATTTGATGTAATAGAACCTGCACCCATATGGGAACAATATCCTAAAATAGAATCTCCTACATAATTATAATGTGGCACTTGGACTTTATTAAACAATATAACATTTTTTAATTCTGTAGAATTCCCTACTACGGCCCCTTCCCCAACAATAACATTCCCCCTAATATAAGCACAATGGCGGATTTGGGCATATTCCCCAATAATGGCAGGGCCATGGATAGCCGCTGTTTCTGCCACTGCCGCGCTTTTTGCTATCCAAACATCTTCCCCCTTCTTCTCATATTTTTCTAAAGAAAGCTGGTTTCCAAGTTCCTTAATAAAATCCCCAATTTTGGGAAGTGCCTCCCACGGATATTCTGTCTCCTTTAATAAATCTGCCGCTATTGTCTGAGTAAGATCATATAAACTGGTTGTTTTCCAATTCTCATACATAATTATGCCCCCTATTAAAACATATTTTTGTGTCCGATCTTTATTATAACATTACCTTTATTTTTTTCAACAAAAAAACAGAAGGCCATATGTCAGCCTTCTGTCCTTTTATTATACTTTTACATGGTTATTTTACTAATGCCCCTGTGATATCTACTTGCCTTCCATCTGGTGTTACTGTATTCATAAAGCAATTACCATTTATAGCATCTAGATAATACCATTTGCCATTAATTTGTTTCCAGCCTGTTGCCATATCCCCGCTGCCTGGATTCAAATAATACCACTTACCATTAATAAGCTTCCAACCTTCTGCCATATTTCCATCTGATGGATTTAAGTAATACCACTTACCATTTATAGCTTTCCAGCCTTCTGCCATATTTCCATCTGATGGGTTTAAATAATACCATTTGCCGTCAATCTGTGTCCAGCCTTCTGCCATATAGCCATTTCCATCAAAGAAATACCATAAATTATTCAGCTTTAACCATTGTGCCCTTGGATATGTGTTATTTCCAAAAGAATACCACCAGCCTGCTGATGACTGCATCCATTTTCCTACATTTAATATGTTTGTATTTGGCTTATTTACTACTGTTGTAGATGAACTGCTTCCACTGCCAATTGGCCTATGGCTTCCACCGCTGCTGCTTGCTTTCTTATTTCCAAATACAAATGTAGAGAAATCTGTTACTGTAAAGGTTACTTTTGTTTTTTCACTATTAAACTTAAAGTTTACAGAAGAAGGTTTTCCATTATGGTAATGTAAAATCTCTAATCTTGTTGCACTTAAGTTCCCTGGTATAGGCATTGTAATTGTAATAGGGTATGCAAGTTCTTTTTCTTGTCCATTTACAGTTAATTTAATATCTAACTGTACAGATTTATTATAAGAAGAAGGTACTGTTTCATTCTTTTCTGGCTTAGAAACAGAAATACCTGTTTTCTCACCCGTAGCTGCATTTAGCCCAAGGCCTACTACGCCAATATTTTCTTTTGCTACTAAATCTTTTACATTATCATCTACTGTATTTTCAACAGTTACACCCTTTGCTATTACAGCTTTACTGTCTAATAAGGCATAATTTTCTGCTGCTTTCTCATCTGTTACTAAAGCTTCTGCAAGCCCTTCTTTTTCAATATCCTTTACTAAAGCTTCTGCCACTGCATCAATTTTTGCAGCAGCACTTTCATTTTCTGCTGTTACCTCACCAATTTCCTCTAAAGCTTTATCCAAAGCATCTGCTACTTCTTCTGGGTTGCTTACCTCAGGATTAGACTCTGGTTCACTTGGTTTCTCGGATTCGCTTGGCTTTTCAGATTCACTTGGTTTTGATGGGTCAGTAATACTTGATTCTGTTTCCTCTTCACTAGAAGACTCTGTTTCGCTAGAAGAATCACTTTCATCAGGCCCTGGCTCTTCTCCATCTTTTTCTGTTACAGTTATCTTTACAGAAACTGCTTCACTATTATCATACGCATTACCATTCCAGAATTTTAAAATCCCTGCTGGAATGGTATAAGTATTTTCGGCTACTGCCCCTGTCTGTGCAGCAAATGTTACTTTTACTGTTTTCCCTGTTACAGTTACCCCGCTAAAAATAGAAGGCAATGTTGGGTTATCTTGCTTTAATATAGAGTAATCACCTGCATTTACAGCAGTATAGCCGCTTACAGACGCAGATCCGCCTGTAACAGCTACTGTATTATAAGTAATATCTATACTAGCAGATTGTGTTCCTTCTGTTGTAACCGAAATCCCTGTTGTCGCATCATACTCTTTTGACGCACCATTTAATGTCCATGTAATACTTTGGACTGTACGTGTATCTGCTGCCTTTTCTGGCACAGAAGCATTTGTACCTGCTGCTGTCCCAGCCGCTGCAAATACATTACCGGCTGCCATAACAAATGTCAGCAGCACAGCCAGTATTTTTAGTGCCGCTTTTTTCTTCATAAACTATCTTCCTTTCTTTTATACTGTATTCGAATACATTTTGAATACTAGCATAAATAAGGAAGAATTTGTTATACTTCTGGCACACTATAAGAACTTTTTTTATTTTTACAATATAAATTACTAAAAATCAATAATTTTCTTCCCGGATTTCAAAATAACTCTGTGGGTGGGCGCAGACAGGACAAACCTCTGGTGCTTTTGTCCCTACCATAATATGCCCACAATTCCGGCATTCCCATACTTTTACTTCACTTTTTTCAAAAACGGCTGCTGTTTCTATATTTTTAAGAAGGGCACGGTACCGTTCTTCATGATGTTTTTCAATCTCACCCACCATACGGAATTTAGTAGCTAATTCTGGGAACCCTTCTATTTCTGCGGTTTTAGCAAACTCCTCATACATATCCGTCCACTCATAGTTTTCCCCATCTGCCGCCTCCAAAAGATTCTCTTTTGTATTTCCAATTCCTTTTAACTCTTTTAACCACATTTTTGCATGTTCTTTTTCATTGTCAGCAGTTTTTAAAAACAAAGAAGCCATCTGCTCATATCCTTCTTTTTTTGCTACAGAAGCAAAATAAGTATATTTATTTCTTGCCCCTGACTCACCAGAAAAAGCTGCCTGTAAATTCTTTTCTGTCTGGGTGCCTACGTACTTATTTTTCTGAAACGCCAGATCCTCCCCTTTTGCTTGGCATTTAGGGCATATTACTTCTTCCCCTACTTTTCCTTCTAATAATTCTCCACATAATTTACATTTGTACATCTAATATTTCTCCTTTTATTTTTTTATCTATTTAACATAGTATATATTCCTTTTTTCTTTCTGACAAGCAAAATCCTTCCTTACAAAAATTGATCCTTTTCTGATGGGATATATTGCGCAATTTCTTCAATACGGCAGCCTAGAATACGACATAGATCATTAATAGTTGTGGTATTCATAGGTTTATTCTTCCTTAATTTATCTATTGTAGCACTAGAAATACGATGTTTATAGATTAACGTATATGTTGTTTCTTTCGACTCATGTAACGTTTTCCAAAAAGGACCATAATCAATCATCCCAAAGCCTCCTACAACTTAGTATTAAGAATACTTTGTAGTCTTATACTTGACTATAGTCAGAAAAGTAACTATAATAAAAACTATAAAAACCAAATGATGAAATGGAGAATATTATGCAAAAAACAACTGAGGAACTTCTAAATGAACTAAAACACACTAAAAATATAGTATATTATATGGAATATAATTCTCCCTATTTTTCTTCTGAAAACCTTCCACTTTATTTAAAAGGGCTTTTATTAAAATCAAAACGGAGGAAATCAATTATTATACGTTCTTCTTGCCTTAACCCTTCCTATGCTTATCAAATATTTTCAGGATTAAAGAGGCCAACTAGAGATAAACTGATTGCAATTTTAATTGCTATGAAACTTTCCTTAGATGAAATTCAACAAGCCCTTAAACATTTTGGTTATGCTTCACTCTATGCTAAAAATAAACGAGATGCCTATATTATCTTTGCCATTGGGCAGCAAATGAATGTTATGCAGTGTAATATTCTACTGTCCAACCATAACGAAATTCCACTAACATGAACCTTTCAGAAAAAATTAACCAAAGCCAAGTACTAAAACAAAGTGGCAAAAGCCGCATTATTTTAGCCAATATAGAAGATTTAAAAGAAAAAATTATTATAAAAGAGCTGGATCACACTCTTTATACGGTATACAAACAATTATCTGGTATCCAAAACCAACATTTCCCTGACATTTATCAAGTGGAACAAACCGAAAGCCATTTACTTGTGGCAGAAGAATATATAGAAGGAAAAACGATTGCAGCTATTTTATCAGAACGTACTTTTTCCCTTGAAGAAGCAATAGATATTATGTTACAGATTTGTAGCGGCATGGTATCCCTCCATTATGCTACCCCGCCTATTATCCATAGGGACCTTACACCATGGAACCTATTGCTTACGCAAGAACACCTTCTTAAAATTATAGATTTTGATGCCGCTAGAATCTATAAGCCAGGTGCCGCTTGTGATACCAGGCGGTTAGGGACAGCGGAATATGCGCCGCCTGAACAATTTGGCTTTTCACAAACAGATGCTAGAAGCGACATCTATAGCATGGGGGTTCTTTTATATGAACTTGTTTATTGCAAATCCTTTCACCAAACAGGCCCTTCTGAATTTATAGAAAACCGGAAATACCGGAAGATCAATAAGATTATTAACCGCTGCACTATGTTTTCTCCTTCCCAGCGTTATCAATCCATAGAAGAATTAAAACGGGCCCTTCTTCTTTCTCTTCCTTTCCCACTCCGCTACCACTATTGCCACTCCAAACTTAAATCATAACCACCCGTCAAACGGGTGGTTTGCTCTAGGGCTATAAGCCCTTAT
>CAJTLB010000029.1 GCA_910577045.1 uncultured Lachnospiraceae bacterium | reverse complement strand
GTAGAGCACTCGGCTGTTAACCGAGTTGTTGCAGGTTCGAGCCCTGCTCGGGGAGGTAAAAGAGAAGGCTCCATGGTCAAGCGGTTAAGACACCGCCCTTTCACGGCGGTAACAGGGGTTCAAATCCCCTTGGAGTCATTTTTGAGATTCTAATTGCATATTGTATGGCGCAATAGCCAAGCGGTAAGGCCCCGGTCTGCAACACCGTCATCACCGGTTCAAATCCGGTTTGCGCCTTTAAAATTAGCCCCGAATTTTCGGGGTTTTTTGTTATTGTGCATTATTAATTTTAAAGTGGCAATATTTTATCCTTAGAATATTCTAATAAAAAGGACTTTTCTAAGGAGGATATATGCCACTTGTTTTTGGGGATATATTGAATATTTTGCTGCTTGTAATAGCACTTTCTATAGATGCGTTTGTAGCTGGCTTTGCTTATGGGGTGGACAAAATAAGAATTCCCTTTTTGTCTATGTCCGTTATTGGCAGTTTCTCAGCAATAAGCTTGTGGATATCACTATTAGCTGGAAGAGGGCTTCTAGTGGGCTTGTCACCGGGTTTCGCTAGGTTTATTAGTATTACCTTATTGTTTGTTGTTGGGTTGGCTAAACTTTTTGATGGTACTATTAAATGTATAATCCGGCGTAAAGAACCAATGGAAAAGCATTTAGATTTTCATATGTTTGACTTTCGTTTTCTTTTAACTGTCTATGCTGATCCAAATAAGGCAGATAAAGATAAGGGGGGAATATTGTCAGCAAAAGAAGCATGTTCATTGGGGATAGCACTTTCTATAGATAGTATGGCTGCAGGAATTGGAGCAGGCATTGCGGCTGCTCCAATTTTATTTCCAGTTATTTTAGCATTTATTATGGGGGCATCTGCGATTGGCCTTGGGGTTTTTTTAGGTAATCGGGTAGCTGCACGTTATTCATTGGATTTTTCGTGGATAGGCGGGTTTTTGCTGATATTGTTGTCTGTTCTTAAGATGCGGCAATAAAATAATATCTGAAATCTGTACAAATAATTCATGGAACATAAGAGGGACAGCAGATAGTAGGGTAAGGGCGCCCCATTCATGCAAGGAGAGTTTTGCAGTCCCAAATAGGCCAATTAATACAGGGATTTCTGTTACTATCATCTGCAGGAATAATCCGGTAGCAAAAGCACCAAGCATAAATGGATTGTTCCTGTGGTTCATGCGGAAAATAGATAGGTTTACATTCCTCATGCCAATTGCATGGAAGAGTTGTGAAAAACCAAGTACAGTAAAGGCATATGTCTGGGAACGCAATAACACATCTTGGTTAGATAAAATCTGCCTAATATGGTTAGGGGTAAATGCAATGTCAGCTTGTATAATAGAACAAATAGGGATAGTAAAAAAAGCAATTAGGCTAATTGCAGCAATTAGTGCACCATAAAATAGAGTACAAAATAGGCCGCCATGCGCAAATAGGTTTTCTTTTGGCGAACGGGGAGGTTTGTTCATTAACATAGGAATATCATTTTTATCTACCCCTAGCGCAAGGGCAGGAAGAGAGTCTGTGATAAGGTTAATCCAGAGGATATGGCTTGCTTTTAATGGGCTTGGCATACCAAATAAAATAGCAAGGAACATAGTAATAATTTCCCCAAAGTTAGAAGATAACAAAAATAAAATGGATTTTTTGATATTTTCATAGATACTCCTGCCTTCTTCAATCGCCCGTTCAATGGTGTTAAAATTATCATCGGTCAGTATTAAATCAGCGGCATTTTTCGCTACATCTGTTCCATTTTTGCCCATTGCTATGCCAATATCGGCTGTTTTCAAGGAAGGCGCATCATTTACGCCATCGCCAGTCATTGCCACAATATTATCTAAAGAACGGAAAGCTTTGACAATTCTAACTTTGTGTTCTGGTGATACACGGGCAAATACAGAAAGAGAAGAAGCCCGTTCTTTTAATTCTGAATCAGAAAGGGCATCTAATTCTTCACCAGAGATACATTCAGAGGGAGAAGAAGCAATGCCCAAGCGGGCTGCTATAGCAAATGCTGTTTTTACATGGTCTCCCGTAATCATAGCTGTTTTTACAGAAGCCTTTTTAAATAAGGCAATGGATTCTTTTACTCCTTCTCTTGGTGGGTCAATCATGCCAGCAAGGCCAATAAAGGTTAAGTCCTTTTCTGGATTTTTTTTATCTGGAGATTTTTTCATCGCAAGCGCAAGGACACGGAGGGCCTGTGATGACATTTCAGCGGCAGCATGTTCAATAGTCTTTTTTTCAGCGCTATTCAGTGGTAAAATACGCCCATCTGCAAGAAAAGAATTGCAACATTTTAATACTGCCTCCAAAGAGCCTTTTGTATAAGAAATGGTTTCGCTTTTATTTCTATGTAAAGTTGTCATCATTTTTCTTGTAGAATCAAAAGGGACTTCAGAAAAACGGGGGATTTGGCTGTCCAAGGCAGCTTTTTTAGAAGCTGGTGCAAGGCCAAGTAAAGCGGCTTCTGTTGGGTCCCCTAGAATCCCTTCTGGATTATATACTGCGTCATTACATAAAAGGAAGCCATCAATAAGCTGAGGGCACTCTACATAAGAAAATTGTGAAATGTCTATAAGTTTTTGATTGGCAAAAAGAGTGGTAACACTCATTTGGTTTTGGGTTAATGTCCCTGTTTTATCAGAGCATACAATGCTGACAGAGCCAAGTGTTTCTACGGAAGGCAGGCGCCTAATAATAGCGTGGATATTTACCATACGAGATACACTAAGGGCTAGGACAATGGTTACAACGGCAGGCAGCCCTTCTGGGACAGCAGCAACCGCTAAAGAAATAGCAGTAATTAGCATTTCTGGGATATTCCTTTTTTGTATTAGTGCAATGCCAAAAAGCAGGATACACAAAACAATGGCAAGAATACTTAAAAGCCTGCCAAGATCAGCAAGGCGTTTTTGTAAAGGCGTGGTTTGGGTTTCTGTATGGCTAATAGAATGGGCTATCTTACCAATTTGGGTATTCATCCCAGTAGCGATTACAATGCCTTCGCCTCTTCCATTAATAACATTAGTTGACATAAATGCCATATTAATGGCATCACCAGGGGACAAAGGCTTGTCAGCTACAAAATCGGGGTTTTTTTCTACAGGGACAGATTCACCAGTAAGTGCAGCTTCTTCAATTCGAAGGCTTCTGGCATAAGTAAGCCTTAAATCGGCAGGTACCTGCCTTCCAGCCTCTAAAATAACAATATCACCTGGAACAAGGAGTGCGGCAGGGATTTCTACTATTGCCCCATCTCGTTTGGCTAGTGCCAGCGGGCTAGTCATTTGCTTTAGTGCTTCTAATGCCTTTTGTGCCTTGCCTTCCTGGAGGACACCAATTACAGAATTTAGTAGGATTACAGTAATAACAATACAGGCATCACTATATTCTTTTAGTAAAATAGAAATACCAGCAGCCAAAATAAGGACAAAAATTAAGGGGGTATTAAGCTGTTCTAGAAACATGGCGGCGAAGGATTTTACTTTTTCCTTTTCTAACTCATTTTTTCCATAAGTAGTAAGCCGTGTTTCTGCTTCTATAGAACTAATGCCTATATCTGTTTGTACAGAAAAATCTTGGGCTGTTTGGGCGTGGCTTTTTTGTGTATACATGGATATGGCTCCTTTCTGAAATTTGTCAGCCTGTACAACAAGGTATGCGAAGGCAAAGGAGAAAATTCCCAAATTATAAATGATATTTCTTGTAATTTTCAGTGATAATTAACAAGAAAGAAAGGAAAAAAATATCGAAAAAAATTTTATTTTATGGTAATATATAAATACAACAGGAATAAAATGTTGTAAAATATGGAAAAAAGGAGAAGATAGAAAATGAATGGAGAATTTGGTCAGAACATAGGAATGATAGGAATCATCATAGTAATAGCAGTAGTTGTACTTGTAATTCTATTTACAGGTTATGTAAAAGCATCACCAGATACAGCATTTATTATTTCTGGTTTAAGAAGGCATCCAAAGGTATTAATTGGAAAGGCAGGAATTAAAATTCCATTCCTAGAAAAAAAGGATACCCTGAATTTACAATTAATCCCAATTGATGTAAAAACTTCTAATGCAGTCCCTACCGCAGATTATATTAATATTAATGTAGATGCGGCAGTCAATGTAAAAATTAGTGATAATGAGGAAAGATTAAACTTGGCAGCACAAAATTTCTTAAATAAACCTACCGAGTATATTGCAAATGTGGCAAGAGAAGTTTTGGAAGGCAATATGCGTGAAATTGTTGGTAAAATGAACCTGGAAGAGATGGTAAGTGATAGACAGAAATTTGCCAATCTAGTAAAAGAAAACGCTGAGCCTGATTTGGCTGCTATGGGGCTTGATATTGTTAGTTTTAATGTACAAAATTTTGTGGATGGAAATGGCGTTATTGAGAACCTAGGTGTGGACAATATTGTTAAAATCCAGAAAAATGCGGCTATTTCAAGGGCTGAGAGCGAAAAAGAAATTGCTAAGGCACAAGCGATGGCAAAGAAGGAAGCAAATGATGCGCAAGTGTCTTCAGAATTAGAGATAGCAAATGCAAAAGCAAGGGCACAAAAAGAAAAAGCAATTGTACAGGCAGAATCAGATAGAGAGTCCAGGGAAGCACAAATTAATGCAGATACTTTAATTGCACAAAAACAGAATGAATTGGAGATTCGTAAAGCAGAACTCCAAAAAGAGGCAGATACAAAAAAGGCTATTGCAGATGCTGCTTATAGTATCCAGAAAGAGACAGAAAGAAAGACAGTAGAAATTGCTACTGCAGATGCAAACCTTGCCCGCCAGGAAAAGGCAATTACATTAAAAGAAAAGGAAATTGCCTTAACGGAACGTTCTTTGGAAGCTACTGTAAAGAAACAAGCAGAAGCAGACCGATATGCAAGGCAGCAGAAAGCAGAAGCAGAGCTTTATGAGGCACAGAGAAAATCAGAGGCAAGGTTATTTGAACGCCAAAAAGATGCGGAAGCAGATAAATTTGAAAGGGAAAAAGAAGCAGAAGCTATGAAAGCAACTGCAGAGGCAGAAAAATATTCTATGGAACAGGAAGCAGAAGGTATCCGCAGCAAAGGGCTTGCAGAAGCAGAGGCGATTAAGGCAAAAGCTCTTGCAGAAGCAGAAGGTATTGAAAAGAAAGCAGAAGCTATGAAACAGATGGGCGAAGCTGCCGTATTAGAAATGTACTTTAAGGCTATGCCAGAAATTGCAAAAAATATAGCAGAGCCATTAACAAAAGTAGATAAAATAACAATGTATGGAGATGGGAATTCTACAAAATTAATGAAGGATATTATGACTTCCCTAACACAAGTAACAGATGGGATGAAAGAATCCACAGGAATAGATTTACAATCTGTATTAGCAGGATTTGCCGGGGCAAAACTAGCTGATAAAACAGATAAATAAAATGAAGTAGAATGGCTTTGGGGCGCAAGCACCAGAGCCATTCTACATATAAAAAGAAAGTTTTTATTTACATTTTTACTAGCCCAGAATAGAATTCTTCAGAAACGGGGACAGGTATTTGAAGGCTTTTGGCTTTACGGATTAGTGTACCGCTAAAGGTATCAAGTTCGTTTTGGCGTTTGGCTGCCATATCTTTTTTTAAGGAACTGGTGCCAGCAGCCTCCGTTTTATAAAGGAGCCGTTTATAGAGATTATCTTCTAAATCATCTGCAATATGGATTCCAAGTGCCCGTGCCACTAAACAGCTTTCTGAAAGAAGGGAATAGTATTTTTTTAACCTCGTTTGATCAGAATAGATTCCTTGTGCATCGGTCATATAATATGCAGTTGCCACATTAAAGGCACAATTTTGGATAAATTTTGTCCAAACAGCAGCTTCAATATCTTCTTCTACTTTACATGGGATACCTGAATAAGACAAAAGGTCTTTAACAGAAGTTATAATTTCTTTTTCTTCTATTGTTGCATGTTGTTTGCCAATTTGCACAAGTGGGGAAGGGGAGATGTCTTCAATGGAAAAATCCGCTAATGCAGTCGAAATAATATAAATAAGTGCATCAATAACAATTCCCTTATGAAAAGCTTCCCGGATTTCCGTAGCAGCAGTAATACCATTCATAATAGGGACAATAATGGTGCCTGAGGAGATATATGGTTTTAGTTGTATACAAAGTTCTTTTAGCTGGTAATTCTTGCAACAGATAAAAAGGCAGTCTATATGCCCAAAATCTGCAGCAGAGTCACTGGCGGAAAAAGGCATAATTGTAAAGGAACCAAGGCTTTTACTTACGATAGAAAGGCCATTTGTCCTTATATGTTCTAGCCGTTTCCCCCTGGCAAGAAAAGTAACATGTGGGTATGTTTTTGCAAGTGCAGCCCCAAGGTATCCGCCTACGCCGCCTATACCTGCAACACAAATGGTTTTATTGGATAAATTCATAATAAATCCTCCTTATTATTGTATATAATCGCAGTTTCATATAATCAAGATTATAACATAGTTTACAGATATTAGGGAAATATCTCTAAATATAAAAATTGTCTATTGGATTTTTTAGAAGTTTATGTTACACTGAAAATATCTGTGGTTTGGTTTCTAGGGTAAAAAAATGGTGAGGAGAGAGTAACTGTGGGTAGTGGAAAGTACGAGATTATTTTAGATTCTATGCAGACAACAGGGGTCTATGTCATCCGGGAAGATAATCACAAAATTTTATATTTTAACAATTGGATGAAAAAAACAACACCTAATTTAGAAATTGGGATGATATGCCATAAAATATGGCCGGATATGTGTGCAAATTGTCCGCTTTCCCATATGGAAAATAAGGAAGAAAGCCATTCTGTAAGTTTTGATGGTTTATTTGGGCCTGCAACTGATATTACCGCAACAAGAATATTGTGGGAGGATACAATACCAGCGTTTGTTATTTCCGTGACTCCCCATTTTGTAACAGATAGTGATACTTATCAGAAATTTTTGGAAAAAAATTTTAAATTAAAAAAGGAGCCTATTAAAAAAATTGAAAAAACTAAGGAAAGTATTATTAACTGCCTAAGTAGTATGTTTTTTGCAGCATATTATTTGGATATGGAAGAAGATACATTTCGTATGGTGACACAATATGATGAAGTAGGCGGTGTATTAGGAAGTGAAAGAAGATGTTCAGAAGCACTTCGTACTTATGCTGAAAATTTTGTGCACCCAGAGGATAGAAAAGAATACTTGGAAAAGGTAGGGTTTGAGCAACTTAAGAATGTCTTAAGTGAGGGGCATCCACTTGTTGCATTGGAATACCGCAGAGTAAGGTGTGAAGACGGCAGGGTAATTAGGAATAATGGATGGATCCGGGCAAGCGTAGTTTTGGCAGAAGCAGTAAATGGAAAACCTAAGACAGCTATTTATCTTGCCCAAGATATTACAGAGTGTAAAGAGAAAGAAGAAAAAGAACATAAGATTTTAAAAGAGGCATGTGAGGCGGCTAGCCATGCGAATGCGGCAAAAAGTGAATTTTTATCTAGGATGAGCCATGATATAAGGACGCCTATGAACGCAATTATTGGCATGACAACAATTGCCAGCACACATTTAGATGACAAAGAACGGATAGAGGATTGTTTAGGTAAAATTGCAGTATCTAGTAAACATTTGTTATCATTAATTAATGAAGTATTGGATATGAGTAAAATAGAATCAGGTAAAATTGATTTATCAGAAGAGGAATTTAATTTATCTGATTTAATAGAAAACCTTTTAACTATGATCCGCCCATCTCTTCAGGCAAAAAGCCATGAATTAGAGTTAAGCATTGCCCGTGTGGAACATGAAGAGGTAATTGGAGATGTAATGCGTTTGCAAAGGGTATTTATGAATTTGCTTGGCAATGCGGTAAAGTATACGCCTGAAGGTGGGAGGCTAGATTTAGAAATTGCCGAAAAAGAGTCGAAAACCCATGGTTACGGCTGTTATGAGTTTATATTCCGGGATAATGGAATTGGAATGGATGAAGAATTCCAAAAGAAGATTTTTGAGCCGTTTAGCCGGGAAGAAGATGCTGATGTCAGTAAAATTGAGGGAACAGGGCTTGGCATGACTATCGCGCAGAATATTGTCCATATGATGGGCGGGAATATCCGTGTAGAAAGTGAGAAAGGAAAAGGCTCCCAGTTTACAGTAACAGTATATTTAAAACAGCAGAATACTTCAATGCCAAATATGAAGCAGTTTGCAAATCTTCCTGTATTAGTAGTAGATGATGATATTGATGCGTGTGAAGCTGCATGTGAGGTGTTAGAGGATATTGGCATGAAAGGGGAATGGGTCTTAAGTGGAAAGGAAGCAATTAATTATCTACAGGAAGCAAAACAAAAGGGAAAAGAATTTTTTGCAGTTATATTAGACTGGAAAATGCCAGACATGGATGGGTTGGAGACAGCAAGGATAATCCGTAAAAAAATAGGGCCAGATATTAAAATTATTATTTTATCAGCAGAGGACTGGACAATTATTGAACCAGAGGCACGTATGGCAGGAGTAGATGGCTTTATATCAAAACCTTTGTTTAAATCCCGGTTAGTATATATGTTTAAAAAGGTAAGCGGTGAGGAAGAAATAGAAGAATTAGACTTAACAGAAAAGTTGCCAGAAGATATTTTTACTGGCAAACGAATTCTTCTAGCGGAAGATAATGACTTAAACCGTGAAATTGCAGAAGAGATTATTGGAGAAACTGGGGTAGAGATTGATAGTGTAAAAGATGGCAGAGAAGCATTAGAACAGTTTGAGAGAAAAGGGGAAGGATATTACGATTTAATTTTTATGGATGTCCAAATGCCAATTATGGATGGCTATGAGGCTTCCCGTGCAATTCGTAGCATTAATAGAAAAGATGCGTTGACTATTCCAATTATTGCAATGACAGCAAATGCGTTTTCAGAAGATGTGATTGCAAGCAAAAGAGCAGGAATGAATGAACATATACCTAAACCGTTAGATGTGGAACAGCTTGTATCTTGTATGAAGCGCTGGTTAGATGGGCAATAATAATGATTAGAAAAGAAAAAGAAAGTATGAGGAAGTAAAATGCTTCAACAAATGATAGTTTTGTTTTTAGTTATGCTGGTAGGGTTTTTGGCATATAAAAAGAATTATATTAATGATAATGCTAGTAAAAAACTATCCAGTATAGTAGTAAATATTGCGAATCCAGCATTAATTTTGTCCAGTGTGATTTCTATGGATAATACAATAACAGGAAAAGATTTAATAACAACTGTGATTCTTGCCATAGCTGTATTTGCAGGGTTATTAATAATATCTATTTTTATCCCTATCATATTTCGGGTGGAGAAGCAAAGTGCTGGTGCTTACCAGGTAATGACAGTGTTTTCTAATATTGGGTTTATGGGTTTCCCTATTATTTCATCAGTATATGGTTCTAGTGCCTTATTGTATGCAACCTTGTTTTTAATTCCATATAATATATTGATTTATACCTATGGAATCCATACTATGAAAGCAGGAAAAAAAGAAGGCAAAGAAAAACTTAAGATAGGGCAAATATTAAATATTGGGGTAATTGCATGTATTTTGGCGATCTTATTATTTATCTTCCATGTGAAACTTCCAGAGTTTTTAGGATCTGTAATTACTATGTTAAGTAACTTAACTGCACCATTAAGCATGATGGTAATAGGCGCCTCTATGGCAGTTATTGACTGGAAAAAATTGCTTAGTGATTATAGGCTGTTATTGTTTTCTTTGTTTAAGCTTTTTGTCCTTCCCATTATAGGGACATTGATAGTAAAGCAGGTTATTTCAAATGAGGTTATTTGTGGCGTTACAATGGTGATGTTGGCTACTCCAGTAGGGAGTATGACAGCTATGTTAGCACAGGAATATAATGGAGATTATGAGTTAGCTTCTAAAGGAGTTATGCTTTCTACACTGTTATCTGTAGTTACGCTGCCAATTGTTTCGGCAATTGTAATGTAGGTTTTTCTGGCATATTATACACATACTGCCAATATAATAATAGAAAAAAGCAAGTGGTTTTTATGAAGCGATTATTTCTATTGTTATGTGTGGCAGTTTTTTTGCTGTGCTCTTGTAGTATGTCAAAAGAAGATGGAGAAAAAGTACAGGATTTGGATTTTACAGTAGTACAAGAAGCAGAAATCCCACCAGAACTTCTTTCTTTAATTGAAGAAAAGAAGACAGAGGCAATGAAGCATACTTGGACAAATGGGGATTATCTTTATGTAATTATTGGGTATGGGGAGCAGAAAACCAGTGGTTACAGTATTGCAGTAAATGAATTTTATCTAGGGAAAAATGCGATTTATGTAGATACCAGCCTAATAGGGCCCTCTAAAGAAGAAACAGTGAATGAGACGCTGACATATCCCTATATAGTCATAAAAACGCAGAAGAGGGAAGAGCCAGTTGTATTTAGATAAGGAGGAGAACCAGTGGAAATTGTAAAGAAAAGTATGCATCTTACTTGCAGTAAAGGAAAAAGTATTAGCCAGATTACAATTGATGATGATTTTAATGTGCCAGATGCAAAAGAAGATGTGGAACGGATTGTAAAATATGATGGAAATGTACAAACAGAGCCAATGCGTATTTCGGAAGATAAAGCAGCAATTAAGGGAAAATTAGTATTCCGTGTGTTATATGGGGAAGGGAATGCAATACATAGTATTAAGGGATCTATACCATTTGAGGAGTTAATGAATATAGATGGGCTATTGCCAAGTGATGAGGCAAGGCTTTCCTATGAGCTAGAAGATTTAACAATAACATTAATTAATTCTAGGAAAATCAGTATCAAGGCAGTACTGACATTGATTGTAGAGGCAGAGCGCACACAAGAGGAAGAAGCAGGGATTGAAATTAGTGAGGATAACGATATTCAATATATGACCTCCCGGTTAATATTTACCCCAATTGCTATAAAGACAAAAGATACTTGTAGAATAAAAGATGAGCTGGAATTGTCAGGGAATAAACCCGACATTGCAGAAATACTATGGGAGCAGGCCCAGCTCCGTTCTATGGAAATCCGCCCTATGGAAGGGAAATTAGGGCTTCATGGAGAATTATTTTTATTTGTCTTATATAAGGCAGCAGATGAAAATAATTCACTTCAGTGGACAGAACATAATATACCCATTGCTTGTACCATTGACTGCGCTGGCTGCCAGGAAGATATGATTCCATATATTCGTTTAAGTCTAAGTGGGAATGATATAGAGGTTAGGACAGATTTTGATGGAGAACAAAGAATACTTGGGATTGAGTATGTAATTGATTTAGATATTTGCCTGTATGAAGAACAGCAGGCAGAAATTATGAGTGATGTTTATTCTGCAGTAAAAGATATGGAGCCTGTTACAAAGAAAATTCCCTATGAACAGCTTTTGCTCCGTAATTCTGCTAAATGCCGTGCAGCAGATCGGTTAAAACTAGGGAAGGAACAGCCAAGGATCCTACAAATTTGTAATAGTAGCGGAAGTGTACGGATTGATGAGGTGCAGGCTGCCCCAGATGGCTTAAATGTAGAAGGGGCAGTATATGTGTCGCTTTTATATGCCGCATTAGATGATAAGGAACCATTACAAATGTTAGATGGGATCTTGCCATTTTCCCATAAAATAGAAGCACCTGGAATTACACAAGATTGTATTTGGCATTTAGAATGTGGCTTGGAACAGATGAATGCCGTAATGACAAATAGTGATGAAATAGAAATTAAAGCAGTAATTACATTAGATGCCTTGATTATGAGGCAATTAGAGGTCGAAATTATTACAAACCTTACAGCAAAGCCATATGACGAGGAAAAAATACAAAGGCTTCCAGGGATTGTAGGATATATAGTAAAGCCAGGAGATACATTATGGAAAATAGCAAAAAATTTCTATTCAACAGTAGATAGTATTAAAGCTATTAATGAATTAAAAGATGATAAGATCCGTCCAGGGGATAGGCTGGTGCTAATGAAAAAAGTAGAGGAATTGTAGTTAAAAAAGAGGGCTAAAAGCCCTCTTTTTTATGCGCAGCCCCATGCAGAGGAAATATACCGCTAAGGCAGCGCATGGGGCGCGCGGCGAGTAGTGGAGAAGGACATTCCCCTACTTGATTGCACAAACAAAAACATTATGCTTCTGTTTCTATTTTTGTTACAGAATCCTGCTCGTCTTTTTTGTTATAGTTATCAAATTTTTCCATAACAGCATCATAAGTTTTACTGGAAATATCAGGAAGATCTTTTCCCCAAGTTCCAGTAGCCTGCTTATAGCCTTTAATAAATGCAGCACGCATTTCTTCCATTTTATCAGGATCGCCTCCAGTTAAGGCTTCTGCAAAAGAAAAGATACGTTCTGAAGTTTGTTTTACACCCCAATAGCCGTCTTCGCCAATTTCTTTTTGCGCAGCAAGTGCAGTTTCTTTGTCCACTGTAAATTTTCCGCTAGCAAGGAACTTCCACATAGAATCTGCATTCTGGTATGTACTTCCTTGTTTGCTAATTACGGACTCCACTAATTTACGGAAGGATTCGTTTTTTTGTTCTGCGTCTGCTTTTAACTTATTTACAAGAGCAGTATTTTGGGTATAAGTATTTTTATCAGCAACTGGTTTTTTTGCTGAAGGTTCATAAACGGCAGCCTTGTCTTCTGTCTGAGTCTTGGCAGGGGTTGTCGTAGTAGATGCAGCAGGTTTTGCTGCAGAAGCTGATGGGCTCTTTGTATAGGCGGCATCAACATTAATAGGCTCATTTCCAATTCCATTTACACTCATGCTCATATGATACCCTCCATGGTAATCACTGCCTCTAGAAAGAGGCATCCATATATTTCTAGTTTCATAAGTGTTATCGGCAAAATCAGAAAAAACTTTATACTATCGTGGACAAAAATTCTTGATTATGTTATAATAAAAATGCTTGTATACAGAATACAAACAATATAGAAAGGTTAAGAAATGTTAAGGAAAATAAATTTACGGGCATATGGGAAAATAAACCTTGGGTTAGATGTAATTAAAAAACGAGAAGACGGCTATCATGAAGTGCGCATGATTATGCAGACTGTTAGTGTATATGATATGTTAGAGTTAATTATACAAGAACGCCCTGGTATCCAAGTGGAAACAAACTTATCTTATTTACCTGTTAATGAAGATAATCTGGTTTATAAAGCAGCAGATTTGTTAATAAGGGAATTTAAGATTAGGAGGGGAATAAAAATTATTTTAAAAAAATTTATTCCAGTAGCAGCAGGCATGGCAGGTGGGAGCAGTGATGCTGCAGCAGTGCTGTTTGGCATAAACCGTTTGTTTTCATTAGGGCTTTCTAAAGAAGCACTTATGGAACGTGGAGTAAAAATTGGGGCTGATGTGCCTTATTGTATTTTAAGGGGGACTGCCCTTTCAGAAGGGATTGGGGAAATTTTAACGCCATTAAGTGCAATGCCACATTGTAAAATATTGATTGCAAAACCATCTGTTAGTGTTTCTACTCGTTTAGTATATGAAAATTTACAGGTTGGAAAATTACCGTTTCATCCAGATATTGATGGGTTGATAAAAGCAATAGAGAAACAGGATATAGAAGGGGTTTCTAAGCGCGTGGGAAATGTGTTAGAGACAGTGACGATCCCTATGTATCCAGTAATTGAGGAATTGAAAGGTTTTATGAAAAGCCATGGGGCACTAAATGCTATAATGAGTGGAAGCGGGCCAACTGTATTTGGCTTATATCAAGATATGGAAGTTGTAAAATCTGCTGCTGACGGCTTAAAAGCATCTGGCTTGGCAAAGCAAGTATATATAGCGGAGCCTGTACCAGTTACAAAATAGGTATAGAAATGGAGAAACATATGCAGGAAGATATGAAAGTAACAATTGGAGATTATTTGCCATTACGGGATGTGGTATTTAATACCTTGAGGCAGGCTATATTAAAAGGTGAGCTAGAGCCAGGGGAACGTTTAATGGAGATTCAGCTTGCGGGCCGTTTAGGTGTTAGTAGGACGCCAGTAAGGGAAGCAATCCGTAAGTTAGAGTTAGAGGGGCTAGTAGTAATGATCCCAAGGAAGGGCGCTGAGGTAGCAAGTATTACTGAAAAAAGCTTGCGGGATGTTTTAGAAGTCCGTAAGGCACTAGAGGAATTGGCAGCAGAGTTGGCTTGCCAGAGAATGACAGAGGAAGAAATTGTTGAAGCAGAAAAGCAGCTTGAGAATTTTAAAAAAGAAGTGCAAAGTAATGATGTTACAAAAATAGCTGAAATGGATGTAGAATTCCATGAAATGATTTATATGGGCACAAAAAATGAGCGTTTAATCCAAATGCTCCATAACCTGCGTGAGCAAATGTACCGCTACCGTATGGAATATATTAAAGACAAAGAAAAAAGAAATACGTTAGTAGAAGAACATATGGAAATTATAAATCGGATTAAGAACCATGATATAGAGGCGGCAAAAGAAGCAAGCCGGAAACATATAGATAACCAGGAGTCAGCTGTATCTAAAAAGATTAAAAGCTGACCCCTCTTATGTATAAGTATAGGTTATGGATTTAAAAATTGTAAGAAACGGAAACGCAGATAGACTTCTTTTGGATCTTCTGTTTCGTCAAAAAGTAAACTGGGATATCCATCTGTAATGGCCATATATTCTTCTGCGGTAAGAAGGGCACGTAATTGTGCCTTTGATTCCTCAGGGACAATGCCATGGGTAATGTCAATAAAGCAAAGAGGAGGGTATAACACGCACCACCAGTTGTTTCCTTTTCCTTCTCCTATAATAATTCGGTAAGCAGTATAAACACCTGCAGGAAATGTAACATCTCCATAAGATTTTACTGGAAAATAAACTTCTTCAATTTTAGCAGTTACAGAATAGGAATAACCATTTTCCTCAATTACAGATTTTGCAACTCTTAAAATATCATGGGTATGGGTATCCAGGATTTCTAAAGCTTCAGCTGCATTCTCACAGCGGGCAAGAGGTTCTGACATATATTCTAAAACAGCATTTTTAACAAGAAGTTTTAGTGCTTGATCACTAGCACTATTGCTTGCTGCAAGTACATGGAACCGCACTACTTGTTCTGCTAGATCCTGCTGCATGGCAAGGGTATGTTCTTCTTTCCGTAGAGTTAGGTAAACGCCACATAAAACCCAGATACAAACCGATAATAAAAATAATATGATATTTTGCCGTATTTTCCTCCTATGTAAAAGGTTAGGATAGTGTAAATATTTTGAACGCCTCATAGAGCACCATGCCTTTCTGTGTTTTGATTGTTTATAGCCAGAGTATTGCCATAACCTGGCATCTTATACAATATTTATCTTTTGTGGAAAGTTCTTGAATATTCTTTTTCTTAGTCGTAAAATGGGTAGAAGATACACATATGGAAGTAAATTTGCATAAACATAAATTATAGCTAATAAGATCAGTAATTAGAATGTGAGGATTATTATGAAAAAAACAATTGCAGTACTTTTTGGGGGCCAATCATCAGAACATGAGGTCTCTTGTGTTTCAGCGGTAACAATAGCTTCCTGTATTAATACAGAAGAGTATAATGTGCTTTTGATTGGTATTACAAAGGAAGGAGATTGGCTAAAAACAGAATCTATTGAAAATATAAAGGATGGAAGCTGGAAAAATTCAACAGTCCATGCGATATTATCCCCAGAAGCAACAAAAAAGGCCATATTACTTTTAGAAGAGGGAAAGGCTGTAGAACAGAAATTAGATTTGGTATTTCCTGTTTTGCATGGCTTATATGGAGAAGATGGGACAGTCCAAGGTATTTTAGAACTTGCAAAATTACCATATGTAGGCTGTGGCGTATTGGCATCTAGTGTAGCAATGGATAAGTTATCTACAAAAATTATAGTAGATTCATTGGGTATCCGCCAGGCAGCCTATGTTCCAGTAATGCGTTATGAGTTAAAGGATATGGGAACTGTTATAGGAAAAATAGAAGCAAAATTAAGTTATCCAGTTTTTATTAAACCTTCTAATGCAGGGTCTTCTTGTGGGGTGTCTAGGGCAGGAAATAAAGAAGAATTAGAAAAAGGGCTTTTCTTGGCGGCAGGCCACGATAGGAAAATTCTTGTAGAAGAGATGATTGCAGGAAGAGAATTAGAGTGTGCAGTATTGGGCGGGGAAGACTGCCAGGCTTCAGGAATAGGAGAAATCTTGGCAGCAGCCGAGTTTTATGATTATGAAGCGAAATATCATAGCCAAGAGTCTAAAACAGATCTTTCTCCTGTATTGCCCGTAGGAAAAGAGGAAGAAATTAGGGAAGATGCCATAAAGATTTTTAAAGCATTAGACGGTTATGGGTTATCTAGGGTAGACTTTTTTTTGGAAAAAGATACAAACCAGGTAGTGTTTAATGAAATGAATACGCTTCCAGGATTTACAGGAATCAGTATGTATCCTATGTTATGGGAAGAAAAAGGGATTAGTAAGGCAGAACTTATAGCAAAGTTAATTGCCATTGCTTTTTTAAGATATAACAGGTAGGAGGGTGCCATGGCGGACAGAAAAGCACCAATAGGCGTATTTGATTCTGGAGTGGGCGGGCTTACAGTTGCAAGGGAAATTATGCGCCAAATTCCTGAAGAAAGAATTGTTTACTTCGGAGATACGGCAAGGGTGCCGTATGGAAGCAAGTCACGGGATACAATTATTAAATATTCAAGGCAGATTATCCGTTTTTTAAAAACACAGGGAGTAAAAGCAATTGTAGTAGCATGTAATACGGCAAGCGCAGTTGCCCTGGAAGATGTTAGGAAAGAGCTAGATATCCCTATTATTGGCGTGATTAAGGCAGGGGCAAGGACAGCGGCAGCAGCAACACACAATGGAAGGATAGGTATTATTGCTACTGAAACTACAATTAATAGTAAAGTGTATACTCATTTTTTGGAAGAACTAAATCCAGGGCTTTGCGTAATAGGGAAAGCATGCCCATTATTTGTCCCTTTAGTAGAAGAAGGAACTTTTTTAAAAGACCCTATTACAGAAGAAATTGCTTCCCGGTATTTACAGGAATTAAAAGAAAAGCAAATTGATACTTTAATATTGGGTTGTACTCATTATCCATTAATCCGTTCTACTGTGGGAAGGGTAATGGGAGAGAATGTAACTTTAGTAAACCCTGCCTATGAAACAGCAAGAGAATTAAAAGCACTCCTTATAGAAGAGGGGATTGGGAATACTAGCTTACAAGAAGGTCAAGAGCAGACACATACTTTTTATGTTAGTGATGCCACAGAAAAATTTCAGCAGTTTGCTGAGTCGATTTTACCTTGTTCTGTCAAAGATACAACACAAATTAATATTGAAGAGTACTAAAAATAGAGAGTTTGGGAGAGGCTAAGTTATGAATAAAGAAGTACTGGTTTCTATATCGGGGTTACAATTTTCCAATGATGATAAAGATGTTTTAGAAGTGATTACAATAGGTGATTATTATAAAAGGAATGGAAGGCATTATCTATTATTTGATGAAGCGATGGAAGGAATAGAAGGTACTACAAGGAATATGATAAAGTTCAATGACCATATGGTCGATATTACCAAAAAGGGAGTAACAAATGTGCATATGGTTTTTGAAGAAAAGCAAAAAAATATGACCTATTATGATACGCCATTTGGGAATTTATTGATTGGGTTGTCTACAAGCCATATAGAGGTAAAGGAAAAGGAAGATTCTATTGATATTCAGATAGATTATTCATTAGATATTAATTATGAATATATTTCAGATTGTAAAATTAATATTTGCCTCAAAGAAAAAAAGGCTGGTGAAGTCAGCCTTTTTTCTTGAAACGGGAAAAAAACCCTTTTTTCTTATTTTTAGGTTCAGGTAAGGGCCCACGGATCCGTTTAGCACTTGTTATGTAGATGCCGCTTATGGTTGCCTTTACCTCCTGTTTTGGAAGAATCTGGGCAAATACAGGTTCATCACAAATTAAAGTCATTACTCTAGGGCCAGCTTTCGCTTTTACCATAGGCATTTTCATCCACCGCATATATTTTGGGGTGGAGTCTAGGACAATTTTTGGAAGGTTTGCTTCAGTGAGTTTCATACGTTTCTTATCAATAATGTACAGGGACATGGTCTGTGCCATGGCATCCATAGTAGCTTTCTGCTCAGCCTGTTTCTTCTGTGCTTTCCTGCCAAAGTAGGCAAGAATTCCTAGAAGCACAACAAGGATAACCAGAATTACCAGAACTACAGTTAGTATGGTTTTCATTTGGTACCTCCTGGGTATAATAATATCAATTATCCATGCGGGATATGTTATATTGTATCATTATTTTGGTAAAATGAAAAGTATAATCTTATTATTTCAAGAGATAAACGATAAAAGGACAGTGATAAATATGCCTGATTTAACAGGAGTACAGATTATATGGCACTATATAACAGTAGTAGCAGAATGGGTTATGAATAATCTACTTATTTTAAATGCCCTGCTTGCTATTGCGATTGTATTTTTTCAAAGAAGAGATCCTAAAACAGTTTGGACGTGGCTGTTGGTTTTGTATTTTATCCCAATTGCCGGGTTTGTGCTTTATCTTTTGTTAGGCCAAAATATGCACAAGCGGAAAATGTTCCGTATGAAAGAAATGGAGGATAGCTTAAATTCACAGATACAAAAACAGGAAGAAGTGATTTTCCGAAATGAATTTAGTTTGTCGGACAAGCTGCTAGAAAGTTACCATGATCTGGTATTATATAACTTGGAAGCATTACAGGCAGCATATTCGGAAGATAATGAAGTAACCGTCTATACAGATGGGAATGAAAAATTTGATGCGTTAATTGAAGCAATTGACCAAGCAGAGAAATTTATCCATATTCAATATTATATTATAAAAAAAGATATTCTATTTGAACGTATTGTAAAGCATTTGTTAAAAAAGGTAGAGGAAGGGGTAGAAGTTAGGGTATTATGCGATGGTATGGGAGGCAGGAGTGTAAAATCTTCCTATTGGAAACAATTAGAAAAACAAGGGATCCATACAGCGATTTTTTTTCCTGCCTTATTAAAACGGCTCCATCTGCGTATTAATTATCGGAACCATAGGAAAATCGTAGTAATTGATGGAAAAACGGCATTTGTAGGGGGATTTAATATTGGAAAAGAGTATATTGGGCTAGATAAGAAATTTGGCTATTGGAGGGACACTCATTTAAAAATAGAAGGTTCTGCCGTTTCACAGCTTCAAATCCGTTTTATTTTAGATTGGAATTATGCAGCAAAGGATGATTTGTTTTCACAGGAAGGGTATTTTCCAGAAATAAAAGGAAAAGGATCTACAGGCGTACAAATTATTTCTAGCGGCCCAGACTCCCGTTCGCAGGAAATAAGGGATAATTATCTTCGTTTAATTAGCAAGGCAAAGAATAATATTTATATCCAAACGCCATATTTTATTCCTGATGAATCTGTTATGACAGCATTGCGGATAGCGGCAATGTCTGGTGTAGATGTTAGGTTAATGATACCTTGTAAGCCAGACCATCCATTTGTATATTGGGCAACCTATTCTTTTGTAGGGGAACTTTTAGAAGCAGGGGTAAAATGCTATACGTATGACAATGGGTTTCTCCATGCAAAGGGCTTAATGGTAGATGGGCTTGCAGCAAGCTATGGGACAGCAAATATGGATATGAGGAGTTTTTATTTAAATTTCGAGGTAAATGCGGTATTATATAGTTCAGGGCTTACAAGGCAGTTAGAAGATATTTTCTTAAAAGATTTAGGAAAGTCAACAGAAATTACGCCATATGATTATAGCCAGAGGAGTTTGTATATCCGTTTAAAGGAACAAGTGTCTAGGTTGTTATCTCCATTGTTGTAAAGGATTAAACCCGTAGTGTGGAAATAAGGTATAAATTAATAAATTGCCTTGGGGTAAGGCCAGTAAATTCCTTAAATTCGCGCTGGAAATGCGCCTGATCAGAGTATCCTAGGCATTTAATAAAATCAGAGTTATTTTTTTCAGGGGCGTTAAGCATCTCAAAAAGAGCCGACTGGAACCGGATAATCCGGCTATAGTGTTTGGGGCTAAATCCCATATGCCCTAAAAAAAGCCGATGGATATGGCGTTCGGAATAATTGAGTGTTTCAGAAAGTTTATGGATAGAAATAGTGCCATTAGATAAACAGATTTGCTCTAATATATAATGGACTGGATCACTAACTGCCATGGTTTGTTGCTTTGGCTGGAAAGCTTGTGAAAACCATGTTATCCGTTCTTCGAAAGTAGCAAGCCGGAGGATGCCATCCGTAAAGTATTCTGTTTGGAAATGACGGCTTGGAAGCATGCCTGTAGGGAAGCGGATACCAAAATAGCGGCTTCCTGGCAGACAATTTATAGTTTCATAGGATAAAAATGGCTGTAAAAATATTCCTTGGCTTTTTTGTTCTTGGATAAGAAAATCAATGCATCCATTTGGAATATAAGTAATACTTTCTTCTGTCCCATAAAATTCATAAAAAAGCAGCCGGCATGGCTGATCCGTTATAGTTTCCTGGTACTTTATAGTATAAAGCGATAAAAGGGGCTGGGAGCTTCCATGTGTGGGGATTGATATAATCATATTAGTATCCATATTTTTCTCCCTTCCTTTTTCTACTTTCTTTTCAGTATACAGAATATGTCTGTTTTTTTCAATCTTTTTTCCTGAATTTAAGATAGAATGTCACTCAGCAATAGAGAGATGGCACGAAGGCGTGTAGTTGTTTGGGAACAAACAGTTACACGCTTTTTTTGTGCGTAGCCTGCTAAAGGAGATATGCTGCCTTAGTGGCATATAAGTCTTTTTATGCTATAAGAGGAGGGAGGAATTGTTATGGATTATTCAGCAGTAAACACGATTTGGGTACTAATAGGCGCCGCACTTGTATTTTTTATGCAGGCAGGGTTTGCTATGGTGGAAACAGGATTTACTAGGGCGAAAAATGCAGGAAATATTATTATGAAGAATTTAATGGATTTCTGTATTGGCACCCCGATTTTCTGGCTAGTAGGGTTTGGGATTATGTTTGGAAGTGGAAACGGCTTTTTTGGGGCAATTGATTTCTTTACTAAAGCAGATTATTCCGCTATTACGCCATCAGGCGTACCATTTTATGCATTTCTAATTTTCCAGACAGTATTTTGTGCAACATCTGCTACGATTGTGTCAGGTGCTATGGCAGAAAGGACAAAATTTATTTCTTATTGTTTATATAGCCTAATGATTTCTTTATTTGTATATCCTATATCTGGGCATTGGATTTGGGGAGGCGGCTGGTTAGCACAGGCAGGGTTCCATGATTTTGCTGGTTCTACGGCGGTACATATGGTAGGCGGCTGTGCAGCTTTAATTGGCGCTAAAATATTAGGGCCCCGTATTGGGAAATATACAAAGGAAGGAAAACCAAGGGCTATTCCAGGCCATAGTTTAACATTAGGCGCATTAGGCGTGTTTATCCTTTGGTTCTGTTGGTTTGGATTTAATGGCTGTTCTACTGTATCTATGGAAGGGGATGCGATAGTAACGGCAGGGAGTGTATTTGTTACTACGAATTTAGCAACAGCATGTGCAACTTGTGCAACTATGCTTTTTACATGGATTCGTTATAAAAAACCAGATGTATCTATGACATTAAATGGATCATTGGCAGGGCTTGTTGCAATTACAGCAGGCTGTGATGTGGTAAGCCCAGTTGGTGCCGCTGTTATTGGTATTGTGGCAGGAATTGCAGTTGTATTGGTAATTGAGTTTGTGGATAAAGGATTAAAAATTGATGATCCAGTTGGTGCAGTTGGCGTACATGGCGCTTGTGGGTTACTGGGGACATTAATGACAGGGATCTTTGCTTTAGATGGTGGATTGTTCTATGGCGGAGGGTTCCATATGCTTGGGGTTCAATGTCTTGGCGTAATAAGCGTTTTGGCGTGGGTAGCCATTACTATGACAATTATTTTTGTTGTTTTGGATAAAACAATAGGGCTCCGTGTTAGTGAAAAAGAAGAGATCCTAGGGTTAGATGCGACAGAACATGGCTTAACAAGTGCTTATGCAGATTTTCTTCCTGCCAGCCCTAATATGGCAGATTATGTAGATACAGCAAATAATAAAACAACAGTTGTGCCTGTAGAAGAGGCGATACCTGTACAGGTTAAAAGCAGCGCAGCTCAGGCTGCATCTGATATAAAACTTACTAAGATAGAGATATTGACAAAGCAGGCGAAATTTGAAGAATTGAAGCTTGCAATGAATGAAATAGGCGTAACGGGCATGACAGTAACCCAGGTATTAGGCTGTGGCATGCAGAAAGGGGCAACAGAATATTACCGTGGGATTCCAGTAGAAATGCAGCTTCTTCCAAAGATACAGGTAGAAGTAGTAGTTGCAAAAGTTCCAGTAGAAAAAGTAATAGAAACAGCAAAAAAAGCACTTTATACAGGACATATAGGAGATGGGAAGATATTTATTTATCATGTAGAAGACGTAATAAAAGTGCGGACTGGAGAAACTGGGGTAGAAGCTTTACAAGATTGGGAGTAATTTTATAGAGTATGGTGGTATTTTTATAGATATGTGCCATGATTTCATGTCAGTGGGGGATAGCAATTTCTTTTCACCTGCCACTGGCATGATGTTTTTAGTGGTTCATTTTGTTAAAAATAAATTAATAAGATTCACAGGCATATTTTTTAAATTCATCTGTTAAGGTATCTATTTGAACTTCATAACTATCAATAATACGCATGTTATCAGGAATAGTATTAAAGTCAAATATATCTAAATAATCAATATGTGTCCTAATTAAGATCATAAAACTGCATTGTTTTATTTTACTTGCTTTTAGTAATTTATTAGCAGCTTCTTCTAATGTTTCGTCTTCTCTTTGGATTTTAAGAGAAACGGGCTTATTATATATATACTCTTTGAGAAATCCATCAATTCCACTATTTCTTTGGACAGGGGTTATATTTAGGTGACGAAGAATATCCATATGTTTTTCTGGTAAGTTTTGATATGCGGCTCTTCCTTTTTTTAATAAATAGGATTCTGTTTTTATTAATGAGTTTAATCTATCTTTGGTTAAAGTTATGGCTTCTTGTGATTTGTCAATACCAATGTATTTTCGGTTTAGTATTTTGGCAGCTACTACTGTAGTACCAGAACCTACAAAGGGATCAACCACCAAATCATTTTCATCAGTTACTAATTTTAGGATTTGTTCTAATAATATAATTGGCTTTTGGGTTGGATAGCCTGTTCTTTCTTTAGCTTTGGGGTTTAAAAAAGGGATTTCCCATACATCAGATAATGGTACACCTTTTTTACTTTGCCCAATTACAATTTCTCCATTGTTATCTATTTTGTATACAGACTTTCCATTTTTATTACGGACACGTGCTTGCAATATTTGATCAATATTTGTTGTTTCTGAGTAATTAGTATATATTTTATTAAACTTAAAGTCTTTTGTTTTGCTATAAAATAAAATAATTTGATGGGCATTTAACAGACCCTTTTTAGAGTTTGACCATCGTTTATAACTCCAAATAATTTCGCTTTGAAAGTTAGTTATACCAAATAACTTATCCATTAGGATTTTTAAATAATGGGAGGCATTTCTATCACAATGAAGAAAAATACTTCCAGAATCTTTTAATATTCTTTTACATTCTAAAAGTCTTTCTTGAATAAAGTTTAAATAAGTATCCATATTATTCCATTTATCATTAAATGAATATATTACATTAGCCTTGGAAGACAAAGATTGTTCTTCTTGAGTAAAAAAAGGGGGATCAAGGTATACTAAATCTACACTTTTTTCAGTTATTTCTTTTAAAATTTTTAATGAATCACCCTGTATAATGCAATTTTCTTGCATGTTAATCACTCCTTAAAATTTTCAAATAAATCTTTTAGGTTAATTCCAGTTTCTTTTTTTATATATTCCCAAGCAGCATTTCCAGCATAATATTCTCCACCCATTTTTTCATAAGCAATTTTTATCCTAGTTTGTATAGAAATAGCTTGGAGCCTGTTTGGCATAAAAAACATAATTCTAACGGGCATATATCCAGCCTCTTTAATAATTTTTAGGCGTTTAAGTTCTTTATTTATATGATCTCCATCGGTAGTTGCATCTTTCCATTTAATTTCATATGCTTTATTATTTGCAAGGCAATCTATTTCTATAGTTTTAGGGCTATTATCTATAGAATTTGTTAAAATAACTTTTTGTTTTGAATTTGGATATGCCAATGAAAAACATTTAATAGCTAATTCTTCTAACATAGATCCTGCATATTTATATAAAAATCTCCCTACGTTTTGTTGATAATCAATTTGATATCCTTCTTTGCTTGTAAATCCAAGAGCATGATATATCATATAATGATCCGTATTATCTTTTTGCATTTCTATTTCTCTAGTTTTAATTTTTTCTTGAAGTTTTTCTCTATATTTAAGGATTATTGCTGATAGATATTCGTTTTTATCCATTTTTCTGTCTCCGTAATAAAATACCTTATATTATTTTATCATAAAGTGTATAGCTTTTCCATTGTTTTTATTTTGATATTTATAGTAAAAAGTTTAAAAATTTAGTAAAGTAATATAAGTCATAATTGATTTTAATAAAATATAGTGTTAAAATATAAAAAGGTGGGTGTATAAAGTGAAAAAAATAATATTATCTAGTTTAATTGTGGCATGTATAGGCTTTTTTATTTATTCTATTTATAATAGTTTTGTTTATACCACACAGGAAATCTATGAAGAAAATTGGAAGATTAAATTCCCAGAACATATTACAGAAATTTATGATATTCATTCACCAGCATCATTCCGATCCGATGGTGAGCGATATACCATATTTCAGTTAAATAGTAACAATATGGATATGGATGGATTTTACCGTGGCGGGCTAAATACGGATTTTGCAGAGAAAATATTGGAGAAATTAGAGGTGCCAAAGGAGTATTATCCTGTATTCTGCCCAGAATACCTTTGGATGGAACTTACAAAATATAATGATACCTTATTTATTATGTATGATGAGAAAAATCGTATTTTTTATATATTTGAAGAAAGAATTTAGCCGTTTTTAACGGCTATTTATTTTATGCCAAGGTCCTATACAGAAAAAATATGCTACTAAGCCAGCATATGGGGCTTAGTAAGTAGGGGATATATTTTTCATTTATATTGTATGTTATCTGGATAAAATCCGCAGGTACTATCTTTTAATTGGCTGTAAACCATATTGGCAAAATTACAGCTTTATTATACAAAATGTTATAATTATTGCAAGTAAGTATTTCTTAGACTTGAGTTTTCGCAAATTGTAATTCCAAAATGAATATAATCTCCCAAAGCACCAATCTGCCGAAT
>CAJTLB010000028.1 GCA_910577045.1 uncultured Lachnospiraceae bacterium | reverse complement strand
GTTTATTGGAGGGGAACCTTTGTTGGAGATCGAGTTAATCCGAAGAATCTGTGATTATGTAACAGAAAGAATGATCCTTTTCCATCACCCGTGGTTAGAGTTCCATCGGTTTTCGATTTGTACCAATGGGATCTTATATTTTGATAAACGATTTCAGGAGTTCTTGAAAGAGTATGGGAACTGGACTTCATTAAATATTACGATTGATGGAAATAAAGAGCTGCATGATGCTTGCCGGCGGTTTCCAGATGGAAGCCCTTCGTATGATACAGTAATAAAGGCAGTAAAACATAGTATAAGGAACTATGGGTGTACAGGGACAAAAGTCACCATTTCACCAGAAAATATTCGATTTCTATATGAATCCATGATCCATTTACATAAAATAGGATTTCAAGATGTTCACGCGAATTGCGTGTTTGAAGATGTGTGGGATAACCAAGTCCACCCAGCTATTTTTTATCAACAATTAAAGAAATTAGCAGAGTATTATATCGAACAAGAACTGGTAGAAAGCCATTATTGTTCTCTTTTTCAAGAAGAAGGTTTTCAGCCCTTGGAAGAGAAGAAAAATGAAAATTGGTGTGGAGCAACGGGGCAGATGTTAGCCTGTGATCCAGATGGAATCTTATATCCTTGTATCCGCTTTATGGAGACTTCTTTAGGGGCAGAGCAGGAACCAATGGTAATTGGAAGTTTAGAGGAAGGGATAGGGGTTTCAAAATATAGCCAAGATTGCCTTTCTTGTTTCCGTAACATTACAAGAAAATCCCAATCGACAGAGGAATGTTTTTCTTGTCCCATAGCAGATGGTTGTGCTTGGTGTACGGCTTATAATTACCAAGTATTTGGGACACCAGATAAAAGGGCGACTTTTATTTGTGGGATGCATAAGGCAAGGGCATTAGCAAATGTATATTTTTGGAACACTTATTATAGGAAAAAAGGGTTACTAGAAAGAAAGAGATGTTTTCTGCCATATGAGAATGCAGAAGGAATTGTAGGGAAAGAAGAATATGAAATGTTACAAGAATTAGCAGGGGAGGAAAAGGAATGAGACTTCTTTTACAAGATGGAAAAACAGAATGGAAGAATGTAAACCGTGTGGATGAACGGATTGATTTGGAAGGAGGGGTGCCAACCAAGACAGTAGTCGTCCAGATTGATGTAGCAGAACCAGATAGTGTGACAGGAGATCAAGCGGTTCAGTACTACCAGACGGTAGGAATGGATTGTTTTAGTACCCTAGATGAAAAAGGGAACCGATTGAAAACCTATGAGGACTTTCCAATTTTATCTTCTATTTATACAACATATACAGAAAAAACAAGATATTTAAACCTGGTATTTCGAGGGAAAGCGTAGGAGGAAGGTATGGGAATGTATAGTAATTGCCCTTGTGGGGAGGCATGTTCTGGGGGCTGTAGAGATGGATGCTGGGTGCATTGTGAGGGAACCTGTGATGACAGTTGTTCGGGGAGCTGTATTGGTTGTGGAGGTTGTGATGGGCATTGTTTTGGGTGTGAGGGAGGTTGTGATGGGAGCTGTGAAGAGAGCTGTAAAGGAGGTTGTGAAGGGGATTGCAAAGATACTTGTAAGGAAAGTTGTAAAGATAGCTGTAAGACAACTTGTAGTGGAACCTGTACAGGGACTTGTAACACAGCCTGTAATGACAACCATGGCTCTTTTGTAGGGATAAATGGAGTAAGTAGGGCGATTCAGGCAGCGTATGCAGGGGTAAATGGGAGTGTAAAACGGTGTAGTATGTATGTAGGAGTGAATGGGGCAGCCAAAAAAGTGCTGTGAAAAAGGAATGGAACCATGCTAAAGATTGTGTTATAATAAAAAGTAAGGGACACCATAGATAGGGTAGTTTGCCTCTCTTTTTACCAAAGAAGGAGGGTGGTGCACATGAGTACATACGAAGCAATATCATTGATGTTGACATTCGTGTTATTCTTGCTTGCGCTTATCTCCTGTTTAGAGAATAGGAAATAGGCAAAAAAATAACTGCCCTTGTCTTAGCCGGACAGGCAGTTATTTCACCATAAATAGAGGCTAACCACTTTGTGGGTGGTGTTCCCTTTGTTAAAGTTAGTATAACACAAAAAGAAATAGATTGCAAATAGAAAGTAAGGGCATCCGAGAGGATGCTCTTTTTGATGGGATTAGGAGAGGGGAGAAAAGTGCTATGGGAAATTTAGCCATCAAAGAACCACCAGAGTTTCAGCAAGAAATCCATCAGGTAGAAGAAGAGGAGTATTTAACAGCGGAACTAGAAAATGAGATAAAAGGGGCTTTGTTAAATAATGATGTGTACCTGAAGCAAAAAGTGGAAGAAGCAGAGAAGCATGAAAAAAATGGGGACATTCATGTAACCGAAGAAGAGAAAAGAAAATGGGATGCGAAGGCGGAGGAAGATCAATGTAATGCAGATACCGTAGATGGATACCATGCTTCTGCTTTTGCAAAAACAGGGCATACCCATACCTATGCAGGTTCTTCTACAGCAGGGGGAGCCGCCAGTTCTGCCAATAAGTTAAATGCCAATGCAGGTTCTACGATGCAGCCAGTATATTTTTCCAATGGGGTGCCTGTGGCAACAAGTGTCAAAGGAGTGGCAATCCAATCTTCTACCCCTTCTAGTAGTTCTGTCCTTTGGGCTTGGTGAGGTGAGGAAATGAGTATAAAGAGATATGCAAATGGGGCATGGCAAGATGTAACTAGTATCAAACGGTATTCTAGTGGGGCATGGAGGGAGATTACAGAAGGAAAGATTTATAAAAATGGGGCATGGGAAACGATATGGCCAGAGGGAGTAACGATTGAAGTTTTATATCAGATATTGGGGGATTCATATGTAAATAAAAGTATTTGGAATAATACCATTTATATAGGATTTACCAATAATGTTGCTAATGCGGAAACCTTGGCAACCGCAGAGATACGAGTCTTGTTAAATGGAACCTATGTGGCATTTGGGGAAGGGTTTACAGTAGATATGTCTGTTTGCTCCAATGGAGAAGATGAAACATGGTTTCGATATGATACAGGAACTAGATCGAATACTTTATATATGGAGTATGATTCGATAGATGGTTATTATTATAGGTATATAGAAGATACTGTGCCAGCAAATTGTAAACGGATTTATCTTGATGATGAGGGGGATGACATAGTGTTAAAGGGAAAAATAGGAGAATTAGGGATTCATGTGCGTTCTTCTGTGACAAAAATAAAGGATATTATTTGTAGGAGTGTCTAGGTAAAAAAGGAAGGAGAGGAAAAGAAATGCAGATTCAAGTAGGGAAAACGATAGTAAAAGTGAGGGAGTTTTATCCATATCGGTATCCAAATGGGAAAATGGTATTGCGGTTTATTGTGAAAGAGGAAGAAGCTAATTTTCATACGTTGTATGAGCTTCTTAATGAAAACAAAGAACCAATCTAATATTATGAGAACGAAACGGCTCAGGAACCAAAATGTGTGTATTATAATTATTCAGAGTTTACTGTGAATTATATAGGAAAACGATATGAGGTAGAGCAGGTAACACCAAGTACTATGGAAGCAGAAGTATTGGCGTTAAAAGTAAAGGTAGTAGAACAAGAAGAACAGTTAGAAGAGCAGGCAAAAGATATAGATAGCCAGGCAATATGGATAGAACAGTTGGAAGAGTGTTTGTTGGAAATGAGTACAGAGGTATATGCAATAGAAAGGGAAGGGGAAAAAGATGAGTAAAGCAGCTATTACAAGGTTATGGGTGAATCAAATTTTTTCAGGAAGAAAGAGGTATGGACAGGTTCCAGAAGGGTTAAGAAAAGAAGTAAAGGAAGAATTGAAGAGGGCTGGAAGGCAGGAGTTGGCAGTGGAAGAGAATTAAGAGAAAGGAAAGAAGATGGATACACCAATTACAAGGGCAGAGCATGACGAGTTCCGAAGGACTATGGAGACAGAAAACCAACGTCTGATAGATGAAAATAACCGACAGAATAAGAGGTTGGAATTGGTAGAAGAAAGTGTGCGCCAAATCAGTGATCTAACAGTATCAGTAAAAGAAATGGCGGTGAATATGGGAAATATGCTGAAGGAGTTAGAAAAGCAAGGGGAACGGTTAGAGAAGCTAGAACAGGAACCAGCCGAAGCCCATAAGCAGATTAAAATGGCAATGGTAACAGCAGCCATTAGTACAATTATGGGAGCTGTGATAGGGGCACTTATCATGGTTTTATAATGTCTATGAAAAAGGTCGTTGTTAGGGAATGAGAGATATGTTATAATTAGAATATGGAGTAATCATGTTACAAGGTGGACAGCTTCCCCACTTATACTAAAGAGGGGAGGTGGTGCATATGGATACATACCAGACTTTGAGTTTATTATTCTTAGGAGGTTCTTTCCTACTTGCGCTGCCTGCCTACATAGATAGTAGGAATAACAAGCGAAAATAAATAAGCCTACCTTGTTTCTTAGCAGGACTCAAGTAGGCTTATTGTAGCTATTTGAAGGAGGCTAACCACTTTGTGGATGGTTACTCCTTTTTCTATGTACAATATAACATATTTGAAAGAAGGAAGCAAGAGGATTTCGAATATTTGAGAGAAGGAAAGAAAAGGATATGAAAAAGATTGATTGGGCAAGAAAATTAACAAGTAGGAAATTCTGGGCAGCGGTCATTGGTTTTGTAACTCCAGTAATGACACTAGCACAGGTGCCAGATAATACAGCGGTACAAGTAACTTCCATTATTATGGCAGGGGGAACCCTCATTGCTTATATTATTGGAGAGGGATTGACAGATGCAGCAAATAAGGAGGAAAACAAGTGAAAAGAGGAATTGACTTAAGTACCCATAATCAGGTAACAGATTGGGATAAAGTAAGACAAGCAGTAGACTTCATTATACTTCGTGCTGGATATGGGGCAGGGAACATAGATGAGAAGCTAGTTCCTTATGCTGCTGCCTGCATGGAAAAGGGAATCCCTTTAGGGCTATACTGGTTCTCCTATGCTTATACGGTTGATATGGCTAGACGAGAAGCACAGTATTGTATTAGCCAGGCAAAAAAATATAAGGTTACTTATCCGATAGGCTTTGACTTCGAATACGATTCTGTTCGTTATGCAGAAAGGAAAGGCGTAAAGGTAACAAAACAGTTGGTTATGGATATGACACTTGCCTTTTGTGGAGAAGTGAGGGAAGCAGGATACATACCAATAGTGTATACAAACAAAGATTATGGCAGTCGCTATTTTGATTTGGAACAGCTAAAAAAAGAAGGCTATGGAATTTGGTATGCGTACTATAATAAGACATCTGATTGGGATGATGTATCACTTTGGCAATATACCAGCTCTGGCACTATACAAGGAATTACAGGAAATGTAGATGTCAACATTTCATATGTGGATTATGGGGATAAATCAGGCTGGATAGAAGAAACAGGTAGATGGAAATACCAAAAAAAGGACGGAAGCTTGTGTAAAAACTGCTGGCAGGAAGTAGAAGGAAAATGGTATCATTTTGATCCAGAAGGGATTATGCAGACAGGTTGGCTAAAGGACGAAGGAAAATGGTATTTTTTTAAGAATGATGGAAGTATGGCAAACAAGGAAATGTTAATGATTAAAAGCCCTATATATGGAGAAGAGACCTATATTTTTGCAGCAGATGGGCATATGTTGCAGACGAATGAGAGAGGGGCAGCGGTATAAGTTTTGCTCAAATAGTAGTAAATTTCGTGTTGCATTTCGTGTTGCATACTTTTGAAAAGACCTGCTAAAATGAGAAAAATGTCTCTAATTTTAGTAAGATAAAATAACAAAAAATCCTGTATTTATAGGCTTTTCTTATAAATACAGGATTTTCTTTTAGTGCAGTTGACGGGACTTGAACCCGAACCCACGTACATGGACATGAACCTGAATCATGCGCGTATGCCAATTCCGCCACAACTGCATATATCGCTGATGCTGGCGACTAAGATAGTTTATCATATTGGATTTGAAATTGCAAGAGAAAATATAAAAAAATTGGAAATAGTTAGGGAAGCAAAGCTTGCCTAGTTGCCTTAAGTGTGATAAAATGTTCGGAAAGGGAGAACGGAAAAGGTTAAAAAATAGCGGGGAGGCAAAATAATGGAAATCCGCAAACAACAAGAGGAGTGGGAATATAAAAGGTTAAGTCCATATGCAGCAAAAAGTGCAGAGGCTGTACGGGACAGGATTGAGGAACCATGTGATATGCGGACAGCATATCAAAGGGATAGAGATAGAATTTTACATAGTAAGGCATTCCGGCGGCTAATGCACAAAACACAGGTATTTCTAGCTCCTGAAGGGGATCATTATAGGACACGTTTAACACATACTTTAGAAGTAGCCCAAATTACAAGGACTATTGCTAGATCATTGTGTTTAAATGAAGATTTAGCAGAGGCAATTGCTTTAGGGCATGATTTAGGGCATACACCTTTTGGGCATGCAGGAGAATCCGTTTTAGATAAAGTCTGTAAGAAAGGATTTATCCATTCAGAGCAAAGTGTAAGAGTAGTAGAATTGTTAGAGAAGAAAGGGCAGGGGTTAAATCTTACAAGAGAAGTGCGAGATGGGATACGAAACCACCAAACAACAGGGCAGCCAAAGACATTAGAAGGACAAATTGTTAGAATTACGGATAAAATTGCATATATTAATCATGATATTGATGATGCGATTCGTGGGCAGATATTGACAGAAGCAGATATTCCCAAAAAATATACGGAGATATTAGGAGATTCTGTAAAGAAAAGATTGGATATTATGATTCATGATGTAGTGTGCAATAGTATGGATCAGCCAAAGATAGGTATGTCAGAGGAAATAGAGACGGCAATGAAAGGGCTTCGGCAGTTTATGTCAGAACATATTTATAGGAACCCAAAAGCAAAGAGTGAAGAAGGCAAAGCAAAAAAAATGATTACAGAGCTGTATTACTATTATATGGAAAATCCAGATAGATTGCCAGAGGAATACAGAATTTTTATAACACAAAATGAACAAGATAAAGAAAAGATAGTTTGTGATTATATTGCAGGAATGACAGATGGGTATTCAATAGCAGTTTTTAAAAGTATTTTTGTGCCAAAATCTTGGAAATTGTAAGGAGGGGGAATAGGGCGGTTCATGTATTATAGTGATGATATAATTGAAGAAATACGTATGAGAAATGACATTGTAGATGTGGTGTCAGGTTATGTACGGCTTCAGAAAAAAGGCAGCACTTATTTTGGGTTATGTCCATTTCACAATGAAAAATCACCATCTTTTTCTGTTAGCCCTGGTAAGCAGATGTATTATTGTTTTGGCTGTGGGGCAGGTGGAAATGTATTTACTTTTCTTATGGAATATGAGAATATGTCATTTCCAGAGGCATTAAGGCATCTTGGTGAGCGTGCAGGTGTGGAACTTCCAAAAGAGGAGGAACAGAATTTACAGGCAAGGAAAGAAGCTGATTTAAAATCGATACTTTTGGAAATCCATAAGGAAGCAGCAATGTACTTTTATCATCAATTAAAAAACACAAAAGATTTAGCAGGGTGGGAATATTTAACAGGAAAGAGGCACCTTACGCCACAGACAATTATAAAATTTGGCCTTGGTTATGCTGGCAAGAATAGTACAAGATTATATCAGTATTTAAAGCAAAAAGGTTATACTGATGCACAGCTTAAGGAAAGTGGTTTAGTAGTGATTGAGGAAAAGGGTGCACATGATAGGTTTTGGAACCGTGTAATTTTCCCGATTATGGATATTAGGAGCAGGGTAATTGGTTTTGGCGGCAGGGTTATGGGAGAAGGGGAACCCAAATATTTGAATTCGCCTGAAACTAAAATTTTTGATAAAAGCAGGAATTTGTATGGAATCCATCTTGCCAGGAATTCTAGAAGGCAAAACATTATTATTTGTGAAGGATATTTGGATGTAATCGCACTTCACCAGGCAGGTTTTGATAATGCAGTAGCTTCGTTAGGAACGGCATTTACAAGTGGACAGGCTTCCTTAATAAAAAGATATACAAATGAAGTGCTACTAAGTTATGATAGCGATGGCGCAGGGACAAAAGCAGCACTCCGGGCAATACCAATTATAAAAGAAGCTGGCCTTTCTGCAAAGGTGATTAATATGAGCCCATATAAAGACCCTGATGAATTTATAAAAAACCTTGGTGCAGAAATGTTCCAAGAAAGGATTGAACAAGCAAAAAATAGTTTTTTATTTGAAGTAGAAGTAAAATATAAAGAATTCCAGATGGATGATCCAGAGCAGAAAACAATATTTTATAACGAGATTGCAAAAATGCTTCTTGGGTTTCCAGAGGAACTAGAAAGAAATAATTATTTAGAGGCAGTTTGCAGGGAATATCAAATCCCAATGGAAAGCCTAAGGAATTTGGTAAACCGTTATGCTTACCAAGGGGCAGAGATTCCTGCTAAGCAAAAAGTTAGGGAACAGGCAGGTAAAAAGTTAGGGCGTAAAGATGGAATCCGGCAGTCACAAAGGTTATTGCTTACATGGTTAATAGAAGATACAAGTTTATTTCAAGTGTTAGAGGGAATTATTGGGCCAAAGGATTTTACAGAGGAATTATATCAAAAAGCAGCAGAATTATTATTTGAACAATATAGAAAAGATGGGAAGGTGAATCCAGCAAGAATTATTAGTTATTTTGAAACAGAAGAGGAGCAGCGGGAAGCGGCAGCACTTTTCAATACTTCCATTCGCAGGGAAATGACACAAAAAGAGAAAGAACGTGCACTAAACGAAACAGTAAAGAAGGTCAAGGCTTATTGGTGCGAATATGCAGGTGGGAAAACGACAGAATTAAAAGAATTAATGGAGATTTCAAAAATTAAGCGTAGTCTGGACAATTTGCATATTTCTCTTGATTAAGGACAGAATATAAACAAGCTATGGAAGGATGGGCAGGATATGATAGAACATACCGTGGATTTTCAGGAAAAATTAAAAGGTCTTTTACAATATGCAAAAAGCAAGAAAAATACATTAGAATACACAGAAATATCAGATTACTTCGGGGATATGGAACTTGATGTTGAGCATTTGGATAAAATAATGGAGACACTGGAGAACCACAATGTGGATATTTTGCGCATCATGGATGATGATGAAGGGCTTCTTTTAACAGAAGATGAAGAGATACTTTTGGATGAAGAAGAGGAAATTGATTTAGCATCAATTGATTTAAGTGTCCCTGAGGGTGTTGGTTTACAAGATCCAGTTCGCATGTATTTAAAAGAAATTGGCAAGGTGCCACTTTTGACAAATGAGGAAGAGATTGAGTTAGCAAGGAAAATTGAGCAGGGGGATGAAGCGGCTAAAAAACGTTTGGCTGAGGCAAACCTGCGCCTTGTGGTAAGTATAGCAAAACGTTATGTAGGGCGTGGGATGCAGTTTTTAGATTTAATCCAAGAAGGAAATTTAGGCTTAATTAAAGCCGTTGATAAGTTTGATTACCGAAAAGGGTTTAAATTTAGTACGTATGCTACTTGGTGGATCCGCCAGGCAATAACCCGGTCAATAGCAGATCAAGCAAGGACAATACGGATTCCTGTGCATATGGTAGAGACAATTAATAAATTAATCCGAGTATCCCGCCAGTTAGTGCAGGAGCTTGGCAGGGAACCATCACCAGAAGAAGTTGCAGAGCGTATGGATATACCAGTGGAACGGGTGAGGGAAATTCAAAAAATATCACAAGAACCAGTGTCTTTAGAGTCCCCAGTGGGAGAGGAAGATGAAAGCCATTTAGGAGATTTTATCCAAGATGAGCATATGCCTGTGCCAGCAGAAGAGGCAGCAATTGTATTTTTAAAAGAGCAGCTTCTTTCTGTAATGTCAACATTGACCGAACGGGAACAAAAAGTCCTTTGTCTTCGCTTTGGCTTAATAGATGGGAAGGCACGTACGCTAGAAGAGGTAGGAAAAGAATTTAATGTAACAAGGGAACGAATCCGCCAGATTGAGGCTAAAGCATTAAGGAAGTTGCGCCATCCAAGCCGAAGCAGGAAATTAAAAGATTATTTGGAATAAGATTTGAGAGGGATAAGAATGCAAATTTCAAAACGATTGACAACGGTTGCTTCTTTTGTAACATATGGCTGCCAACTAGCTGATATAGGTACGGATCACGCTTATGTGCCTATTTATTTGGTGGCAGGGGGCCATATTCCCAGTGCAATTGCAATGGATATAAGGAGTGGCCCGTTGGAGATTGCAAAAGAACATATTAGAGAGCAAAAGCTTTGTGATAAGATTGAAGTAAGGCTGTCAGACGGTTTGGAGGCTTATAGGCAAGGAGAAGCATCCAGTATTGTGATTGCCGGAATGGGCGGGGCTTTAATAGAGAGGATTTTAACAAAAGGGCAAGAAAAGTTGCAGGGGATAAAAGAACTGGTTCTTTCCCCGCAGTCAGAATTGTTTTTGGTTAGGAAATGGCTAGAAAGAAATAAATTTTGTATTGATAAAGAAACGATGTTAATAGAAGATGGGAAGGCATATACCATTATCCATGCCGTTTTGGGTTCTAGAAAAGCAATGTCACAAGCAGAATTGTACTATGGGCCATATCTTTTGGAAAACAAGCATTTAGTTTTAAAAGGGGAATTGGAAAAAGAGAAAAAACTAATACATAGTATTCTTACTAGGTTGGAAACGGAACAAGGGGAACATATTGACAGTAGAAGAGAAGAGTTAAAAGACAAGCTTGTACAGATAGAGGAGGCATTGTTGTATTATGAAATGTAAGGAAATCATAAGGTTTCTTGAGCAGGCTGCACCGTCTTGTTATGCAGAAAAATGGGATAATATAGGTCTTCTTGTAGGGGATAGTGAAAAAGAAATACATACCATATTCCTTGCCGTAGATGCTACAGATAGAGTAATTGAAGAAGCGTGCCAAAAAGGGGCAGATATGCTGGTTACGCATCATCCATTAATCTTTTCAGGGATGAAATCAGTAAATGAGGATGATTTTATTGGTAGGCGTGTACGTAGGTTAGTAAAAGAGGATATTTGTTATTATGCTATGCACACAAATTTTGATATTGCAGGGGATATGGCAGGGTTAGTAGTAAATAAGCTTCCGTTTAAGGAGACAGAAGTACTCCATAAAACGGTACAAGAGTATGGATTGGGCAGGATAGGAAATCTTTGCCAGCCAGTTTTTGTAAAACAATTTGTAGAAATTGTAAAGGAAAAATTAAAGCTCCCTAATGTGATATTGTATGGGGATAAAGAAAAGATAATAGAGAGAGTTGCGATTATGCCAGGATCAGGGGATTCAGAGATAGGGGAGGCAATAAGGCAAGGGGCAGAATTAATGGTAACAGGAGATATTGGGCATCATGATGGGATTGATGCACTTGCACAAGGGCTAATGATAATAGATGCAGGGCATTATGGGTTGGAAAAGGTATTTGTAGAACATATGGAGCATATGTTAAACGAAGAATGGAATGGCTGCATCCAGATAGAAACGGAGCAGATTCGGCTGCCATTTATAATGGTATAAGAGAAAATGGAGGGAAGATATGGTGACAGCAGTTACAGTATGTGGAGAAAGAAGAGAATATCCAAAACAGACGACCTATTTAGAACTTGCAAAAGAATGGCAGGGAAAATATCCACATGATATTGTACTTGTAAATGTAAATGGAAAATTGCAAGAACTTCATAAAAAAATTAAACCAGATAGTGAAATTGAATTTGTTACTACAGCAGATCCGGCAGGGAATTCTTCTTATAAAAGAAGTGTGACACAACTTATGTTAAAAGCAGTTTATGATGTGGCTGGCCAGAAGAATATAGAAAAGGTTAGTGTTTTATTTTCCCTGGATAAAGGATATTATTGTAAAATTACTGGCAAGGTAAAAGTAGATGGAGAATTTCTTTCTTGTGTTAGAGAACGTATGGTGGAACTGTCAGAACAAGATATTCCCATTAAAAAAAGAAGTATCCATACAGATGATGCCGTATTATTATTTCGGAACCACAGAATGTATGATAAAGAAAAATTATTTCGTTATAGAAGGGTTTCTAAAGTAAATATTTACAGTATTAATGAGTTTGAGGATTATTATTATGGCTATATGGTGCCAAGTACGGGGTGCTTAAAATATTATGGTTTGTATCTTTATGATGAAGGGTTTGTGCTTTGCCTGCCTGTAAGGCAAGAACCAGAAATTGTGCCAGCGTTTCATCCACAACATAAGCTTTTTTCTGTATTGAATGAATCAAAAAAATGGGGGGAACATTTGAACCTTGCCACAGTAGGTGATTTGAATGAAACGATTTCCCATGGTGGGTTAAATGAAATGATTCTGGTACAAGAAGCGTTGCAAGAAAGAAAGATTGCAGAAATTGCGCATGTAATTGCCAATAATCCAGAAAAAAAGATTATTATGATTGCTGGCCCATCTTCTTCTGGAAAGACTACATTTTCCCATCGGTTATCTGTCCAGCTTCGGGCGCATGGTTTAAAGCCACATCCAATTGCGTTAGATGATTATTTTTTTGACAGGGCATCTTGTCCTTTAGATGAATTTGGAAAGCCAGATTTTGAAGGGCTGGCTGCATTAGATGTGGAGTTATTTAATAAAGATATGACAGCACTTTTACATGGAACAAAGGTAGAACTGCCAACTTATAATTTTAAAACAGGAAAAAGGGAGTATCGTGGAAATTATAAGAGACTTGGAGACGGGGATATTTTAGTGTTAGAAGGAATCCATGGGTTAAATGATGCTTTGTCCTATACACTTCCAAAGGAAAGTAAATATAAAATTTATATTAGTGCGTTGACTCAATTAAATATTGATGAACACAACCGGATTCCATCTACAGATGGACGTTTAATACGCCGTATGGTAAGGGATGCCAGAACAAGGAATATTACAGCAAAGGGTACGATTAGTATGTGGGATTCTGTGCGCAGGGGTGAAGAAAAGAATATTTTCCCATATCAAGAACAGGCGGATATTATGTTTAATTCAGCGTTAATTTATGAACTTGCTGTTTTAAAGCAATTTGCAGAGCCAATTTTATTTGGGATTGGGAAGGATGAACCTGAGTATCCAGAGGCAAAAAGATTATTAAAATTTTTAGATTATTTTTTAGGGATTCCTACTGATGATATACCTAAAAATTCTATTTTGCGTGAATTTATAGGAGGAAGTTGTTTCCATGTGTAATGAAACCGGTGTGGATTATATGCTTTTAGTAGATACTGCTGTACTTGCTGGGGAAATAATGCTAGAGAGTGGGGCAGAGGCATATCGGGTTGAAGACACCATTAGCCATTTTTTAAAAACAGCACATTTAAAACATGCACAAGTATTTGTTACAATGACAGGAATTATAGCAACATTATCCGATCCTTCGATTGAGGCAATTACGGTAGTACGCCGTGTTAGCAAAAGGAGCACAAACTTAAATAAAATTTATTTAGTAAATGATGTGTCTAGGAAGTTTGCAGGACAGGAATTAGGGTTAAAAGAGGCATTTTCTGAATTAAAGCAGATACGGAGAAAAGAACAATATTCCCTTGCTATAAAAAGTGGGGGAATTGTTTTAACATCAACTTTTTTTTGTATGTTATTGGGTGGAAGCCTGTATGAGATAATAATTGCAGCAATAGTTGGGACGTTTCTGGCTTTTTTAATGTGGGCAGGAAGAAAGATTGGCTTACAGGGGTTTTTATTAGATGGGGTCAATACTGTGCTAGTAGTATTTGCTTCTATGGTTCTTTGTTATTTTATCCATATTCCTCTTCGGAATGATATGGTTATTATTGGCGGGATTATGCCAATGGTACCAGGCGTGGCAATTACAAATGCAATTCGGGATACGTTACAAGGAGATTATGTATCAGGAGGGGCTAGGATGATGGAGGCTTGTATGGAAGCAGCATCAATCGCCTTTGGGGCTTGTATTGGTATTTTGTTATTCCATAAAATTGTATAAGAAAAAAGGAAGAATATAGATATGATTATTCAGGTATTAGGGGCATTTGTGGCAGTACTTGGTTTTTCTACCGTAATGGAAGTCCCTAAAAAGCTTTTAATCCATACGAGTGTAATAGGGGCAACAGGCTGGCTGGTTTATCTGCTTATGTCCCGCTATGGATATACACCAGTAATGTCAAGTTTTGGGTCAGCAAGTATTATATCATTATTATCACATATTAGTGCGCGTGCATTAAAAGCGCCTGTAACTGTATTTTTAATAGGAGGGATCCTTCCTGTGGTTCCAGGGGCAGGTATGTATCGGACAGCATATAGTTTAATGATGGAGACTTCAGCACAAGTATATAAGAATTTACAGGAAACCTTATTAATAGCAGGAGCTATTGCAGTAGCGATTTTTATAACAGATTCTATATTCCGCTTAATGAATACGCATAGAAAATAAAAAGTAGGAATAAGGATAAAATAATAAATAAAAGTGATACAAAAGGAGAAGAAAAGTGGTTCGTTTTAATTGTGATTATAGTGAAGGCGCACATCCTAGTATTATGGAACGGTTATTACAGACAAATATGCTGCAAACGGCCGGGTATGGAGAAGATGACTATTGTGAAGAAGCTAGAAAATTAATCCGTAGTAAATTTGGTGCAGAAGAAGCAGATGTACATTTTTTAGTAGGAGGTACACAGGCGAACCTAACAGTAATTGCGGCAGCTCTTCGACCACATCAAGGAGTTATGGCATCCTCTGTGGCGCATATCCATGTACATGAAACAGGATCAATAGAAGCATGTGGGCATAAAATAATTGCTTTTCCCTCTATAGATGGAAAAATAACAGCAAAACAGGTATTTGATTGTGTACAAGCCCATAAAATAGATGAGAGCCATGAACATATGGTACAGCCTAAAATGGTATATATTTCGAACCCTACAGAATTAGGGGCCATTTATAGTAAAGAAGAGCTGGAAAAATTATCAAGTGTTTGTAGGGAGAACCATTTATACCTTTATATGGATGGGGCAAGATTAGGATATGGTTTGGCAGCAGAAGATAATACATTATCTATGCAGGATATTGCAAGGTTATGTGATGTATTTTATATAGGCGGGACTAAGGTAGGCACATTATTTGGAGAAGCTGTGGTTATTACCAATCCTGAATTAAAGCCAGATTTTCGGTATTTAATAAAACAAAAAGGCGGAATGTTAGCAAAAGGGCGTTTACTTGGGATTCAATTTCAAGTGTTATTTGAAAATGATCTTTATATGGAAATTTCTAGTTATGCTGTTAGTTTGGCAGATAGATTAAGGGAGGCATTTGAAAAAGCGGGTTATCCATTCTTAGTTGAAAATAAAACAAACCAGATTTTCCCAATTTTGCCTGATATAAGGCTAGAAGAATTAAAGAAGCAATATAGTTTTTCTTATCAACAAAGAATTGATAAAGAACATAGCGCAGTACGTTTTTGTACTTCTTGGGCTACAAAAGAGGAAGATGTGGATAGTTTAATAAAAGAAATTTTTAAGCAATATTAATGTTTTCCCCTATTTTGCCGATGTTATAGATAATAGCATAGGCAAGATAGGGGGGAATTTTTTTGAATAAAGTAGAACAATTGTCAGCAAGTATTACAGGATATACAGAGAAAAATGCGAAGAGTCCAAGTAGGTCATCAAAAGCCTGCAATTCATCTAAAAATAAGGTAAAGAAAAAGCGTTTGAATTATAACCATAGAGAAATTTCAGCGCGGATTGTACGTGCCTCAAAATCAAAAAGTGCTGCTTTAGTATTAGCGAGTGCAAGGACAAAATTAAGCACCTTAAGGAGATGTGAAGGAACAGGCATGTATAATGAAAGAGAACTGTCCAATGCAATTCTCCATGCAAGAAGAATGGTCCAAGTTGCATCAAAAAAGGTAAAGAACTTAAAAGAAGAGGAAATGGAAAAAAAGAATATGGAACGGGAGGAAGGTACTGACAGTGTAAAAAGGAAAGTGGAGGTTCACAGAGAAATTGCTAGGAAAGAGCAACAAATAAGGCAAGAGATCCAACAAAAAGAGCTTATGCAGGTTCAGAAAGAAAAACGAGAATGGCAGGAACTGAAACTAAAGGAAAAAACAAACCGGAACAAAGAGCGTGGAAAAATTACAGAGGCTAATATGGATTATTTAAAAGGAAGAATAGCAATTATGCGTGAGCAGGGATATTCTGCCGACAGTAGTGAAATTCTTAGTTTAAAAGCGTCTTTAGATGAATTAAGCAGAGAACAAATGGCTATAGAAGCAGGGCAGGTAGATGGCGTTACAGTAAGTATAGACGGTGCATCTGCTGCTGCGGCAACTACTATAGAAGGCAGTTTAGGCGCAGCAGTAGATGCCACGCCAGTGGATATAGGGAGTGTAGTAGATATTTCATTATAGTTCCATTATGAAAAATTTAACCTTGTAATTGCCGAACGGCATATTCAATAGTGCCATTTGCTTTATTAGAATAATAGTGTTCCATAATCCGATTAATAATTTGAGTAATTAATTCAGCATTTGGCGCAGGAATTAATAGTAAGTATTGGGATGAACTATAACGGGTAAAAATATCACAGCCCCGCAAAGAATTTAAAATAGCATTTTTTAAATAAAGCATTTCATAGGACTGATTAGAAGCATCTGTAATAGTAATTAGGCACAGAAAGATAGTACTCTGTGTCCTTTTTACAATACGGGTTTCTAAACGGTAAAGTTCTTTAAATATTTCATATTCACAGAAAAAGGTGCCTTTTGGGTTGTGTTCTGTTAAACTTTCTTGAATAAGCTCAATATCTGTTTCTATATTATTCCGGCTTGCTGTAATAAGTTTATATAATTCTTCAAATTTCTTTGAAGGATACTTAGAGAGACGGGATAAAAATAGGTCTCGTGAAGTATTATATTGTACAATAGCAGCTTGTTGGCTCCCAGAAAGATGCAAAGAATAGATAAGAAAATAATGCAAGTTTTCTTCATAGGGTGCATAGGTAAGTGCCTGCCAACATAGATTAGCAGCTTGTGCATATCTTTCATTACATATTAATTGATCCAGCATAGCCTGGATAGCATGGAGATAAAGGGCATGGTATTGAGCATTTAAAGAAGATACCCAATTATTTTCTCTGCCATCAGGGATAAATTCCCCTTGATAGAGGATAAGTGCTTGCCGCATTTTTAGTTCATATTCTTCTGTTTCTTTCCAGTTATCAGATTCTTTACATTGTTTTGTAAATTCTTCTACATCAATATTGCAGGGGATTGCCTGGTTAAAAGCATATGTACCATGGTGCGGAAGAATAATAGGAATTGGGTAATTAAGGGGCTCTAAAAGCTTTCTAAGCCGGTGCATTAAGGTTTTTAAGGCGCTGGATGGATTATTGCTTTTTTGTTTATCCCACAGCAGGTCAATATACTCTGTTAGATGAATTTCCCTGCTGCGGTAAAGAGCCATATAACAAAATAAAATCCATAATTTTTTAGAGTGGCTATCAGTTGCCCTTAAAGAATAGTCTTGGACTGTAATAGAGCATGTCCCAAGCATACGGATTTGAATAAGCGGAAGAGTAGTCTGTACCATGCTTTTTTTGACGCCTCCTTTGAACGCTTTTATGTTATTTATCAGGAAACAAATATTTTGGATAAACGCCTTGCTCTGTAAGCGCAGTAAAAGAATCCATTACAAATTGTTTATCTTCTTGGTAGGTGACACCAAACCACTTGTCGTTGGTATGAAGTACGCTAACAGTAGCAAGCCCTTCTTTAATTAGGTTATCTACAACTTCAGGGAGTAAATATTCAGCAGTTAGTGGGTTAGATTTGGAACGCTCCAAAAATGCAGGAAAACGGTTATAAAGTTCTGTAAGGATTTCTGGTGTAAAACCCCACATATTCATAGATACTGGGCTGTTAAAATCAATAGGCTGCCTTCCGTTTTTTTCTACATAAGCAGAAGAACCATCTTTATAAATATTTGAAGTTTCTACAATATCTGCAAGGCTGCCATCTGCATTTACCTTACAAACCCCCCGTGTAACAGCTCCATATTCGCTTAAGGTGTTGCCTAGTACAAAACCTGCCATGCAGAAATGGTATTTTTTCTTTGTTTCCACTGGATTAGAAAGAAAATTATAAATGGCTTGGAAGCCTTCTCTTCCATAGTAGTCATCTGCATTAATTACAGCAAATGGAGCATCAATTTTGCCTATACAACTTAAAATTGCTTGTCCAGTCCCCCATGGTTTTGTCCTGCCCTCTGGTTTTTGAAAACCGTTAGGGAGATGATTAATATCTTGTAGGACATATTCTGTTTCAATATATTTTGAAATACGGTTTCCAATAATTGTTTTAAAATCTTCTTCAATATCTTTGCGGATAATAAAAATAATTTTTTTAAATCCGGCCCGGATGGCATCATAAATAGAATATTCCATAATAATTTCGCCTCCCGGACCAACAGGGGTAAGTTGTTTAATTCCCCCAAAACGGCTGCCAATTCCTGCTGCCATAATTACTAATACATTCTTTTTCATTTCTTCTCCTCCAGTTATTTAATGCAGTTCTTAGTTTTATTATAGTATAGGAGAGGAAGAAAGTAAACAAGAGTTTTGTAAACTAATTTAGTTCTGCAATCCTGCTAATCCCAACATAGATTTGTGAAATTTTGTACCATGTGGCAAAATCCACTTCTCCTGTTTGTGGCAAGCCAAAAATAGATTGGAATTCTTTAACAGCACTTTGAGTCATAGGGCCATAGATACCATCAGCAGCAATCCTGGGAATAGCAGAGTAAACCTCGGCAATTACATCAAGGTGTTCCTGCATTTGGCGCACTTTGTCACCAGAGGAGCCAATTGTTAAAGTATAGCCAGGCCATGAAGAAGGGACGCCAGAGATTTGTTCTGCCGTATTAATATACATATCTGAGCCATAAAAATGGCGAATAATCTCAATAGGGGAATACCCTTGATCACCAAGGCTTTTTGATCCCCATTGTGTCAACCTTATTGTAACAACATACAATTTTAAAGAAAAAAATTAAGAATAGTAATAGAGCTTTACCGTATCTGTTTCTTTATTATAGATAATCTTTTCTACTACATTTTTGAGCGTAGAGTTTTTCGTGGGAATATCAGCATTAGATAGAAGCACATCATAGACACTTTTCAAGCGTTTTTGCATTAGCTGCTTTACTTCTGAAGGGGAAAGATTTGGCTTTATAGGAGAGAGAAGGGCAAGTTTTTGTTCTAGCCGCTGCCGTTCTTCCTGTAACCGAAGCTTGTTCTTTTTATATTCTTCCATAGTATCAATACCATTGATATATGCGTCACGGGCACGCTGTTCCTTAAAAGTAACTCTGTGGATTAAATCGTTAATACGTTTTTGTTCTGCAGAAGTAGATTCAGGCTGCCTAGGGGAGATAAGATTGCTATAGGAAAAGGTTTCTGCCTGGAAGGCTTCTTGGATAGAAGAGAGCACAGCAGGCTCTAACTTAGTAGCAGCAACTGAAGTTTTGGCGGCACATTTCCCTTTGCTATATCCATAACAAGTAAAATAGAATAGGATTCTCCCAGAAGATTTTACTGCTTTAGCAATCATGGTGCGGCCACAGGCAGGGCATTTTACAAGGCCAGACAGCCAATGTTTATAAGTGCTAGAAGGCCTTGCCCCCTTTGGCTTGTATTCAGTATAATAACGTTCTTGGGCTTTATTAAATAAATCCTCGGAAATAATTGCCTGATGTTCCCCTTTTCGGATAATCCATTCAGATTCATCTTTGATCTCATTTGTCTCATTACAATGCCTATTCCATCTAAGTAAGCCACAATACATAGGATTTTGAAGTATGTATTCTACAGAACGGCGTTCAAATGGTTTGTGGCGTTGCGTTTCATAACCCATTTCATTTAAAGCGCGCGCTATCTCAAAGATTCCTTTGTTCTGGTTAGCATAGGCATCAAAAATATAGCGGATGGCATTAGCTTCCTCTGGTACAATAACAGGAGGTTTTTTGGGGATTTCCATGCGGTATCCGAGTGGCGGGCTTGCCTGGTAGCCGCCCCGCAGGGCTTTTTCTGTCATACCCCGCATAACTTCACCAGAGAGGCGGATAGAGTAATATTCATCCATCCATTCAATAATACGTTCAATTAAGCTCCCAAAAGGGCCTTCTGCCACAGGCTCACTTACGCTTAGGACTTCAACGCCTTGTTTCTTTAACAAAGATTTATATACAATAGATTCTTCTTGGTTCCTGGCAAAGCGTGAGAATTTCCAAACTAAAATAATATCAAAGGGAGTGGGCTTTGTTTTGGCAAGAGCAATCATTTGCTGAAATTGAGGACGTTTATCTGCTTTTTTTCCAGAAATACCTTTTTCTTCAAAAATATAATCTTCAGATACAATAATATGGTTTGCTTTGGCGTAATCAAGAAGGAGCCGTTTTTGGGCGTCAGGGGAAAGCTCATCCTGCATATGAGTGCTGACGCGAATGTATAGGGCACCATTTTTCATAAATTGCCTCCTAGTATTTATTTTAGGTTTTTAGTGGAGCAGCAGTTGTTTCAATCTACTTGCGGCAGTTAGGAGCAAGAAAATTTGTAATTGCTGGTAGGCACTTCCAATATAAAGGTCTTTTCTGCTAACATTTCAAAATTCTCCTTTCGTTTAGTTTTTAACATAGTTTTCATTATTTATTTTAAATGATTCAATGTTAAAAAATAGGAATTGCTTTTCTTTGTTCGAAGAATAATATTATCACTTTCCAATTCACGAATAATTTTTTGTATATTTGATTTTGGTTCATCAGGAAAGTGTGAATAAATATCCTTTTGCATAATACCATTCATGGAGGTTATTAATTGGGTTATTTCTGGTATAATATAATCTCGTATATGAATATTATATTCTAAATCATCTTTTACTGAGTCAATATATGAAAAATCTTCATTATTTGAATTATGTAAATGTTCATAATTATCTTGGAAATAAATTGTTCCACCCTTTGTTTTGTAAAACCATTTTTTTTCTTTCTCATATAAATCAATTACATTTTGTAGTAGTATAATTTTTTTATTCAAATCTTTTTCAGAGTATGCTTGATGATAGGCCTTTTCAAAAGAAATAGTGTGTTTTTGAATATCATTTTCATGATTCATCATAAATTGAAAGCTTAGTTCTTCTTGTTCAGTTCTGCAAGATTTAGTATTTGCGTTTTTACTTTCTCGTTTTAATGCTTCTTCATATCCAACTTGCATTAAGTAAGATACTTCTTCATCAGTAATGGATTTGCCATCAGTATGCTTAATAACATTATCAACTTCTATATATTGAATATTCTGTGATTCGTCAGATTTGGAAATTACTGATTCACTTTCAGTATCAGAAACGTTTATAGAAGTATAGGGTTCCATATTATTGGACGTAACTTCTGGAGGAGTAGGTTCTGTAGAAGGTGTATTTTTTACTACCAAGGTTCTAGTTTTTCTTGATTTATAATTAATAAACCATATAATAATATATGGTAGGAGTGTAATCAAAATAGCTGCTATCCAGTCGTCCAATCCATAGTTTGCAGAATGATTAATAAAGCTAAGTACAAAATATAATGTCCAAATGCCAAGAAAGAAATATTTGAGTAATTTCTTCATAATATGTTTTTCCTTTCTTCAGTCCTCTTTTTGCATTTAGTAAAAATATATGTGGATTTGAAGTTATGTTCTATTTTGCTCTAATTGTTTTGTTGGCTAATAATATCTACTGTTGAACTAGCAAATAGCATGGTTAATACAATGTAATCTTGCTAGGACCATTTTTTATATTAGGAACTATAGTTGTATACATGATAAGTATACTATCTGTTTCTTTGATTGTTTCTATTTCAAAAAAGTGGATGTTGAGTGGTTAAGGTAGTTTTTAGACATTTAAGGAAGCCAGTTAGATTTTAATATCAATTCTGGGCTTCCTTAAAAAAATCAAGAATATAAAGTTCCTTATTATCGGATTGTTAAAATATAATTATCTTTAGAATCAGATGGTTCTATAGTTATAAATAGAGGACTAGTACTTTCTTCTACTTCTTGTGGACATTTGAAAATATAGTGAATACCACGGGTTTCTAAAGGTTTTATAGAAGAAATATTTGCATATGTAAATCCAGTAGTAGCATCTTCCGGGGCTGCAAAACTGGAATAGGTGTAACCATTATTATAATCAGCTGTAGCAGATAAAAGTCTATCACAACTTAAATTTTGTTTTCCGAGGTTTTTTACATCTACATCTAAATGGATATAAACATTTCCTGGATCAGCTGCATAATGTGTGTAAAAGCCAGAAGTATCATCAGGTAATACATCATAGGTTAATTCTACTTTATTGATTGTTATTTCTATGTTATCTGTAGAAATAGTATCACCTACAGAAATGGAAACCCCCTGTTGAGGTGCTACTGTTTCTTCTGGTGTAGTTTCTGATATTTCATTAAGTTGTGCTTTTAGAGATTCATTTTCTGCCTGAAGTGTTTTTAATTGTGCTTGAAGATTTTTTAGTTCTGCAGAATTGTCAACTGGAGTAGAAGCTGGCGAAGAACAACCTGCTAGAATAAGAGACACAATTGTTGTAAGTAGTAAAATAGATTTTTTCATGTAATTTCCTCCTGGAAGTATATTTATTAAAACGCTAAAGCGATCTAATTATTTTTAGCCTATAACTTCGTTATAAGTTTTTGTATATTCAATAATCCCGCCACCGATAATATTACCTTTTGTGCCATATAGAAGGGAATATTACATTGCCCTTTCGTCTATTTTTGTTATTTTATATTCACTTAAATAAAATTTTGCTTGTTTTGACAAAAGGTCTCTTCCTTCTTCTGACATATTATAATAGCAATCAATAATTTCTTGCAATCGTTTATCATTTGTTAGGTTTTTTGTGGTATTATTTTCCTTGTGTTCTGATTGAATACCAGCAATAAAACGTGTTTTGGCTTCTTTCATAAAAGAAGAACAATTTATGTTATAAAATTCACAAAGAGATTTTATTGTTTCTACCTTAATTTTTCTCTCTCCACATTCGTAACGCTGCAAGGATTTTGGAGCAATTCCTAAAAAATTAGATACATATTCCAGTGTATGACCATTATTTTCGCGTATTTCACGAAACATTTTTCCTACGATTCCATATAATTCAAGGTCTGATTCTGTCATTAATATCCTCCATATTTGTATGTTAATATTATAATCCAAAAATGGACAGATTGCAATATTTATTTTTTAAATATTTGACCGTTTTTGGGTTGACACATTATAAAATAGATGATAATATAATAATATGACCAAAAATGGACATGAAGAAAGTGAGGTGAAAAAGTGAATAAAAATATACAAATAACAGGAAAAGTGACACTTGCAGAGGTACGAGCAATAGCAGGAATGACCCAAGAAAAGTTTGCCAAGTTTGTTGGTATTCCGTATACTACATATCGTAGATACGAAAAAAATATTGGTAGTGCAGGATTTTCTGAAATTGTTCGAATTTGTGATAAAGTTGGTGTTGGTATTGAAAATATAAAAGTGTAATTTTTTTGATTTAGAATGACCGAAAATGGACACTAACAACGAATAATGTAAGTTACCAACAGAAAGAGGAGAGTAATAGGAAAACTGCAACTAGGAGGTGATATGTTGAACGAAGAAAAAGCAAAACTCATTTTGGAGACTATGCAGGGAATTACATACTTAGAATGGAAAAAGATAAGACGTATTATTGATATATATTTTGAGAGTGAGGCTACCATACAGGAAAATAAGATCCAACTGGCAAGCCCCAAAGTCATAGTTGATTTGTGTAAATAGTTATTCTGAAACTATTTGAATAAAGATAGGGTTAATACGATAATCTTTGTCGTGATAGAAGATTTTAACATAATCCAACTGATAATATGTATCTTTTTCTTTGCGTTGAATTGGAGACCATATTATAGCATTTTCTTCATACCATTGACTGGGACTTACACGATTTATACCCATAACACATTTAGGATCATCATTCAAGCAGACCCAATTACCAGTAAGGCAAGCGTAGACTTTCTCCATGGTAAATCTCCTTTCTTATAAACTCAGCTTGGCAGAGCCTGTATGTCTATTATAGGACAGTTTGGGATAGGAGACAATAAGAGATTATGATTTTGAGTGTTCCGAGGATTGGAATATAAAGGAGATTTGCAGAGAAAGAGCCGTAGGAGCCAGTATAAAAAGGAGGTAAAGGAAAATGAGAGATATAATGCAAATGTCGTATGAAGCAAGCCAGATTGCAAGGAGCCCTTTGGAGCATCAAACTTTGTTTACAGAAATGCTTTTTAACGAACTTGGGCAAATGAAAAGCGCGGATATTGCGCAGCACCTTTCGTGTACATTTGATGTTATCCGGCGTGAATACAAAGTACTGTTATCATTCCCGGCGAGACTCAATGAATCGGATTCCGTTAAAAGTGATGTCAAATGACATTTCTTCCAATGGATGAAGGCTAATAAAATCATTATTAAGTAAATTGTCCGAGACATTGGTGATAAAGCCCCTTTTGAGCATATCAGAAATACTATTAATAACAACGAGAAGATAATCTGGATTTTTTGGAACTACAATAAAATGGTTATTCCCTGTTTTTCTGTAGTGCTCATAGGCTTCATAGAGGATTGGATAATCTTCTTTTGTGCCCATTATGGTGAAATCTCCTTTCTATGTACTCGGCTTGGCGGAGCCTGTGCATGTATTCGATTCCTGATTCGGTAATATCAAATGAAATGGGAACAGAAAGATTAATTGAATTCTGGAATACGAGCGAGGAAACCCCAGTCCACAGCATCTTATATATTATAACCATACCTATAGAAAAGGTAAAGAATAGTTATGAAAGGAATAGGATACAGACCTTGGAGAGGGTCTATAAACACTACTACTATATAATACGAGCGAGGTGAGAACATGTTCAGATGTCATGTAAGTAATGAAACTTTAAATGGGATAGACAATGCTATAGAGTTGATATGTAAGGAAATGAATGGGCGCAGTACAGAGAAAGTCATAGCTCTGGCAAAAGTGCTAAGGGATATAGTGGTTGCCAGAGCTATGCTCACAGAAATGACAGGCGGTTTAGAAAAGTTCTGAACCAGTGCTTTCTTCGGTATCGTTAAGTGCCTGTGCTGCCTTGTTGTACTCGTAAATAGCATGAGCCATGCTGCGTGCATCAGATGATAACGATTCTAAACACTTAGGGCATGTAAGACGCTCTGTCACATTAAATAATTCCCTGATGTCGTCCGAAGGAATATCAAATGTAATAGATGTATTACATTGCGGACATGTAAAAGTTACTTTTTCAACGAAATTCGCAAACATATATGTCCTTGCCTCCTTTCTATTGTACTCGGCTCTGGCGGGAGCCTGTACATTCATTATAAGGTAGTTTGAAAGAGGAGACAATAAGAGATTATGATTTTTATAGTTGAAAAAATAAGAAGATAAAAGGGAGAGAGTTTGAAAAAGTTTACTAGAAAAAGGACATGGAAAAGAGGTGAGAATAATGAATAAACTAATCATAGTCGACCTCGATACGCAGACGGTATCGGCAAGGGAACTTCATAAGCAAGTTGGAAGTACAGAGAGGTTTTCGGCATGGTTTGATCGTCAGCTTCAGTTTGGATTTGTTGAAAACGAGGATTATACCACCGTAAAAGTTTTAACGGAGGTTCAGAACAACAAAGGAATACAGGAAAGAGAACTAACAGACCATAATCTTTCTGTTGATATGGCAAAGCAGATTTGTATGGTGCAGAAAAACGAAAGGGCAAAGGTGGTCAGACAATATCTTATCGAATTGGAAAAGGCATGGAACACACCAGAACAGATATTTGCAAGAGCTTTGAAGATGGCAGATCAGACGATTAACAGATTGAAGTTTGAAAACCATGCACTTGCACAGAAAATCGAACAGGACAGACCGAAAACAATCTTTGCAGATGCGGTCAGCACAAGCCAGACTTCTATATTGATAGGTGATTTGGCAAAGTTGATTTGTCAAAATGGGGTACAAATCGGACAGAAACGGTTGTTTGACTGGTTAAGGGAGAAGAATTATCTTATCAAAAGTGGATCATCAAAAAATATGCCACAGCAAAGGTATCTGGAGCGAGGGTTGTTTGAAGTGAAGGAAAGCAGTGTGCAGAATCCAGATGGGAGTGTGAGGATAACACGGACAACAAAGGTAACAGGAAAAGGTCAAGTTTATTTTGTGAATAAGTTTCTTGCTACGTGATACATGAAGATAAAGTTTAAAGAAGGAGTGTCATGAAAAAGCTGAAAGAAGTAGTATATAGTAAAATACAAACTGGTTTAAGAATACCAGAGAATCAATATGATAGAGTAAAAGAAAGAGCTGATCAAATGGGTGTTTCCATTAATCAGCTAATTCTTGTACTAATAGATATAGGACTTAATTTTCTGGAAAAGAATCAACTAGAATAGCACCATTTTTCTTTTCATAATCTGATAAATAACTTTTGAGTACATATTCAATTAGGTTGTTTAAGGAACGATTTTCGTTTTCGGAAATAGTTTTTAATTTTCCATATGTTGTTTCATCAATGCGAAGTCCTGTTTGGATTTTTTGAATAGCCATATATAACCCTCCTAACATTTGTTAGCATATTGTAGCAGAAATAAATTGACTTTTCTACTCACATATGTTAGCATAATGATATAATATATTAGCAAAAAAGGAGGGAAGTCAATGTTAGAACAAGAAATTATAAAGCTAGAAAAATAAGATAAAAGTAATTTAGGAGGAATTACATAGTGAGGAAGAACCTGAAAGAAGCCCGTCAGAGGGCGGGCATGACGCAGAAAGAGGTTGCAGAATACTTACATATTAGTGAAAGACATTATAAGTATATGGAGTCTGGACAAATCATAGGAAATGTAGAACTATGGGATAAATTGGAAGATTTGTTTAAAATTCATCAGAGGAATCTTCGTGAGATTTTATAAAATTGTCCCTACAAAGTAGATAATCAGTAGAAACATCTAATATATCAGCAATTTGCACAAGTATTTCTAATGATGGATAAGAATGTTCACTTTCATAGTGTCGATAAGTTCGTATAGTTACTGATAATAAGTCAGCCATTTTTTGAGCTGTAAATCCTTTAGATTTACGTGTTTCGTTTAATCGTTTTCCAAACATATAAAACCTCCTAAAATCTATTGACAGTGAAAGAATTTTACACTATAATCTAAAATATGAATAGTGAAAGAATCTTGCACTATAAAAAGGGAAAGGAGGGAAACTAATGCTAGAACAAGAAATTATAAAGCTAGAAAGAGAAAATAGAGCCTTAAGAAGTGCTTTAGAAGAAATCAGCAGTAAAATAGAGCAGAATAAAGTTCTGAAGCCAAAGAGCTGCCAATACTGTAAGAATTACATTCAGCATTACAGGAAAGAGGGGCAGGAAAAGTATATTCCAATTAGTTGTGGACATTGCATATGCCGAGTTCCAATTAGTAAGGGAAGAAAGAAGAATCCTATGCCAGAAGATACCTGCCCTTATTTTGAGCTAGGAACATATGAAACAAGGGCAATTATTTAGAAAAACATTTATATCTATGAAAAAATAGAAGAGGGGGAAGTTATCAAATATGACAATAGGAAAGATTTTTGAATTAAGTTTAATTGATGATAAGACAAGCATATGGATTCGTGATAAGGAGCTTCATGTACTTGCACATGGTAATTGGTATCAGGATAATATTCTGGAGTATGAAGATAGAGAAATTGAGAGCTTTACATGGCAAGATGATAATCAGTTCTATATTGATTTAAAGTAATAGAAGATAGAGTTAGAAGCAAGTGTTGGTAACAGTAATGCAGAAAGGGGTGTAAAAAAGCAAATATAAAAATAAAGAAATAAGGTACAAGCAAGTAGACATAGGATAGATCAGGAGACAATATGAAGTGACCTCACAATTGTAGATTCGTGGATTTACCTGTAAAA
>CAJTLB010000027.1 GCA_910577045.1 uncultured Lachnospiraceae bacterium | reverse complement strand
TTTTACAGGTAAATCCACGAATCTACAATTGTGAGGTCACTTCATATTGTCTCCTTTTGTAATAATTTCCATCGTTTATCGCTGCCCACATGCCCAAAAAAGATTTTCCCAATCAAATTTTCTTTCTGGATATTTTCCATTTTTATGTGGAAGTAAATGCTCCACATTTGGATCTTGCAGTTCCTTTATTTCACATATATAACATTTATTATGAAAATCCTTTTTTAGTCTTTCTATTACATCCTGACTATCATAGTTTCCCGCTGCTTTCTTTGCTTCTTTTGCTAGAGATTCAGGCGCAGGAAAAGAACGTTCTACTTTAACCATCTATATCCTCCCTGTTTATAAATTACAACTTTAATTTTTGATATTCTGTAGCAATATTAATTGCAAGATAATCAGGAATATCATCTAAATAAAACTCTAATTCTGCAATTTCACCAACTTCATTATCTGATAATTCTTTCTTTTTTATAAGATATTTATAACGATTAAATTTTTCTTTTAAACTATCAGATAACTTGTCTACACCAAAATACCCATCCACAATACCATCATAAGGTATATTTCCTAAACCATTCTCTACTAAAAGATGTTTTTCCAAATCATAAATCACAACACCATCTAAACTATTTAGTATAAATGGAGAATGTGAAGTCACAATAAACTGAATATTTGGAAAAATGGTAGTCAGCAATGGCATAATGTTTCTTTGTAGCTCTAAATGCAAATGTGTTTCAATTTCATCAATCAATACAATTCCTGGTAAATGAAAAACAAATGAACGTTGTATCTGTTTCTGCATCTGCATAATAAGATCCAAAACAATATCCAATACCGCCTGATACCCTCTAGATAAAGCATTAAAATCAAATGGCTCTTTTCCGGCCTGTATAATAGAAAATTGAAAGGTGTCTTCATCAAATATTAATTGTATGGTTTCATCAGAAAATATTTGTTTTAACAAATATTCTAAATTTTTAAACCATGCCTGAATTTCATCTGCCTTCTCTATTTTTTTATTATTTCTTGCTAATGCCTCTGTCATTTTCAAATCTACTAAATACTTTACAAATTCATTCCGTAGAGTTTCTTCCAAACCATATTCATCTTTAAATTGTATTTTTTCAATATGTTTAGGCTGCTCAACCTTAAATATTCTATCTGCATTGTAATATGCCAATATATGTTTAGGTGTTTCTCTCAAGTTATAATCTTCTATATTAAATGATACTATTAAACCATTTATTTCCTTCTTTAATAATTCCTCTTTTGAAAAATTGTCTTCTATTCCTGTTTACCACCACTCTATCTAAATATTTTGCTAAAGCCTCCACTACACTTGTCTTTCCACTTCCATTCTTTCCTGTCAAAATAATATGTTTCATTTGGTTTTCTGATACTGGAATAGAAATATCTTTTAAATGCCTGACCTTTTTAATTAGCAAATTTGTTATAAATAATTGGTACATATTCATCCTCCAATTTACCCTCTTGTGTTCACTACAAGTCCTCTATTATTTCATCCTTACATAAACAATTTTTAAAAACTTGTCATTTGGGTTAAATTTTGTTTTTATTTCCAGAAAATCATAACTCTTTATCATTTTCCCTAATTTTGTATAATTATAATTCCTAGGATCAAACCCTGGTATTCTCTTTAATAACATATTCCCTACTTCAGACAAGTTCATCCATTCATCTTCATCTGATCTTGATTCTAAAATAGAAGCAATCTCTCTCCCAACCTCTTCCCTTGTTGGAATATTATTTACTCCTGCTTTTTCATCTGCTACCTCTTTTTTGGGTTCCTCTAATTCCTTTTTTTCACTTTCTTGTTTTAAAGATGCTTGTACCATATCCATCGTTTCATTCCGGGAACTTTCTTGATACAATAAATCTAGGAATTTAAAAGATTCACAAGCAGCTACCAAAGATGGCGGTGTTTTCTTTTCTCCCATTCCAATCACTGTCATCCCAGCTTCTCTAAGCCGTATTGCCAATTTTGTAAAATCACTGTCTGATGTTACCAAACAAAATCCATTTACCTTGCCAGAATATAAAATATCCATAGCATCAATAATCAAAGCAGAATCAGAAGCGTTTTTTCCTTTTGTATAGTTAAATTGAAAAACTGGCATCATGGCATATTCAATTAGCTTGTCCTGCCATGCCATCACCCCTGGGCTTGTAAAATCCCCATATACTCGTTTATATGTAGCAATCCCATAGGCGCTCAGTTCATCCATAATTAATTTAATATACTTTGTTGATACATTCTCCGCATCAATTAATACTGCTATTTTATACTGTTTTTCCATATTACTCTCCTTTTAAACTAAATTTTTTTTGTATGGGTGGCAACAACCACCCATACTTATTATTGCCAAATCTTTTGTCCTTGCTATATATTTAATCTAATTTTTTTAAGGTAAGTGTTGCATTTACGCCACTACCAAGCGTAACACCTACTGCCAAAAGTGCAGAAACAGCCATATCAATTACTGCACCTGCTACAAGAGTAACGATTACTTCTCCGCTAAATAATGAATTTACCCCTACAGCCAATGCCCTAGATATAGTAGCTTCTGGAATATTTACTCCATTTTGCCGCACAGCGACCGTTAATGTTGTAGCAATAGCAGCAGAAACATTGGTAGAATAACTAATATCATAAACTCCGTCTTCTGTTATAGTAATACTATTTGTTGGTGTATAAGTTGCTTGTTTTACTGTCATAGTAGATGGAAGTGGAACCTGGGTACTGCCTCCCACTACTAATTGTAATGTCTGAGGTGTTGTATTATATCTTCCAGCATAAGATGCTAACCCATCAGAAACCCCTGTTGGACCAGTTGGACCGGTTGGACCAGTAGCCCCTGTTGCTCCTGTCACGCCAGTTATTCCTGTTGGGCCTTGAATCCCTTGTAATCCTTGTGGGCCAGTTGCCCCGGTTGCTCCGGCTACCCCGGCTGGGCCCTGAATTCCTTGTAACCCTTGTGGGCCAGTCGCTCCTGTTGCCCCGGCTACCCCAGCTGGGCCTTGAATCCCTTGTAACCCTTGTGGGCCAGTCGCTCCTGTTGCCCCAACTGGGCCTGGTACTCCTTGGGCCCCTGTTGCCCCAACTTGACCTGGTACTCCTTGTGGACCGGTTGGGCCGGTTGCTCCGGCTGGGCCTGGTACTCCTTGTAACCCTTGCGGACCTGTTGCTCCTGTTGGACCTTGAATTCCTTGTAACCCTTGCGGACCGGTGGCTCCTGTTGGGCCTGCTGGACCTTGTGGGCCGGTTGCTCCAATTGCACCTGGCACTCCTTGCGGACCTGTTACTCCTGCCGGACCTTGTGGGCCGGGCACTCCTTGTATCCCTTGTGGGCCGGTTGGGCCTATTTCCCCTGCAGCCCCTGTTGCTCCGGCTGGGCCTGCTGGACCGGTTGCTCCAATTGCACCTGGCACTCCCTGCGGACCTGTTGCCCCTGCTGGGCCTTGTGGGCCGGTTGCCCCAGTTAAGCCTGGCACTCCCTGCGGACCTTGTGGGCCTGTCGCTCCAGCTGGGCCTGGAGCCCCTTGCAGCCCTTGTGGACCCATTGGACCAGTTGGACCTATCTCCCCTGTAGCCCCTGTTGCTCCGGCTGGACCTTCTGGACCTTGTGGACCTGTTGACCCAGTTAAACCTGGTACTCCTTGTGGGCCTTGCGGACCTGTTGCGCCAATTGGACCTGGAGTTCCCTGAAGACCTTGTGGGCCAGTTACTCCGGCTGGGCCTGGCACTCCTTGCAAGCCTTGTTGGCCTGTTGCCCCTGCCGGGCCTGGAATTCCCTGTATTCCTTGTATCCCTTGCTGGCCGGTTGCCCCAGTTGGGCCTGGCACTCCTTGGAAGCCTTGCGGACCTTGTGGGCCGGTTGCCCCGGTTGGACCTGGAATTCCTTGAAATCCTTGTGGGCCTTGCGGGCCTGTTGGGCCCATACAACCTCTTGGGCCCTGTGGGCCTGTTGGGCCGGGACAGCATCTATGGCAATTACAACATGATTGTTCTTGGCAATCATAACAATTTTCGCAATTTCTTCTAAAAAAATCCATATATTGAAAGTCTCCTTATAGTTTTGTTCTCACTATTAAGGATATGCAAGACTTCCCTTGAAGTTCCATCTATGCTAAACCGGATAAAAATATTCCTTATTTTTTCTATATTCTACCCCATACGGTTTATACGTCCCCGCCATATCGTGATATTTTAATGCCTGTTCCCGTTCCCCTATCGCTTCATAACACACACTTAATTGGATACATGGTATATATCCATAACACTCCTCTTCAATAAATCCTCCTTCTTTTTCTTTTTTAGGAGCATTTAAGGCTGCCTGAAACCAAAATATTGCTTGTTCCCACATCTGCCTATCCATATAATGCTTCCCTATATCACAGCACAATTCTCCTTTTGGCACGCGGAAACGCAGCCCTCTTAATAAAAAACCCAGGGCATCTTCTTCCCTATCAAGTTTATAACAGCAATATGCCGCCATGCGGCATGCTTCTACTTGGTTTTCTGAAAACCCATTCTTTTCTTTTAAAAATTCCTGAAACCCTTCCTCTGCTTCTTGGTATCTTTTATGATAGTATAACTCTCTTGCATAATAAAATTGATCCCTTGTTTCAAATGGAATATTTTCTTGTTTCATTTTCTCATATATTCTTAAATTTCGGTTATTATACTCATGTTTCTTTGTATGATGTTCAATGATAATATCCAAATATTCTACTTTCCCATACACAGCTATAGCTTCATGTACTCTTCCCTTCCATCTAAAACCACGCTCTCGTTTTAATATTCTTTCTCTATAATAACAAAATCCCACTTTTCCTTTTTCATCAAATCCAGCCGCATATGGCAACATAAGGGCATCTTCTGTCCCATTTGCCTGTTTTTTCCATAAAAGTAGCTTTTTTTGCCCATTTTCTGACACAATGTCATCTGCATCTAACCACATACAATAATCCATTGTTGCCTTGGAAAATGAAAAATTCCTTGCCGCAGCAAAATCATCTATCCATATAAAATCATAAACCTTATCTGTATAACCTCTTGCTACATCCTTTGTCCTATCCATAGAACCAGTGTCTACAATAATAATTTCATTTACTACTCCTTTAATAGAATCCAAACATGCCCCTAAATTCTCCTCTTCATCTTTTACAATCATACATAAACTGATAGTAACCATTTCTTTCTCCCTAACAGTTTTCACTTTTATATATATGCCATAATTTTAAACAACATGCCCCTTCTATCTGTTTACTTCATAGACTTTTAGATAATCGTATGCTTGCTTAAGTGTAAATTTCTTTTTTATTCCTTCTGTTATATAAATTCCTTGTTCCTTGGTTACTAATATGGCTTCAAAACCCTCATTTTTCCTCCAATACTCAATTGCCTTATCCAACCCCATTACAAACAAAGCCGTAGATAACGCATCGCACTGTTTTCCTTGGCTAGCTATTATTGTTACAGATGCCAAATCATTTTCCACTGGATACCCTGTTTGTGGGTTAATAATATGCCCATATATTATCCCGTTTTTATCTACAAAATATCGTTCATAACTACCAGAAGTAATTACAGCACAATCTGATAATTCGATTATTCCAAGTATATCCCCATAAAATGGGCTACGAACCCCCAACCGCCAATCTTGCCCATCTGGCTTTCTCCCAATTATTTGGATATTTCCCCCTATATCTAGCAAAGCTGAAGTAATCCCACATTTCTTTAATATTTCAACTGCCTTATCCCCTGCATATCCCTTTCCTAATGACCCTAAATCAAGCTGCATACCGGTTTCTAATTGCACATTATTTCCAGATAAACGTATCCTTTTATATCCTACATATGTCAGCAGATTTGTAATCTCCTCTTTTAAAGGAACCCTTTTCTCTTCTGTGGTAAATCCCCATGCACTTACTACTGGATAAATAGAAGGCTCTAATGCGCCTTCTGTTTGTTCTGCCATTTGAAGTGCGAACGTAAGAATCTCTGTTGTTTCTTTACTAACTTCTATTTCTTTGCCATTACTGTGGTTTATTTTATAAATTTCACTTTCTTCTTCTGTTACAGACCAAAGCTTTTCTAAGTCTTGTATTTGCTGTTTTACCTTTTTTAAAGCTATTTCTGCATTTTCTCCATATGCTGTCAATGAAATAGAGGTATCCATAGAAAAAAAAGAAAGTTGGCTCTCTTGTTCTATAAATTCTTGTTTTTTTGTACATGCTGTAATACCAAACAATACAAAGAAAAGAAAAACCCCATAGATAATTATATTTTTTTTCATATTAATCCCCATGCTGCCTTTGGGCGGCTCAAATAGAAGTATTTTTCACACTATTGCCTTTACGAAAGCTCTTTCTATACCACAACTATAACTAATTATATATTGTACAACAGATTTTTTGTTCTGTAAAATACATATTTCTCATTTTTCTCACAAATCTTCTCTCAAAGATTTTTGTAATGGTACTTTCCTTTTTCTTAAAAATCTATTATAATACTATAAGGGTACTTTACCTATAAATCCCAAAAAAGGAATTTGTATTATGCCAGATATTAGAATGAGAACAAATCGTCTCCGTAATGGAATGATTATTAAAAACAATGTATATGCTAGTTCAGGTGCTATATTAATCCCACATGATACCCCTGTTACTAAGGATATTATTACCCTATTATCTAAACACTTTATTGACTATGTAATTGTGGATTATCAGACAAAGAGCAACCTTCCTGCCCCAGAACTCCATCCTGAGCCTCCTAAAATTAGCCCTCAGCAAATCGAAGACTTTAAAGAAAGTTTCCAGATTTCTGAAGAAATCCTCTCTGATAGCTTTACAGAAATTGCCTCCACTGACCGGGATATTGATGTCCATGTTTTGTTAGATGCGTTAAGCCAGATTGTAGAACGTGCACAAACTGATGTAAATCTTTGTGATTTATTATTCTTAATGAAAAAAAATGTAAAAGGACTATACGCCCATTCTATTAATACTGCCCTTTTTGCTCAACTTCTTGCTAAATGGCTAAACTACGACCGACATGATATTGAACATATCACTGTTGCTACGCTTTTACATGATATTGGCATGTTAAAATTTAAGGAAGAAGATTTAGAAGATTTCCATTACAAAGACGAATTAAAACGGGAACCTTATAGTAAACATGCTATTTTTGGTTACAACATGATTAAAGAAAAATCCTTAGATATCCGAATTAAACAAGCTGTTTTAACTCACCATGAACGGCTAGATGAAAGTGGGTTTCCATTAAAAATTGCCCAAAACCAAATTAGCCAATTCTCACGGCTTATTGCCATTGCAGATGTATATGATATTCTTACTATGAAAGAAGAAGGTACTGAAACATTATCTCCATTTGATGCCTTAAAAGAATTTGAATCGAATGGGCACCACAAATTTGATTCTCATATGTTAATTACTTTTACTTCAAAAATAGCAAATACCTTTGTCCAACATATCGTTCGGCTAAACAATGGGGAAGAAGGCAGAATTATCTTAATCAATAAATATAATCTTTCTCGGCCTTTAGTACAAATAGGTTCTTCTTTTATTGATCTTGCCATGAGGAATGATTTATACATTAAAGAAATGTTAGATTAAAAAATAAAAGGCATATCACCAATTTGATATGCCTTTCTTATACTTATTCTATCATTCCCTTGTATTAATATAATTAATCAATCCTTCTGCTTTAATAATCTTTTGCATAAATTCTGGAAATGCTTGACCTTGATATTGAGTTCCTTTTGTCTGGTTATAAATAATGCCACTGTCAAAGTCAATCTCTACTTTATCCCCATTTTCTATTCCTTTTGATGCTTCTTTGCATTCAATAATTGGTAAACCAATATTAATTGCATTCCGATAAAAGATCCTTGCAAAAGTTTCAGCAATGACACAACTTACTCCAGCAGCTTTAATTGCGATTGGTGCGTGCTCCCTAGAAGAACCACAGCCAAAATTCTTATTTGCAACAATAATATCTCCCTTTGAAACTTTACGGATAAATTCTTTGTCAATATCTTCCATACAATGCTTTGCTAATTCTACTGGATCAGATGAATTCAAATACCTCGCTGGAATAATTACGTCTGTATCTACATTATCGCCATACTTAAATACAACTCCATTTGCTTTCATTTTATACCCCCTATAATCCAAGCCCATATGGGCTAGAAATCTTCCCTGTTATGGCGCTTGCTGCTGCCACGGCAGGGCTTGCCAAATAAATTTCAGAATCTATATGTCCCATACGTCCTACAAAGTTACGATTCGTTGTTGATACACAACGTTCCCCTGCTGCTAATATTCCCATATACCCGCCAAGGCACGGCCCGCAGGTTGGTGTACTAACAATAGCCCCTGCTTCAATAAAAGTCTTTATTAAGCCTTCTTCCATTGCCTGCAAATATATTTTCTGGGTTGCTGGAATAATAATAACACGTAACCCCTTCTTTACTTTTCTTCCTTCTAATACCCTTGCTGCAACTCGAAGATCCTCTATCCTTCCATTTGTACAAGAACCTATTACCACTTGATCCACCACAATCTCCTCTATTTCATCAATCGGATGCGTATTTTCTGGAAGATGAGGAAATGCAACAGTTGGTTTCAATGTAGAAAGATCAATTGTAATCTCCCTCTCATACTCTGCATCTGGATCTGCCTCATAAATTTGATATGTTTTAATAGAATGTTCTTTCATATATTCTATCGCTAATGAATCTACTGGGAAAATCCCATTCTTTCCACCTGCTTCAATTGCCATATTCGCAATAGTAAACCGATCATCCATAGACAAGTTAGAAATCCCATCTCCAGTAAATTCCATGGATTGGTACAAAGCACCATCCACCCCTATCATACCAATAATATGTAAAATAATATCTTTCCCGCTTACCCATTTAGCAGGTTTTCCTGTTAATATAAATTTTATGGCAGAAGGCACCTTAAACCATGCCTTTCCTGTCGCCATGCCAGCCGCCATGTCTGTACTTCCAACCCCTGTAGAAAATGCCCCAAGTGCCCCATATGTACATGTATGGGAATCTGCCCCAATTACGACATCACCAGCGACTACTAAGCCTTTTTCTGGCAGCAAAGCATGTTCAATTCCCATTTCCCCTACTTCAAAATAATTTGTAATATCGTGCTTCTTAGCAAACTGCCTTACACATTGACAGTGTTCAGCAGATTTAATATCCTTATTTGGTACAAAATGATCGGGTACTAATGCAATTTTATCTTTATCAAAGACTGTTTGTACCTTCATCTTATCCATTTCATGAATTGCAACTGGAGAAGTAATATCATTTCCTAATACCAAATCCAAATTCGCTTCGATTAACTGCCCTGCCGTTACTTTTTCAAGCCCTGCATGAGCTGCTAATATCTTCTGCGTCATTGTCATTCCCATCTTAAATTCCTCCTTGTTTTCTTCGATATTGACATTATATCATATTGCCCGCTATAATACTAATATATAAAATGAATACTTATTATAACTTATAATTATAGAATGGAACCTTTTTATGTTAGAGAACAATTTATCTTATTATTATATTTTTTATATTACTGCAAAAGAAAAAAATATTTCCCGCGCTGCTAATGCCCTATATATTAGCCAGCCAGCCGTTTCTAAAGCGATCCGCCATCTAGAAGAAAACATAGGGGCTACTTTATTTTTCCGAACCTCACGAGGCGTTTCTCTCACTACTGAAGGCCAAGTCCTATTCCATAGTGTAGAAACTGCTATGCAGGCACTTTCTTCTGGTGAACACCAAATTTCCCAAATGCGTCAGCTAGATATGGGGCATATCCGTATTGGCACTAGTACCACTTTATGCAAACATTTATTACTACCTTATTTACAAACCTTTATTTCACAGCACCCACATATCCGAATTAGTTTATTCTGTCAATCCAGTAACCAGACAATAAAACTTTTAGAAGAAGGAAACTTAGATATCGGGCTAATTGGACGTCCCTCTTCAGAAAAAAATATTGCTTTTTTGCCGCTAGAAAAAATCGAAGATATTTTTGTCTCTACACAAATCTATTTAGATAACTTGGGTTTTACAGACTATCAAAACCCCATTCCTATTTTTGATAAAGCAACCATTTTACTTTTAGATAAAGAAAATATGACTAGGCAATATATTGACGACTATTTATCTACTAATCATATTCAGCCCAAGCATTTACTAGAAATTACTACGATGGATCTACTTATTGATTTTGCTAAAATTAGCCTAGGCATTGCTTGTGTCATTAAAAACTTTGTAATGGAAGAATTAAAAAGCGGAACCCTATTAGAAGTTCCGCTTCATATTCCTATCCGCCGTAGGGAAATTGGTTTTGCTTATTCTCTCCGCACTTCACTCTCTTGTGCTGCAGAACAATTTATTGCAATGTTGGAATTGTAGCAAATCCTTTTGCTAAATCCTCCTCTGTAGGAACGTAATCCCTCATTTCCCCATTATTATATTTTTCATATGCTAACATATCAAAATAACCTGTTCCTGTTAAACCAAATACAATTGTTTTTTCTTCGCCAGTTTCCTTACATTTTAAGGCTTCATCAATCGCTACACGGATTGCATGGCTGCTCTCTGGTGCAGGAAGCGTCCCTTCTACTCTTGCAAACTGGACAGCAGCATCAAATACCTGTGTCTGTTCCACGGATACTGCTTCCATTAACTTATCTGCATATAACTGTGACAAAATAGAGCTCATGCCATGGTAACGCAATCCGCCCGCATGGTTAGCAGATGGAATAAACCCATTTCCAAGTGTATACATCTTTGCCAATGGGCAAACCATTCCTGTATCACAAAAATCATATACATATTTCCCTCTAGTAAGGCTTGGGCAAGAAGCTGGTTCTACTGCAATAATCCTATAATCTGCTTCCCCACGGATTTTTTCTCCCATAAATGGGGAAATCAGCCCACCAAGATTGGAACCGCCGCCTGCACATCCAATAATAATATCTGGTTTAATCTGATACTTATCTAACGCTGCCTTTGTCTCTAAACCAATAATGGTTTGGTGAAGAAGTACTTGTGAAAGCACTGAGCCTAATACATAACGGTATCCTACTTTAGAAGTAGCTGCTTCTACTGCCTCTGAAATAGCACAGCCAAGGCTTCCTGTCGTTCCTGGAAATTCTTTTAAAATCTTTCTTCCTACCGCTGTACTTTCAGATGGGGAAGGGGTTACAGAAGCACCATATGTCCTCATGACTTCCCGGCGGAATGGTTTTTGTTCATAGGAAACCTTTACCATATATACTTCGCAATCTAATCCAAAATAGGAACATGCCATAGAAAGCGCTGTTCCCCATTGTCCTGCCCCTGTTTCGGTAGTAACGCCCTTTAATCCCTGCTTCTTTGCATAATATGCCTGTGCGATTGCAGAATTTAACTTATGGCTGCCAGAAGTATTATTCCCTTCAAATTTATAATAAATCTTTGCTGGTGTATCTAATGCTTTCTCTAAGAAATATGCCCGTACTAATGGAGAAGGACGGTACATCTTATAAAAGTCTAGTATTTCCTCTGGAATATCAAAAAATGGTGTTGTATCATCTAATTCCTGCTTAATCAGCTCATCACAAAATACTGGGCGCAAATCTTCAAACCCCATAGGCTTTAAAGTAGCTGGGTTTAATAAAGGTGATGGCTTATTTTTCATGTCAGCCCGGACATTATACCACTGTTTTGGCATTTCATTTTCTTCCAAATAAATCTTATAAGGTATCTCTTTCATGGTTTTTCCTTTCCTACACTATTATTAAAATCCTCTTTCCTGCCAGAAGATTCCTTATTCTGCATTACTCCTATTATAATATAGAAATTCTTATTCGGCAATCATTTTTTTGCTGGACTTTTTCTAAAATCTATGCTATTATTATTAGGTACTTTTTAAATACTATGCGCCTGTAGCTCAGTGGATAGAGCAATGGTTTCCGGAGCCATGTGCGGGGGTTCGACTCCCTTCAGGCGCATTTTATTTTTCTTCTTTTTTCCGGTTTTCTATTTCTTGCTTTTTAGCCATATATTTCTTTTTTTGTATTGTAGAAATCCCTTTGCAAAAGAAAACAATTGCTAAAACTATGAGTACCCAAAGGCCCCAATAAGGACTTAATATAATAATGCCTATAAACAAGTCTACTAGCATTTTAGTTGCTGCTGAAAAATTATCAGAAAACCCTTCTGTAATTCTCTCTAAAATACTAGGTTCTTCCTGTGGCGTTAAACGCTTTACTTCGCTAATATTTAGATGAATTGTACTATAGTCTACCTGGTTATCATAGACTAAAAGCTGGGATGCATAAGACTGCAGCTCATACTGCACTTCCGAAAGCCTTCCTTCTATTGTAATAATATCCTCCACACTCTCTGCCTTTTCCAATAAACTATGTAATCTCTCTTGCTCTATTTCAAGTGCCTTTTTCCGGCTTTCCACATCTACATAGGTAAGAGTAATATCTGATACATTTTCTGATCTCCGAACAATATTCGAAATTTCAGCTACTTCATTTACAAAATTTTCTAGCTCCCCACTTGGGACACGAATTGTTATAGCCGCATTTCTGCTTTCTTGGTAACGGATGTTTCCCCTTATATTAGAACTTTCTATATATCCCTTTAATTCTCCTACTCGTTCCCTTAATTTTGTTATTAATCCATCAAACTCTTCTGTTTCTACATCCATATTTACGGTTTTTATTAACTTTCTCTCTCCCATTTGTACGGATTCTTTTTTATCTTGTGACTCGGTCAGCATACCCACTTCATAAATACTATCACTTTTTACCTCACTATTTACGCTATTCACCCCTGGATATGCTGCCATTGTGTCAGATGCCATCTTGCCATTGCTACTACCCCCACATCCAGACAGCACTATTACTGACATTATTATGCCAATCCCTAACCGCATTATTTTTTTTCTCATATTCCCTCTCCTCCTTCTAAAACTCCCTTTCCTTTGTTTCTTTTATGAAAAAAGAGCTTTTGCACTTTTTCTATTTCATACTATTAATGTCAAAAGCTCCTTATTCTGTTGCAAAAAATTTTTTACCTTTCTATTTTATTCCTCATTCTACAAAAACGGGTACTTACATTCAACCTAGGATTTTCATAAACTCTTCTCCTGTAATGGTTTCTTTTTCATATAAATATTTTGCTAACTCATGCAATTTTTCTATATGCCCAGAAAGTAACTTTTCTGCCTTTTGGTATTGTTTATTTACTAACTCAATTACTTTATGGTCAATTTCTTTTGCCGTATCTGGCGAACATGCCAACGTGGTATCCCCGCCTAAATATTGATTCGAAATTGTCTCTAAGGCTACCATGCCAAACTCTTTTGACATGCCATAACGTGTAATCATTGCCCTAGCCATTTTAGTAGCTTGTTCAATATCATTTGAAGCACCTGTTGTAATAGAATGGAATACTAATTCTTCTGCACAACGCCCTCCTGTATAGGTGGCAATTTTATTTTCTAATTCTTCTTGGCTCATTAAATTGTGCTCTCCTTCGTCTACCTGCATTGTATACCCTAATGCACCAGAAGTCCTTGGTATAATTGTAATCTTTGTTACAGGTGCAGAATGAGTTTGAAGTGCTGCTACTAAAGCATGTCCAATTTCATGATAAGCCACAATTAACTTTTCTTTATCAGAAAGTACTTTATTCTTTTTTTGATAACCTGCTATTACTACTTCCACACTTTCTTCCATATCTGACTGCACCACATATTTTCTTCCTTCACGTACTGCGCGGAGTGCTGCTTCATTTATAATATTGGCAAGCTCTGCACCAGACGCACCAGATGCTGCCCGGGCAATTGCATTAAAATCTATATTATCGCCCAATTTTACCTTTTTTGCATGGACTTTAAGGATTGCCTCCCTTCCTGCCAGATCTGGAAGTTCTACCGGGACTCTCCTGTCAAACCGCCCTGGCCGCAAAAGAGCTGGATCTAAAGAATCTGGCCTATTTGTCGCTGCCAAAATTACAACACCCTTAGAACCGTCAAACCCATCCATTTCTGTTAAAAGCTGGTTTAAAGTCTGCTCCCTTTCATCATTGCCTCCCATTCCCTGGTTATCTCTTTTCTTCCCAATTGTATCAATTTCATCAATAAACACAATACATGGCGCTTTTTCATTTGCCTGTTTAAATAAATCACGTACCTTTGCTGCACCCATGCCAACAAACATTTCTACAAATTCTGAGCCAGATATAGAAAAGAATGGCACATCTGCCTCACCTGCCACTGCTTTTGCCAATAATGTCTTACCGGTTCCAGGAGGCCCTACTAATAATGCCCCTTTTGGCATAGTAGCACCAATCTCTTTATATTTTTCTGGGTTATGCAAAAAATCCACAATTTCCTTTAATACATCTTTTGCCTCGTCCTCCCCCGCTACATCTGCAAATTTAATTCCTGTACTCGATTCTACATATACTTTTGCATTACTTTTGCCAAATTGCATCGTTGGCATACCACCCATATTTCCCATTTTTTTCATTAATAACCGGCTTAACACCTGCCCAATAACAATAAAAATAAAAATAGGAAGTACCCAGGTAGCTAAAAAACTAATAATAGGAGAAGGCTCTTTCTCTTTTACCTCCCCAAAACTACATCCTGCCTCGTATAAACGGTCCACCAGCTTTGCATCATCAAAGGTCGCTGTCATATAAAAAGCTGGTTTTTCTGCATTATCAATAAAATAAATATAATCTTTCTCTACTTGTGCCTTTGTTACTTCCTTTTTATCTAACATAGATAAAAAAGTCCCATAATCTACTTCTGTTATCTGCTGTTTTAAAAAACGAGGAAATACTAAACTATTTAATACTAATAAAACAATTAACACTAACACATAGTAAAACAAAATCGGTTTTTTTGGCTGTTTTACTTCTTTCATAAACGGCTGCCCCCTCTGTATTATTTTCTTTACTATACCGAAAAAGCAGCCTAATGTCCATTTTATTTACATAAATAAGTATAAAGATTTTCTAAATTCTGCTTAAGATTTTAACCCAATGCCACATCCATTATCATCATTAACAAAAATCCAACGGCAAAACCTATTGTCCCTATATCAGACTGCTCTCCTTCTGCTGCTTCTGGTATTAACTCTTCTACTACCACATAAATCATGGCTCCTGCTGCAAACGCCAACATATAAGGCAGAATCCCTTCCACATAAGCAGAAAGGAAAATAGTAATTACAGCGGCTATTGGTTCTACTACGCCAGAAAGGACTCCATAAAGAAATGCTTTTCCCTTTCCAGCTTCTTCCCTCATAGGCAAAGAAATAATAGCTCCCTCTGGAAAGTTTTGTACTGCTATCCCAATAGAAAGTACCATTGCTGCTGCGGCTGTAATCATAGTATCTTTACTTGCCGCTGCGGCTAACACAATCCCAACCGATGCCCCCTCTGGTATATTATGGATCGTTACTGCAAGCATCATCATTGTAGATTTCTTTAAAACTGTATGTGGCCCTTCTGGCTCCTTTTTATCCATATGGAGATGGGGGACTAATTTATCAATTGCAAGTAAAAACCCAATACCAATAGCAAAACCAATGGCGGCCGGAAAAAATGCCATCTTCCCCAAATGTTCTGACATATCCATTGCAGGGATTAATAAAGACCAAACACTGGCGGCCACCATAACGCCAGCGGCAAAACCCAAAAGCCCTTTTTGGATTTCTGGTTTTATTGATTTCCTTAATAAAAATACACATGCTGCACCAAGTGACGTTCCAATAAACGGAATCATAACACCTAGAACCATTGCACTATTCATTCTTTTTTTCCTTTCCTACAAAATTCCCTTAACTTCCATTTATGCAAAGTTATGAAAAAAGTGCATCTAACCTTCATTTTCTCTTAAATTAGAGACTTTTATTCAATAAAATTTATAACCCCCGACTTAAATAGCACACTTCTTTTACATAAAGCTATAAATATAAAAAAAGAAGCCATTTCATATGGCTTCTAAAAATAGAAAGCACGAGACGGGGATCGAACCCGCGACCCCCTCCTTGGCAAGGAGGTGCTCCACCGCTGAGCCACTCGTGCATATATTATAATATTCTTATCACTAACAACATATAGAATTATATTATATACTCTTTCTTTTGTCAATACTTTTTTTTATTTTATTAAAAAAAATATTCCACTTTCCTAACAAGCTATAAAAGAGGCTGTATTTTACAACAACCTCTTTTATCCTCCCATGCTTTACACTAAATAGTACTGATTCCAATTATCAATTACTTTCTGTGCCTCTTCCAAATCTAACCCTGTTAAATCCCGCAGCTCTTGCACAGCAAATATTTTTTCACGGTTTAAAATACATCTATTAATATGCTCAAAAGAAGCCTTTGGATATGATACACCATTAATTACCACATGTGTCTGTTCTTTTACTTGCTTTTTATGCTTTCCATCTGAACGGAAGCCTAAAATTAAAACAATAACCCCAACTACCATAATGCCGATGCAAACTAAGAACACAATCCTACTTGTACCAAAGTTTACTGGCTCTAAAGATACATTTAATACATACTTTTCTATATCTGCATCTGAATCAAACCACTCTGCCTCTTCGAACCATTCTTTCATATACTTATATAGTTCCTTGTCCATCTTTTTTAGGCAGCCATTTACATGTGCAGTTACATTCCCATAATCAGAAGTTTTTCCTTCTAGCCAGTCCCATGTTAAATCTGCAATTTTTTCGTAGTCATTATGCTCTTTTGAGGAAGCCTTAAGCCCGATATAATAAGTATCATCTCCGTCAAAAGCTGGTAAAATATAATAATAATCTACTTTTTTTCCAGTCACAGAACCATTCCGTTTCGTTGTTGTCGTTTCACTTGCAAAACAATCCAATATTGCATAAACATCTACTTCTACATTATCTAACCTGCCAAGTTCTGTAACATTTGTATCTTCTGCATACAAATCCACTGGTTTTTTAAAAGAAGCTATGCCGTCTAACCCATTATAAAATAAGCCAATCCCTACAAATATCATAAGTACCAGCATAACTGAACGTAACGTTTTCATCCCTTGTCCCTCCTACTTTCCTGCATAAGACTTATACTGTGGCAGATATGAAATTAAACGTTCTACCTCAGCTTCTTGATAAATGCCCAATGGCTCAGCTGAATTTTCTACTCCAGTACTCTTCCGCACTTTATGTACATTAATAATCAGCTTTTCACCTGCCATATTAATTGTCATATCCAAGCCTTTTTTTCCAATCTTATATGAAAATTTCACTTCATTCCAATTAATTGATAGGCAATTCCTTAATAAAAGTTCTTTATCCTTTACCACAAACGGAAAAATAACTAACTCTGATGAATTAAAAGCCAGAATATAGCTATAATAGTAATAAGTAGTAGTCCTCCCATGCTGCTCTGTACGGGTATAATTACCAACGGCATATGTATACTCCCCTACTTTTTCCTGCATTACCTTGGCCATAGCATCCATCATCTTTTTCTTATCAGTGCCTTCATTTTTTTGTTTTTTCATATACTGTGCACCTTGCCATATACCCCAAAGCGTCAGCAATATGACACCACCAACAATGACAAAAAACACTATCATATATATGGTATCTTCCTGCATTTTCATTCCCTCCCTTTTTCTTAAACAAATGTTCGCTTTTATTTTACCATCTTCTCTTATGAACACCAATAGGACTTTAGGCCTATTCCGTTTTTAAAATAAAACTTGTAATATATTCATAATTTCTAATAGAATGGCTAGAAAGATTATCAATTTCTTTTAGCTCTGCTTCTACCCACAACTCTTCTGCTGTAATCATAATATGGTTCAATGCCATTCCTATATCCAATAAATGTAATTTATTCCTTTTAAAAATCCCATTATTTACCTTCTGCATAAAAATATGGATGCGGTTCTTATAAACTATAAAACGCCATGGCTGGCTATTAAAAGAGGATGGTGCCATTGCAGCTGCTTTTAAAATTGCCATAATCTCTTTTGAAGGTTCCTCTTTAAACACACAAACCTTGCTAAGTGGAAGGCGGTTCCTATTTTCCTGGGAACGGTACAAATATTTCTTCGGATAACCTGCCGCCATTACAAGAACCTCTGAAAGATTCTCTTGTTCCTTTTTTACTTTTAACATTCCTTGATAACAAGTACCAATCCCTCTCGCTACAAGATATAAGGACAATTCCTCCATTATATACCCTGCATTTAGATATGATTCCCTGTCTTCTGTTGTAAGTAAACTAATATAATAAGGAGCTTTCACAGAAAATAAACTTCCTGCCTTTTTTCCCCCTAATACACATGTTACTTCTATTTTATATGGTATTTCTGGATATAAGGCAAATAACTCCCTTTGATATTTTCTAAAGCCTTCCCATATTGTTTCCTCTACCTGTCTGTTTTGAAAATCTCTTATTGATCGGCGTAACTCAATCATATTATACAAATTCAAAATCATCACCCTCCACCTGCAGCATAGGCCCACAAAAGAACAGGCAGAAACACTCTGCCTGGCTTTGTAAGCATCCTAACTTAATATTGTAACCGCAGATTAAGTATATCACAAATTAAGAAAGAATATTTCTTATTTCTTAAAGATTCTTTCTTAATTTTTTGTTAAGATTAAAAATCTATATGGCGGATATAACAAGATGCAAACTCCTCTTTATTGGCAAGATGGATATACTCTATCTTTTGGGCAATTTCTTTTACTTTGTCTTTTCCTTCCTCCCCATCTTTTAAAAACTTAATGACACCTTTTAATGAAGTATTCCCTAAATACTCTGTACGCCCTGCCGCACATCTGGGGAGTAATCCTGTTTTTACTGCCTTTCGTATATTTATCCCATTCCCAAATCCACCTGCAAGTAAAAACCGCCCTACTCTACTTATATCTACTTGTGCTTCTACACATAATACTTCTATTCCAGCGGCAACTGCTGCTTTTGCCATCTGAAATTCCCGGATATCAGCCTGTGTTAAAAAAATATTCTTCTCTTGCCCCCTAGCCAATACATATTCTGTTAATACAGGCATAAACTTCCCTTTTTTATCTATAATGCCAAGTTCTAAAAAAGCCGCTACTGCCTCTATTAACCCACTCCCACAAATGCCTTCTGCATTTTTTTGTGCAATTATACTACATTCTAATATATCCTCTGCCCTATTTACTGCATAAATGGCACCAGGAAGGCAGCCCATGCCACAGCTTATATTCCCGCCCTCAAATACAGGCCCTGCCGCTGTAGATGCAGTAACAATTTTACCATTATCTATATAGGCAATTTCCCCATTCGTCCCAATATCAAGAAATATAGCATTTCCCTGTATTGCAAGCCTTTCTCTTTCTTCCAGAACCTGATATAATCCTGCTGTAATATCTCCACCTACAAATCCTGCAATACAAGGGAAGCCAATCACAGGGACTCGCCCCCCTCCTTCTTCCCATTCTTCTTCCTTGCCAAACATCTGCCCATATTCCATTTCTATAAACTCTTTTGTCCATGGATGAAAGGGGAAACCTCCAAGCCCTGCTACTGATAACCCAAAAAAAAGTTGTTCCATTGCGGTATTGCCAGCTACCACTATTTCTTTTACCTGCCAAAGTAAAATATGATTATTTTTTAATAATCTGCCTATCCCTTTTTTTATATCATCTCGGATACACTCCGTAAGAACTCTTTCTTTTCCTTGTAAAGCAAATTCAATCCTGCTTACTACATCTGCCCCATAGCTGCGCTGGTGGTTTACTCCTGTTATGCTTCCTATTACTTTTCCCTTTGCATCTAGCAAAGCAAATGCTAATGTTGTAGTCCCTATATCTATGGCAACAAAATAATCCATATTTTCTTTTGTTATCGTTGCCCCTAAATCCAATCCAACAGAAAGTGCGCTCCATGTTTCTCTATTTTTTATATCTACTTCTATTTCACATTCTGATATGGGGCTGCTTTGGCATGCAATCCTAAAACCCTCTTTTATTTCATTTTCTGTTAAATGTTTTTTATCGGCGATACTTACACTAGCTTCTCCCTGTAATACTTTTACCCTACATTTCCCACATCTTCCTTTCCCACCACAATAAGAAGGAATATCAGGATAAGCTTCCTTTACAGGTTCCCATAAATTTTCCTTGCTGCTTTCTATTTTTATTCTATTATATTCCATTTCCTTACTTACCTAACCAGGCTAAAACTGCATTGTCAGCTCTTCCATTTGCCCAACGAATTCTTCAAAAATACCAAGGGCTTCTTTTACTGTCTCCGGCTTTTCCATATCCACCCCTGCTACTTTTAATAAATCAATTGGATAAAGAGAACATCCACCACTTAAAAATTTCTTATAATCCCTTACTGCTTCCTCTCCTTGAGATAAAATGCGGCGTGACAATGCCATAGCAGCAGCAAAGCCTGTTGCATATTGATAGACATAAAACGATTCGTAAAAATGTGGGATTCTTGACCATTCCATATCAATCTGGGGATCAATTACCATATCAGGGCCAAAATATTTTTGGTTTAATTCATGGTACAATGTCTTTAATGTGTCTACATTTAATGATTCTCCCTGCTCTACCATTTCATGTGTCATTTTTTCAAATTCTGCAAACATAGTCTGGCGGAACACAGTCCCTTTAAACTGTTCCAGGAAATAATTAATTAAATATGCTTTCCTTTTCTTATCTTCTGTTTTCTTTAATAAATCTTTTATAAGCAAAGCTTCATTACAAGTAGAAGCTACCTCTGCCACAAATAAACGGTATCCTGCATTAACATATGTCTGGTTTTGGTTAGAATAGTAACTATGGAGCGCATGGCCCATTTCATGCGCTAATGTAAATACATGGTCTAGGCTTTCATTATAATTTAATAACACATACGGATGGACCCCATAAGCTCCCCAAGAATATGCCCCGCTTCTCTTTCCTTGGTTTTCATAAATATCAATCCATCGTTCCGTAAACCCTTTTTCTAGTAATTCCCCATATTCCTTACCTAATGGCTGCAATCCTTCTTTTACCATTTCCTTTGCTTGGTTAAAAGAGATTTTTTGTTCTTCCTCCTCTACCAGTGGCGCATATACATCATACATATGGAGTTCTTCTACACCAAGCAGCCGTTTCCTAAGTGCCACATAACGGTGGAAAACTGGGAGTGCCCCATGTACTGCCTCTATTAAGCTATCATAAACAGATACAGGTATATTGCTATCAGATAAGCTTGCCTCTCTTGCACTATTATAATGCCTTACTTTTGCATAAAACGCATCCTTTTTTGCGTTTGCTTGATAAAGTGCTGCCAATGTATTCTCAAAATTTTGATATGGGCGGTAATATATCTCAAAAGCATCTTTTCGTACACGCCTGTCCTTATTCTCCATTAATTTTCCAAAGCGGGCATGTGTTACTTCTACATTTATTCCTTTTTCATCTACAATACTGCCAAAACGGATATCCGCATTATTAAACATGGAAAACACATCATCTGCCGTATTCGAAAATTCCCCTGTCTGGGAAAGTAATTCCTCTATCTCTTGTGGCAAAATATGTTCCTTTTGGCGCAATAAATCTGCAACCATCTGTTGATATTCTAAAAGCCCTTTTTCTTCCCTAAAAAACTCTTTTAATTTTTCTTCAGGAACTGATAAAATCTCTGGTGCAATATAAGCATTAGCGCTTCCTAACTCTACTAATAAATTATCAGCCCTTGTTACAAAATCTTGGTAAACACTTCTCCTAGTATCTTCATGGAGCTTTTGGTTTGCATAGACATAAATACGCTCCATCTGTTCTTCTAGCTGGCTTTTATATTGCAACACTTCCAAAAAAGTTGCTGCTGACTGGGATAAACGCCCTTGAAACCCGGACAATCCTGGAATCTTTTCTTTTAAATTTTTATATGCTTCTTCCCATAAAGTATCTGTTTGATAGAGATCCTCTAATTTCCAAGTATCTTCTACTTTCTGTTCACTTCTTTGCAGGCTGCTTAATTCACTCATCTTCTTTTCCTCTCTCCTAAAAAATAAAATTTATTACATATTGCCCCTCTTTTGCGGCTTTTTTAAAAAACTCCTTCAATTCTGCAAAATATGCCCAAACATACTGGAAAAATTCCTGTTCATCTTCCTCTGGCATAACTGGGTAAACCTGTTCTTCTATCATATCTTTTATATGAAAATTTTCTTGGAATGTTTTTTCATCCCATTTTTCTAATTCCTCTGCCAACTGTACTACCACTTCTTTTTCCAACAAAGTCGCTGGACCATATCCTAAATCATCTTTATTTACTGGTTTATCCCCAAATACAAGTTTGCCACATATATTGCCTTTCTTTCCTTTATAAGCATTGCCATTTAAAACAAAATGAATCGCATGCCATGTTTTATCTATATCTAATATATTATCTTGGTACTTTTTATCAAATACAACTGAAGCTGTATCCCCTTTTTTAATCTTGTTAAGCATCTCTTCATTTGCCCTAAAATAATACCCTATCATTCCCATATCCCATCCTCCTTTTATTTTATAATGTAAGTTTCCTAAAACTTTTTAGGCCTTATCCATGGATTCAATTACCAACAATACCCCTTCCCTACAGGTAATTTTTCCTTCTTTCTTTATAATTTCATTACTTATCCCTAATGTTGGTGCGGTAAATATATCCATAGTAGCATTTGTTAATGGGTACTGGAAACCATCTAATGTAATTCCTGTTACAGTCTGCGTAAAAGGAAACAAAGAAACATATTCTCCATATTCCTCCTCTTTTCGAATCACACATTCCTTTTCCACTAAACGTACCCGGTTATTTTTGTCATACAAAAACCCTTCTCTTTTACCAAGATTGTCTTTTGCCTGATAAATTTGCCCCAGTAAACGTATATTCCCTATAGTATGATCTAGCCTATTCCCACTCCCTCCTATAATATCAATTTGGTTACTTCCATATTCTATTGCCATACGGACTGCTATTTCACTATCTGTATCATCTTTTTGTGGCTGGAACCTACGTATCCTGATTCCTTCCTGCCCCTTATACTGCATTAATAATTCTGGATCTACTGTATCAAAATCTCCTACAATATCTGTAGGTGTTACTTTAAGCTTATGTAAAATATGAAGCCCGCCATCCACAGCAATAATTTTATCCCAGCGGCCACTAAGAATAAAAGAAAGGGCAAAATCTTTCTCCATTCTGCCCCCTAATACGATTAATGTGTGTATTTCTTTTTTATTTATCATAATTATATTCCTCAAAAATTTTTAAAAATGACTCTACATTTTGTGATGGGTTCCCAGTAAAAACACTAGAACCTGCCACTAGGACATTCGCCCCCGCATCTAATACTTCCCTTGCATTAGAAATAGTAATGCCCCCATCCACTTCAATGTCAATCTTTAATCCCCGTCCTTCAACCATCTTTCGGAGTTCCCTTATCTTCTTTGTCATTTGGGGAATATAGCTCTGTCCGCCAAACCCTGGGTTTACAGTCATTAAAAGTACCATATCTGCTTTTTCTAATTCATATTCCAAAATCGTCAATGGAGTTCCTGGGTTTAACACAATCCCTGCTTTTTTTCCATATGATTTAATTTTCATTAAGGTACTATCTAAATGTAGGCAAGCCTCTGCATGTACTGTTATAATATCAGCCCCTGCTTTTACAAAATCCTCAATATAGCGGCTTGGCTCTTGTACCATTAAATGTACATCAAATACTTTCGTTGTTACTTTACGGATTGATGCAACCACTGGGATACCAAAGGAAATACTTGGTACAAACATGCCATCCATTACGTCAATATGGATATAATCCGCCCCTGCATCAGAGACCGTCTTTATCTCCTCTCCTAGCTTAGAAAAATCTGCCGCCAGAATCGATGGTGCAAGTTTTATCATTTTTTTCATGCCTCCTTCCCTATTTCCTTAGATTGCCCTAATACTTTTTATTGTCTTTTATCTCATTATAAATTTCCATATAATCCTCATAACGGATTTTACTAATTTTCCCTTCTATAAATGCCTGTTTTACCATACAACCTGGCTCATTAATATGCACACAGTCCTTAAAACGGCATCTGTCCTGATATTCCCTAAATTCTATAAAATAATCCTTTAAATCACTTTTATCAAATTCATCCACATAAAGAGAAGTAAAACCTGGGGTATCCATAATATAAGTGTTTTCTTTTAAATGAAACAACTCACTGTGGCGTGTGGTATGTTTCCCTCTTCTATTTTTTTCACTAATACAGCCTGTTTCCATATTTGCATCTGGTTTTAACATATTTAATAAAGAAGATTTCCCAACACCAGATGGCCCTGCAAGGACTGTTGTTTTCCCCTGAAGCAGCTTATCAATTTCAAGAAGCCCCTCCCCTGTTTTAATACTAATATGCAAAATCGGATAATCGCAGATAACATAAGCACGCCTCAACTGTTCTAATTGCTCTTCTTCCAGTAAATCTGTTTTATTAAAACAAATAATAGTATTTACCTGCTGTTTCTCCATTGTAATTAAAAACCTGTCAAGAAGCTTGAAATTTGGTTCTGGATCCATTGCTGCAAATAAAATTAGGGCTTGGTCAATATTAGCTACCGCAGGGCGTATTAGTTCGTTCTTTCTTGGGAAAAGCTTGGAAACATTGCCAAGCTTTTCCTTATTGTCTAAAATATCAAATTCAACATTGTCGCCCACCAAAGGTTTTTTATTCTGATGACGGAAAATCCCCTTTGCCTTACACTCGTATACTCCCAGCCCTTCTGCATAAACATAATAAAATCCAGCAACACCCTTTATAATTTTACCCTTCATTTTTTATTTCATCCTTTAATGAAAATCTACCAAACAACTGCCACAAGGATAATCATTTCCTCCAAAGGATAGGGTAACTGCCACATTCCCTTCATAAAGCCCGGGCTCTCCTTCTATATTAGATATGGTATACGGAAAACTAGACGGAGTAACTGTTACACTATCAATTACCCTAGAAATAGTCCTTCCATCCTCTGTTGTCTGCACAAGTTCCAATTTCATTACGGCTTCTGCATATCGTTGTACATTTGCAGAAGCAGGCCCTGGCACATTAGTCCTTGCAAAGCTGTATCCATCATTTGTAATATAATTACTTACCTGGTTCCTGGTTATTGTAACATTTCCATACAATACAGGCGGGGCAACTGCAACTACTAAGTCGATTTTTGTCCCTTCTTTTACTGTCTGCCCACTTTCCACACTTTGGCTTACCACTGTACCTATTTGGTATTCTCCTGTATTATCTTCACTAATCTCTCCTACAATTAAAGAACTTCTTTCTATCTCTGACTTTGCTTCCTCCACAGGCTTACCTGTAAAACTTGGGACTACTACATCTTTAAATTCTGGCCCTTGGCTTATATACAATACTACTTTATCCCCTTGTGACACCATAGTCCCTGCCTCTGGAGAAGTTTTTACAATTTTACCTTGTTCAATTTCATCACTAAATACATATTCTGTCGTATAATTTAACTCATAATCCCTTAAAACTTCAGCGGCATTCTGCTCTGTCCCCTTTGCTATATCTGGCATTTCAAACTTTTCTGGCCCAGAGCTAATCACTACTTTTACCGATGTATTTCTAGGAATCATGGTTCCTGCTTCATATTCAGCGCGGATAATATTCCCCTTCTTAATCTCATTAGAAGTTTCGTAAGAACGTTCCCCTATTCCAAGGTTTGACTGATTTAAAGCAATCAATGCATCATTTTCACTAATATTCACAATAGATGGCATTTTCACTTGGTTTACATCATTTTTTGTAACAGGCTCTTGTGTTTCTGTTGTAATGGATTCTGTAACCGATGGATTGGTTGGATTATTTTCTGGTATAGACTTTGGCATTAGCTTTACCACAATAAAAACCAATAAACACACAATTAACACAGCCGCTACTACTGTTAAAACTGTCATTAAACGTTCTACCTTTGGATTAATACGTTCTTCTACCTCTTCCTCTTCTTCATAATACTTTTTATCATATTGCTTTTTAGGAAGTTGCTTTTCCTTTTCTGGCCTACTTGTTTGGTTAATATATGTCACCTCTTCCTGTGATAAAGAAACAGTTGGAGCTGACGCATTGGAAACTGTTAATTCTACAAAATCTTCGTCTGGTGTCACTAAAGAACGTTTTAAATCTGTAATTAAATCTGCTGCTTTTGTATACCTGCGTTCTGGTTTCTTTTGTGTACATTTATAAATAATCTTTTCTACGCTGACAGGCAAGTCTGGGACTACATCCCTTGGAGATGGGATTTCCCCCTGGATATGCTGTAAAGCAACTGCCACAGTAGTATCCCCCTCAAAAGGGACATTCCCTGTTATCATCTCATAAAGAGAAATTCCTAAAGAATACAGATCGCTCCGTTCATCACTATAACTTCCTCTGGCTTGTTCTGGTGAAATATAATGTACAGAACCCATTGCATTGGAATTAATTGTTTGGGCTGAAGAAGCCCTTGCAATGCCAAAATCTGTTACCTTTACTTTTCCCTCTCTAGAAATAATAATATTCTGTGGTTTTATATCCCGATGGATAATATGGTGGCTATGTGCAGTCTGAATCCCTTGTGCTACTTGAATTGCAATACTAACTGCCTCTTTTACATCCAACCTTCCTTTTTTCTCTATATATGTCTTTAAGGTAATGCCTTCTACCAGCTCCATTACAATATAGTAAAGCCCATTATCCTCTCCAACATCATAGATATTTACAATATTTGGATGGCTAAGCCCTGCAGCTGCTTGTGCTTCAGCCCGAAATTTTGTTACAAAATTCTTATCCTCACTATATTCTGCTTTTAATACCTTAATTGCAACAAAACGGTTTAATTTATGGCACTTCGCCTTGTACACATCTGACATGCCGCCAGAACCTACTTTTCCTAGTATCTCATATCTATCACTTAAAAATGTTCCGCTATTTAACATACCTGCACCTCAAATTTATCCGGCTCAATAATAATTACAGAAATATTATCCCTTCCGCCGTTTCTATTCGCCAGTTCTATCAATCGAAGAACTTTTCCTTCTGTGGTTTCTTGTTCTTGGTTTACTATATGGAATATATCTGCTTCCTCTATCATATTCGTAAGCCCATCAGAACATAACAATACTATCTCTTTTTCCACCAACTCTACTTCAAAGAAATCTGCCATTACCTTACTTGTCACCCCGACTGCACGAGTAATAATATTCTTTTTTTCATGGTTTTTTGCATCTTTCTTATCAATTTCCCCCATTGATACCATTTCTTCTACAAGAGAATGATCCCTTGTAATCTGACGCATAGTATCTCCTATTACATAAAGCCTGCTATCTCCAACATTTGCCACATAAAGTGACCTATCCATAATCACTGCGGCTACAAGGGTAGTGCCCATCCCTTCATATTCTGGAGAACTTTTTGACTTTACATATACTTCATAATTTACCTTCTGAATGGCATCTCCGATAATGCTAATGGGGCTACCACCTTTCTTAAGCCTCACTGCCTGCAAAAACACCTCTACTGCACAAGATGATGCGAAATCACCTGCCTTATGCCCTCCCATCCCGTCTGCAACAATAAATAAATTTGGAAGATTGCCTACCGGGTTCTGAGAGCAATAAATATAGTCCTGGTTTACTACACGGTTTTGTCCTATATCTGTCATTCCATATGCCCGCATCCTTCTCCCTCCATTTCTCTTTGTTTCTTCCTAAAGTCTTTTCTTATAGCTAAAATGTGCAAAGAACATAAAATTGTCTTGACATCTTTAATATTTTAGCACAACATACAGAAAAGGGCAAGTATAAATCACCTGCCCCACCATTATCTAACTATTTTATACATATATTACATTTTGTACATTATTTCAATCCACTCGTGGTAGTTAGAAGCAAGACAATTACGTGGATTGCCTCATGGCAGCAGGGGATACCACTTTCGCTCCGCCCACTACTGCCGTTACACTTGTTTTGAGCAATTCCTCCCCTACCTAAGAGAAAAAGGAATCCTTGCTATTAATTGTTGAAAAACCCTGAAATATACCTTTTTCATACTCCATTCCCAGATTTTTTAAAAACCTGTTCAAATGCTTCTAAATTCTTATCTTTTCCTTTTGGGACAGCAAATACAACACATGCAAAGCAATGGTATGTTGTAGCTAAAAATTCCTTAAAAATACTTGCGACTTCTTTTGCATCCTGCCCAAATACCCCGCATCCATATGCACCTAAAATCAATGTTTTCACCTGGTTGTCCCTAGCAATATCCAATACAAACTGAATCCTTGACCGCAATACACTTGTATTTTCCTTGTCTGATACATGCTGGTACCTTTTTGCTGCTGACTTATTTGGTGCAGCACAGGTAATGACATCACACAATACACTTTTTCCCTCTCTACAAAATACAATATCTGGTGAATACACCCCTCTGTTTAAATATAATGCTCTATTTTTATTTTTGTTATTCCAGCTATAAAATTGTGGCACAAACTGAGATAATACATTATATAAAAAAGATTCATGGCATAAACATTCCTCTTGCGCTTTACTGCCATTTATAAACATGCCGCCTGGATTTTTATAAGAAGCAAAATTTAAAACTGCTGTACGGTTTTTCCCTGCATAATTTAAAATCGCTGTTACGCTATCTTGTGCTTCCACTTTTATCTCACAATTCCCGCAAGGTACTTCTTTTTCATTTTGGAATTTTTCACTTTCAAAATCTAACAAATAAAAAACCGTGTTTTTTATCGATTCCTGAATTTCTTTTCCATATACTTTTTCCATTTCTTCTGTATGTCTTTTTGCTTGTTCCGCCCGTTCTTCCTTTTCATTCCAATATGCCTTTATATATGCCATTTCTTATCCTTTCTTCCACTCTTCAGAAGGTACCTCTATCTGGGACAATATTCTTCCTATACAATCAATCGCTGCTTCTCTATCCTGCCCAATCCCTTGTAACACAATCCTATGTGCCAGCACAGGGACTGCTAATTCCTTTATATCCTCTGGCACTACATAATTTCTCCCATGAACCAGCGCATATGCCTGCAATGCCCTTACTAATGCTAATGTTCCCCTTGGGCTTACTCCCATAGAAATTTTAGATGGATTCCTAGTAGCCTCAATAATCTGTACAATATAAGATTTTAAGGAAGGATGCAGCACTACTTCACGGCATGACTCCATTAACTTTATAAGGCCTTCCCCTGAAATCACTGGTTTTACTGTTTCTATAGGATTATCCTTTATAAACCGATCCATAATATTTATTTCTTCTTCTGCACTGGGAAACCCCATTGAAATCTGCATAAGGAAACGATCCATCTGTGCTTCTGGCAGCGGAAATGTCCCTGCTGTTTCAATTGGGTTCTGAGTTGCCACTACAAAAAAAGGAGGAGCTAATACATATGTTTTTCCATCTACAGTAATTTGCTTTTCTTCCATACATTCTAATAAACTAGATTGTGTCCTTGGCGTAGCACGGCTAATCTCATCTGCAAGGAGTATATTTGTAAAAACAGGGCCTTCCCTAAATACAAACTCTCCTTCCTTCTGGTTATAATAATTTAAACCTGTTATATCAGAAGGAAGCAAATCCGGCGTAAACTGTATTCTAGAAAACTTTACTCCCACAGAACGCGCCAAAGATTTAGCAAGCATTGTTTTTCCCGTCCCTGGCACATCTTCTAAAAGCACATGCCCACCTGCAATAATTGCTGTTAAAAGCAATTCTATTACTGTTTTTTTTCCGACAATTACTTTTCCAATACTTTCCTGAATCTCTTCTGCCCTTTCCCTTGCCTGGTCTATTGTCATATCTCTTTGCCCCCTTCTCTTTACTTACCTATATTATAACAAAAGATTACAAAAGTACAATATTTTTTCTTATTCTATCCATACCATGCTTCTATCTAACGTATTTTAAAAAAGCTAGGATAATCCAGCAATAGGTAAAAAAACAGCCCACAAAATGGGCTGTCTCAGACTGTAGACAAAGTGGCTCTGAGATTTATAACCCAGAGCCATTTTTCTTT
>CAJTLB010000026.1 GCA_910577045.1 uncultured Lachnospiraceae bacterium | reverse complement strand
GTATAATCCGCATAGCCAATCAACAGTTTTGTGGACAGAACTGCGGAAACTCAAGTGTATATTTATTGACAGATTGTCCTATAAATGATATAGTTATATAGAATTTAGGAAAGGGGGATATGTAGCAGATGATTAAACAAAGAAACATCGCTATGTGCATTATTTTATCCATTGTAACATGTGGGATTTATGGCCTGTATTGGTTAGTGTGTATTACAGATGATATGAATACAGCAACAGAGGAGCAGTGGACGACAGGTTCCATGGTACTGTTGTTTAGTATTGTAACATGTGGTATTTATAGCATTTACTGGGCATACAAAATGGGTGAAAAAGTTGACATATTAAAGGCAAAAAATGGCACACCAACAAGTAATAGTGGCCTTTTGTACTTAATCTTGTCTTTATTTGGTTTTGGCATTGTGGTATGGGCATTAGTACAGAATGAATTGAACCAGGTAGCAGATATATAATAGCTGTGTATAAAGCGGTAAGCATGGGCTTGCCGTTTTTTCATCATAAATATTATATAAAAATAGTTGGGAGCAGGAGGAAGAGATGGAAAAAATAGCTAGTTTTACAGTAAACCATTTAGATTTGCTTACAGGGGTTTATGTTTCAAGAAAGGATTATATTGGGAAAGAAGTAGTGACTACATTTGATCTTCGTATGACTAGGCCAAATGTGGAACCAGTTATGGGGACAGCAGCAGTCCATGCGTTAGAGCATTTATGTGCCACATTTTTAAGGAACAACAAGGAATGGGGAAGCCGTGTAATTTATTTTGGGCCTATGGGCTGCCGGACAGGGTGTTATTTGTTATTAGCAGGAGATTTAGAGTCTGAGGATGTGGTTGGGCTATTACAAGATATGATGAAGTTTATAATAGAATTTGAGGGCGATATACCAGGCGCAGCAGCAAGGGACTGTGGGAATTATTTGGATATGAATTTAAGCATGGCAAAATTCCATGCAAAGAAATATTGGGATGAAGTATTGGAAAATCCAACAAGGGAACGGATGCATTATCCAGAATAGGAGTGGGAGAACGATGATAGTAGAACGTCTAAATAAGCTGCGGGAACAGATGAGGCAGAAGCAGATTGATGTATATATGATCCCAACAGAAGATTTCCATGAATCAGAATATGTAGGGGATTATTTTAAAGTAAGGAAATATATGTCTGGCTTTACAGGTTCAGCAGGGACATTAGTAGTAACTCTTTCAGAGGCAGGGCTATGGACAGATGGAAGATATTTTATCCAGGCAGAAAACCAATTAAAAGGCACTGGCATTGATTTATATAAAATGGGTGAGCCAAAAGTACCAACCGTAGAAGAATTTATAAAAGAAAAAACGCCAGAACATGGATGGTTAGGTTTTGATGGAAGAGTAGTGAATGCTTTATTAGGAATAAAGTTAAAAGAAGCATTAGAAAAAAAGGATGCAAAGATAGACGCGTCTTCTGATTTGGTAGATGCTATTTGGGAAGATAGGCCAGCTATTTCAAAAGAACCAGCCTATTTATTGGATATAAAATGGGTTGGAAAGCCTAGGAAAGAAAAACTTTCTGAGATTCGGGAAGTAATGGAAGAGAAAAAGGCAGATTCCTTTATTTTAACCAGTTTAGATGATATTGCTTGGCTGCTTAATATTAGAGGAAATGACGTTACATATAATCCAGTAGTCTTATCTTATGTGATAGTAAGAAAAGAGGAATGTTTGTTATTTATCCAGCCAGGGGCTTTAAATGAAATAGTACAGAAAGAATTAGAACAAGATGCCGTCAAAATTTATCCATATCATTCTGTCTATCAATATATCCAGGCTATACCAGAAACAGAAACAGTTTTATTAAGTAAGAAACGGGTAAATTATGCTATCCTTAGTGGGTTAAAAGAAGGGATTACCATTATAGATGAAATAAACCCAACTACTACAAAAAAGGCAATAAAAAATAAGGTAGAATTAGAAAATTTAAGAAAATCCCATATAAAAGATGGCGTGGCAGTAACAAAATTTATGTATTGGTTGAAACATCAGGTAGGGAAGGAAGAAATTACAGAAATCAGTGCAGCAGATTATTTAGAAGGGCTTAGGAAGGAACAGGAAGGTTTCTTGGAACTTAGTTTTGATACAATTTCTGCTTATCAGGCAAATGCAGCAATGATGCACTATTCTGCAACCCCAGAACACAATGCAAAGTTAAAGCCAGAAGGATTTTTGCTGGTAGATTCTGGTGGGCAGTATTATGAGGGGACAACAGATATTACTAGGACGTTTGTATTAGGTCCAATCCCAGATGAATGGAAAAAACATTATACATTAGTGGCAAAATCTATGTTAAACCTTGCTAATGTAAAATTTTTATATGGCTGCAATGGGTTAAATTTAGATATTTTGGCAAGGGGGCCACTTTGGAATATAGGGATTGATTATCGCTGTGGCACAGGGCATGGAGTTGGTTATTTGTTAAATGTACATGAAGGGCCAAATGGGTTCCGCTGGAAGCATGTGCCAGAAAGAGATGACCAGGCTGTTTTTGAAGAAGGCATGGTGACAACGGATGAACCAGGAGTATATATAGAGAATAGTCATGGAATCCGTACAGAAAATGAATTAATCTGTAAAAAGGCAGAAAAAAATGAATATGGCCAGTTTATGGAATTTGAAACCATCACATATGCCCCTATTGACTTAGATGGCATTGATGTAACTTATTTTAGTGAAACAGATAAAATGCAGTTAAATCAATACCATAAAATGGTATATGAGAAAATTTCACCATATTTAACAAAAGAGGAGGCAGACTGGCTAAAAGAATATACAAGGGAAATTTAAGAAGAGCTGGCAGGGTAAAATTACTCTGCCAGTTCTTCCCATTTTTCATATAATATTTCTAATTCTTTCTTTAATGCTTGTTTTTCTTTATTTAATTTCATAAGTTCTGGCGGGTTTGTATAGATTTCTTCTAAAACTAATAGGTTATCAATTTCTTTATCCCTTGTTTCTAATTTGTGGATTTCTGCTTCTGTTTTTGCCAAATCGTTTTGGCGTTTACGGATTTTTGCCTGTTCTTCTTTTTGGGCAAGCCAGCCTGCTTTAGAATTAGAAGCGTTTTCTATTGGTTTGGCCTCTGTTATGGGGGCTATTTTATTTCCTATTGTATCTTTTTTCTCTAAATAATAATCATAGTTTCCAAGATAATTGATAAGGGTTTGGTTTGCTAAGTCTAGGATGCGGGTGGCTGTTTTATTAATAAAATAGCGGTCATGGGATACATAGAGTATTGTTCCAGTATATTGGTTTAAGGCATCTTCTAAAATTTCTTTTGATTCAATATCTAAGTGGTTAGTTGGCTCATCTAAAATAAGGAAATTAGATTCTGACAGCATAAGTTTTGCAAGGGATACCCGACCTCGCTCCCCGCCGCTTAAATCACCAATTTTCTTAAAGACATCATCATTGGTAAATAAAAAAGCAGCAAGCACATTGCGGATTTCTGTATTGGTAAGGGTTGGGTAAGTATCTGATATTTCTTCAAATAATGTTTTTTCCATATGCAGTACCTGATGCTCTTGGTCATAATAGCCAATACAGACTTTAGAGCCAAGGCGGATTTCCCCAGAATCAGGTTCAAACAAATGGTTAATAAGTTTTAGGATAGTAGTTTTCCCAGTACCATTATTTCCAATAATGGCGATATGCTCCCCTCGCTTAATATCAAAAGAAATATTCTGGAATAGGGTTTGTGTGCCAAAGGATTTGGTTAAGCCTGTAACAGTTAGTACATCATTGCCGCTTACGGTATGTGGTTCTAAGCGGATATTCATTTGCTTTGCTTGTGTAACAGGTTTTTCCATTATATCCATTTTATCCAGCATTTTTTCCCTGCTTTCTGCACGCCGGATAGATTTTTCCCGGTTAAAGGAACGAAGTTTTTCAATAACCGCTTCTTGGTGTTTAATTTCTTTTTGCTGGTTAAGGTATTGGTGCATTAAGGCATCGCGGAGCATTGCCTTTTTTTCCGCATAAGCAGAATAATTGCCAGAAAATACACAGGAAGTACTATGATCTAATTCAATAATCTTTGTAACAACACGATCTAAAAAATAACGGTCATGCGCCACAATAATAACACTTCCTTCATAATTTAATAAAAAGGTTTCTAGCCATGCAATAGAGCCCATATCTAAATGGTTGGTTGGCTCGTCTAATAAAATAATATCTGGTTTAGACAATAAAAGTTTCCCTAATGCTACACGGGTTTTTTGCCCGCCAGAAAGGGTGGAAATTTCTTTTTGGAATTCTTCTTCTGTAAAGCCAAGGCCCTTTATAATGCCAGTAATTTCACTTTTATAGGCGTAGCCGTTTTTAGCTTCAAATTCATGTGTCATCCGGGTATAATCCTCCATTAAATCATTTAAGGCATTGCCCGTTAGAGTTTTCATTTGAAGCTCTGCTTCCCTAATTTTTGCTTCTAAGTCTAAAATATCCTGTTTTACTTCTAATAATTCATTATAAATGCTATTGTGGCTTGTAAGGCTTTGGTGCTGCGCTAAATATCCAAGCGTTTTTCCTTTTGTAATCGTGACGTTGCCGTCATCAGGGGCAAGTTCCCCTACTATAATTTTTAAAAGGGTAGATTTTCCAGCGCCATTAATTCCAACAATAGCTGCTTTTTCTCTTTCTTCAATATGGAAAGAAACTTTGGAGAGAACAGTATTCTCTACAAAGGCTTTTGTTATATTATTACATGCCAGTATCATAATGTATGTCCCATTCCTTTATTATTTCTTTTACAAGTGTTACAAGGCGGCGTTCTGCTTCTTGTGCCGTTTGTGTGACTTCTAAGTGGTTTAGTTCTTTTGTCCCAAGCCCAGCGGCTTTGTTAGTAATTAAAGAGATGCCAAGGATATCCATGCCGCTGTGGTGTGCCACAATGGTTTCTGGTACTGTGGACATGCCGGCGGCATCAGCACCAAAAAGCCGGATACCGCGGATTTCAGCAGGGGTTTCATATTGAGGGCCACGAAAAAAAGCATAAATTCCTTCTGTGATAGGGACTTGTACCGCAGAGGCAGCCTTTTTAGCCATAGTAAGCAAGTCTTTTTTATATATTTCTGTCATATCTGGAAAACGTGTGCCAAATTCTTCTAGGTTAGGCCCAAGCAACGGAGAAGGGCAGAAATAACTAAGATGATCGGTAATCAGCATAATACTTCCTGGTGTTAAATCATCACGGATCCCCCCTGAGGCGTTGGTGACAAGAAGAGAGCGTATGCCAAGCTTGGCAAATACACGGATTGGGAAAGTTACTTTATCCATGCCGTAACCTTCATAATAGTGGAACCTTCCTTTCATAATAAGGACGGGCTTTCCGCTTATTGTGCCCGCAATTAATTTTCCCTCGTGACCGGGTACGGTGGAGCGTGGGAAATAAGGGATATCAGTATAATCAATAGAAATGGCATGAGATGTTTCATTAGCAAGTGGGCCAAGGCCAGATCCAAGTATAATAGCAATATCAGGCATAAAAGGAAGTTGTTTTTGGATATAGTTTGCTGCTTCCTCTATTTGTTTTATATATTGTTTCGCATTTTCCATAATAAAACCCTCCTCAATCGTATTACATTCAGTTATATTATAATGGAAGAAACCGGAAGAAGCAAGGCATAAGTTAGAAATCCTTTACGAAGGGAGAAAATTGTGATAGAATGAAAGACAGATTAAAAATAAAGGAAAAGTGAGGAACAGATGAAAATTAACCAGAATAAAATAACATTATGTGGTAAGATAAAGAGGGCAGCAGCGTTAGGGGCTGTTATTTTAGGGTTGTTAAGCAGCACGGCAGTTTCTTATGCAGAAGATGGGTTTTGGAAACAAGATGAAAATGGCTGGTACGTGGAATTCCAAGATGGGAGCTATGCAAAGCAGATGTGGCTTTCTGATGGGAAGGACTGGTATGCTTTTGATGAAAAAGGATATATGATTACTGGCTGGTGGTGGATAGATGGGAAATGGTATTATTTCCAGCCAACAGGGGAAATGCACACTGGCTGGCTGCAGGCAGATGGCTCTTGGTATTACATGGAGCCTTCTGGCGCGATGAAAACTGGCTGGCAGGAATTGGAGGGTTCTTGGTATTATTTATCTTCCAGTGGGGCTATGGCAAGCGACACATGGGTAGACGGTTGTTATCTAGACTCTTCTGGCGCATGGGTAGAAGGGATAGAACAAGATTTACCTGATAGTATTACAGATACAGTCAACCAGCTAAGGGCAAAATACCCAGATGGCACATACTGGAACCATGTAGGATTAGAAGGGGATATGGATTATAGCAATATGGTGACTAATATTCCATGTAACCATGCGCTATATGGCATTTCTTACTGTAATTCTTATATTCTTGGCAATGTAAAGGGATTCCAGTGTGATGGGTTTGCCAGGAAAATATCAGATGAAGTGTTTGGAAGTGCAGCAGATAAAACGGATTATGCGTATTCTTTTGATAAAGTAAAGCCGGGGGATTATTTACGGTATAGTTTAACAAGAGATAGTTTTATTGCAAATGGGCACAGCGTATTTGTTATTGACAAAACAGAAGACAGCTTAATAGTGGTAGAAGCAAATTATAATGGGAGTTGTATGATCCATTGGGATGGGGTACTTAAAAAAGAATATTTAGACAGTGTTTATGCAGAGTGTTTTACACGATATTGAGAAAGTAGTTTTCTTTTTGCTAAAAATGGGGTATACTCAAAATATCCAGAAAATATAAGGATGGAGGTAATCAGATGAAAGGTCGAATGAACACGGCTCTTGGCGAAGTTACCATTGATGCTGGCGTTATTGCAAAATATGCCGGGACACTGGCAGTAGAATGTTTTGGGATAGTCGGCATGGCTTATGTCAGCATGACGGACGGATTTGTAAAACTATTAAAAAGAGAGAGCCTTACCCAAGGAATTAACGTAATAATTGAAGATAACAAACTTACGATTAGTTTCCATGTTATAGTGGTATATGGAGTCAGTATTTCTGCAGTGGCAGACAATCTTATCCATAACGTGAAATACAAGGTAGAGGAATTCACCGGTATGGAGGTAGAAAAGATAAATATATTTGTCGAAGGTGTCAGGGTTATTGACTGATAGCCGGTGAAATCAAGGAGGAACATATTGTGGCAATAACAAAGATAGATGCAGTCTTGCTGAAAAAAATGTTTTTAGCAGGAGCGAAAAATCTGGAAGCAAAAAAAGAGTGGATTAATGAATTAAATGTTTTTCCGGTTCCGGATGGGGATACTGGAACAAATATGACACTTACCATTATGGCAGCAGCAAAAGAAGCGGGGAGCATTGAAGAACCTACCATGGAGAATTTAGCAAAGGCAATTTCCTCTGGTTCTTTAAGGGGAGCCAGGGGAAATTCAGGGGTAATTCTTTCCCAGCTTTTTAGGGGCTTTACAAAGGTAATGAAAGAATACCAGGCTTTAGATACAGTAGCACTTGCGGCAGCACTCCAAAAAGCTACAGAAACAGCGTATAAGGCTGTTATGAAGCCAAAGGAGGGTACAATTTTAACTGTAGCCAAAGGGATTTCTGACAAGGCAGCAGAACTTTCTGTTGAGACAGAAGATATTGAACTGTTTATGCAGGGAATTATCGAACATGGGGATTATGTGTTAAGCCAGACCCCAGAAATGCTCCCTGTATTAAAACAGGCAGGGGTAGTGGACTCTGGCGGCCAGGGCCTTATGCAGGTAATGAAAGGTTTGTTTGAGGGGCTGCTGGGAAAAGAGATAGAAGAATCTGCCATTCAAAACAGTGAATCAGTAAAAACAAATATTACCATACAGAAATCAGAAGAGACAGATATTACATTTGGCTATTGTACGGAATTTATTATAATGGCAGAAAAAGAATTTACTATATCAGAAGAACAGGAGTTTAAAGGCTATTTAAGCTCTATTGGAGACTGTGTAGTAGTGGTTTCCGATGAAGAAGTTGTAAAAGTACATGTGCATACAAACCATCCGGGGCAAGCGATTGAAAAAGCCCTTACGTATGGTGCCCTTACGAGTATGAAAATTGACAATATGCGGGAAGAGCACCAGGAGAAATTAATTAAGGATGCAGAGAAAATTTCAAAGGAAGAGGTAAAAGCGCAAGGGTACCAGAAAGAAAATCCACGGAAGCCTGTTGGGTTTATTGCAGTATCTGTAGGAGAGGGGCTGGACGAGATTTTTAAGGGCGTAGGAGTAGATTATTTAATTCCTGGCGGACAGACAATGAACCCTAGTACAGAAGATATGATAGAAGCCATACAGCATGTAAATGCAGATACCGTGTTTATCCTTCCTAATAACTCGAATATTATCCTGGCTGCTAACCAGGCAACTTATTTAGTGGAAGATAAGAAAGTTTTAGTTGTGCCTTCCAAAACAGTGCCGCAGGGAATTACGGCAATGATTAATTATATGGCTGACAGGACGCCAGAGGAAAATTTGGAGTCTATGACAGAGGAAATGAACCATGTAAAGACTGGGCAGATTACCTATGCAGTGCGAAATACTACAATTGATAATAAAGAGATACGGGAAAATGATATTATGGGCTTAGGGGATCATTCGATTTTATCTGTAGGCAATAATATTGAAGCCGTAGCATTAGAAACAATCGAAGCCATGATGACAGAAGAAGCAGAATTAATTAGTATTTATTATGGAAGTGATATGGAGCAGGAAGCAGCAGAGAATTTTGCTGCAAAAGTAGAAGAAAAGTATCCAGAGGTTGATATAGAATTACATTCTGGCGGGCAGCCAATTTATTATTATATTTTATCAGTAGAGTAATGCCTGCGGAGGGGAACAAGTGAATTCTGTTCGTACATTAAAGGGGATTGGAGAAAAAGTAGAGCTGCTATTTCAAAAGGCAGGTATTATCACTATAGAGGATTTACTTCATTATTATCCGAAAAACTATGATATTTTTGAAGAGCCTGAGGAGATTGGAAGCCTAAGTATAGCAAAACTAGTGGCAGTAGAAGGTATTATAGAAAAGACGCCAGTAGTAAACCGTGTCAAAAATTTGCAGATTGTAACAACGTATGTCCGGGATGCAACTGGCCGCATTCCTGTTACATGGTTTAATATGCCATTTTTACAAAAGTCGTTACGGGGTGGCAGCCGTTATGTACTTCGGGGGCGGTTGGCTTATAAAGGGAAACAGCTTACTTTAGAACAGCCCCAGATTTATACATTGGCAGACTATGATGCCCTTAAAAATATAATGCAGCCAGTTTATGCCCTTACAAAGGGTTTGACAAATAATACAATAAAAAAGGCAGTTAGCCAAGCTTTAGAAAAAGAGGAATATTATCAACGGAGAGAGTATTTGCCTATTGAAATCCGCACAAAATATAGTCTTGCTGAATATAATTATGCCCTCCGCCATATTCATTTCCCAAAGGATATGGATAGTCTGATATTAGCAAGGAGGCGTTTGGTATTTGAAGAATTCTTCTTATTTATCCTTGCCATTAGGCGGCTAAAAGAAGCAAATGATTTTACAAAAAACGCATACCAGATGGACGAGAGTAAGGAAACAGAGAAGTTCAAAAAAAACCTTCCATTTCAATTAACGAATGCGCAGGAGAGGGTTTGGGAGGAGATCAAACAGGATTTTAAAGGGGAAAGGGCAATGAACCGCTTAATCCAGGGCGATGTAGGCTCTGGTAAGACAATTTTGGCAGTTTTAGCCCTTTTGTATACGGCAAACCATGGTTATCAAGGGGCAATGATGGTGCCGACAGAAGTACTTGCTAGGCAACATTATGAATCTATTACAAAATTATTTGAAAAATATGGGATCCAAAAGAAAGTAACTCTTTTAACAGGCTCTATGACACAGAAAGAGAAACGTTTAGCTTATGAAGAAATTGCTTCCCATAAAAGTGATATTATTATTGGGACACATGCGCTAATCCAAGAAAATGTGGTTTACCATAGATTAGCATTAGTAATTACGGATGAACAACATCGGTTTGGCGTAAACCAGAGAGAGTTATTAGCAGAAAAGGGGGAAGCAGTCCATATTTTGGTAATGAGCGCAACCCCTATCCCAAGGACCCTTGCTATTATTTTATATGGAGATTTGGATATTTCGATAGTGGACGAGTTGCCGGCAGACCGAATCCCAATTAAAAATTGTGTTGTGGATACTTCCTACCGGCCAAAAGCATACCAGTTTATAGAAAGAGAAGTGGCAAAAGGGCACCAAGTTTATATTATCTGCCCTATGGTAGAAGAAAGTGAATTAATGGATGCAGAAAATGTAACAGATTATGCGGCAAAGCTACAAACAGAAATAAATAGCAATATTGCCATAGGGGTACTTCATGGGAAGATGAAGGCAAGCGAGAAAAACCAAGTAATGGAAGCATTTGGACAGAATCAAATACAAGTATTAGTTTCTACTACTGTAGTAGAAGTAGGCGTAAATGTCCCAAATGCCACAGTAATGATGGTAGAAAATGCAGAACGCTTTGGTTTGGCACAGCTTCACCAGCTTAGGGGACGGGTAGGGAGAGGAAAGGCACAGTCTTATTGTATATTTATTAGTTCATCAGATAAAAAAGAAACAATGGATAGGCTGGAAATATTAAACCACTCCAACGATGGGTTTTATATTGCAAATGAGGATTTAAAACTGCGTGGCCCCGGCGATTTATTAGGAATCCGGCAGAGTGGAAGCTTAGAGTTTAAAATAGGGGATATTTTTTCGGATGCTACAACACTTACAGATGCTGCAGAAGCAGTATCTATATTGCTGCAACAAGATCCAAATTTAAGAATGGAAGAAAATAAAGAACTAGCTAGGGTTTTGGCAGAGTATATGAATAAAAATATGAATCGGCTAAATTTATAGGCACTAATTCAGGCTCCAAATAGGGCCTGATTTTTTATGGGTATACCAATATAGAAGAATTATGTTATTATATGCTATATTAGTGGCACGGCAAATGGAGAAAGTAGTGGTTTGAATTTAATGCAAATTTTATTGTAAATATAAGTAACTTTTTGTATAATTAAGGTATGGAAAAAGTAAGTGAACTATATTTTCTGTTGGAATTACAGTAAGTGAGGAGTAAAATGATACAAAATACACCAAAACGTAAAATAAAAGATAGCGTATTTACAAATTTGTTTCAGAATAAAAAGTATCTATTGCAATTATATAAGGCTTTGCATCCAGAGGATAATTGTGTAACAGAAGATGAAATTGCAGATATTACAATTAAGCATGTACTGGTTGATGCAGATTATAATGATCTAGGTTTTTCTGTCGGCAATCGATTAATGGTATTGGTGGAAAGTCAATCCACGTGGACTTTTAATATTATTATTCGTGCATTGATGTATCTGATACAGACTTATCATGATTATTTTAAACGTACTAACCAAAACTTGTACGGAAGTAAAAAGGTAAATATGCCAAAGCCTGAATTATATGTAATATATACAGGTGATAGAAAAAATATTTCTGATACAATATCATTATCAAAGGAGTTTTTTGGTGGAACAAAGATAGCTATTGATGCAAAAGTAAAAGTTTTGTATGAAGAGAATGAGAAAGATATTATTGGCCAGTATATTATTTTTTCCAAAGTGTATAATAAACAGAAAAAATTATATGGAAATTCAAAGCAGACAATAATAGAAACAATCAGGATTTGTAAAAATAGAAATGTGTTAAAAGAATACTTTGAAAGTAAGGAAAAGGAGGTTATAGATATTATGATGACATTATTTGATGATCAGCAGATTTTGAAGGCTTATACAAAGGATATTGAAGATAGTGCAGCAAGAGAAGCGGAAAAAAGAACAGCAAAAAGATTGATTAAAAAAGGTAAAATGTCGCTTGATGAGATTGCAGATTGTGTCCCTGCATTATCTCTTGATGAATTAAAAGAACTGGAAGCTGAGGTTATACAGTTGGTGTAATTAGTAGGACAAATTAATATCAATAAAACAGCATAAAGGCGCATGGAACAGTGTGATCAGCCCGTTGTCAACAAGGGCTTAATTATTGTAAACTATGTGTCTTTTTTGTGTTTAGATGAGCTGAGGTTTTAACAAAAGGTATGCAAAAATATGTTCTATGCTAGGGCTTGAATAATAACAAAAAAAATAGTACAATAATCTCATATGCCATGGGGCAGGATTGCCCTATAAAGAATTTTGTAAGAAAGAGGGATAACTTTGGCGAGTACAGCACGAAAAACAACAGCTAGTTCTAAAAAAACAACGACTGCTAAGAATACGAAAAAAAAGTCATCAGGAAAGAATGTTTCTCAGGAACGGTATGACAGTGAAATGAGAAGAGAAGTGTGGCTCCTATTAATCCTTGCCATAGCAGCAATCCTTGCTTTAAGTAATTTTGGAGTATGTGGGGCTTTTGGCAAGGTAGTGAGTGATATAATGTTTGGCATTTTTGGCTGGATGGCATACATATTTCCATTTTATCTTTTTTTAGGGACTGCATTTTTAGTTTCAAATGATTTCCGGGGCAAGGCAGTAGTAAAATTTGCGGCAGCTTCTATTCTATATTTATTAATTTGTTTCATGCTTGAAATGATTTTTATGGATTACGAGAAGGAAAATACATTAATTGAGTATTATAGAAGAGGGAGTCTACTCCATAAAGGCGGCGGGTTTGCAGGCGGGATATTAGAAATAATTATGAGGCCGCTTTTAGGTACAGTAGGGACTTATATTTTATCTATAGTAGGCATGGTTATATCAGTAGTATTGATTACAGAAAAGTCAGTTATTAAAGGGGTAAAAAAAGGAAGTTCACATTTATATGAAACAGCAAAAGAAGATGCAATAAAAGTACGCGAAGAAAGCCGTATTAGGCTGGAGGAAAGACGCCAGCGCAAAGAACAGCGTGTAGATAAAAAAGTAAAGGGAGTAGTGCTGGCAGATTTAGAAGGAAACCTTCCAGAACCTCTTTCTATAGAAGAAAATTTGGAGAATATAGAAAAACAAGCGGGAGAATCAATGGTTCAACCGAAAATGAAAAAGAAAGAAGTCCATGAAATTACTATGGATTATAAAGAGCCAGTGGATTTTGGGGAAAACTTAGAAATAGATCCAGTTATTTTGCCAGATCCTATTTTATTGCCAGAGCCAGAATTACCACCAGAACCAATTTTAGAAAAAGTAATGGAGGAAGCAGAAAAACCAGAAAAACCAGAAAATATTTTTATGCCAGAGTTTGCCAGAGTCGATATGCCGGAAGAAATTATGGATTATACAGTGGATGTGAAAGGATTTGAGGAGGAGTTTGAGAAAAAAGCACCAGAGTACCAGTTCCCAGATATAAATTTTTTAACAAAAGGGAAAGAGGCAAGCAAAGGCAGCCAATCATCAGAACTTCAAGAGGAAACAGCACAAAAACTAACACAAACTTTGTTAAGTTTTGGGGTAAGGGTAACAGTAAGTAATGTAAGCTGTGGGCCTTCAGTTACTAGATATGAGTTACAGCCAGAGCAAGGAGTAAAGGTAAGTAAGATTGTTTCTTTGGCAGATGATATAAAATTAAATTTGGCAGCGGCCGATATCCGTATTGAAGCACCCATACCAGGTAAGGCAGCCATTGGGATTGAAGTGCCTAATAAAGAAAATTCTACAGTAATGTTACGGGATTTGTTGGAATCGCCAGAGTTTAAAAATCATCCTTCTAAACTTGCCTTTGCGGTAGGGAAAGATATTGCGGGGCAAACAATGGTAGCAGATATAGCAAAAATGCCACATCTTTTAATTGCTGGGGCAACGGGTTCAGGAAAGTCAGTTTGTATTAATACTCTGGTTATGAGTATATTATATAAGGCAAAGCCTGATGAAGTAAAATTAATTATGGTGGACCCAAAGGTAGTGGAATTAAGTGTATATAATGGGATACCACATCTAATGATTCCTGTGGTTACTGACCCTAAAAAAGCAGCTGGGGCTTTAAATTGGGCAGTGGCAGAGATGACGGACCGTTATAATAAGTTTGCAGAATTAAATGTAAGAGATTTAAAGGGATATAATGAAAAAGTGGCAGCAGTAAAAAATATGGAAGGAATGGAAGACCAACAAGAGGTTTTGCAGGTGTTGCCACAGATTGTAATTATTGTAGATGAGCTTGCTGATTTAATGATGGTGGCACCAGGGGATGTGGAAGATGCGATTTGCCGTTTAGCGCAGCTTGCAAGGGCGGCAGGAATCCATTTGGTAATTGCGACACAGAGGCCGTCTGTAAATGTTATTACGGGGTTAATTAAGGCAAATGTGCCTTCCCGTATTGCGTTTTCAGTATCTTCTGGCGTAGATTCCCGTACTATTATTGATATGAATGGTGCAGAAAAGCTGCTTGGGAAAGGGGATATGTTATTTTATCCAGTGGGTTATCAAAAGCCTGTACGGGTACAAGGGGCATTTGTTTCTGACAAAGAAGTAGGGAAAGTAGCAGAATTTTTGGTACAACAAAGCCAGGTACAGTATAATGAAGAAATAAGCAATAAAATTGAAAATACAATCCAGTTAGATGGGGCGCAACAAGGGAATACTTCAAATAAAGATGATTATTTTGTAGAAGCAGGGCGGTTTATTATTGAAAAAGAGAAGGCTTCGATTGGCATGCTCCAAAGAATGTTTAAAATAGGGTTTAACCGTGCGGCAAGAATTATGGATCAGCTTGCAGAAGCAGGGGTTGTTGGGCCAGAGGAGGGAACAAAGCCAAGAAAAATTTTAATGACAATGGAAGAGTTTAATGAGTATATTAAATAGTAAGTAGAAGGAAAGCATAATAGCTTTAAAAAGGATGGGAGAATAATGAGGACAGTCAGGGAATTGCTAACAGGGCTTACTTATACTTGCGACCAGGGTACTATAGACCAGGAAATAACCGATTTAATATACGATTCTAGGAAAGAATTTAGGGAAGGCAGTATGTTTGTATGCCTAACTGGAATGGTATACGATGCACATGTGTATATTACACAAGCTATAGAAAAAGGAGCAAAAGTACTTGTAGTAGAAAAAGGGGTGCGAGCGTATAAAGGGGTTACTATAATCCGCGTAAGTAATACCCGGTATGCACTGGCTATGATATCGGCGGCATATTTTGATTATCCAGCAAGAAAATTAACCATTATTGGTATTACTGGGACAAAAGGAAAAACAACAACTGCTTGGATGACAAAAGCACTTTTAGAAAAGGCAGGATACCAAACAGGGATTATTGGGACAATTGGCGCATGTTACCAAGGTAGAATGATAAAAACAAAAAACAGTACGCCAGAGTCTTATGAGCTGCATTTTTTATTTGACCAAATGTATAAAGCAGGCTGCACCCATGTAGTAATGGAGGTTTCTTCACAGGCATTTATGACATGCCGCGTGGTAGGAATTTATTTCCAATATGGGATCTATACCAATTTATCCCCGGACCATATTGGAAAAGGAGAACACAAGGATTTTGAGGAATACCTGTTTTATAAAAGCCAAATTTTCCAAAATTCTGAAATCTGCATTGCAAATGCAGACGATAAATATTTTAATAGAGTAAAAGAAAAAAGTACATGTAAGAAAATCTATACGTTTGGCTGCCAAAAAGGGGAAGATATATGGGCAGAACAAATTACTTGCCTGCGGGAACCAGATTTTATTGGGATATATTGTAAAATTTGCGGCGTTTACCAAATGGGCTTAAAAATTGGATGTATGGGCCGCTTTAATGCCTACAATGCTATGGCAGCAATGATGGCAGCATATTTGCTTGGGGTCCCAGATAAAGATATAATAGAAGTTATGTACCATATGGCTGTCCGTGGACGGGTGGAGCCTGTGCATATTTCTGAAAAGGTACAATTGCTTATTGATTATGCACATAATGCAGCTAGCGTAGAAAGCCTTTTAACTACAATGTTAGAATATCAGCCAAAAAGGTTAATTTGTGTTTTTGGCGCGGGCGGGAACCGTTCTAAACTGCGCCGTTATGATATGGGGGAGATTGCTGGCAGGTATGCAGACCTATCAATTCTTACTGCCGATAATCCAAGGTTTGAAGAAGTAGAAGATATTATTGCAGATATTAAAGTGGGAATGGAAAGGAGCCATGGGCATTATATAGAAATCCCAGATAGGAAGGAAGCAATCCGCTATAGTATAGAACATGCAGAAAATGGGGATATGATTGTTTTATTTGGCAAAGGGCATGAGGATTACCAAGAAATTAAGGGTATCCGCTATCCATTTGAAGATAGGAAAGTGGTGGAAGAGGTTATTTATGAAAAACGTAACAGTAAAAGAGATTGTAAAAGCTTGTAATGGGATATTACTTTGTGGGAAGGATACCATGCCTATTTTACATGTTAGTTATGATTCCCGCGAAAAAAAAGAAAAGATGTTGTTTGTCCCATTGTTAGGGGAACGGGCAGACGGCCATTCCTATATTAGTTCTGCTTTTGAAAATGGGGCTGTCGCAACTTTTACCTGTAAACATAAATTAGAGGATATTCCAAATGAGCAAAGAAAATATGCTTGGATTTTAGTAGAAGATACAAAAATGGCATTACAACGTGTGGCTGCCTGGTACCGCAGGCAGCTTGCCATGCCAATTGTGGGCGTTACGGGAAGTGTAGGGAAAACTACAACCCGTGCGATGATAGCAGAAGCTTTGTCAGGAAGTTTTTCTGTTTACCAGACAAAGGGAAACTTAAATAGCCAAGTGGGAGTCCCTGTGATGCTGTTGGAAACTGGGGAAGAAGAGATTGCAGTTTTAGAAATGGGCATTAGTGAATTTGGGGAGATGGATCGGCTAACCCAAATGGTAGCCCCTGAAATAGCAGTAATTACTTGTATTGGGGTAGCACATATAGAGCAGCTTAAAACAAAGGAACATATTTGCATGGAAAAAATGGCAATTACCCATGGAATGAAACAAGATGGCATTTTATTATTAAATGGGGATGACAAGATGCTTGCCCAAAAGAAAAATAGTGTACCACAAAAAGTTTATTATTATGGGACAGGGAAGGAATGTGAGTTCCGGGCAGAACATATCCATATGGAAGGGGGAAATACAGAGTTTCTTTTCGTATGCCAAGAAGATAAAATTCCAGTAAGCATACCTACGCCAGGAAAGCACAATATATTAAATGCGTTGGCGGCACTTGCCGTATGTAAATTAAGTGGCGCTTCTGTAGAGGATGGGGCAAAGAAACTTTCTAAATTCCAAGGGATTGCTATGCGCCAGCAAATTTATCAAATGGATTCTTATACAATAATAGATGATTCTTATAACGCAAATCCTGATTCTATGAAGGCGGGGCTCCAAGTATTAATGGAATATCCAGCGCAAGGCAGGAAAGTAGCCGTGTTAGGTGATATGTTAGAATTAGGGGAGCAGGAAATAGAATTCCATAGAGAAATAGGGAAGTTTGCTGTAGAAATAGGCGTAGATAATTTATGTACATTTGGTATATTGTCTTCTTATATAGAAGAGGCAGCAAAGCAGGCAAACAAACAGATACAGACGAAACATTTTGAAAATAGGGAAGAATTAGCAGTATTTTTAAAACGTCTGTTAAAACCAGAAGATGTAGTGTTATTAAAGGGTTCTAGGGGAATGAAATTGAATTTGGTTGCAGATACATTAAAAGAGCAGTAAGGAGGAGGCTATGTATGCGGATATCATTGTGGATATTTCTTATGAGAAGTTAGACCGTATTTTTCAATACCGCATACCAGAGCGACTTAAAGGAAGGCTTTCTGTGGGGAACCGGGTGGAAGTCCCATTTGGGGCAGGGAACCGGGTTATTAGCGGATATATTGTAGGGTTTTCGGAAAATACGGATTATCCAAAAGAAAAAATAAAAGAAATTGTAAATGTAGTAACAAACAGCAGGAAAGCAGAAGGGGTGTTTATCAGCCTTGCTGCATGGATGAGGAAGGTTTATGGTTCTACCATGAACCAGGCATTAAAAACAGTAATCCCTATTAAAAAAGAGGTACGGGGCAAGGAAAAAAAATGGATACTCCCAGTACCAGAGAATAATCAAATTTTAGAAGGGCTAGGAAAAAGAAGCCCAGCAAAAGCAAAACTTTTAACAATATTAAAAAATCGCAAAGCCATTTCTGTAGAAGAAGCAGAAGAGAATGGAGTGTCACTTACTACAATCCGGCAGATGTCAGAAAAACAGATGATAGAGATTGTATCAGAAAGTGTTTACCGTAACCCTTCTGTCTACCAAGAAAAACAGAAAAGGAAAGAGATTGTACTAACCGACAAGCAACAAGAAATAGTAACTGATTTTTTAGCGCATTATAGAAAGGGAGATAGGAAAACAAGCCTAATTTTTGGGGTAACAGGAAGTGGGAAAACCGAGGTGTATATGAAAATAATTGATGGGGTGATACAAGAAGGAAAACAAACCATTGTGTTAATCCCTGAAATTGCATTGACATTCCAGACGATGCAGCGGTTTTATGGGCATTTTGGCAAAAAAGTCTCTATTATTAATTCACGTATGTCTATGGGGGAAAGGAGCGATCAGCTAGAAAGGGCAAGAAGAGGAGAAATTGACATTATTATAGGGCCTAGATCAGCACTTTTTACGCCATTCCAGAAATTAGGGCTTATTATTATAGACGAAGAGCATGAAGGCAGTTATAAAAGTGAAAATGTGCCGAAATACCATGCAAGAGAAACAGCAGAAGAGCTTGCCAGGCTAACAGGGGCAGCTTTAATCTTAGGGTCTGCAACCCCATCTATTGAGTCTTACCATAGGGCAGTAAATGGAGAATATAAGCTATATAAACTTGCTAACCGGATTGGGGGACGGAAGCTGGCAGATATTGAAATTGTAGATTTAAGGGAGGAATTAAAGCAGGGAAACCGTACTATGTTTAGCCGCAGCCTTAGAGAAAAAATAAAGAAGCATTTAGGGCAGAAAGAGCAGGTTATGTTATTTTTAAATCGAAGGGGATATGGCGGTTTTGTATCCTGCCGTTCTTGTGGAGAGGCAATGCGCTGCCCGCATTGTGATGTAGGCTTAACAGCACATAAAGATGGCAGCCTCCGCTGCCATTATTGTGGCTACCAAATCCGGCTGCCCAAAAATTGCCCAAAGTGTGGTTCCCCATATATTGGGGTATTTGGGACAGGGACACAGCGTTTGGAAGAAGCAGTCCGAAGGGAATTCCCACAAGCAAGGCTGCTCCGCATGGATATGGATACTACTAGGACAAAGAATTCTTATGAAGAGATTTTATCCTCTTTTGCGAAAGGAGAAGCAGATATTTTAATTGGGACGCAGATGATTGTAAAAGGGCATGATTTCCCAAATGTAACATTGGTAGGGGTGGTAGCAGCAGATTTATCTTTATATGGTGCTGATTACCGTTCTAGTGAAAAAACATTTGAATTATTAGTGCAGGCAGCTGGAAGGGCTGGAAGGGGGGATATGCCAGGAGAAGTAGTAATCCAGACATATAATCCAGAGCACTATAGCATAAAGACAGCGGCAAAACAGGATTACAAAGGATTTTATGAGGAAGAGCTCTTATACCGTAGAATGTTAAAATATCCCCCTTGTGGGAAGCTTTTGGCAGTTCTAGTGACTTCAAAAGAAGAACAACAGGCAGAAAAACTAGCAAAGGATATTTCGGTATTAACACAGGAGTTATGTAATAAAGATGGATTAGAAATGCTTGGCCCAACAAAAGCGGGAATTTCTAGGATTAAAGATATTTACCGTTATGTAATTTATTATAAAGAAACAGAAACAGGGGAACAAATAACAGAAGCAAAAAAACGGATTGAGGACTATTTAGAACAAGAAAAAGAGAAACAAGATTGTATGGTACAATTTGATTTTAACCCAATGATAGGATATTAAAGGAGGAAAAAGAATGGCAATTCGGAATATAAGGACTGAGGGAGACGAAATTTTAAGGAAAAAATGTAAGGAAGTAACAGGGCTAACGCCAAAAATCACTACATTAATAGAGGATATGGTGGAAACGATGTATGACGCAAATGGAGTTGGCCTTGCTGCGCCACAGGTAGGGATTTTAAAACGGATAGTTGTAATTGATGCAGGGGAGGGGTTACATGTTTTAATTAACCCAGTGATTTTAGAAACAGATGGGGAACAGACAGGAGGAGAAGGATGTTTAAGTGTCCCTGGGAAAACAGCAACTGTGACTAGGCCAAATTATGTAAAAGTAAAAGCGTTAGACCGGGAAATGAAAGAATTTGTACTAGAAGGGACAGAGCTGTTAGCAAGGGCTATTTGCCATGAATGTGATCATTTAGAAGGAGTGTTATATGTAGATAAAGCAGAAAGCCCAATAATGGATTCGGAAGCTTATTATGAGAAATATAAGGAAGAAAATGAATAAAAAGGAGGGGCCTTATGAAAGTAATCTTTATGGGTACGCCAGATTTTGCCGTACCAACCCTTTTGGCATTAAAGGAATCAAAGCATCAAGTGATAGCAGTTGTCACCCAGCCAGATAAACCAAAAGGAAGAGGAAAGGAAATGCAGCCCCCGCCAGTAAAAATAGCAGCAGCAGAGGCAGGAATCCCTGTTTTCCAGCCTGTTAAGGTGTGGGAAGAAGCATTTGTCAACCAGATAAAAGAATGGGAGCCAGATGCGATTATTGTTGCGGCGTTTGGCCAGCTTCTTCCAAAAGCGATATTAGAAATCCCTAAATATGGCTGTATTAATGTCCATGCTTCCTTACTTCCCAAATATAGGGGGGCAGCACCAATCCAATATGCTGTAATAAATGGAGAAAAGGCCAGTGGCGTAACAGCAATGTATATGGAGGAAGGACTGGATACAGGTGATATATTAAAACAGAAGGAAATTGCCTTAGAAGAAAAAGAAACAGGTGACAGCCTGCACAATAAGTTGGCTATATTGGGCGGAGAATTAATACTTTCTGTTTTAGAAGAACTAGAAAATGGGACAGCAATCCGTATACCACAAAAGGATGAGGAAGCTTGTTATGTAAAAATGTTAAAAAAAGAAATGGGGCATATTAATTTCGCAATGCCTGCTCTTCAGATAGAACGGTTAATCCGCGGGTTAAATTCATGGCCAAGCGCATATACTTATATGAATGGAAAGACCCTAAAAATATGGGAGGCAGATGTATTAGAAGAAGAATATCAGGGAGAAGCAGGGGAAATTGTGGGCATTACAAAGGAACAAGTATTGGTAAAAACAGGAAAAGGAACCTTATCTTTAAAACAAGTCCAGTTAGAGGGAAAGAAAAGAATGGAAATATCTGCTTTTTTACGGGGATTTCCATTAAAGATAGGGGCAATATTACAGTAAAGATATGCCAATAGGCAGAAAGGAAGGATATTATGCCATTTTTTTATGGATTTGATGCTACGTATCTTTTAGTGATTGTTGGGGCAGTAATCTGTATGGCTGCTTCGGCTAAATTAAAAGCAACTTATGCAAAATATGCAAAAATACGTGCAGTAAGCGGGATAACAGGCGCAGAGGCAGCAGAAAAGATTTTGCGTTATTCTGGTATTTATGATGTGAGTATTGAACATGTATCAGGAGATTTAACCGATCATTATGATCCGTCAAATAAGGTGCTCCGCTTATCCGACACCACATATGGTGCTAGGTCGGTGGCGGCAGTAAGTGTAGCGGCACATGAATGTGGACATGCTGTCCAACATGCACAGAACTATGTGCCATTAAACCTTAGGAAGAGCATGGTGCCTATTGTAAATATTGGTTCTACTATATCATGGCCTATGATAATCCTAGGGATTTTCTTGGGATATAATACAACCTTAATTCATTTAGGCATTATTTTATTTTCACTTGCTGTTTTGTTTCAGCTTGTAACGCTTCCAGTAGAATTTAATGCTTCTAGCAGGGCATTAGTTTTATTAAAAGATACAGGGATCTTGCATATGGATGAAGTAAAAAGTGCAAGGACTGTTTTAACAGCAGCAGCCCTTACTTATGTGGCAGGGGCAGCTTCTACTATTTTGCAGTTATTACGTCTGGTAATTCTATTTGGAGGAAGAAATGACGACTAATGGAGGCAGGGTAAATATACGCGAAATATCACTAGAAGCCCTTCTTCTTATTTTAGAGCAAGGGGCTTTTAGCCATTTAGTAATTTCAAATGCTTTAAAGAAATACCAATATTTAGAAAAAAAAGATAGGGCATTTTTTACAAGGCTGACAGAAGGCACATTAGAACGGCTAATTACTTTAGATTATGTGTTATCTTGCTATTCTAATGTGCCAGTAAAAAAAATGAAGCCGGTTATCCGTATTATACTCCGCATGGGAGTATACCAGCTTTTATATATGGACAGTGTGCCAGATAGTGCCGCTTGTAACGAAGCAGTGCGGCTTGCAGAAAGGAAAGGGTTTTCTACTTTAAAAGGTTTTGTCAATGGGGTGCTAAGGAGTGTTGCCAGAGAAAAAAATAACGTTTTGCTTCCAGAAAAAATAAGCCTTTCTGTCCGCTATTCGATGCCAGAATGGATTGTAGAAAAGTGGAAGAAGGCTTATGGGGAAAAACAAACAGAGAAAATATTGGCAGCATTTTTGGAAGAGAGAAAAACTACAGTACGGTTTAACTTTGACAGGGCCCCAAAGGAAAAAATAAAAGAAATGTTGCAGAAAGAGCAGGTAATCGTAGAGGAGAGTGGCGTTTTACCCTATGCTTTTTTATTGTCTAGCTATGATTATTTGGATAATGTAACAGCATTTATAGAAGGTTATATTAGTGTACAGGATATAGCTTCTATGATGGTAGCGGAAGTGTCTGGTGTAACAAAAGGGAACCAAATTCTGGATGTTTGTGCAGCACCAGGCGGGAAAAGCCTTCATTTAGCAGAACTTTTACATGGGACAGGATATGTAGAAGCAAGGGATATCAGCGCATATAAAGTAGGGTTAATAGAGGAGAATATAGCCCGTACAAAGCTTTCTAATATAAAAACAAAAGTGTGGGATGCCACAAAGCTAGATCCAATATGGCAAGGAAAAGCAGATATTGTATTAGCAGATCTGCCCTGTTCTGGGTTAGGGGTAATGGGCAGGAAAAATGATATTAAATATAAAATTACAGAAGAAAACTGTAAAGAGCTGGCAGCTTTACAAAGGAAGATTTTAGAGGTGGTAAGCCGTTATGTAAAACCAGGAGGATACCTTATCTATAGTACATGTACATTAAACCCAGAAGAAAACCAAGAACAGGTTGAATGGATACAACAAAACCTGCCTTTTGAGGCAGAAGATATATTGCCATTCTTGCCGGATAGTTTTAAAAATTCTTTATTAGAAGAAGCAGAAAAAACAGCGAAAAAAGGATATCTTACCTTTCTTCCAGGGATATATCAGACAGATGGCTTTTTTATAGCACGATTAAAAAGGAAAACAGATGGAAAAGGATATTAAATCATATACAAAAAAAGAGTTGGAAGCAGAATTAGCAGCAATTGGTGAAAAAACGTTCCGGGCAAAACAGATTTATAGTTGGCTGCATGAAAAGCAGGCAAAGAGTTTTGAAGAAATGACAAATTTGCCAAAGGGGCTTAGGGAAAAACTTGCAAAGGAATATCAAATTCTTACATTACAGCCTATAAAACAGTTAGAGTCAAAGTTAGATGGCACAAAAAAATATTTATTTGAATTATATGATAAAAATATAATTGAAAGTGTATGTATGAAATACCACTATGGGAATTCTGTCTGTATTTCCTCACAAGTAGGCTGCCGCATGGGCTGCCGTTTTTGTGCTTCTACCATAGATGGGTTAGAGCGATCTTTGGCTGTATCTGAAATGTTAGGGCAGGTATACCAAATACAAGAATTGTCTAAAGAAAGAGTAGGGCATGTAGTGGTAATGGGAAGCGGGGAGCCAATGGATAATTATGAAAATATAGTAAAATTTATCCATATGTTGTCTGACGAGGATGGGCTGCATATTAGCCAGAGGAATATTACAATTTCTACTTCTGGGCTGGTTCCTGAAATTAAAAGATTTGCAGAAGAAGGGTTGCAGGTTACATTGGCACTTTCTTTGCATGCACCTAATGACACGATTAGGAAAACGCTTATGCCAATTGCAAACCGTTATGGGATAGAAGAAGTTTTAGAGGCATGCCAATATTTTTTTAAGAAAACAGGAAGGCGCATTACTTTTGAATATAGCTTAGTACAAGGGGTAAATGACAGTGAGGAGGCAGCAGAAGAGCTGGCAAAAAAAATCCGCCATATCAATTGCCATGTGAATTTAATTCCAGTAAATCCAATAAAAGAGAGAGAATTTAAAGAATCCCAAAATAAAGAAATCCTCCAGTTTAAAAAGAAATTAGAACAGTATGGGGTAAATGTGACAGTAAGGAGGGAAATGGGAAGGGATATAGAAGGGGCTTGCGGGCAATTAAGAAGAAGTTTTATGGGAAAACAAAAGGTATAGGGAAAAAGGAGAGTGGAAAAAGGTATTATATAACAAAAGATAAAGCATGAATTTATTCCATCCGTCCATCTGCCCCAAAAGAGTACCAATTGCCATCTTTACTAAGGAAAGATTGATTTGAATACATATGCCCTTTTTCTTTTCCTGGTTCTGTTTCAAAATAATACCATGATTTTATGCCATTATATATAATTTCTTTCCAGCCAGTCTGCATAGCACATTCTGGGAATTCTGGGCTTTTAGTTTCATTTAGATAAAACCAAAGATGGTTATTGGTATCTTGGTACCAGCCTTTTAAGGCAACGCCTTCTTCATTAAACCGATACCAGTGCCCTTTAATTTCAAGCCATTCATTTTTTGCCATTGTGGAGTTTGTTTTTTTATAATACCATTTTCCAGATTTTTGAAACCAACCTGGCGGAATAGAAAAAAGGGTTTCTTTTTTATTGTATAATTCTTTTGGGGCTACATAACTAATATTGACGTCAATGCCAGATTGTCCAATAAATGGAAACCTTATCTTATAATCTGCCAAATTTCCGCCAGAATTAAATTGCCATATATCAATATCTGATAAATAAGCACTGGTAATGGAAGTATAATATTGGGCATACCAGAGAGGGATTTGGTTCTGTTTTATCCATGCCATATCTATTAAGTTATTATCTGTAAATTGTTTTCCTGTATATAAACCAAAAGTATAGCCTTGTTTTTCAATAATATGCTGGAAAGTTTGAATAACCTGCATTAGTTTGTCTTTACCTAAAGATTTTAGTTGCACGTCTTCTATATCCATAAATAAAGGCAGGTCTACTCTTTTATTTTTTAGGCATTTTATCATATAATTTGCTTCTGCAGTGGCTAGTTCTTCTGTAGTGGCAACACTATAATGATAATAACCAATTGGTATATCTAAATTGGAAATTCCCATATAATGTTTATTTAACATTGCATCGATATCCTGTTTATGGCTTTTTTGGTAGGTCATAGAGGAACGGAGGATAATAAAATCAATGTTACAAGAATTAATTAGGTTATAATTTACTGATTTTTGGAAAGTGCTTATATCGATCCCAGCATAATTTTTTCTTGGATAGTTGGGCCTAATATAACCTTTAATTTGGGGATTGGTTATATGATATTCTTTTTGCTTACATTGGTTATTGGCATTGCCTTCAATAGTATAGATTGATTTTCCATCAAAGCCAGTAATAATGCCAATATGGTCTGCATCACCAGAGTGATCCCAATCAAAAAAAAGAAGATCCGATGGGAGAGGAATAAAGTTTTTTTCATTAGGTTCGTGCCAGATATAATGTTGTTTTGCCCAATTCATAAATTGTGTACAACTATGGAAATTAGGGAGAACTGTAGTTGGAATATCCATTTCCCGCATAATTACACTAATGGCAGCAGCGCACCATGGGGAAGAGAGAGGAAGAGAAACAGAAGCATATTGATTATAAGCAGAAATGATTTCAGGGCCAGTAATATGCAAAACTTTAGATTGCGCATGGAGTATAAGATCAAATCGAATCATTTTTATTGTCCTTTTTTATTAGAGTTTTTAAATTTTTTAGTTAGTGTAAAATATAAATGGATTGAAAATAATAAGCTTGTAATTCCTGATATTTCTATTATTTGTGATATAAAATTAGATAGAAAAGGCTATTGCAAAAGAAGGTTTGTTTACTTTTGCAACAGCTTTTTTATTTTGGTAGAATAAGTTGACAATAGGAGAAAAAAAGATTTTAGAAGAAATAAGGGAGAAGCTTTAATAGATTTCTGCGTCAAATCCAATAGCAGATTCTATATAACAAGTCTTTCCTGCTTGCCCCAATAGTGGAGATTTTGTATATGTCCTTAGGGCAACAGAACTATTAGAAATAAAGATTGCACTTAGGTCATTTACAGAAAATGTGCCGTCCATAGGATAATAGAAAGATAAAATAGTATTTTCTGGTATATTTATAGTTGGCGTTGCCCGCATTATAACAGGAAAATTATAAAGAAGAGTAACATTTTTTTCTGTAGGCGGAATAATTCCTATTAATTGGGAACTTTTTGTTTGGATATAATATCTTTGACATTTCAGTAATTCTATAGTGGGATCAGGCGGGATAAATGGGGTTGTGTAGCTGCCTAATTCTAATTTTGCCCAATTGATATTTAGAGCTCCTTGTAGCCCTAGCCCGTTACAATTAAAACCAAATTTTATAAAGTCTATATTATTTGGAGGGATTGTTACCATACAAGTGTATATTTTATTTTCTTCTGTTATTGTCCCTTCTGCGATTACATTATAAGTATTATTATAATATGTTTGTATAAAAAATCCTTTGTGCCCGCTACATTCCCCTATAGAAAAAGAAAAAGTTACTGTTTTCCCCCTTAAGTCCATTTCATCCATTTTTATAGCTTGATAGAAATTGACAAAGGAGGCAGCTTTGTTTACTAAAAAGGTTGTTCCCGATAAAGGTGCTGTTATAATGGAAATATCTAGATTTTCTTTTCCATCTAAATAATTGTATTCTAATGCCCACCTGTCCATAGTATAAAATAAACTTCTTTCTAGATCATGGATAGAATATGTTTCTTTTCCTCTTTGATTTATTTTAAAATTAGGGTTTATTAGTAAATTGGGGTTGCTTGGGGATGTGTTTATTTCATGAATAGCAGATGCAGCTTCATTGATTTGTTCCTGCATAGCAGTAAGTTTGGTATCAAGGCATATGCCATTCTTATCAAAAATACAGCTTTCAAATGTTTTAGGGGCAGTCCTTTGCCTTTTTTCCCATTCTATTCCATCATCGTTTCTACCAGATTCTACAATAGCCCATAAAGTGTCACACCGGGTTCCCGGTAAATCTATAATTTGTTTCTTTTTATCCATTTTATTCACCATTTTCTTTATTTTCTTCTAAAATAACAGGTACATTATTTTGAATGTTTTGATATTCCTCTTGAGTAATTACACCAAGTTCTAAGTATCGAATTAATTGTGCATTAGTGATATAGCCCTTAGAATATCGTTCTTTTATAGTGGCTGTTTTTTTATTTGTTATCATATTGTGTTTGCTCCTTTTAAAGTTTTAATGATTGCTGCATCAAAATATATGGTGCGATATTCAATTACAATAATTATCCTTATTTTTTGTTTAATTGTAATTCGATAGTTTGTAATTCTAGGTCTGTAATATATTGTTGTGTTTCAATATTTTGTAAATCTAATTCCGTAATTGCTTGTTGGGCTTCAAGTAATTCCATGGTTGTAGCAATATTGGGTGCTTTAATAGGTTTTTTAAAAGTCCAGTTACCTTGTGTATCCATAGTGGTATAGATATTATTAGAACCACTTGTAGAGGAAAACACACCAAAATGTGTATGGCCGCTAGATGTTTCTGTATATATGTATGGCATAACGCCAGCATGGCTAAAGTATAATTTTTTATTAGGTGCTATTGTAAAATCATTTGTTATAAATGTTTTTGCATTAAAAGAAATTTGGCTATCACTAAAAGAAATAATATTTGTTTCTCCTGATAAAGTTTCTTTACTAAACCGTAATTCTAAAATACCTTCTGGGTTAGCAACATATTTTATATTAAATGGGGGTGTGTTAGGGGAAGATGGTGATTGGATTTGGATTCCATTTTTTAATATTATTAATTTATGAAATTCAAAGCAGGAATTTGTATATTGTAACAAAAGTTCATTATTGCTATTTTTTAGAATTAAATGATTGTCTATACCGTTTTGGTGAAGCTCAAAATTTTTAAAGGCTATTTTTTGGTTGTTTGAATTTTTTAAGTTTAAGTTTCCATTTTCAATATTGATAGAATGGAAAAAAGAAGATAAGCCGTCTGTCCCAATTTGAAGCATAATAGTATCAGCATTTTTTATTAATAGTTTTTGGCTTGTCTGATCTACTGAGATAGTAAACTGCCCAACGTTCGCTTCCTCATTTTGGTTTAATATAATGGCTTGGTTATTTGGTACAATATAATCCCATTGTTTTAAATTTAGGTTATCAACAAATTCTTTGGTTGCAAAATAATCAATGGGTTTGCCTTGGAAAGTATCCGCATTGATAGGGAGAAGTTCAGGTAATTCCTCGGATTCTTCTTGTAAATGAATATAAGTAATGCCATTTGGGATAGAGATATTTTGGTTTTCTATGCCTTCTGCGCAGATTTGCCAGAACATAGTATTGGTTGGCAGATTTCCAGCAGTTTCTTGTAGGGCAATATAAGAACTATTTTGGTAAGTTACTAAATCTAATTTTTGGTAGGTTGTGGAATTATCATATATCCCTCTGGGTGATATGGATTGCCCTTGTGGGCCAATGACTTTTCCTAGTTTTATTTTTGGCATGTAGTTTTCCTTCCTTTTTGTTTTTCGTTAGTAGAAAGATAAATAAAACGACAATTCTACCGATAGGATTGCCGTTTTTGTAATTGGTATGATATATTAGTATTAGTTCCAATTATAGTTGGTTGATTTTGTAGTAAAATTGGGATTGTAATAATCTGTAGTAAAAGCATTATAGACAGATTGGTTTTTAAAGTAAAAAGTGGTTATAACACCCTTTGTTTTATAGAAACATTTTTCTTCAAAGTCTGGCACAGTAGTTCCTTGAAAATATACATTAGCTAAATTATCACAATTATAAAAAGCTTTATCATAAATTTTTGTTACACTCGATGGAATGGTTATGGATGTTAATGATTTACAGCCAGAAAAACTGGATCTTAAATAAGATATAGTATTTGGCAAGTGAATCATAGTTAAACTTTCACAACCACTAAAAGTGCCATATAATTCAGTAATACCAGATGGAAGTGTTACAGAGGTTAATTTTTTGCAATTAAAAAATGTGCTAGATAATGAGGTAATATTTTTAGGTAGTGTTACAGATATTAAGTTTTCACATTCTTCAAATGCCCCATTGCCTAGGTTTATAACACTATCAGGGATAGTAATGTTAGTTAATTTATTACAATATGCAAATGTTCCATTCCCAATATTAGTTACAGTATTTGGGATAATAATTTTACTTAAATTTGGATGATGCTCAAAAACATTATTGCCAATACTTGTTACAGTATTAGGAATGGTAATAGTTGAGTCTAAGGCAGTATATGCTAATAATTTTTTCTTTGTATTGTCTTCATAAATAAAATTGTTTTCTTCATATCCGTTTTTGGCATTATAATATAGTAATTCTAATGGGCCATTATAGTTAATGTGGCCAACACCAGAAAAAGTATTAGGTGGCATATGTGTAATAGTATTGGGAATAGTGACATTAAGGCGTGTACAATAGGCAAAAGCAGCACTTTCTATAGTTGTGACACTATTAGGGATTGTAATATTGATTAGGCTATAATTATTTATAAATGCCTCCGATTGAATGGCTGTTATTTGATCGGACATAATAACTGTTTCTAAATTATGGCAGTTACTAAATAGCCTAGTTGGTATTTCTGTTATATTTTTACTAATATAAGCATATGTAAGGTTAGAATCACCTGAAAATACTAAATTGCCAATGTTAGTTACACTATCAGGAATATGGATTTCGGTTAAATTTTTACATACAGAAAAAGCTGCTTCTCCAATATGGGTTACGCTGTTTGGAATATGGATTTCTGTTATATTTTCGCAATCAAAAAAAGCACGTACCCCAATTTCTATTACATTTTCACCTATAGTAATACGATTTAAGTTAGTGTTACCATAAAAACAGAGATTGCCAATTTTAGTAACACTATTTGGGATAATAATATTTTTAAGGTTAGATAAATTACATCCCATAAATGCAGAATCCCCTATACTGGTAATATCGTTCCCTATCACTAATTTAACGCCAGCTTCTAATTCTGGATAAGCTCTATGGAATACATAAAATGGGCTAGTTTTACTTGTGGAATAGCTGTTATCATCATTTGTATCAAGGTAATCTTTTTGGATATCTAAATTGTAGGTATTTATAAGAGTATCCCAAGATGCAATTAAATTATTATTTTCATCATATAATCCAGCATTAGTATCTTCTGGGATAGGCTTATCTTTTAAAAAAGTTTCTATTTTGCTGATTCTTTCTAAAATATCTATAAGTTTATCCTCTAAACATACCCCATTTTTATCTGTAATAGCTGATTCTTTTGTAACAGGATAAATATAATATTTTTGTTTGTCTTGGTTTTTGGCTTTTAAGGTTTCAATAATATATTGATATTCGTCTGTATTTGGCATGGATTTTACCTCCGGTATGTAAATTGGTATATTTAACTTACTTTAAAAAGAAATTTTGGCCCAGCCCATGAAGGAAGAGGATTGAGGTTATTAATATTAGAAGCTGTATAAAAACGGTATCCATAACACATGTATATATCAGAACCAAGTTTATAGTATTTTCCATAATCAAATGTAGTGTTACATTTTAAGAGAGAATGGATTAAAAAGCTGCCATAATAACATAGAATAGGTTCACATATAAATTTTGTATCTGTATTGAGACCAACAGTGTCATATCGTGTATGTAAAATATTTTTATAATTATAATTTGTATAATTAAAATATAAAGGATAATATGTATATAAATTTTCTTTATTTCTTATAAAAGTATAGTCACTGAAAATTTCATCTTGTGGAAATCCAGAAAAGAAGTAAGAATTTTCAGATGTAATAAGATTTTTAGCTTTTGCTACAAAAATAATAGGAATGTCAAAATCTTGGAATTTGTATGATGAATAACTAATGGATATACAATTTTCATCTCCACGGACAATAATGTTGTATGATATTTGAGCTGTATGAGAGTCATAATAATTATTTATCAATAAACCATTTTTATAACTAGATGCATTGGTGGAGCATATATTTCTATCTATTCCATAGGTATATATACTTGGATATAGCCCGCCAATAGTAGAGCTAGAGCTTGATATTATTAATACAAAAAACTTAAACCCAAAAACACTAATAGAATATTCTAATTCATTTTTTACAGCATCGTTATATCCAGCATCCAGTAATGTTTGGTGAATACTTCTTAGAAAGTATAGGGAAGCTTCTTGGCTCACATAATTTACATTTGTTGTTGAGGTTTCTGAGGTTAATCCTGTAATAGTATGTGTAGCGACACTGGTATCTGATAGGGTAGTTTCAAAGTGGTTTTTTACAACTGCCATATATATTCCTCCTAAAATTTATAGATTGGTATAAGTATGTTCAATAATTATTATAGTATCTGTTATATCTTCTATATCTTTACATATAATATCTTCTTCTGTAAATGCAGTTGATACAGAAAGGGGATTATAATCTACAATATTCAAATCTTTATATTTTCCTGCTTTTACGTAGTCTGTTACATCTTCTATGTCTTTTGTAACTACGCCAACCTGTATTTCCCTAATTTTGCCTGCATAAGTAGCAAGTGGATCGGTATTTGTTATTTCAATTCCTTTTTCATGGATTGCCATTTGAATATTATGGATAGAATTACTTAAATAGTTTAGTTTATCTGCCAAAGTTCCCATTATATCACCACCCTATTAATACTATCAATTATTCCAGCAATATCGCCAAAGTTTTCTCCTAAGTTATCATCAATATATTTTTTTATTACTTTATTTTGCACGGGGTTTTCGGAACTATCATTTAATTCGTGGTCAATGGTGATAGAGGTTTTTACAGGAGTTCCATTATATAATAATTCGCCTTCTTCCGTTTCGCTTAGGTGGGTAAGGGTCTCGATATTGGCATGTGTATGCGCCTTGCTTGCAGCATTGTCGTATTGAGTTTTTAGTTCATTGGTTAGCAGGTTTTGCCCTGTTAATATAATGTTCCCATGATTGTCTGTGGACAAGATTTTATTTCCACTTTCTGGGCTATGGAATTGTTTATCTAATTTATCTAAATTTAATTGACTTATATCGAGGGTATTTTTTTCGACTGTCTGTTTTAGAAGGTTAAAAGATTCTTTTGATATAGCAGAGCCTAGAGAATCAGGGTTTCCTGTAGTAACTTCCCCGCTAAAATCAATATATACATTTCCGTCTATATCTAGTTCAGAACCTGCAAATGGAACAAAGTGGTAATCGGATTCTGTTCCATTATTAGAGATTTTTTGTCCTACTTTTTTAATGCCATTTTCTTCTTTCACAAGCCATAAACCATGTAAGGGCTGGTTTTGCGGCGGTGTTTCTGATAAAATAATGCCGTTTAGATTGTCTGCCTGTTCGATTATATTATTTAAAATTTGAAGGGCTTCTGTTGCTTTGTTTTTTGCAGTATTTGCAGTATCTAAAGCAGTTTGCATATGGTTAATGCCATTGTCTAATTGTTCTAATTTATTGTCTAATCCAGACGCCTTGTTAATAATATCCCTTAAATCTTCAATAAGGGAACGGCCTTCATTAGATAGTTGGGAGAATTCTTGCTCAAATGCCTGCAAGCGGTTATTGGCATTTTGCAGTAAATCTTCTAATTCAATCACATAATCAGCGGCATGGAGGACAGATTGGATTAAATGGTTTAAAACATTGAATTCATTAGAAAGAACCATTCTATCGTAGGGCAGCATGGATTTTTCAACTTTAATATGGTTTGTCATAGTAGTAAGAATTTCTTTTGCCCCGTCAAATATTTTGATTTCCATACTGGCATCGCCAGCTACAGCGAGCATAGCATCTGTTATGGTAAGATAAAGGTTTTCATTTTCCCATTTGCAGACGTCATCTATATAAGTGCCATCGGCCCTTGTAATATGTACAGTAACCAATTCTTTTCCAGTTAAAAGAATTGGGATATGTTCATTGGTGAGGATAAGTTTATATATCCTAGAATTATGGTCATATTGTTTACATTTTAAGTAAATATAACTCTGTTCCTGTGCCACATCTAGTTTTAATATTTTTTCAAAAGATGCCATAATATGTTCCTTTCATAAAAATAAGGGGATTTTTAAAGTTAGATTTATCCGGGTACAAATAATTTTTTTGGAAAATGCTTAGTTATTTGCAATAAGATAGTCAATATCATTGAATAGGTTTGCTTCTATCTGGATATTAGAGTTTATTAATAAATCAAGGTCAAAAGGGTATGTTTCAATAGATATTTCTGTATTGTTTAATTCTTGTATTTTTTTGGTGAGTTCTTCGGTTTTTCCTTCTTTTACTTGATAGGAGGAAGTATTTTCGTCAATTTCTGTTACAAGAAATTGTCCATTTTCATCTGTTTTAAAATAGGTTTGGTATAGTTCATACATTTTATTTTGATAAAAATGGTAGTCAGGCTCAAGAAAATGTATGTTTTTATTAATGGCATAAGATAGTTTAATGGGTAGTTTTTCTTTTGCTAATTCGGATAAAGTGTGGTAAGTGTTTGAGAGTTTAAATAAAGTGATAGGCATAATTATTTGCGTCTCCTTTCGTGGGTAAGAGATATTAAATGGAATTTTCTAATGCTTCTGCTATGCCAGAATAGTGATTCCATTGTTCGTCAATAATTTCGGCTAATGTAAAGAGCATTTTTGTGTATTTAGCGTTTTCATTTGAAGATAAGCCGCTAACTTTTGCCTGGGAAAAGTCAATCAACCCTTCAAAAATAATTTTATTGTTATAGCTAGAATTTTTCCTTGCAGTAATTTTATTTACAATAATATGGGAAGCATATAATTCACCTTGCCCATTTACTTGAAAACTGGCGGAGCCGTCTCCTTGGAAGGCATCATTATCTTGCCAATTAGCATAGAAACATGCCCCATTATTTACGCCTATGCCCATGGTATTGTGCTTTGGTGCGCCTAAATAGGTACTTCCATTAAATTCGTATACTTCAAAATCGCCAAGCGTTACTTGGGATGGGCTTCCTGTAAGAAAACCATTGCCACAATTAATATATCTTGTGGTAAAATCAATCGCGTCTAAAAATTTTGCCCAGCCTGTGTCTGAACATAGTTTATTGCTTGTAATGGTATTTGCTTTAATGTTATTGGCAGTAATGGTTCCAGATTTAATTTGCTCAGTAGTAATAGTGCCTGTTTTAATATTTCCGCCATTAATATTTGTAATATTCGCTTTATCGCCGTCTATATTGAATTTATTACTATTGCTAAAAGTAACATTGCCATCTAATAGTAGGCGGTTCCCTTGGATTCGGATTCCTTCTTGAGAAATATTGATTTCGTTGATAACTTCGTTTTTCTTTACTCTAAGTAAGATTTCGCCTTGGTTTGCTTTTATTTGGGTAGTGGCTTTCTGAAAAGAGTTATTTGTCTCAAAGTCAAGCTGGGCGCAGCTTCCTCGTAAAATTAAGCTTTCCCCAGAAATAATTTCTCCTATAATATATTGCCCCGCAATGCCATAACCAATAGTTTGGTCAGGAAGGGTGATTTCGCCAACTACTGTGCATACCGATTTCCAGTTGTCGCGGGTAAAAGCAATTTGCCCATTTGTTATCCAGATTTGGTTTGGGGAATATTTATTTTCATCTACTAGCCATTTGCGGATAATCATGCCTGTTTCATCCATTAAAATTTCTTGGTTAGCAGAATTTTGTAGCTTTTGTAAAGAAGCGTCAAATATATGGTTAATCCATTTTTTAAAATCAAGGGAAGTATCTTTAGCAATATTCCATCCGCCTTTATTATAATCAACGGAGGTACTAGTATTAGTTGCCTGGTTTTGGATTTCAGCTAATAATGCCCATTTTTCAGTAAGGGAATTTTTGCTGGAGATAAGGAGGGTAAAGTTGTCTGGGTTGTCAAAGTCCATGTCCATCCCAAGGATTCTAGCTTCGATAAATATGCCGGGTTCCCATTCCACAGTAATTATATTCCCAAGTTCTAACTTATCGGTATATTTTCTAAAATCTTCTATAATGGCAAAGTTTAGGACTTGAATGGACATTTCAAATTTAGGATAACATGCTTTTTGTAATTCCTGATGCGCATGTGCCAATAATTCTTTTTGCATTTCATAAATCTCAGCTTGGCTCATTTCTGATGTAACAAGAAAAGAATCATCTTGGAAATCCTGCTCACGTATATAATAGGACAGTTCTTTGTATAGTTCGGGGCCTAAAAAGTTTTGTATATTTACGAGGTAAGTTTGGGAAAGACGTAATTGATTTTCTATTTCTGATTCTTTAGCAGATATTTGTGTTTTGCGGAGCAGGATTTCAGATTCTGCTTTTTGGCATAATTCATGGTTTGTAGAATAGGCAGGGTTTTTGGTTTGGTTTAAATATAAGGACATTATATGTTTATAGGAATCCCTTTTTTCTTCTAATTCCACAAGGCCATATTGGGAGAAATCAGTGGTATTATGGTTTTCGGGGACATGATGTTTTAGTGTTTCTAGTTCTGTATATAGCGTTTCTAACTGAGTAATGGCGTTGGAGAAGTTTTCTGAATTTGCTTCTATTTGTTGGTTATATGCTTGGATAGCGGATACTAATTCAGGGGACATTTGTTTATAGAAATAGCTGAAATTGGAAATATAATTATTCCCAGAAGGGTTGATTTCCTGAATTCCAAGTGTGGTATTAGTGCGGGAATCATTACCTCCTGATACAATAAAAACAGATTTAATATCGGAATCGTCTGAATTTACAGTTAGGCTTTTTATTAAATTTCTATCAGATAAAAAGATAGGTGTTTTTTCCCCAATATTATCAAGTTTAAAGACATTGATAGTACGTTTATATACATCAAACTGAAAAATACATTCATATGTTTCACTAACTGCGCCAGTTAGGAATTCATAAGAACTAATGGTATCATAGTAAAAGGCACGGTATTGCGTAGAAATACCAGGATCAATGCTCCCAATTAGCCAGCCAGGGTTTTTTTGCTGGAAAATGTGCATAATACTATGTTCTTGGTCATTGATATTGTACAAGCAATATCGGTCAAGGCCACCTTGCTCATCAGAAGAAGTGCCAAGGGAACCAAAAGAAGTTAAGTAAGTCTGCCCAAGTTGGATTTCTAACGACTGGAAACTGATTTCTAAGTATTCTGCCCCTTCTGTCCTTTCTAATTTTATATCGGTAATTTGGAACCAAGAGATATGCCTTACTTCAAGTAATAAACCAATTTGTATTTTATCGTAGTAAGGGACAGGCTCGCCATCTTCCAATTTATATATTTGAAGGCTTCCATAAGAAATGGAATTGAGCCTAGTACTAATTTTTAATTGGTGTACTTTTAATTGGGATAAAATATGTTTGTCTCCATATGCTAAATAGACTTCTGGCTCATGTATATTTTTGTAAAGATCATAACTAAAATACATCGCTAAATACCAACCTTTCTTGTCTCCCTGTATCGTAAGGTTAAAATACAATTATTGCTTACAGTAATAACATTATTGCCATCTGCCAGAAAGAACCAATATTTAGAGAATCTGTCGTATACAGTTTTTAGTAAAGTATCCCTTGTACTTTCCATAAATGGGATTTCATTATGGATAGTAATTTTTTCACCTGCCTTTAAGTCTGTTAGTTTAAATTGGTTTTTGGTATTAGTATCTATGCTATTAGAAATAATAAGATCCCCATCAGAGAGCATAATAATTTCCATTTCTGGATAAATAGGAGAATCTTCATCATTATCTACATAAATGGATGCAGTTTTGCCATTATTAGAAAATTCAATAGTATATTCTATCAGATCAGAAAAAGCATATGGGGAATTTGTGGATACTTGGAAGGATATGCCAATCACATGATTGACGAAAATATTGGTTGGTGAATGAATATTGGCTTTAAACCAAAGATTTGCATATCGCTTATCTAGTATATGGAACCATTCGTATTTTCCTCTTTTCATCAGCCATTTTTTTAAAGCGCGTTCGTGTTCCTGGCTAATATCTCCGAAATCCCTATTAAATACCTGCATTTCAAAGGATAGGGGAGAGGAGTAGTTTTGGGATATAATGTGGAACGTATTATTTTTTCTGGAATGGGCCGTGTTTAAATTAGTTTCATGGGAAATAGATGTTTTCCCAACTTCCCTATTACTAAATTCCCCTATATAAACGCCATAGGCGTCACAGGATATGCCGTTATAGGTAAAGTCTGCATGAATCATAGTAATCCTCCTTTTTCGGTATAGTGGTATTCCTTAAATTGATAAAGGTGTTGAGGCATAAAAATACCAACCTCCAATTGTTAAGTTTTTGCCATGACATTTGGGGTTGGTATAAAATATTATGTTCTTTTGAATTAATTAATGGATTGATGTTGTTTATAGTTCTGTATACATTTGTAAAAAAGAGGTTTGTTATATAGTTCTAGATGATAAAAAATTTTAGAATATGCCCATATATCATAGCGAAAACATTTTCGGGAGAAAGTATGGCACTTACGATGGCACCAAAATAAAGCGTTAATTATGTTTTTCTGATATTCTTGAGAATCACAAATATTATCTTCTAAATGGGGAAGGCGCAATTCAAAATTCTTTTTTAAATATAAATTTATTTCGTTTTTAATTTCTATAGGGTCATTACTATTTTCGAAGATTTCTTCCATCATAAAACATTTGATTACATTTAAAGCAGTATGTAAAGCAAGTAATTCATTAACAGATTGAGAATTTTTTACGTTATTGAGTCCCACTATTGGTTGGAGTTCAGTAATAGTCCCACAAATACAGGATGCTAATTTATGCCTATCCAACCTAGAGCCAAGCATATTTTCTGATGTCTCTGTTTCATATTTTTTATATGTTTTCCAGAGAGCATTAGGTAGATTTTCATTGTTTATCTTTTCTTTCACACAATAGTTAGGATTACTGTTACATATTTGGACAAGTAAATCTACAATAATGGAATTGTAGAGTTTGACAAACGTATCTGAAGGTTGAGTCCCATTCATTAGTTTAATATATCTCCTTTTATTTTTTGTATAATATATTTCGTCTTTTTCCATCAGAACACATTACATCACCATTGGATTGGCTAGTATCGTTGTATAAATCTAAAACCTTGCCAAAATCATAATCATCATTAGAATCTTTATGGACTTCTGTGTTTTCATCTTCTTTTAAAGCTTTTAATAATTCGCTTGCGGCCAACATATTTTCCCCCTCCTTTTATCTTATATTTATCATATGCTTTTATGATAAATATTTTCTTAAGTAAATACAAAAAGTTTTGTAAATTATTATTATTGTAACATAATAGTAATATTTTGTCTATATAATAAAACTTGAGTTTCCGCAGTTCTGTCCACAAAACCGTTGATTGGCTATGCGGATTATACACAACTTTCAAAAAACGCCCAAAATATAAGG
>CAJTLB010000025.1 GCA_910577045.1 uncultured Lachnospiraceae bacterium | reverse complement strand
AAAAAGGGCTGGAAGGGCTTCCAGTAAAAATGAACCCATATCTTCCAGAAAGTGAACCGAACTTCTGGTTAAGTTGTTTATTAATAGAGGAAGGGAGCAAAGTAACACCAGGGGAAATCCAAGAGAAACTGGAAGAATATAATATAGAGAGCAGGCCTATTTGGAAACCGATGCACTTACAGCCATTATATAGGGAAAACCTATTTATAAAAAGAGAAGAAGGGAAAGAGGTAGGGACAGATATTTTTAAGAGAGGGTTATGTTTGCCAAGTGATATAAAAATGACAGAAGAAACACAACAGATAGTAATAGAGTTAATAAAAAGGTGTTTTTAGTTGTTCTTTAAGGTGGGTTAAAATATATGCAAAAATATAGGGGAAGAATTTATGAAAAATATATAAAACGAATATTAGATATTATTTTGTCATTAATAGGGATTATAGTGTTTAGCCCAGTAATGTTATTAATTGCAATATTAGTAAAGAAAAAATTAGGAAGTCCAGTAATTTTTAAACAGCCTAGGCCAGGAAAAAATGAAAAGATATTCTATATGTATAAATTTCGTTCTATGACAGATAAAAAGGATAAAGATGGAAAATTGCTTCCAGATAAAATAAGAGTAACAGAATTTGGGAAAAAACTTAGAGAAAGTAGTTTAGACGAGTTGCCAGAGTTAATAAATATCCTAAAAGGAGATATGAGTATTGTAGGGCCAAGGCCACAATTAGTAAAGGATATGGTATTTATGACTTTGGAACAGAGAAAGAGGCACAAGGTAAGGCAAGGATTAACAGGCCTTGCACAAATAAATGGAAGGAACTCTATTAGTTGGGAAGAAAAATTAGAATATGATCTGGAATATGTGGAGAATATTACCTTTTTAAGAGATTTAAAAATTATAATAAGGACTATTTTTAAAGTATTGAAAAAAGATGGGATTACTACATATGGGATGGAGACAGCAGAAGATTATGGAGAATATCTATTAAGGAAGGGTTTTATAGATAATATAGTATATGGTTTAGGCCTAAAAGAAGAAAAAGAAATTATAAATGGATTGAAAAAAGAAAAAAATGTATTTTAATAAATAAATTAAATGCAGAAAATAAAGCTTTTATGATTATAGATCATACGGATCTTTCGTCCCAAGGGGGTAAAGAAAGTAGGATTTTCTAAAATTTCTGCTTTAAGAAAGGATAGATAGAAAAGATATGTTATCACAGAAGTGGAAATATTATAATCATGCCATAATACCAACAAGTGCCCCTCATGAAATTGTTGATACTACATTGGTAGAAAGAGGAGATATTTGGAAGTTATATGGGAAAAAGGCTTTATTTGTACGTTGGACTTCTAATTTTGACTGTGGGTTTGAAACAGGGTGGTGGTATTGCATAAAAGATACAGATTTTGATATAAATGCCTTAAAGTCAAAAAGAAGGTATGAGATTACTTCTGGCTTGAAGTTTTGCTATGCAGAGAAAATAAATCCTGAAAAGTATACAGAGGATATTTTTAGATGTTATAAGCTGGCAAATGAAGAATATAAAAATACGGGAAAAGTAATAGATAAAAAAGTTTTTTTAAATAATTTAATAGAGGATAGTAAAAATAGAAATAAAGAATATTGGGGAGTATTTTTAAAAGAAACAAAAGAAATGGTAGGGTATGCTTATAATAATGTTTTTGGGCAGTATGTGGATTTTACAACAATAAAGTTTATTCCTCAATATTTACACTATAAATCATCTGCTGTTTTAGTCTATGCCATGTTAATGGAATATAGGAATAAACAAAAGAAAAGATATATAAATGATGGGGAAAGAAGTATAAGCCATAAAACAAATTTCCAAGAGTATTTGATAAAATATTTTGGCTTTCGCAAAGCTTATTGTATGTTGCATATTAAATATAGGATGATAATAAAAATAGTAGTTTATATTTTGTATCCATTTAGGAGAATATTATTAAAAATGGATAAGTATCATTTGTTTCATTATATAAATGCTGTTTTGCAAATGGAAGAAATAGTAAGAAAACAGAGGATGGAGTAATGTATGAATGAGTTAGTAAGTATAATAATGCCTTCTTATAAAACGGCAGCATTTATAAAAGAAAGTATTTTAAGTATATTACAACAGACATATCCTAATTTTGAAATACTAATAGTAGATGACGCATCAATAGATGGGACTAAAGAAATAGTAGAGTCGATTGATGATGCAAGGATTAGGTATTTGGAAAATAAAAAAAATTATGGGGCTGCATATTCTAGAAATTTAGCATTGAGGCATGCAAAAGGGACATGGGTTGCGTTTTTGGATAGTGATGATATTTGGTATCCACAAAAATTGGAAAAACAACTTAATTTTATGAAAGAAAATAATTATGTGTTTTCTTATACAAATTATGAGGAAATAGATGAGGCAGGAAATGAATTAGGTGTTATTGTTACAGGGCCAAGAAAAATAAGTAAAAGAAAAATGTATCAGTATTGTTGGCCGGGATGTTTAACAATAATGTATAACAAGGATAAAATAGGGATAATCCAAGTACATCCTAATATAAAAAAGAACAATGATTATGCTATGTGGTTACAGGTGGCTGAAAAATCAGATTGTTATTTGTTAGATTGTGTATTAGCAAAATATCGCAAAAGGCAAGGTTCAATTTCAAACCATAATTATTTGGGATTAATAAAATGGCATTATTATCTTTTTTACCAACAAGGGTTTTCAAAAAAAGAAGCTTGTTATAACACACTTCGTAACCTTGTTTTTGGAGCCTATAAAAAATGTAAGTATGTAAAGAGAGTAAATTTTAAAGCAGGTAAAAAAGGACAGATAGGAAAAAAGAAGCAGATAATAGGAATATGCGGGCATTTTGGCTTTGGGGAAGAATTAGTTAATGGGCAAACCATTAAAACAAAAATATTTACAGAAGAATTAGAAAAGAAAGTAGGAAAAGAAAAAATTAGAAAATTGGATTCTAGCCATGCAAAAGAGAACCTTTTGTTATTTATTAAGAAATGCAAAGAGTTATTAATAACATGTGATATGGTTATTATGTTCCCGGCAAATAGAGGATTGTTAGTATTGACCCCTGTTTTTTACTTATTAAATAAAAAATATAAAAAGCAGTTATATTATGTGGTAATAGGGGGTTGGTTAGTAGGATTTCTAAGGAAGCATAAAATAATTAGGAGATATTTAAAAGGGTTCCAAGGCATTTTTGTAGAAACGGCTACAATGAAAAATAAATTAGAAAAAGAAGCTTTTTATAATGTACAAGTAGTCCCTAATATAAAAAGGTTAAACAATATAACAGAGAAAGAAATAAAAAAGGATTTTGGGGAACCATATAAAGTATGTATCTTTTCCCGTATTGAAGAAAAGAAAGGAATTGAAGATGCGATATGGGCAGTAAAACAAATAAATAAAAAATATGGGAAAATATTATTTATATTGGATATTTATGGTCCTGTCCAAGAAAATTATATAGAAAAGTTTGAAAAGGAAAAAGAAAGGTTTCCAGGCTATATTTATTATTGTGGCGTAGTTCCTGAGGATAAAACAGTAGAAGTTTTAAAAGAGTATTATTTATTGCTATTTCCGACAAAATATTATACAGAAGGGGTGCCAGGGACAATTATTGATGCGTATAGTGCGGGAGTGCCAGTAATAAGTTCTATGTGGGAAAATTTCGATGATGTTGTGTTAGAAGGAAAAACAGGGTACGGATATCAATTTGCAGATAAACAGGATATGGCTAGGGTAATAGAAAGGGTATATTTAGGGAAAGAAAGATTAATGGAAATAAGAAGGAATTGTTTATTAAAATCAAAAGAATATACGCCAGAAGTAGTAATAAAGGATTTTATGGAAAAGATAGGAGTACAATAGGAAATTTGATATGAAGCGGATATTGTGTATTGTTGGAAGCATGGATACAGGCGGGGCAGAAACTTTTTTAATGAAAATATATAGAGTTTTAGACAGGGAAGAATACCAGATAGATTTTTGTGTTGGGACACAAAAGGAAGGGTTCTATAATAAAGAAATTTTAGGGAAAGGCGGAAGAGTTTTTTCTGTTTGTAATAAAACAACAAACCTATTCCGCTATATAAAAGAATTGCGTTGTTTAATAAAGTCAGAACAGTATTGTTCTGTACTTAGGGTTGGAGCAGATTGTTTTGCAGGGCTAGATTTGTGGGTAGCATTAAGCTGCGGCATGGAGAAAAGAGCATTCCGTTCAAGTAATTCTGGAAGTGATAGTGGTAAGGTGGGAAACCTGCTTCATATTATGCTGAGAAAAGTAATATTTTCAGTTAGTAATATTAAAATTGCCCCCTCTAAATTGGCTGCGGAATATACCTTTGGGAAAAGGGCATTAGAAAAAGGAAATGTTACAATATTGCCAAATGCCATACCAATTGAAAAATTTGTTTTCCATAAGGAAACTAGGGAACGCCTAAGGAAGAAATTACAGATAGACAATAAAATTGTAATAGGGCATGTTGCCAGGCTGACAAAACAGAAAAATCAAAAATTTTTGCTTCAAATATTGGCTGAAATAGTAAAAAAAGAACAAAATGTAAAATTACTTATAATAGGTGATGGGGAGTTAAAACAAGAGCTAATAGAAAAGGCAAGAGAATTAGGCCTAGGGCAATATATTGATTGGATGGGAATTAGGGACAATATAAATGAATTAATGTTATGTTTTGATGTTTTTGTACTTACTTCGTTTTATGAAGGGATGCCAAATGTAGTGGTGGAAGCCCAAGCTTCCGGGTTATCTTGTATATTATCAGATACTATTACAAAAGAAGTAAATATTACTGGCAATGTAAAATTCCTTCCAATAAGGGAAAATTATCAAGAATGGGGAGAAATAATTTTAAAAAAGGCTATGGTGAGGGATAATGATGCAGCAAATAAAATGAAAGAAAAGCATTATGCAATAGAAGAAAGTGCAGATAAATTTGTAGAGCTTTTATATACATAGGGATGGGGACGGAAGAGTTGGAGAAAAAATGTGGGTATATATTGTAAATTTAATTAGTTTTCCAGTTTATGCGCTTTTCTTTAATAGTTGTTGGATAAAGGATAAAAGAAAAGCTGTGGTAGCTGTGGCGTCTACCCAAATGTTTTTAATTTTAGCATTAAGGGCAGATAATTTAGGCGTTGATTTAGGGAATTATGAAAGAGCATTTTATTATATATCTGAGTTGTCTTTTCCTGATTTATTAAGCAAGCTGCGTTTTATTAAAACCGCAGTTTTACAGCCGCCGCATAAATTAGAGTCAGGGTATGTAGTATTAAATTGGTTTATAGCGGCATTAGGGGGAAGGTTCCATACGTTGTTAGTAGTAAGTGCCTTGGTGGTATCTATTCCATATGCTAGGTTAGTATATTATAAATCAGAAATACCATGGTTAAGTTTTTTTATATATTGCGCATTTACTTGTTTTGAATTTGATTTTGGGATATTAAGGCAAGCCTTAGCGGTAGCAATTTCTATTGAAGCATATTTATGCGTACATAAAAAGAAAAATGCAAGGGCTTTTTTTTGGGTTTTATTGGCGTTTACATTTCATCGGACAGCCTTGGTTATGTTGCCTATATTATTGATACCTAAAATAAAACTTAAAAAAACAATGCTATATAGCATATATGCTGTTTTGGTTTTAATAGTAGTTATATTTGGGAGAGAAATTTTAAATTATGTTATTTTAATAAGTAATAAATATCATCTTTCCTTAGGCATTTATCAGGTATACGATTTTCAAGTAAATAACCTTTTTCTTGTTTTAACTATGGTTATTGCAGGGAGTATTTTATTAGGGAAAAATAAGATAAAAGAGAATAAATACAAAATAGATTTTTATATGGTCTTTATTTTATATTTATTAATTATACTTGGCATGTATCAGGCACTGTTTTCTAGGATATCAAAATATTATATGGTTTACCTTACAATATTAATCCCAAATATATTACATATATATAGGAAGAGAAATATGCACTGGATATTTGGGTTATTAGTTTCTGCCTTATTGTTATTATTTATGGTATATAGTTTACGCACATCTATTATAGTCCCATACCGTTTCTTTTTTAGTTAATAGAAGATAGCCTGTTAAAATTTTAGGAGGAAAAGATGATAAAACAGATAATGGACAAGGTGTTGTTTTTATTAAAAGATAATAAAGGCAGAATAAACTATTATAGAAAGCAAGGGATACAAATTGGGGAACATTGTGAAATATATAAAAGCGTTATTTTTGGAAGTGAACCTTATTTAATTGAATTAGGAAATTTTGTAAGAATTACAGATGGGGTGAAATTTATTACACATGATGGAGGAATGTGGGTTATTAGGAATCTGGGGTATGAATTGTTAGCAGATAAATTTGGTGCTATTGTTGTAGGCAATAATGTGCATATTGGGATGGACAGCATTATAATGCCAGGCGTGAAAATAGGGAATAATGTAGTAGTCGGCTGTGGCTCTGTTGTAACAAAAGATATTCCTGATAATAGTATTGTAGCAGGTATCCCAGCGAGGGTAATTGAGAAAGTGGAAGAGTACTATCTAAAAAATAAAGATAAAATAGTGTTGACAAAAGAAATGGGCAGCCAAGAAAAAAGAATATATTTATTAGGGCAAAGGAGGCGGGGGGGGGTAAACTAATATGGGCAATATAGTTATTATTTTACCAGAAATAAATATTGGAGGTGCAGAAAAAGTTGTTATAGATTTATGCTGTGAATATATAAGGATGAAAATAAAGGTGTGCTTAGTAGTTTTAAGAGAGAATAAAGGCAACCATTTTAATAAACTATTAGAAGAATCAAATGTAGAGGTTAGGTATATAGGTTTTAAACCAGGGCATAAAATTTTAAATTATATAAAATTAAATAAATGCTTAAAGGAGATTGCCCCAAATATAGTCCATATTAATATTGAATATAAAAACTCTATTATCTGGGCGTTGTTTCATAAAGTGAAAACAGTAATTACAATACATACGCAGCCATACCGAATGGATAATTTTATAAATAGGCGGTTATTCCAGTTAATAAGCTTGAAAAAAAGTAGTATTTTTATTGGAGTATCGGCTATTATTTCAAAAGAAATGGCAGAGGTATTTAAGATAAAACAAGAAAAGGTAAAAACAATATATAATCCAATATGCCTTGATAAAGATATTATATATAATCCTAATAAAGGAACAAAGGTTATGTTAGCCCATGTTGGAAGATTTCATCCGGTTAAGGATCATAATCTGTTAATTGATAGTTTTTTTCTTGCACAAAAAGAGGACCCTAATTTAATATTGAATTTATTTGGTGATGGGGAAATGAAAGAAATTATACAAAGAAAAGTAGAAAAATTGGGGATAATGGGAAAAGTAGTATTTTGGGGTAATTGTCCAAATATAAAGGAACAGCTAAAAAATATGGATATTTTTATATTAACATCTTTTAGTGAAGCAATGCCAATTTCAGTATTAGAAGCAATGTCTGTGGGTTTACCCGTAATAACGGCAAATGTAGGCGGGGTAAAGGAATTGGTAGATAATAATGGGATATTGGTACATAGCAGGGAACCAGGTGATTTTGCAAAAGCGATTATAAAACTATCTGGTAATAAGGAGCTAAGGGAATGTTATAGTAAGGTAGCACTAAATAAAATAAAGAAGTTTGATGTAAAGGAAATTGCCAAGCAATATTTAATGGTATATCAATAAGGTAGAGAAAGCATATGATAAGGAAAATTTATATTAAATTATGTTTTTTATGGCGGAAAATAAAATGGAAAAAGTATCAAAACAAGTATGGGTTTGGCTCCTGGCATATGATTCCTAAAGCTTCTAAACCATATACAAAAGATATTGTAAAATATATAGTTAAAAATAAAGGAGAAACAGATTGTATTGTAGAATTTGGATGCGGATTATGTGATATTTTAGCAAATAGAGGTTTAAAAAAATGGAAACGCACAGGAGTAGAGAAAGAGGAAAGTGTTTATCAGGCGTGCAGGGCTATTTATAAAAATACAAATATAAAGTTTATACATGGATCGTTTATGGATATAGGAAATGAAAAAATAGATTGGTTTATTGCTGTAAATTTTATTCATAATATACCTAAAGAAGAAATGAAGAAAATCTTGTATCAATTAGCAAAGAAGAATAATGTACAATATTTTATTTTAGATGAAGTATCCGGAAATTATCCTTATACGCATAACTTTGATTTTTTGGTTCGGGGGGGGGTATTGCCTAGTACAGTCTTTAGGGCCATATAAAGCAGATCAAGGAGAACGTTATATAAGAATATATCGGATAAAGAAATAGTTTTTTAAATATTGTTTGTGGTGGGGTTATATGGGAAAAAAGTCTTTTTTAATAACAGTGGATACAGAAGGGGATAATTTGTGGGCTTGGAAACCAGGAGTAAAAATAACCACAGAAAACGAAAGTTTTTTAAATAGGTTCCAGTGTTTATGTAATAAATATGGTTATAAGCCAACTTATTTTACAAATTATGAAATGGCTGTATCGGATAATTTTAATCGTTTTATAAAGCCTTATTTAAAAAGCCAGCAGTGTGAAATAGGGATGCATCTTCATGCGTGGAACTCACCGCCAGAGTATTTTTTAAAAAATGCTAATAATGGCGGGCAGCCGTTTTTAATAGAATATCCGTATGAAATTATGGAACAGAAAATTAAATATGTAACAGATTTACTGGAAAATCGGTTGGAAGAAAAAATAGTTTCCCATAGGGCAGGCAGATGGGTTTTAAATAAAGAGTATACAGAGTTATTAATAAAATATGGATATCTTACAGATTGTTCTGTTACGCCACATATTAATTGGAAGGCTGCAAAAGGAAGCAATAAAATAGTAAAGGGAAATAATTATAAAAAGTATTCAGAGGAACCATATTGGGTTTTTAACAAAGACCAAACTGGAAAGATATTAGAAATACCTATGACAATAAGGGAAAAATTTGTGTATGCCATAGATAAAAAGACAATAAAGGGGGCATTAAAAGCAGGACGGGATTTGGTATTAGGAAAGAAAATATGGCTTAGGCCAAATGGGAAGAATTTAATAGAAATGAAGGGGCTGGTAGATGAAATTTACCTAACAGATACAGAGTATATTATGTTTATGATACATTCTTCGGAACTTATGCCAGGAGGAAGCCCGTATTTTAGGGATAGAGAAAGTATTGAAAAATTATATCAGGATATGGAGGATTTATTTCAATATATAAGGGATAGGTATTTGGGAGAAACCGTAAAGGGATTTTTTAATAGATGGGTTGGAAAATATGAAAATAGGAATATTGACTTTTCATGATACTACTAATTTTGGCAGTACATTACAAGCGTTTGCTTTGGAATATGCAATTTATAGGTTAAACTATAATTGTGAAATTATAAATTATCAATGTGAGAGTATTATACATAGGGAATTTTTGCCTAAATTTGTATTCTGGAAAATGGGATGGAAACAAATGATTTTATGGGTATTGCTTATGCCTGTGCAAAAAAAGAAACATAAAAATATAAATAAGTTTTTTGAAAACTATGGAAAAGTAAGCAAAAAAAGTTATACTAAGGAGACAATAAAGGATACATTAGATCAGTATGATAAATTTATAGTTGGAAGCGATTTAGTATGGAATCCAGGGATTACAGGTTCTGATATTACTTATTTTTTATCATTTGTGGATAAGAAAAGGAAAAAATATGCGTTTTCTTCTTCAATAGGAGAGAAATGGAAGGAAGATAAGGAAGAAGAATTTGCAGAGTATTTAAAAGGGTTTGAAAGGATAGCAGTACGGGAAAAAGATAGTGCAGAATATATAAGCAAATTAATAGGCCGAAAAGTGGATTGGGTTGCAGATCCAACTATGTTATTGGAGGCAGATGAGTGGAGAAAGTATCAATTAAAAAAAGATAAGTTTAGAAGAGGAAAAATAAAATTTGTTTTAGTTTATTTTACAGATAATAAAGGAAAGGTTTTGAAAGATGCAAAAGCCTATGCAGAAAAATATGGCTGTAAAGTGTATATGATCCATTATGGGATTAAGAAATATAGCCAGATAAAAAATATAAAACCAACATCTGTAGAAGAGTTTCTTTCCCTTATTGATAATGCAGAGTGCGTTTTTACTGCTTCTTACCATGGTATGTTATTTTCCTTATATTTTAATAAGGAATTTTGGTTTTATAACCGTAATTATTGTACAAGGATGGTTTCACTATCAGAAGCATTTAATGTTGCCCATAGGAATGGGGAGCTTATGGGAATAGATAATAGTAAAATAAGGTGGGCGGAAGTAAATAATAAAATAAATAAATTTAGGAAATATTCACTTGATATTTTGGAGGAAATGTTACAGCAGCATGGAAAAAATCTGTGAAAAAAAAGAATGTACGGCCTGTGGGATATGTAGTTTGGTTTGCCCTGCCCATTGTATAAAATTAAAGGAGGAAAAAACAGGGGCTATTTATCCTGAGGTTGATAAAGAGAAATGTATAAATTGTCAAAAATGTGTTAAGTACTGCCCAAATAATAATGAAATGCTATTTTCATACCCTATAAAAGCATATGCGGCATGGAGTAAGGATACCCTTATAAGAAGTTTTGCAGCAAGCGGCGGGATAGCCAGTGAATTATACCAGTATGCCATAAAAAATAACTGGTATGCCGTTGGGGCTTTGTTTTCTAAAGAAAAACATGTGTGTTTCTATGAAGTAAATAAAAATAATATAGAAAGCATAAGAAATTCAAAATATGTGTTTAGTGAATTATTGGATATTCCTGAGAAAATAAAGGCAGCTGTAAAAAAGGGAAAAAATGTGCTTTTTATAGGCCTTCCATGTCAAAATGCGGCACTTAAAAGCTTTTTAAGAGAACCGCAGATGCTTCAAAGGGTGATATTTGTTGATTTAGTCTGCCATGGAGTACCTTCACAAGCTTATTTTAGGGATTATATAGATACAATTGAAAAAAGATATAGAAGGAAAGCAGAAGAAATTACTTTTAGGGGAGCACATTCTTCTTATTTAATTAGTATAAAAGATAAGGAAAAGAAAGAATTTTATAAAAAGGATATAAATTCTAATGATATTTATTATGCAGCTTTTGCAGAAAACTTAAATTTTAGGGAGAATTGTTATTGCTGTAAATATGCCAAGAAGGAAAGAATAACAGATCTTACATTAGGGGATTACTCAGGGTTAGAAAAGGAAATATCACTGGTTCTAATTAATACAAGAAAAGGGAATGAATTCTTAGATAATATTAAAAAAGATAATAAGCTCCAATTAGTGGAAAAGCCAGTACAAGAAGCATTGTTGGCTCCTGGGAATAAACAATTAAGGGAACCTTCTAGTAGAAATCCTAATAGGGATATATTTTTGCAAGTATACATTTATACAAGTGATTATAAAAAGGCAGTTAAAAAAGCAATGGGCAAGCAATTATTCTTAAGGCAGGTGGCAGGGGGTTATAGCCAGTGTATTGGCTGGGTAAGCAGTAAATTAAACCCATGCCAAAAAAAGAAGATAAAACAAATATTTAGGTTAATAAAATAAAGGGTTGGAAGAAAAATGAAAAGAATATTATTATATTCTGATAATAGGCAAATAGACCGTCAGGCCATTATGCCAACAGATTATTATGCTTTATGGGAAAACTGGAGCAGGACAGGAGGAAATGTCGGAAATAAAGTGTTTTTAAGGGCGGTAGAGCAATATCTGACAAAACCGGATATTCAACTGGGGTATTATCGTCCTAATATGACAGCAGAAGAAATTAACCAGAATTATGATATGGTGGTAGATCCAGAGGCTAATCTATTTAATATGGCTTATATCCAAAAAATGGAATCTAGGTCTTTTCTAATAGAAAAACTAAAAATCCCATTTTATGTGGTTGGGATTGGCATACAAGCGGATAAATGGGAACAGGGAAAAGAATTGGCAAAGGTTATAAAAAATCCAGCCCAACGTTTTATTTATGCAGTATATTCTACAGGTGGGGAAATTGGGACAAGAGGGTATATTACAAAGGAATGGATGGATATTGTCTGCCATAATTCAGCAGAAGTAATTGGCTGCCCTTCTATGTACCAAAAAGGAAGGGACTTAACCATTGATAATAAGAAAGTGGGGAAAGAAGAATTTAGGTGCGTAATTAACGGGCATGTCCCAGACTTTATATATGATAAAAAATTACAAACATGTATCTATTATTTTTTAGACAGGCTTTGGTATATGGATCAAGATGAATTTATAAAGGTTTTATATTGTAAAGAATTGGAAGGCAGGAAAAATATTAGCATAAAAGAGGTAGTAAAGTTATTATATCAATATAATTTTTTTATTGTAAAAGAATTGTTGTGCCAAGGGAAGGTAAAATTAATTTATGATTTAAAAAAATGGGAGGAGTTTCTGCTTGAGAATCAAATAAGTTTCTCGTTTGGATCAAGGATCCACGGGAATATATGGTCTATTTTAAATCAGATCCCAGCCATAGTATGGACAAGAGATTTAAGGACATATGAGATGGCAGATTTTTATAAAATACCATATATACAGATGATTTCTAGCGGAAAAGATTTATACGATATGTATATGGATGCAGATTATACAGCTTTTAATAAAGGATTTGGGAAAAAATTTGATTATTTTGAGGAATTTTTAGTGAAGCATAATATTACTTATAATATTTCGGATAACGCTTATTTTTGTAATAAATATGGTTTCTTACGATATGAAAATACCTGTGTAAATAAAGAATATCTTTTAGGGGTATTAGAAACATTAGGGAAGTATACATCTTTTTTTCAGTGGGTTGATAAAATGAAAACAGCAGAATTAGAGTTAAAGGTCCTTTTACGTAAATATCATTGTGGGTTTATAAAAGAAACCTTCCGCTTTTTTGGGGGGGAATTGAGATAGGCAAGTGGCAAAATAAGTTTCAAGGTTCTATTTTTGCTGTGGATATAGGGTAAGAGATAAAATGAAAAATAGAAATAATGAGTTATTAAAAAATACGATAGCAATTAGTATTGGCAAGATGGGTATAAAGATAGTACAGTTTTTTCTTTTGCCTTTTTATACATCCATTTTATCAACAGAAGAATATGGGATAGCGGATTTATTAAATGCCTATATTTCCTTAATCAGCATTATAGTAAGCTTAAGGATAGAACAGGCATTGTTCCGGTACTTGGCGGAAGTAAGAGAAGAAAAAGAAAAATGTAGTAAGATTATTACGAATGTATTTATAGTAACAGCATGTAGTTTATCTGTATTTTTGTTATTTTTCTTACTAATGTTCCCGTTTTTAAAATCTCCATATAAAATGTATTTTATAACAAATGTTATTATACTGGTATTGTCAAATGTGGTAACACAAGTTTCTAGGGGGTTAGGGGATTATAAAACATATGCAGCAGCAGGGTTATTGACGACTTTTTTTATGATTTTTTTTAATATTATTTTTCTTTCTGTTTTTCAATTAAGAGTAGATGGGCTGCTAATTTCTGTGTTGTTTGGGAATATAATAGGCTTATTGTATGTGCTCTATAAAAAAAGGGTTTTTCAGTATATAAATATGGGATATTTAGATAAAAAACTAATGAAAGAACTGTGTAAATATTCTTTTCCATTAATTCCAAGTGAATTGTCATGGCAAATAGTAAAGACTTCTGATAAATTTATAGTAAATTTTGTGCTTGGTGCAGGAAGCGTAGGTATTCTATCTATTTCAACTAGGTTTTCATCAATTTATACAGAGATATATAGCGTTTATAATATGTCATGGATCGATGTTGTGGTCTGCCAGAATTTTAATGAAGAAGGGAAAGCATATATTAATCGAATGATCCATATTGCGTTCCGGATTTTTTCTTCTATATGTATTAGCATGATGGCTGCTATATCATTGTTTTTTTCTGCACTTGTAAATGAAACTTACCAGGCGTCCTATTATTTAATCCCAATGTATCTATTTTTGACATTAATTTATATTAGCCGTTCTCTGTTTTCGGGAATTTTAATTGCAAAAAAGAAGGTGACAGTAATTGCTAAGGCAACGATTGGGGCGGGGATTGTGAATATCTTGGTAAATTTATTGCTTATAAAATGGGTTGGCATTTGGGCAGCCCCCATTTCTTCATGTTGTGCATATTTTTATATGTTTTTAGTAGATTTGGTACAAGTAAAAAAAGAGATGGAAATTACATTTGAATTAAAATATATTATACCATATAGTATTCTTTTTGGGATAGTTTTAGTGGGATATTATTATGGAGGAAGGAATTTTAAAATAATATTATGCCTTGTAGTAGGTTGTTTTTGTTTTATAGTAAACAAGAAGGTATTAAAATTTTTAATACAATATGGATTAAAGATTTTCCATATCCAGAAAGAGGAATAGAATGAATAAAATTAAAAAGGAAATGAAAAAAGTTTATCTATGGTTTATATACTGGAAAGAGGGAAAAAGAAAGTTAGAACTTCAAAAAGTAAAAAAGGAGATACAACAAATATTCCCAGACAAGAAGAAATTTATAATTATAAATAAAAGAAAGTTTAAAATAGAGGAAGGAAAAGAGAAGGCATATATCTTAATCCAGTCATTTTATTATTATAATGCTATAAAACAAGAGTTAATTAGAAGTGGATTCCAAGAAGGAAAAGATTTTATAAGTGTTATAGATTATTCTTATAAAAATAAAAAAAGAATCAATGCAGAAAAGTATCAATGGAAAAAACAAGAGTTTTTTGCAGAAACATGGGAAAAACGTATTGAAATTATGGCAGGGTTAATAGATAAAGATTGTAAAAGTGTTTTAGATATGGGCTGTGGGGAGTGTAAATTAAAAAAATATTTACATAATAAAGTGGAATATTATGGATGTGATTATAGGAAACGTGAAGAAGGGACAATTATATGTGATTTTAACCAATATCAGTACCCGAGGGGGGTAAAAGCCGATACTATTTTTATATCAGGGGCATTGGAATATATACAAGATTACCCTTGGTTTATAAAAAAAGTATGTGAATCAAGGAGCGATATAATTTTATCGTATTGTATTGTTGAAAATAGTTACGATTTGTCACATAGGGTGAAATTAGGGTGGAAAAACCATTTAAGCGTATATGATATTTTAATGTTAATGAAAGAAAATAAATATATATTGGTAGAAACAGCCAATTATAATGGGAATATAATTTTTAAATTTGTAGATAGGGATATAAGAGGACAAAAGTAAAAAGGAGAGTATAATATGCAAATGATTCATTGCCCTTATCGTGTTTGCCCGCTTGGCGCGCATATTGACCATCAATTTGGCATTGTAACAGGTTTTGCTTTAGATCATGGCGTTACATTAGAATATGAGCCAACAGAGGATGGGACAGTATTTGTTACCAGTAGGAATTATCCGAAAACAGTAGAATGTTCTCTTTTTGATTTGCCAGAAAGGAAGATGTATTGGGGTGATTTTTTAGTAGGGGCTATCCATACCCTTTCTAGGAAATACCCATTGTCTGTTGGGATTCGGGGTGAAATAGCAGGAAGCCTTCCAACAGGGGGATTGTCTTCTTCTGCAGCAGTCATTATTACATATTTATCTGCCCTTTGCAGGGTGAATGGGATTGCTTTGACAGAACCAGAATTAATTAAGCTTGCCATATGGGAAGAACAAAATTTTATAGGGGTCCATGTGGGAAAGTTAGACCAGAGCTGTGAAGTATATTCGAAAAAAGAGCATTTACTTTATTTGGATACATTAGATGATTCTTGTGAATTAATCCCTGTGCCTCCTAATATGCCTAAATTTGAAATTGCTGTTATTTTCTCCGGGTTAGAAAGAAGCCTTGCAGGCTCTGCTTATAATATGCGTGTAGATGAATGCCGGGCGGCAGCCTATGCACTAAAAGCATTTAGCCATATGGAATATGGGAAATATCAGGATACTACTTTACGTAATGTGCCAGAAGGGATTTTTGATAGTTATAAGGGCAAGCTTCCAGAAAGTTGGTATAAAAGAGCAAGGCATTTTTATACAGAGATGGAAAGGGTAAAGGCAGGAAAAAAGGCATGGAAACAGGGAGATATGGAGAAATTTGGAAGGTTAATTATGGAATCGGGGGAAAGCTCGATTCATTATTACCAAACAGGATCTGATAACCTTCATTATCTTCAAGAATTAATGAAACATACAAAAGGCATTTATGGCGGGCGTTTTTCAGGGGCAGGCTTTAATGGGAGCAGTATGGCGATTGTAGATCCAGAGTATAAGGAAGAAATAGAAAGTAGTATAAGAAAACAATATATAAAACAATATCCAGATTTAGAAGGTAGTTTTGCTATTATCTTTTGCCAGACGGCAGACGGAGTAGAATTAGCATAAAGGAATAGGGTATAAATTTAAGTGAGGAAAGGAAAATGAAAGTTTTAATATTGGCAGCAGGATATGCAACTAGGATGTATCCACTTACTAGGGATATTCCAAAGCCCCTTCTTCTAATAAAAGGGAAACCAATCATAGAGTATTTATTAGAAGATTTAGAAAGAGATGGTAGAATAAAAGAATACCTAATTATAACAAACCACAAGTTTTATCCTAAATTTAAAGAATGGAAAGAGAGATTGCCTTATAGAAATAAAATAAGGTTATTGGATGATGGCAGTACAGAAAACCAAAACCGGCTTGGGGCTGTACGGGATATGGAGTATGTAATTAATAAAATGGAGTTGCAAGAAGATTTATTTGTACTTGCTGGGGATAATGTACTAGATTTTTCTCTAAGTGTATTTATAGAAGAGTTTTATCACAAAACATGTAGTATGGTGATGTGCTATAAAGAAAAGGAGATAGAGAAATTAAGAAAAACAGGGGTAGCAGAGATTACAGAAGAGGGGATTCTTTTTCATATGGAGGAAAAGCCAGAAGACCCAAAAGGGGAATATGCGATACCACCATTTTATTTATTTAGGAAAGAGGATTTAAGTGATATTGCAAAAGGGATACAAGCAGGGTGTAATACAGATTCACCGGGGGCTTTTTTGGTATGGTTTTGTAAACAAAAGAAAGTATATGCAATGAAAATGCCAGGGAAACGATATGATATTGGAAGCATAGAAGAGTACCAGAAAAAGAAAAACCATGGAGTGGGTTAATCTCCATGGTTTTTTTATGTTCTATATATTAAGCAATTTTGTTGACAGCAAGCGCCAAACGAGAAATCTTTCTAGCAGCAGTATTTTTATGATAAACGCCTTTAGAAGCAGCTTTGCTGATTTCAGAAGAAGCAGCCTGTAATGCAGCCTGTGCAGCAGCCTTATCACCAGCAGCGATTGCAGAGTCAACCTTCTTGATATAAGTCTTTACTTTAGACTTAATTGCCTTATTTCTAGCAGTTTTTTTATCAATTACTAAAATTCTTTTTTTAGCAGATTTGATGTTAGCCAATCCGTACACCTCCAATAATGTTATAGTTATTTGATCTTTAATGGCGCACATTAGAGCCGGACACGGACGTTCTAATGTTGCATACCTTAAATATTATAGATACAAGAGTTGTATTTGTCAATACTTATATTCAAAGATTCCATACATATTTTCCTATTTTGTGAAGAAAATTGTATTATAGAATTTTTACAGGCAATAAAGTGTGCTATAGTGATTTGCAAAGAAAAGGAGTGTTAGAATATGAAACAGAATGGGATAGATTATGAAGTTAGGACAGACTTGGCATTAGAAGCAAGTGAGGGGTTAAAGGAAAGCGGAGGGGTAGGGGATGGGATTGTACTGGAAGAATACCATAAAGCAGATGATATTCGGGTGACTTGTGTGAGAATTACTACAAAAGATGCAGAAAAGGCAGTTGGGAAGCCAAAAGGGACTTATATCACCATTGAATCCCAGTCCCTTTTATATGCAGATGAGGGGTATCATAAGGAGATTTCTAAAGAATTAGCAAAACAGATCCGTTCGTTAATCAAGGAAGAAAAAAAACATTCTTTGCTTGTAGTAGGGCTTGGGAACCAAGATGTAACACCAGATGCGTTAGGACCATTAGTGGCTGGGAATTTATGTATTACAAGGCATTTAAAAAAGGAAGGTTCTGTAATTAGCGCCATTGTCCCTGGGGTAATGGCACAGACAGGAATGGAAACAGCAGAAATTGTCCGTGGCATTGTAAAAGAAACAAAACCAACAGCGGTTATTGCAATTGATGCTTTGGCGGCAAGGAGTACAAAACGTTTAAATACAACAATACAGATTGGGGATACAGGGATTCATCCAGGTTCAGGCGTAGGAAACCATAGGCATGGGCTTACAAAGGAAAGCCTTGGGGTTCCTGTACTTGCCATAGGTGTGCCTACTGTTGTGGATGCAGCAACAATTGCGGGAGATGCGATGGAACAGCTTTTAATTACAATGGAGGAAACAGAAAAACGGAAATTGATTTATGGGTTATTAGATGAAAGGCTGAAAAATTTATTTGTTACGCCAAAAGATGTAGATGAAACGGTAAAACGTATTAGTTATACCATTTCGGAAGCAATTAATATGGCTTTTTGTGAGGGGGAGTAATGAATACTTAAATAGGCGAATATATTAGAGACAGGACAATAGTTCTGCCTGTCCTGCAAAGAGCATAAAGAATGGAAAAGCTTTATGCTTTAAGAAAGGTGTGCATAAAAAGACGATGAGGAAAACTCAATGGCTGAAAAAAGGGATTTATGGACTGGCATGGTCTTTTATTTTATTTGCAGGGATCCGTATTTTATCGGGAGGTATATTAGAATCTACATGGTGGAAAAGCTTTACTCGTTCTGTGACTGGAGCTGCTTTTTGGGTGGCAGCCCCAGCTTCTGCTTACATTATGGAAGAGGAAATGCCAGATACTATGGCAGAGTTTATGATTCGCATGGTAAGGGGGACAGTTCCAGTCTGGGAGTATGCAGGCAGGTGGGGCACAAAAAACTATGGCATACAAGATCCATTTTATACAGAACATGCAGCAATTGAACGGATAGAGAGAGAAACAGAGGAAAAGAAAGATATATTGGCATTAGAGGAAAACCAAGCGGATGCATCTATCATAGAACAAAACCCAGATATTAAAGATGTGCAGGCATTGCCAAGTGATATTTTTACCCCTGCTGTTGTAGGGAGCCAATATTCTATTGCAAAATTATCTGATTATGATTTTTTAGTGCGGAATTTTTATGTAATTAGTGAAATTACAACGATCACAAGCAGTGAATTAAATGCAAAAACTCTTTTAGAAAAAGACCTTACTATTAAAGAGAATGTAGGGGAACCACAAATTTTAATTTATCATACTCATTATAGTGAGAATTTTGTAGATTCCAGGGAGGGGGTAGAAGAGGATAGTGTAGTTGGGGTGGGGAGTTATTTGGCATCGATTTTGTCAGAACATTATGGATATTCTGTATATCATGATAAAACGCCTTATGATATGATGAATGGGACTTTAGACAGAAGTAAGGCATATGATTATGCGTCAGAAGGCCTAGAAAAAATTTTAGATCAATATCCTTCTATTGAAGTTATTATTGATTTACATAGAGATGGCGTAAATGAAGGAGTCCATTTGGTAACAGAAGTAAATGGGAAGCCAACGGCGCAAATTATGTTTGTAAATGGAATTAGCAGAAGTACAATGCAAGGGGATATTCCTTATCTTTATAATCCTTATATCCAAGATAATCTAGCATTTAGCCTTATGCTGCAATTAAAGGCAAAAGCGTATTACCCAGATTTTACAAGGAGGATTTTAATTAATGCGTACCGGTATAATCTACATTTCCGCCCAAGGTCTATTTTAGTGGAAACAGGGGCACAGACTAATACATTAGAAGAAGCAATGAATGCAATGGAACCATTGGCTGTTATGTTACATGAAATATTAAGTGGAGGGGAGCATGAGTAGGAGGCTTTATAAAAGTGTTATCTTTTTTCTTGTCATTATCCTACTTCCAGCACTTATAACACTTTATATGAGTGAAGGAGGGGGAGTGACAGAGAGAAAAAGTGCATCAGAAGAATATTATATTATTTCAAAGCAGGAAAGAATACCATTAGAGGAATATTTAACAGGGGCAGTTGCGTTTTATATGCCAGTTTCTTGTGATGATGAGGCATTTAAGGCAATGGCTGTGCTGCTCCGTACATTTGTCCTGTTCCAGATGGGGGATCTAAAAGAAATAGAAGAAGAAAAACTTTCCTTATCCCGTTATCAAATGGAAGAAATGGAGGTTATGTTTGGGGATAAGTTTTCTTATACATATTCTCGTTATCAGACAGCAGTGCAGATTACAAAAGGGGAAACATTAAAATATGAGGGAGAATTAATAGAACCTTATTTTCATCAAGTAAGTGCAGGGATGACAAATAGCCTTGCTGGGATACCATATTTATCAAGTGTGGACAGTCCATATGATATTCAGGCGGATCGGTATCTGTCACTAATTACTATTTCTTCATCCGAATTTTGTACAGGGTTATGGAAGGCGGCAGATTCTAGTGAAGAGTTGTTGATGCAGGAAGTTTCGGCAGAGGATATTATGGCCCAGATTATAGTGGAGGTAAGGGAAGGGGAGTATAAACAGTCTGTAGTTTGGAAAAATATCCGTATTCCAGCAGTGTCGATACAAAAAGCGTTTGGCCTGCCTTCCACAGCATTTCAATTTGAAGCCTATGAAGGGAATATCCGTATTATAACAAAAGGATTAGGCCATGGAATTGGGCTTAGCCTGCATGGTGCTATGAAAATGGCAGAGGAAGGAAAAAGTTACCGGGAAATTTTGACATATTATTATTCAAATATTACTGTTTCTGGTGAATAATGCAAAGAACTTCGGTAAGACTATTATCGAGGTGATTGAGGTGAGAAGAAATCAAATTTCTACATTTATTAAGGAAAAAGCATTTTTAATATTACTGCTTGTGTCAATCTTAGCAGTTGCAGGCATAGTAGCAGTTAATATGGCAAAAGACGAAAAGGATACTCCACCAAAGCTTTTGACAGAACTAGAGACAGAGACTACAAAAGTAGAACAAGAAACAAGGCAGCAGGCAGAAAAAGAAACTACATCAAAGGCAGAGGAAGAATCAAAGCAGGTAGCAATGGAAGAAACTTATCCAGGAGATGCTGTATTGGCAGAGGGAGAAACGGATTCTGTACCAGATATAAGCAACCTTATGGATGCGACAGACGAACCAACGTGGGAGAATGTGGCGGAAGGAGAACCTGTGGAAGAGGGAGATCCTGCAGAAGCAGTAGGTGTAACCCCTATGCAGTTATCTTTCTATGAAGATTCTAAATTAGCATGGCCAGTAGAAGGAAATGTTATTTTGGATTTCAGTATGGATGCTACAGTTTATTTTTCAACCTTAAAGCAGTATAAGTATAATCCTGCCATATTAATCCAGGGCGAAGTAAATACTCCAGTTATTGCGGCAGCAGATGGCGTAGTAACAGAAATATCTTCAAATGAAGAAATTGGGGATTTTGTTACAATGGCACTTGGAAATGATTATTCCCTTCAATATGGACAACTGAAAGCATTAGAAGTTTCTATGGGTGAAGAGGTAAAGGCAGGGGATATTATTGGCTATATTAGTGAGCCAAGTAAGTATTATGTAATAGAAGGAAGCCATTTATACTTGAAATTAATGAATGGAGAGAAACCAGTCGATCCTTTAGATTATATTCAATAAGGGCATTATAAGGAAGAATAGTAATATCTTAAGTATGGGAAATGCAGATAACAAGGTGGGTTATCTGCATTTTTTAGGTATGTTTTTTGAATCCGTAATGTTTAACAATTAAGAAACCGATATATAAAATGATACAGTAATAAAGAGGTGGGCATACCAATGAGAAAGGCTGGATTTGGAGGATTATAAGATATGAAATTATATCAAAAAAAACAGATAGATTGGGAAAATATCTTATTTGATAACAGGGCATTGTTTTGGCTGCTTTTGCCAATCATTATAGAGCAGTTTTTAAATTCACTTATGGGAATGGTGGATACAATGATGGTTTCGACTGTTGGAAGTGAGGCGATATCCGCAGTGTCGCTTGTAGACTCTATAAATAACCTTGTTATACAAATATTTTCCGCAATGGCATCTGGCGCGACAATTATTTGTTCACAATATATCGGCAGCGGAGATAAAAAAGAAAGTAACAGGGCAGCGGGGCAGGGTCTGCGTTTTACCGGGCATCAGGCAACTCAAAGTTTCCAACAAAAGTGTCTGTTGTCTCAAATATCATAAATGTTACAGGAAATATATTGTTTATCTATGGATTTCAGTGGGGCGTACTAGGAGCCGCTTTTGCAACGCTTTTGTCAAGGGTTTTTTGTACAGCCGTGGTTTTTTACTATTTAAGAAAGCCAAAACAAACAATTGTAATAAGGGATTATCTAAAAATTCGTCCAGATATTCCATTGATAGTAGCAATAATGGCGATAGGTGTCCCTTCTGGAATTGAAAATGGCATGTTCCAGTTTGGAAAGCTTGCCGTGCAGTCTACGGTTTCGACAATGGGGACAGTAGCAATGTCAGCACAAGCGATGACAAATATCTTTGAGAATGTAAATGGTATTTTCGGCAATAGTGTGGGAATCGGCCTTATGACAATAGTTGGACAGTGTATTGGCGCAAACAGGAGAGAAGAGGCTAAATATTATATTGTAAAACTTATGGGTATTGCCATGGTTGGGACATTTGTATCATGTTTTTTGGTACTTGTAATTACAAAGCCTGTGACATGGCTTGCGGGCATGGAACCTAAGGCAGCACAAATGTGTTTTGAATTGGTTGCTGCAATGACAGTTATAAAACCTTTGGTGTGGGTAGGTGCATTTGGGCTTCCGTATGGGCTTCGGGCAGCTGGAGACGTGAAATTTTCGATGATAGCTTCTGTCAGTATTATGTGGGGCTGCCGTGTGGCGCTAGGTATTTTTCTTGTAAAGGTGTTCCAGTTTGGGTTAATCGCAGTGTGGATTGGAATGTTTGCCGACTGGATTGTTAGGGCAGTTGTATTTACGGCACGGTTTGTAAATGGAAAATGGCTTTATTATAAGATGTCCTAAAATTATGGTTGGCAAATAGGAATTGTCTGTTTTTATTTTTGGAAGGATGCGAGAAAGTATTTTCAAAATGAAAAAATACTCAATAAGGCGATGAATACATATAAAAAAATATTTACTGTTTGTAGATCTGTGATAAAATTAAAGTAGCAGAAAGGTGTGGAGGAAGAGCAATAACGAGAAGGTTACTATTCTTTTTTCCAGTTTACTAAGGAAAGGATGAGGAAACAATGTTTGGGAATTTAAAGGTACGTACAAAGCTAATTATATTGACAGTTGTTGCTGCAGTGTCCATGTGTGTTATGGGGGTTATGAATATGGGCAGTATGGAGAAAGCATATCAACAGTCAGTTTCTAGTATGAAAGAAGTGCTTTATAATGATTATGATGCACAAATTAAAGGACAAGTAGAAAATGTAATTACTTTGTTAGAAGAGATTTATGAAGAGTATCAAAATGGGGTATATACAGAGGATGAAGCAAAGAAATTGGCAGCAGATATGGTAAGGGAATTGCGCTATGGAGAAAGTGGGTATTTTTGGATAGATACTTATGAGGGGGACAATGTGGTTCTTCTTGGGCAAGAGACAGAGGGGACAAACCGTCTGGAAACAAAAGATAGCCACGGATACCAGATGATAAAGGATATTATTCAGAATGGGCGCAAAGAAGATGGAGGGTTTACCGAATATTATTATACAAAGGAGGGTAGTACAGAAACATACCCAAAGCGTGCCTATAGTAAGGCATTTGAACCGTGGCAATGGGTAATAGGCACAGGGAATTATGTAGATGAATTAGAAGATTTAGCGGTAGAAAATAATGGTCCGATAAAAAGGATATTCCAAGATACCAGAAGTTTTTCTATTGCCTCAATAGTTGTGGCAATATTACTTCTAATTATAATTGCACTATTAATTGTAACAGATATTACAAAGTCTCTAAATGCAGCAGCACAGCAGATGAATTGTATGGCAGAAGGAGACTATGCAAAAGATTTTATGCAAAAGTTTTTAGGAAGGCGGGATGATTTTGGGCATTTAGCTAGATGTATTGAAGATATGAAGTCTGCTATGGTAAAACTAATTAGCCATGTACAGGCAGAATCAGAGACAATTAGTGTTGCTGCAAAATCTGTAGATGAGTGTGTGGTAATGTTGAATGATGATATTTCAAGTGTATCTGCCGCAACACAGCAATTATCTGCAGGTATGGAAGAAACAGCAGCTACTACGACAATGGTAGATGAATCAGTGGGAGAAATACATACAGCAGTAGAGCATATTGCACGCCGTTCTAAAGATGGCGCACAAGGGGCTGCTGAAATAAAAGGCAGGGCAGAGCAGACAAATATAAGAATTAAGAGTGCCCAAGAAAAGGCAGCATTATTGAAAAAAGAAATACAGCAAGATTTAGAGACAGCATTAGAAAATGCAAAAGTGATTGATCAGATTTATGAATTGGCTGGTGTGATTATGAATGTGGTTTCCCAAACAAATTTATTATCTTTAAATGCCTCTATTGAAGCAGCTAGGGCTGGAGAAGCAGGTAAAGGCTTTGCAGTAGTTGCAGGGGAGATTGGGGCCCTTGCAGAACAATCTAGGCAAACCGTAATTAAAATACAGGAAGTAACACAAGAAGTAACAGAAGCAGTACAGAATCTTTCTACTAATGCAAGGAAATTATTAGATTTTGTAGTAAAAGATGTAACAGCAGATTATAGGGAGTTTCTTACAATTGGGGAACAATATAAAAAAGATGGTGCTTCGGTAGATGAACTGATGAGTGAATTTAGTACAATTGCCCAAGAACTATTTGATAATATGGAAGGAATTAAAAACTCTATAAGGGATATTTCGAAGGCGGCAGAAGAGGGGGCAGAAGGGACTACAGAAATTGCCCAACGTGCATCCATTATTGTAAATGAGTCAGCAGAGGTATTAGAGCAAGTAACAAAGACAAAACAAAGTTCAGAGTCGTTACGTGGAGAAATAGGAAAATTCCATGTAGCACATGAAAAATAGGTAAAATAAACGGGCTGTTACATTTTGAACAGCCCGTTTGGTATATAGGTATTCTGCTATATTTAGTTTTTATTTTCCTTGTAATTTTGCCGCCTGTATTACATGTTTTGCTAATACGGATGTAGTAACTGTACCAACGCCGCCTGGGACAGGGGTAGCAAGGGAGGCGATAGGAGTGATAGAGTTTAGGTCAACATCTCCACAAAGTTTATTTTGCCTGTCTACATTAATGCCTACATCAATTACAATTGCATGATCCCCTATATAAGAGTGATCTACCATATTGGCTTGTCCAGCGCAGGCAATCAGGATTTCGGCTTGGCGGCAAGTTTCTTCTATATGGAGTGTTTTGGTATGGCATATTGTGACAGTGGCATTACGTTTGATACAGAGCATAGCGAGGGGTTTTCCAACTACTAGGCTCCTGCCAATAATAGTAACACGTTTTCCTGTTAAGGGAATATTAGCATAGTCTAATATTTCTATAACTGCCTGTGCAGTACAGGGCGCAAAGCCAGTTTCATCTCCAGAAAAGATTTTCGCCATATTATAAGGGCTAATGCCGTCTACATCTTTCTCTGGGGAAATTAAGGCAGTAATAACTGTTTCATCAATATGCTTAGGAAGTGGGCGAAGTAAAAGAATCCCATCAATATCTGGGTCTGTATTGATTTTTTGGAATTCCTCCACAAATTTGGCATGAGAAATAGATTCTTCAAATACATAAGAATCACAACGGAGCCCAACTGTATTCATCCGTTTTATTGCACCACGTTCATAAGAAATATCATCTGGCCTTTCTCCAACACGGATAATGGCAAGCCGTGGGATATAGGAAGAAGATGCAAGTTCTTGTTGTAAAGAGTGATTAATAGCTGAGACAACGTCAGCTCCTTTTAGTATAGTCATAAGTGCCTCCTATTAGGTTAGAATGATTAACGAAGAGTATCAAAAATACGTTGATAAATGGAATCAGCAAGAGAAGATCCACTTTGGATAAGCGTATCTGCTTCTTGGTTTAATTTATCAGCCTGTTCTCTATTTTTCATACTTTTTGTGTTAATAAAAATATTCATAGATGCGCCAAGTAAGGCAGAACGTAAGAATTGTACCCCTACGGCAATATCACTAATAGCGATGCGTGTGCCTTTGTAAGAAAGTTCTTCTAGAAGCTCTAGTGCATCCATAGCTTTGTGCATAATTTCCATTGGGACAAGAGAAGCAGAAAGCAAGGCTTCTTCTAAAATAGATTCTTTTTGTGCAAGTTCTTCTTCTGTATTTTTGGGAAGGGAGTAGGCACGGGAAAGTGGTTCAAAAGCAGCCGCATCTTTGTCTATAAGTTCTAATAATTCTTGCTGGTTTCTATCAAGTTTTTCAAGTATTTGGCGGATATCTGGTTCAAATTCTGCATACTTTTTCTTGCCAAGAGTTAAATTTCCGACCATGCTACCAAGGGCAGAACCGATAGCACCGCCTAGTGCGCTTGCACCCCCGCCGCCTGGAACAGGGGCTTTGGAAGCAAGATTAGAAATAAAAGTGTCAAGGGATATTTGTTTTGTCATATAGAAAAGAATCCTCCTGTGTATTTTACTTTTTAATAGTATATAGGAAAGAGACGTGTGGCGCAAGGGAAAATTAGTGGAGAATGAGAAACTTACTTGTAGGAATTCTAAAAAGGAGGGTATTGCATATATCCACCATCGAAAGCTTAATAGCTGTTATAAGTTTATGCTTAACATGCTTTTGTTTTGGTTATTGATTGGTAAGGAAGCAAGACATAGAAATACCCCTTTTATTAGACTTTTATTTTTGCCTAATAAAAGGGGGTTACTTCAAACTTAGAGGTTATTTTTTAACCATAATGTGGACTAACGGTTTATCGGTAGTACCTTTATGTTATTATTTTATCACTAAGAAAAAGAAATGTCAAACTGTGTAGTAAGCGAATATGTTACTGTAGCCTATGTTCAAATTGTATTCGTTCTTCGTCTATATAAATAGTAAGAAGATCAGTGCTATATTGCCTTGCCAATTCTTCGAAAAGAGATATAATATCTTTTTCATTTAACTCAATTAATTCTCTTAATTCAGTGTTTTCCCAAAATTCTTGTATGCTTTGTACCATGCCGCCAATACAATAATCCCGTTCACTTACAGTAAGCTTATTTGTATCAGAAATCTGGTAAGAAAATTGGTAGTATAAACTGCACCAGGCACCAGATGTAGAGTTTTTGTAAACTTTATCCCCACGGACAAAAATATTATTTTGTGGTTCTCCTGTTTGTAAGGAAGTAACCATGCAATGGTTTTCCTCACGGGAAAGAGGGAAAGTAAGGGTAATAAAGTTTCGATCGGATTCTGTTAGTTCAATAGGATATCTTTGTAACATAGTATCTGTTCCAATTCGTTCCATAGCATCAAAATTAAGGTTACACCAATCTAGTAAAATATAGTTAAATTCTTTAATAGGCATTTCTTGAATTTCAGGTGTATTAAGGGATAAGAGAGAATCATAATCTTCTTGGCTGCCACTTGGGATTCCTTGTGTAGCTTTGTTACGGGATTGATCCCAGTCTGATTGTTCTTGTCTAGTAGCAGGGCGCAACCCAATAAGCTGATGGTTTTGGTAAATAGCATATAGTTCTATAGCATTAGCGGGATATGTGCTAATACCAGCATGTTCAGAAATCCACATTTGTTCTTCTGGATCAAAAATACCACGGACTTCTTGATCTTGGTAATACATTGTGATTTCATTATTAATTCCCCCATTTCCAGGATGATACTCATAAGTTAGCCCAAATGGAAAATAAGGGGAGAGAAGTTCATCCCAATAAGCTTGGTTATCATCCCAATAAATTTGCATAAATTCATTATCTAAATAATCAGAACCTTGATTCTCAAAGATAGAAAGAGGGATATAGGAAAATTCTATAGATAACTTTAAATTATTGGTACTTAAGCTTTCTTCTATTTCTTTTATTGCCCGTTGTAAAGAAGGAAATATAGTCTCTTCATCTATTAATTCTTCATAAGAAAAATTATATAATAAGGAGTCCAAAGCATAAATGGCATTTCTGCGGGTTTGGTCATAATCAGAGACTGTTAATTGATCTGCATGGAGGACAGTAAGCGTAAGGACATATTCTAATTGGGCAAGATTTTCGACTGAGGCATAATATGGCTCAGGAGAAACAGCAGTTCCATTAAAGAAGGAGGTCTGCCAATCCTTAGCAGTTAAAGGTTCAAAAATAGAATAATAGTAATCAAGGAAATTATTCCATGTTTCGTTTTCAAGATCATTTAGGTATTTATATTCAGGCTCCAATTTTGAAAAGCGTTCCAATATAGATAAAATTTCTGGGGAATCAATTTGAACCCACATCGCTTGTCGATAATCAGAAATTGCCATATTTCCATAGTTTTCAATTTGTAAAAGAAGCAATTTTTTTATTTCTTCTTTAGAAAGAGATTCCGAAAAAACTTCATAATTTGTTAAGGCTGTTTTTTCTGGCTGTTCAGCAGAAGTAGCAAATACGGTTGAAATACCTGTAACAAAAGCTCCAGCAATAAGGATCGCAATAAGGGAAAATTCTCTTGTTTTCATAATAGAAAGAATTCGTTTTTCAATGTCGTTTTTACTAAAACTGCTATAAAAGGGAGAAAGGTTCCTTTTTTGTTCTTCCATATAAATAAGCGTCATAGCATAGGCAGAACGAGAATCTTTTCCAGACTTTTTAATGACACGTTCATCGCATGTTAATTCAAGGTCACGGTTAAAAAGAATATACATAATAAAGACTGCAGGGTTAAACCAATGGATACATAAAGTAGCTGCCATAAGTAGTTTAAATACAGTGTCGTAATGGCGGATATGCGTATATTCATGTAATAAAATATAAGAAAGTTGTTCCGTATCATTCCAATCTATACATTTGGGCATAAGAATCACTGGATGGAAAATGCCATAAGTCAGTGGTGCCGATATACGGTCAGATTGGCGGATTTGAATGGTGCGGACAGAAGGATGCTCCTTAAGCCAAGCGTCTAAAAATGGGTTAGAGATAGGAAGAGACGTTTTAAACTCCTGCAGTAAACGAAAATAAGAAACTGTAAACCACAAGGCACATAGGATTGTGCCCAATCCCCAAATAAGTGGAAGGAGGGGAATGGAGAGATGAAGGACAGGCCCAGTAGGCGTAGCTGCCGTAGCAGGCATAGTCGCCATAATTGTCCTTACTGGGATAGAAGGTGCAGTAGAGGTAGATAATACTGTGGCTTCTGGGAGTAAATGGGTAGTAGAAAATTCATCCATAACAGCAGGTGCATAGTGGTTTAGTAAAGAATAAGCACTAAATACAGAAGGAATGGAAAAAGGCAGCAACAACCGCAGCAAGGCTACTTTCCATAAAATAATAAAAGTATTTTTAGGCAGCTTATAAATAAAAATAGCCCGAAAAATAAGAATCGCTAAAATAAGGATAGCTCCTGAAAAACTCATTTGTAATATACTCATAATAACCACCTCACTCCATATTCCGTACTATTTGTTTTAATTTATTGATCTGTTCAGAAGAAAGTGTTTTTCTTCCAAGCAGGGCAGCAAATAGTTTATCAGAAGAACCATCATAGATTCTATTAATTAGTTCCTTGGTTTCTGCTTCTTGCACTTCTTCTTTGGGAATAAGGGCATGGCATAAGAAGTTTGGTTCAGATCGTTTAATAGCACCTTTTTGGATACATCGTTTAATTAAGGTATAAGTAGTGTTTTTGTTCCATCCTACCTCGTCTTTTAGTATATCAGCAATGTGTTTTGCTGTACTATCTCCTTCTTGCCAGAGGATGCTCATTATTTTTAGTTCAGAATCAAAAAGTTTTTTATCCATAAAAATACTCCTTTCATAAGACTGTAGTAGTGTGTTGTATATAGACTATCACAGTCTTATGAAAATGTCAAGACTACTATTGTAGTATATTTTATTCTTTCCATTCTTGCCAATAACAGTCAGAAATATCTTCAATTGATATTGCATATTCTTCCATTGTATATTCAAGTGGTATTTCATATTCTTCCATAAAACAATCGTCCATATAAATATAAGGTTCATATTCTTCCAATTGTTTGGCAGTACCTTCTTCGCAAAAGACAGCTTCTTGTATAATAGCGGGTGGGTTAGTAGTATCTACATAAGGAGTAACAGGTGTGGTAGCATTTTTATATTCCGAGACAGTGAGTAATACACCAGCAAAAATGGCAGGGACAATATAATTTGTTTGTATTTGTTTCATAATAAGGTAAAAATCTCCTTTCTAAAATATTATTTAATAAAATTATAGCAAAGTGGTTTGTGATAAAATTGAGATAAATTTGTGATTTATATGTAGTTTGATAAATATGGTTGGGAGAATATTTGTAGTTTAACTGTAAAGTAAATAAGTGATATTTTGTATTTTTTAAAGTTGGAAGGAAAAACATACTCCTTTTTCTGTATTTTTGGCGGTACAATAAGAATGGTGCTGTTCTAATACTTTTTGGACAATATATAGCCCTAAGCCGCTTCCTCCTGTTTGGCGGTTCCTAGATTGGTCAACACGGTAAAAAGCCTCAAATAATTTAGGAAGGGCTTCTTCTGGAATATGTGCCCCAGTATTTTCTATCTGAAATAAAAAGTGCCCATCTATAAATTTTGTAGTAAGGAATATTTCGCTCCCAATAGGGGAGTAGAAAATAGCATTGCTAATTAAATTTCCAATAACCTTTGACAATAACATTTTATTTCCAATAATAATAGCAGAAGGCTCTAAGTCAGTATGCAAAGTAAGCTCTTTATTAACAATAAGATCTTCGGTAGATAATAAACAAGATTTAATTGTTTGGGAAATATCAAATTGGCTGTGTTTAAAAGCATTTGTTTCTAAACGGGATACTGTTAAAATTTCTTGTACCATAGTTTCTAAGGTATTTGTAACTGCTAAGGAGCGTGCCAGATATTTTTTATGGTCTTTATAGGCACCAATATCAAAAAGCATCCCTTCTAGTTGTCCCTTTATAACGGTAATGGGAGTTTTTAGTTCATGGGATACAGCAGAAAAAAATTGTTGTTCTTTTTCTATATCTTCTTGTAATTTATGGTTTGCTGCCTGTAAATTGGTTAATGCCAAAGAAAGATTTTTAGAAAGGGTATTTAGGCTTCTTTCTAAAATTCCAAGTTCATCGTTCCGTTTTTCATTAAAATGCCAGTCTAGAGAAAGTTGTGACATTTTTTGGGCAATGCTGCTAATCCTTAAAATAGGTTTTGTTACAATATAAGAAAAAAGAAGGGCAGCAAAAATAGCAATCCCTATTGTAAGGAAAAATAAAATAGGCATAATTTGTAGGAAAACTTCTTTTATCTGGCTAACAGGCTGTGCATTTGCATAGACAAGGAGAGTATAGTTTTCCTCATTTCCTAAAAAAGAAAGATTATAACTTTGCATACTAAATGCTTCCGTATTATATGATGTAGCAGCAGTTTCTAAAGTTCCCGCTAGAGCATAGTTTTGGTAATTTTCTATTGTATCTTCCATACAGATGGCATCAGGATATTCTTTGGCAATATAAGCGGGAAAGTCTTCATAAGCAGAAATAGCAATTTCTGTAAGGACAGAGTCTAATTCCGCTTGTACAATTTCTGAAATATCTTCAGAGAAATGGATAGTGGAAGGAAGTTTTACATAAGCCCCATTTGAGTTAATAAGTTCAAGGAAAGAAATATCAGGGCTGTTTTGCAGCTTATCAAAAAGAGGGCCGCTGTTTTGATAACTTACCATTTGGAGCGTGGAAATAAAACGGTTTATTTTTTCGTCTAAAGAATGGTTTAAGTTCATGGAATATGTTTTTGGCATAAGAAGTGAAATAAAGTAGCAGGTGGAAAAGCTGCATAGTAAAAGGGCACAAAAAGAAAGCAAAAAAATCTTTGCAGCAAGGCTATTTTTTAGGTTCTTTTTCAATTTTATACCCCACCCCTCTAATTGTTTGGATAAAATCAATATTTAATTTTTTACGGAGATTTTTAATATGGGTATCCACGACTCTTTCATCTCCATAAAAATCATATTGCCATAATTTATCAAGTAATATTTGCCTGGTTAAGACACGCCCTTGGTTAGTAAGGAATTCTTTTAGTATTTCAAACTCTCTTTGTGTTAGCTCAAAGCTGTGCCCATCTATTAGGGCAGTATAACTGTCTAAGTCTAAAATTAGGTTTTTATAAGAAATAATATGGTTTTCTTCTTTTAAAGTACCACTACGCCGTAGGACAGCAGCAATTTTCCGTATAAGGATTGGCATGGAAAATGGTTTGGTTATGTAATCGTCTACTTGTAAGTCTAATCCCTTAATTTGTTCTTCTTCACTATTGAGTGCCGTAAGCATAATAATAGGGATTTGTGATTTGCTGCGGATAAGCTCACATACCCCAAACCCATCAATTTTGGGCAGCATAATATCAAGTAAAATTAAGTGGTATTGGTTTTTGGAAAATAGAGAAAGGGCTTCTACGCCATCACCTGCAACTGTAACACAATAACCTACTTCTTGTAAGAAATTTTGTAAAAGTTCTTGTATGTCTAAATCATCTTCCACAATTAAAATATGCTGCATAAGATAACCTCATTTCTTTTAGTTTTATAACTTTGGAAATATTATAACATAGAAATTTGTGATTAAAATGAAGATAGTCTGTTTTTTATATTAAATTGAGGATATAGTAGAGGAAATGATATGTTGTGTATTTTAAAGTTTTCTAGATTTACTTGTGATAGAATATATTTAGAGGGCAGGGATTAAAATAAAAAAACAAAAAACGAAATTAATAAATGAACGACAAAATTCGACAAATATGCAAAAATAGTCGGAAAAGTGCGAAAAAAGTAGAATAAAACGACAAAAAGTGACAAAATAAGACAGCTATATTAAAAAGTTCTTAATATAGCTGTTTTTCTTATATCACAATAAAAAAGGTTTTTCAATAGGACTTATTTCGCAATAGTGTCTAGTATATCAAAATAGGTTTCAAAAGTTTTTTTACAACAAGCAGGATTTTGTATAATAATGCCAGGGACAAGAAGCCCAATTAAGGAAAAGGCCATTGCCATGCGGTGGTCATTATAAGTTTCTATTAAGGCAGACTTTGGCATACCTGGTTCAATAAAAATACCATCTGTCAACTCTTTGCAAGTAATCCCCATCCGTGTAAGTTCTGTAAGGATTGCTTCAATCCGGTTACTTTCTTGTAACCGGATATGGGAAATATTACGGATAGTAACAGGTGAAGAAGCAAAAGGTGCTAACGCGGCAAGGGTCATAGTTTGGTCAGAGCAGCTAGATAAATCAATGTCAAAACCAGGGTAGGTACGGGGCATATCACATTTTAGAAGAATACCTTTGTCGCTATCTATTAAACTGCATCCCATTTGTTCTAAAATAGTAAGGAACTGAATGTCACCTTGCATGGAATCTAAGTGAATATGGCTTACTTGTACGCTTCCTCCTAGAAGCGGCGCTAAAGCATAAAAATAACAGGCAGCAGACATATCAGGCTCAATTTGGTAGTTTTGTGGATGGTAGTTTTGGTGGGCAGGGATAATATAATGCCCCTCCTTTTGGGTTTCAACTTGGCAGCCAAATTGCTTCATCATATGGGTGGTAATATTTACGTAGGAAAGAGAATGTTTTTCTCCTACTAAAGTAATAGATAACCCATTTGGCATAAGAGGTGCCGACATAAGGAGTGCACTAAGGAATTGGCTGCTATTCCCAATATTAATTTCGATAGAATTCTTATTACAGGAAGAACCAGTTATGGTAAATGGAAAACAGCCCTCAGCCCCATGGTATGTAATGTGGCTGCCAATGGAAGCTAAGGCATCTAAAAGTGGTTTCATTGGCCGTTTCCTCATTTGTTCGGATGCATCTAAATGGTAAATGCCATTAGAGAAACCAAGCATGGCTGTTAAAAACCGGGCAGCAGTCCCTGCGCTCCCAACATAAATACTAGCTTCTTTTTTAGGGATATTCCCGCCATATCCTGTTACTGTGACAATACAGTGTTCTTCATCAATTGTTACAGGGAACCCCAGTTCCTGCAAACAGGAAAGAAAATGCCTAGAATCTTCTGAAAACAGGGTGCCATATAAAGTGCTTGTCCCATCTGCAAGGGCAGCAAGGAGTAAGGCACGGTTTGTAATACTTTTAGAGCCAGGGACAGATAAAGAAAGATGGACAGGCCCCTTTATTGGTTTTACATGGTATGTGGAATTAAAATTATTTGCCATAAATAAATCCTTTCCTATCTTGTTTTTTTGTTTCAATCCACTTGTGGTAGTTAGGAGCAAGACAATTACGTGGATTGCCTCATGGCAGTAGGGGATACCACTTTCGCCCCGCCCATTACTGCCGTTACACTTGTTTTGAGCAATTCCTCCCCTACCTAAGAGAAAAGGGAATCCATGCTATTAATTGATGAAAAATAGTTAGCAAAGCTGTGTAACATGGTATTGGTGGCTATTAAGGACTTGGGTTGCCAAATCAGCGGCTTTTTGTGTATAAAATTCAATACGTAAAACATCTTCTTGGAATTCCCTGGTGTGGGTAATGCCAATATTTTTAATGCTAATATTAGAAGCAGCAAGAAGGGAAGCGGCTTTTGCAAGGCTCCCTGCTTCATCTATAATATCACAATAAATGCCATATACTTTTGCCATTGGCCCAGATGGGGCAGAAGGGATAGAATTCCGGTATTCCTTCCCGCCATTAAAAAATTGATAAAGATAATTAGAATCTCCTTTTTCGACTGCATTTTTAATTTCTGTAAAATATGTTAAATATTGTTCCATAGTTTTTACAATATTTTCTTTATTTGTCAGGCAAATCTGCTGCCACATAATAGGAGAGGCAGATGCAATGCGGGTAATATCTTTAAAACCGCCAGCTGCAATAGTTTTCATAATCTGATCTTTAGAATCGATAGACTGGATTAGATTAACTAACCCAGAAGCGATCATATGGGGAAGGTGGCTAATGGCAGCAACAGCATAATCATGTTCTTCTGGAGAAAGTATTACAGGGATAGCGCCAAGGGACGCTGTTAATTCTTTTAAAAGCAGAAGAGAATGTTCTTCTGTCTCGCTACAGGGAGTAATTGCATAATAGGCATTTTCTACCAAATGATCAGTTGCGTTGATATATCCTGTTTTTTCCGAGCCAGCCATTGGATGCCCGCCAATAAAATTAGAAGAAAGCCCTAGTTCATTAACAGCTTTATGGATATTCCCCTTTACGCTTCCTACATCGGTAAGAATACAGGAAGGCTTTAAAAATGGCTTGATTTTCTTTAAATATTCTACATTATAAGAAACAGGCATACATAGATAAATAATATCACAAGCAGAAAAAGTATGATCTACTTCTTTTGCAGCAATATGGATAGTCCCATCGTCCATTGCCAGTTGTGTAGTGCTGAAATTATGGTTATAGCCAATAATGGTGGCAGAAGGGTAATAGCGCCGGATTCCTTTTGCTATTGACCCGCCTATAAGCCCAAGTCCCAGAAAGCCTATAATAGGCTTTGGCGGGACTAAAGTAGTTGAATACATAATACCGTCTCCTATCCTTTACAATATATTGTTTTTATTCTAAGCGAAGGGGGATTATTTTGTCAATATAATACTATTTTGGAAATAAAAAAGATTGAAAAACAACAAAAAATTTAGTAAAATAAAAACATAGTGCTTTTGGGGACAGGGATGCACATAAATATTATGATATTGGAGGAAATAAGCGATGAATGTTTATACAACGAGTAAGGTTCGGAATGTTGTGCTCTTAGGCCATGGTGGCTGTGGAAAGACAACGCTTGTCGAGGCAATGGCGTATGTTTCTGGGCTGGTAAACCGTCAAGGGCGAGTAGAAGACGGCAATACAGTAAGTGATTATGATAAGGAAGAAATTAAACGTCTGTTTTCAATACATACATCTGTGGTTCCGATGGAATGGGAGAATACCAAAATTAATGTTTTAGATACGCCAGGATATTTTGACTTTGTAGGGGAAGTGGAAGAGGCTGTTAGCGTGGCAGATGCTGCTGTTATTGTAGTATCAGGCAAGAATGGCGTAGAAGTGGGTTCCATTAAAGCATGGGAATTATGTGAAAAATATAATATTCCAAGAATGATTTTTGTAACAGATATGGATTTAGATCATGCTAGTTTCCGCCAGGCATTAGAAGATATGACAGAAGTATTTGGAAAGAAAGTTGCCCCATTCCATCTGCCTATCCGCGAAAATGAAAAATTTGTTGGATTTGTCAATGTTGTGAAGATGGAAGGAAGACGCTTTATCGATGTCTCAAAATATGAAGATTTTCCTATCCCAGATTATTCTATGGAAAACTTAAAAGTAGCAAGGGAAACTTTGTTAGAGGCGGTTGCAGAGACCAGTGAAGAGTATTTAGACCGTTATTTGGCAGGAGATGATTTTACCCCAGATGAAATTTTGGGCTCAATCCGTGCGCATGTAAGGGACGGCGGCATGGTTCCAGTATTAATTGGTTCTGGCCTTACTGGGATAGGGGCAAGAATGCTTCTGCAGGGGCTTGTACATTATTTGCCATCACCTGTAGAAAGGTCAGTGGCAGGACTTGATCTGCGCACGAATGAGATTTTCCAGGCAGATTATAAAGAGGATAAAACATTTTCTGCAAAAGTATTTAAAACAATTGCTGATCCGTTTATTGGAAGGTATTCTCTCCTTAAAGTATGTTCTGGCGTATTAAAACCGGATATGGCTATTTATAATTATGATAAAGATACAGAAGAAAAAATTTCTAAAGTTTATATTATGCAGGGAAAAACCCCAGTTGAAGTAAAAGAGCTCCACGCAGGGGATATTGGGGCAGTTGCAAAGCTGTCTAATACCACAACAGGGGATACACTTTCCACAAAAGCAAAACCAATTACTTATGGCCGGCCAGAAATCTCTATTCCATATAATTATATGCGCTATAAGGCAAAGAATAAAGGAGATGAGGATAAAATCTCTGGGGCATTGGCAAAGTTAATGGATGAGGATTTAACCTTAAAGGCAGTAAATGATACAGAAAATAGGCAGACTTTGTTGTATGGCATTGGGGATCAGCAGCTTGAAGTAGCAGTTAGTATGCTTTTAAACCGCTATAAAGTAGAAATAGAGTTGTCAAAGCCAAAAGTAGCTTTCCGTGAAACAATCCGTAAAAAGGTAAAAGTACAAGGAAAACATAAGAAACAGTCTGGCGGGCATGGGCAGTATGGAGATGTCCATATGGAATTTGAGCCTTCTGGCAATTTAGAGGCCGCTTATGAATTTGATGAAAAGGTATTTGGCGGCGCTGTGCCAAAGAATTTCTTCCCAGCAGTAGAAAAGGGTATCCAAGAATCTGTATTAAAAGGGCCATTAGCTGCTTATCCAGTAGTAGGGGTAAAAGCAACTTTAGTAGATGGTTCTTACCATCCGGTAGATTCTTCTGAAATGGCATTTAAAACAGCGGCTAAAATTGCTTTTAAGAAAGGGTTTATGGAGGCTTCTCCAGTTCTTTTAGAGCCAATTGTTTCTTTAAAAGTAACTGCACCAGATAAATATACTGGCGATATTATGGGAGACTTAAATAAAAGGAGAGGAAGAGTGCTTGGCATGGTTCCTGACCATAAAGGAAACCAGATTATTGAGGCTGATGTCCCGATGGCTGAAATTATTGGGTATTCTACAGAGCTGCGTTCTATGACAGGCGGCATGGGAAATTATTCTTATACTTTTAACCGCTATGAGCAGGCACCATCTGATGTCCAAGAAAAAGAAATTAAAGAGCGTGCAGCTAAGGTTGAAAAAATAGAAGAATAGGTTTTACTTATAATAGTAGTAATAAGTTTGTTTTATAGGTCCCCTAATTTCAAGGGAATATCTTGAAATTAGGGGACTTTTTCTGCGTTATTTTGCGTATTTCCGGGTATCCTAAAGAATACGAGGTTCAAGAAAATACTACGGAAAGGATTACGCAGAATGAAGGAAAGAAAGGTTGGTTATGTAAGGGTAAGCACAAGAGAACAAAATGAAGATAGGCAGATGCTGGCAATGAAATCCGCAGGGATTCTGCCAAGAAGGATTTATATGGACAAGCAGTCAGGAAAGGATTTTGAACGGCCACAGTATAAGCGTATGATAAAAATTTTAAGGAAAAATACAGTATTATATATAAAGTCAATTGACAGGCTAGGCCGGAATTATGAGGAGATTATTGAACAATGGAGGATTATCACAAAGGATATTGGTGCGGATATTGTAGTATTAGATATGCCGCTTTTAGATACTAGGAGGGGAAAAGATTTAATGGGGACATTCTTAAGTGATATTGTACTTCAAGTGTTAAGTTTTGTTGCAGAAAATGAACGGAAAAATATAAAACAGAGGCAGGCAGAAGGAATAGAAGCAGCAAAAGAACGAGGAGTACGGTTTGGCAGGCCAGAAGCGAAACTCCCCGATAATTTTTCTGAAATTGTAAGAAAATGGCAAAAGAAAGAACTTACCTTAAATGATGTGTGCATAATATGTAGTTTGCCAAAAAGTACAGCATATGACAAATTAGTAGGATACCTGTATAAAGTAGATGGGCCAGGATGGGTAAGGGGATAATGTCTAAAATTGGCGATAAAAATAGATTGCCAGTTTCCCGATTTATAGATATAATGTGACATAGAAAGATTATATGGAAAATACGGAGGAGGTAAACTATATAAGGGAGAAAACGTATGGATAAGCTGAATGTGGCACTTGCTGACGACAACGAAGATATTGTTGCTTTATTAAGTGATGTGTGCGGACTTGATGAAGATATTGTCGTAGTTGGTCGGGCTACCAATGGAGAAGATGTTTACGAGATTATTAGAGAAAAAGAACCAGATGTAGTACTGTTGGATTTGATTATGCCAAAGCTTGACGGCTTAAGCATTATGGACAAGGTAAATAATGACAAATCCATTAGAAAAATCCCAAAATTCATAATAATTACAGCAATAGGAAAAGAAGATATTGCGGAGGATGCATTTGATTTAGGGGCACACTATTATATACGTAAGCCATTTGATAATGATGCCATACTAAAGCAGCTAAGGTTTATAAAGGATAAAAGGCAAAACCGGCAGCAGACTGCAGGACGTGTCTTAGCTTATGGACAGAAGGTGAAGAAGGAAGAGAGATCCTTAGAAAGCACTGTAACAGACATGATACACGAAATTGGTATTCCAGCACATATTAAAGGATACCAATATCTAAGAGATGCTATTATGATGTCGGTAAATGATGTAGAAATGTTAAATTCCATTACAAAACTCCTATATCCAAATATAGCAAAGAAGAACCATACGACCTCTAGTAGAGTAGAACGGGCCATACGACATGCAATTGAAGTTGCTTGGTCAAGAGGGAAAATAGATACCATAGATGAATTGTTTAGTTACACAGTGAATAATGGTAAAGGGAAACCAACAAATTCGGAATTTATAGCATTAATTGCAGATAAGATACGATTGGAACAGACACAAAGATCCTCTTGAATATGAAAAATCATCACGACAAACGCATGAGTAAATAAATTGTAAACAATCCCATTTTTGTGTAAAATA
>CAJTLB010000024.1 GCA_910577045.1 uncultured Lachnospiraceae bacterium | reverse complement strand
TCAAGGCCTCAACGCCGCCTGCCTCATATTTAACAGTGTAATTCCTTGCTTGTTGATAAGATACCTGATATTTTTCTGATGTGCCTGCATAATTATGGTCATGCGCTATACAATACTGTACGATTTCAACTCGTTCATCAAATGTGGTTTTTCTTCCCTTGGTCATGATAGGGATCCCTCCTGTCCCAGAAGATTTTAATTCCTCATGACTATTATACTGCTTGATCCATTTTTGTAACTTACTTTTTGAACGAATGCCATATTTTTTGCAGATGTCATCCTGTGAACCCTGCCCAGACAGATAATCCAAAACTGCCTGCTGTTTCAATTCCTTTGGATATTTTTTATATCCTTTCAGGGTGAAGGCGTCCGCCCCAATAGCTTCATAATTACGGAGCCACTGTTGAAAGGAAGCCTGGCTGATACCATAGGAGACAGCGATTTGTTTTTGGCTTCCTTTGCCATCTAGGTAACGGTTCACGGCTGTTATCTTTTCTTCAACTGCTATTTTTCTTTTACACATACAATATGCCCCCTTCCAAGTAACAAGTTTTTATTATTTCACTTGTCTACCTAGAAGGGAGCATATCAGCCAGAAGTAAAATATTTATTTATCATAGGGCATAGCGTCTAATCTCTCCGTGCAGCCCAGCCGCTTTGCAACTATACCCATAAGCCATCTACTGAGCTTGCTCAAACGATGAAATTGCCGAATCTGTTTTTCTGATAAATACTCCGGGCTTGTGTACTCTGCAATAATACTTTCGTGGAAATACCCATATTTCCCGAAGAAATCCCCGATTTGAACGAAAGGCTGCACCATTTTACTGCCGTGCTTTTTCCCTAACAGACCAATCGCGAACATATCCCCCCTGATAAGAGTTCCGCCATATACACATCCTAACTGTTCGGGGAGCGTCTTTAGAAAACACTCACAGCAGCGGCCCTGTGAAGCCTCTGGAAAACCGCCTTGCACAAGAAATGACAGCCGAGTTCCAGGTGTTGTTTTAGGGGGCAGGCTCTCTAAAAACTCAAGCATTGTTCCGGGAACATTCTCTACATACAGTGGCAACGCAAACAAGATATTGGTATTTTCACAAAAGGCAGCTCTCGCTCCCGCCCAGCTTGTCCGGTCAGAAAGATACCAGACCTCAGCGGTGTGACCACATTTCTGAAATCCCGTTAAAAATGCGCTGATGATTTTTGCCGTATTGCTCCTTTTACGCGGGCGTGTCGCCCCACTGATGATTATCAGATGCATAGAGATACCTCCTGCATTTTCTCCACAGGAAATACGCCAATACTTATACTGTTAAAGTTCAGAGCAACCCGCTTTAGCCAAAGCTCCAAATACTCCCGATCGGCCTCGCCTGTGTAGATAAGACCAAAGTGGAACACTTTATCGTAGCGCGGGACGTGACGCATTTGTCCATTGACAACATGGGTATACATGGTGCCGAGGGGAATTGACCGGTCGATAAGGTTTTTCATCCTATGGTCAATGAAGCCCAGGCTAGTGCCAGAAACGAAAATTGCAGCATCGTATTCCAGATAGGCTTTCAGGATTTGTTCGTAGTCATCTTTCAGCGCACATACTCCTGGTGTCTTTAACCAACAGGAATTGCATCCAACACAGGGCGCAATCCTCATTGCAGCGGTGTGAATGACGTGATACTCATCCACTTTTTCTGCCAGAGCACAGATTGCTTGTTGCGCGGCTGGTTCTGCCTCTGGCAAAGTATTGATAATTAACAGGTTCATTCGCTCCCTCCATTTTCTCATGCGTAATCGGGCAAAAAGCACCGACCCTATAAAAGTATAAGGTCGGTGGAAGCCCCCAAGTCAAGAGCAAATTGATATTTAATTCCGCGTCATTTGAGGGGAACCCATACCTCATAGCAATACTGGTCAGTCAACTCCCCTAACATCACAAGACGCGCGAAGATATAGCACATCCCGCGAAAAGAGAAACCATTTTGTTCCGCCCATTCATAACACAGACGAAACATCTTTTCCATGATAGACTGGTCTCTGTTATCAGCCGTAAACAATACATGCAAGCTCTTTCCGCTTTCCAAAACTGTTTTCTGCTCTGGCGATCCTTCTCCATGAAATGGCTTCACAATATACATTCCCGAAGTGATATAGCCGTTTTCATCAAAAGTCGCAACGCGCACCATATTTGATAAAATATCCTCTTTCTCTACATTGAGATAAGCCAATACTTTATCCCGGTACTCGTCAAGAGATGCTCCGGTGCCTAGCGTATTTACCACATAGTAGACAGGTAATTCCTCGACTGAAAATGCAGGCTGGTACTGTGCCGTATATTCACAAAATTCCCGCATATGTTCCAGCCGTTTTGTCATTTCAGTCAAATCGTGGATTTTTTCATGGATGGCGCTAATTTTTTCTTGTGTGATTTTGGCGTAGTCCTCTGTTGCCGTACCTTGAAGCGCACTGATTTCGGCAGTAGTGAATCCTCTTTTTTTGAGAAAATCTATCGCCATAAGTCGAGTCATATCATATAAATCAAATTCCCGGTACTTGCTGTCACCATTCCTCTTGGGCGTGATCAGCCCCATTTCTTCGTAGTACCGTAATGTTTCTCTGGTTAGGCCGAGACTATTTGCAATATCACTTGTATGGTATATACTGTCTAACACACGCTCGTTTTCTGCATATGGTATCCCGTATGTCTCCTCACACTTGAATCCATTCCCACGGTTTCGTCCATCAACAGGTTTTTCAGCATCAGCGGGGATAAACCATGTTTTCCCTTTTTTGACAGCTCCATCAATTCTGCCTGCTTTACAATAGTAGGCCACCATTCGGCTTGATATGTGCCATTTCAATGCAGTTTCATTCGCCGTTAGATAGTCCATGGAATCACCTCCCAGTTTTATTATATTTCAGATAAACGAAATTTACAAGGTTGAATATGTAGCAGCCGATCTTGGAACCAAGCTGGTATATCAGGTAAATATCCGCGAAATGTTACAATGAGGTCAAATTTTTTATCTGGTGCTTAAAATTGGAAACAGAGGACGAGTATGCCCTTTGTTTCCATCAGTCTCTAACTATAAACCAATTCGCTGAATATGATTTCCTCCACCTGGGCCTTACAGCAATTCATCAGTCCCACCCATGCCATTTGGTCACGGGCTTTCAGTTCCTCGGTCACGCCAGCAGCTTTGATCATCTGCGGCAGAAGCGTGTCCATGCGCCGATCCGCTGCCCGATCAATGCTGGTCAGGTGATCGTCTGCTCTGCCGGTGTTCACCAGTACCATCCACAACTTGGGCTTATGTTTCTGGAGGTAGGTACGGCGAAGATCACCATATTTGCCATAAAACTTCTCTGTTGCTGGGCCCTCGTCAAGTATCAGGTCGGGAATGTAGCAGTCGCCGACTTTGGTGTAGGTCAATTCTGCCATTTTTGCCATTCCTTTCATCAGTCACTTCATTCTGCCACAAATGAGCTGACTATATGTTGTATTTGATGCACTTGAAATACATCGCTTACAGCATACATCGTCCTCTGAAAAGTGCTTGAATTTTAAAATTTCAAAATGTATTTTTAGCCCATCAAAAATGGCTTATTAAAGTATGCCTTTATTATCGTTTGACCGCGCAAATCAATGGGTTCCATTGGATTTCGTGCTAAAAACAGATAAAATGAAGCTGCCGCTTCACGAATTTTCATTCGTTAAAGCGACAGCCCCATAAAACCAGTGTTCTAGTCCCGCCCTAAAATGGATAGGATACATTTTTTCATTGCTTCATAGCTTTCTGGGGTAATGTCATGTTCCATTTTACAAGCATCATTTGCCGCAATCTGGGGATCAACACCAAGATAGATTAACCAATCTGCTAGCAAGGTGTGGCGTTCGTAGACGTTTTCCGCGATCTTTTGTCCTTCGTCTGTCAAATGGAGATAACCATCCTCCGAAACAAGAATATATCCGCGGTTTTTTAAATTTTTTACGGCGACACTTACGCTAGGTTTTGAGAAATTTAGCTCAGACGCTACATCAATGGAGCGTACAGTAGGAAGGCGCCTGCTTAAGATAAGTATTGTTTCAAGGTAATCCTCAAGGGACTCTTCGGCTTTGTGCTGGATATAACTCATAGTATAACTGTACTCCTTTCCAGGACGGAAATTGTCCGTAAGTTTATCCTAACACTTTAAGGAAAGAGTTGCAAGCCATTTAATTTTGTTAGCGGCTATTAGCAGGTATGCTGTATTTTTGAAAAACATAGGTTAGTTTATACCAACTAAAAAGGAGAAATGGAATATGGTTAAAATCACAGTAGATGCGGAAGCAAATGGAGGGGGATAAAGATGGATAGGTTACAGAATGTGGTTATTGCAGCAGAAACAGTGTTTTTGGTAATGGCTTTTTGTTCTATTATAAAGGCAGCCTGCCAGAAAATACTAAAACGGAATAAGAAACAATAATGGAACTATTGGAATATTGCAGGTCAGCATTTTTTTGCTAGCTTAGTAATAAATTTGTTCTGCCATTCTGTTATTAGAATTGTGAGAAGGTAATAAGTGAAGCGTAAAATGGAGCCATTCACAACAAACCTATAAAAAAATTGTTTAGATTGGCGATAAACTAAATAGAAACTTTTTTAATAACAAAGAAAGGAATGGTATTTTATATGGAAATGGGGATTATTAGCAATTATAGTAATATGGGGCAAGCTAACACGGAAAAAGAAGTGCAGATAAAAGCAGTAAGAAAGGAAACAGAAACAACAAGTTTACTTTCAAAGGCAGCAGGGAAGCCTGTAAATCTTTCTATTTCTGATGAAGGAAGAAATATGCTGCGGGAAATGGTAAGCCAATTTGAACCTAAGCCAGATTGCGCAAATGTTAGGGAATTGACAATACAGAATACAAACGAGGTTGCATGGGAGCATTACACGGCAATGCGGGATATTAGCAGCCTAACATTAAAAGACAGAAATTATAATGGTAAAGATGTAATAAAATCTATAATGGACACATATGAAACTCGTTATAATGAAACCATAAAGCAACATGAAAATGGAAATCGTAAAGTTTCTTATGAACTTACAGGAAAAAAGTCATTGACACTTGATGAAGATTTGGCTGGGTTAGATGAGGCTTTTAAAATGCGGTTAGCAAATTTAGCAGGATATATTACCTGCCAGCAGACAAATAAGGCATTTGAAAATCCAGATAGTTCATGGTATTTCCATAGAAATAGGCCTCAAAATGAAGCAGAAAAGCAAGATAATGTCCAGCTTTTTGATACTTTAGGAGTTTCTCAATTATCAAATAATAGAGAAGAAGTGATAAATAGGATTAAACATACAGTAATACAATCAGCCACAGTATTTAGTGATACAAGGGCTGGAATATTAAAAGAAATTAGAGAAACAAAAGGAGGGTATGATAATGTGGATGTTGTAAATGCTTGTGGCTTAACTTATGCAAAGTTGTATTCTGAAATTGAAGAGCGATATGAAAACGGGAATGAACAATATTACAAGCTAGATGGAACGCCTTTGACGAAACAAGATGAAGTTGATTGGTTAGATAAAGAATATGAGAATGAAGTAACATGGCAAAAAGCCTGTGTAAAGATAAAAGCCCAAAAGAAAGTTTCTTTAGGTTATATTCCAGAAATCCCTATAAAAGAAATAGAGGAATTTGGAAACAGTCTCCAAAAGTCAAAGGAAGATTATTTGAAATTGTATAGGGAAAATAAGCAGGCAGACACTTAGGCTTATAAATAAAAGAGTTCCATATCAAAATATATTGTTTGAGATTTTCTCTATCAATGTAACGATCTATAAAATTTGCCAGTGCTTTGAGTCCCGGTTGATGTATATTAAAATACCATTATAACTTTAGTTGTGTTCTGAAAAAACTGTAAACCACTTGGTGGGCAAAGGGAGCCATTCACGGTCTGCGTTTTGGCAAAAGGATATTTCCTGCTCTGGCGAGTAGCGGTATTTAATTTCACATTGAAGAAAAGAAAAATCTTTGTGCTGCATAGTGAGAGAACCATACACCCAACCCTCGCCATTTCGCGTTTGGATACTGTCCCCCTCAAATGCCTCCAGCAAAGAGGCAATCATGTCGGGGTCATCTATCTGGGCCAAGATGTTTTCTGTGTCTTTATCAACAAGCGCAACCGAAGATACTGTTTCCATGGATGGTGGGTTTATTTGCAAGTCCTCCCGGATACAGAAAAAAGTGATATACGGCCCAAAGACAAAATGATTTGACAGAATATAGAGGAAATTCTGTTCTTTATCACCCTTGATTTGACAGACTTTATAGCTGCCTCCATTTTCTGCGTCATCATCACATACGCCAATGGTATTACCAATCTCACCGCTAAATTTCCAGATAAGCCCAAGAGTATCTGTTCGATGACAGATTGTATCTGAGTCCTGGATATATTGAACGCCGTCTACAGTTAAAGTGGGGGTTTTGTCATTGTCAAATCCATCTGTAAACCAGTAAAACGGCAGGTCTTTTTCTGCTTTGCACCCAGCCAGCAAAAGAGACGGTAAGAGCACAAGTAACAAGGCAAATGCGGCCCCCTTTTGTAATTGTCTTTTCTGTTTCACCATACCTGTAAACCTCTCTTTGCTCTTTTTACCAATATTAAAACACACCACGCCGTAGGACGAAAGCATATCCTGGGAAAGCTGTTCCTCACCCTTGAGTTTCATATTATTATTTATACCCTTGTCAAATACGGTTATGTGTTTGGCATAATATAGGCTGGATTTTATGCTCCATAAATGGAATATACTGTTTCGTCAGCTTTTAAAGGGAGTTATCAAACGTAAACCCTATTTCATTTGCATCCATTGCAGTAAATGTACTATATTTCCCATTTGTATATTCTGAAATAACTTTATTCCAAAAATTTTGGGCAGGTAAGTTGTTAGTCCAATAGGATATTTCCCAACTGCCATGAAACATATTAAAAATCTTTATGGCAGCTACCCGCCCAACTCCTTTTTTCCTATATTTTTTCATTACAAAAAATTCGGCTATATTATAAGGGTTTGGCAGATTATTATATTCACAACAGGAACGCACTAAAACCAATCCAGCAAGTTTTCTATTTACCCTAATAAAGAAAGGGTATCTTCCTTTTTCATTCCAATAGTCATCAATATGTTTATATCCAAAATATCCGTATTCGTTTATATCATCATTAGAAAATTCGGAAAAATCATAATTATACAATTCCAACATTTGAATAAAAACAGATTTCTGTTCATATAGTATAGGTTCTATGCTGATATCCATATATGCCCTCCATAAAATTTAATTATATTTTACTTAAATTTGTATTATATTAACTGAATTTCCGTGTTCCTTTATAATGCGGATTAAATCATTTGTTTTTATCCAAATTGTTGCAGTATTATCATTCGGATGAACGCCTATAAGATAGGGCGGTTCAAGAAAATCTTTGTCAATAAATGTCTTAACTTTTGTTTCGATATCATTTAATATGCCAAATGGTGTTACAGAACCAGCTGATAAATTCATAATGCACATTAAATCGTTTTCTGACGCAAAACTTAATGGACGGGTATGGTTATTCTTCCTAAATTCTTTTAAGTTTACTCGTTTATTCCCTTTTACTGTAAGAAGATAGTAATTTCTTTTTTTATCATCACAAACAAATAGATTTTTTGCGTTTGCGTCTGGATAGGGTATGTCAATCTGTGAAAGGCCTGCCATGTTGTAAACAGCCTTATGTTCTGTAATTTCATGCCATATACCCCTGTCTTCCAGATAATCATAAATTTCCTGTTTATTCATAGCGTTACCTCACTTTCAATGCCTAATTTATGCCGCTAATTATATCACAATTACATTTAGGTTTCCATTAAATTTTTTTCTTATATTTGATTTTTCTAAGCGAAATTTAGTGGAATTGTGCGTGTGTTTGTGGTAAAATAATAATGATATTGAATAATTCAGCAAATCAGTAATTTACAGGGGGAATATTATGGCAGGAAGAATAATTGGATTGATTTCATGTTTGATGTGTGCTGTACCTTTTTTGATAATATCACTATATAATAGAAATAGTAGTGAACCAATTAATTTTTGGAGTGGAGATACTTCGTTAAAAAAGAAAGTCAAAAATGTTTGTGATTATAACAAAGAAATGTCGGGACTATATAAAAGGTGTGCGATTGCATTTCTTGTGGCAGGAATAGGGTTTGTTGTATATCCTATAGTTGGGGTTATATTGATATGCCTAGATTGTACATTAGGTATTTATGCTGTATATCACAGTTACAAAAAAATATTGCAGGAATATTCATAATAACAGTGTGTATTACTTTTAATGTTTTAAGGGTTCCCTTAAATGTCAATTTGTCATCTTAGTGAACGAAAGTAGAAAATAGGTTACAGTTATAAATATTTTTGTAAAAGTATCTAAGAAAGTAATTTATAAAGTTATTAGAATTGGCAGATTTGCAGGAGCCTAACTAATATAATTTATAAGGCAGAGGCATCTATTGGAAGATACCAGTAGATGCCTTTATTTTTATGGATTTGTTTTGTGATATTTATATGTGGCTTGATAAATTTTGAAATATATGGAAGTAGGGGATAGTCTCTTTTTTGTATATTTACCATTTGCAACCAAAGATTTTCATTTTGCAACCTGTAATTGGTGTAAAAATATAGTGTTATGTTTTAAAATGATTTTATCAATTGTAAAGAGGGTGTGTTATATGACAATAGGAGAAAAAATAACTAAATTGCGTAAGGAACAAAATTTAACACAAGAACAATTTGCAGAAATTTTAAAGGTGTCAAGGCAATCCGTATCAAAATGGGAACGAAATGATGCGTATCCAGATACAGAGAAACTGGTTAGAATTGGAAAAATATTTGGCTGTTCATTGGATTATCTTTTGAAGGATGAATTAGAGCAAATGGATGTAAATTTGGCTGCGGCAAAAGAGGAGGCGGGGTATGATAAAATGCGTGCAGGAGTATTAACATATTTATCTTTTCCTCCAGTTTTTGGATGGATTGTGGGAATTGTTTCTCTTAGATTTCAAAAAAGCCACATGAAAAATAAAGTGCAGATTAGTCTAACAATTTTGGGAATGGTATTTTCGCTGGTATGTACAATTTTAATGATGGCAGGGATATTGTTGGGGTTATAGATAATATTTTTAAATATTGGAAAGTTCAACTGGCAAGCGAAAATATTCTCTGTTTTATGCGAATACAAAATTTATGGTTTCTGGTATAATCTAATAAAACAAGAAAATATATAAGGCATCTTATGGATTAGGAGGGTTTACAAATGAATAAAATATCGTTGCGCATTGCCGATTTACGTAAAAAAACAAAAATTACACAACAAGAGCTGGCAGATAGCATTGGAGTATCATTTCAAACCGTCAGCAAGTGGGAAACGGGGGTTAATATGCCAGATATTACCATTCTTCCATTACTGGCAGATTATTTTAAAGTATCAACAGACCAGTTATTAGGTTTAAAACCGCTTGACGGTGAAACATATATTCCTGAAAAAACAGCTACAAAAGATTTTTGGAACCAAAAATTGGAATATCTTTTGCGGACAAGGAAGGGTTACTGGAACGATGACTACGCCCAATTTCTTATTTCACAGGTCTGGAAGATAGATAAACCAGTTTCTGTATTAGACTGCGGCTGTGGATATGGGTTTTTAGGATTGCTGTTGCTTCCTTACCTACCTAAGGGAAGCACCTATACAGGGATTGATTTTGCAGAAGACTTAATTAAAAAGGGAAAAGCTCTTTTTGAAAGCCAAAAAATAGAGGCAGACTTTCTCTGTGAAAATGTTTTTGAATATTCAACCGAAAACCAATATGATTTTGTAGTATGCCAGGCAGTCCTCAGGCATTTGGACAATCCGACAGCCTTTATACAGAAGATGATCCATTTTGCAAAACCAGATGGATATGTTGTATGTATTGATGCAAACAGGGAATTTGAATGTTGTGGGCTTTACATTGATGGCATGGACTATCAGGAGTTATGCAGGCATGAAGGTCTAGAGAAAAAGTGGCAGACTGAACTTGCAATGCAGGGGCGTGATTATGCAGTTGCAATTAGGACGGCACACATAATGCAAAAGCTGGGACTTATTGATGTTGACGTAAGAATGAATGATAAGGTGGAGTTTGTTACTACGCAATCTGCAAATTATAATGAGGCAAAAAGTGATTTTATCACATATAACGATTGGGCTTCTGGCATTAGTGAAGAGGAAAGAGAAAAACTGGTTCTCCATTTGCTGACCCATGGCTTATCCCATAAAGAAGCCGAAGATTATTGTAACCGGAATATTGAAATTGCAAATTTCTTTTTAGATAACCCTACTGCTGGATATACATTTGTAAAAGGAAAAATGATTTCTTACGGGAAAAAAGCTATTAAAGATAAAAGAGATATGGAACAGATTGGACGTGGCAGGAAATGAGGGATAGAATATGAATGATAATTATTGTTTTTCGGTAGGCTGTATTGTAAGAAAGAAAAGCCAAGTTTTGCTTGTTAGGCATACATATGGCGGTGCAAAGGGGAAACTATTAATTCCTGGTGGGTTTTGTTATGAAAATGAATTGCCAGAGGAGGCGGCTGTGCGGGAGGTTTTTGAAGAAACAAGTATTACAGCAGAAGTTAAGCGTATGGCAGGTATCCGGTGTGACAGGAAAACTTGGTATCTGTTATTAGACATGGACTATATAGATGGGGTTCCTACAAGTGATAGGAACGAAAATAGTGAGGCCTTATTCTGTGAGATATCAGAAGCTTTAATACGAAGTGATTGTACTGAAATGACAAAGGTTTCACTTAGGAAGGTTCTTGATGGCTCTGCAGGTTATTTTTATTCAGATATTGAATATAAGGCACACAGGGGAAGTGATTATACGCTTTATATTTAAGGTAAAATATGTTATTTGTTTTGGCGTGCTATAAAGAGGGGCGATTTGTTGTTTTGTCCCTCTATTTTTTGTTCAAAAATATATAATGGTGTGTTATAATCAAAATAGTAAACTGGTGTTTTGCTAGAAAGTTATTTTGATATGGAAGAAATATAATATTGACATAGGATCATAATTGGAGGAAAAAGATGAGCCAGTCTATATTAGATAAGAATAATAAAGCTGCGGGTTTAAATCAATCCAAAAGAAAATCAGGTGGAAAGATTTTTACAATTTTGTTTTTAATAGTCTTTGTGCTAGGTTTTTAGGTAATGTTTAACTGCTATTAAGGAAATAGTGGGGTGGTTGCAATAAGAAGGAGAAAAGGATTTTTTTTATTATTTTTGTTATGTATACCTGTTTTATTAAGTAGTTGTCAATATCCGCCTTATGGAGCGATTGCATATCAAATATTATATCCGTCTGGATATAGTAGGGATTGTTATACATGGGATAAATTAACCCCAATAGAAGGTACAGATTGGTATTTAGCAGAAAATAATGGCCTGGAAATTTTAGATAAAGAGGGAGGGCTTATATTTGAATATCCTGATATTAGCCAAGGTACAGTAAGAGGAGAGGCAACAGGGGAAGGTACAATTTGGGTATGTAGCGAACAGTGGAATTCGCCACATTATAATGGTTATCGGAGTGGGGATTTAGTGGAGAGTATATTATTTTTGCTGGATATGGAAACAGGGGATATTTTATTCCAGCAACATTTAGGGAGCAATGAGTTATATTTAACTTCTATAGGTACAAAGTGCTATTTTTATTTTTGTGGGAAGGAAGAGGAAGAAAAGTTTTTTGGTTTATATAAGGTGCCTGCAAAAAATGCAGAAATTTATTATCGGGATATAAATAATTGGGCAAAAGAAGGTTCTGTTTATAAGTTTGATTATGTGGAATGGCCTGATAATATAGATGATAAGTTATCTGTTGAGAATTATATTCGGTTTTATTTGCAGGATCGAATAATTACTGTTGCTTTAACACTTTATGGAAAGGCAGGACCAGAAAGCGAGGAATGGGAGTATATAGAAAAATCCAGCGTGGAAATTCCTTTGGATATAAAAAAATAAGAAATGGGGGCTAGAATCATGGATATAAGCACTTGCAAAGAGGTTACGCCAATTGAGATTATGGATTATCTTTGTAATTATTCAGCGAATGGATATCAAAAAGATGAGGTGATCCAGCTTGAGGGACAATTAGGGTTTGTTTTACCAATTGTATTGCGCCAGTTTCTTTTAAAAGCTGGCAAGGAATGTATTTGCGTAGGAGAAAAGAAGATTTTTTCTTTAAGCGATTTTAAAAAGCAGGAAGAGTATTTAATAATAAAGGTAGCTAAACAAGGGAAGCTTGGTATTTTACTAAATAATATATCAGAAGGCAATCCGACTCTTTATATACAAAATAAGCAGGGTGAGTGGAATATGTTTGCAGAAAATATAGAGTCATATCTTATGATAGAGTTGGATAGGAGGATTAGGAAGGCAGGGGAGTCAGACGATACAGAAAACCCAATGAGGCGTTATTGGTACACTGATTGTCCATGCAAAGAACTAACAACTTATATGCAGCCTTCAGAAATTTATATCTTTCAGGAAGAACCTAATTTGGAAGAAGAGGAAGGGCCTTTAGAAGAATTTTTAGAAGATCTGGATAGCGATTGGGATGAGGACGAAGATTGGGATGAAGAGGATTTGGATAGTGAGTGGGATAAAGGAGATACAGATTGGGATTGGAATGAGGAAGATAAGGAGTTTTTAGTTGGAGATTTAAAGAACTTCTTATTTGCAAGAAAAGTTTCTCTTTTACAAGCACCATATTCTATTTCTATCTGTTGGGATGAAGAAACAAGTAGTTTATATAGCGCACATTTTCCGCGGGATGGGCAAGGGTTTATAAGTTTACTGCAAATTAAAGTAGATAGGGCAGTATATTATATAGAACAGTTTTTGTCTGTATTGGCAGAGGGAGTCCATAACCCAGTGATTGCCCATTGTTTAACAAAAGAGGCAGCACTGCCTGAAACGGTACGCCGATTAGCAGACGAAGAGCTTCATACATGGCTTGCCGAGACAATTGGTGATTTTTTGGAACTTTTTGAAAAAAACAATTCTTGGAAAATTGGTATTTATGTATCTGGTAAATTTATAGAATGTTCTAAATCTAAAGATATAGAAGAACCATTGTCAATTTGTTGGTTTAGCCGTCATTTAAAGGCAGAACCGTCAGCTTGGGAACCTTCTTTTACAAGGGCAGTAAGAAAAAAACAGGAAGCACCAAAAAATCTAGAGCCATTTTTAAAAGAACTTATTTATAGGGTGCATGATTATAATTTATTAAACCGCTATGCCTTTTTGGCAAAGAAAGTAGTAACAGATGGAAGATTTTCTAATTTAACAAAGAATTATACAGAAGAAGAGCGTTATGCCTTGCTTTCTTTTTACCGTAAAATTGCTGATAATATTATGGAATGTATTTTTTATTGTTTGGAAAAAAAGATATTTGCTATTCGTATAAATGGAAAGGATTTCCTAGAATTATGCAATGATCCGCTTGTACATTTAGAAGGGTGGATTTACCAATATGAAAGGGAAAGCCTGGCTTTTCTGGATAAAGGTTCTTGGCCTATATAAGGTGCTAGGCGGTCGCAGGGAAATAAGGGAACGTGATATGATAAAAGAGTAAAAGGTGGTATTATAAATGGATTATAATAAAATCGTTTGTTATGATTATGTAGAATATATGAATGATGTTATGGATCCAGAATCGGTTGATTTGACCGTTACTTCTCCCCCCATATGATAATTTGCGTGATTATAATGGATATAAATTGGATTGTAAATTAATTGCAGAAGGGCTTTATAGGGTTACAAAGAAAGGTGGGGTGGTGGTTTGGGTAGTAGGTGACAAAATTCTAAAAGGAAATAAGTCATTGACAAGTTTTCGGCAAGCAATTATATTTCAGGAGATTGGCTTTAATGTCCATGACGTTATGATATATAAGAAAAAAATACCCCATTTATGAGATCAAATGCTTATACAAATTGTTATGAATATATGTTTGTATTTTCAAAAGGTTCTCCTATAACGTTTAATCCGCTTCAAGAGAAAACGGTAAGAAGTGGAGAAGAGCTATTGGTGCATAATAAAAAGGCAGATGGAGTAAATAAAAAAAGATGGGCAGGCTTAATAAGGTTAAAACAAAGACAAATATCTGGGAGTATGCCGTGGGCTTGGGGGGAACAACAAAAGATAAAATAGCGTTTAAACATCCAGTGGTATTTCCAGAGAAATTAGCATTAGACTATATTTTAAGCTGGTCTAATGAGGGAGACTTAGTTTTTGACCCAATGTGTGGCAGCGGCACTACTTGTAAAATGGCGATGCTTAATAATAGAAAATATTTAGGCTGCGACATATCAGAGGAATATGTAGGTATTGCAAGGGAAAGGATAGCAATGTTTGAGTGCAGGCAGTTAAGGCTCGATGTTTGAGGAATCTTCATGGGTGCGAAGATATTTTATTGCATTTTGCATTAATTCAATATTATCTTTAAAACGTCCTAAACCTGTGTTGCAGCTATCACATATCCAAGCCCGTGGTTTCCCCGTTAAGTGGTTATGATCTAAAACAACTTTGCTGGTAAGCCCGGGAATAGTCCATTTCTTGCATATGGGACATTCCCAAACAATAAATTGGGGCTTTAGGGGCTCCCATTTACGTTTATCAGATGTAGATACTCCTACCCCATCTATAATATCCCTGCAGTCATTGCAGGAAGGCCTGCGTACCGTGCGGTTATTTTTTCCATTTTGGTTTTTTTGGAAGTAATCAACGGAAGTTGGGAAAGACATTGAGTTAAGCAACCAACAAATGAAATTAATGGTAGAGGCAATGCAGGATATTAGCCATAGTTCAGATGAAATTAAAAAAATTATTGATACTATTGAGGATATTGCATCACAGACAAATATGTTGTCTTTAAATGCTTCTATAGAGGCAGCAAGGGCGGGTGATATAGGGAGAGGGTTTACTGTTGTAGCAAGCCAAGTTGGGAATTTAGCAGGAGAAAGTGCAAAAGCTTCACAAAGTTCAAAGAATTTAATAGAAAAATCCCTAGAAGCAGTAGAAAGAGGAATGAGTATTGCAAATAAGACAGCACAGATGCTCCAAGAATCCGTAAATAAAGCCAAAGCTGCGGAAGGTATTGTAGAAAATATATATGAGGCTTCAGCAAGGCAAAAGGAGTCCATGGGCCAGATTTCTGTAGCAATTGGCCAAATTGCAGATATTGTACAGCAAAATTCTGATATGGCAGAAACAAGCGCGTTTTCTAGTGAGGAACTATCAAAATTAGCAGAAGATTTAAAGGAATTAGTTGGGAAATTTAAACTAGAAGATTAAGCAGTTAGAGAAAAATAAACAAAAAAGGCAGGTTATCTCCGAAGAGATAAACCTGTCTTTTTTAAGATCTTTTAACATATAACTAACCTCTTATTGAACTTTACAAGGTTTACCAGCCTCACAATTGGCGGAACGACATTTACGGCAATACGATTGAGGAATGTAACGGCCGTCACCCATATTTCTATAACCGAATTTTTGTTCAATATCATCTTTACCATATGCTGTTTTGTTACAGCAAGGACATTGTGCATATTCTCCGTATGGCATAGTTTATCCTCCTTTAAAAATTTGATATTAGTAATTCTGTAATTTTGCCTCTTGCTTTGCTGTTACAATTAATCATCCGAGTAGCTTCGACTCGTTTAATTTTATGGGCAGAATAAATGTTGTCGAAAAAATTATCTTCTATATTCGAATTTTTTGGATCAGAATTACTAATTACTACTTTTGCACATTTTTTATGTATATCATCAACAAATCTTGCAAGTTCAATCTGTTTTTCGTCATTAAATAAATTTTCAGTATAAGCTGTAAAATTTGCTGTATTAGTAATAGGCCTATATGGCGGATCAAAATAAACAAATGTATTTTCGTCAATAAAGTCTGCGGATTTTTTGTAATCTCTGCAAACAATAATAACTCTTTGTAATTTTTCTGATATAGCTCGAAGATTGTTTTCATCACAAATGATAGGATTTTTATAGGAACCCATAGGCACATTGAAAAAACCCTTTTTATTTACTCGGAACAAACCATTAAAACATGTTCTATTTAGGAATATCATTAAGGAAGCTTTTTCAATATTGGCGTTTTCAGTCCCATTTACCTTTAATTCATTAAAACGCTTACGCTTTTGCATATAATATGCCTTACGTTCTTCTTTATCTAATAATATAAAAGTATTCTGCATGGTATAAAGCATTTCAATTAAATCTTCAATATTATCACGAATTATGCAATAAGTATTAATTAGTTCCGTGTTTATATCACTAATATAAATTTCATCTAAATCATATTTATTCAAAATATCAAATAAAACTGCGCCACCGCCAACAAATGGTTCCGCATATTTTGTTATTTTTTTATCAGAAAACGGATAATACTTTTCAATTTCATAAAGAAGTTGTCCTTTACCACCAGCCCATTTCAAAAAAGGTTTTACAGTTTTATTTTCATTCTTCTTGGGATAGAGGGTTTTTGTATCTTTAAAATTTATTATTGTTTGTGGCATTTTTAAGTATCATTCCTTTCTTTAACCACTATTATATCACATTAAATATGCACTATAAAGTATTTTTTTATAAATATAACTAATATAAACAACGAAATACTATAATGAAATATATCCGCTTTAACAAGAAAGTGCTGCTAAAAATATTTGGATAAGTATTTGGGAATTTATTTTACCAGTTTTGCAACAAAGAAATATGCAATAATACTATTTTTAAGATACAAATGTGTTTTATAAGTGATATATGATATAATAGCATTATATATTTTTTTAGGGTTAAGTAAAAGTTTAAGTTTAAATAAAAGGAGAAGTTACATGTTTACAATGGAGGAATTGATAAACAATAAAGCAAATATAAATGAAATAGAATTAGTTAAAATTTCTGATAAATTGTGGGAGATAGGAAATTTAGAAGAAATAAAAGAACAAGTAGGCCCTAATTTATTTTACTTGCATATTGCTATTAATATCATTGGAAATTGGAAAACAGAAGGCTGGTGGGGAATAATATGTGAGCAGGCAGGGCTTGTGCCTTATATACCTGAAGCATTAAATAAACTTGGCTTACCTGAATTAAAAGTAGCTTTTGAAAGTGTTATAACAATTTTTCCAGAATATACAATTTTTGATCCCAATAATAGTACTTACTGTGATATAGTTAATTTTTTCCAGAATACTAGGTTTAAGGTGCAAGATAAAAGATTAAGCTGCATAGCACAAGCAAAAAGAAAAGAAATGGTTAATCAGGTTCAAAGGAATTTGGATAAATTAGAGAGTTTAACAGAACCATTTTTTTCTGAAAATTCAGAGAGGAATGGCTGGAAACAAGTGTTAGATTATATAAATAAAAATATAATAAATAATAATGAAAGGCATAAGTATGCAAGAGCAAGACAAAATACAAAATTGGATGAAATATAGCCCTATGTTAGAGTTATATAAAAAAGTGCAGGGAACAGAAATAGATCTAGAGCCAGATATGCAGTTTTTATCTGATGTCCATCTAGGGCGATATAGAGAATATATATTAAAAGAATTAGGTTTACCAGAAAATATCTGGGATTTCCTTAATAAAGTTGGTTTGCCAGACCGTTTTACTACTTGGCGTTCTCCAGATGAGGAAAGGCAAAATAAAGCAGATAAAGGTTATTTTGGCATCGTTTTTTCTTTAAGGTGCCTTCGGGTAGAGAAGATAAAAGGGCAAAGGTTCCTAGTTATTGGGGAAAATTGGAATTTAGGTAGATCTAGTATGATTAGTAATAAAATATGGTCATGGTGGAAAACGGAAGATTGTTCTTATATAGTAGTAGAAATAAAAACAGGGAAAGTATGGCAGTGGGTTCATTTTGATTTTGATAATAAAGATTTTTTAACTTATATTAATAGCAGTTTGGAACAATATCTTTTATCTATGGCATATTGGAAAGCGTTTTATCCTGTTTTTACACAAAAAGTAAAAGAATTTATAGAGAAAAACCCAGAGAAAACAGAATTGGACTATATTTTTAAATATCGGAAAGCATTATATGCCCCATTTTGGGGACAAATTAAGGAACTGGATGCTGAGGCAATGAGAAAAAGGCAAAGTTTTTGGAAATTTATGAGTGATATATCTTTATATTAGGCATTGTGCCCAGAAAGTTTAATATTTTAAGAGAGAAGGGCAAATTTTATATTTATGGTTTTGTTATATTGTTTCCAGAGGGGATATTGGCGCGAGTTAGCCCTTCTATTTCCTAAAATATTTTTTTATGGATAATTCAAGTGTAGATAGATGCTCTAAGTAGTTATCTGGCAGGTTTGTAATCTTACTTATATCATTAGGATCAAAATGATAAATAATGTGTTTTAAAATTTCATTTTGTATAATCATTAATTGTAAAGTGATATTATCTTGCTTTTTGGGTAAAAAATCTATGTAATTTATAAGTTTATAAAAAGCGTCTATATTAAAATTATCTTTTTCATGTAGATAATATAAAAAACTGTGGTTTAACGCATAATAGTTATCAGTAATAATATCCAATAAAGTACCCTCTTTTAATTTGCCTGAAATATTATATTAGTTAGTTTTTATATATAGAGTATATCATATTTTTTTTATTAAACAAGGGGTGTAATATATTCTAGAGGTTTCTAAAGAAAAGGTAAGAGAAAATAAATTTATATTATATAGTGTATGTAGATAGACAGATTATAAAACCTATGGCATAATAAATAAGATACGAATAGAGATTATGGATAAATATAAAATAAAGGGGCATAAGAGAAATGGATAAACCTAAAATGATACTTTTTGATTATGGGCAGACATTAGTGAATGAAGCAAAGTTTGATGGAATAAAAGGAACAGAAGCTGTATTAAAATATGCAATAAAAAATAAATATTGTTTAACGGCCGTAGAAGTGCAGAGGGAAGCTGATAAAATAAACAAGGAATTAGGAAGGTTTGAGCCAATAAAACCCCATGGACTCCAACTAGAAATCCCAAACCATATGTTTACTGCTTATTTATATGAATCATTGGGGATTCGGCTGTCCCTTACACCAGAACAGGTTGATAAGGTGTTTTGGGATGCAGCGGCACCTGGGACCCCAACAGAGGGAATCCAAAAATTTTTGGGTTATTTATATCAAAATAAGATCCGTACTGGGGTAATTAGTAATATTTCTTATGCAGGAAAAGTATTAGAGAAAAGGATTAATGAAGTAATCCCAAATCATAAGTTTGAGTTTATCCTTGCAACAAGTGAATATATGTACCAAAAACCAAATCAAAGAATTTTTAAGCTGGCTTTGGAGAAGGCAGAGTTGGAACCTAGCGAGGTTTGGTATATTGGGGATAACTATGAATGTGATATAGTAGGCGCAAGGGATGTTGGAATATTCCCTATTTGGTATCTAGGTGCTATAAAGATGCCTTATACGGAGAAGGATAATGTAACAAAAATGACAAGTTGGGGAGAATTACAAACATGGATGGAGGGATAATGCTTTATGGAAGGGAAAGAAACAGATTTATTTGAACCAGCCGATATTGTAGTTTATATACAAGGGAAGGGAATTGTGTTAAAGGAAAAATCTTTGTTGGCATATGATATTGTAAGCAAAAAAATAATAGCAGTTGGGAATGAGGTAGAAGATATTATTAAAAACCCACAGAAGGATATTAAGATAGTGTCCCCACTTCGTAGGGGCATAATAGCAGATTATATAGTAGCAGTAAAATTATTGCGGTTTCTTTTAATCAAGGCATGGGGAAAAAAGCCGCTAATAAAACCGCCAATTTCTATATGCGTGCCAAAAGGAATTACAGAAGTAGAAAAGAAGGCAATTTTAGATGCCCTATATCAATCAGGCGCAAAAGAAATTTATATTACAATTCCTTTAGAACAATTGTTAGAAGAGCTGCCTAATTTGCCAAAAAAGTGGCAGAAAGTAAAAATTTTTATTGCTATTACGAAAAAGGAACCAGAATATTATATTGCAGAACAAATATCAGAGCTTCTTTGTTATGCAGGGCAAGAAGGGATAACTATAGAAAGGATAAAACAGATATTTAAAGAAAAGATAGAAAAGGAATAGTTTGATAGGGAACTATTTAGATATTCAGTTGGTAATACATGTATTGTAATCCTACAAAAAAGTATAGGATATAAAAATTTTAATACTTGAAAAATGGAAGAGTATCGTATATAATACAGAAAGAATATATTTTAAAAGTGGATGCTATTAAACAAAGGCTATTTACCTCTTAATAAGGGCTGCCTCTCCTGTTGGGTTGGACAGGGGAGGCATTATTTTTTTAAGTATATGAATTATATAGGAGACATGGGTATTATGGAAATATTATTAAGGAATATGGCATCTTTATATATTATAAAAGATAATAAAATGTTACTTTTATATCGGCAGGGCAGCAGGGTAGTAAACAATATGTGGGTTGGTTCAGCAGGCGGGCATTTTGAAGAAAATGAGCTAAATAATCCTAAGGCATGTATATTGCGTGAATTACAAGAAGAGTTGGGAATTACAGGGCATGAAATTGAAGATTTACATTTACGCTATATAACATTACGGCGGATGGAAAATGAGGTACGGCAAAATTATTATTTTTTTGCAAAGTTGAAAGATAATATAAGTGAAGAATTATCTTCGAACGAGGGTATTAGTAAATGGTTTTCTTTATCAGAATTAGCAGCTTTAGAAATGCCATTTACGGCAAAGCATGTAATAGAACATTATCTAAATATAGGCTATAAAACAGATATACTATATGGCGGGGTTGCAAACCGAGAAAAAGTGTTATTTACAGAATTTTAAATAAAGCTGGAGATAGTATAATATGCCATTAATTATTTTTGATGTATATGGGACTTTAATTTCAACAGGGACAGGTTCACTGGATGCAGTGAAAAAAATTCTGGCATTGCAAGAGGAAGATATTAAGCCGGAAGAGTTTTATAGGGAATGGAAACAACAACATCGTATCAATATGGATAATGCAAATACAAAAGTATTTGTAAATGAAGCAACCATTTTTAAGCATGATTTAGAACAATTATATTTAAAATACAATATACGCCGGGATTTTAGCAAAGATGTGAATATAATGCTTGATACTTTGGGTAAAAGAAACTGTTTTGATGAAACGTTGCTATCAATAGAAACTCTCCGAAAAAAATATAGGGTAGTAATTGGCTCTACTACAGATAATGATCCATTGTACCAAGATATGGAAAGAAATGGAGTAGTTGTTGATCAGGTATATACCTCGGAGATAATACATAAATATAAACCTGATCCAGAATTTTATCATTATATTTTGAGAAAAGAGGAATGTAATAAAAAAGAAGCAGTTTTTATTGGTGATAGTTATATAGATGATGTTTGTGGCCCTAGCCAAGTAGGGATAAAGTCAATATTAATTGATAGGAAGCATACGTTTGGTTGTGGGGAAAATAAGATAAAACCATGGAAAATAAGTGACTCGCTGGAAAATATTATAGAATTAGTGTCAGAGTTTTGCAGAAGGGAATTTTAATATGAAAAACAAGAGCATTTTTAAACAAATGCTAATACCAATGATTGGGATTGTTACTTTATTGGCAGTAGTATTAGTAACGATTATTATAGCATTTTTTACTTCTTTTTATAAAAAGGAGATTCAGAGCAGGAATGAAGAACGGGCAGGGCTATTGTCAGAAAGTATTCAAATATTTGTAGATGGTGCTTATAATATAGCCGAGGAATTAGCAGTAAACCCAAGTATTTTATCAATGCAGACAGAAGTACAGACACCGATTCTTGAAAATTGTACAAGTAGGAACCCTTATTTTGAATTATTGTATGTACAAGGGGCAGATGGCATGCAAACAGGCCGTTCTTCTGGGACATTGGCAGATCGTTCTTTGCGTTGGTGGTTTATACAAGTTATGGATTTACAAAAACCATTTGTATCAAAGTCTTATTATTCAGTAAATACAGGGATGCCTTGTGCTTCTATTTTTTTCCCTATGTATAAGCAAGAAAATTTAATTGGCGTATTTGCAGCAGATTTAAAGCTGGATTATTTACAGAGTATGATTCATGAATATTCCAATACGCAATATAAGGAAATTTCGTTTGTAATAGATGGAGAAGGGATTGTAGTTGCACATCCAGACAGTATACAGATTGAGGAGCAATATAATTATAAAACATTAACAAAAACTATATCGAAAAAAGATGCCAATGGGCAAGTAGTAACAGATGCAAATGGAAATATTATTACAGAGGAACAGAAGTTTGAAATCTCAGAAAAATTCCAAAATGTAATTCAATTAGTTATGGCGGGAAATAGTGGGGTAGAAGAAGTATCAGTAAATGGAAAGAGTTATTACATAAGTTATGTCCCAATCCCGCTAAAAGGTGAGTCAGACTCTTGGTCAGTCCTTACAATGCAGGAAAAATCTGCTGCAATAGCAGTAGTGAACCGGGTCGTTATTCTATTGGTTATTATTGTATTTGTATTTATTATGGCGGCAGTTGCAGTAATTACTGTATTAGCAAGGAAATTGACAAGGCCGATTATTGCATTAAATCAATTAGCAAAAGATGCTACAGAAGGAAATTTTTCGATACAGGCAGATGAAAGTAATAAAAATGAACTAGGTATGCTTTCTAAAAGTTTTAATAGCATGATTGCCAAAATATCAGGAGTATTAAATAGGCTTACTGCTTTTTCAGCAGAAGTAGTGCAAAGTTCAGGGCATTTAGATGACATTGAGAGAAATATAGGGATTATTAATGAATCTGTACATAAGATTTCCAAAGGGACGGAAGAACAAAAACAGGATGCAGAGCAAGTCCTTTTATATACCAATGATATGATTAAGAAATTTGAACGCTTAATGGAACAAGGACAGAGGCTTATGGATGAGGCGAAACATTCCATAGAATCAGGGAAAAGTGGGATTCAAAATGTAGAAGAACTTACAAGATGTAACCAGATTACAATAGAGAAGATGGAAAATTCCTATAAAACAATTATAAATTTGGAAGAACAGTCTAAAAAAGTTTTTGAGATTGTAAATACAATTAATGATATTTCTTCAAAGACAAAAATGTTATCTTTAAATGCAGGAATAGAGGCAGCAAGATCAGGGGAGCAGGGACGAGGCTTTTCTGTAGTGGCAAAATCAATTGGAGACCTTGCCTCAGACTCTGCAACGGCAACATTAAATATTGAGCAGATTATCCAAGAATTTTGTGCAGAAATAGAAAATATGGTAAAGGATATGATGCAGATGAAGGAAGATATTAGCAACCAATCAGAGGCAGTAACAGAAGTAGGCCATATTTTTACAGGGTTTGAGGAAATGAATGGAAGGATTGCGGATTCGGTAACAGAAATGGAACATATGATACAAGAAATGTACCAGATTAATAACTCGATTGCAAAGGCAGTTGACAGGATTAGCGATATATCTAAAAATACAGCACAATTAACAGAAAAGTCTTCGTTGTCATTACAAGAACAGTATAATGGGATTAGTGTAGTGGCAGAGCATGTAAAAAATTTGTCTGCTGTATCCGCCCATATGGAAGAAGAAATGACTATGTTTAACAACTAACAACAAGGAATCCTCCTTCCTCTTAGGTAAGGGAGGAATTGCCCAAAACAATAATAACGGCAGTAGCGGGCAGAGCGAAAGCGGTATCCCCTACTATCATAAGGCAATCCACATAATGGTTTTGCTCCTAACTGCCGCGAGTGGATTGAAACAAAGAATAAGATATTAGAGTTAGGTTTCTGGGAATAAAAGGGGCGGCAGCAAAAAGCGGATTGATACAATATATTGTTTGGAAGGCAAGTAAATTCCTGCTGTATATTGTAAAAATACTGAGTTTTGCAGCAGCCCCAAATAAAAGAATTTCATCTAGTATTTTATCTCTTATTATATAATTCTTTCCTTAATTCCTTGCAAAGTAAGGCAAATTTCTGTAAATAGTTTTTATTATACACTTCGCTTAAATCATAGGCAGATGGTTCAGACGCAAAATCCATAAGAGTTTTGTTTATTAACGCATGTTCTTCTGGTGTTGCTGTAATGCAAATTTCAGATACGGCAGATTTTATATTACGCCAAGCTAGTTTATTTAAATTCACGGTTTGGTTTATTTTACATTCCAGCAGCAGGGCGGCAAGATCGGTAATAATATTTATTGCATATTTAATATTAGTCTTTTTTAATAAATCACGTGTCTGCTTGAAATCGCCCTGCATTTTATCCAAACCAAGGTCAGAAAAGAGTTCTGTTACAGAGATGGCTGCCTTTCCTTTATCTGCTAAATATTTCAGTAAAACGAAACTATCATCCTGCATACCAAAACCATGGTTCCAGTATTTTATGTTAATGCTATATTCTGCCGCTTTATGTGCCTGTGGGTCCATTAAGAATACCTGAACATTATGGTTTACAAGCGTGTCGAGCACTTCTGTATGAATAAGTTGTTCTTCGGTTGGAAGGAGAACCTTATGCAGGCAGGGCATACTTAAAAGCAAGCGGCAGTCAGAAAAGTTTGTGTTTGTCATATCTAAAATTTTTACCTTTTGGCAGTCTGCAAGGAAGGAAAAATTATTGATAAAAAAGGTTGTGCATATAGAGTTGGAAAAAATCAGCGTATGGAGGTTTGGCATTTTCCCAATACAAGAAAAATTGCCAGCACCTTCTATAACCATATCAGGAATTTCATCTGTCCAAAAATTAACGGGATAAAAATCTATTAGTTTTTTTACTTTTGTAAGATCATAAGGAGTGCAGGGCAACCGCCCCAAAGAATTTGTTATTGCCCCAAGTAGGAAGGGTGACATTTTTATTTTTTGCTGTGCCATAAAATATTCTCCGTTTTTTTAAAATGAAATAGATATTGTATTATGTATACGAGTTTATATTTTTAATAGAATAGCACAATTATAGTAATATTTCTACCAAATTTTTATAAAAATTCTTTTAATTTTTCTTTATTATCACGCAGTTATTGATAATGGGCAACTACTTGTCTTAATATTATAGAAGAGAATTTAGAAAAAGAGCTTAAAATAGTACGGAGAATAAAAAAGAGATAAATATATCTCTTTTTCTATTGACATTAAAAAATAAAAGTGATATATTTATCATAATAAGAGATAAATATATCTCATTAATAGGAGGCTTTATATGAAAAAGAATAAGATAAAAATGTTAATTGGCGGTGGGATTTTCTGTATTTTAATGATGTTTTTTGCATCATGGCATGCGATTACTTTTAATGATTCCCGTTTAGTAGTGCCAATGGATTTTGGGAGTTATACGTTCCAAATAAAGGATTTGCCAATGATTATTTCTATTTTTCTTACTTGCAGCTATGTAGTTTCTTTATTTGTTGTTTTATTTATTAATATTGGGAAGCGCCAGAAAGAAGTTGTACAAACGAATACTACCCGTAAAATAAATCCTAAATGGGGTTTTCTAGGGTTAATGGGGTTTTTAGGTTTTTTAGGTTTTTGGACATACCCTATAAACGGCGATGTTTTTCCATTTGTATTTTTTATGTGTTTTGGTTTTTTCGGCTTTTTCTATGAAGGAAAAATGGCAGGAACTTTTATGGATGAACGCTTCCAGGAAAATGTAGTCCAAGCCCAAGTAAAGTCATATAAAATTACGTTTTCTATTATGTTTATTACATTAATAATCCTTTGCCAAGGAAGGTTTTTTGGAAGCCTAGAATATACTTTTATTGCTACAATTATTGTACTTTCTCTTACATTAGCCTTAGGGATTTTTCTTCCTGAATATTTGCTATACCATTATGACCATGACGAACAAGCAAATGAAAGTGAGGAATAGGGCATGGCGGAATTTGAATGTAGGTTAAAAAAGTACCGGCAGCTTAAAAATATGACACAAGAGCAGTTAGCAGAAAAGGTAGGCGTGCGCCGGGAGACAATTATGCGCTTAGAAAAGGCACAATATAACCCATCATTAAAACTGGCAATTGATATATCTAGAGTAGTAGAGGTTCCTATTGAAGATATTTTTATTTTTAATTAATTGCTTGACAAACATACCAACGGTATGATAAGATTAACATACCATTGGTATGTTAGAGGAGAGATAATATAATGGCTAGGAATAAGCATCCAGAAGAAACAGTAAATTTAATATTAGATGTTGCTTTTCAGTTATTTATGGAAAAGGGATATGAGCGTACTTCGATCCAAGATATTATTAATCAATTAGGAGGTTTAAGTAAGGGGGCAATTTACCACCATTTTAAATCAAAAGAAGATATTTTAGTTGCTGTTACAAATAGGATGACAGAAGAATCAAATAAAATGTTAGGATATATCCGGGATTGTACAGGTTTAACAGGAAAAGAAAAGTTAAAAAAGATTTTTAAAGAGTCTATATTAAGGCCAGTCCAAGATGATATTTTTACCGTAGCGCCTGACTTAAGCCATAATTCAAGATTACTTTATAGTATTTTTCAGGAAACAATAGATGAAGCAGCGCCAAACTATATTTTGCCAATTATTGAAGAAGGAATTTTAGATGGATCAATTCAGACAGATTGCCCTGCAGAGTTGGCAGAATTAATTGTAATGGTTGCGAATATTTGGATGAATCCAATGATATTTAATAATTCAGCCGAAGAGTCTTATCGGAAATTTATAGTGTTCCGCCAAATGATGCAGGGGTTTGGCTTGGATATTATAGATGAGGAATTATTAAGGAGGTTACAAGAATTAGCTTTAATTTATGATAAAAATAAATTAAAATAAAAAAATGTGTTATTATATACTGCCCTAAAAAGGGCAGATATATTTTAAATTAATACATACCGCAAGACGGTATTAAAAAATGGAGGTATAAAGAATGAAACAAGGAGTATTTTCAAGAGATTTTATATTGGTAGTATTGGGGCAAATAATTTCATTATTTGGCAATGCGACCATAAGGTTTGTGTTACCATTATATTTGTTGAATTATACAGGTTCTTCTGCGCTTTTTGGAATGGTAACAGCTTGTGCATTTATTCCAACCATTATATTGTCACCTATTGGTGGGATAGTGGCTGATAGAGTAAATAAACGAAATATTATGGTAATATTAGATTTTATTACATCAATAGTAATTATAACTTTTTCTGTATTGCTTGGGAAAATAAACTTGGTTCTTTTGGTAACAGCTACATTAATGATCCTATATGGCATAGCAGGGGCTTACCAGCCTTCGGTACAAGCAAGCGTACCTGTGTTAGTAAAACCAGATCAATTTATGGCAGCAAATTCTATTATTAATATTATAAGTTCATTTTCGGCTTTAATAGGGCCAGTCTTGGGTGGGATTTTATATAGTACATATGGGTTAATGCCTGTGTTATGGATTTGTATTATATGTTTTTTTCTATCTGCGATTATGGAGATATTCCTTAAAATACCTTTTGTAAAACAAGAGCTTAACATGAATATATGGAAAAGTATAAAACAAGATTTTGTAGAAAGCGTCCATTTTATTAAAAAAGAAAAGCCAATTATTGGAAAAGTATTAGTAGTTACTTGTGGAATAAATTTATTTTTATCTGCTATGATTATTGTTGGTTTGCCATATATAGTAACAGAAGTATTGTTATTTGATATAAATTTGGCGAATACCTTATGTGGTTTTGCACAAGGGGCAATGGCGGTAGGTGGGTTGATAGGGGGAGTTATGGCAGGAGCCTATGCGAAAAAGTTAGTAATACAAAAGGCAGGAAATTTAATTATGGTTTGTGCTTTCTGTGTACTTCCAATTGGTATAGTATTAATGTTTTCCCTATCAGGAATTATAAATTATATCGTTATGACAGGGTGCTGCTCTATTATTATGGTGTTTTCAACAATTTTTACAGTGGAAATGATGTCTTTTGTCCAAGCAGAAACACCCCCAAATTTAATTGGGAAGGTAATTTCAGTTATTTTTATGGTATCCATGTGTTCACAGCCAATAGGAAATGCACTATATGGAGTTTTATTTGAAGTCGCTAAGAATTATGAGTTTATTATTATACTGTTTGCTGGAGCAAGCTCTTTAGTGGTTGCTATTGGCGCAAGAAAGGTATTTAAAGGGTTTATTTAGGCAAAAAATTGCTGCAAAATAATGAATGTATTTTGCAGCAGTTTAGATATATTATTTTGTATAAATATTTGGTTATTTAGTTTTTGTATTGAGGTTTACCATCCCATGCTCCGTTTTGGTCTACATACCAACCATCTGGAGTATAACAATTCATAAATAATCTACCTTGTGTCCCATCAGAAATTGGGTTGAAGTAATACCATTTTCCATCAATAAGTTGCCAGCCTGTTTTCATGCCATTATTAATATCAATATAAAACCAGCCTTGATATTTACTATCCATATGCCAGCCATGCTTTGCATAACCATCTGAATGGAATGCGTACCATGCCCCATTAATTTTTTCCCATTGGTAGATTTGCTGTCCATCATTTGTAAGTTGGCCATGAGGCCATGTACCATCTGCATATTCTAACCACCAACTGCCATTTGTTTGTTTCCATTTTGTATAGCCATTTCCGTGCCCTGTTATAATTCCTTGGGCCAAGCTAATATATCCTTTTATTGGGTCATAAGAATCGGCTGTACTTGTAGGGGATAGTGGTTTTTCAGGGAGAGTAGTGGAAGAATTTTCTTCCGTAAAATGATTCTCTGAATCATTGTTATCTGATGAATTATCATCAGAATCATTGTCACTGTCACCTGATTCTAATTTTGGAATAGAAGCTGTTTCTATCATATTACATAAAGAACATGTTCTATGTTTCTTTCCTTCTAGTGTAGAAGTAGGGGAGACATCAATAACCCATAGGCCATAAGAGTGTTCTTTTGTTGGAGTAGTGGTTTGCTCTGTAAGGACAATATTACATACAGAACAATATGCTCCTTCCGTTTTTCCTGTTTCTGTACAAGTGGAGTCTATTGCAGGCATAATTACTGGTGTATGTCCAGTTGCAGGAATTTCTTCTGTATAAGAATCTTTACATACAGGGCAGGTATAAGTTTTTATACCATTTTCTGTACAAGTTGCTTTTTGTGTAATGGACGCTGTATAGTTATGGATATGTTCTCCAGATGCTATAATAGATAACGTACCTTCTTTTTCGGTTATTGTGTAATTTTTATGGTTTTGCTCAAGAAGGTGGATAAAGATAGTATAACTGCCTTCTTTCATATTATCAGGAGTTTCTTGGTATAGCATTTTAACAGTACCTAAAGATTCACCATGAATAGGTTCATAATTTGCTTCAAATTCATAATCAATAGAAAGTTGAGGGTTACTGATATCTGGTATGGCATCTCCTACCTGAATGGTTTTGTCTAATGCACAAATATGGACTTCTTTTGGAAGAATTTGGAAAGTAGAAGTTTCTTCTCCTATTTCCGTACTACTTTCTACATGGACAGTAATAGAATAACTTCCAGCGTCTATAGGGGCATCTGTTAAAGGCTGTTGTTCTGTTAGGTTATAATAAGTAATAGTGACAGGTATCTCACTTTCAAGTGAAGTATTCCATTCACGATAAGGCTGCCCATTATATGCCCGATCTGGTGAAGTAAGGTTAAGTTGTATGGTTTCTTTGTCTGTTACAAGAATTGTTATTATCAATGTCATAGGCTGGGAGTTTTCCAATGTTACAAGGACAGGGATTGTTTCTGTGCCAACTTGTATTGCTTGGTAGGTTAAAGTGCCATTGGAAATAGTTGGGGTAGAAATAATTGTATTGTCAAATTGGTTTTTCCCTAATTCGTAATTTAATACTTTGTTTTGCAATTCTGCTGGAATAGCATCTAAAATAGAAATATTTTGTGTTGTCCCGGGCTTAGCAGTGGAAGAAATAGTAACTTGTTCTGGTGCCTTTGCTGGGATAATGGTGACTGCTGGATCTACCAAAATGGTTTTAGGGCCCATAGGCAGTTGATACCATTTAGAATCCTTTTCATTTAACGACCAAGAAAGGACGGTAGCTTCTGTATAAGTACCAGATTGGGCACTTGCTAATTCTGCTTGGCCAGAAATAAAAAGTGTTTGTTGTGTGGTGGTTAAGGAGATAATATCTGTTGTCTTTTTTGTGCCGTCATAAGAAAAGTCTTTTAAGGCAATACTTTTAATATCATCTATAGCTAGCGTCTGCTTTTCTAAAGTAATAGATACAGAAGAGCTGCTTTGTGCAGGGTTTAAGGATGCTGTCCCACCAAAATCAGCAAAAACAGTAGAATTTCCAACAGGGATCTTTTGTTCTGTAGTATGGTAAATAAAAATTGCCTGTCCATTTGAATTAATAGGCGCAGTTCCTAAAAGTTCCTGGCCACAATAAAAATCTACGGTGTTAGGAAGTGCCATTTTTGCAAGTTGGGCACCTGCGGGAACTGCTTGGCAAACAAAACGAATATTATCCCCATAAACAGCTTGGATGGTATCTTGGTTTCCTGTCCCCATAGTGGCTGTTACAGAAACATCAGATTCACTTTTAGCAATAGTAAAATGGGCGGTTATTTCGCCACTATAATTTCCAATACCAATTATTTTAACAGTAGCTTCCCCTACATTAACATTATCTTCATAGGAAACACGGTAATCAGTGTTTAAGGTAAGGGGTGTTCCAGAAGAGAGATGGGTTACTGTTATTTCTGGGCAAATAGCTTTTCCTGTATAAGTTTGTTCTGGAATGGGCTGAATTTCAGCTTGTTCGTAAATAGCAGATGAACTGGCATCTGGATTCGAGGAATCATAAAAATAAACGGAGAATTCATTTAGCAAAAAATTATCTAATTGTTTTATAGATTCAATAGTGGAATTCCATACGCTTTCTGTATTTTTAGAATAAAAACGGAAAGTATAATCTCCTGTTTTTGCCCTGTCATGTGCTATAAAATAAAAATATTCTGGTGATTCTTCAGAAGACATTAGCTCAATAGAGACATTTCCCCAATCAGTTGCCTCATTATAAGAAGGATCATTTAAATAGTCTGTATTTACACATAAAGAATTTTCATAGTCAAAAGAGTATTTTTCGATAACATCTTGAGAATTAATAATATTATCTTCTGTATCTAGCCAGATAATCCGGCAAAAAAGGGATTCATTTGGTGTTCCTTGGATTTCTGCTAAATCGATTGCTGATGGTGCATAAGAGATTTCTACAGAACCAATTTCAGGAGTAGCATCGGTTGTGTCATTATAGGATTTAAAAATACACCATGCCCGCTTAGAGTGTTGTAGTTTATATCCATCATCTTGGTATTTTTGAGGTATAATAAAATTCTCAGTTATTTCATCCCAATCGGCAATAATATAGTCTTTTCCAATAACTAAACTTCCAGGGAAATTTTTATTTCCAGTTTGAAAGATAGTAGTTCCAGTAATAGAACCTTCTATTGTTAAGGAACCTTCTTTATCTAAAATAAGAAGCCCAGTAGTATTAGTATCAGAAGGATTAGCAATATTATAATTTCCACCTTCAAAATCACCTGTAATAATTGCATCTGTAATTTCACTTAAATCAAGGCAAGCATTTTCTTGTAAAGAGATATTGTGGAATTGGTTAGTTCGAGGAGTAAGGTGTGCATTATTATGTAATTGGATAGTTCCGACTCCATTGATAACGGCATTAGCAACAGAACACTCAGTCAAAGTCAAAGTAGTATTTGTATTCCCAGTGAACTTGGTTGCTTTTGCGTGGTTAAAAAGAGAATTACCATTTCCATAAAGATCAATCTCCGCAAGGTTATTTTTATCTGTATAAATATGTCCACGTACTGTAACAGGGTTATCTAATGTTAATGTTGCATTTCCAGTATAGGGTACATTTTGATAAATGCCTTCGTCATGTCCCATATAGATATCTTGGAACATCGTTTTGGAATTAGAATTTATTATAGTTAAATTGGCATTAGAACCCACGGAGGTACCAGGATAGCCTCCAGCATACACAGTTGGCAATAACTCTGCTTCGGAACCTCCTAAGGGGCCAAAAGAGCCATCACCGCCGTCTAAATAAGTATTAACATTATTAAGAGTTAAACTATGGCCTGCCAGGAAAATTTCTCTATGGGGAATACTCCCTAAGGCATCGGAAGATTCAAAGATAAGTTCAATGTTTTTAAAGGTAACATCATCTCCTTCAAGTTGGATAGGACAGCGGCAGTTTAAAGTACTTCCTATAGTTCCTTCAATTGTGGTTCCTGCCGGAATGGTGACGGGCAACATTCTTCCAGTCGCGTCCGCTTTGTCACCTATTGTAATAAGGCCACTGACTATAATGTGTGTATTACCATTTTCTAATGCTTTTATAAATTGCTGAGGGGTAGTCACCGTAACCTTATCTAATTCACCAAATAGGGTAGGAACAGAAACAAGAAGGGACTGCTGATCGGCTAATACAGGTGGCAGATGTGTTAGCAGAAGGGTAGCAGAAAGGATAATGCTAATTAGTTTTTTGCTTTTTAATTTTAGATTCATTCAGATCTCCTTTTAGTAATTTTTTGTAAGGCTATTTTATCATATAAAGTAGGTATCGTATACTGTAATTTAGACAAAAACACATAAAATCAGCAATAATAATACAAATATAGAATGATATATTTAGATTGTATAAAATATTAGAATAAGTGTTGACTCTTACGTTACGTAATAGTTTAATATTATACTTACACGGAAGGAAGGGGTTATTATGATGACAATAAATAAAGTAAGTAAGCTGGCAGGAGTTAGTATACGGACTCTGCAATATTATGATAAAATTGGCTTATTGAAACCAGCAAAGTATACAGAATCTGGATATCGGCTGTATGACGATACAGCTTTAGAAATACTGCAGCAGATTTTGTTATGGAAAGAGTTGGAGTTTTCTTTAAAGGAAATTAAGCAAATGTTGTCTAGTTCTAATTTTGATAAGAATAAGGCATTGAAACAGCAAATAACATTGCTAACAATGAAAAAAGAACATTTAGAAAATTTAATTACCTTTGCCCGTGGAATACAATTAATAGGAGTGAAAACAATGGATTTTTCAGTATTTGATACAAGGAAGATTGATGAGTATGCGAAACAGGCAAAAGAACGATGGGGAACTACAAAAGAATATAAGGAGTCCCAACAAAAGGCTGAAAATAGGACAAAAGAAGAAGAGCAAGTTATAATGAAAGCATTTATGGAATTATTTGTAGAATTTGGAAAATTAAAAGATAACGGACCAGATAGTATAGATTCCCAAAACCAAGTAAAGAAATTACAAGAGTATATAACAGAGAATTTTTATAAATGTTCAAAACAGGTTCTATTTAGTTTAGGGCAGATGTATGCAGGAGGAGGAGAATTTACTACGAGTATAGATAATGCTGGTGGGAAAGGGACAGCTCAATTTGTAGCAGAGGCAATTCGGATTTTTTGTGATAAATAGGGATATTGAAAGAATAAATGGATAGGGCTACCACAAGCCCATGGGTTTTAGCTGGTGGGTTAAGGTAGCCAAAAGTAGCAGTTTGTGCTATACTTGCATTATGGGAATATGGAAATCAAAAAGACCTGCAAAAAGATTGGAATTCGATTAACCCAGATGGGAATGTGCCTGATGATTTATTAAAAGATTTATTGGATAAATCATACCAGTTGGTCTTAAAGGGACTTAGTAAGAAAAAACAAAAGGAAATCTTAGGGGATGAAGATTAGAATTGCAGAAAAAACAGATAGCCAAAAATTGATAGAATATGATAAACATATTAGAGCAGAAGAATTAGAATCGATTATAATATTAAAAAGAGTCCTGATAGCAGAAGAAAAGGAAAAACTGGTTGGCTGGTTAAGGTGGAATTTATTTTGGGATAATACCCCATTTATCAATATGTTGTTTTTATTAGAAGAGTATCGGTGTAAAGGATATGGTAGAGCTATGATATATTATTGGGAAACATTAATGCGCCAATACGGGTACACGCTAGTTATGACATCAACATTGTCAAATGAAACAGCGCAGCATTTTTACCGTAAATTAGATTATATAGATTCAGGCGCATTATTGCTTCCGGGGGAAGCTTTAGAAATAATTTTTACAAAACAGCTTATTTCCTAGCCAATTTGTTTCCAAAGCAACATATTATCTTGAAAACAATTATCTAACCTTCTTTTATCTTTTAACCATGTAAGATAGGAACGGATGGTACTGCCAACAAGGACATATTGTTCAAAATTCATTTTTAAATTATAATTTGTAAAAAGCTTTTGTAAAATATGTTCGAAACAAAGGGGTTCCTTACATAATTCTACAATATAGCAAGCAATTTCATTTACTTTATCAATATTGTATTGGGCAAGAGGGGCAATATTATCAGTAACAGGCGCATGTGCAGGCACGAATAACTTGGCATTTAAAGATTTTACCATTTCTAGGGTAGTTAAATAGGCATCAATATCATAAAGGAAGGTAATTTGGTATTTAGTAAGAGTTTCTTTGCTAGATAGGCAGTCTGCTAAATAAATAACATTATCTGGCGTAGAAAAACCTACCATATTGAAGAAGTGTCCATAAAGAGGGATAATTTCAATATTATCTGGGAAATTACAGTCTGAAAAGTTCGTTACAATACTTTCTGATGCAAGAAGAAATTTATGTTGTAATTCTTTACAAGGAAACCCACCATATAAAAAAGAAGGCTCTAAAATAGGATATTGGATAAATGCAGCTTCTATGCTATTAGAAAATACTTTGCAACCAGTTTGTTGCTGTAAATAATGGTTTCCACCAATATGGTCAGCATGGGAGTGGGTATTGAGTATACCAACAAGGTTCCAGTTATGCTCTTCTAATATTTTACGTACTTTTTTTCCAGTATCTTTATCATTTCCGCTATCAATTAAATATACATCTGTATTATTAGTTAAATAAATGCCAATTTTAGCTGGGCAATCGATATAATAACTTCTTTCTCCTATTTGGTGTAATTCATACATATGCGTATGCCTTCCTTTTTATATTATTTATGTTATAGTAGATCATATTTTGAAAAAAATCAAGAAGGTTTATTTAAAGAAAGGAAAGGCTTATATGGGAAAAGAAAAAAGAAATGGAAATTTTTTTCATAAGCAACAATGTAGGCTATAATTATAAGTTGTATATTAAATACAATAATGTGGGTTAGATTGTATGGAATTCCTTTAATAGGGGACGTGAAAAAGAAGAAGTAGAAAGTATCATTGTTTATAGTGGGATAATGGAAGCAAATAATACTACAATGTGGTAGTATAGAAAAGCACATGTTTTAAAAGAAACAGGGGATTTGTTAATATTGTGCAAGGGTTATTTTTTAATTTAGAGAAAGAGTGATAAATGTGTTACAAGATAAACCATTTCTTACTTCCATGAAAAGAAGAGGAATAATAGGTACCATGTTTTATGCTTATGGCTCTTAAATAATTTTCTGCTCTTGTAAGAAGAGTGTTGAACCTGAAAATGCCAGCAGTTTCACAAAGCCAGCTTGACTTGGTGTAAAGTCAATATAGAATTCGAATAATAAATGGGGTTTTAAGAAGGAGGATTGTTATGAATAATGAAAATACAAACTGGGGACAAAGTGTTGCGGGTGTTGTCATTAAGGATAATAGGGTGTTGCTTGCCCGCCATACATATGGAAATGGTAAAGGGATGTTAATTATTCCGGGAGGTTACATAAATTTTGGTGAAACGCCTCAAGATGCTTTGAAACGTGAATTTATGGAAGAAACAAATATATTAGTTGAACCAAAGGAAGTTATTGGTATTAGGTTTAATATGCACGATTGGTATATTATATTTGCAGCAGAATACGTTTCAGGAAAAGCGATATCAGATAATAATGAGAATAGTGAGGTATTGTGGATCGATGTTGATCAGGTATTAACAAGGGATGATGTACCAGAACTGACTAAAAAATTGATTGGAAGTGCTGTTTCAAAATTCTGTGGTTTACAGCCTACGAATTATAAAGGAAATCAAAAACACGCACCATATTCACTTTATGCTGTACCAGATTCTTACTTGTTGGGGGAGGTATAGTATAACTTCCTGTTTGTTAGAGAGTTATATTATTCAAGTAATACTGCTTATTTTAATTGTTATTGCATTGTCGCTGCCATATACCAACAAGGTAGCGTGTTTAGCGAAATTGATGTTGGGAATAACAAATTTATTTATAGGTGTTATATTTTTGGATACTATGGGACTCAACCGATTCAGAAATATTTTGCCTTTTCATTGTATTTGATTTGTGGTTTTCTGTTTTTATATGAAGGCTTGCACAATAAAAATGATATACTTCAAAGACCTAATGTATTTCAAATTATATTGCTTTTGTTATATTGTTTATATCCGTTGATATCATTAGTGCTGGGGAACCAGTTTTCACAGATGGTTACACATATTATGCCCTGTCCTATTGTTAGTTTGAGCATAGCTGTGTATGCAGGATATAAAAGAAAAAGTAAGTTGTTGCTTTTATTATTGGCGATATGGGGATTGACAGGAATAAAATCAGTAATTTTTGCCGCTTATGAAGATATTATTCTTTTCGTATGCGGAATATATGGATTATATCTTTTAACAAAAGAAATTCGATTATTGAAATAGATGAAAGTAACTTAGGATATGCTATTTTAATTGAAAGAAGGAAAATCATGTGGAGATTTGTAATGTTGGAAACAGAATAATGAATACCTATGTGTATGCAAGTCCAAATGGTTACGTTATGATAGATACAGGATATGAACATAGTCTTAGAGAGGTAGAGAAAAAGTTGAATAAGAAGAAGATAAGATTATCAGATATCAGGTACGTATTTTTAACACATGCGCATGATGATCATGCAGGTTTTTTAAATGAATTATTGGGTAGAAACAAAAATGTCAAAGTGGTTATGAGCGATAAAGCCATGACAACCTTGAAAAGAGGGCAGAACTCTTTTAAGGGAGGATGCAGTACATTGTTAGCATGGGCATTTTGCAAATGTATGGGAGTGTTTGGTAAAGCGGGGCACTTGTTTCCTATAATTGAAGATAAATATAATGATAGGTTTATAGAAATTACAGAAGGAAACAAGACTGTATTAGAAGAATTGTTACATGGAAAAATCTTGTATACGCCTGGTCATACTTCTGATTCAATTTCGCTTAGAGTGGATAATATCATTTTTTGTGGTGATGCTTCAATGAATGGTTTTCCAAGTATGAAAAGATTGACGATATGGATAGAGAATAAAGTTCAGTTTGAAAAATCTTTGGGTATTTTGTTTGCAGAAGATGTTGATTGGATTTATCCTGCGCATGGTAAGCCATTTCCAAAGAGTGACATAAGTAAATCAATAAAAGAAATTTCAAAGATTAAACTTTATAAATTAAAATAATATAGAATAATAAATTCCGATTTAACGATGAATTGTCTGTAAGGACAACTCATCGTTTTGTATATTTTGATAAATTATTTTGTAAGCCGGTTTTTAGCAACGCCAACCAGAAAAAGGGAAAATTTTTTCTAGTTGGGTTATTTATTTTATATTTAACTTATCAATTTTTTATATTGTTTTGTATAAAAGAAAATGGACAGTACTGTTGCAATAGACCAACCAATCGGCCATGCAGCCCAGATTCCAGTGGAAGAATGGGTTATATTGGATAATATAAAGGCCAATATAACACGTAGGATTAAGTCTGTAAATGTAGCTATCATAAATTGGCGCATGGCACTTGTGCCACGTAGGACGCCATCGGCTACTAACTTAGCAGATATTACCAAATAAAAGGGAGAAAGAATCCATAAAAATTGTTGCCCAGTAGTAAGTGCTTCTATAGAATTGCGATCCATAAATAATAACAATAGGTATTTCCCAAAGGCAATATAAATAATGCAGAATGGCACACATAAGCACCACACTAATTTTAAGCCTGCATAAGCACCAGCTTTAATGCGGGTATATTTTTTTGCGCCAAGATTTTGTGCTGCAAAGTTAGAAATACCATTTCCAATTGTAGTAAAGGAAGTGATAACTAGGTTATTAAGCTTTACCGCAGCAGAATATCCTGCAGCGACACTTACGCCAAAGTCATTAATACAACCTTGTATAATGATATTCCCGATGGATATAAAGGATTGTTGTAAAATACTAGGGATAGCGATAACAGAAAGTTTTTTTAATAATTGCCAAGAGAAAATAGCAATATGCCCTTTTGCCTCAATTTTTGATAGCCGTTTTAATATTAAAACAAGGGAGCAAATACAACTAATGCCTTGGCAGATAAAGGTTGCCCATGCAACGCCTGCAATTCCCATAGAAAATACTTTAACAAATAAAATATCAACTAATATATTAGCTGTTGAAGAAAAGGCAAGGAAAATAAAAGGAGTTTTGGAGTCCCCTAGCGCAGAAAAAATACCCGTTGCAATATTATAAAAAAGTAAAAATGGAAGCCCCCAGATATAAATGATTAGGTATAAGGCAGAAGCTTCCATAATTTCTGGTTGAGTTTTCATAAAACGTAACAGGCTATTACAGGAAAGTAAGCCAATTATCATAAGAAAAATACATAAAATGCCACTGGCAATTAATGTAGTATAAATAGAAGTTTTCATGGTACAATAATCTTTTGCGCCAAATAGTTGTGATACAATAACCGAGCAACCAATGTTGCATCCAAATGCAAATGCAATAAAAATAAGCGTAATATTATAACTATTACCTACGGCAGCAAGGGCGTTTTCACCAATAAATTTACCAGCAACTAAGGAATCAGCAATGTTATAGAGTTGTTGGAATACAATGCTGCCAAACATAGGAAGGCAAAATGCCCATAATACTTTTTGCGGGTTTCCCTGCGTTAAATCTTTATTCATAAATTTCCTCATTTCTGCGCTGCTTTTTAAGCATTTTAAGTTTGTGGTTGCAGCGCAGACACAAACTAGGTATCTTATCATTTTTTCTTTTATTGTCTAACTTTATGAGAGAGTTTTATGTTATTTTGTAGAAATATGGTTATTGCGGTATTCTGTTGGAAGGATTTGTGTAAATTCTTTAAATGCCCTAGAAAATTTGCTTTGGCTTTCATATCCGACTTGTGAAGCAATAGAAGCAATACTGTGATTTGTTTCTAAAAGTAATTTTATGGATTGCCGGATTCGGTATTCTTTCATATAAGCAGCAATAGGTTTTCCATAAACAGTTTTAAAATCTGCTTTTAAAGAGGAAGTATTAATATGGTATTGCTTAGATAAATCCTCAATCGTAAACCGCTGATCTAGATGCTTGGTAAGGAAAGTGTGGATTTCTTTTATTAAATCTGTTTGGCAAGAAATAGACGGTTTACTTTGCCTGTTGTTAGCCTGCATAGAAAGGAAAAGTAATAATTCTTGGGTTTTTAGTTTGTAAAAGGGAATTTTAATAGGCTCTGGCAGATTGTAGAAACTGGAAAAAATATTGTCGGTTTCTCTGCATAAAGGTATGGTAAACGGCTTATGGCTAGAACAAAATTGTGTACGGAGCGTTTGCCCGTTAATGCCAGCTTCTTTTAAAAGATCAGGGATATTTATAGTGAAGATATCCAAATCAATATAAATAGTGATCCCACTAAAATAACCAAGTGGATAAGAAATAATAGAGCTGGCACAGCAGTCCATGGTATGGATAGATAGATCCCCTGCACCAAGGTAAACGGACATTCCCTCTTTCATATTCCAGCCAATCCTTCCAGCACGGCAGTAATTTAATTCTAGAATATGGCTGGCAGCACTGTGGCAGTCACATTGTTTTTCTGCAAGGAGATAATAGAAGGCAAGCTCAATGCCAGGAAATAATGGGAAAATATCTATTTTTCCCTTTCCATCTACTTGCTTTTGAGAATAATCAATAAAAAAGGTTTTTGATGAATGGGAAGAGTGTTTTTCTAGCTGTAATTTTCCATAAGGAATTTGATTTAATATATGGGTTAATTCAGTAATACAATCTTCTTTTATCATATTTCTCCTTATTGCTATGGTTTTCCATAGGTTCTATTTATAATTTGGATATTTTATGGAATAGGGCAGGTTATCTCAACTAGTTCTTCAATTATATGGTGTAAAAGCCGGGACTGATTTGTATCAGCAGCCTTGTAGTAGACTTCTTTTCCGTCTCTTCGGCTGGTAATCAGTTTCCCGGCTTTTAATGTTTTTAAATGGTGGGATACGGCAGGGCTGCTCATTTCCATTATGGCGGATATATTAATTACACATTCCTCACAATGGCATAATAACCAGAAGATTTGTAACCTGTTATTGTCGCTTAATAATTTAAAAATGTCAGATGCAGCTTGAAAATAAGAGTTTTCAGGGATATGGTCGATTTGTTTTTCTATCATTTGCCCATGCTTATGGGGTAATTGAATATTAGGCATAGGATAGCAGCCTCCTTTCTATTGGGTGTTTCGTTTTGCCAAATTGTATAATAGCACAAAGTATCCTAAAAAACAATAGATAAAAATAATTGACAAGGTATATATGCTTGTATAAACTGGTAAGAAAAAAGGCGGGTTTTGTGTGATCAGCCCCTTGTCAAGTAGACAAGCGAAATATCTAAAATAAGTTTATGAGTA
>CAJTLB010000023.1 GCA_910577045.1 uncultured Lachnospiraceae bacterium | reverse complement strand
ATGATTTTTTTGTGGTGATTAAATTTTACATCAAAAAGGAATAGGATTCCTTATATTTTGGGCGTTTTTTGAAAGTTGTGTATAATCCGCATAGCCAATCAACAGTTTTGTGGACAGAACTGCGGAAACTCAAGAATTGAATTACATTGACATTTTATACTAGGAAGCTTATACTTAATTTTAGAGCTTGTAGTTTTATAAAAAGGAATGGGGACAAATGAAGATTAAAGAAAAATTTGAACAGAAAAGGCCAGTAATATCCTTTGAAATATTCCCGCCAAAGCATGGAGCAGCATTACAGGATATTGATGAAACCTTGGGGATATTAAGTGAATGTAAGCCAGATTTTATTAGTGTGACATTTGGGGCAGGGGGAAGCTCTAACCATAACCGCACAATAGAATTGGCAAAAAAGATAAAACAGGAATACCATATTGATCCACTGGTCCATTTAACCTGCCTAACTTATAATAAAGAAGAAATTGACGAGTTTTCTAAGGTACTTTTAGAAAATGGGCTAGAAAATGTATTAGCGTTAAGGGGAGATGAAAACCCGTCTGCGGTACCAAAAGAAGATTTTTGCCATGCGTTTGAACTAACTACGTATTTAAGGCAAAAAGGGGATTTTTGCATTGGCGGGGCTTGTTACCCAGAATGCCACCCACAGTCCCCTAACCGGGTAATGGATATTACATATTTAAAAGAAAAGGTAGATGCAGGGGATGAATTTTTAATTTCCCAACTTTTCTTTGAGAATAGTATGTTTTATTCTTTTGTTGAAAATTGTAAAATAGCAGGGATAAAAGTGCCCATTTCACCTGGGATTATGCCAGTAATTAATAAAGCCCAGATTGAACGCATGGTTACTTTATGTGGAGCTTCCTTGCCAGAACGTTTCCAGAAGATTCTAAATAAGTTTGAGGATAATAAGCAGGCTCTGTTTGATGCAGGAATGGCATATGCAGTTAGCCAGATTATTGATTTGCTTGCAAATGATGTAGATGGGATTCATCTTTATACAATGAATAACCCTATTGTGGCAAGAAAAATATGTGAAGAGATTAAAAATATTATAAAAAAGTGTTGACAAATGAGAAAACATGTATTATACTGAATGAGCAGTCAAGTTAAAGCAAATATGCGGGGTCTTAGCTCAGCTGGGAGAGCATCTGCCTTACAAGCAGAGGGTCATAGGTTCGAGCCCTATAGGCCCCACTTTTACGGAAACATGACTTCTATATGGCGGAATAGCTCAGTTGGCTAGAGCACACGGTTCATACCCGTGGTGTCGAGAGTTCAAATCTCCCTTCCGCTACTAATAACGAGTCCCAAAAACGTGAGAGTAAGGTTTTTGGGACTTTTCGTATTTAAAAATAATAAGTTAGAATAAGATGGTGTACAGGAGGCATAAAATGAGGATTGGAATGGGATATGATGTACATTGTTTAGTAGAGGGAAGGGACTTAATCCTGGGTGGCGTAAAAATACCATATGAAAAGGGGTTATTGGGACATTCTGATGCAGATGTATTGTTACATGCAGTAATGGATGCATTATTAGGTGCCGCAGCGCTGGGGGATATTGGGATGCATTTTCCAGATACAGAACCAAAGTACAAAGGGATTTCTAGTATAAAGCTGCTTTCTTATGTGGGCAAATTATTAGAAGAAAAATTGTATATAATTGGGAATATTGATGCAACGGTTATAGCCCAGCACCCTAAACTTTTGCCTTACCGGGAGCAGATGCGTAAAAATATTGCAGATGCACTGCATATTTCAGTGGATCAAGTGAATGTAAAGGCAACAACAGAAGAAGGCCTTGGTTTTACAGGAAAAGGAGAAGGCATATCAGCACAAGCAGTTGCATTATTAGAAACGGTTGAGAATTATCGTTATATACAAGAAAATGGCTGCATGTCTTGTAGCGTTTGCCCAAAAAGGGTAGAAAAAGAATAGGATAAGGGAGGAAATACTATGGGAGTAAAATTGCCGCCAATTGAGAAAATCCATGAGGCATATAGTGCGATTGCAGATAAAAGAGTGGTATTAAAAGAGAATGAAGCGGAGGTTTCTTCTTCTGATCTTACGAAAACATATATGGTTAAGTGGAAAGATGAGGTATATTCTTCCAATGATAATGCTTCCTATTGGCAGGGATATATAGGCTATCCAATAATAGCCGTGTTAATGTTACAAGGGAAGTTGCCTCTTAACCAGGAAATTGCCATGTATTTTCAAGGGATTAACTGGAAAAAGATTAATACAGAATATAAAAATAAGTTTTCAGAGGCCGTTAGCCAAATTATGGGAGGGCTAAAGGAAAAGGGAATTGATTGTAATAAGATAGAAGGAGAAATCCAAAAGGTGTATCAAGAAATAGGGAGGCTTACAATACAGACAAAAAGGAGTTCTATCCGTCCCCCTAAATAAAGTAGGGAGAAATTCGATTTTAGGAAAAATGATTGACAAATAAATAGGAATCGCATATGATATAAACAAATATAGATATTTATTTGAGGTTGGGCATTTATTAGAAAAAGGCTATGAACAAAAGAGTAGTTCAAAATCCAATTGTCAGAGAGAGACCGCCACCGGCTGAAAGCGGTTTTCAATATGGTTTGGATGAAGTGCGTTTGGGAGCTGACAAAAGTGAAGAAAGTAGCTTTTGTACGGGTAGTACACGTTAAGTCAAAAAAGAGGAAGCTAGGCAGCTTTCTGAAATAGAGTGGAACCGCGGATAACTTCGTCTCTAAGGATAGAGATGGAGTTTTTTTATATGCAAAAGTGCTTAATTTTATTTTGAAAAAGGACAGAAAGGGAGGGATAATTAGGATAGATGGGAATTATTCAGTATATAAAAGAAGAAATAGAAGTGATTCGGGAAAGGGACCCTGCTATTCATTCTTCGGCAGAAGTGTTTTTATACCCTAGTTTTAAGGCGATTATCCGGTATCGTTTAGCACATAAATTGTATTTAAAAAAACATTATTTTTTAGCTAGGTGGATTTCGCAGAGGACTGTTAGAAAAACGGGGATTGAAATCCATCCGGGGGCAACAATAGGGAAGGGATTGTTTATTGACCATGGGAATGGCGTAATTATTGGAGAAACCGCTATTATTGGGGATAATGTTACGTTATACCAAGGGGTAACTTTAGGGGGGACTGGAAAGGAAAAGGGAAAGAGGCATCCTACCATAAAGGATAATGTTATGATTAGTGCAGGGGCTAAGGTAATTGGTTCCTTTACAGTAGGGGAAAATGCAAAGATTGGGGCAGGTTCTGTGGTAGTTGATGAAGTCCCGCCAAATTCAACGGTTGTAGGTATTCCTGGAAGAGTGGTAAAAAGGGATAATATTCGTATCCCAAGGGTAGATATGGATCAAGTCCATTTGCCTGACCCAATTATGAATGAATTAAAGCGGTTAAAAGAAGAAAATGAAATGTTGAAAAAACGCATGGCAGAAGTAGAGGAAAAAGTAAAGAAAGGGGAAACTTATGAAAATTTATAATACACTCTCAAAATCGAAGGAAGAGTTTCTTCCATTAGAAGAAGGAAAGGTAAAAATGTACGTATGTGGGCCTACGGTATATAATTTTATCCATATTGGGAATGCGAGGCCAATGATTGTATTTGATACAGTACGTAGATATTTAGAATATAAAGGTTTTGAGGTAAATTATGTTTCTAATTTTACAGATGTAGATGATAAAATTATTAAAAAAGCACTTGAGGAAGGGGTAGATTCTTCTGTTATTTCTAAACGTTATATTGAAGAATGTAAAAAGGATATGGAAGGGTTAAATGTAAAGCCTGCAACGAAAAACCCGCTTGCAACAGAGGAAATTGATGGAATGTTAGAGATGATCCAGACATTAATGGACACGGGGCATGCCTATAAAGCAGTAGATGGGACAGTATATTTTAAGACGAGAAGTTTTCCAGGGTATGGGAAATTGTCACATAAAAAATTAGATGATTTACAAGCTGGGCATCGGGAAATTAAAGTAGTAGGCGAGGAAACAAAAGAGGATGATTTAGATTTTGTGCTTTGGAAGCCTAAAAAAGAAGGGGAACCATATTGGGATTCCAAATGGTGTAAAGGGCGCCCGGGCTGGCATATTGAATGTTCTGTTATGGCGAAGAAATATCTGGGGGAACAAATTGATATCCATGCTGGTGGAGAAGATTTGATTTTTCCACACCATGAAAATGAGATTGCACAGAGTGAGGCGACAAATGGAAAAGAATTTGCAAAGTATTGGATGCACAACGCATTTTTAAATATTGATAATAAAAAAATGTCCAAATCTGCAGGAAATTTCTTTACAGTAAGAGAAATTAGTGAAAAATATGATCTTCAGGTAATCCGTTTCTTTATGTTGAGCGCCCATTATAGAAGCCCATTAAATTTTAGTGCAGAATTGGTAGAGGCTTCTAAAAATGGGTTAGAAAGAATTTTAACCGCCGTAGATCATTTAAACCATTTGTTAGAAGGAAAAGAGGAGCCTGAGATAACAGAAAAGGAAAAAGAACTGTTAGTATCTGCAAAAGAATATGGTAGTAAGTTTGAAATGGCAATGGAGGATGACTTTAATACAGCAGATGCGATTTCAGCGGTTTTTGAGTTGGTAAAATTTATTAATACAAATAGCGATGGGGGAAATAGTGTTTTTTACCTACAAAAGTTAAAGGCTATGCTGCTTCAATATTGTGATATTTTAGGAATTATAGCTGAACGGGAAAAAGGCCTTTTAGCAGAAGACGTAGAGGCTTTAATTGCAGAAAGGCAGCAGGCAAGGAAGGAAAAGAATTTTGCGCGTGCAGATGAAATCCGCAAGGAATTGTTGGAACAGGGCATTGTGCTAGAAGATACTAGGGAAGGAGTCAAATGGAAAAGAGCCTAATAGAAAATGTGTTTGAAAGTGAGATAAAAGAGATATTCCAGTTAAAAGAGTGTGATGCGGGGATGTATTCCCCGCTTGTTCTTGCTTATATTGGCGATGCAGTATATGAGTTAATTATCCGAACTATTATTGTAAATAGGGGGAATTGCCCTGTAAACCAAATGCACAAAAAAAGCAGCAGTTTAGTAAAGGCGCCTGCACAGGCAGAATTTATTACATTATTAATGGAAGAATTAACAGAGGAAGAGCAGGCAATCTATAAACGAGGCAGAAATGCAAAATCGGCAACATCGGCAAAAAATGCCACTATCCAGGATTACCGTATGGCAACAGGTTTTGAGGCATTAATTGGCTATCTTTATTTAAAGGGAAATAAGGAACGTTTAGTAGAATTGGTTTTACATGCGTTGCAAAAGAAAGGGGTACTTAAAATAGATGAGGTATGAGGAATTTAGAATAGAAGGTAGAAATGCAGTAAGGGAGGCATTTCGTTCTGGAAAGACCATTGATAAATTATTTGTGCTAGATGGATGCCAGGATGGTCCTGTCCATACAATAATACAGGAAGCAAAAAAAAGAGAGGTTATTTTAAATTTTGTAGCAAAAGAACGGCTGGATCAAATTTCAGAAACAGGGAAACATCAGGGAGTTATTGCATTTGCAGCTGCTTATGAGTACGCTAGTGTGGAAGATATGCTAAAGGTGGCAGAAGAAAAAGGGGAAAAGCCATTTCTTTTTTTGCTTGATGGGGTGGAAGATCCGCATAATTTAGGGGCAATTATCCGTACTGCAAATCTAGCAGGTGCACATGGGGTGATTATACCGAAACGCCATGCGGTAGGATTGACGGCTACTGTGGCAAAGGCTTCTGCGGGGGCATTAAACTATACGCCAGTTGCTAAAGTAACAAATCTTTCGGCTACTATGGAAGGACTAAAGAAAAAAGGGCTTTGGTTCGTCTGTGGTGATATGGATGGTGAGATTATGTACCATCAGGATTTCACTAGCCCAATGGGTTTAGTAATTGGTAATGAAGGGACAGGGGTAAGCCGGCTTGTAAAGGAAAGATGTGATTTTACAGCATCCATTCCTATGGCTGGAAATATTGATTCTTTAAATGTTTCTGTGGCAGCAGGGATTCTTGCCTATGAGATTGTAAGGCAAAGAAAATTTGGCGGAAATTGATTGCAATTCTATTACAGATAAGTTACAATATAAAATAGAACATTAGGAAAAATGACATATAATGTAATAATGGAGGGTTTTGCCATGGAGATGCAGATTATTGAAACCTATATGAATGAGTTATTAGAAAGAAGTACCCTGGATGTCCCGGCGTGGAATATAGAGAAAAAAGGCGGGAAATCATTGTGGAATTATGTAGATGGCTGTATGATATTGGCTATTTTACAGATGTATGATATTACTGGCAACCAAAAGTACTTAGATTTTGCAGATGCTTATATTGACCATCGGGTAAAAGAGGATGGGACAATAGAAGGATATAGCGTAGAATCGTTTAATATTGACAATGTAAATGCAGGAAAAACATTATTTGAACTGTACGATATTACTGGAAAAGAAAAATACAGGAAAGCGATTGATTTAATTTACCAGCAAATTTTGCTTCAGCCAAGGACAAAAGACGGGAATTTCTGGCATAAATTAGTTTATCCGCAGCAGGTATGGCTGGATGGGCTGTATATGGGACAACCTTTTTATATGGAATATGAAACACGGTTCCACAATAAAGAAAATTATGCAGATATTTACCATCAGTTTTTTAATGTAGTACGTTTTATGAGGGACGAAAAAACGGGATTGTATTACCATGCTTATGATTCTTCAAAAACGATGTTCTGGTGTGATAAGAAAACAGGGCTTTCTAAACATTTCTGGCTCCGTGCATTAGGATGGTATTCCATGGCACTTTTGGATACTTTCTGTAAGGCAGATCCTTTGGTAATGGAAATAGAACATAATGAATTGAAGCAAATTTTTATTGATTTAATGGATGCGATGTTAAAGTACCAAGACCCATCTGGCATGTGGTACCAAGTGGTGGATATGGGAGATCGGGAACCAAATTATCTGGAAACAAGCGGAAGTGCCATTATGGCTTATTGTTTGTTAAAAGGCGTGCGTATGGGGGTATTGCCAGAAAGCTATAGGGAGTATGCAAAGAAATCTTTCCAAGGTATTTGCGATAAATATTTGGTAACAAAGGAAGGCGAAATGAGCCTGGGCGGTATTTGTTTAGTAGGCGGGCTTGGCGGCCCGACAAAAAGAGATGGAAGTTTTGACTATTATATGTCAGAGCCTGTTGTAAAGGATGACGCAAAGGGCGTAGGCCCATTTTTACTTGCATATACAGAGCTTCGCAGGCTCTAAAGGGAGGACAGCCATGGAGGGGGAGAAGGAACAGGAAAAGATCATTGGAGTATTATCCATGGAATATACAGTATCAGCCGGTAATGAGCTGTTTCAGGATTTTCTTCTGGGGCGTAGGCAATATCCTCTTGTACAATTAATGAAGGAAGAAGATAGGGGACGTTTTTTAGAGCTTTCTAAAGAACATGCAGATACTGGATTTAAGACGGTAGTCCGTATCCTGGACATTAAAAATGAATATCGTTGGTATTATATCTATTTAAAAAAGTTCCAAGCAGAAAATGGGCAAGAATTTTATCATGTGAATATGCGTGACATATGCCATATGGAAGAACGGATTGGCATATTAGAGCAGGCTTCAGGGCAATATGAGCGTTTCCTATGTATGCAGAACCATATGTATTTTATTTATTCCTATATGACAAAAAAGATAAGGGTATTTTGGCTAAATGGGAATTTAATCCATACAGTAATGGAAGAGGATCTGGATCAATGGGAGACACAAGTATGCCGAACAGGGAAAATAAAACCAGAAGAGGCTAGGGCGTTCCAATTAGTTTGTAATGATATTCGTGAAGGGACAGAACGTTTTATCCATGATATTTTATCTACTATATTTTCATCAGAGGGGGAAGAAAAACTATATCGGTTCCGTGGGATTACATGGAAGCAGAAGGACAAATTAGTAGAATGTTATGGTACAATCCAGCTTTTGGACAAAAAGACGAAGCGCATTAAGGTAGATGGTTCTTTAGATGAACAGCTTGATCCACTTACAGGATTATATAATAAGCGGAGCTGCATGAAAAGGTTGAAAAGTGTATTGGAAGAAAATACAGATGCTTCTATTACAATTTGTATGTTGGACTTGGATAATTTTAAGACATTGAATGATACTTATGGGCATTTGTTTGGGGATAGAGTTTTAACAGTAGTTGCAGATACTATGAGAGAAATTTTAGGAAGCAGGGGAATTGCAGGGCGTTTTGGCGGAGATGAATTTTTTATGATTATTGACAGTGATATTGATGAGCAAGAAGTCCGCCAGATTTTATTCACGCTTCGTAAGAATATCCGGTGGTATTTTGAAAAATCAGAAGATCAGCTTGTAGTTACTATGTCAGTTGGCGCGGCAGCATATCCAAAAGATGCCACAAGTTTAGAGGAACTTTTTGCAAAAGCAGACCGTGCACTTTATATTGCAAAAGAAAAAGGAAAAGACCGGTTTATTATTTATGATGAAGCAAAACATGGGCGTGTTACCTTTGACAGTGAGCATCAGAAGATTGTAGAATTGTCGATCCAGAAACGGGCGGAAACAGATAAGACATCTACAGTATTATATATTTATAATTTATTAGAACAAAAAGGAATAAATGGATTAGAAGAAATAATGGGCTTTATTGGCAAGGTTTTTGCAATTGACCGGATTAATATTTTTAAAAGCCCAGATTTACAATTGTGGAAAACATGGGGATATGAAACATGGCATCAAGATAGTGCTGCCTATATTTTAAAGGAAGATTTCTTAAGTAATTTTAATGAGAATAAGGTAGGCGTGTGCAATGGAATAGAAATTAAGGCATATAAGTTCCCAAAAACTTATGAATATATGGATAAACTGGAAATTAAAAGTTATATTCAGTATTTAATAGGAAAAGGGGCAGGATTAACAGGGCTGATTTCTTACGAGATATGTAAAATAAAAAGAAAATGGTCAGAAGATGATATCCATAATTTAACACTTATTAGTAGGTTTATTGAGAATACAATATTAAAACAAGAGGAATAAGGAAGCAAAGCGGATGGAGGTATCCGCTTTGTTTATGGGCATGTAAATATCTGCTATAATAGTTATTGGAGGTAATATGAAAAATTTTGATGTATTAATTATAGGTGCAGGCCCTGCAGGAATTTTTACTGCACTTGAAATGTTAAAGAAGGGAAGTAAAAAAAGGATTGCAATTGTAGAGAAAGGAAAGGCAATTGAAAACCGGAGCTGCCCAAAATCCAAGACAAAAAAATGTATGAATTGTAAGCCATATTGCCATATTACAACAGGGTTTTCTGGGGCAGGGGCATTTTCAGATGGAAAGCTTTCTTTAAGTTGTGAAGTTGGCGGTGATTTGCCAAGTTTAATAGGGGAAGAACTTGCACAAGAGACAATTGGGTATACAGATAATATTTATTTGGAATTTGGGGCAGATGAGAAAATTGAAGGCTTGGATAAGATAGAAGAAACAAAAGATATTAGAAGAAGGGCAATCCAGGCAAATTTAAAGTTGGTAGACTGCCCTATCCGCCATTTAGGGACAGAAAAGGCACAAATTATTTATCAAAGTATAGAAAACTATTTAAAGGATCATGGGGTAGAAATTTATTTTAATATGGTATGCCATGATTTAGTTATGGAAGATGGGGCCTGTAAGGGAGCTGTTGTTAGAAATTTGGCGTCTCACCAGGAAGAAGAAGCGTTTTATGCTGGCCATACTGTAGTGGCGGCAGGAAGGAAAGGGGCAGATTGGCTAGAACGCCTTTGTGGGCAGCATGGTATCCTCCATATGCCAGGGACAGTGGATATTGGGGTGCGGGTAGAAGTGCGGAATGAGATTATGGAATATGTGAATAATGTATTGTATGAATCAAAGCTAATCGGTTATCCGCTGCCGTTTAAGGACAAAGTGCGGACATTCTGCCAAAACCCGGGCGGCTTTGTAAGCCAGGAAAATTATGATAATAATTTAGCCGTGGTAAATGGCCATTCGTATAAAGATTTAAAATCGCAAAATACAAATCTTGCTATTTTGTGCTCCCATAATTTTACAGAACCGTTTAACCAGCCAATTGCCTATGCACAGAAAATAGGGGAGCTTACCAATATGCTTGGCAGCGGGAATATCCTAGTGCAACGTTATGGGGATATTTTAGGCGGGAAACGTACTTGGCAGAAAGAGTTGAGCCGTTCAAATGTAAAGCCAACGCTTCCTGATGCAGTAGCAGGAGATATTACAGCAGCGATGCCTTACCGTGCCATGACAAATATTATTAATTTTATCCAGGCAGTAGATCATGTAGTGCCAGGTTTTGCTAGTAATGAAACACTTTTATATTCTCCCGAATTGAAATTTTATAGCAACCGGGTAAAAATGACGCCAGAGTTTGATACAAATATAAAAGGGCTGCATTGCTTAGGTGATTCAAGTGGATGGACTAGGGGGTTAATGATGGCTTCTGCTATGGGCGTATTAATGGGGAGAAGGCTGGTATAGGTGAAAAAAGGTAAGGACAGAAACCACTTGTAAAATAAAAATAGCTGGAATCCCATAGACAAATTTTGGATGTTTGGTTTTATGGCGGAAAAGATACATGCCAAGCATAGAACCAATACTTCCAAAAAGAAAGGCGTATAGAAATAAAGCCCGTTCAGAAATCCGCCATTTGTGGTGTATCGCTTTGTATTTATCAATGCCCATGGAAAGAAAGGCAATGAGGTTTATAATAATTAGATAGATTATAATAAGGTTCATAATAGCCTCCTAAAGAAAGTTTTCTGACAGAAGTATAACAGAATAGAAAAGATTTTACAATGTACAGATAAAAATAGTTTTCTTTTAATATGGTCTATGTTATAATTCTATCAATAAGCATGTACACTTTACACTGTATATTGTAGCCTAGTGTACAATGTGTACTGGACGTTATATAATGTATGGCGTGCAGATATATGTGAAAAAGATAAATAAAAATAGCAGGTGGAGGTAAAGTATGTTTTCTTTTGATGAGGTACAGGCATTTGACCCAGAAGTGGCAAAAGCAATACAAGATGAGATAGGCAGGCAGAATAGCCATATTGAGTTAATTGCTTCAGAAAATTTTGTAAGTAAAGCAGTAATGGCAGCGATGGGAAGCCCATTAACCAATAAATATGCAGAAGGATATCCTGGGAAGCGTTATTATGGCGGTTGTGAATATGTGGATGTAGTAGAGAATTTGGCGATTGAGCGTGCAAAAGAACTTTTTGGCTGTGATTATGCGAATGTACAGCCACACTCTGGCGCACAGGCAAATATGGCAGTCTTTTTTGCTATTGTAAAGCCGGGGGACACGGTAATGGGCATGAATTTAAACCATGGCGGCCATTTAACCCATGGGAGCCCAGTAAATATGTCTGGCACATATTTTAATATTGTACCATATGGCGTAAATAATGATGGTTTTATTGACTATGAAGAACTTAGGAGAATTGCATTAGAAGCAAAGCCCAAATTAATTGTGGCAGGGGCAAGTGCATATGCAAGGGCGATTGACTTTAAGAAGTTTAGGGAAGTAGCAGATGAGGTGGGTGCCGTATTAATGGTGGATATGGCACATATTGCGGGGCTTGTAGCAGCAGGCTTGCATGAAAGCCCAATCCCATATGCAGATGTAGTGACAACCACTACCCATAAAACTTTAAGGGGACCAAGGGGCGGCATGATTTTAGCAAAGGAAGAGGCTGCAAAGAAGTATAATTTTAATAAAGCGATCTTCCCTGGTATCCAAGGCGGGCCTCTTATGCACGTAATTGCTGCAAAGGCAGTTAGTTTTAAAGAAGCTTTGGCTCCAGAGTTTAAAGTATACCAGCAACAAATTGTAAATAATGCGCAAGCACTTGCTGCAGGATTGATAAATAGAGGGTTTAAGTTAGTAAGCGGCGGGACAGACAATCATTTAATGTTAGTAGATTTACAAAATAGGAATGTTACAGGAAAAGAAGCAGAAAAATTACTAGATGCAGCAAATATTACCTGTAATAAAAATACAATTCCAAACGATCCACAATCTCCTTTTGTTACAAGCGGCATCCGGCTAGGGACGCCAGCCGTTACTACAAGAGGCATGAAAGAAGCAGATATGGATATAATTGCAGAAGCAATTTCCTTAGTAATCCAAGATGTAGATGCAAATAAAGAGAAGGCAATGGAGCTTGTAAAAGCTTTAACTGACAAATATCCATTATATTAATTTTGCGGGCTTTATAGTAAAATAGTTACAAAAGAGGCTGTTGTATCATCATTGCAACAGCCTTAATTCATACACAAAAATATTCTTATGATTTTTTCAATAAACTATTTCCCCTTACAATTTGTTCCATTAATAGGCCAGTAACGAACCATGCTGGCGCATAATCTAAACGGATTAGCCCTTGTATAGCAAAACGGCTTCCACTATAATCCCATGGGCACATATGGAATAGTCGCAAAAGAGAACCAGAAAGGTATTCTGCAGTAAAGATAAAAAATGTGTAGACACCTCCCCGAAACAGCATATTCCGGTTCTTAATTACCTGGTAAACAGGTTGTAATAAAGCAGCCATTCCATAGATAGGAAACATTAAAAGAGATGTGGTGCCTGTCATTTTCCGGTCGGCACTAAGAAGGGAACCAAGGCCAGTCCAAAATACCTCCAAACACCATCCAGTTAGGCCACATCGGATAAAATTAGTTGTTGTCAGCTTCATGGGAGTTAGTATTACAAAAAAAAGAGGAAATATGTATGAAAGTATGGTATACTCAAAGAGGAAAAATTTAGCTTTCGGAAAAGTAAATTTTATAAGGAGGAAAAGTATGGACGAGCAGTATCTGAAATATTTAAAAAGCATTGCCAAGCAATATCCAACCATAGCCAAGGCTTCTACAGAGATTATTAACTTGGCATCCATTTTAAACCTTCCCAAAGGGACAGAGCATTTTTTAACAGATATTCATGGGGAATATGAGCAATTCCTCCATATTTTAAAAAATGGCTCTGGCTCAGTAAAAAGAAAGATTGAAGAGGAATTTGGTAATACCATTACACAAAAAGATAAGCGTGCGCTTGCTACTCTTATTTATTATCCAGAAGAGAAGCTGGAAATGGTCTTAAAAGAAGAAGATAATATTGATGATTGGTATAAGATTACGCTCCATCGGCTGATTCAGATCTGTAAACGTGTTACTTCCAAATATACTCGTTCTAAAGTAAAAAAAGCACTTCCTGCCGATTTTGCCTATATTATTGAAGAATTAATCCATGAAAAGGAAGAGGTGCATGATAAAGAGGCATATTATAACCAAATTATCCTTGCAATTATCCGAACAGGAAGGGCAAAAGAGTGTATTGTGGCATTTTGTTTGCTGATTCAGCGGTTAGTAGTCGATCATCTGCATATTGTAGGGGATATTTTTGACCGTGGGCCAGGGGCCCATATTATTATGGATACATTAATGAATTATCATTCGGTAGATATCCAATGGGGAAACCATGATATTGAGTGGATGGGTGCGGCAGCAGGGAATACCGCTTGTATTGCAAATGTAATCCGTATTTCTGCACGGTATGGAAACTTGGATACCTTGGAAGAAGGATATGGAATTAACTTAATCCCACTTGCAACGTTTGCAATGGAGACTTATGCAGATGATCCATGTGGCTGTTTTGATATTAAATATAACAAAGATATATATAATATCCATGATTTAGAACTAGATAAGAAAATGCACAAAGCAATTACAATTATCCAGTTTAAATTAGAGGGGCAGTTAATTAAAAGGCGTCCTGAGTTCCATATGGGTTCTAGGCTGCTTTTAGATAAGATTAATTATGAAAAGGGCACAATAAAGATTGACGGGAAGGAATACCAGTTAAAGGACAAACATTTCCCAACGATTGATCCAAATGATCCATATCGTTTAACGCCTGATGAGGAAAATGTGGTAGAGCGTTTAAAAGTTGCCTTTTTAAAATGTGAGAAATTGCAGAAACATGTACGTTTCTTGTTTTCAAAGGGAAGCTTGTACCTAGTTTATAATTCTAATTTATTATACCACGGCTGTATCCCGCTAAATGAAGATGGAAGTTTCCGTAAGGTGACACTGGGGGGACGTGAATATAGTGGCAAGGGGTTATATGATGTATTAGAATCTTATGCCAGAAAGGGGTATTATAGGGAAGAAAGTGCAGAAAAAGAGTATGGCATGGATATTATGTGGTATATCTGGTCCAATGAGAATTCCCCTGTTTATGGGAAAGAAAAAATGGCTACTTTTGAACGGTATTTTATTGAAGATAAAGCAGTCCAAGATGAGAAAAAGAATGAATATTATAAGCTAATAGAAAATGAAAAAGTAGTAGGGCATATTTTAAATGAATTTGGGTTAAATATCCGCGATTCCCATATTATTAATGGGCATATGCCAGTGGAATTAAAAAAAGGAGAAACTCCAGTCCGCTGCAAAGGGAAGGTTTTAATTATTGATGGCGGCTTGTCGAAGGCTTACCAGAAAAAAACTGGGATTGCAGGATATACATTAATTTATAATTCATATGGGCTGCGGTTAGTATCCCATGAACCATTTGAATCTAAGGAAATGGCGATTGTAAGGGAAAGTGATATCCATTCGGACACTGTTTTAGTAGAGCAAGTGCCAAGAAGGAGAAGTGTGGCAGATACGGATATTGGTAAAGAAATTGAAGAAAGCATTATAGATTTAACGAATTTGCTTAGTGCATACCGGGATGGGACTATACGGGAAAAAGATGTATAAAGGAGAAAATTATGTCGGGGTCAATATATGGAACAATATTTCGGGTATCAACATGGGGGGAATCCCATGGGAAGGGGTTAGGAGTAGTGGTAGATGGCTGCCCCGCTGGGATTCCTTTGACAGAAGGAGATATCCAGAAGTGTTTGGATAGAAGAAAACCGGGGCAAAATAAATTTGTGACACCAAGGAAAGAGGATGATGCGGTAGAAATTTTGTCTGGAGTATTTGAAGGAAAAACAACAGGCACTCCAATTTCTATGTTAGTATATAATAAATGCCAAAGGTCTGCCGATTATTCGGAAATTGCCAGTTATTATAGGCCAGGACATGCCGATTATACCTATAATGAGAAATATGGGTTCCGGGATTATAGAGGGGGCGGGCGTTCTTCTGGCAGGGAAACAATAGGGAGAGTGGCAGCAGGCGCAGTTGCAAAGAAATTGTTAGCCTCACTTGGGATAGATATTTTTGCATATAGTAGGAAAATTGGTGGAATAGAAATAGTAGAAGAGAATTTTAACCGAGAGGAAATTTTGAATAATCCAGTGTGTATGCCAGATGCAAAGGCAGCAAAGAAAGTAGAACAATTATTAGAAGAAAAGATAAAGGAGCACGATTCCGTAGGCGGAGTGGTTGAGTGCCAGATTACGGGGATTCCATCAGGAATTGGGGAACCTGTTTTTGAAAAATTAAGTGCTAATTTGGGAAAAGCAATTTTGTCCATTGGAGCAGTAAAAGGGTTTGAAATTGGAGATGGCTTTGCAGTAGCAGACGCGTTTGGCTCTACAAATAATGATAGCTTTTATTATAAAGAAGAAGGAAGCAAAGTTTTAGAAAAGAGCTCTAACCATGGCGGCGGTATTTATGGCGGAATTAGTGATGGAAGTGAAATCTGTTTCCGTGCAGCAGTAAAACCAACTCCTTCGATTGCAAAATTACAAAAAACGGTAAATAAAGAAGGAAAAAATATTGAGGTTAGCATTAAAGGCAGGCATGATCCTATTATTGTGCCAAGGGCGGTTGTAGTAGTAGAAAGTATGGCAGCCATTACAGTAGCGGATATGCTGCTTGTAAGCATGTCCGCTAGAATGGATAAAATTGCCCAATTTTTTGGCAGGGAACAATGTTTTATGGAGATATTAAATAAGGAAGAAAATCTTTAGGTGAAAAATTATGGTAGTGGAGGAAAAACTGTTTTTGGTGTGAGTAGTAGGAAAAATGGCTAATGCAGACGTTTTTAAGAGTAGTAATCCCTGAACCACAGATTCCGCCAGATACTGTATATAAAAAAGAATTAATAGCAGCACCATGGGAAACAAGAAGAATAGAAGAATGGGGATGGTTCTTGGCGCAGGTTTCAACAGCACGATAAATGCGGGCAGATAAATCATGGTAGAGCTCCATGCCACAAGGTAAGGTATTTGGATAATCAGGGAAAGCTTGATGGAATTCTTGGTAAGTTAAGCCGGAAATTTCCCCAAAATCACGTTCCTTTAGATTAGGCTCTATACGGACAGGGGGATGGCAGACATAGGAAGAAATAATTTCTGCTGTTTCTATGGCACGTGATAGGGGGCTAGTATAAATTGCTTCAAAAGAAATAGAAGATAGTGCTTTTGCACAGAAAGCAGCCTGCTCCTTTCCTGTATTATTTAAAGGAATATCTTCTGTCCCCTGCATTTTTTTTTCAATATTCCAGTCGGTTTGTCCATGGCGGATAAGATAAAGATTCATAGGAATCACCAAGCCTTTCTTTGTAACTGGTAGTAGGTTATAAGGTATTTTAATTGTATTATCTTTATTAAGATTATAACATGTTTTAGTGAGGAAGAAAATATAGAGAAATATGAAAAAAAACTAAAATGTCAAATATAGCTTGAAAATAGGGAAGACTTTCGATATACTATAGTGGTTGTAATAGAAAAGAAGAAAAATTTGGTACAAACAGGGTTTGATACAAACAAAGTTTGGTACAAACAGGGTTTGATACAAACAAAGTTTGATACAAATAAAGTTTGATGCAAACGGAGGAAAGAAATGTATCGTTTGATTTGCAAGGATGGAAATGCAAAACGGGGGGAATTCCATACGGTGCATGGAGTAATCCAGACCCCAGTATTTATGAACGTAGGTACGGCAGCAGCCATTAAAGGCGCGGTTTCTACTATGGATTTACAGGAAATTGGGACACAAGTGGAATTATCTAATACTTACCACCTCCATGTAAGGCCGGGAGATGAGATTGTACGGAAAATGGGAGGGCTCCATAAGTTTATGGTATGGGACAAGCCAATTCTAACAGATTCTGGAGGTTTTCAGGTATTTTCTTTAGCAGGGCTTCGGAAAATAAAAGAAGAAGGGGTACAATTCCATTCCCATATTGATGGCAGGATTATTTTTATGGGGCCAGAAGAAAGTATGCAGATACAGTCCAATCTTGCTTCTACTATAGCGATGGCATTTGATGAATGTGCACCATACCCGGCTGATAGAGAATATATGCAGAATTCTGTAGATCGGACAACTAGGTGGCTAGTCCGTTGTAAGGCAGAAATGGAACGGTTAAACAGCCTTCCAGATACCATTAATAGACATCAACTTTTATTTGGGATTAACCAAGGTGGCGTGTATGAAGATATCCGTGTGGAACATGCAAAAAAGATAGCAGAATTAGAACTTCCCGGTTATGCACTAGGAGGGCTTGCAGTTGGGGAATCCCATGAACAGATGTATTATATTATTGAGAAAGTAGTGCCATATTTACCTCAGGAAAAGCCAATTTATTTAATGGGGGTAGGGACTCCAGCTAATATTTTAGAAGCAGTAGAAAGAGGGGTCGATTTCTTTGACTGTGTATATCCAAGCAGAAATGGAAGGCATGGGCATGTATATACAAAATGGGGTAAGCTAAATCTCTTTAATGCAAAATATGAGTTAGATGATATGCCAATTGAAGAGGGCTGTAAGTGTCCTGCATGTAGGACGTATAGCAGGGGATATATCCGTCACTTATTAAAGGCAAAGGAAATGCTTGGGATGCGCTTATGTGTGCTCCATAACCTGTATTTTTATAATCATTTAATGGAGGAAATTAGGGAGGCGATTGAGGAAAACCGATATGCTTCCTATAAAAAAGAAAAGCTCTATGGTTTTAGCCAAGGGGCAGAAAGATAAACAGGAGGAAAAAGAATGTTAGCTTTAACAGAAACAGTAAGTGTATTTGGAGGCATTGGAGGATTACTTCTCTATGTTGCTTTTTTTGGAATTATTTTTTATTTAATGTTATACCGCCCGCAGAAAAAACAACAACAAAAAACGAAGGCAATGTTAGATCAGCTTGAGGTAGGCGACAGTGTCCTTACAACAAGTGGTTTTTATGGGGTAGTAATTGATATTACAGATGATACAGTAATTGTAGAGTTTGGAAATAACAAGAACTGTAGGATTCCTATGCAGAAAGCTGCAATTACACAATTAGAAAAACCGGGTGTATAAATGTTGGGCTTGCACAGCCTGTCCTTTCTTTCTAAAAGGGCAGGCTGAACCTATGTGGGAAGGTGTTATCATGGTAGTAGAAAAGCGAAAAAAATCAAAAAGTTATGAAATGGATATGTGTAATGGCCCAATTATGGGGAAACTGCTGATTTTTGCGTTGCCCGTTATGTTGTCAGGCGTATTGCAGCTTTTATTTAATGCGGCAGATATTGTAGTAGTTGGGCAATATGCAGGAAGCGATTCTTTAGCAGCAGTTGGGTCTACAGGTTCCTTGGTAAATCTATTAACCAATCTTTTTATTGGGTTATCCATTGGCACAAATGTATTGACTGCTAGGTATTATGGTGCCAATAAAAAGCAGGATGTAGGGGAAACAGTACATACGGCGGTATTAACAAGTGTTATTAGTGGTTTTATTTTAGTAGTAATTGGGATGGCATTAGCAGAGCCACTTTTGATTATGATGGGTTCCCCAGATAACGTATTGAAAAAATCAGCACTATATTTAAGGATTTATTTCTTAGGAATGCCAGCAACGATGCTGTATAATTTTGGAAGTGCGATATTAAGGGCGATTGGTGATACAAAGCGTCCATTATATTTTCTTTCGGCAGCAGGGGTAGTGAATGTTATTTTAAATTTAATCTTTGTAATAGGATTCCATATGGATGTGGCTGGTGTAGCAACTGCTACTGTATTATCCCAATTTGTTTCTGCTGCCTTAATTGTCAGATGTTTAATAAAGGATAATGGAGTATGCCATTTGGACTTAAAAAAATTGGCAGTAAAAAAAGATAAATTAATAGGGATTATCCGTATTGGGCTTCCCGCAGGCATGCAAGGGGCTATCTTCTCACTTTCTAATGTGGTAATCCAATCATCGATTAATTCATTTGGTTCAGTCGCTATGGCAGGCAATACGGCAGGGGCTAATATAGAAGGGTTTATTTATATGGCAATGAATTCTTTCTACCAGACTTCCATTAGCTTTACCAGCCAAAATTATGGGGCAAGAAGATATGAGAGGATTAACCGTATTTTATATGGCTGCCTTATTTATGTTACTATTGTAGGGGTAGTAACCGGAAACTTAGCATATCTTCTAGGAAATAAGTTATTGCGTTTTTATTCCCCAGATGCAGAAGTAATCCAATATGGGCTGCGCCGTATGAGTATTATTTGTACTACTTATGCTTTGTGCGGCATTATGGATACCATGGTAGGGAGTATCCGCGGGTTAGGGTATGCGGTTATGCCAATGATAGTATCCTTATTAGGGGCATGTGGCTTGCGTATGCTATGGATTTTTACTATTTTTTCTACACATAGGACATTAGAAGTATTGTATATTTCGTATCCTGTGTCATGGGCAATAACAGCGGCTGCCCATTTAGCCTGTTTTATTATTGTAAGAAAAAAATTAAAATAAAGCAGTTGTTTTAATAAGCCCTTTTCTAGGCAGGCAAGTGGAATAATAAAAACTTGTTATCTAGGAGGGGCATATTTTATGCCTAAAAGAAATTTTGGTTTTTGTCGAATGAATTAGCTTGCCATTTTTAGGATTCTACCCTATACTAAAGGTAAGTGGAATATCTTCTAATTTATATCTTATATTCAGGCGGTTCGCCATATTTCACACAATAATTCACATGCGTAACGTAACTGTTGACAAGTAACACAGGAGGAGAAGAATGGAGAAAAAAAGATTAGGTACATATGGTTTGCTGCTGTTTGTTATTATTTTAACAGGAAATTTACTTTTGCAGCCATTAAAAGCAGCAGAAAGCCAATATGGTATTTGGTGCCCTGGTTGTGCTAAATGGCAGGATCATTTGAAAGGAGTTGTGGAAACTAAGTCTATTACCAAAACCGAATATATAGATGGCAGGGTTTATTATGGAAATGGGGAAGTTTCTATTGCTTGCGCAGAATGTAATAAGAAGCTTTTGCGTGTAAAAAATTGGAGGGAAACAGCACATTATAGTTCAGAGACAGATGAAGAAAGTACAAGTTGGTGGGAAGACTATGAAGTTGTGTTGTATACTTCAGATGCCATATTTCCTCAATTAGAGGCACATCTAACAGGCGGAAGCGATGAAGATGAAAGCTATCGGGTTATTGCAGACAGAAACATATTTCCAACGAATGGGTATGGATGGACAGAATATGGGGTGTTCCAAGAAGCAGCACAATATGGGAGGGATTTATATTATTCATTAGTAGATTGTTTGACATTAACACAGAAAAGCAGTAAAAATGATCAGATAAAAGCCCTTTATGCTATTACAGATAGGGAATTTACTTGGACAGAATGGTATGATTCTGGATTAGCTACAGATACTTCAGGAAATGTAAGCTCTGGTTTAATCCGTTATTTTGGGAAATTTGGCATACAGGCATCAAGGCAAAGCAGTTTCCAAATTACTTTTTATGCAAATGGTGGAGAAGGGAATATGGAACGTTTTATCGCACAGAGTGGGGCAAATACATTGCCAGTTTTAAGTTTTACTAGAAAGGGTTATTCTTTTTTAGGCTGGGCAGCTTCGCCAGATGGCCCTGTATTGTGTGTAGATCAAGCGAATATAGAGGTATCCTCTGATATATCCCTCTATGCAGTGTGGAAGAAGGATAAGGAACCGCCCACCCTTACAGTAACAGGGGAAGCAGAAGTAAACATTTATAGAGGAGGGAACTTAGTAGAAGGAGCAGTATATGCTGGTGATAGAGTAGAGATTATTCCAGTAAAAAAACAGGGGAGAGAGTATGCAGACTGTTATTTTTCTAGCGGTGTAACAGATGCTTTTTGGGATAATAGTTCTGGAAAATTAAGTTTTACTATGCCAGACCAAAATGTATCAGCAGAAGTAATTTTTAGGGATTTACGCAGTTTAGAAGTAAATTTGTGCTCTTTGTTTTATGAAACTTATCAAAAAGCCCCTTATTGGGATGGGAAAAATTTTAACCTAGATTGTGATCCGCCAATTACTGTTACAAATGAAATGTTAGAAGTAGCAGCAATTTTCTACCATAATGGGACTGGACAGACAGAAAGGCGTATACAGACAGATTTTATAGTAGTAGGCAGTAACCAGATTCTTAGTTTAGGGGAAAATACAATTACAGTAGAGGCCGATGTATTAAAGGATGGGTATTTTGTAAGGGGACAATGTATCCTTCAGGCCGATTCTTCTTCTTTAAGTGATTTAATGGAGCAGACTAATAGTAAAACATATACAGAATTAAAAGAATTTGTTGCAAATTTAAAATTAAGGCTCGCAGAATGTGAAGGAACCATAGAAGAACTTACTTCCCGCCTTACCATATCAGAAGAAGAAAGAGAACGGTGTAGCATATTACTTGCAGAGTCTGTTGCAGAAGTGGAGAAGCTAACAGAAGAATTAGGGCAAGCAACAGAAGAACTTTCTGGCATGAGGGAAGAATTAGAGAATGTAAATAAAAAACTTGTTTTAATGCAGGAAGTAATGGAAGAATTAACTGGGAATACAGAAATTGATGCCTCAACAGCAGAAGAATTAAAAGAAAAATTCCAAGAACTAAAAGAAGAAAATAAAGGCTTGGAAGATAAACTATCTGAGTTAGAAAAGGAAAAAGAAGGCTTAGAAGATAAGGTAAGCGGCTTAGAAGAAGAAAAAGCAGGTTTAACAGATAAGGTAAGCGGCTTAGAAGAAGAAAAAGCAGGCTTAACGGATAAGGTAAGCGGCTTGGAAGAGGAAAAAGCAGGTTTAACAGATAAAGTAAGTGGCTTGGAAGAAGAAAAGGCAGGCTTAACGGATAAGGTAAGTGGCTTGGAAGAAGAAAAAGCTGGTTTAACAGATAAAGTAAACGGCCTGGAAGAGGAAAAGGCGGGCTTGAGCGATAAAGTGAATGGCTTGGAGGAAGAGAAAGCTGGTTTAACAAAAAAAGTAAATGGTTTGGAAGAAGAAAAGACAGGGCTTTCAAGCCAACTTGTTAGCCTTCAGACAGAACAGGGCAGTTTAGAGGCACGATATAAGGAATTGCTTTCTGTTAGTGAAGGATTAGTGAAAGAAAGGGATCAGCTTTTACAAGAGACAGAAAAACTAAACCAGTCAAAGCGGAAACTAGAAGGACAGAAAAAAGAGTTAGAATCAGATATTGATTATCTAAAAAATAGTAATAGTGAATTTTCAAGACAGTTAAAATATAACCAGGAAGAACAAAAAATATTATTAGAAGAATATGAGAAGTTAAAAAAGAGTTATGCAATCTTGGAAGCAGACCAGAAACAGAAAGAAGAAGATTACCAAGTACGTATTTCTGCTATTAATAAAAATTTAGCCAGTATAAAAAAGGAAAAAGCAGAATTAAATAGCCAATTATTAGAGTTGGAGAAAGAAAAAGGCGATTTAGTAACAAAGTGGCAGAAGGAAAAAACAGAGCTGACGGCTTCAATCCATGTGTTACAAAAAGAAAAAGAGAAAAGGGCAGAAGCACAGCAAATAATACAAAATCAAGAAAAGGAGAATGGAAAATTAAACGATAACAGGCCTGAGGGCGGTTTAGGGGAAAAATCCCAAGAAGCAGATTTAAAAGAAGGGCAGAAGTTAGAAGAAAATAAACAAGAGGAATTAACAGAGAAGGTTGACGAACCAGAAACAAAAGAACAAGAAACTTTAGGAGAAGAAACGGTTGCAGAGGAAAGAATAACAGAATACCAAAAGGATCTTTCAGAGCAGGTTTTACAAGAACAAAAGGAAACAATGGAAAAACAGGGATTTGCTAGAATTGTAAAAGAGAAAGAATTTTTGCCTGGTGTTTGTATTATGTTGGCAGCAATGCTTCTCGGAGGGTTGGTTTTATATCTTTTCTTAGAGCAAAAAGAGAAAAAAACAGATTATACTTGTGAGTAAATAAAAAAGCCTGCTAATAAATAAGTTCATGTTGGCAGGCTTTGGTTTTTTTGGAAAGAATTTAAGAAACTTGTTTGACTTTGCATAAAGATAAGTTTACAATAGAAAGGGAATTACCAGAGAGAAAGGAAGAAATAAAGGAAAGAGAAATTTGGCAGTAAAGCCTACTAGAAGGGAAGTTAGAAAATGGCAGTAAAGCAAGTAGAACGGAAAAAAAGATGGTATAGAAAACAGAAAAGACAATTGTCACAGACACAGACAATAGCAGTAGGGTTCTTGATTATGATATTAATAGGGACAGCTCTACTTATGCTACCTATTGCAGCAAAAAGTGGTGAGCCAACATCTTTTTTTGATGCTTTATTTACTGCAGTAAGCGCAGGATGTGTAACGGGGCTTGTAACAGTTGATACTTGCACACACTGGACAATATTTGGGCAAATTGTAATTTTATTAATGATCCAAATAGGCGGCTTAGGGTTTATTACGATTGGTATTTTCTTTTCTATTTTGCTTAGAAGGAAAATTAGCCTGAGAGAAAGAGGGCTTATGCAGGAAAGTGTCAATACCTTGCAGATAGGTGGCATTATTAAGCTGGCACATAAAATTATTAAGGGAACTTTTATAATAGAGGGGATTGGTGCATTAATCCTTGCGATTCGTTTTAGTTTTCAACTGGGCATTGTAAAAGGTATTTATTATGGTATATTCCATTCTATCTCGGCGTTTTGTAATGCAGGCTTTGATCTAATGGGTTATCAAGAGGAATATATTTCCTTAGTCCCATATTCTGCGGATATTGTTGTGAATATAACAATTATGTTGTTAGTAGTCACAGGTGGAATAGGATTTATTGTATGGGATGATGTGACGAGACATGGGTTGAAGTTTAAGAAATATATGCTGCATACCAAGATTGTATTAGTATCAACAGCATTTTTGTTATTTTCAGGTGCGTTTCTTTTCTGGGTTTTGGAGAGGAATAATATACTTGCAGAAAAAGGAATATTAGAACAGATATTGTGTTCTATGTTTGCTTCTGTAACAGCTAGGACTGCTGGTTTTAATACAGTGGATTTAGCAAAGCTTACAGATGCAGGGAAATTTTTAAATGTAGTGTTAATGTTTATTGGAGGAAGCCCAGGATCTACGGCGGGCGGTATTAAAACAACTACTATAGTTGTGATTTTAATGTATATTTGGTCTAATATGAAGCGGACTTATGGTTGTAATTTGTTTGGCAGAAGGCTAGATAGTGAGTCAATTGTAAAGGCAAGTGCTGTTTTTTGCACAAATTTATTTTTAGCTACAGCAGCAGTACTATTTATTTCGGCAGTACAAGTATTGCCAGTGGCAGATGTATTGTTAGAAGTATTCTCAGCAATTGGCACGGTTGGCATGTCAACAGGCATTACAAGGGAATTGTTATTGCCGTCACGTATAGCCATTATAATATTAATGTACTGTGGAAGGATTGGAAGCTTGTCGTTTGCACTGTCCTTTACACAGAAAAAAAGGATTGCACCAGTACAACAGCCAGTAGAGCAAATTAATATAGGATAAAGTAGATAGAGGGGAGCTATAATATGAAATCAATTCTGATTATTGGGTTAGGAAAATTTGGGCGCCATCTTTGCCGGAACTTGGCAGAGCTTGGGAATGAGGTTATGGTAGTGGATCAAAAGGAAGAAGTATTGGAAGACTTACTTCCTATTGTCACCAGCGCAAAGATTGGCGACTGTACGAATGAGGAAGTATTAAGAAGCCTTGGGGTAGCAAATTTTGACCTTTGTTTTGTTTGTATAGGGACAAATTTTCAAAGCAGTTTAGAGATTACAAGCCTAATTAAAGAAATGGGCGCACGATATGTGATTAGCAAAGCAAATAGGGATATCCATGCTAAATTTTTACTAAAAAATGGGGCAGATGAAGTAATTTACCCAGACCGTGACATTGCAGAAAAGCTTGCTGTACGCCATAGTGCAAACCATGTTTTTGATTATATTGAGCTTACAGATGATTATTCTATTTATGAAATTCCCCCTCTTACAGAATGGCTTGGAAAAAGTATCCGCGATGTTAATTTCCGCGTAAAATACCAAGTAAGTATTTTAGGGACAAAAAAAGGGGAAGAAGTAAAATTATTGCCTTCTGCAGACCATGTTTTTGCCGCTGATGAACATTTAATGGTAATTGGCAGAGGAGAGGATATGGACAAGATATTGAAACATTTATAATAATGGCTGTTGGCTAAGGAAAAGAGGCTGTTGCAATAAGGGTGTTCTGTCTTTATGCAGCAGCCAATAGAAATATTATCTGCTTTTTATGGTTTTTTGAATAGCAATAATAGTAATAACAGCACTAATTACTGTAACAATAATACCTGAAACCCCAACAATAATTTTTACTTGTCTTAATAGTTCTTCATGAGTTTCCATAAATATTACCTCCTATATGGTCTTTATAATAAATCGTCTACTGAAATATTACTATAATTAAAATAACACTGAATAAGAAAATCGTCAAATAAAATCTTTCTTAAGAAGGAATAGTTCTTTAATCGGTTTTAAAGAAAATCCGTGACAGAACCCTGTTTTGCATGATATAATAATTAAGATATAGGCAGGGCTAGGATAGTAGAGTAGATAGATTATTTATGCTGCCTGGGAATATACTAAAAATGACAGTTTATAAGGAGGAAATAAGTATGGGAGTTCTTTCACGTTTTAAGGACATTATGTCTGCAAATATTAATGCACTTTTGGATAAGGCAGAGGATCCTTCTAAGATGATTGATCAATACCTTCGCAATTTGGAAAGCGATTTAGGCAAGGTTAAGGCAGAAACGGCTGCAGTTATGGCAGAGGAAACTAGATGTAAACGTGTTCTGTCTGAATGTATGGAAGAAATTGAGAAAATGCAGAAATATGCAGAAAAAGCCGTATTAGCTGGGAATGATGCAGATGCACGCCAATTCTTAACAAAGAAGGGGCAGCTTGCAGAAAAACAGGCGGGATTACAGCAGGCATATGATTTAGCAGCAGATAATGCGGCTAAGATGAAGCAGATGCACGATAAATTAGTAAATGATATTTCACAGTTAAATGCTAAAAGAGATGCCATTAAGGCAAAGATGGCAGTTGCTAAAACACAGGAAAAAATGAATAAGATGGGAGCAAGTATTGATGGTGCAGCAGCAACTTTGTCAGCGTTTGACCGTATGGAAGCAAAGGCAAATAAGATGCTAGATGAAGCAAATGCTATGGCAGAGTTAAATAAGGGAGCAGATAGTGATATTGATTCCTTAACAAGAAAATATGAAGAAACACCTTCTTCTGGTGTAGAAGATGAACTTGCAGCATTAAAAGCCAAGATGGGCTTATAAGTACAGAAAAGGAGAGGGATACATAATGGGATTTTTTAGCGGCCAGTTGGCAAATGTAGTAGAATGGGAAGAATACCGTGACGATATAATATTTTGGCGTTGGGAAAATGGAGAGATAAAAAAAGGGAGCAGGTTAATTATCCGTCCTGGCCAAGATGCAATTTTCTTATATAATGGCAAGGTTGAGGGAGTTTTTACCGATGAGGGAAGTTTTGATATTGAGTCAGATATTATCCCATTTCTTTCTACATTAAAAGGTTTTAAATTTGGCTTTAACAGTGGGATAAGGGCAGAAGTCCTGTTTATTAATACAAAGGAATTTACAGAAAAATGGGGGACAAAAAATGAAATTAATATTCCAGCCCCTAGCCTAAATCTTCCAGGCGGGCTTCCAGTCCGTGCTTTTGGTACATTTAGTTTTAAAATTAGTGATCATCAGGCATTAATTGATAAAGTGGCAGGTGTAAAAAAGATATTTACCACGGCTGATGTAAAGGAGCGTGTAGTAGCTAAACTGGATCAGCTTTTAATGAAGTGGATGGTAAAGGAAGGAAGGGATGCCATTCATTTAATGGCAAGTTCAGATTCAATCGGTAAAGGAATCCGGGAAGATTTGGATATGGAAATCAGTAAAATTGGGATTAGTATTACTGATTTTTCTATGCAGAGTGTAAATTATCCAGAGAATATCCAAAAAATGGTAGAAAAGGCTGCTTCCCAAAGTATGGTTGGGGATATGGGCAGATACCAGACAATGGCTATGACAGATGCTATGACAAATGGGAAAGGCGTTGGCAATACCAGCGTAAATATGGCAAATAGTATGGCAGGGATGCAGATGGGCATGATGATGGGGCAGCAGATGGCAAACCAAATGGGGAATATGATGAATAACCAGAATGGGAATGTGGGTGCTGGAGCTTATGATACGAAGGGGGTAGCACCAAATTTCTGCCCGAATTGTGGAACAAAGACAGGAGGGGCAAATTTCTGCCCAAACTGTGGGACGAAGTTAGTATAATAAGAAAGGTTTGTGCATGAGTATTTATGAAAGTTTAAATCCGGCACAGAAAGAAGCGGTTCTTTATACAGAAGGGCCGCTTCTGGTTCTTGCCGGGGCAGGTTCCGGGAAAACCCGTGTGCTTACACATAGGATTGCATATTTAATAGAAGAAAAAGGGGTAAACCCTTGGAATATTATGGCGATTACCTTTACAAATAAGGCAGCAGGGGAAATGAGGGATCGGGTAGACAAGCTGGTGGGTTATGGTTCAGAAAGCATTTGGGTTTCTACGTTCCATTCTTCTTGTGTCCGTATATTAAGGCGTTATATAGACCGTTTGGGATTTGAACATAATTTTACGATCTATGATACAGACGATCAGAAGACCATTATGAAAGAAGTCTGTAAACGTTTAGATGTGGATACGAAGATATTTAAGGAACGGGATATGTTATCTGCTATTTCAAAAGCAAAGGAAGAAATGGTGACACCAGATGAGTTCCGGCAAAATGCTGGGAGTGATTTTCGTTTAAAAAGAATAGCAGATATTTACCAAGAATACCAAAAGCAGTTAAAAAAGAATAATGTGCTGGATTTTGATGATTTATTGTGTAAAACAGTAGAGTTGTTTGAAAAGCATAAAGATGTGCTAGAGAATTATCAAAACCGTTTCCGATATATTATGGTGGATGAATATCAAGATACCAATACGGTACAGTTCCGTTTTATTAGTTTATTGGCAGAGAAATTTAAAAATCTGTGCGTAGTAGGGGATGATGATCAGTCTATTTATAAATTCCGCGGGGCGAATATTCAGAATATTTTGGGGTATGAAACTGTGTTCCCAGAGGCAAAAGTGATTAAATTAGAGCAGAATTATCGTTCTACTTCCAATATTTTAAATGCCGCTAATATGGTAATACGGAATAATAGGGGAAGGAAGGATAAGACGCTTTGGACACAACGGGAGGAAGGAGCAAAAATTAGGCTTAACCAGTGTGAAACAGCGAATGAAGAGGCAGAGCGTGTTGTTTCTGAGGTAAAAGAACTAATCGCTAATAAAGTATACCACTATAGCGATTGTGCCGTTTTATATCGTACAAACGCGCAGTCCCGTATATTAGAAGAACAATTTGTCAGGGCAAATATCCCTTATAAAATAGTAGGGGGCATAAACTTTTATGCCCGGAAAGAAATTAAAGATTTACTTGCCTATTTAAAGACAATTGACGGTGGAAGGGATAATTTGGCTGTACGCCGTATTATTAATATACCAAAGCGTGGAATTGGGCTTGCTTCTATAGATAGGGTACAAGACTATGCAGAAGAAAATAATTTAAGTTTTTATGATGCGCTCCGCGTGGCAGAGAAAATCCCTTCTTTGGGAAGGGCTGTAGCTAAAATAGAGCCATTTGTAAACTTAATACAAGTATTTCGGAGTAAGGTAGGGATTTTGTCTTTAAAAGAGCTTCTAGAAGATGTATTAAAGGAAACAGAGTATACAAAAGAATTTGATGGTGAGGATGCGGAAGAAGTAGAAGCACGCATGGAAAATATAGATGAATTAATTAGTAAAATTGCAGACTATGAAGAAAAAGAAGAAGAGCCTACGTTAAGCGGTTTTTTGGAAGAAGTGGCATTAATAGCAGATATTGACAGTTTGGATCAGTCTTCTGACCGGGTAGTTTTAATGACTTTGCATAGTGCAAAAGGGCTAGAGTTCCCTAAAGTATTCTTATGTGGCATGGAAGAAGGGATATTTCCAAGTTATATGTCGATTAATTCAGAGGATAAAACGGATGTAGAAGAAGAACGGCGGCTTTGCTATGTAGGGATTACGCGTGCAATGGATAGTTTAACGGTTTCTTTGGCAAAACAGCGTATGATCCGTGGGGAAACACAATGGAACCAGCCTTCTCGTTTTTTAAGGGAGATTCCATTAGAGTTATTGGATGGTATTACGCAGCGTAGAATTGTAAATATGCCAAATACTATGGGGATTTCTAAGCCTAAGTCCGTGCCAATGCAGAAACCGAAAGTATTACAGCCAAAGAATTTTACAGTAACATCTTCGGCAGGTTTGGATTATACTATAGGAGATACTGTGTTCCATGTAAAATTTGGCACAGGAGTTGTAATAAATATTTTAGAAGGCGGACGTGATTATGAAGTAACAGTAGATTTTGAAAAAGCTGGGACGAAAAAAATGTTTGCTTCTTTTGCGAAATTAAAAAAATTGTAGGAATTTATAAATTGTCTGTTAAATTTCTGGAAGTATATAGAAAAAAGGAAATGGTTATGCTATACTACAGGTATCGGAAACCGATACAAAAGGATAGAAAGGATGTGTGTCTGAGATGTCAAATAGGATTGACGAAATATTGAGTGCAGCAAAGCTCAATGAGCTTCTTCACAAGAAAGAAGAAGAGGATAAGAAAAAGAATTGTGTGCTTTGGATATTGGCAATTATTGGGGCTGTAGCTGCTGTAGCAGGAATTGCTTATGCAGTATACCGCTATGTTACTCCAGATTATCTGGAGGATTTCGAAGAAGACTTTGAAGATGATGACGAGTTTGAAGATGAGTTCTTCGATGATGATGCAGAAAAAAAAGAAGAAAAAAAAGTTGAAAAAACAGAAAAGGCAGAGAAAGTAGAAAAGGAAGATAGCACAGAAGAATAGAATGGATAAAGAAAAACAGGCGCCAAGGTAATTTGGCGTCTGTTTTTTTATGGTTCTGTATTGTCCTGAGAGGAAGTAATCCAGTTTTTCCGGTAGGCACTGGGGGTAATCCCATAATATTCTTTAAATTTGGTATGGAAATAGGAAGGGGTACTATAGCCTAATTCTTTGGCAATATCATTAATGCTTACTTTGGAAGGTTGTTCTAAAAGGATAATAGCTTTTTGTAATTTTTTTTCGGAAAGGTATTCAGAAAAGTTATGTTCGTTATAACGTTTAAACATTCGGCTTAGGTGTGCAGCAGTAATATGAAAATGTTCTGCCATGGAGTTTAGGGTTACAGTAGAAAGATTTTGCTCAATATATAAATAAACGGCATCCATAAATGCTTTTTCATGGGAGCTGCTATTTTGCCCAGATTCTTTATAGTCTGTAATCCCTTGTATTAAAAAATCAGTAAATTTCTGTACTCCGCTATGTAATTGGATAATATTTGCCATATTCATATTTGCAATAGGGTGAGAAAAGGCTTTTTCCAAAAAATAGCCTTTCAATGCAAAAAAAGCATTGTCCATAAATTGGTAAAGTGTATTATAGGAATAAAAGTCTTTTATAATGGGGCTAAAAAGTTCCTCCATTTTTGCTTTTTGCTGCTCTAAATAGTGGATAAGTTCGTCAAATTTCTTTTCATTTAATAATTTCTGCATAGTTTCCACCGTATTTGTATCAAATGCAATAGTGCTGGCATCGCATTTTTTTAACCATTCGCTAGAGAAACGTTTAGCATAGCCAAATACTTGTGAATATTGGACTGCATGTTGTAAATAGTGTAATTCTTCTAACATTTCATTAATAGAAGAATAAGGAGGCGTGTAATAAATATTAAATTGCCAGCCATCTATGGAGCTATATAACACTTGTTTAATAGAGTCACTTAATACACGTATATTATTATATTCGGAATGGTTGAAGTAGCAATGGACATAGCAGTTTTTCTGGATAATCTGATAGCTTATTTGGCAGCCAGCTAAATATTTTTCACAATTTGTGCAGATAATAGGTAAAATATCCGCATCATTGGCTGTTGGAGTATGATGTTCAATTAAAATAGCAGAAAAATAAGGCTGTTTTGCTAAGGGAAGAAGTGCCTCTGCTGAATCTTGGAAAGATAAATGAGATTCAGGGATAGCTTTTTTTGTGCTTTCTGGATTATTTTGTATTTTAGAAAGCAAATAAATAGAGATTAGGAAAAATAGGAACATCGTACTGCATATTAAAAGAAAAGGCATAATCCAATTTTCCTTAAAAAGTAATTGTAATGTAGTAAATCCTGTAATAGCAGGTTCATAATATACATACATTAAATTAAAATTTTTGGAAGGCACACAATAAAAATTATAGCTAGAAATATCTGCATTATGATAGGTAAAAAATTGAAGCGGGGAGGGTGAAACACAGATTTCATTTTCAATAATTTCGCGGGAAAGGATATTGTATCCTTCTACATAACAAATTTGATTGTTATTAAGTATTAGAAAAGTCCCATTTGGATGGAGCTGTTCTATATCAATATGAAAAAAGTTTTTTGGGAACCGAAGCTGGGCCATGGCATATCCAATTCGTTCTGTAGCCGAACGCTGGGAATAGAGAGGATAGTAATAAAAAATATCATTATCAGTAGTAGAGATAAATCCAGGATGGCATGGATCTTCACTTTCTAAAACAGTATTGATATAGGTATAGGCGGGATTGCCAGAGCTGAAATCTGTTCTGACGCTTAAGGTGGATAATAACGTTTGATCCGATTCCCGAAACAAGATAAGGCTTTTTAATTCTCTTTGTAAACGGATAGAATCCATAGCAGAAATACGGATTTGTGTAAAAAATGTCTCATCTGTCCTTGTTTCATGAAAAAATTGTCCAAAAGTAGATTGTTTAATGTAATGATAGAGGTTTACATCCATAAAATTATATAAGGTTTTTGTTAAAGCATTATCTATATTAGAAGTGGAAGTGTTAATAGAGGAGATAATTTGGTTGATATGGTGGTGCTTAGTGAAAAATTCAGCCCAAAAAACAGCAAATAAAATAGATGAAATCATTAAGAATAATAAAATATAGTATCGAACGTCTTTTCTATATAATATTTGTTTGGTAATTTTGCTAAACATTTTTAAAACATCTCCCCGTATGTACATATCAAATATATAGCATAGAAATCAAAAATTTACAAGATTAAAAAATGTGGTAAATAACAAAAAACGAAAAATAGACAAAAAAACATAAGGAATATCAAAAAAACGAAATTGAAGAAATTGTATTCTGGTACTATATTGAGAATTAAGACAAATAGTCGATTTGCCTAATTACAATAAGGCAATAAAAAGGTAAAGTATACAAAATAAACAAAAAGGGAGGAGAAACAGAGGCATGAAAGGCAGGGAAGTAAACAGTAGGCTTTCTCGTTGGAAAAAAGTTATGGCGCTGTTTTTAGCAGCTTCTTTTATATGGAACAGCAGCCTGCCAATTTCTTATGCAGAGGAAGATACTGCGGGAGTTCCGTTAAAGGATAAGTATACTGGCTTTGACGGGCAGAAAGTGGACTGGAGCTATGGCACTGGAGATGAGACACTTTCTTATAAAGAGTATAGGATGGAATATGAAAGTGCTGTAAATGCAGTTACAGCAATTGAAATTCCTCTAAAGCAGGTTAAAGACAAGAACGGATCTGTGAAAATTGTACAAATGGAAGGCAAAGAAGCCTTATTGTCTGACCGGGCATCCGATTATATAGAATTTGAAGCGGATATCCCTTCTGATGCGAGATACCAGTTAGAAATTGAATATTATCTAACAGATGGAAGCTCAGATGCAGGTAAGCGGACATTGTATATTGATGGGGAATATCCATTTACAGAAAGTAGTGATATTGCGTTTTACCGTTATTTTAAAGACGAGGGAGAGCCTGTTATTAACAGCCTTGGAGATGAAACGAGGCCTTCTCAGGTAGCAATACCCGGATGGAGGACGACTCTATTACAGGATACATCTGGTATGTATAATGAGCCGTTCCAATTTTATTTAACAAAAGGAAAACATACATTCCGCTTAACTTATATGCGTGCAGATATGTATATAGCGGCTATCCGTTTTATTGCACCAAAAGAGATTAGAAGTTATGCAGAAGTAAAACAGGAATATATATCTGCTGGGTATCAGCCAGCTAATATAGAAAAATTACATATTCAGGCAGAATTAACAGCTATAGAAAAGAATAACCCAACGCTCCGCCGCGAAAATGACGGTGATCCATTAGTAGAACCGGCATCAGATACTAGCCGGAAATTAAATGTAATGGGAGGATACCGTTGGCGTGCTGGCAATCAGAGTATTACATGGGAATTTGAAGTGCCAGAAGATGGATTATATAAGATAGGGCTGTATGTAAAACAGTCGTGGAATGATGGGCTGCCTTCTTATAGGCAAATTGCATTGGACGGGGAAGTTCCTTTTGCAGAAATGTTACAATACCGTTTTGCTTATAATACAAGTTGGTCTTTGGAAGAATTAGCTGATGAGAGTGGGGCTCCTTATGAATTTTACCTGACAAAAGGAGTACATCATCTGACAATGACTGTAAAATTAGGAGAGGTAGGGCAGGTACTAGATTCTATCCAAGAGGATATTATGGTGCTTTCCGATCTTTTGTTAAATATTACTCTTTTAGCAGGAAGTGACCCTGATCCTAACTATGACTATGGGTTTTTTGATAAAATCCCAAATATGCAAGGCCAGATGGAATATTTAGTAGAAAGTATGCAGAAAAAGTACGAAATGGTAAGTGGGTTGTCAGATAAGGTCCCTGCAATGGCAAATAATTTCCTTACTATTAAGTCACAGTTAGAAGGGATGCTAAAGGATCCTTATAGTATAGCTAGGAAAGTAGGGGATTTAACCAGTTCCCAAGAAAGTTTAAGTACATGGTATTTATCCTTACAAAATATTCCATTAATTATTGATTATTTTGATATTGGAAACCCAGAGGAAAAGTGGAAGAGTGTGTCTTCTAATGCCTTCCAAAGGCTTGGCACAACATGGAAGTTATTTGTCTCTTCTTTCTTTAAGGATTATGATAATGTGGGAAGCGTCCTTGGGGAGGATATTGAAATTAAAGATACTATTAATGTTTGGATTGCAAGGGGTACAGAGTGGGCGGAAGTAATAAAAGAAATGGCAGATGAGGATTTTACGCCGCAGACAGGGATTGCAATTAATGTAAATGTATTGCCAGCGTCCCAGTTAAATGCAGGAAATGTCAATGCGTTAATGCTTTCCATTACTTCTGGCAAGGCGCCAGATGTGGCACTTGGCGTGGATGTAACATCACCAGTAGAATTTGCTATCCGTGAGCAAGTGTATGATTTGTCAAAAATGGAAGGGTTTGAAGAAGTAAAAAACCGTTTTGTTCCAGCTACTATGACGCCTTATGAATATAATGGGGGAATTTATGCACTTCCAGAAACGATGAATTTCAATGTTATGTTTTATAGGAAGGATATTTTAAGCCGTTATAATATTGATTTGCCGAAAACAAGGCAGCAATTATATGATTATGTGCTTCCTGCACTGTACCAGAATGGGATGGAATTTTATTTTGCCCGTGATTTTACACAATTTTTATTCCAGAATGGAGGAAGCTTCTATACAGAAGATGGAATGGCGTCTGCATTAGATACGGCAGAAGCTTATGTAGCATTTAAGGAATATACCGAGTTATTTACAAACTATGGTGTCCCAAAAACAGCGAATTTTTACCAGTATATGCGTTCTGGAATTATGCCTCTTGGGATTGGTGATTTTAATATGTATATGCAGCTTTCTGTAGCTGCCCCTGAAATTGCAGGGAAGTGGGGGATTGCGCCTCTTCCTGGCGTTATGCAGGAGGATGGGACAATTAACCGTACTGCTGGGGCAATTACAGATAAAGGCGATATTATTATGAAACAGAGTGGGAAGCCAGAGGCAAGCTGGGAATTCTTAAAATGGTGGTCCAGTGCAGAGGTACAGACACAGTTTGCCAGGGAAGTAGAGGCGCTTATGGGTGCAGAGGCAAGATGGAATACCGCCAATAAGGAGGCATTTTTAAGCTTATCTTGGAGTGAGGACGATATGGAAGTGCTAGAGGAACAGTGGGCATGGGCACAAGAAACTCCTACAGTCCTAGGCGGTTATTTTACAAGCAGGCATTTAACAAATGCGTGGACTTCCGTAGTAATTAGTGGGGAAGATGTCAGGGAAGCATTGGAGCAGGCAGTAAAAGACATTAACCGTGAGCTTCGTATGAAACAGGAGGAATATGGGGTAATGAATTATGAATAATGTGAACACTATGACAACATCAGAACGTCTCAAGCGCTTTTGGCATAAGCATTGGATGGGTTATCTGTTTTTGGCACCCTTTGTGATTTTGTTTACTATATTTGTTGTGGCTCCCGTTGCCTATGCAATCTGCTTGAGTTTTACAGATTATAATATGATGCAGCCTGCAAAGTTTGTCGGGCTGAATAATTACAAGCTGCTATTTTTGGATGATGAAGTATTTTTAACAGCACTTGCAAATACACTTGCTTTTGCAATTATTACTGGGCCTGTTGGGTATTTGTTATCTTTCTTTGCGGCATGGGTCATTAACCAATTGAAGTGTAAAAGGGCGTTTGCGCTGGCATTTTATGCGCCTTCTATTACCAGTGGAATTGCTATGTCAACCGTATGGATGGTTATCTTTTCTAGTGACCGGTATGGATATTTGAATAATATCTTGTTAAACCTTGGGTTAATTGACTCCCCCATTTTGTGGAATACCGATCCAAAGTATATTATGATGGTTATTATGATTATCTCTCTTTGGATGAGTATGGGTACTGGGTTTCTGGTATTCCTTGCAGGGCTCCAAAATGTCTCCCGATCTTACTATGAGGCAGCAGCAATTGACGGTGTACGGAATAAATTCCAAGAACTTATCTATGTAACTTTGCCATTAATGAAACCACAGCTTCTATTTGGTGCAATTAATGCGATTGTATCTTCCTTCGGTGTGTTTGATATTGCAGTATCAGTAGCAGGTATGCCAAGCCCGAACTATGCAGGGCATACGATTGTGGCACATTTGTATGACTATGCTTTTATCCGTTTCCAAATGGGATATTCTTCAGCGATTGCCGTTGTATTGTTTATTATGACATTCTTATTAGGGAAATTGGTGATGAAGCTGTTATCCTCTAAGGATGAATAAGAAGCGAAGGAAGGAGAGAGACAGCAATGATTAAAATTAAATGGTTTAAAGGCCAATGGCTGCATATTACTTTTAGTAAAATAATGTTGTATTTAGCAATGTTTGTATTAGTTGCTTTTACAGCACTTCCATTGGTTTACCTGGTTTGTACGGCATTTAAGCCACTGGATGAGTTGTTTGTATATCCACCACGCTTTTATGTAGAACATCCAACTTTAAAAAACTTTAGCGATTTATTAATATCCCTGGGAAGTTCTGCAGTACCGTTTACAAGATATGCATTTAACAGTATTATTGTAACGGCTACTATAGTGTTCCTTACTGTGATTGTGTCGGCGCTTGGGGCATATTCTTTGGTTAAGTTTAAGCCGCCAGGGGGAAAGACACTATTTAACTTAATTTTAATGGCACTTATGTTTTCCCCGCATGTAACAAAGATACCAAGTTATATGGTAGTAAATGGGCTAGGGCTTATTAATACATATGGCGCGCTTATATTACCTAATATTGCGGTAGCATATAATATTTTCTTAATGAAACAATTTATTGAGCAGTATCCAGATGAGCTTTTGGAAGCAGCAAGGATTGATGGGGCAGGAGAATTTTTAATTTTCTTAAAAATGGTAATGCCTGCATTAAAACCAGCATGGTCTACTTTAATCGTATTTTCCTTTGTCAATAACTGGAACGATTATTTTTCACCATTGATTTATGTAACTAGCCAGACTATGAAAACACTTCCTTTAGCACTTCAGACAATCTCTGGCGGTGCTGCAGGAATGTCAGTGGGAAGGGCTGGCGCAGTAGCGGCTGCAACTTTTGTTATGACAGTGCCAACGGTAATTATCTTTACTGTTATGCAGGGTAAAGTTATGGAAACAATGGTATATTCAGGAATTAAGGAGTAATCCGGATGGGAGCTAATATGAAAATGCTGAAAAGAATAGGTGTATGCCTGTTAGCAGCAGTAATGCTGATATCTACTCCGATTACAGCATTGGCGGATTATGTGACGGGAAATGACAGTTACCGTTTACCAGTTCCGAAGGCATATAATTCTGTGAAAACAATCAATAATATCGGAGAATTTGAAGGAGAACAGATTTATTTTAAAGACCCGCAGGATCTGTTCGTAGATGAGAAAGACAATCTTTATATTGTAGACAGCGGGAATAACCGTGTTGTAAAGATGAATGAAGAACTAAAAACGGTGGGCGTGTATTATGGGCCAGATAAGGCATTTAGTAAGCCAGAAGGTATTTTTGTAGACAGTGATGGGGATATGTATATTGCGGATACAGGAAACCGCCGAATTGTACATCTGTCGCCAACAGGGGCTTTGGTAGAAGAGTTTACCAACCCAGAGTCAAATTTAACAGGTTCTGCCCCATTTTCCCCATCAAAGTTAGTAGTAAGTTCAACTGGTTACATCTATGTAGTAAGGGGCGAAAATATTATGGCAATTGACGGAAATGGAGAATTCCGTGGGTTGTATGGGCAAACCAATATTGGTTATAACTTAACCGAGGCTTTGCTTAGGATTTTTGCTTCGGAGGAACAACAGAATTTTATTACAAAGCGTTTGGCATCTTCTTATATTAATGTAACATTAGGCAATGATGGCATGATTTATGCCACTAGCATGGAACGTGTAGAAGGTGAAATTAAACAGCTTAATTCCGTTGGGACTAATGTTTTTAGGAAGTATAAAAGTGTTGGGAATTCAATTCAAAACCCAATTACAAATTTTATTGAAAAAAAGATTTTAAAATCAGTAGTAGCAGGTAACAGCTTTAAGTTTGGAGAGTATTTTAATGATGATGGCATGTATATGGAGCCAATTTTCCGGGATATTGCCGTAGACAATAATGGGATTATTACTGTAATCGAGGAATTAAACGGAAAAGTCTACCAGTATGACCAAGAGGGGAATATGTTGGTTGCTTTTGGCGGATTGGGGGAAAGTACAGGTACTTTTTCTAGGACATCAGCAATTGACGTGGACAGCAAAGGGAACTTGTTTATTTTGGACAGGTTAAATAATAATATCCAAGTTTTTGAGCCGACCGAATTTATTAAGCTAGTCCACCAGGCAACAACAGCTTATGATGCCGGCGATTATGATGCTTCTTATGATTTGTGGAACCAAGTACTTGCCATCCATGAGAATTATGAATTAGCACATACAGGAATTGCAAAAACATATTATAAAAAAGGTGAATGGAAGCAGTCAATGGAAGAAAGCCAGCTAGTACATGACAGGAATGTTTATACAAAAGCATTTGATGAGTATAAATATGAAGTCTTACGTGCAAATTTCGTATGGATTGTTTTGGCGGCACTTCTTATTATTGTTGCAGTCGGTTTCTTATTAGTAACCTTAAATAAGGCAGCAAAGAAAGCTTATTGGGCATTCCTAAATGAAAAAGGCAGGAAAATGGGGATTTTAGAGGGCTTAAAGTACTCTTTCCATATATTGCTGCATCCAATCGATACCATTGAAGGGATTCGGTACAATAGGACAAGGATTAATATGATAGTCCCATTTATTGTATTTTTTATTGCTTATATTGTAAGGATTGCGTATATCTATATTGTACATTTCCCTTTAGCATCAATAGAAGTAGAAGATGCAAATATGGTATTTGAAGCAGTCAAATTGTTTTTAGTGCCTATTACATGGATTCCAGCTTCTTTTGCCGCAACCAGTATATCAGATGGTGAAAGTAAGTTCCAAGAAATTACCTTTACTTCAGCAATTTCTCTTATGCCATTTATATTAATTAATACGCCATTAATGTTTTTATCAAATATTTTATCGAAATCCCAGCAGTCTTGGTATGGTGTATTTTCGGCATTAGCATATGTAGGAATGTTTTTGATTTTATTCCAGAGCATGAGGATATTAAATAATTATTCTCTGGGTAAGACAATTAAAATGATGATTATATCAGCCTGTATGATGTTTGTTATTTGGCTGGTACTTGGATTGTTCTATGTGCTGTCAGGCAGGATGCTTCAATTTGTATTTGAAGTAATGAAAGAATTCCGCCTGAACATACTATGAAAGGAGTAACAGGTGCTTATATGATAAAAAAATATCTGAAGGAAAGGCTTGGACTTATCATTTTTCTAGTAATTGCCTTAGTACTTGTTATCTGGGGAGCAATCAGTATTTCAATATCAAGAAAAAATGCGATTACTTATAAAGATGAATATGTTCCAGCCGAAGGGAATGTAGATTTTAATGCAGTAGGAAGTTATAAAACGGTTGTAGAAAATGAAAAAATGGAGTTGCTTTATAATGAAGCAAAAGGGACTATCCAGTTAAAGGACAAAGCAAATGGCTATCTCTGGAAAAGTGTTGTAGATAAGGAGCTTTATGATTTAGATGGGATTAACCAGCAATGGGCAGCTTATTTACAGTCTATTGTCACCATAAGTTATAATGACTTGGAAAAACGAGATGCCCCTCCGGTAAAAGCATACAGTGCAAAGGATTGTAATGATTTATCCGTGGAGTATTTGGAAAATGGAGTAGCTGTTACATATGGTTTTTTAACGCCTGGTATTTTCCTTACTGTGGAATATGTGCTGGAAGATGGCGAATTTGTAGTGCGGATACCATCAGATAAAATACAGGAAATTACCAAATATGCCCTGACTTCTATGGAAATCCTCCCATATTTTGGCGCAGCGGGCGATGATGTAGATGGATATTTATTATATCCAGATGGAAGTGGCGCAATTACAAGGTATGACAATGTATCTAACCGTCCTTCCAGTGTTAAGGCGGGTATGTGGAGGACCTATTCTGATAAGAGCATGACATACGAGAACTTAGTATTTTATGATTATAGTGATCGGTATTCTGCTGCCCTTCCAATTTATGGCATTAAAAATAATGACAATGCTGTTTTGGCGGCTTTTACAAAGGGCGCAGAAAATGCGGGGGTTGTGGCATACCCATCCGGTTATGTAGTAAATTTAAACCACATTGGGTTTGAAATATATACTAGGAATGTATTTGATGTCAATATGTTTAATGTGTCTAGCGGGATTGGAGAAACTTCTACTGGAAAGATGATCCAAAGGGTTGATAGGTCATTAATAAAAGAGGACAGGGAAATCCGTTTCTTCTTATTGAACGGTGAGAAAGCAAACTACAGCAGTATGGCTGCTACCTATAGAGAATATTTAATAGAAAATGGATTATTAAAAGGTTCTATAAAGCCTGGGGACACACTTCCTCTTTCTCTTGAGTTTATAATGGGAGTGACAAAGGAAGGCATGGTCTTTGATGAATATGTGAAAATGACCAGTTTTGACGATTTAATTGGAATTTATAATAGGCTAAAAGCACAAGGCATTACAAACACAGAAACGGTGTTGACAGCATGGCTTGCAGATAATGCCAGTTATCCAATTTATTGGCCTGCTGCAAAGCAAATTGGAGGAAAATCTGGGTTAAAGGCTTTAAATAATTATATAGCGGAAAATAGTGGGAACCATGTTTATCTCCAAAATGACTTTATCCTTGCTTCTAGTAGTAATGCTTCTAATTTAAGCGGTGGTTTTTCAGAAGTGGATGATGTAGTGTACAATGGGTTAAACCAGGCAGTAACAGGAGGGTTTGAAACGACATTTTATTTATTAAACCCACAGGTCTCTTACAATAGAAGCAATAAGTTTTTAAATAAGATTAAATCGTTCCCATTCTTGGGAGTCGCTTATGAAGATTTGGGAAGGATTGTATATCCTGATTATAATGAAAATAATGTATTTACAAAAGGCCAGACGGCAGAAAAATGGCGTGAAATTCTTGCGAATACACAAGCAAGGGAACATAGGGCAGCGGCAGAAGGGTTAAACCAATATTCCTTTACCAATGTAGATTATCTCTACAATACAAGGGAAGAAAGCTTTGGGTTATTTATTACAGACTCGGCAGTGCCTTTTGTGCAGATGGTAATATCTGGGTTGATCCCATATTCTACAGAAAAAGCAGGAAACTTATCCTATGATTTGGATATACAGAAATTAAAATGGATTGAGTATGGCGCGCTTCCTTCTTTTATATTAACTTATGAAGATGCGATTCATTTGAAGGAAACAGGATATGATGCCATTTTCACATCAACATATGATGTGTGGGAGGAGAGAGTTGTTGCAGTATATAAAGAGTTCCAAGAAAATTTCCAAAGCATATATGGCCTGCAGATGACAGAACATGAAGTGCTGGGGGAAGGATTGATAAAGATAGGATACGAGAATGGGACAGAGATCTATTTGAATTATAATAAAGAGGATAAGAAAGTAGAAGGACAGACAGTCCCACAAAAGGGGTATCTTATTATAGAAGGAGGTGTACAAGGATGAGTGATAAAAAGACCAGTAAAAAACCGATAAAGCTTTCTTTGCGGACAAAAGACCAGTTAAAAGGTTTGGTATTTGTTTCCCCATTTATTATCGGAGTTATTATGTTCTTTGCTTATCCAATCTTCCTTTCATTAAGGTTAAGTTTTGGAAAAATTGATAGTATTGTTGGGTTAAAAATATCATGGGCAGGTATAACAAATTATACAAGGGCATTTTTAATTGATGTAGAATTTTTGCCTACTTTTTTGGAAGTAATTAAGGATACTATAGTAAAATATCCATTAACTATTATTCTGTCTTTGATTATTGCGATTCTTTTAAACCGTGATATTATGTGCAGAGGTTTGTTTAGGGTAATCTTCTTTGTCCCATTTTTGCTTGGATCAGGAGAGGTTATGAAGCAGCTTTTAAACCAAGGGGTAGATAACCAAGTATTAAATATTATGGATGGGCGGATTATTCCATACAATATTTTAAATTATTTTGGTTCTACCATTGTAGAAGGGGTACAAAATATTTTAAGTATTATGGTGACAGTACTATGGGGCTGTGGCGTGCAGATCCTTTTATTCCTTGCCGGATTACAGAGTATTTCACCTGCATTATATGAAGCTGCAAAAATTGATGGTGCAACAGAATGGGAAATCTTTTGGAAAGTAACAATCCCAATGATTTCACCAATGCTTTTATTAAACCTGATTTATACAATGGTAGATTCTTTTGTAAGTATTACAAATCCAATGTTAGAGTATATCCAAAGCTTTGGCTTTACCAAAGGGCAGTTTGAATATGCCGCGGCAATGGGCTGGATTTACTTTGCATTTGTAGGTGCAGTAGTAGCGATTGTATTTGCATTAATGAAAAATTATATGCATACAAACGAGGTAGAGGAGGTTAAGAAGCGTGGAAAAGACAAAAAACATAGAGTCTTCACTATCGAAAAAGCGCCAAGAAGAACGTTTGAGTAAGCTGAAGCTAAGATGGAAACTTTTTAAAAGTAAATATTCTAGTGTATCTGGTTATAAAAGGTTAATAGTAAAAATAGCAATGTATTTATTGCTTTTAGGGTTGGCATTTGTATTTATCTATCCATTTCTTTATATGGTAGTAACATCATTAAAATCGGATGCAGACCTAAATAGCCTTTCTGTCCAGTGGATACCAACAGAATTAAAGTTTGAGAATTATTTTGTGGCAATTGATATTTTAAAAGCAGGAAGATATTTGAAAAACTCTTTGTTTGTAACAGTAGTGGCTTCTATTGGGCATATTATTTCTTGTTCCTTTATAGGATATGGGTTTGCCAGGTTTAATTTTCCATTTAAGAAATTTTTATTTGCCTGTGTAATCCTTGCTTTTATTGTTCCAGTACAGACATTAATTATTCCTATGTATTTGACCTATTCTAATTTAGGCTGGCTGGACAGCTATTTGCCTTTAATTGTCCCAACCTTTTTTGGGTTTGGCTTAAAAGGGGCATTGTATGTCTTTTTATTCCGGCAGTTTTATTTAACATTGCCAAGGGATTTGGAAAATGCAGCACGTATTGATGGCTGTGGGTTTTTAATGACTTATTGGAAAATTGTGTTCCCTTTGGCACAGTCTACTTTAATGGTAGCGCTGGTATTATCTGTAGTATGGCATTGGAATGATTTCTATGAGCCGGCTATCTTTGTAAGTAAGGCGAGCCTTGGTTTCTTGCCGCCACGCCTTAATAGTATTGTAAAAGCGGTAAATGCCCTTCCAGAGCAAATGATGGAACTTCTTGCAAGCCTTGGCTTACAAGATGGGGAAGATACATTGAACAATGCAGTCGTTATGTCTGGGGCAGCATTAATTAGTGCCCCTGTCCTGATATTCTTTGCTTTTGCACAGAGGAAGTTTATGCAAGGGATTGAGCGTACAGGTATTACGGGTGAGTAAATTTTAACAATCAATAGGAAGGATTCCCCTTCTCTTAGGTAGGGGGGGGAGGAACTGCCTAAAACAACTATAACAGCAGCAGCGGGGGAGGAAAGTGGTATCCCCTGCTGCCATAAGGCAATCCACATAATTGCTTTGCTCCGAACTGCCGCGGGTGGATTGAAACAAGGTAACAACACAGAATGGTTCTGTGAGGTTCAATATATTTTTAGGGAGGTAAAATATGAAGAAAAATGTAACAAAAAAAGTTCTGGCAGGAGTCCTGTCAGCAAGTATGATGTTTGGATTAACCGCTTGTGGCGGCAATGGGAATTCTAATCCAACTACCCCAGCGCCAACAACAACGGCTGCCCCTAGCAATTCTGGCAATTCCTCTACGCCTACAGAGGCAACTACGACTGCCCAGGCAGAGCTTGCCCCATTAAAGTTAAGTGTTATGCTTCCAAGCAACACAGAACATTCTAAGGGAGATTTACCAGAATTGGATCGTTTCCTTCAGGACATTAGCGATTACACAAACACAGATGTAGAATGGATTTTCTATGCAGATGATATGTATAATGAAAGATTGACACTTCTTTATACAACAGGAGATCTTCCAAGTGTTATGGTAGCAGCAAAAAATGCAGAATTTATCAATGCCTGTGAAAATGATTTCTTCTGGGATGTAACAGACTATATTGACAATTACAGTAACTTAGCAACTATTCCAGAAGCAATTAGGCAAAATGCAGGAATTAATGGTAAAATGTATGGCATCCCACGTTATAGGACACTGGCACGTAATGGTATTGGCTACCGTTTAGACTGGTTAAATAATTTAGGGTTAAAGGAGCCTACTACACTGGACGAGTTCTATGATATGCTTTACGCATTTACCTACAATGATCCAGATGGAAACGGGCAGAATGATACATATGGTTTTGTATTAAGTTCTTACACAGGCCCATGGGATATTATGCAGTTATGGTTTGGTGCGCCAAATGGCTGGGGAATTGATGATAACGGCGATTTAATCCCAGCACATATGACAGAAGAATATGACAATGCGTTAAAATGGTTCCGCCAGATTTATTCAGAAGGCCTTGTCAACCCTGACTTTAGGGATTTACCTACAGAGGATTGGGATGTCCTTCTCCGTACTGGTGTAGGCGGATGTTCTGCAGATGTAATTGACCGTTTTAGAAGAAACCAGACTTACTTTGAAAGAGAAGGCATTTCAGCAGAAACGCAGCTTGCAGGAGCAGTAGATGCAGGGTTTGGTATGCGTTGTATGCCAACTAGCGGGCATAATAACCTTCTTGCAATTTCTAAAACTAAGGTAAAGACAGAAGATGAAATGAAGAGAGTAATGCAGTTCTTAAATGATATGAACGATGCTGCTATGCTTGACTTAATAGAAGTTGGTTATGAAGGCGTTACCTATAAGATTAACGAAGATGGATTCTATGTAAGATTAACAGAAGAAGAAAAGACTGCCCTTGGCGTAACAACAGCAGCGTTTAACAAAGGTTACAACCAAGTATTGGCTTCCTTCTCCACAGAAGAAGAAAAAGCAAAGAGAATCCCAGGCGTGCCATATGAAGGGCTCCAGGCATATGAGAACCAGTTATATGAAGAAAATATTCAATATTGTGTAACAAACTATGGTGCTTCTTATACATCTGCAACTTATATTGCATCTGGTGCAGAATTGGATGAAATCCTTAAAAATGGAAGATTGGATTATATTACAGGCGTTATTGATGATGTAGGACTTCAGTCTGTAAAAGAACAATGGTTAAGAAGCGGCGGGCAGAAAGTTATTGATGAAATGAATGAACTGTACCACGCAGCAGGGAACTAAACGAGAAGTTTTTGCTTAATATAAGGATTACAAAAAAGGTGGAAGGTGACTTTCACCTTTTTTGTATTTGCCTTTTTCATTGGTTTCTGGTAAAATATTGCTGTTTTGTTAGTAAGATAGAGTAGATAGGATTATAGAATAACAAAGTAAATGAAAAAATTCTTATGGCGAGAAAAGGAGAATGGGATGAAAAAGGGACAAATACTGGAAGGGGTTGTGGAATATGTGGAATTTCCTAATAAGGGAATTCTTTATGTAGATGGGAGTAGGGTGGCAGTAAAGGATGTGCTGGAAGGGCAAAAAATCCGCTTTGCTGTAAAAAAGGCACGGAAAGACAGAGGAGAAGGACGGCTTTTAGAGGTATTGGAACCATCGCCAAAAGAAACAGCCATACCATTGTGCAAGAGTTTTGGAAGCTGTGGGGGATGTTTATTCCAGACACTTCCTTATAAAGAGCAGCTTGCCATGAAAGAGGCACAAGTAAAGACTCTTTTAGACAGTGTATGTGGAGAGTATGAATTCTCAGGGATTAAAGGAAGCCCAAAGCCATGGGAATATCGCAATAAAATGGAATTTTCATTTGGGGACGAATATAAAGATGGGCCATTGGCATTAGGGCTGCATAAAAAAGGTAGTTTTTATGATATTGTAACTACGGATCAGTGTAAAATAGTAGATAAGGATTATCATTTGGTGTTATCTTTGGTGCTGCAGCATTTTGCTGATCTAGGTATTTCTTATTATAAGAAGCTATCCCATATAGGGGTTCTCCGGTATTTGCTAGTACGCAGGAGTGAGAAAAAAGGAGAACTTTTAATTGCTCTAGTAACAGCTAGTGAAGAGGCAGCAGAACGGACAGAAATTACGGATTCTAAGATAAAAAGGCTGCAAGAACAGTTAGAGTTAAAGGATTTAGTGGAAAAATTACAAGGGCTGCCGCTTAATGGAGAAATGAAAGGGATTCTGCATATTGTGTATGACGGGCTGGCTGATGTGGTAAAAAGCGATAGGACATTATTGTTGTATGGACAAGATTATTTTACAGAAGAATTATTGGGGTTGTCCTTTAAGATTACACCATTTTCGTTTTTCCAGACAAATTCTTTGGGGGCAGAAGTACTATATAGTATAGCAAGAGAATTTGTAGGGGAAACAAAGGACAAAGTTGTATTTGATTTGTATAGTGGCACAGGTACAATTGCTCAAATATTGGCACCAGTGGCTTTGCGTGTAGTAGGCGTAGAAATTGTAGGAGAGGCAGTTGAGGCAGCACGGATTAATGCAAAACAGAATGGGCTGGAAAACTGTGAGTTTGTGGCAGGGGATGTGTTAAAGGTGCTGGATGAATTAGAAGAAAAGCCTGATATTATAGTGTTAGATCCACCAAGAGAAGGCGTACATCCAAAGGCATTAGAAAAAATTATAGGATATGGGGTGGAAAGAATCGTGTATATATCCTGTAAACCTACCAGCTTGGTAAGAGACTTAGAAGTACTCAAAGAAAAAGGATATTGCGTAGAAAAAGGAGTGGCAGTAGATATGTTTCCTTGGGCGGGACATGTGGAAGTCGCATGTTGTCTACAAAGGAAGGATTCGTAGAAGTTCTTGAGTTTACGCACTTTGCGAGGATTTTTAAGTTTAACCGAACACCTAAAATCGGAAAGAAAAAAGAGATTTCTCACGAGATTAAAGTGTCCGTAGTTATGGAACTCGTATGAGTGGACACAAAAATGTATCATTCACAAACTCAATCATTACAGAAAAATCTTATCAACAACTGAATAATAGGTAAGTCGAACGACCGCTTGTTTTCTATATTTTTGTGGTATGGAGCAGGCGGTCTTTTTTGATTTTAGAACTGCCAGCATTCATCAGACACCTTAATAATCAAATTAAAAAGTAGGAGGACAAACAGATGGAGCAGACAGGCAAAAAGAGTATATGTGGGATTTTCGACCACAATGTACAGACGGAAAATGTAAAGATCAGCGAACTGCATGATTTTCAGGGGCATCCGTTTAAGGTAGAGCATGATATGCACCTTTTTGAATTATCAAAGAGTATTGAGGATAAGGGAGTGCTTGTGCCCTTGATTGTAAGACCAAACCCAATTGGATCAGGGTATGAAATCGTTGCAGGGCACAGAAGAAAAGCAGCCAGCGAATGGGCAGGCATAGACACGGTTCCTGTGATGATTGTGCAGATGGATGATGTAGAAGCGACGATAACGATGGT
>CAJTLB010000022.1 GCA_910577045.1 uncultured Lachnospiraceae bacterium | reverse complement strand
ATATAAATGGCATCTACTTTTTGGAAAAATTCCTCTTTTGTTTCCCAATATGGAATTTGATATTGATCTGCAAATGCCTGTCCGCTTTCTGTATGTGGAGTATATACTCCAGCTACTTCCATGCCATCTACCGTTTGTAGTTCAGGAAGAAACCTTTTAGCAATTCTTCCTGTCCCTATTATCCCTATTTTGATTTTTTGATTCTTCATTGCAATTAACCCCAATTACTTATTATCTATTTCTTTGTATATCCTATTTGACCATTACAAAACGCTAATAAATTTAATAATAAGATACATATACTTTACAACAAAACAATAACTTTTAACCACAATATAAAATAATACACATTGGTCATTTCGAATATAAATCCGCAAATGATGCAGATTTTCTCTGCTTCGCTCTCTGTTACCTCAAGTAAACTCTTTCTATTTCTCTATTACTTGTTCACAGAGTCTTGGCATACCCAATACACAGCCTACTTGTCTTTGCAAGTCCCTGCCTTCTAATGCCGTTCCTTTTTTCTATATCATGAACTCCTTATTAGTCCTAACTTTTGTTAGGTAAAATCTTAGCTGTTTTCTAAAATTTATCTAATTCGTTGTTCCTATGATCTTTGTAATTTCTTCTCCTCGCTTTTTTGCATTACATGCAGTATTCGTTTTTTCTTCTATTTTATATCCACAAGAAAGACACATAAACTTTCCTTCTTTCTTATTTCCCTCCTCACCACACCTGCTACATTCCTTACTAATATTTTTTCCATACACCTCTATTACTTGGACAGACTGTTCCTTACACTTTTGTATTAATCGTTTCCGAATATACCCTCTCTGCCACATAGTTACAGAAAAATTAATTTTCTTTATAGCTCCTGCTGTTTTTGCCTTTGGCAACTTTGCCATGTAAATTTTCTTTGGTTGTTCTTCCTTTAAAAAACGGTTTAATTCCTGATTAATATAACTATGGAGCTGTTCTTCCATCCGATGTTTCTTTGCCTGATACTTTTTTCGTTCTATTCCTATTTCTTTCTTCTGATAATAAGAGTTCGCCTGAATTTGTATCCACTCTGCAAAGTTTTTCTGATACTCTCCTATTTTCTCCCCATAAGTATTCCCTCTGTCTGTTGTTAGCATAACCATCATTCCTATAGCCAATCCAACCTGATTTATATATTGAGGGTTTTGTTTTACTTTTACATTGATAGGAATTTTAAGTTCTATTTTATTTTGTTTTGGGTACAATTTTACATACAATTGTCGCTTATACTGGTTTTTATCTGTTAATGGCACAAAAATCCGTTTTCGTTTTTCCTTTATAGAAATATAAATTCCTCCATCTGCATACCGATAAGCACGTTCTGCTATAGAAAATCCTTCTGCCCGTTCCGTATGTGGCTTACAATGGACTTTCCTTACTTGCCTCCGCAAATATTGCCCTAATTTTTTATCATCTACCTCTTCCATTAATAAATTATATTGTTTTTGTATATTATCTGAGAGTTTTACTGAATGATATTGTAAAATAGCATCCATCGCTTTATCTGTTTTTATAAGAAAATTCAAATAATGCTTGTCTTCTTCTGTAAATCCCTCATTCTTACCCACTTTAAATAATAATTTCGCTTTTGTATTTGTCCATTGCCCTTTAATATCCTTAATAGCATCAAATATAGCTAAATAAAAATAAACAGAAGGAAGCCCTAACTGTTCCCTTAGCCCGCTTGCTGTCATTTCATTCTGTATCGTATATCCCGGATAAAGCTTTGATAAAGCCCCAATTCCACCATACCGCTGATAAACATAATTTTTTACCTTACTGTAGTCATCTGCTATCTCTTGAAGTTTTTTCATATCCTCTTCTGAAATAGGCTCTTTATTATACTGCCGAACTGTTTTACATATGGTGTCCTTCTGCATATCCCCTTCCTTACTGTTGTAAAGTCAATACTGGAAGCCTATTTTGCAGCTTCTGGTATGTGTCATTCTCAAAAAGTATACTTTTTTGGAATAAAATTCCTATGTCAAAATTACCAGAAAAGTTATTATATCTGTATTGATTTTGTAGCAACTTTGTGGTAAATTAGTTAGGTAGTCATAGGAAAATGTCATTCCAAAAAAGTATACTTTTTGAGAATTAGATTCTATATTTATAATATTTCTTATCCCCTCTCTTTCCTTTTACCCTTATATATGTTATACTTATCCTATTATTAAATGTAAGGAGGAATTTTTATGACCCCAATCGAATGTATTAAAACCAGAAGAAGTATCAGGAACTTTACTAATACTCCCATTCCTCATTCTGTCCTATCAGAAATTGTAGAGGCAGCATCCTATGCCCCTTCATGGAAAAATACGCAAATTACCAGATATATTGCTATTGAAGATTCTGCAAAAAAAGCACAAATTGCTGAAGAATGTACCAATATATACAAAAATAATGGAGAAATTATAAAGCGGTCTGCTATGCTTATTGCGGTTACTATTATAAAAAACAGGAGTGGTTTTGAACGAGATGGTTCTTTTTCTACGCCAAAAGGGACTGGCTGGCAGATGTACGATGCCGGGATTGCTTCTGAAGCTTTTTGCCTTGCTGCATGGGAAAAAGGGATTGGTTCTGTTATTTTAGGATTATTTGATGAAGAAAAGGCATCCGGCTTATTAGCACTTCCAAAAGATCGTGAACTTGTTGCACTGATTGCTATTGGATACCCAGATGAAACTCCTGCTGCACCAAAACGTAAAACAACAGACGAACTTCTTACTATACTATAACAATCATGGAAAAAGGAATTAGCGCAAATTCATATATTAGTAAAATAAGGAGACATTATGAGCGAATTTTTAATGAAACCTAAAATTGATTTCGCCTTTAAAGAAATCATGATGAATGAAAAAGCTCGCATTGGTTTTCTTTCTGCTATACTTAAACTAAAGCCAGAAAACATAAAAAAATCCCAAATTTTAAACACAAATCTTAGAAAAATCCATAAAGATGAAAAACAAGGCATACTCGATGTCCGCATATTAATGAATACTAATATAGAAATTGACATTGAAATCCAGTTAGCATCTTTAAGTGTCTGGGCAGATCGTTCTTTATTTTATCTCTCTAAGATGTTTATTGAACAAATTTCTGCAGGGCAGGATTATTCTGTGTTTAAAAAATGTGTCAATATCAGTATTTTAGATTTTATACTGTTTCAAGAAGATCAAGAATTTTATTCTTGTTTCCATATCTGGGAAGATACCAGGCATATATTATATACTGATAAAATGGAATTTCACGTTCTAGAACTCCCAAAATTACCAGAAAAATTAAAAGAGGATAATGATAATATTCTGTTATGGGCAAAATTTATTAATGCGGAACGAAAGGAGGACTTTGATATGTTAGCTGAAAAAGACCCTTATATTGGAAGCGCTTACCAACAATTACAAATTATTAGCCAAGATAAACAAAAACGCTTAGAATATGAAGCAAGAGAAAAAGCTATTCGAGATCATAATCAACTCCTATTCGAAGCAGAACAGCGAGGAGAACAGCGAGGAGAACTACGGGGAGAACAGCGAGGAGAACAACGAGGCATAAAATTAGGAGAAGCCCGTATTAATCAGCTTCATATGCTATTATTACAACAAAAACGTTATGATGATCTTGAACGTTCTGTTAATGATATAAACTATCAACAACAACTATTAAAAGAATATGGTATATAATGCCACTTGATATTTCAACAATCAATAGAAAAGATTCCCCTTCCTCTTAGGTATCGGGAGGATTGCCCAAAACAATTATAATAGCATCAGCGGGCTGAATGAAAACGGTATCCCCTGCTGCCATAAAGCAATCCACATAATTGTCTCCTAACTGCCGCAAATAGATTAAAAAATTACTAATTATATTATAAAAAGAGATGGAACCCTAGAAATTCCATCTCTTTTAGTTATTTTACTTATTTTAATTTTCCTTGTCTTCTAACAAAGGTTTTTCTACCGCCCTAAGTAATTTCTGGTAAATATCTGGAAATTGTTTCCTTACATTTACAGGTTTTAAGTTTCTTCCTACTAAAGCGTGAATTGTTTTGCCTACATTAATCGGCGTTTCATCATCTTCCCTGTAAACAGCATACTCTATCTCCATCTTCACGCCTGTTACTTTCTTAAGCTCTGCTTCCACAATAAGGCGATCTTCATAATATGCTGCACTAATATATTTACTTTGTAATTCAATCAGTGGCAATATTAAGCCTTGTTGTTCCATTTCTGAATAGGTCAATCCCATCTGTTTAATTAATTCTGTCCTTGCCACCTCATACCAAATAGGGTAATTGGAATGATGGACAATTCCCATTTGATCTGTTTCTGCATAACGTACCACAATGTGACTTTTTGCTATCATAGTTTATCCGCTTCCTTTCTAATCCTTCTTATGTCCATTGTAGCACATTCTATAAAAACCAAATCTAATATTTTTGTGAAATTTATATTATATCCTCCTTCCCTACTGTTGGGAATATCCCTGCAAAAAGGCTTCTAGCTTCCCTATTGCCAATTTTAGTTCTTCTACCCTTGGCAAATATACAATACGGAAATGATCTGGCTGTTTCCAGTTAAACCCTCCTCCATGTACCAACAGCACTTTCTGCTGCCTTAGGAAATCTAAAACAAATTTCTCATCATTATAAATCTGGTATTTTTGAACATCTACCCTTGGGAAAATATAAAAAGCAGCCTTTGGCCTTACTGCAGAAATACCCGGAATTTGATTTAATGCCTCATAAATATATTTCCTCTGTTCATAAATCCTGCCCCCTGGAAGCAAAAGTTCATCTGCACTTTGATATCCGCCAAGTGCTGTTTGGATAATAGACTGGGCTGGTACATTGGCGCATAAACGCATAGAAGAAAGCATATTTAATCCTTCAATATATCCCTTTGCCGCACTTTTTTCTCCGCTTAAACACATCCAGCCGCTTCGAAATCCAGCTACCCGATGGGATTTCGATAACCCATTAAACGTAACACACATTAAATCGGGGGCAAGGGAAGCAATAGATACATGCTCTAACCCATCCATTACTAACCTATCATAAATTTCATCTGAAAAAATAATCAGGTCATTCTGCCTAGCAATCTCAGCAATTTCTTCCAAAATTTCTTTAGGGTACAGAGCACCAGTTGGGTTATTAGGGTTAATAATTACAATTCCTTTTGTCCTATTTGTTATTTTATTACGGATATCATCTAAATCAGGGTACCACTCTGCCTGTTCATCACAAATATAATGCACAGGCTTTCCTCCTGCCAAGTTTGCTGCTGCCGTCCAAAGTGGGTAATCTGGAGAAGGGATTAAGATTTCATCTCCATCATTTAACAATCCCTGCATTGCCATTACAATTAATTCACTTACCCCATTGCCTATGTAAATATCATCAATCCCCACATTTGGGAGCTTTTTTAACTGTGCATACTGCATAATCGCCTTCCTAGCAGGAAAAATTCCCTTGGAATCAGAATATCCTTGGGAATCCCTAAGGTTAAATGCCATATCTTGGATAATCTCCTCTGGGGCATCAAACCCAAAGGGGGCTGGGTTCCCAATGTTTAATTTTAAAATTTCCATATTGTTGGCAATCATACGGTTTGCTTCTTCTACTACAGGCCCCCTTACATCATAACATACATTTTCCAGTTTATTTGATTTTTCAAATACTTTCATCTTACTCTCCACGCCTTTCTGTTATTTACAGCCTTTCTCTTACAACCAGAGATGTTAGCTTATGTAAATGCCATAAGCTAACCATCTTTCTTGATTTTCTTTTTATTATATAAAAGGGGTCTTAAGAAGTCAAGTTTACAATCCACTCGTGGCAGTTAGGAGCCAATTATGTGGATTGCCTCATGGCAACATGGTATATCACTTTCGTTCCGCCCACTGCTGCCGTTATAATTGTTTTGGGCAATTCCTCCCCCTACCTAAAAAGAAGAAGGAATCCTTGCTGTTGATTATTAAAACGTACCTATTAAGATTTCAGCTTCAATTGTTAAATAGGTAAGATCGTCCCAATTTATCTTTTCCTTTTCCACATAGAATAAAAGTGGGGTCATTTCAATAAAAGCCTTTCTTTGTTCAGGCATCAATTGGAATTTACTAGAAACAATTTCTCTTGAAATACATTTAAGGTTTTTTTCAAAATATTCTATTACAGGTTTATTCGAATAATCTGGTTTTTTTAAATATCCCCTTATCATTTCCCGGATTTCTTTTAAATGGTTTTTCGTTGGGATTACCTTTATTATATATCCATGAGGTACTAATATCCTCTGAAACTCTTTATAGTTTGCTGGGGAAAATATATCCAAAATACAATCCATACTACTGTTTTTCAATGGTATACTAGCTAAATCTGCCACAAACCACTTAATTAATCCATCTTTATCATTTTTAGAAGCAATCTGTATAGAATCTTTCGATAAATCAAATGCAAATACATTTTTATTAGTACTTAATTGTATATGCCTTGAATAAAATCCTTCTCCGCAACCAATATCTAAAATATTAGTGATCGATGATGTGCCTAATATAAATTTCACCATTTTCTCTAAAATAAGATTATACATCCCATTTTCTAAAATAAAATGCCGGTTTTCAAAAGATTGCTTGTTATAATTTATTTGTTTTTTGGATTTCAAAATAAAATTTACATAACCATATTTTGAAATATCAAAACAATGCCCACTTTGGCAAATCAGGCTATTTTCTTGCAGCTTCATTGATCTTTGGCAGATAGGACATTCAAAATATTCTATACAGCCTATAAATCGTATTAAATTTTTATAATTCATTTTTTCCTCCGCTATTACATTTCTATAAAGTATGAGCCATGTAATACGGATAACCGCAACATAACTCGCGGTATTATCTTAATTTCTTATATATAATCATTAGACTACCTCCAATCTCTATTGATACAGACATTATATCTTTATCTATTACAAAATACAAGTAAAAATATCCATTCTGGCACATTGAAAAGAAGCTATTCCCGTGATACAATAAGAATAATCAGCTTAAATTGGAGGCGATAATACAAAATGGAATCAGGATTCTCTAAAAAACAAGAATTTGTTTTTGTTGGAAACAGGCCATATCTTCGCATGGATGAAGAAATGGTACTTATTAATAAAGAAGAGGCGGATCATGCTTTTAAGAAATGTAAAAAGGAAATTATTGATCCATTATTATTCAGCAATGGGTTTTCTAAATGGAAAACGAATGCCTATGTCAAACGGAATAAAATCGGTTTACTAGAATTTATTGATTTACAAAAAGAACGATATGGTTCCAAAACCTTTTGTGTAAATTTCTCTGCTATGCCCTTATATTGTGGATATCCTTACTTAGTTTCAAGTTTGGGATACAGATTAGGAACATACATATCTGCTGGAAAAGATATTTGGTGGGATTATTGCAATGAAAGAATAGCAAGACAAAGCTTTCAAAATGTTGCCGAGGCAATTACTCAGTTTATCCTGCCATGGTTTTTTCAATTATCTTCTGAAGAAGGTTATCAAAAAATACTTACAGATCTTATGAAAAGCAACTCAGAAACTGCTACAGAATGGTTAGAAGCATTAAAAATTGAAAATAAAGAACAGCAAATCCAAACGAGTATTAACCAGCTTAAACTGCCAAAAAAATTATTAAAACAATAACAAAAAACTCTGTATAAACATTGTCATGTATAAACATTGTCATGTATAAACATTGTCATGTATAAACATTACTATGTATCAATATTATCATATTTAAACATTACCATGTATCAATATTATCATATTTAAACATTATTATGTATCAACATTATCATGTTTAAACATTATTATATTCAAACATTACCAAATAATAAGGAGAAAATTTATGAAAGCAGTTATTCAACGTGTAAGCCAAGCTTCTGTTCTTGTAGAAAAAAAAGTGATTGGCTCTATTAAACAAGGATATTTAATTTTATTAGGAGTAGGCGCTGATGATACGAAAGAAACCGCAGACCACATAATAAAAAAACTTCTAAATTTGCGCCTATTTGCAGATGAAAATGATAAAACCAATTTATCTATCAAAGATATCCATGGCTCCCTTTTAATTGTATCCCAATTTACTTTATATGCTGATTGTAAAAAAGGAAACCGCCCTAGTTTTATTAATGCAGGAAGCCCCGCCTTGGCAGAAGCATTATATGAATATTTTATTTCGGAATGTAAAAAAGAAATACCCATCGTAGAACATGGTTCCTTTGGTGCACATATGGAAGTTTCTCTTGTCAACGATGGGCCTTTTACTATTATTCTGGAATAACTTCTGGTTTCTTTACAAGCCCAAGGGCTTCTGCTATCCCTTCTGCATCTGCTTGTGCGAGTTTTAGGATAGATTCTTCTGTTTCTAAATAAGCCCTGTAATCTTCTTCGCTACTTAAATACGCATGTTCGATAATAATTGCAGGAAGCCCTTTTTCAATACTATAGCGGATTAGTGCATAATAATCTGCTACACTATTATCTTGATAATATCTAGTTGCCCTTGCTTGTCCCTCTGGGCTATATGGGCGTTTTACTAATCCACCTACCGCCCCAAGCTCTGCAGCAAGGGGAATTCCCAATTTTTGAAGCTTGTCTACCACTGACAAGCTTAATATTTCTGAAGCAGTATAAATATCTGGTATCTTTGCGCCTGGGGCCTGATAATGGCTTACTGTGGTTAATACCATACACCCTCTTTGATCTGGGTTTTGTGCGCCTGGGGCATTATTATGTATAGAAATTAAATAATCTGCCTTCTGTTCTATCGCATACTCTACCCTAGGATTTAACTCTATTGTAACATCTTCTGTCCTTGTTAAGACTACTTCTACATTTTCATACTTTCCTAATTCTTCCTGAAGATGTAAGGCAATTTGAAGGTTTAAATCCTTTTCTTTTACCATCACCCCATCATACTCATACTTTGCCCCATCTGTCTCCCCACCATGCCCTGCATCAATACAAAGCACTACTTTTTCTGGTTCTTCTATTGGCACTATTTCTGCTGCTATAATAGAAGATGCAGAAGAACTAAGTAAAATAGATGCCAACAATAATGATCCTATGTACTTTTGAAATTTTTGCATAAAAACCCCCTTACTATAAACACTGTATATAAAACTTCTTTTATTATAGCAAGTATTTTCTTTATATTCAATGGAAGAACATTCCTCAAAACCAACTATAATAATGGTGCTACTGCCTTTTCTACTGCATCATATCTTTCTGCATTAATCTGCTCTAACAAACATTCATATGGGTTAGTTGCATTGCTAAGTACCATTTTCACAATGCTTGGGCTAAAACCACTTACTAAGGCTACCCCAAGGTTATTTTCTTTTACTGGTATTGTCCCTGTCCTAGAACAAATATTCCAAAATACCATACGGGGGATTTGATAACCGTGGGAAGCATATTGTTTTGCAATTTCCTCGAATAATCTTCTGTCAGGTTTTGCATAACGATGATTTTTCAAGGAATTACTACTTGCACAAGCATCGAATTCCATATCTGACAATATTAAAATATTTTTAGGAAGGTCTTTTTGTTCCATATGTGTACTAACTGCTGTTTGTAAAATTAATTGGAACACAGCTTCTATATTGGTATTAGCCACCTCATTATGTCGGAATGCAATCTCTATTTTCTCTTTTAAACTTCTAGCATGGCTAAGATCAACCAGTTTTGGCGTCTGGCTAAATGTAATATAAGTATCTTTAAATTGCCCTGAACTTCTTTCTGCAAAATAAATTGCCAAAGCATTTGCCACATCTAAACACCTTACCCTGGTACCAGAAATCATTGTTGTCATACTTCCTGAACCATCTGCGACACAAATCGTATTTCCTGCTTTTTCTACATAATCTGGCAAAGCCTTCCATAGTGCTTCTAATGTAGGTTCTTCTGCTTTTAATTGATAATTGGATCGATTCTCGCAATATTTATGTACAATATCATGCGGGAACAATACCTCTGCATGGATTCTTTCTTCCCCTGCTTTTAAACCTTCCAAATATGCTTTCCTCCGTTCTTCATCATTTCGTAGAAAAGCACGGTTATAAACCAAATTTGCTCTTGATGGGACTGCTGAATAATTAATTGCAGACCATTCCCTTTTACTCATAGAAACCTCTACTACCTTTAAATAAGCCCGAAGGACAGAAAGTAATTTTCTATATTGCCTCTCTGTAATCTCCAATTTTTTAATTAATATATGTGCAAGGCGTTTCGTCTCCTTAGAAGAAGCATTTACGCTTGGCAACCATTTTGCTAATAAAGAAATCGATTTTCCAGCCTTTCTATTATCCATATCTTCTTCTAATTGTGCTTTTATAACCTGAACTACTTCACCTGCCAATTTTGTATCTAACAAGCAAAGCAGATTATCCCATCTATTATAAAATGGCACCAGCTCCAAAACCGCCTTTGCATACTCTATATGTTGTTCTCCTAGATGCTTTAGGCAAATCCTAAACAGCCTTCTTTCTCCAAGACCGCCTCGCACATCACTTACAAAAAAAAGCCACTTTATTGCAAGCAGCCTATTTTCTAGAAAAACATCTTCAAACTGTTTTATAATTGTCTGCTCACTCCTGTTCCTCAAGGAGGATACCTGATAATTCATATCTAATAATTTTGCCCCAGTAGTCTTAAAACCACGTGCCCCATTTTCTGTAACACTGATGTTTGTATTCTGATCCAATGTTTCTTTTAAACTATCCATAAAACTCATTTTATATCCTCCCTTTCTAAAATCTCAAGTGATCCTTTCTTCCTATATAGATAGAATCGCTTTGCCTTCCATACAAGACAGTTTATTTGGGGTTAAGATTATCCGTCTTATCCAATATTGGTTGCTGTTCCTGTCTTTTTCCTGGAATCAAAGCGATTATTTACCATCTATTCCTTATTTTTTCCAAGGCAGGTTTTCATCAGATTGGAAGTCTGCTTATTTTTTGCTGTTCCTGCCTTTATGAAGAGTGATTGGGCTCGAACCAACGACATCTGTACCCTTATGCAAACATTGCTGTAAGAGATTTTTACAAACCTCATTTTGCTCTACAGTGCTCTACCCGCTGAGCTACACTCTTCTTGACTAATTTCTTACAATTTTTATTATACTACATCTTCTATATTTATCAAGTATTTTACTTCCTAATATAGCAAAATTTTTTTACTATTTTCTCAAGGAAGCCATCTTTTTATTTTTCTACTATAACTTCCTATCTTTTTTATATATGTTTTATATATGATTGAAGCAATTTCCTTTTCAAATCCCCAAAAGAAGCCCCCGTTTTACCATGATACATAAAATGCCGCACAGCATAAACAAAAATCTCCCGCTTTCCTATCCATATAGAAAATAATGGCGACTTAGCCCCCAGCTCCTCTATTTTCATTTCCTTTAATTTTTCATTATCTTGGTTCTTTTCTTTTATAATCTCTCCTTTTTCTTCCTGCAATTTCAAAAAACCTCGAAATGCCATAGCCCCATAAATAATTAAACAGTTCGCATTTGACTTACACAGCATCTCCCAGAATAATTCTCTTCCTGCTTTCTGAAATTTACTATCTACTTCATTTAATTCCTTAATTGATTTCGTTGGATATGTACAAATATCACTTTCAATTACACCAACTTCTAATTCCTGTTCTACCCATTGGACAAAAGAAAGAATCCCTTGTCTGGTTCTTGATAGAACAGGCTTATTCTCTCTCTTCCTATAGGCTTTATAATATGCCATAAAAGAATAATAATCTTGTAATAATTTACAATATTCCTGTAATGGCAATTCAGACGGATAAATCGGAGTTGCTGGATTAATCCCTGCTAAAATAATTTTTGCTTTTGAAAACTCACCTCTACAAAGATATGGTCTAAGATATGGCTGGTTTTCACCTAAAAATACTTGATTTCCTATTCTATATTCTTCCATACTTCTCCCATATTCGTGGACTAAATTCAAAATTTTCTTCAAAAGGAATATTTAATTTATTACACTCTTCTTTCCAGTGTTTTTCACTTGTATAAAAAAAATATTTTCTACACAATTCCTGTCGTAACTCTTTTGTTCCCATAAATAACCTTTTTATATGTGTTTTAGACCAAACCCCTATTATTTCATCATTGTTAAACAAATGCCAACTTATAATTGCATCTTTTAGTATAAGAAAAGCCCTTCTTATATCAGATAATTTTTTCTGGATATATTTTAAGTCAATATTTATTTTATTTGTATTTGTAAAATTTTCTGTTAGCTCCTAAATTTTATCAAAAAATAATATACAAAAGTGCTAAACCACATACTTTATTTTATGACTCAACACTTTTTTCCTAATTTAATTCTAAAAACTAACCTTTATATTTATCAAGTATTTTTACTTCCTATCTAACAGAATCTTTTCCACAATTTCTTCAAAAGAAGCATCGGGATCTAAACCAACTTCTTCTGGGTAATAAACATAATCCGTAATATTATCAAGCCCAGTTTCCACTTCTAATACTTTAAGCATATAATCCATAGTTGCTTCATCATATTTTACTTTACAAATATTAAAAATAATCTCTTTTATTGCTTCTTCTGTTAAATTACTTTTTTGGGGCGGCAAAAACATTGCTGTTTTTGCAATCGTTTCTAAATCTGTATAAGACCAATATCTTTTATAATCTTGTATTTGTAATTTTTTATTTCCTGTTATTTCCCTTAATTTAGTTTGTAAACTCAATAATTCCTGTTTTACTTCTTTATCTTCACAATCTTTTTCTGCCATTAAACTGGTGGCTTTTTCTATTAGTTCCATTACCATTTGAAGTTTTGGTTTCTCTTTTAGCCCTAAAAATGCCCCCATTGCCCCTCTTTTCCCTTGTGTTGCCCTATGGGAAAATAACAGGTTTGGGTTACAACAGGTACAAATAGAAGCTATTGTAATATTCTCCTTCGGAATCCCTGCTTCCAAAAGCACTTGTTTATTTGCCTTTCTTAAATCAAGCTGATAGGTACCATCTATATTTTTTTGCAGGATTCTTTCTATTTTGAAAAATTCTGTTTCTTTAAAAGCATTTTGGAATTCCTTTGCTGTATCTTCCCCAACTTGGTAACAACTTTTACAAATACATGGGCCAATCCCAGCTAAAATATCATTTGGATCACTTTGAAAAGCATTCTGCATTGCTTTTACTGTTTCTAAGCCAATTTTCTTTGCTGTCCCCCTCCATCCAGAATGTGCCAGCCCTATTGCCTGCTTCCTCTTATCATAAAAAAACAAAGGCACACAATCTGCAAAGGTTGCACAAAGAGTAACGCCGGGAATATTGGTAATCAACGCGTCTATATCCTGCAATTCTGATTTCCGTGTAGCCCCGTTTCCATAATCCTTTTCTTCCACAATATGGACATGGTTTCCATGTACTAAGCTTGGACGCACCATACGATTTACATCACACCCTAAATATGCTGCAATCCTCCTATAATTCTCCCTTATATTTTCTTGTGGGTCTTCTCCATCTTCCTTAAAATTCATTGTTGCATAAATCCCCCTGCTTACGCCGCCTTCCCTAGTAGACATGCCATGCACCAAATTAGGAAGATCTTCCCACCCTGGAAAATGAAGCATTTTTATTTTTGTCCCATTAATATAAGTAACTTCTTTTTCCTGCACTTTATAACCCTCCAAACGCATTTTTTATTAACTGGATTTCTTGTCCCTGTATTGCTACTACATCAAAACGGCATGGGGTATCCAAAGGAATCTGGTTTTGATATAAATAATATTTCGCTGTATTATAGATTCTTTGCCTTTTTTTCTGGGTAATAGCTTCTAAAGCATAGCCTCTTTTTTGTGTTTTCCGATATTTCACCTCTACAAAAGCCAAATATATCCCATCTTTTGCTACCAAATCAATCTCCCCAAAATAAGAATAAAAATTTTTTTGTAAAACCTTATATCCTTGTTCCTTCAAATAGCTTTCTGCTAATGCCTCTTTTTCCCTGCCAACTGCCCTTTTATCTTCCACCTAGCACTTTTCCTCTTAATTTATCCATATCATCTACAAAAATCAATATCTCGGCTACTACCTCATACAATTCTGGTGGGATAGTGTCTCCTATTTCTAATTTCCCTAACGTACTGGCAAGCTTTGCATCTTCATAAAGTGGGACATTGCTTTCTTTTGCCTTTTCTATAATCCGTTCCGCAGCAGCCCCTTTTCCAGCTGCAATAATTTTCGGGGCCTCATCTCCCACTTCATAAGAAAGTGCGACTGCCTGTTTTTTCTTTCCTTCCTTTTCCATATGCTTACACCCCTGCTATTCTACTTTATGCCCTTACATCAAAAGAAAACCTCTTCCTATCGCTATATAATTCTGCTTCTCCTGTTAAACACTGTTCAAAACTCTTTTTTTGTTCTTCGCTTCCTTTTAACATCATTTTAGCAGAACAAGAATATCCTTTCTTCCCTAAGCGCTCTTCTAATAAATCCATATGTCCTTCAATAAAATCTAAAAGTTCCACTGTTTCTAATGTAAAATTTGTAGTAACACGTTGGCCCATCATACGGATTAACACATCTACAGAACCCAAATTTTCCATATCCAAATGCAAAAAAGCACTTAGCCCATCTTTTGCATTTCCTTTTGCCTTTTTCTTTGTGTAGACATATAAATCTGCATGTGCCTGCTTATTCGCCATTTTTAATGGAAGCTGGATATACGTAAACATTTCATTTAAAGAATTCATAAACTTCACATTCTGCGTTAAATTCTGCACTGGCTTTTCTAGCTGCGCCATTTCTTTTCCATGGGAAGCAAATAAGTCTTTTAATTTTTCTCCTTTTTTTGCAACACTTTCATAAAATTCTTTTACCTTTTCCTTGTCTGCAACTTCCTCTGGTTTTAATAAAAACTTCTCTTCTAACGCTTGTTTTATAATTTTTCCTGCTTTTTCTTTTCCTTCTTTTTCTATAATCTGCGGTAGTTCCTTTAATAAATCAGGCAGCTCTTCTTTACTAGGGAGCCCTGCCTGATCGTTTTTTACAGGATTAGCAGCTTCTTGTACTGGCAATTCTTGCCTATTTATAGCTGTATCTGTCCTTTTTTCTGGGGATTCCTGCTCTAATACATTTTTTATTATCCCATCTGGTATTTGCTGCTCTTTCCCTTGCTCTTCCATTTTTAAGGCTGTTTGCTCTTCCTTGGGATACAAAATTTCCGTTAAATCTTTTAAAAAGGTTTCTGCTTTTTCAGGCGATTCTGCCGCCATTTTTTCTATTACTTGTGGAAGCTGTTCTTCCATGGAAACAATCTCTTTTACTAAACTATGTTCAAATTGTTTATAATTAGACAACTGGTTTAAGTTCTCTTCATTTATTGGCATATGGAATTTATTTAAACTAATAATATCCTGCATATCCGCCTGTGGATATTTTGCAAGCTGCCTAATATAAGACAAAATACTCTGCTTATCAATAGGCTGGTTTGCTGCCAACAGATTTTTCACCAATTCCAATGTTTTCTCTGTCATCTGGATTCCTGCTGCCTCCAATGCCCTTTCTGCTACCATTAGCTCGCCATTTTGCGCTGCATCCATTGCCATTGGACGGATTAAAAGCTGGTTATCCAAATTTTCTTTTACTTGGAACATAGCCTTCTGCCCAATTAAAAACTCAAAATTTTCTGCAAGCCTCGCTTGTATACTCTGCATATTTTGAAGGGTTATGGTAATATAACTACCTCGGATATCTGTAATTTCGCCAGAAAATACTTGGCCTGGCTCCATACTTTTAAGCAACGCCTCCGCAGATTGGGCTTGTTTCCCAGAAACAGGCATACTATGCCCAGAATATGCTGCCTGCCCCTTAAGCTGTGACAGCATTGCCCCAATATTGGAATTATCCATTCTCGTCCTCTTCCCCCTTTTCTATATTTTTTACAAATGTCTTTCTATGTATTGGGCATAATCCATATTTTTGGATCGCTTCTATATGGGCCTTAGAACCATACCCCTTATGTGAGGCAAATCCATATTTGGGATATAACTTTTCATATTCTTCCATTATCCTATCCCTATTTACTTTAGCAACTACACTTGCTGCCGCAATCGAAAGACTCTTTGCATCTCCCTTTACAATTGGAACCTGTTTCATTGGCATCCCAGGAATCCGAACTGCATCATTTAATAATATATCGGGTACTTGATTCAGTTTATTAACAGCAATTCGCATTGCTTCATAATCTGCCTGCAAAATATTAATTTCATCAATCCTTTCTGGGCCTACTACGCCCACTCCCACACTTACTGCTTTTTCCATAATCTCTTCATATAATTCCTCCCGCAGCTTATATGAAAGCTGCTTTGAATCATTTAAGTACCATATTTTCGTTTCTTTTGGTAAAATAACAGCGGCAGCTACTACTGGCCCGGCAAGAGGCCCCCTTCCTGCCTCATCAATGCCGCAGATTGCATGGAAATTTGCATACTTGCGTTCAAAAAATAACATATTTTCTAAACGTTCCGCTTCTTTTTTATATAATTCATATTTTTTTTGGCAACTTTTTAAAAGCTTCTGTACGCCAATCCGTTCATCATCAGAAAAAGCCTCCGCTGCTTTCGGAAGCTTTGTTATCTCAGTTAATTCCAATATTTCTTTTATCTCTGCTATACTTTTTCTTTTCTCCATATGTTCCTCCACTCCATTTTTCTTAATATTCCCCTATACGCCCTATTATTCTATATTTTCTGGAACTTCCAGTGTTATTCTTCCTAATCTTCCATTTCGGAAATCATCCATCAATAATGCTGCTGCCTTTTCGATATCATATTCCCCGCCTTTCAAAAGGCAGGCACGGTTTTTTGCAATATCTTCTAAAACCTTTCCTACTTCCTGCTCCTCGTCTGCCTGATAACGTTCTTTTAACACTCCTTGATAATTCTTTTGTAAATAATGGATTAACTTTATTGCCAATTCCGTTATATTTAATACTTCTTCCTTTATAGAACCAATAAACGCCAACCGTATCCCTATTTCTTGGTCGTCAAACTTTGGCCAAAGAATACCGGGGGTATCTAAAAGTTCTACACTTTTATTTAACCGTATCCACTGTTTTCCTTTTGTCACACCTGGCTTATTCCCTGTTTTTGTACAGGCTTTCCCAGCAAATGTATTAATAAACGTAGATTTTCCCACATTTGGGATTCCTACTACCATAGCCCTAACAGGACGGTTTAAAATCCCTCTTTTCCTGTCACGCTCTATCTTTTCTTTACATGCCTCTGCAATTACTTTGTGGACCACTTTTACTCCTGCGCCATTTTTAGCATTGACCTTAACTACATAATATCCTTTTTCTTTAAAATACTCTTCCCATGCACTATTTATACGTTCTTCTGCTAAATCTGCCTTATTTAGTAAAATTAGCCTAGCTTTTTGTCTTCCTAACCGATCAATATCTGGGTTCCTGCTACTTAGTGGCACTCTCGCATCTAAAATTTCGATTACTAGATCAACTAGGCGGATATCTTCTTCCATCATCCGTTTTGCTTTTGTCATATGGCCCGGATACCATTGTACATTCATATGTTTTCCTTCCTATTCTATTAGCGAAATATCATTTAATGTTGTCACTTTTAACCATACTTTTCCAATAATATTACTGCGTTTTACATTGCCGACCCCATCGGATCGGCTATCTTCACTATTATTTCGGTTATCACCAAGGACAAAATACTCATCCTCGCCCAATACAATTTCCTCTTTTGCACGCCCTTCATTTAAGATTTTTTCACTACTTACTTGTGCTTCCCCATTCAAATATAAAATCCCATTTTTAATTTGCACCGTTTCCCCTGGAAGTGCTACAATACGTTTTACATAATAAGTCTCTGCATCTGATTTTGGCAGGAATACAATAATATCATCCCGCTTTGGCTCCTTAAAATGATATAAAAGTTTATCAATTAAAACTTCATCCATATTCGTAAGTGTCGGTTCCATAGAAAACCCTGTTACGGAAAACTGCTCTCCTAAAAACACGCCTATAAAAATAGCAGCACCAATTACCACCGACAGATCCACTAACCACTTTACAACTACATAGAATGGGGAAATTTTTTCCTGCTTTCCTCTTTTCTGCGACATGCCTTATCCTCACTCTTGTATACAGAAAAGGGACAAGATACAAAATGTATTTGTCCCAGTTTCATTATTTCACTAATTCTTTTACCTTTGCACGTTTTCCTACTCTATCCCTTAAGTAATACAGCTTTGCTCTTCTTACCTTACCGTAGCGGACAACCTCTACTTTATCAACAATAGGAGAATGTAGTGGCCAAGTCTTCTCTACACCAATGCCATTTGATGTCTTTCTTACTGTAAAAGTCTCACGGTTTGATCCACCCTGCTTCTTTAATACAGTCCCTTCAAAAACCTGGATTCTTTCCTTATTTCCCTCTACAACCTTTGCATACACTTTAACAGTATCCCCTACGTTAAAGTTTGGAACTTCTGCCTTTAATTGAGCAGCCTCAATGTTTTTAATAATCTCGTTCATTCGTGCCTCCTTGTTATTCTGGACGTTCTTAATACCTGTTTTTGGCAGCAGAGGAACGTCTCGTCTTCTCACAACTTTATTATAATAACACGTTTTTCCTACATTTGCAAGTATTTTTACATTAATGGCGCAAGAAGCCGTAAAAATTTCCCTGTTACTTTCTTTACTATGCCATATGATTTACATTCTTCCCATGTAATTTTCTGGCATTTTCCCAATGTTTTTTGGAAATCTGCCTCAATATCTTCTATTACAGGATTATCTACCATAAGGGCGGCACATTCAAAATGTAAATATAAACTTCGGAAATCTAAATTAATCGTGCCAACTACTGCCCGGCTATTATCACTTACAAATACCTTCGCATGCACAAAGCCGGGCGTATATTCATATATCTGCACCCCTGCCTTAATTAACTCTTCATAATAAGTCCTTGCCAATAAATACGCATATTTCTTATCGGGGATATGTGGCATAATAATAATAGTTTCCACCCCTGATTTTGCCGCATAAGACAATGCCCTTACCATAGCATTGTCCAAAATAAGATATGGCGTCATAATATGCACATATTTTTTCGCTGCATTTAAGATTTCTAAATATACCTGTTCCCCAATATATTCTCCATCAAATGGACTATCCCCATATGCACAGACAAACCCATTTTCCTGTTCTTTTGCTAATGGCAGTAAGTAATTCTGATAAGGCTCTGCCTTCCTAATATCTACATTCCACATCTGGAGGAACATCAAAGTAAAACTTCTAACAGCATCTCCCTTTAGCATAATTGCAGTATCTTTCCAGTGCCCAAAACGCTGTTTCTGGTTAATATACTCATCTGCTAAATTTACGCCGCCCGTAAACGCTGTATGCCCATCAATTACTAATATCTTTCTATGATCCCTATTATTCTGGTGTGTAGAAAGCATTGGTTTAATCGGAGAAAACATTTTACACTGAATCCCCATTTTTTTTAGTTGTTCTGGGTAAGAATTAGGAAGAAGCGCAATAGAACACATCCCATCATATAAAAAACGCACTTCTACGCCTTTTTTTACTTTTTCCTTCAGGATTTCTAAAATAGAATTCCACATTATGCCTTCTTCTACAATAAAATATTCCATAAAAATAAATTTTTCTGCCAACATAAGCTGTTTTTTCATTTCCTCAAATTTATTTTCACCCAAAGGAAAATATGTCACCTCTGTATTTTGGTAAACAGGGGCTCCCGCAGCAGAACCTAGATACGAACACAACCGTGCCATATCCATATCTGTTTCTTTTAAATGATCAGCCGCTTGTTTTTCTTGCTGTAAATATGGCTTTGTCTGTTCTTCCAATGCCCGCAGGCGTGCAGCAATATATTTTGTGCCTATTTGTAATTGCACAAAAATATAAAGCAAACAGCCAAATACTGGAAGCAATAATACAGGAACTACCCAGACTAATTGAAAACTTGGGTCTATTTTTTCATTTAAAATATAAATTACAGTAGCTGTGCTTAAAAGGGTAAAGCCTCCTAAAATATAGGCAAAATACTCCTTTAAATAAACAAAACCAGAAAAAAGGATGGCAAGCTGTATCAAAAGCAGGCAAAATACTACCCCTGTCCTTCCAAAAATAATTTTAAATAATCCCTTTTTTACTAATATATCTTTTTCCATTCTTTTCTTTATTGTCCTTTTTGGTACTTTTCTAAATATACCTTATCCTTTTCTGTTAAGTATGGGTTTTCTTTTAATAAATCTGGCCTACGGGTTACTGTCCGTATTAACGACTGTTCCCTTCTCCATTGTTCAATCTTTGCATGATGGCCTGACAATAATACCTCTGGTACTTTTTTCCCTAAAAATTCCTCTGGCCTTGTATATTGTGGATATTCTAAAAGCATGTCTTGGAAAGATTCAAACTGTGCTGACTCTTCATTATTTAATACTTGCGGCACCAAACGGGAAACCGCATCCATAACAACAAGAGCCGGCAATTCACCTCCTGTCAATATATAGTCACCAATAGACACATAATCTGTTACTACCATTTCCAAGGCTCTTTCATCAATTCCTTCGTAATGCCCACACAAAAACACCAAATGCTCCTCTTTTGCAAATTCTTGCGCCATCGCCTGGGAAAATACTTGCCCTTGCGGCGTTAAATAAATAACTCTTACTTTTTCTTGCCTAAGCCTATGACATAATGCCTGGTACGCTAAATAAACCGGCTCTGCCTGCATTACCATCCCAGCCCCGCCGCCATATGGGTAATCATCTACCCTCATATGTTTATTTTGGGAGTAATCCCTAATATTAATGGTATCTAAAGTAATAATCCCTTTTTGCAATGCCCTTCCTGTAATACTAGCACGCATCCCATTTTCAATAATTTCTGGAAACAATGTCATTGCATAAAAATTCATTCGTCTAATAATCCTTCCATTACATGGACTACCATAGCCCCTTTTTCTAAATCTACACTTTGTACACACTCTGCAATCGCAGGAAATAACACTTCTTTGCCATTCTCCATTTTTACGATATATACATCATTTGCCCCAGTCTGCAGCACATCGGTCAGCTCCCCTAACACTTCTCCCTGATCGGAACTTACTGTTAAGCCAATTAAATCTGCTATATAATACTCATTTTCTTCTAAGGGGACTGCATTTTCCCTAGAGACCCAGAGTTCTTTTCCTTTATATTTTTGAATATCATTAATCGAATTATATCCTTTAAATTTTAAAATAGCGAATTGTTTAAAGAATTTTACCCCTTCTATTTTTAGTAATATTTTTTCAGCCCCTGTATCTAAAAATACCTCTTTTATCTGTTGGAACCGTGTTATTGGTTCCGTTGTTGGAAATACTTTTACTTCTCCATGTATCCCATGTGTGGAGCTTATAATCCCTACTCGAAACAAATCTTCCATTTTCTGCCCTCACTTATACAAAATCCCGTTAAACAATCTGTTCAACGGGATCTTTTTTCTTATCAGCTTTATGGATTCCTACTGGATTTCCACAATTACTTTTTTATCATCTTTGGCAGCAGCCGCTTTTACAACAGAACGAATCGATTTTGCAATCCTTCCTCCTTTGCCAATTACCTTGCCAGTATCAGCAGATGCCACTTTTAATTCCACGATAATAGCTTTTTCATTCTCGGTCTCCGTTACTACAACCTCATCTGGGTTATCCACCAATGCCTTTGCAATAACTTCCACTAACTCTTTCATGGTATTCACCTCCACAGCGGAGCCTATTTCTCTACACCAGCAATTTTTAATATCTTGCCAACGATTTCAGTAGGCTGTGCACCGTTTGCCAACCATTTCTTTGCTAATTCCTCATTTACCTTGATATAAGCTGGTTCCTTTGTTGGATCATATACACCAATTTCTTCAATAAACCTGCCATCTCTTGGACTTCTGGAATCTGCAACAATGATTCTATAGAAAGGAGCTTTTTTCTGTCCCATTCTTCTTAATCTCATTTTTACTGCCATCTTTCTTTCACCTCCATATATTCTAATTTTGTGGAGCATCTATTAAAACGGAAGCTTGAACTTACCATGCTTTCCTTTTCCACCCATTATACCAGACATTTGCTTCATCATCTTCCTGCTTTGGTCAAACTGTTTTACCAAACGGTTTACCTCAGCAATATCCACTCCTGCACCATTTGCAATCCGCTTTTTCCGGGAAGGTGTTAAAATATCTGGGTTACTTCTTTCTTCTAGTGTCATTGACAAAATCATTGCTTCAATCCTTCCTATCTGCTTTTCATCAATTTCCACGTCTTTTAGCTGGTTCCCTATCCCTGGAATCATGCCAAGCAAATCGGTAAGGCCACCCATTTTCTTCATCTGGTTCATACTTTCCAGATAATCATCAAAGCCAAACTGTGCTTTCTTTATTTTTTTCTCCATTTCCTTGGCTTTGTCCAAATCCAAGGCTGATTCTGCCTTTTCAATTAAGGTTAAAACATCTCCCATCCCAAGGATCCTGGATGCCATCCTATCTGGATAAAATTGTTCTAAATCAGAAAGCTTTTCTCCTGTACCAATATAAAGAATTGGCCTATCTGTAACAGCTTTTATAGAAAGTGCCGCCCCACCTCTGGCATCACTGTCCATTTTCGTTAATACCACTCCATCAATCCCAATTTTTTCTTGGAACATAGAAGTTACATTAACGGCATCTTGGCCTGTCATAGCATCAACTACTAACACTGTCTGGTCAATGGAAACTTGGCTTTTGATTTCTTGGAGCTCTGCCATCATATCTTCATCAATATGCAGCCGGCCAGCAGTATCCAATATTATTACATTATTCCCACTTTTTGCCGCATGTTCGATGGCCGCTTTTGCAATATGGACTGGTTTATTCTTATCACCCATAGAAAAAACAGGGACTCCCTGTTTCTCTCCATTAATTTGGAGCTGCTCAATTGCCGCAGGACGATAAATATCACAAGCAACCAATAAGGGCTTTTTTCCCTTTTGTTTTAATTTCCCAGCAATTTTAGCAGTAGCCGTTGTTTTACCAGCCCCTTGGAGCCCTACCATCATAAGGACTGTAATCTCATTGCCTGGCTTTAACTTAAGCTCTGTTGTTTCAGAACCCATAAGTTTTACCATTTCTTCATTTACAATTTTAATTACCATCTGCCCTGGTGTCAGGCTTTCTAAAACTTCTTGCCCTACTGCCCGTTCTGAAACAGAACCAATAAACTGTTTGACAACCTTAAAACTTACATCTGCCTCCAAAAGAGCCATTTTTACTTCCTTTAAGGCAGCCTTTACATCTGCTTCAGACAGCCGGCCTTTTCCTCTTAAATTTTTAAATATGTTTTGTAATTTTTCGGATAGGCTTTCAAATGCCATATTTGTCCTCCTTGTGATAAGCACTTGTATATCATACAACAGGATTCCTATGCTGTCAAGTATTTTTTCTTTACACCTACAAATCTTTTTGTATTTCAGCTACTAACCCTTGGATTTGATCAAGCAAATGTTCTTCTCTGCTTCCTTTATACTCTTCTAACAACTGGTTAATTTGCTTTGCGACTTTTTTTGTATGGAGAAACTTTTCTACTAATTTTAGCTTTGCCTCATATTCTTCTAATATTTTATTACACCGTTTTATTAAATCATGTACCCCCTGCCTGCTAATCCCTCTATCTTGGGCAATTTCTGATAAAGAATAATCATTTAATACCACATCTTCATATATTTGTTTTTGGTGTTCTGTCAACAACTCCCCATAAAAATCATAGTACAATGCTTGTTTTACAATTTTCTCCATCTTACAGTCCTCTATGCTGCCTTATGCCTTAGCCTCTGGCCCATAACATTCCACACTTGATACCCTACAATCCCTACGACTACAATACATGCCCCTATAATGGATAAACTGCCAATAGTTTCACCGTAAAACAAGGCTACTAAAATAGGGTTTAAAATTGGCTCTATTGCAGAAATCAAAGAAGCCGTTATTGCTGATGTCATTTCAATTGCTTTACTTAAGAGCAAATATGCCAGCCCCATCTGGAAAATACCAAGGATTGCTGCATATGCCATCGCTGTTACAGAGATATTTGCCTCTAGGCACAGCGCTGGCAGCCCAATCAGAATACTTAAAATTTGCCCATAGAACAACACAGAATCATAATCTGCCCCTGTCAAATCTTTATAAGAAAAATATACTGCATAGCTAATCCCTGATACCAGTGCAACTAAATTCCCTGTTATCCCTTTTATAGACAAACTATCTAAAAAGAAGCAAATAATCCCTATAAATACTATAATACATGCCTTAATATCTAAAGGCTTTGGCGGCTTCTTCAAAACACCCCATGCAATTAATATAATAAAAATAGGTGCTGAAAACTGCAATACAATTGCATTTGCAGCAGAGGTCATCTTTGTTGCCAGCGTAAAACAAGTATTAGTAATAGAATAAGCAAATGCTCCCCAAAATATGGTTTTATTCCATATGGGTTTCTTCTTTTTCCAATATAAATAACCAATCATCACCACCAAAGCAAAGAAGTTCCTCGCTGCATTAATGGAATAGCCAGACCATGGGATTAATTTAATAAAAAGCCCGCCAATACTGAATAATATAGCAGAAACTAAGGCATAAAAAGCTCCACTTTGTAAATTCTTCATATTACTTTCCCACCCAGCCTAATAAATGCTCTTTGATTTCACTACTTTAGGGCGGTATCCTTTCTCTTCTAACGCCTTTACAATCTGCTCTTTATGATCCATGCCAAAAGTTTCTAAGGTAATCCTTAACTCTACTGCCGCATTTCGATTAATGCTGACAAATTGGTTATGTTCCAACTTAATTACATTTCCTTGCAACTCTGCAATTACCTGCGATACTTTAACTAATTCACCTGGCTTATCCGGCAGTAATACAGAGACTGTAAAAATCCTCCCCCTTTGGATTAACCCATTTTGTACCACAGAAGACATTGTAATTACATCCATATTTCCGCCACTTAGGATAGAAACTACCTTTTTATTTTCTGGTCCTAACTGTTTTAATGCTGCTGCTGTCAGTAATCCAGAATTTTCTACAATTATTTTATGGTTTTCTACCATATCCAAGAAACACACAATTAAATCTTCGTCTTTTACCGTTAAAATCCCATCTAAGTTTTGCTGGATATAAGGGAAAATCTTTGTTCCAGGCGTTTTAACGGCTGTACCATCTGCTATGGTATTTACGCTATTTAATGTTGTCACTTCTCCTTTTTCTAAAGAAGCCTTCATACAGCTTGCCCCTTCTGGCTCTACCCCAATTACTTTAATCTTAGGGTTTAACAGTTTGGTAAGTGTGGATACTCCTGCTGCCAATCCGCCCCCACCAATTGGCACTAAAATATAGTCCACAGTTGGCAGTTCCTTAAAAATTTCCATTGCAATGGTTCCCTGCCCCGTTGCCACAGCTTCATCATCGAATGGATGGATAAAAGTCAATCCCTTTTCTTTTGCAAGCTGCAGCGCATACTCACAAGACTCATCATAGACATTCCCATATAATACTACCTCTGCGCCATAGCTTTTTGTACGGTTTACCTTAATTAACGGGGTTGTTGTTGGCATAACAATAGTTGCTTTGCAACCATAGCATTTTGCTGCATAGGCAACTCCCTGTGCATGGTTTCCAGCCGAAGCTGTAATAAGCCCTTTTTCTCTTTCTTCTTCACTTAATGTACTAATCTTATAATAAGCCCCCCGTACTTTATATGCACCTGTAAACTGCATATTTTCTGGTTTTAAATAAACCTTATTCCCTGTCATTTCTGAGAAATAATTACTATATACCAATTTTGTTTCTAATGTTACTTTTTTTACTATTTCACTGGCATCCTCAAATTTTTCCAGCGTCATATATTCTTCCATTGTCTTTATCCTTCTTTCTAGTCTACTTTATTTTGTATTTTACTTAACTCCCTCTGTATTAAACAGCGCATTTACAAAATCATCTGCATTAAATTTCTGCAAATCATCTATTTTTTCCCCTATCCCAATATATTTTACTGGAACCCCATACTCTGCTTGGATTGCCACAGCAATCCCACCTTTCGCAGTCCCATCTAACTTTGTTAGGATAATGCCAGAAATCTCTGCCACTTCTTTAAACTGTTTTAACTGGGAAAGGGCATTTTGCCCTGTAGTCCCATCTAAAACAATCAGGTTTTCCCGGTATGCTTCTGGATATTCCCGGCTAATAACCCTATCTATCTTTTTCAGTTCTTCCATTAGGTTTTTCTTATTGTGCAATCTTCCTGCGGTATCGCAAATCAATACATCTGCATGCCTAGATTTTGCGGCAGCAATCGCATCAAAAATTACAGCGGCGGGATCAGAGCCTTCTTTTTGTGCCACAATATCTACTCCAGCGCGGTTTGCCCATTCTGTAAGCTGCTCTATGGCTGCTGCACGGAACGTATCTGCTGCCGCTACAATTACCTTTTTCCCACTTTCCTTTAACTGTCCGGCAAGCTTCCCTACTGATGTTGTTTTTCCAACCCCATTTACGCCAATCACTAATATAATGGATGTCTTATGTTCAAATTCATACGCATTTTCCCCCAGGTGCATTTGTTCTTTAATACTATTAATTAATAGCTCTTTACAATCCACAGGATCTTTGATCTTTTGTTCTTTTACTTTTTCTTTTAAATTTTCCATAATCGACATGGTGGCATTAATGCCGATATCCCCCATAATCAGAGTCTCTTCCAATTCGTCATAAAACTCATCATCAATACTAGAAAATCCATGAAAAATAGAGTCTACCCCAGAAATAATATTGTCTCTTGTTTTTGACAACCCCTGGACTAACCTGCCAAAAAACCCTTTTTTCCCTTCTGCCATTTCCATTCCCTCCCTTTTATGATACCGCTTTTTGTCCTGGTGGATCATTTAACTGTGCTTCAATTAGATTGACCGATACCAGTGTAGATACCCCCTTTTCCTGCATAGTAATTCCATAAAGGCGGTCTGCTGCCGCCATAGTCCCTCTTCTGTGCGTAATCACAATAAACTGTGTATTCTTTGTTAGTTTATGCAGATATTTTGCAAATCTGCCCACATTTGAATCATCTAATGCTGCTTCAATCTCATCCAGCAAACAAAATGGCGATGGTTTTAAATTCTGTATTGCAAATAAGAGGGCAATCGCTGTTAATGCTTTCTCCCCGCCAGAAAGCTGCATCATATTCTGAAGCTTTTTCCCGGGCGGCTGGGAAATAATCCGTATCCCTGCTTCTAGTACATCTTCCTCTTCTACCAACTCTAATGTTCCTTTTCCCCCACCAAATAATTCTTTAAATACTTTATCAAATTCTACTTTAATTTCTCCAAATTTTTCTTCAAACTGTACCCTCATTCCTGTATCCAGTTCTTCAATTACTTTAAGTAACGTCTCTTCTGCTGTTTTTAAATCATTATGTTGTGTACGCAAAAATTCATAACGACCAGAAATTTCCTTATAATCTTCAATTGCATTGACATTTACCGTACCTAATGCCTTTATTTCATTCTTTAAAGCAGAAATCTTCTTTTTTAATTCGCTTGATCCCAATAAAACCTCTTCTCTCCCTTGGTTCCACAGAGCAGCTTCACTTGGCGTAATTTCATATTCATCCCATATATAATGTATAAAAGAGTCTAACCCATCACTTACTTTTTCTTTCTGTGCCCCTAGACGATATAACTCTTTATCTAACAATGAAATCTGTTCTGATAACTCCTCCCTTGTTTTTAGGCTTTCTTTTTGGGACAATGCCATCTCTTCTTTCTCCTGCCTCTTTTTTTCAAGTTCTGCCTGCAAAATTCCCTGTTTTTCAAAAGTAGTTTCTATTTCTTTTTTCTTCTCTCCTACTTGTTTCTTTTTCTCTTCCATTTCAAAAAGAGAACCTTGTTTTTGGGTAATAAGATGCTTTATTTCTAAAGACAGCTTTTCTTTTTCTTTCTTAATACGGTTAATATTTTCTTGGATAAATTCCATTTTTTGTACATATGCTGCATAATTTATACGTACTTGTTCTGTTTGTGTACTTTGCAAAGCTTCCTGTTTTTGCTTTTCTTCAATTTGCTGGTTCCAGTCTAATATTTCTGTTTCCAACCGCTTATTTTCTTCTTCAAGGGCCTGCACTTGTTTTTCTTGTTCGCCCTTTCCCTCCCTGATATCCTTTGCTTGGCGATCCATTTCCTGGTTTTCGGATATTACCTCTTGATATTCTAATAAAAGGGCATCTTTTTCTTCTTCTGCGTGTGTTAAACTTAATTTTATTGTATTTTGCAATAAATATTGTTCTTGTAATTCCTTCTTTATCTGTTCTAATTGTTCTCTGTTTTTTACATTCTCCGCCCGATTTGTTTCTATCTGCAGTTTTGCCCTTTCATATTCCTTTTGCAGCTTGTCCACTGTTTGGGCTAATTCTTCAATTTCGCGGCGCCTCCCTAAAAGATTCCCACTATTTTTAAAAGCACCTCCTGTTAAAGAACCACCTGCATTTAAAAGTTCACCTTCCAATGTTACAATCCGTAATGAATAATGATATTTCTTCGCAATAAATAAAGCATGATCAATTTGATCTACCACTAATACCCTTCCTAACAAATATTCAGAAAGCTCTTGATATTGTGCCTCTGTTTGGACTAACCCACTGGCAAGGCCTAAAACACCTGTCTCCTTTAATACCTGATCGTTATGAAATGGATTTCTATTTGTAACAGCACTTAACGGCAAAAAAGTTGCACGGCCAAACTTATTTTTTTTCAAATATTCAATTAATTCCTTTGCTGTTTGTTCCGAATCTGTTACAATATTTTGGATACTGCCGCCTAATGCCGTTTCGATAGCAGTCTCATATTTCTTTTCTGTTTTAATAATATCTGCTACTACGCCCAAAATTCCTTTTTGGTATTCTCTTTGTTCCATTACTTTCCGAATACTATTCCCATATCCATCATACCGTTCTGCCATATTTTTAAGTGCCTCGAAACGTGACTTTTCTGCATGGAATTTCTGTTGATAATCATTTCTTTTTTTCTCTAAATCTAAGTTCCTATTATGCAGGTTAGCAATTTGCTGCTCCAGGGATTCTTTCTGATTTTCCATATCAGAAATTCTTTTTGTAATATCACTTTGTTTTTTATTCCATTCTTCTATTGTTTCCTCTTGTTCTGACTGGGTACTTTTTAACTGGATTAACTTGCGGGAAAGCTCCGCCTTCCTTATCTGCATCTGTTCTAGCATTGTTTCATAACGTTGAATTTTACTTTTCACATTTGATTTTTCGTTTAATACAGCAATAATCCTATTTCTATCTTGTTCTACCACTGTGGTTTTGTCTTTCACTTCAATCCCTAAAAGTTGTAATGCTTCCTCTGCCTTAGAAAGCTCCTCCTTCGCTTTAGAAAGCAAACCATTCATTTCTGTCCCTTCTTTTATCCCAGCAGCTTCTTCTTCCTGTTTTTCCTTCTGTTCTTTTTCCAAGTTTTCTATTCGCAGTTGAAAATCCTTATCCTGGCCTATTACATTATGGATCTGTTCTTCTAACAGCCGTACTTCTCCTTCTAATTTCTCCTTTTTCATCTGTGTCCCAGAAAACTCTTCCCGAAGCCCTAAAAGGGTTTCCTCTTTTTTTTCCAGTTCTTCCTCTAGCCTTTGATACTCTCCTTTTATTTTTTCCTCTGCTTGCCTAGCCTCTTTTAAATGAAAAGACACATCTTGTTCCTTTATTTCAATCTCCGAGACTTGTTTTTTTAAATTGCTTGATTCAGAAAGAAACATAGTAATATCATATGTTTTTAATTCTTCTTTTAAACGTAAATATTCATGTGCTGTTTCTGCCTGTTTTTTTAGTGGGCCAACTTGTTTTTCTAATTCAGATAAAATATCTTCCACACGTACCAAGTTTTGCTGTTCTGTTTCTAACCTTTTTAATGCTTCATTTTTCCTACGTTTAAACTTAACAATTCCTGCCGCCTCATCAAAAAGTTCTCTTCTTTCTTCTGGCTTCCCGCTTAAGATTTTATCAATCTGCCCCTGCCCAATAATAGAATACCCTTCTTTTCCAATTCCAGTATCATAAAATAATTCGTTGACATCCTTTAACCTACAGGGAGAACCATTTAATAAATATTCACTTTCCCCAGAACGATATACTCTTCTTGCTACGGTTACTTCTTCATATTCTATGGCAAGCTTGTGATCGGAATTTTCAATTGTCAGTGCCACATAGGCAAATCCTTGCGATCTGCGGTTTTCTGTCCCAGAGAAAATCACATCTTCCATTTTCGCGCCTCTAAGCTGTTTTGCACTTTGCTCCCCTAACACCCACCGTACCGCATCTGCTACATTACTTTTTCCACTTCCATTTGGCCCTACAATCCCTGTAATGCCATTGTGGAATTCAAATACAATCTTATTGGCAAAGGACTTAAAGCCCTGTACCTCAATGCTTTTTAAATACATTCCTATCATCTCCCTGCCGCAAACAAAGGATCCCTTGGTATGCAGCCTCTTGTTCTGCGGCTTTTTTAGTCCTTCCTTTTCCCTGCCCAAGGACCTTTTTGCCAAGCATTACCTGAATCTCATAATTTTTATTATGATCAGGGCCTTCTTCCTTAATCATTTTATAAACAAGGCTTTCACTACATTGCCCTTGTACCATTTCTTGCAAAATTGTCTTGCTGTCATAAAATAATTGTTTATGTTCCATGTCATTTAATATAAATTGGGCTACAAACTCTTTTGCAACAGCAAACCCTCCATCTAAATAAATAGCACCTATCAATGCCTCCATTGCATCTGACACTACAGAAGGCCGTTCTCTTCCGCCAGTTTGATCCTCTCCTTTTCCCAAAAACAAATATTTTCCAAGCTCAATCTCCCTGCTACAAAAGGAAAGTGTTGCTTCACACACTAGGCTGGCACGTAACTTTGTTAATTCTCCTTCTGGTTTTTCAGGATACATATGGTATAAAAACTCACTAGAAGAAAGCTCTAACACAGCATCTCCTAAAAACTCTAGCCGTTCATTATTCCTGCCCCTTTCATAGTGATGTTCATTCGCATAAGAACTGTGCATTAAGGCATGCCTTAATAAATCTCTATCTTTAAATTGATATCCAATTTTTTGTTCCAATTCGTCTAATTGTCTTTTCATATTTCCTCATATTCCTAATAATTATATGGAACAAAATATGCAGGTTCCCAGTTTCCAAGGAACCTGCACATTTTGCTGCCTTACACAATTGCCAGCATTAATTCAGTGCATTCTTAATCCGTTCTAACGCATCTCCAACAGATACAATTTTTTCTGCATCCTCGCTATCTATATCAATATCAAATCCATCTTCAATTCCCATAATAATCTGGAACACATCCAACGAGTCTGCACCTAAATCATCTACAAATGTTGTTTCCATTGTAATTTCATCTGGCTCAATATTTAATACCTCTGCAATAATTTTCTGTAACTTCTCGAATTCCATATCCCTCTCCCTTTCTTACTCTTCTATTATAATATTCTGTTTAATTTTTTCATTTATCTGTTGTTCCTTAAAGGCAACACATTGAATAATAGAATTTTTTATTTCTTTTGCCTTTGAACTTCCATGCGTCTTTACTACTAAGCCATTTAAACCTAAAAGTGGCGCTCCTCCATACTCGCTTGCATCAAACGCTTTTAATGTTTTCTTTATTGCTGATTGGACTAATAATGCCCCCACTTTAGAAATTGCCGTGCTCATCAACCCTTGTTTAATCATACGCTTAAAAGTTGATCCAACACCTTCATACAGTTTTAAAATTACATTTCCCACAAATGCTTCACAGACAATGACATCTGCATATCCACTTGGAATTTCCCTTGCTTCAATGCTGCCGATAAAATTAATATCAGGGCAATTTTTCAAAAGCGGAAACGTTTCTTTTACCAACGCATTTCCCTTCTCTTCCTCTGCACCAATATTTACTATGGCTACTTTTGGGTTCTTAATGCCAACCACATTTTCCATATAAATAGAACCCATTTTTGCAAACTGTACTAAATGGGATGGCCTTGCATCTACGTTTGCCCCACAGTCAATTAAAAGTGAAACACCTTTCTCCGTTGGAATTACTGGGGCTAATGGTGGCCTTTCTATCCCTTTAATCCTCCCAACAAGAAGCTGTCCCCCTACTAAAATAGCCCCTGAACTTCCTGCTGACACAAACGCATCTGCCTCCCCATGTTTTACCAAGTTCATTGCTACCACAATAGAAGAATCTTTCTTTTTGCGAATTGCCATTACAGGCGGTTCCTCTGTTGCAATTATCTCGCTTGCATGTACTACACGGATTTGTTCCTGTGGATACGTATAATTGGAAAGTTCTTTTTTTACCCTGTCCTCTATTCCCACCAGGATAACTTCTATGTCCTTTCTGGCTAAAACTGCATCAACAGCCCCTTTAACAATTTCAACCGGAGCATTATCACCACCCATGGCATCTACTGCCACTCTTACCTTCATGTTTCCTCCATATCCTGCTGTAAGCATACAACATTCTTCTTTTCGTACCTACTCATACTATACTAAATCACTATTCTCATGTCAAGCAAAAAAGACGTACAATATTTGCTTTAGGACATAAAAAAACACCCTACATTATCTTAGGATGTTTTTTTGTGTTATTCCCTATTCTACCGTAATAATTTCTCTCTTATTATAAGAACCACAGGACTTGCATACTCTGTGAGGCATCATTAATTCGCCGCACTTACTGCACTTTACTAAATTTGGAGCAGTCATTTTCCAATTTGCCCTACGGCTGTCTCTTCTTGCTTTAGAAGATTTATTCTTTGGACAGATAGACATGGTTTACACACCTCCTTGTTATACAAACAGCTTTTCCTATTTGCCTGAATTCTGAAATACATCAAGTATTTTTGCCATTCGTGGATCTAATGGGCCTGTATCACAATTACAGGTTCCATTATTGAGATTTGTACCACATCTATTACAAATTCCTTTGCAGTCTTCCCTGCACAGAACCTTCATAGGTAAGTTTAATAAAATCTCACCATAGACAAAACTATCTACATCTAAACTGTATCCACTGATAAAATTCATTTCGTCAAGAGCTTCTATCCGCTGTGTTTCTGTTTCTGCCATATTAAATTCATTTTCTGTTTCAATATGGAAATCCTTTCGCACATCCTCCAAGCAGCGGTCACAGGGCATTTGTAAAGCAAGATCAATGACTGCTTTCATAAAAATCTTCTTCTCTCCAAGATGAATAAACTCAAAATACACAGGCTTCTTTTCTAGAATCGGATATTCCCTTGCTGCTATATGGAAAGTCTCTGGCTCATACATAACTGTCTGTATGTATTTTCCTTCTTTTGATAGTATCTCTGATAAATTAATCTGCATCATGTTCTCCAATAGCTACATTTCGCACACTTGTATCATTATACATACAAGATATAGATTTGTCAAGACTCTTCTCAATTATTTTACTTTACTAATGCCAATGTTTCCCTTGCAATCGCAAGCTCCTCGTTTGTAGGAATTACCAATACGGTTACTTTAGAATCTGGCGTAGAAATCACAATTTCTTTTCCTCTTTGCCCATTTGCCTCTGCATCAATCTGGATGCCGAGGAATTCTAAATGTTTACATATATCGCTGCGTACTAAACCATCATTTTCACCTACTCCTGCTGTAAACACAATTGTATCTACACCATTCATAACTGCAACATAAGCACCAATATATTTTGCTACACGGTATACAAAAACATTACGGGCTGTCTTTGCGTATTCATTTCCTTCTTTTTCTGCGTTTTCCAAATCACGGAAATCACTAGAAAGCCCTTTCGAAATACCAAATACGCCAGATTTTTTATTTAATACATTCATTACCCCTGTAATATCTAAATTCTCTTTTTTTGCAATATATTCCATAATAGCTGGATCAATATCACCAGAACGGGTTCCCATTACAAGGCCCTCCAATGGGGTAAGGCCCATAGAAGTATCCACACACTTCCCATTCATAACAGCAGAAAGGCTAGAGCCGTTTCCTAAATGGCAAACAATCGTCTTCATATCCTCATAGGATTTCCCAAGGAATTCTGCTACACGTTTTGATACATAACTGTGGCTTGTCCCATGGAAGCCATACCTTCTTACCTTATACTTCTCATAGTATTCATATGGAAGCCCATATAAATATGCCTCTTTTGGCATCGTCTGGTGGAATGCTGTGTCAAATACACCAACCATTGGGGTCTCTGGCATTAATTCCTTACATGCAGCAATTCCAATTAAGTTTGCTGGGTTATGGAGTGGCGCCAAATCATTACATTCTTCTACTGCCTTTAATACTTCTTCTGTCAATACAACAGAGGAGGCAAATTTCTCTCCCCCATGTACCACCCTATGGCCCACTGCGCCTACTTCAGACAGGCTCTTAATAACGCCTGTTTTCTCATTCATCAGTGCATCTAATACCATCTGGATTGCCTGCTTATGGCTTGGCATAGAAGCCTCTGTCGTTTCTTTTTCGCCTCCTGCTGGCTGGTATACTAACCTGCCATCAATGCCAATACGCTCACAAAGCCCTTTTGCCAAAACATCCTCTGTATCAGAATTAATTAATTGGAATTTTAGGGAAGAACTCCCACAGTTAATTACTAATATATTCATTATACTCTTCTCCTTTTACTAATTTTTATTTTGCTTGTGCCTGTACTGCTGTAATAGCTACTACCCCTACAATATCCTCTGCGCTACATCCTCTAGATAAATCATTTACAGGTTTTGCAATCCCTTGTGTTACTGGGCCATATGCCTCTGCCTTTGCAAGCCTTTGTACTAATTTATATCCAATATTCCCTGCATCCAAATCTGGGAACACTAAAACATTCGCCTTGCCAGCTACTTCACTGTTTGGTGCCTTAGATGCGCCTACACTTGGGACAATCGCTGCATCTAACTGTAACTCCCCATCTACCTTTAAGTCTTTATATTCTTCCTTTGCTATTTTTGTTGCTTCTACTACCTTATCTACATCTGCATGTTTTGCACTGCCCATAGTAGAATGGGATAACATAGCCACAACTGGTTCTTCCCCAACCAATAACTCAAATGTTTCTGCAGAAGATTTTGCAATGGCAGCAAGTTCTTCTGGAGAAGGATTTTGGTTTAAGCCAGAATCTGCAAACACAAATGTACCATTTGCACCATATTCACAATTTGGTACTACCATTAAAAAGAAGGCAGATACTAATTTTGTGCCTGGTTTTGTTTTAATAATCTGCAAACATGGGCGCAATGTATCTGCTGTAGAATGGCAAGCACCAGATACCATGCCATCTGCATCCCCATTTTTAATCATTAAACAGCCATAGTACGCATAATCCTTAAACATCAATTCTTTTGCCTTCTCAGGGGTCAGGCCCTTTGCCTTCCGAAGCTCTACAAATAAATCAATATATTCCTGAGTCTTTTCATATGTATTTGGATCAATAATGGTTGCCCCAGAAATATCAAGGTCCTTGCTATTTTCTGCTACCTGTTCTGGCGTTCCAATAATAATTAGGTTTGCTATATCTTCTTTTAAGATTACAGCAGCAGCCTCAAATGTCCTTCTATCCATCGACTCTGGTAAAATAATTGTTTTTTTGTCAGCTTTCGCCCTTGCTTTAATTGTGTCAATAAATCCCATGATTCTATGACTCCTTTCTAATCCGTTATTCTCTTTCGTATGTCTGTCCCTAAAATATCCGGGACACTGGCATACATTTATTATAATTATAACGCTAAAATTTTCTGTATACAAGGGAAAAATAAAATTTCTAAAAAAAATACTTGTACTTTACGCACCTATTATAGTATGGTACACTAATTCCATATAAAACTGAGGAGGGTTTTTATGAAAATTGCAGGAATTATAGCAGAATACAATCCATTCCACCATGGACATGCTTACCATATTTTACGTACCAAAGAACTTTCAAATGCAGACTATATTATTGCCATTATAAGCGGGAACTTTGTACAAAGAGGATTACCTGCCTTATTAGATAAATATTTACGCTGTGAAATGGCACTTTCCCAAGGAGCTGATCTTGTTTTAGAACTGCCTGTTGCCTATGCAACTGCCAGTGCAGAAACCTTTGCTATGGGAGCCGTATCTTTATTAGATAAATTAGGGGCCGTTAATACCCTTTGTTTTGGAAGTGAATGTGGAGAATTAGAAAAATTATCTTATCTTGCTGGGCATCTAAAAGAAGAATCCCCTCTTTTTAAAGAAGCAATCCAAAAAGAATTAAAGGAAGGGCACCCTTATCCTGCTGCCAGGGAACGTGCTATTGCCAGTTGCAAACAAATCCCTGGTGCCTTATCTTCCTTTGAAGAAATGACATATCCTGAAATACAAGCAATCCTTAACCAGCCAAACAATATTCTTGCATTAGAATATCTAAAATCTTTACAGCGAAGAAAAAGCCCAATTTCCCCTATTACCGTAGCACGGGAAAGTGCTGGATACCATGATACTTCTATTGATGTCCAGTTCGCTTCTGCTTCGGCTATACGCACTCTATATAAAGAAGGAACATTAGAAAAACTTTCTTCCACTGTGCCCAATGAAGTCTTTGCTATATTAGAAAAAGAATATAACAAACGTTTCCCTATCTATCCTAATGATTTTTCCATTTGCCTTTATTATCGGCTTTTAATGGAAAAGGAGCAAAATATTGCCCTGCACCTATATCAAGATGTCTCAAAAGAAATTGGGCAACGTATCTATAATGAGCTTCCATATTACACTTCCTATGAAGCATATGCCCTTTCTATTAAAACCCGCCAATATACCTTGACTCGTATTTATCGTGGACTTTTGCATATTTTACTTAATATCCGTGCCAAAGATTATCAAATTTATTCTGCCCATGATTTTATTCCTTATGCTAGAATATTAGGTTTCCAAAAAAATGCCAGCCCACTTCTTTCCTATATAAAGAAAAACACATCTATTCCGCTTATTTCCAAAATGGCTAATGCCAACAAATATTTAGACGATTATGGTAAAAAAATGTTAAGGCAAGATATTCTTGCTGCCAACATATATAAAAAAATACAAGAAGAAAAATTCCAGGTTCCATTGGCGAATGAATTTACAGAAAAACTCCGTATTTTCTAAAACGCCCTTCCAAAGTAAAATAAAAACTGCTCCGCTTATATAATAATTGGAGCAGTTTTCTTACTATTTTATCTAAATACTCGCTATATTTTAAATACATTAATCGCTTTTTCTAGTTCCATCGAACGTTGTTCTAATTCCCTAGAAGCATCTTTTAAATCATTTACTACCGACAACTGGCTTTGTACAGAATTTGTCACAACTAATGCAGAAGCGGCTGTTTCTTCTGAAGCGGCTGAAATACTTTCAATTGCATGGAGCGTATCTCTTCTTTCTTCTTCCATGCTAGATACACTATCGCCTACTCCTTTTAATCCTGTTACCAATTTTTCTACTCCAGAGTTCATATTGCCAAAAGCCTCTATTGTTTTATTAACTATGCTGGCCTGCCCGCTTACAATTCCTTCTGCTTCTTTTGCTGTATTTACAGTTCCCTTTGTCTGTTCAATAATTTCTTTTACTACTTTTTGGATTTCATTGGCTGCACCCATAGAACCATCTGCTAATTTACGGATTTCTTCCGCTACTACTGCAAACCCTCTGCCTGCATCGCCTGCCCTTGCTGCTTCAATAGAAGCGTTTAGGGAAAGCAAGCTTGTTTCTTCTGAAATCTCATTAATCACATCAATAAATTTTACAATAGACGCTGATTTTTCTTCTAAAATACGAATACTCTCTACTACCTTCTGTGTAATCTCTGATGTAGAAGAAGAACGCTTCGACAATTCATCCATTGTGCCAATGCCGTCTTTAATCATCGTCCTAGTATTGTCTGCTATTTGCATAATATCATCTACATCTTTACTAACCACTTCTATTTTTTTAGACAATTCATCCATTTGCTCTAAACAGCTTTGTGCATCTTCTGCCTGCTGGGAAATTCCTTGCTCTATTTCACTTACTGCTGTAGAAATACTTTCCCCACATCTTTCCATTGCATCAGTAGCTTCCACCATATTATGTGTAGAACCTTCTACCTTTTTTGAAGTCTCTTTTACATTGACAATTAAGCCTCGGGTATTATCTACCATTTCACCTACATTGCCAGCTAATATAGCAAACTCATCTCTTTGCTTAATATCCATAATAACTGTTAAATCGCCTTCTGCAACTTTATGTAACTTCCCGCTAATTACTTTTATTGCTTTTCCTATTGTACCAGCTACATATACACCAAGGATAGCCGCTGCACCGCCTGCTAATATTACAATCAGAAAGGTTACTGTCCGAATATCTGTAGCATTACTATTAATTAATGCTTCTGGTACCAGCCCACATATAACAGAACCATTTACGCTACTTTTACTTGCCATAAAAAGATATTCTTTTCCATTAAAAGAAACCTTTTTGGAATAATCTATAATATTTGTCTCCTCCGAAACTACAGGAGCAAGCTCTGATAATGCTTCTTGATAAAATTCCTGCCCAGTAAAAGTAAACCCATCTATTCCTTCTTCCATAGTATCTATAACTACTTCATAACCATCTGCTGTAACAAAACCTGAAATGGTGCCTTCCCCTAAATCCAAATCATGTAAAATTTCTTCTATAGATGCCTTACTTAAATCTATAATTGCACAGGCTGCCATATTGGAATATACTCTCATATAAGCACAAGCATAATTATCACTTTTTAATTCCAAAAGTTTATCCAATGTATCATGTTTCCCAATCCACATACCACCATTGTTTTCTGAAACTAGCACTCCTTCTTCACTTGCCAGCCATTCTTCAAATACCCCTTTATCTATTGTAGATGATGTTGATATATTCTTTACATTAGAAGTAGTAATTAAATGCATAGACTGGATAAAACTATTTGCAACCTGTTTTGCTGTTAGGCTTGTCTTTGTTGTACTAATTAAACTTAATATCTCTGACTGGCTGTTTAAGCCTAACACATATTTAGAAAGATTTTTATCTACATATAATTGCAATGCTTCTGATTCCAAAGATTGAAAACCAAAGTCCAAGTACTGTACTGCCATATTCATAGATCGCATTGTTGCACTCTCATAATTTTCACTCATCCCTTGTGCCGCCTTTTGATAAGAAACTACGCCAACCAAAATCACACACAAAATAGGAAGTGCAAATCCGCCATATAGTTTCATTTTAATCCCAAATACTACCTGTTTTTTCTTTACATCCTTCCGAATACTCGCTAGTTTTTCCTTATCTATCGTCTGTTCTAGCTTTTGAGCAACTTCCTTTTCTATGTTCTTTACTTTTTTCTTTGTATTTTCAGATGTGTTCCTCAGACTTGTGGGTTTACTGTCTTTTCCTTTTTTTAGTTCACTTCCCTTTCCGAACATATCTTAGTCCTTCCTTTCTTATCTGACTTGGTATACAAATAAAAATTCTATAACATCATTATAGCATAAAAAAGAATCCGCGTATACTATTTTCAAAAATTTATCATAACTTTTAATCTTCGTCACTCATACGGTATCCAATACCTATTTCTGTAAAAATATACTTTGGTTCTGTTGGGTTTATTTCTATTTTTCTCCTAATATTCACCATATTTACCCGTAAAATCCGATTATTATTATCTGCATAAGGGCCCCATATTTCTTTAATAATCCTATCATAAGTCATAACTTTGCCTGCATTTTTAGCAAGTAACGCCACAATCTTATATTCAATTTGTGTTAAATGGATATTTTTTTCTCCTACCAGTACCTGATGCCGTTCAAAATCTATCCGAAAATCTCCACTCTGGAAACTTTTTGCATTTCCTGCATGTATAGTATGGCGCAGTGCTGTACGTATCCTTGCCATTAATTCCCCCGTCCCAAAAGGTTTTGTAATATAATCATCTGCACCATAATCTAAAGCTGCTATTTTATCTGTTTCTTGTGTCCTCGCAGAAATAACAATAACAGGTATATTACTCCGTTCTCTTAATATACGGATTACTTCATTCCCTTCCATATCCGGCAGACCCAAATCCAGCAAAATTACCCCTGGGCAATGGGACGCCGCCATAGTAAGCCCTTCCTTTCCTGTACGGCAGCTCATTATTTTATAACCATGGTTATTTAATACGGAAGAAATAAAATTTGCTATACTTGGTTCATCTTCTATAACCAGAACTAATGTTTTCTGATTCATTTTCTTCTCCTTCTAATGGAAGCCAGAAAGAAACCTCTGCTCCATCTGTATAATTTCTTCCTACAATATCTCCTCCATGTGCCAATATAATTGTTTTACATATAGACAAGCCAATACCCATCCCCCTTCTGGCATCACTACGGCTATCTTTGCATAAACAAGCACCATCAAATAGATTTTTCATTTTTTCAGGAGGAATCCCTTTTCCAAAATCCCTGCAAAAGTAATTGGATATCCATCTTTTACAAAATTTAATTCCATAATTGGTTCAGAAAAAAAGAAATTAATGGCAATTACAGCTATAATACTTGCAAAAATCCCCCATAAATAGCCAGAAATATATCTTGCAATTAATACAATAAACATTACATATACAATAGCAATGTTTGTTGTCATAACCCTATTATCACTAAACAGTCCTTGCTATGTTGTTTCTTTTGTCCCATATTTATTATATATGGCATTTGCCATTTTCCCAATTCCTTTCTTAAAACAATCGTTTTAGAGAAAAATGTCGGTACTAGACCGACATCCTCTTAATTTTTAAAACTATGAATTGGTGCAGGAATCCTGCCTCCCCTGTTTACAAATATTTCACATGCTTTCTGGTTTACTGGCATAATTGGCGCATACCCTAACAACCCCCCAAATTCCACTGTATCCCCTACTCCTTTTCCAACTACTGGGATAATCCTAACTGCTGTTGTTTTTTGGTTTACCATGCCAATTGCTGCTTCATCTGCAATAATGCCAGAAATTGTAGATGCTTTTGTATCCCCTGGAATTGCAATCATATCTAACCCTACCGAACAAACACAAGTCATTGCTTCTAATTTTTCCAAAGTCAATGCTCCCTCTGAAACAGCATCAATCATTCCTTTATCTTCACTTACTGGTATAAACGCCCCACTTAAGCCGCCCACATAAGAAGAAGCCATTACTCCTCCCTTTTTTACTTGGTCATTTAATAGTGCAAGTGCTGCAGTCGTACCTGGGGCACCTGCCATCTCCAAGCCAATTTCTTCTAAAATTTCTGCCACACTATCCCCTACTGCTGGAGTTGGTGCAAGTGACAAATCAATAATGCCAAATGGAATATTTAACCGTTTTGATGCTTCCTGTGCCACTAATTGCCCCACACGGGTTATTTTAAATGCAGTCCTTTTTATTGTTTCACAAAGCACCTCAAAATTTTGCCCACGCACTTGCTCTAACGCATGTTTTACCACACCTGGGCCACTTACTCCTACATGGATCACTGCATCTGGCTCCGTTACGCCATGAAAAGCACCCGCCATAAATGGGTTATCATCTGGGGCATTACAAAATACAACCAATTTTGCACACCCCAAAGAATCTTGCCCTTTTGTTAATTCTGCCGTTTCTTTTATTATTTCTCCCATTAAGCGTACTGCATCCATATTGATCCCTGTTTTTGTAGAACCCAAATTTACAGAACTGCAAACTCGTTCTGTTTTCTCCAATGCTTTTGGAATGGAACGGATTAATAATTCATCTGCTGTTGTCATCCCCTTAGAGACTAAGGCTGAATACCCCCCAATAAAATTAACTCCCACTTCTTTTGCCACTCTATCTAAAGTTTCTGCAATACTGACATAATCCTCCTCTGTTTTACATGCTGAAGCACCAATTAATGCAATAGGTGTTACTGAAATCCGCTTATTTACAATAGGGACTGCATATTCTCGCTCTATTTCCTGCCCAGTCTTTACTAAATCTTTAGCAAGGCTTGTTATTTTAGAATAAATCTTACTCTTTACCTTTTCAATATCCGTATCACAACAATCTAAAAGGCTAATACCAAGTGTAATAGTCCTGACATCTAGATTTTCCTGCTCAATCATTTTATTTGTTTCATTTACTTCAAACATATTTATCATAGCAGATTCCCTTCCTATACCCGGTGCATTTTATTAAAAATATCTTCATGCTGTACCTTAACCATTACACCAATTTCCCTTCCAAGTTCTTCCAACTCACCTGCCATTTTGCCAAACTCTTTTTCTGCCTTCTGCATATCCACAATCATCATCATATTAAAATACTCTTGTACAATTGTCTGCGATATATCTAAAATATTTACTTGGTTTTCAGCAAGATATGTACAAATTTTTGCAATAATTCCTACGGTATCCTTCCCTACCACTGTAATAATTGTTTTTTTCATAAGATTCCTCCACACTCCTTCTATTCTGCTACCTTACACCAAAACCATCTGTGACGGCATATCCCGTCTGGCAACTTGAATAGGAACTTCATTTCCTTTATATTTACTTGCTATTTCCAGTTTTACTGTTTCATACGCAAGTTCTGCAAAATTATTTTCTTTAGACAAATGCCCTAAGAAAATATGTTTTAACCCATTATGAAAAATTTCTGTTAAAAGCTTCCCGGACAATTCATTTGATAGATGGCCTTTATCACTTAAAATCCTGCGTTTTAATAAATATGGGTAACTCCCTGTTTCTAACATATTAACATCATGGTTTGCTTCCAAAAGAAGTGCATGGAGCCCACTTAAATTCTTAATAATATATTCATTGTAAGTTCCCATATCTGTTGCAACTGCCACATGTTCCTTCTGGTTAGAAACTCGGTATGCCACTGGGTTTGCTGCATCATGGGAAATAGAAAATGGATGGATTGTTACTGTTTCAATTTGGAAATCTTTATCTGGTAAAATAGGGATAAATAAATCTGGATCTATTGCCCCAAGGCTTTTCACTCGTTTTATCTCCTTTATGGTTTCTTTTGTTGCATAAATCGGAATCCCATAACGCCTCGCCAACACACCCAATCCACTAATATGGTCAGAATGTTCATGTGTGATTAAAATTCCTTTTACATCTGATGTCTTTAAGCCATTCTGGTTCAACCCCGCTTCTATTCTTTTCCCACTAATTCCCGCGTCTACAAGCAAATGCGTCTCCCTGTCACCAACATAAACACAATTCCCACTGCTTCCACTCGCTATACTTAGTAATCTCATTCCTATCCTCCATACCAATTCTTTCTACCGCCAAACTGGGCATTTGCAATCCTTGATAGGTTAAAATGGTTTCCCTGCCAATATCTCTTTATAATCTTGATAATTCTTTTCTAAAAGTGTTGGTGTATCCAAGCCATATGGGCATTTAGACTTGCACTGGTTACAATGCAAACAATCCTCAATCTTCTTCATTTTCTCCTGAACTTCTGGCGTTAATTGTAAACTTGACGGCGAACGGCGTAAAAGCAGGGACATCCTAGCACAATTATTAATTTCTATCCCAACTGGGCAAGGCATACAATAACCACATCCCCGGCAAAACTCACCTTGCAGTTCTGCCCGATCTTTTTCTATTAGTTCTGCCCTTTCTGCTGTCATTTCTGGTGGGTTTTCTATATAAGAAAGAAATTCATCTAACTCCTTTTCCCTTTGTACGCCCCAAATAGGCAGTACATTTTCATATTGTGCCAAAAAAGCATATGCTGCTGCTGAATTAGTAATAAGGCCGCCAGAAAGTGCTTTCATAGCAATAAACCCCATATTTTTCTGTTTGCACTTTTCTACCAATTCTAGTTCCTTTTCCCCAGAAAGATAACTAAACGGAAACTGTAATGTTTCATAAAGGCCTGAATCAACCGCCTCATGTGCTACGCCAATCCTATGGTTTGTAATTCCAATATGACGGATTTTCCCTTGTTTTTTTGCTTCTAGCATACACTCATATATTCCCGAAGAATCCCCAGGTTTTGGGCAAAAGGCTGGATTATGGAATTGGTAAATATCAATATACTCTGTTTGCAAATCTGACAATGATTTTTCTAAATCCTTCCAAAATGCCTCTGGTGTTATAGCGGCTGTCTTTGTAGTAATATATACTTTTTCCCGCATACCAAGAAAAGCCTCCCCTATCTTTTCCTCACTGTCTGTATAAAATCTGGCTGTATCAAACAAAGTAATCCCACATTCAAATGCCTTCCGAAGCAAATAAACCGCATCTTCTTTTATAATGCGTTGTATCGGAAGCGCACCAAAACCGTTTTTATTTACGGTTATTCCTGTTGTCCCCAATGTCACTGTTGTCATTTCTTTCTCCTTTTATGTATCCAATATAGTAAAGCTATTATAACAGCTTTCTAAAAGAATAACAAGAAATTTCCCTATTATTCCCCAACTAATTCCTTTTTTATTTTCTGGTAATCTCTTGGTTTTATTGGATTTTCCTTAGCAAATTCCCCAAATCTATCTACTGCCAGAACAGGCCCTAAAAAATTATCAAAAATAATATCTAACCCATTACGGATTTTCAAAATATCTTGATGGATTAAATATGCTGGCATAGTTTTTCCAAGGAATATTTCTTTTGTATAGTCCTTTCCTTCTACCTCCATATAGCCTTTTACATCTGCTACATAATATTCTGCACTCTTTATATCATCCCGTAAATAAGCCATCATATATTTTCCCTGGTCCTGAAGTAATACAATATAACTTTGCCATGTCTCCTCCCATTCCCATACTAAACACAATTTTTTTAATTTTCCCAACACAAAACTTACTAAAGCTTCTCCTGCTTCTGTTTGATTAACTTGGCTTATCTTTTTTTCTTCTTTCTTCCCATCTAAACTCTCAAATCCTATAGAAATGGGCTTTTTAGAAAATACAAATTTTGCTGTGGGCCTTCTATATGACCATTCTAATGGAAAACCCCCTAATGCTTGTTTACAAATATAATATCTACGATGTTTCTGGTAAAAAACATCCAAAGACCAAAAGAAGCCTCCTTCTGCCCCATAGGTACCTATTTTATCAGGGACACTAACCTCCCGTAATACTCTATTTAGCTTACTTTGGATAGAAAAAAAGTTCTTATGGATATTGTAATTAGGCAATATTCCCATTAAAAATGGCTGATAAATAACATCTTTTTCATCCACTTCGCTATATACTTCTGGCATAGATAAAAGATAATGACATTCTCCTTTCTGATCATCAAAAAACATGCAAGCATATTTTCCGTTGTCATTTAATAGCACTAAAGAACGCCTTGGCTGATAATCCTGGATTTCAAAACTTTTTTGCACATTCCATGACAACTCCAGCCTCATCCATTGATTTTGTGAAAACTGATCAAATAATTCTTGCAACTGTCCCTTTCTAACCGTTTGATACTCTTTATCTGGCGTAACATATACAATATCTGGCATTTTCTTTAAAAAAGAAATATCTAATTCTAATAATCCAACAATCTCCTTAAATACCTTATCTGCTAGGGAAAAAAATCTCGTTTTATTTATAATACGGGTATATCTCCTATCCCTTATATAATTTCTTCCTGTTGGCGTCTGTTCAAAAAAACAAACTTCTCGTTTTTTCTCTAACCACTCACAACCATATAATTTTCCTGTTGTTTCTTTATATAATTCCAATGGGAAGTTTTCTTCCTCTTCTGTTGGCACGCGGCACACATTACCTGCAAGAATCCCTGCAAGCACTAAAATATCTTCTTTTGGCAAAGGAGTATCTTCTAAACGTAACATTAATTCTTCTATTACAGCACTTAATTGATAAGACCAGCCCCATGTTATAGGGAGCAGAAGTAAAAATTCTTCTTTATCCTGGCATATTTCTTTTAATTCTTCCCATAAAAGAAACGGTTTGCATAAAATTTCCTGATCAATATAATATTCAATATAAAACAAATGGAATACTAATGTAATCTCTTTATCTAAAAACTTAATTTTCCGCTGTTTTGGGGTAGCTAAAAAACGGCGGCTCCAATTATCTGGATAGCAAAACTTCTGCGCTAAATATTCACTTATACACCTACCTGTTTCTAAATCTTTTGCAGAATAAAATGCAATATTTAACCAATAACGGAAACAAGAAGCATTTGCTAAACTTACTGCTTCTAAAATAGGGGCTTCATTCTCTCTTTTAAACCTTTCTTCTATTTCCTTCTGGTACAAATATTCTTCTGCCTTATCAATAATTTGTTGTGCCATAGGAATATTTAGGTTTTTTATATAAAATTCAATAATATGCCTTAAAAAAGGGGCACTCACTTGCCCATTTACCCAAAGCCGGAGTACTCTTTCCTTAACAGCCAATGGATCCCTTAATGCCGCCTGCATATCTTCCCTTGCAAATAATTGATTAGTTTCTGCTGCACACTCTTCCTCTCCCCAAGCCTCACAGTTATTTGTATAAAACCGTACTGCTTTTGAAAGCTGTAAATAATCTATCTTTGTTCCTTCTATATCTGGAACATTCTTTAATACACATTCCCTTAACTTTCCATAATAAATCTTTGCCTTTCCATATTGTGCACTTTCTAAATGTAATTGCTTCCATAAAACTCGATATACTGGATCTGGCAAATGATATTTTTCAAAAAAATAATACAACAAACGCAAACTTGCTGGATGCCTGTCTAACCTTTTCTCACATTTATCCTTGATATATGCCATGGCATATCTGCCTAAAATATCTCCCAGCCCTTGTATAGTATCTTCATCCCATTTATTATGTTCTGCCAAATATTCTAAATGCCAATATTCTATATACCCTAAAAAAAGTGCTTGGTCATTACCCATTAATTTCCTAGGTACAGGGCCTATTTTTGCAATTTCAAAAATATCTTCTATCCCTTCAAAATCTGCACCTGTCTCAAGCCTTCTATTGCTATATATCCACATATCTTCTATTGCACTTTCTTTGTATAAACAAAAAGACCTATCTGTATGATCCCGGTATACAGCTTCTTTAGACGTAAAAAGATATGCCAAATGCAGTGCTGTTAAAAATTCCTTGCTTGGCGGATATTTTTCCTTATTATAAATTACTTCTTCTAATAACAGTTCTGTAAATTCTTTCTTTCTGCACACTTCCAAAAACATTACTGAAATAAAATAATCAGTCCAAGCTTTCCTATCCTTCCTTTGGCTGCCACAATACAATTTTATAAATTCCTTGTATGCCTCATTATCCTTATAAACAAAAGCCACCTTTTCTATCCCTTCTTACTTTGCCTATATCCTGTCCCATTCTACACTTTTTGGCAATGTCATATCCTCAAAAAACTCTTTTGCTACTATTTGTGCATCACAAAAACGCAATACATAATAATTATCCATTTCCATTTCGTCTGTTTCTGAGCAAGTATGGAATAATGTACTGCCTTCTTGTACTCCTGCTTTTTCTCCGCCTATCGCGATATAGGAACATCCTTCTTCCTCCATATAATTTAAAACAGCAAGATCATCTCTTACTGTTATAGCAAGATATGGATAATACTTTTCTTTCTCACTAATAATAAATTCATTCGCGCTATTCTGGTTCCTAAGCTTTAAAGTTTCTTCTAGCTCTTTTATTGTATTACATTCTTTTCTTCCCATAAAATATTCTACTACCATTTGTATATCCCCCTTTGATCTACACCTGTAAAAACAAAGGACTACCGCAAAACCCGCTATTTATGTTGTTTTGCGGCACCCCTTCAAATAGCTATATCATACTTATTTACCACGTCTTTTCTAAGGTTATTTTATAATCCACTTGATAAGGATTTCCTTCTTTCTTTTTAATGTCCTCATAAATAGCACGGCGTTCCTCGCTGCTCTCTTCTGCCCAATACTCATATCCAAGGAAATAACCCTCCATCATTTCATCCCAAGATTCATATATAGACTGCAATTTTGTTGCTATTTCTAAAGACTTGTCCATTGCCTCTTGTTCTGTATAATAACCTGCCAAATAATAGAAAGCTGCCAAACTTAAAGCACGGCTATAATCCCATGCTACAATTACATTTTCTCCATATTGCTCATACTTTGCATAACAATTTGCCATAATCTGTGCGACCTCTTCTGTTACATCAAAGTTTTCCAAAACAAACGCAGCACGCTTATCTTCAGCAACTTCCTTTATCCCATTTTGTTCTAGATATTTCATATTATCTATACAATCAGCACTATGCCCTTCTTTTAAAATCCACTCTAAAGTTTCGTCTGCTGTTGCCCGATCTGTTACATCCCATGATTGTTGTAACATTGCCTGTACAATTGCCATAGTGCTGTCATTTGCAGGCAAACCTCCAATCCGGTTATAATCCCAGCCATTTGCAGATGTTAAAATAGCATAAGCTGCATTAAACCAACGCACTGTATCTGTCAATTCTACCGTCGTCCGATCTTCTACTTCTGGTACTTCCTCCCGGAACGTAGAGCAAGATGCCTCAAAAGAACGCTTCATCTTATCATTTATTTTTGTAGAGATATATCCAATCGAATAATATGCGTAATCTGTTTCTCCATAAATTAAATATACATCTCCTGTATGGCCTTGTGATGTTACTTTCGCAGAGACTAATTCTACATCTGACATGCCAGGAACCTCAAATGCTGTCTCTTCTTTGATTTCTGACATAGAAAAAGAAGTCTCCACAAATGTTTTCAATGAATCTATGCTAGTTATATTAAACATGCCTCCCTTTGGGAACTGGAAAATATATACAGATTCATTCCCTGTAGAATTTCCTGCACTTAAAAAGGATTCTGCCCCTGCCCCTAGATCATCTGCTGTCCACTTATTATTCAAATGGATAAATGCCGATTTATCAGCATTAGAAAACTCTTTCATATCAGCCAATAAATCCTCTGCTGTAGTTGTTTCTTTTTGTTTTGTTTCTTCTTGTTTTGTCTGGTTCTGGTTTGTTTCAGATGATTTATCGCCACAGCCTTGCAACATTGCAATAGACAATAGCAATATTAGACAAAACGCATAACACTTACATTTCTTTCTTTTCATTTTTATAATACACTCCTTTTTTTAATTTTTACAAAAATATTTTATCACTAACTTTGAAATTTCACAATAGTATTTTATAATCTGTCCTACCCCTTTTCCCTACCCAAAGCCAAAAACACATATTAATCTCCTTATTCTACATATTTTTGTAATTCTGGATACTCTTTTATATGTTTACGGACATAACATCCTTTAAACGCAGCAAAAGCTGATTCTCTCCTTAATAAACTGCTAACAATCCTTATAAGTACCTTTGAATTAGGCATATTATGTATTTTTTCAAGTTGTTTATATAATATATTCATCTGTTATGAAGTGACCTTTGTCAAGTGTAAATCGCAAAAATCACCACAAACTTTT
>CAJTLB010000021.1 GCA_910577045.1 uncultured Lachnospiraceae bacterium | reverse complement strand
AGCTGGGAGAGCATCTGCCTTACAAGCAGAGGGTCATAGGTTCGAGCCCTATAGGTCCCATTGATATTAAATAAAAAGTGCATATTCTATAGGAATATGCCGATGTGGCTCAATTGGCAGAGCAGCTGATTTGTAATCAGCAGGTTATCGGTTCGAGTCCGATCATCGGCTTATGGACGGATTCCCGAGAGGCCAAAGGGGACAGACTGTAAATCTGCTGGCACTGCCTTCGAAGGTTCGAATCCTTCTCCGTCCACTTTAATTAAATAGCGCGGGGTGGAGCAGTCTGGAAGCTCGTCGGGCTCATAACCCGAAGGTCGTAGGTTCAAATCCTGCCCCCGCAACTCTAGTACATATGGACTAAATATCATATGTATTTTTAAATAGATATGCCCAGATAGCTCAGTTGGTAGAGCAGAGGACTGAAAATCCTCGTGTCACTGGTTCGATTCCGGTTCTGGGCATGTAAAAGCCTTAAATACTATTTGTATAGTGTTTAGGGCTTTTTTTTGTAAAAAATTAATAAATGCAAAATTTTGCCATATTTTGTTGAAATTGGTAGTTTTTTATGATAAATTAACTAACATAACAATTCCAAAAAATGGAATTTACAAAATAAGGTGATAAGATGATAAGAGAGTATTTGGAAAAAAATGTATATGAAGCATTACAAGAACGGTTAAAGTTTCTTTTTGAGGAATTTGATAATATTTATGTTTCTTTTTCTGGTGGAAAAGACAGCGGTCTGCTTTTAAATTTAGTGTTGGATTATAGAAAAAAATATTATCCGGGGAAAAAGATTGGGTTATTCCACCAAGATTTTGAAGCACAATATTCTGTAACAACAGAGTATGTAGAAAGGACATTTGAAAAATATAAAAATATTGTAGAGCCATATTGGCTTTGCCTTCCTATGGCAACAAGAACGGCACTTAGTAGTTATGAAATGTATTGGTATCCATGGGATGATACAAAAAAAGAAAGCTGGGTTAGGGAAATGCCAGATAAAGAATATGTTATTAACCTGGAAAATAACCCTATCACTACATATCGTTATCGTATGCATCAGGAAGATTTGGCAAAACAGTTTGGAAGATGGTACAGGGTTGCATATGGAAAGAAAAAAACAGTATGTTTATTGGGCTTACGGGCAGATGAATCTTTACAAAGATATAGTGGTTTTGTAAATAAAAAGTATGGGTATAAAGGAGAATGTTGGATTAGTAAACAATTTAAAGATGTATGGTGTGCCTCTCCGTTATATGATTGGTCTTCTGCAGATGTATGGCATGCTAATTATCTATTTGGATATGATTATAACCGTTTATATGATCTTTACCATATGGCAGGGCTTAAGATATCTCAAATGAGGGTTGCTTCCCCCTTTAACGATTATTCAAAAGATGCTTTAAATTTGTATCGGGTAATTGATCCTGAAATATGGGTTAAATTAGTGGGCAGGGTACAAGGTGCTAATTTTGCAAGTATTTATGGAAAAACAAAAGCAATGGCGTATCGGAATATTTCGTTGCCAGAAGGGCATACATGGAGATCTTATACAATATTTCTTTTAGAGACACTCCCAAAAAGGTTAAGGAATAATTATGTAAAGAAATTTAATACATCAATAGAATTTTGGCATAAAACAGGTGGAGGTTTGGATGAGGATACAATAAAAGAATTAAAGGAACACGGATATAGAATCCGTAGGAATGGAGTGTCAAATTATACGTTAAATAAAAAATCCAGAGTAGTATTTGTAGGGAAAATCCCAGATCAGACAGATGATATTAAAACATCAAGGGATATTCCAAGCTGGAAAAGAATGTGCTATTGTATTTTGAAAAATGATCATACTTGTAGGTTTATGGGATTTGGGATGACAAAGGAACAAAAAAGACGCATTGAAAGCATACGGTCGAAATATAAAAGTATAGAGGAGATGAATATATGAAGTATAGTAGCCCTGTATATCATGTAATTCCTGTTCCTATTGAAAAAATAAAGCCTAATAATTATAATCCTAATGCAGTTGCGCCACCAGAAATGAAACTATTATATGAAAGTATTAAAGCAGATGGATATACAATGCCTATTGTTTGTTATTATGATAAGAAAGGGGATGAATATATTATTGTAGATGGATTCCACAGATATCGGATTATGTTAGATTACCAAGATATTTATGACAGGGAAATGGGGATGCTCCCAGTCTCTGTAATAGATAAACCTATTGATCAGCGTATGGCAAGCACAATACGGCATAACCGGGCAAGAGGAAGCCACAATGTAGATTTAATGAGTAATATAGTAAAAGAGCTCCACGAATTAGGAAGATCAGATTCATGGATAGCGAAACATCTAGGCATGGATCGAGATGAAGTTTTACGGTTAAAACAGATTACAGGCCTAGCAGCATTATTTAAAGATATAGATTTTGGGAAGGCATGGAAACCGGTAGAAGATGAAATATAAAAAGGGGCTGTCGCGTTAAAGAAAACATATACAAGATATTATAATACCATGCTACATTTTATACTATATCTTATATAATCAAAGTTTAATGCGACAGATCCTTTTTATTTGTAAATTCCTAAATTATTCTTTTAATAATGCTTTGTGGAATACTTTTTTTCCTTTTTTAATTTTTACGCCAGTTTTTAATTGTTCTTCTGTAAGTGTAAAATCAATTGATAGGACTTTTTCATCCCCTATAAAAATACCACCTTGGGTCACTAAGCGCCTAGCTTCGCTTTTACTGGAAGCTAATTTACAGATAACAAGTAAATCTAAAATACCAATTTTTCCATCTATAAACTGGTCTGGCTGGATTTGGGTAGAAGGCATATTAGAATCATCAGTGCCCATTGTAAATAACGCATGGGAAGCATTTTGGGCTTTGTTTGCCTCTTCTTCTCCATGGACTAATTTGGTAAGTTCAAAAGCAAGGATTTCTTTTGCCTTATTAAGTTCCTGTCCTTCCCATTGATCCATTTTATTAATTTCTTCTAACGGCAGGAAAGTCAACATACGGATACATTTTAGTACATCGCTGTCAGAAACATTTCTCCAATATTGATAAAATTCAAATGGGGAAGTTCTTTCTGGATCAAGCCATACAGCCCCACTAGCTGTTTTTCCCATTTTTTTGCCTTCTGAATTTAGAAGAAGGACAATTGTCATAGCATAGGCATCCTCGCCCTCTTTTTTGCGGATAAGTTCTGTCCCAGCAAGCATATTTGACCATTGGTCATCACCTCCAAACTGCATATTACAGCCAAAATGTTTATGGAGATGATAAAAGTCATATGCCTGCATAATCATATAATTAAATTCTAGGAAGGATAATCCTTTTTCCATTCTTTGTTTATAACATTCTGCACGCAGCATAGTATTAACAGAGAAATGTGCGCCTACATCGCGGAGTAAGTCAATATAGTTTAGTTTTAAAAGCCAGTCTGCATTATTTACCATAATGGCTTTATCTTCCCCAAATTCAATAAAACGTTCCATTTGTTTTTTAAAACAGTCACAATTGTGTTGGATTATTTCTGGCGTCATCATAGAACGCATATCAGTCCTGCCAGAAGGATCCCCAATATAACCTGTACCGCCGCCAATTAATACAATAGGTTTATTCCCAGCCATTTGCAGCCGTTTCATTAGGCAAAGGGCCATAAAATGCCCTACATGGAGAGAATCAGCAGTTGGGTCAAAACCAATATAAAAACGTGCACCTCCATTGTTAATTAATTCTTCAATTTCTTTTTGGTCTGTTACTTGGGCAATTAATCCTCTAGCAACTAATTCATCATAAATTTTCATATTTTTGATCCTCCATTCTATAAAATCATGTTTAGGTAAAGTACCACGTATCCTACGCATTGCCTTAGTGCGAGTTTTTATATTATACATAAAAAAACCTCTGTGCCTAAAAAGGCACAGAGGGCAATGGCTGCGGTACCACCTCTGAATCCAGGAAACTTCACAGTCCCCTGCTTATTAAGTATCTATTAATACTCTGTGCAATAACGGGCACTCCCGGCAAAACCCTACTAATATGTTCAGGCTGCAACTCAAGGATGTATTCACAAATAGGGTAAGCTACAGCCTTGCACCGGCCGGCTGCTCTCTGGGGCTAGTAACCTATTGTTACTTTTTCCTGTCACTGTATTTGGTTATTTATTAGACAGTATTATAACTGATCTTATATTAAATGTAAAGGGGAAAATTTTATTTACTAAAATTTAGTTTTCGAAATTGTTTTGCCAGCCTAACGGAAACAGGACAAGTTTCTCCATTTTGGAAGTATATTTTTAATACAGTAAAATCAATAGATGATATATGGTTTTTATTTACTAGATATTTTCTATGTGATAAAAGGAAGCGTTCATCAGCCTGCCCAATTAATTCTTTAATTGTGCCATAAAATTCAGTAGTACCATTAGTGGTGTGGGCTATAACCCGATGAGAGGATGAAGAAGGCTCAAAATATAAAACATTATCCATTGGCAAAGTGACAATTTGGCTGCCTATTTTAATACGGAAAAGTTTATGGGAACAATTTTTATTTGACGTAAATAGTTCATTTGCCCTTTTCAAACAATCTGCAATATGGGTGGCAATATATTTTGGGTTATTTTTTGCAATATAATCCATAGCTTCTACTTTATATTGAAAAGTAAGAGGCCACATATTTTCATACATAGTAATAAAAATAATAAATCCGCGAGGATCGATTTGCCTAATTTTAGAAGCAAGCTCAATTCCATTAATATCAGAGTTTAAAACAATATCCAAAAAGTAGATACCAGTATCAGAAGACTCTTTAATAGCAGAAAGAAGGCAATAAGGGTTAGAAGTGGAAAATGAAAGTTCCATATCATATTCTTCAATACAAATGCGCTTTTGAATAATGTCAGCGATTTTTTGCCGGGCAGATGGGTTATCTTCACAAATAAATATTTTTAACATAACAAACACTTCCTTTATAAATGAAAAACCAAACGCTTTTATCGTTACTGGTCAGTAATAGAGTTCTATAGTTTGTATAAATAGAGAATCTTTAATTGTAGTATGGTGGATTATATTATTGTATCGCCCAATTATCGTTTTGGCAGTAAATAACCCAATACCACGATTTTCTCCTTTACTAGAATATCCTAAATTATAAATATGTGGAAGGATTGTTTTATCTGCAAGGGTAGTATTTTTTAATACAATAATAATACTTCCTTCTTTTTTAATAATGCCAAATTCCAGATTTTTATTTGTTATTTCTGGAATAAGAAGTTCATCAATAGCATTATTAAAGAAAATGCCTATAAGGCGTATTAGATCAATAATATCCATAGGGATTTCAGTAATATTTTCAGCAATATCTAAAAGAGTATGGATATTGTGGCTTTGCGCAAACATAACTTTAGCATATAGTAGGGATTTTAATTCACATATTTTAATATTTGACAAGCTGCTTAAATGATCTATGGATAAATTAATAGTATTATTTAAGGGTGCAATTTTATCTTCAAAGGTACAGCGAAGCCCTGTTATGTCATTTTCCTCTATATAGCTAGAAAGGGTGGATAAAATATCAAGGTAATCATGCCGGAAAGAACGAAAACGTAAATTTATATTTTCAAGTTCAGAGGTATAATGTTCTAAATTATGGTATTGTTCCAATATTGTGCGGGAATAGGAGTCTTTATGGATAAACCATATTATAATAAGGAAAATAACACATGTAATAAAAGAATAAAATATAATAAATATAGCATTAAACGTTAGTATTTCTGATGTATAACCAACTTGTTTGCCACCAATAAAATTAAATACAAATATAATAACAGAAAGGCACAACAAAATAAAAAGTGCCATAATGATTATTTCGGTTAAGCTTAAAGAAGGCGTATACAAACTTCTTTTTAATATTTCACCAATAAAAAATGTTAAAAGATATGTAATAAACATGGTAATAATAAAGAAAAAAAAGAGGGAATAAAATGAATTATAATAAGAAAAGGGAAAACATTTTAACATAATCTGAGATAAAATATTATCGGTTAAAATATAACAAATATAACCACTTAATGAGCACAATATAACCAAAAGAGGGTTTAGTTGTTTTCGGCATATAAAGCATAAATAGCTTAATATAATAAGAAGGACTATGAATATGATAGGATACCCATTATATTGGTATAAGGTGACAACACAGAAAAATAACAAAGAAATACCTACTATAGTATCCCGAGGTGAAAAGTGGTAAGGGATAATATTAGTAAATGCAAAAAATAGTGAAATTGCAATTAAAAAGTAGAACATATATATTTGTAACATAATAAATAGTGGTCTCCTCTAACGTTCAGGAATGAAAATCTTACGTTCATGACAAAAATGCTCCAAAGTCTTAAAAATATGGTAAAATAAGAATGGATTTGGAAGTACGACAGGGGTCAAAACTCCATATTTTCCATTAAATATCTTATACCTTACCCCTGTTGTCTTTCAAATCTTTATTTATTTTAGAGTACTATCCGTTATTGGATATAAGGCAGCCCTAAAGAGTACTGCTTATTGTTTGTTATTATAACACAGTTTATAAGTAAGGTAAAGAAGGAAGAATATCCACATAGTTTTCAACATTTTGTTGATAACTATGTGGATATTATGTTATTATCTGAAAAATCCAGATGAAATATTTACTTGTCAGATGTGCCGACTTCTGCAATAGATTTTACTAAGCCAGCCATGCCTTGTATTTCGGAAGGAATAATAATTTTTGTTGCTTTGCCATCAGCAGCTTTAGCAAATGCGTCTAAGCTCTTTAATTGGATAACTGCATTGTCTGGAGCTGCCTCTTTAATATAACGGATACCTTCTGCAGTAGCCATCTGTACAGCCTTAATTGCTTCTGCCTGGCCTTCTGCTTCACGGATAGTTGCTTCTTTTTTCGCTTCTGCACGAAGGATTTCAGCGGCTTTTGCAGCTTCAGCATCTAGGATAGCGGAAGCCTTTTTACCTTCTGCAACTAAAATAGTGGATTTCTTTTCACCTTCTGCACGGAGAATGGATTCACGGCGTTCACGTTCTGCTTTCATCTGTTTTTCCATTGCATCTTGGATAGCAGCAGGAGGTATAATATTTTTAAGTTCTACACGGGTTACTTTAATACCCCATGGGTCAGTTGCTACATCTAAGGAAGTACGCATTTTCGCATTGATAATTTCCCTTGAAGTAAGAGTTTGGTCTAATTCCAATTCACCAATAATATTACGTAAGGTAGTGGAAGTTAAGTTTTCAATTGCCATAATTGGGTTTTCAACGCCATAGGAGAAAAGTTTTGGGTCTGTAATCTGGAAGAATACGACTGTATCAATTCTCATAGTAACATTATCTTTTGTAATAACAGGTTGTGGGGCAAAATCTGCAACTTGTTCTTTTAATACTACTTTTTTTGCCACACGGTCAATAAATGGGACTTTAAGGTGAATCCCAACAGACCAAGTAGCCTGATACCCTCCTAACCGTTCCACAACATAGGCATGTGCCTGTGGGACAATTTTTATACAAGATGCTAATAAAATAAGTAAAAATAAGATAAAGATAATGGCAGCCACTGTGCCAGTTGCAATAGTTGCTGGTAACATAATAGTTCCCCCTTTGGTTAAATAATTTATGGTTGTTGTTTTTCCACGATAAGTTTTACACCGCGGATTTCTTTTACAATAACACGGGTGTCTGGTTCGATAATTACGGAATCATCAGCGGACATAGCAGTCCATTCCATCCCATTTAAAATGGCAGAACCATAACCTTCCGCATTATTTATAACAGAGGTAGTTTTGGCAGTCTGACCAACTAGTTCTTCTACATTGGTTTTAATAAAATGTTTACTTGCATATTTTTTTGCAATAGGTTTTGTAAAGAACAGTAAAATCAGGGAAATAACAACGAATATAGTAAATTGTACTGAAAAATTTAACCCAGTTAGCGCACATATATAGGCAATGCCAGCACCAATGGCAAACCATATTGTTGTTAAGTTCAAAGTAGCAGCTTCTATAATAATTAATACTATAAAAGCGATAAGCCAGCCAATTGTTTCTATTTCCATATCAATCCCTCCTTTATGTTTGCTATGCTATGAGTATAGCATAATTTTCTAAAAAATACATGAAAATGTCATAAATGAGGTGTGTTTTTGTAAAAATCTCGAATTTATATAACAGAATATAAGATAATCCGTAAATAAAAGGTACTTTTATCCCATACAGTTTCCATACTGCCATAATTATTGCCCAATAGTTCATCCATAATAGAAAGGCCATGGCCGTGATATAATGTATTTTCTTTGCGGGTAAGAAGATGCCCTTTTGAATTTGCAAGGATTTTCCCATCATAAGGGTTGCTAATTTCAATAAATAGGTTTTTCTTTTCTACTTCCATAGAAATATTAATGTGGCGGTTTTCTTTTGGAATATACATACATGCTTCAATTGCGTTATCTAAGGCATTTCCTAATAGCCCACACAAACGGATGTCATTGGTATCTAATTTTGTAGGAATATTTAGGCTTAATTGGAAAGTAATCCCATCGTTATTAGCAGAAGAAATACGATGGTTAATAACCGCATCTACTACCATATTCCCTGTATGGGCGGTAAGCTTGGCAGGCATAGTTTTATACATTTGGGGCAAGTAGGAAAGTAGGCCTTCCATATCGCCTTTTTTTGCTAAAGCTTCTAATAAAATATAGTTGTTTTTTAACTCATGGCGCATACGGCGGGTTTCTTGCTGGCTTCGGGAAATTTCTTGGTATTGCCTAGTATAATATTCTAATTGGCGTTCATAAAGGGCTTCTTTAATTTTAGCATCTGTTTTTTCCTGAATTTTATCATATAGATTAAAAATAATGGCACTGGATAGTAAAACAAGTGCAATCATAATAGCAGAAAAAATACGGATGGCAGAAACAGCAGTTAGCACATAGTAAAAAAGAAGGTTTAATACGAACCATAGGATTCCCCAAGCAATTAAAAATAATAGGCATTTTCTTTTTTGGTGCAATAAAAATAAAGAAAAATATCCATACCCAAGGAATAAATGAAAAAAATTAATAATCAGGAAGAGAAGAATTTCTTCAGCGTACATGCTTACTCCCCCTTCTTGAAATAGTGCCAAAACTCATTCCTAAGCCGCGGACGGTTTTTCTCGCTAATACTTAGTATTGTCCCATCTGTAAGGGACAGGCGTTCATATTGAAAAGATTCTACATTATCAATATTTACCAGATATGCCTTGTGTATTCGTACAAACTGAAAATCCTTTAGGTTCTCTTCAATATGGTTTAGTTTGTCATAAAATTCATAGGAATGTTGAAGAGTATGGAGAAGTACTTTCCTCCCAGAGCTTTCAAAATAGAGAATGTCCTTACAGAGAATTTTAGTAATGTTTTTCCCAGATCGAAAGCAAAAATAGTTGTTTTGCATGGCAGAAATCCGTTTTTGTGCCAGAAGAAATACAGAAAGAAAATCTTCATAACCTACTGGTTTCTTTAAAAAACGGAATGGCTCCGCTTCAAAAAGTTGGCGTAAATATTCTTCATGGCTAGAAATATAGACAATTAATACATGGTAATCTTTTTCTCTTATTAGCTTTGCTGTCTCAATTCCATCCATGCCATTCATTTCAATATCAAGGAAAATAAGATCAAAATGGTTTATTTCCTGATATTCTTGTACTAGGGATTTTCCTGATAAGAATATGGAAACTTCTAATTCTAAATGTTGTTCTTTTGCAATTTGATCCAAAAATGTCTGTGTAGTACCAGTAAAAGCAATATCATCATCACAGACAGCTATTTTAATCATATAGATTTTCGTGTCCCTTCTAAAAGTTGTAAAAGATTATTTTTACTATATAGTATACGGGAAAGATACAGAATTATCAAGTAAATTGAGTATGAAATATGGGGTTCTTGAATATGAAATATAGGACTCCCTTCGTTCAAGAATTCAAATTATCTTGTTTTATTTGGCTTTTGGTGTTATTATGGAGGATAGGATACTCTGAATAGCCATAGAATAGGCAGAATGGAGGTCGATATGAAAAAGAAAATCAAACTAAAAGGGCAGCTTAAGGTATATTTACTTTGGCCGATCTGGCTGACCGTATTATTATTAATTGTTACATTAGTTATATTTAATATTAATATAGAATCTGCAATTGTTATGGGTGGCATTACTATATTTTATTTTACAATTTCTATGGTCTTGTATTTAAAGAATAGGCAGGGGATTTTAAATGAAATGGTATCTTTTGCTACAGAATATGCACAGGTGCAGAAACAATTCTTGTATCATTTGGAACTTCCATATGGGCTTTTAGATGAACAAGGCAGAATTTTATGGGCAAATGAGAAGTTGATAGAAGTACTTTTACGTACAAAATATAAGAAAAAAATGATTACTTCTTTTTTTCCAGAAATAAAGAAGTCTTTTTTTCAATCAGAGGAAGAAGAATTAACAACAGAAGCAATTTATGATGAAAAAAACTTTCGGCTGGTAATGCAAAAAATCGCAATGAATGATATTGTGGCAGATGGCACTTTAGTGGAATATCCAGAAGAAGGCGTGTACCTTATTGCTTTTTATATGGTAGATGAAACTACAATTAAGTACTATATGCAGGAAAATGAAGATCAGAGGTTAATTTCTGGTTTGATTTATATTGATAATTATGATGAAGCGCTGGATAGTGTAGAAAATGTAAGGCGTTCTTTGTTAATTGCACTGATTGACCGGAAGATTAATAAGTATATCAGTGATATGGACGGAATTGTTAGGAAAATTGAAAAGGACAAGTATTTTATTGCTTTCCAAAACAGGTATTTAAGAGGGTTAAGGGAGAACCGGTTTTCTATTTTAGATGAGGTAAAGAATGTAAATATTGGAAATGAAATGGCAGTTACCCTTAGTATAGGGCTTGGGGTGAATGCTAGTGGGTATGCAGAAGCTTGTGAATATGCCCGTATCGCTATGGATTTGGCTTTAGGCAGGGGCGGTGATCAGGCAGTTATTAAAGATGGAGAAAGTATTTATTATTATGGGGGAAAATCAAAATCAGTAGAGAAAAATACCCGTGTAAAGGCAAGGGTAAAGGCACATGCTTTGAGGGAGCTTTTTGAAAATAATGATAAAGTTTTGGTAATGGGGCATAAGATAGGAGATGCGGATTCATTTGGTTCTGCTATTGGCATTTACCGGGCAGCAAAATCTATGGCAAAGAAAAGCCATATTGTGGCAAATGTAATTACTGCTTCGGTAAAACCTATGATCGATGGTTTTATGAATAACCCAGACTATGATAAGGATATGTTTATTGGGATTAATGAGGCGATTGAGCGTGTAGACGAAAATACAGTCGTGGTGGTAGTAGATGTAAACCGCCCAAGTTATACGGAATGTGAAGATTTGCTCCGAATAGCAAAAACAATTGTGGTAATTGACCATCACAGGCAGAGCAGCGAAGTAATTGATAATGCAGTGCTTTCTTATGTAGAGCCGTATGCTTCTTCGGCAAGTGAAATGGTAGCAGAGATTTTACAATATATTGGGGATAATATTAAAGTAAAGCCAATAGAGGCAGATGCACTTTATGCAGGAATTGTGATAGATACACAGAATTTTGTAAATAAAACAGGGGTACGTACATTTGAAGCAGCAGCATTTTTACGTAGGAATGGGGCAGATGTTGTTAGGGTAAGGAAAATGTTTAGGGATAATATGCAGGATCATATGGCAAAGGCAGAAGCAGTCCATCATGCAGAACTGTTTGAAGAGGTATTTGCTATTTCCATTAGCCCAGCAGCAGGGTTAGCAAGCCCAACTATAGTAGCAGCCCAGGCAGCAAATGATTTATTGAGTATTACTGGGATTAAAGCTTCTTTTGTTTTAACAGATTATAATAATAAAATATATATTAGTGCCCGTTCCATTGATGAAGTAAATGTCCAGCTTATTATGGAGCAAATGGGCGGAGGGGGCCATATGAGCATTGCTGGCGCACAGCTTGAAAATGTAACATTAGAAGATGCAAAAGAACAGCTTAAAACAACAATAAAACGTATGTTAGAGGAAGGAGATATTTGAAAATGGAAGTAATATTATTAGAAGATGTAAAGTCATTAGGGAAAAAAGGGCAGATTGTAAAGGTAAATGACGGGTATGCAAGAAATTATGTTTTGCCAAAGAAGCTTGGTGTAGAGGCAACTGCAAAGAATAAGAATGATTTAAAGCTACAACAGGCAAATGAAGTAAAAAAACAACAAGAATTACTAGAGGAAGCAAAAGCTTTAAAAGTAAAAATTGAAGAAAAACCAGTAACAGTTTCTATTAAGGCAGGAGAAGGAGGAAGGACATTTGGTTCTGTATCAACAAAGGAAATTGCAGCGGCAGCAGTAGCCCAGCTTGGTTTTGAGATAGATAAAAAGAAAATGCAGCTTACTGATCCAATAAAGGCACTTGGGAATTATATTGTCCCAGTAAAGCTGCATAAAGAAGTGACAGCAGAGCTTACTGTAAAAGTAATGGAAGGAAAGTAAAGGAGGATTCACATATGGATGAAGCCCTAATTAAAAGGGTATTACCCCATAGTATAGAGGCAGAGCAATCCGTAGTGGGTTCCATGTTAATGGATAAAGAGGCAGTCCTTATAGCTTCTGAATTACTGCTTCCTGAAGATTTTTATGGAAAGCAGTATGGAGTTATGTTTGAAGCCATTGTGGAACTGTATAATGAAGGAAAACCAGTAGATATGATTACGCTTCAGGAGAGGCTCCGGGAAAAGGATGTGCCTATGGAGATTTCTGGTGTAGAGTTTATCCGTGATTTAATTAATGCTGTACCTACTTCAATCCATATTAAGCATTATGCAGACATTGTACGGGAAAAATCTATATTGCGTAGGATTATTAAGGTAAATGAAGAAATTGAAAGTATGTGTTATTTGGGTAAGGAGAAACTGGAAGTGATTCTTGGCGAGACTGAGAAAAAAATATTCCATTTGCTCCAAAGCCGGAATACAGGGGATTTTATCCCAATCCGGGATATTGTGCTCCAAACTTTAGAGAAAATTGAGCTTGCTTCAAAAACGAAGGGAAATGTAACAGGGATTGCTACGGGTTTTTATGATTTAGACTATATGACAGCAGGGTTGCAGCCTTCTGATTTTATATTAATCGGTGCCAGGCCATCTATGGGCAAGACAGCATTGGTGTTAAATTTAGCAGATTATATTGCAATTCGGAACCAGATCCCAACAGTAATATTTAGCTTGGAAATGTCAAGAGAACAGTTAATGAACCGTATGTTTGCAATGGAAGCAAGAGTAGATTCCCAAAATATTAGGACAGGGGATTTAAGTGATAGTGACTGGGAGAAATTAATAGAAAGCGCAGGAATTATTGGAAAGTCAAAACTAATTATTGATGATACCCCTGGTATTTCTATTGGAGAATTGCGGTCAAAGTGTAGAAAGTATAAGTTGGAACATAACTTAAGCTTGGTGATTATTGATTATTTGCAATTAATGACCGGAAATGGAAGGACGGATAGTAGGCAGCAAGAGATTTCAGAAATTTCACGTTCATTAAAGGCATTGGCAAGGGAAATAAAGGCACCTGTTATTGCATTGTCCCAAGTAAACCGTGCTTGTGAGGCAAGGCCTGACCATAGGCCAATGATGTCGGATTTGCGTGAGTCTGGTTCTATTGAGCAGGATGCAGATGTGGTTATGTTTTTATATAGGGATGAGTATTATAATAAAGATTCAGATAGGAAAGGAATTGCAGAAATTATTATTGCAAAACAGAGGAATGGGGCAATTGGGACGGTGAATCTGGCTTGGTTGCCTAATTTAACGAAATTTGCTAATTTGGAGAGGTGAGGAAGAAGAGAGGGGAACGCCCAAAGAAATATCTGGCATCTTCTGCTTGAACTTCGAAAACTGGCGGATTCTAAGTGTTCTGCTTGTGGTGGTTGGCGGTTTGCGCAACCAGAGCCTATGCGGCGTCCTGCCGCAGAGGCTCTTCGAACGGACATCCTGTCCGTTCGTTGCTGGGCTTTGGCAGAACACTAAGAATCTGCCGTTTTCTTCGTAGGCGCAGAATCTGCCAGATATTTCTTTGGGCTGGTTTTTGGCTGTTCTTCTTTGGAGTATAGAAGGGTGTTGTTAAAGGTTAGGAAGTTGGAGGGGTGGTAGTTGTAGTGGTCGGATTTGTAATGGTTGGATTGGTGGGTGGTGGGGTTAGGTCGGTTAGGGCGGCTGGAGGGAAGTTGTTTTTGTGGTCTGTGGATTGATTTTTTGTGTGTTTGGTTTTTACCAGGATAATGGTGGTTAGTAGTAGTAGGCTTATAATAGTAATGATTAAGCCTGGGATTAGGCCTTGGGGGGTGTAGTGGAATTCTATTTCGTGGGTGCCGGCAGGGACGGGGACGGATATAAGGGCATCTTTAAATGCTTGTGTGGGGACGGGGTGGCCGTCTATTTTTATTTTCCAGCCTTTTTCGTATAGGATGGAGGTGAATAATAGCATGTCGCTTTGGGCTGTTATGGTGCCTTTGATATGGGTGTCTTTGAAGGTTGTGATTTCTAGGGCACGGCTGGCTAGGGTGTTGTATAGTTCTTTGAAGTTGTTTTCTTTTAGGGTGTATACGTATGCGTGGATGGAGTCTTTTCCACTGGCGGAAAAGGTGATGTGGGAACCGGCAGGGCATATGCCTAGATCCATAATGTAGAGGTTCCTTACATCGGAAAGGGTGAGGGGATCTTTGAATTGGCGGCCATTGCTGTCTGTAAAGGTTGCAGTAAAGTCTTCGTAGTCGGAAGCAACGTAGATGTAGATATGTTCTTCTTGTTCTGGGTAGATGTCAATGGTGTTGCCAGTGATTTCATGCTCAGTGGGGACGAATAGGGGGGATATGTTTGCGGCAAGGTCTGCAAAGCTGTTTTGTACGGAGAAAGGGTTGTTTGCTGTATTGCTCCATTTTTTTTCTAGGGTGTCGGGGATTAGGAAGCCTAGGGGCAGGGTGTATTGGTTTTTATATAGGTAAACGGAGTCTTCCCATGTGTAGAGGGAACGGAGGCTGTTGTCTTCGGTGAGGTCGTTGCTCAGTACATATTTTACGGATAGGATCGCTTCGGTTAGTGGGGTGGCGCCATAGTAGGAATAGGAGTTTGTGGATTCTTCGCAGCCAAGGCCGCCAAGGAATTTGGCAAAACCAGCGTTTGCAGTAGAGGAAAATATGGATACGCCGGGATAGTGATGCCATGCGCTGTCGTTTTTGGTGCGCCGTTTTAATTTTTCTACCCGATAGAAGGAGGGATCGTTTTCTTTTGCGTAGTTTAGTACGGTGGTAATTGCAGGGTTGTCTTTTACATAGGAAGTGCGGCCAGTGGTGTTGACGCTGGTTTCTTCGGTGTTGATAAAGGCTTCTGCAATAATTAGGAAGAAAAGGATAAATACGGAGGCTATTTTAGGGAAGTTTTGGTTCCGGTATAGTGCTATTGCAATGGTGTAAAGGCCTACGAATAGAAGGCTGACATATACGATGTAGTAAGGGTAGTCGTCATCTGCCATTAGGTGCTCTATTAGTAGGAATAGTATAGTAATAAGGCCTAGGACTTTGGTAATGTCTTTGTAGGTGTATTTACGGATGTCTTTTAAGGCTTCGTATGCCATGGTGAGTAATAGGAAGTTAAAGATAAAGCTTTGGCGGCAGGGCAGGCTGTTTGGGAAGTGCAGGCCGTGCCAGATATAGTTTAGGATGTTTAAGTTGAAGCTGATGTAAAAGAAAAAGATAAGGGCAAATTTCCCAGCTTTTTCCCATATATTTACTTTGGGGTTTAATGCGTAGAGTGGGACAAGGAGGAAGATAAGGACCCCGGAATAAATATTTGGCTCGTGGGCAGAGAAAATAGCTGGTTCTACTAGCATAAGCTGCCTGGAAATCATTTCTAGTATGGAAAAGTAGCGGGACATGTTTTTAGGGAAGTTAATGTCGCCGGATACGGTTAGTGTTAGGGCAAAGTATTCTGGGATTAGTAAAAAAGCGCCAATTCCGCCAGCGATTAAGGAGTAAAGGGCAAAACGGAGGCACTTAGGGAACCAGCTTTTCCAAGCTTTTTTGTGTGATACCATTTGTAAGATAAAGTATAGGACACAAAAAATGCAGATCATAATGGAAATATAGTAATTGGATAAAATGCAAAGGGCTAGTGTAATGCAGTAAAGGAACCCTTTGTTTTCTTTTACTAGATATTCTAGGCCTAGTAATACTAAGGGCAATAGCCAGATGCAGTCTAGCCACATAACGTTCCAGCTATAGGCGCAGATATAGGCAGACAGGGAGTAAAACACAGAAATACCAGCCACAAGTGGGTTAGTTGTGGAATAGTGCTTGCAAATATAGTGGGAAAAGGTAATGCCAGATAATCCTACTTTTAGGATTAGGATAATGCTCATTAATTCAATTAAGTATTTTTGTGAAAAAAGTATAAGGAACCAATTAATTGGCGTGGCAAGGTAATAGGCGTAAAGGGCAGAAAAATTTACACCCATGCCAATATTCCAAGAATAAGTAAGGCTTCCCCCTGTTTTTAATTTATTTTGGAATTCAGCAAGGAAGGGGGCATATTGGTGATACATATCACTACGCAGGAAACATTGATCCCCAAAGGGATAAACACCTCGCAGGATATAGATAAATATCAATATGGCAACAGGAATAAAGAAGGATAACACATAGATATGTGTGGTATCATGGGATAAATGTTCTTTTTGCATAATAAGCTCCTTATTTACTTTTTCGGAATATAAATAGTTTGCTGAAAATATAGTTAATAATTACAACGAAAACATTGGATAAAAGTTTTGCAATGGAATCGTGGATAGATAAGAATTCGACTGCAAGAACCATAAAACCTAGATCGCAAAGCCCCGAAAAAAGGCGGCAGCCTACAAAGGAAGGGATTTCCCTAAGAAGTACTGCTTTTTTAAAACTTTTGCTTTCAAATACAAACCATTTATTTGTAAGATAGGCAAATGCGACAGCAAGTATCCAAGCAATTATTGTGGAGGCGGTATAGTGGATACTAAGCCATTTGCATATTTCATATACGCCATAGTTGACAATGGTAGTGAGTACGCCAAAAAAAAGATAGGAAACGGTTTCACGGGTTAGAAGTTTTTTGATTTGTTGTTTCATGTTTAGGGGCCTTTCTTTTCTTCTTTTGGTAGGTTTGCTGGGTTTTGCTTGGTATAAGAAAGAGAGGATTCTTTTAAAATATAGATTGGCCTGTCCTTTGCTTCCATATAAATATGCCCAATATATTCGCCTAAAATACCAATGGACAATTCAATAATGCCGCCTAAGAAAAGCACAGCACAAAGTGTGGTGACATAACCAGGCACAACAATGCCAAAGGCAAGTGTCTGTATTAGGGTAATTGCAATATAAAGGAAGGCAAAAATGGAGATAATAAAGCCCATTGCAGATACCATCCGAAGGGGGGCAACAGAAAAAGCCGTAATGCCATCAATGGCATACTTAAATAGGCCCCAAAAGCTCCATTTGGTTTTTCCTATGGTACGTTCTACATTTTCGTAAGGAATCCATTTCGTATGGAAACCAACCCAAGAAAAGATTCCTTTAGAAAAGCGTTGTACTTCCGATAAGCTAAGGACTGCATTTACCATTTGCCTAGACATAATACGGTAATCGACAGCACCTTGTACAAGGTTGACATCGGTGAGTTTGTTGCTTAAACGGTAAAAGGTACGAGAAAAGGCGCTCCGTATTTTAGATTCCCCTGTGCGGGAGGTACGCATAGCGGCACAACAGTCATAGCCTGCTTCTATTTCTTTTATCATAATTGGGATTAAGGCAGGAGGATGCTGTAAATCGGCATCCATTATAATTACATATTCCCCATCTGCATGTTTTAGCCCGGCATACATGCCAGCCTCTTTCCCAAAATTCCGGGAAAAAGACAGGAAATCAATATAGGCATATGTGTTTGATAATTTTTTTAAAATAAGTGGGGTTTTGTCCTGGCTGCCATCATCTACAAAGATATAATGGAAGCGATAACCAGAAATAGTATCTAGTACTTTCTGGGTTTCTGTATAAAATAGGTTTAAGACTGCTTCTTCATTATAACATGGGACAATAATACTGACTGTTTTCATACCTACCTCATTTCTTTATAACATAGTTAGTTCCGCCCAAATTCAGATAGTATCAGATCTTTGTTCCTATCTAAAGTCATGCCAATACTCCAACTATTAATAAAAAGGAGGAGAGGGTTGCCTTTTAAATCACGGATTTTCTTCATATCAGAAGTGCCACTGATAGAATCTAAATCTATGGTTTTGTTTTCAATCCAGCGGATATGTTCATAAGGAAGCTGTTCTAAGCGGATATCTACATTGTATTCGTTTTCTAGCCGGTATTTTAATACTTCAAATTGCAAAACACCTACTACGCCAACAATAATTTCTTCCATTCCTGTATTGAATTCTTGGAAAATTTGGATTGCGCCTTCTTGTGCAATTTGGGTAATTCCTTTAATAAATTGTTTCCGCTTCATGGTATCTACTTGGCGTACCCTAGCAAAATGTTCTGGGGCAAAAGTAGGGATTCCTTCAAATTCAAATTTTTGGGAAGGAGAAACGATGGTATCACCTATGGAAAAGATTCCTGGATCAAAGACGCCAATAATATCCCCGGCATATGCTTCTTCGATTACTTTGCGCTCTTGTGCCATAAGCTGCTGTGGCTGGGAAAGGCGCATTTTTTTATTACCCTGTACATGGAAAACTTCCATATCAGAGTCAAATTTACCAGAACAAATACGCATAAAGGCAATTCGGTCACGGTGGGCTTTATTCATATTTGCTTGGATTTTAAAAACAAAAGCAGAAAAGTAGTTATTAAATGGATCAATAAGCCCTGTACTAGAATTACGTGGCAGCGGGGAAGAAGTCATTTGCAAAAAGTGCTGCAAAAAGGTTTCCACGCCAAAATTGGTTAGTGCCGAACCAAAAAAGACAGGGGATAACTCTCCCTTACTTACTAAGCCTAAATTAAATTCTGCGCTCGCCCCATCTAATAATTCAATTTCTTCTGTTAAAGTGTGGAAGGCGGCTTCCCCAATATATTCGGTAAGGGAAGGATCATGGATTGAAATAGAAAGTTCTGTCCCTTCTTTTGTCCCTTTTTCTGTATCAGAGAAAAGCATAATATTTTGCGTATTCCTGTCATAGACACCTTTAAAGTTTTTGCCAGATCCAATAGGCCAGTTGACAGGGCAGGTAGCAATGCCAAGTTCCTTTTCAATTTCATCTAATAAGTCAAAGGTGTCATTGGCATCCCGATCCATTTTATTGATAAAAGTGAAAATTGGGATATGGCGCATAACGCAGACTTTAAAAAGTTTCCTAGTCTGTGCCTCCACGCCTTTTGAGCCGTCAATTACCATAACAGCAGAATCGGCTGCCATTAATGTACGGTACGTATCTTCTGAGAAGTCTTGATGCCCCGGGGTATCAAGGATATTAATGCAATAGCCATTATAATTAAACTGGAGGACAGAAGAGGTAACAGAGATACCTCTTTCTTTTTCAATTTCCATCCAGTCTGATACGGCATGTCTGGCAGTTGCTTTACCTTTTACAGAGCCGGCTAAGTTAATGGCGCCCCCATAAAGTAAGAATTTTTCTGTTAAAGTTGTTTTACCAGCATCCGGATGTGAAATAATGGCAAATGTTCTTCGTTTTTGTATTTCATTCTGATTAGACACAATATTCCTCCTAAAAAATTCCTTTTGCCTTGCGTATCTTCTATCATAGACCATTATCTGGCATATTGTCAAGCCGGATGGAATGACTAATTACAGTGCTGGCAGTACAAAAAGAATAGAAATAGGAAGTAAAGTTATTATGCCAGAAAATCAAAAATGGCATTTCTATCAGCGTAGGTATAATCAAATTGAGAAGAAACCTGAAAACCAATTTTTTGATAAAGAGAAAGGGCAGCAATATTTTCGCTGTTGACTTCTAAGGAAACCGGAAGGCCAGGATAAGAAATGGAAAGTTCATAAAGGACAGCATGTAACATAGTGTTGGCATATCCTTTTTTTTGGTAAGAAGGATGGATAGCAATACTAATAAGGGATAGATTATTTTCTTGTTTTATAATAAAACAGCACCCAATTATTTTTCCTTTAAAAATCAATTTTTTAGCAAAAATATGTGGCAAGGATAATATGTTTTGAAGAAAACGGCGGGAAACGTTAAGCGGGTTTTTAAATGCAGCGGCATGGAGTATGGTAAGCCCTTTTAAATCAGAAGAACTAGCAGGAAGGAGCGTGAGGCTATCTGGCATAGACAATATAGGTATATTACTGTTATTGATAGTAAGAATATACTCTGAATATTGATATTTGGTTGGCATTTTTTCTAATATAAATTTGCAGTCTATGCCATTAGGTTCGTGTACAAATAAAATATTTTTGATGCCATAAGATTGTAAATCTGTTAAAGCACGTTTTAAAAGACTATAAAAACAGCCCCTTTTACGGTATGCAGGGGCTGTATAAGCATATATTTCTGCCTCGTCATCAAAAGGGGCAAAAATAGAAAGAAAAGCAATGAGTTCATTTTTTTTTAAGGGATGGTAAAGCATATAGAAACAAGGCATTTTTGGATCAAAATTTTGTTCGGGAGAAAGGAACATACTCCCTTGCAAAGTTTCATGTTGTTTGCAAAGTGCTTCAAGGGCTGCAATATTAGCGCGATCAGAATCGGTTAATTCATTTGCAACAATCATAATAATTACCTCCCAGAAGTGTTAAAAGAGTCTAATAGTTGTTTTTTAATCTGGTACAGTTCATTAGACAGATCCACATGGACTTGATGTGGGTTTACAAGGCGGCGGGTTTCATCCCATAATGTATGGAGCTCTTTTGTACAATAGTCGCGGATTTCCATAACTTTTGGAGATTTATAAACACAGTTCCCGTCTAAAAATACAGGGATCATTAGTTCGCGCATGGTATACGTGTCTGGTTTAAGTAGAGTTTTTTTCCATGTTTCCACGGGATCAAAGATAAGAAGAGAGTTTTTAGTATCATAGCTTTCTCCTACTAAAGCAATTAGATCCGCTTTTAATTTGCCGCTTTCTTTATCATAAATACGGAAAATTGTTTTATTGCCAGGGTTAGTAATTTTAGTTGTATTTTCAGAAAGTTTGATTTTAGGGATAAATTTCCCTGTCTTTTTATCTTTAACTGCAGCCAATTTATAAACGCCGCCAAATGCTGGGCAATCTTTAGAAGTAATAAGGTTTGTGCCAACGCCCCAAGAGGTAATGGCAGCCCCTTGCGTTTTTAAACTGTCAATTAAATATTCGTCTAAGTCGCTAGAAGCAGAAATAATAGCATCTGGGAAGCCGGCTGCATCTAACATTTTTCTAGCTTTTTTAGAAAGATAAGCAAGGTCGCCGCTGTCTAAACGGATTCCATAGAAAGTAAGGGGGATACCTGCTTCTTTCATTTCTGTAAAGACACGGATCGCATTTGGGACACCAGAGTGTAAAGTATCATACGTATCTACTAAAAGGATACATGCGTTAGGGTAAAGCTGGGAATATTTTTTAAATGCAGTATATTCATCTGGGAAACTCATAATCCAGCTATGTGCATGTGTGCCCTTTACTGGGACATCAAAAAGTTGCCCACAAAGGACATTAGACGTTCCAATGCATCCGCCAATCATGGCAGCCCTTGCCCCCCATGTGCCAGCATCTGGGCCTTGCGCACGCCGAAGGCCAAATTCCATAATGCCATCGCCTTGTGCAGCATATACAACACGTGAAGCCTTGGTTGCTATTAAGCTTTGGTGGTTAATAATATTTAAAATAGCAGTTTCTACAAGCTGTGCCTCCATAGCAGGCGCAATTACTTTAACAAGAGGTTCTCTTGGGAATACAACAGTGCCTTCTGGGATAGCATAAATATCACCAGAAAAATGGAAACGGCTTAAATAGCCTAAAAAGTCTTCATCAAAAAGATGGAGGCTCCTTAAATATGAGATATCATCTGGCTGGAAACGTAAATTTTTCACATAGTCAATTACTTGTTCTAGACCAGCTACAATAGCATAGCCGCTTCCAGAAGGGTTTTGGCGGTAGAAGGCGTCAAATACCACTGTTTCATTGGTGTCATTTTTAAAGTAGCCTTGCATCATTGTTAATTCGTATAAATCGGTTAATAGGGTTAGGTTTCTTGAATCCATGGTACACTCCTTTTTGTGAAATTATCCATTAATATATAATCTTAACATACAGTATAGCATAAATCGGAAAATATACAAGCATAACTGACAAGACAGTTAGAGCGTGGAAACAAGATTGACGAACACTGTAACGCTTGTTATAATGAAGAAAAATAAGGGTTGATATTTTAACGGGAGAAGTATAACATGCAGCGTTTCGGTAAACAAAGTGTATTTTGGAAATGGATTGTTTCATATATAAGCGTAGTTTTGATAATGGTGGTTTTCAATCTTATTTCTTATGCCCGTAATTGGGAGATTATGAAGGATAGGCAAAACCAAATGAACCTGCAGGTATTGCAGCAAATGTCAGAACGGATTTATGATAATGTATTGCAATTGGAAAAGATAAGGGAACGGATTTTAACAAATTCGAATTACGCATTTTTGTGCCGCGCAAGTAAAAGCCAATACAAATCATTGGCATACCGGCGGTATGTGCTTTGGAAGGATGTACGGGATTATCAGGCCGTAAGTGGTACATGCTCAAAGATTATTATACATTTTGAGGAAGGGGATTATTTAATTTCTTCGGATAATGTCTGCGATTCTAGGCGGTATTTTATGGCATACCAAAAGGAACTGGGGCTTAGCTGGGAAGAATGGCAGGAACTTTTAAATACAGAATATCCAGTATTATATATGAAGAAAACTTCTACAGAGGATGGGCAAGGGATTGTATATGCAAGGACAATACAAACAGGGCAAACAGGATATCAACAGATTAATGCCTTATTTGTATATACTGCAGAAGATGTAAAGAAGATGCTTGCCAGCCATCAAGGAGAAGATGTATATTCGGCAGCATTGCGGGGGAAGAACGGGGAAGTTGTATTATTAGATTTAGGAGAATTTTTAACGGAAGAAGCGGATCAGGCATTGGCAGAGGAGGCGATTCGCCAAAAAGAAACTATTATTACTTTATCCAATAAAGAAGAACTTAAATTTATTTATGAAGAAAGTATGCTGGCAGGGATTTGTCTGCTTTCGCCAGAAAATGTTTATTTAGAAAGTATAAGGAAGTCACAGCAAATGTTTGTGGTGACATTTGCAATTACTATAATATCTAGTATGGCATTGATTATTTTGTATGCTAGAAGGAATTATAAGCCGCTTCAGGAACTTTTAGATGTATTAGGGCCAGAAGAATGGGTTTCTGTCCAGTATAAAAATGAATTTGCCATGGTACGCGATAAAGTGTCTATGGTACAAAATGAAAATAAAAATGTGAACCTGACTTTAAGAAGGCAAAATAGGCTGTTTCGGACAGAATATTTTGCAAAACTTTTAACTGGCAATATGGTCAAGCTTCCAGAAAACCAAGTAGAGGAATTTTATGATATTCGCTTTATTTCTGATATTTTTGCAGTTATGCTTTTTTTTGTAGAAAATTATGAGGAAGAACGCCAAGAGGGAATGGAGCTTGACAGAGCACAGTTTATATTAGGGAATATTTACCATGAGATTCTGTCAGGGTTGTCTTGTAAAGTGTACCAAACCTGTATTTCAGATTTAATGGTGTTAATTGTAAATATACCAGAAGAGAAAGAGGATAAAAAAGGAATTTTAGATCAGGCGGTAAAAGAAGGGTCTGAGTTTATTAACCAACATTTTAATATGGGATATTCGGTGTGTATTAGTAATATCCATGAAGGAAGGGGAGAATTGGCAGTTGCATACCAGGAAGCATTACAGGCAATGGAATGTAAACGTTTGTATGGGTTAGATGATATGATGTATTATAGTGATATTATTGAATTGCCTAGCACAGGATACTATTATCCTTTAGAAGTGGAACAAGAATTTATACGATGTATACAAGAAGGGAATTATGAAGCAGCAAAAGCAGTTTATCAACATGTAATAGAAGAAAATGTCAACGGGCGGATGATTTCTTCCCAAGATAGGCTGCGATGTTTAATGTTTGACTTATTAGGGACAATTCTTAAAACATTGAATGACAAAAAAGATAACGATGAATTTGGAAAGGAAATGAAGCCGGCAAAACGGTTAGCTGCCTGCCAAGGGTTTTCTCAAATGAAGGAAACATTTGAGGATATTTTATATAAAACATGTGAATACTTAAATTCAAAATCAGGGACAGAGGACAAAGAGTCCTTATGTAAGCAGATTTATGAGTATATAAAAAATAGCTATTTTGATCCAAACCTTAGTGTTACTTCTATTGCAGAACATTTTTCCATCCCACCTGTAATGATGTCAAAAATGTTCCGGGAATCTATGGGAGAAAAAATTCCTGTCGTAGTGTCTGAAATCCGTTTAGAGGCAGCTAAAAAATTAATGTGCCAAAGTGATGCAAGCCTTGGTGAAATTGCGGAAAAGGTAGGCTTTGGAAGTGTAAGAACCTTTACAAGGATTTTTAAACAAGTAGAAAATTGTACGCCAGGCCAATGGCGCGACCATCATTTTTCATAAAATTTTTATAGAAAGATCCTAAAAAGTGCCCAAAAATCAATGCTTTTCTTTGTATAAAAATTTTTGTCACATTTGACGAAAAAAAGTGTCCCTTCTCAAAATTCGTGAAATATGTATAATTATTTTATATCAGCAGCACATACTGTTGATAAAAATAACGAATCTTGAGGAGGATTTAGTATGAGAAAAACGAAAAAGCTTGTAACTACATTGTTAATTCCTTCTGTGATAGCTTCTACTATTTTAAGTGGATGTGGCGGAAATAATTCACAGAACCCTACAACAACTGCTCCAGCTCCTACAACAACAGCATCAGGCGGTTCTTCTGATAACCAGACAACAACCGTAGCAGATGCTTCTAATGCGCCATGGGAATTGCTGGATTCTTTAAATAAGAAAGAAGGAGATGCTTTAACAACTCCAAGAAGTAACTATCTTACTTACCCTGTAGATTCAAGTGAAGCAACCCAGACATTAAGGTATTGGATGGAACTCCCAGGAAATGTATCCAAGAACTCTGCTTCTTGTAATGATACAGAATGGGCAAGGCTGTGGCAAGAAGCTACTGGAATTAAGATTGAATTTATCCATCCAACACAAGGTTCTGCACAGGAAGAATTTGGTGTGTTAATTGCTTCTGGAACACTTCCAGACGTAATTGAATGGGAATGGACAAGTTCTTATACAGGCGGCCCTGCTGCTGCAGCAAAAGAGGGTGTACTTACCATTTTGGATGATTATATTAAGCCAGATGGCCTTGCGGCAGATTTATGGCAGTATTTGCAGGATAACCCAATTATTGACCGAGAGATTAAGAACGATGATGGTAACTATTATTGTTTCCCATTTATCCGTGGCGATAAGTATTTGCAAACAACATCTGGGCCTTTGTACCGTGCTGATATTTTGAAAAAAGCTGGATATGAAGGGGAGCTTGTAACAATCGCAGATTGGACAGCAGCTTTAACAGCAGCAAAAGAGTATGGTGTTGCAAAACCTTTGGCATTCCAAGATGCAAATTATTTAATGAACTTTGCAATAAGCGCTTATGGTATCCGTAATGCAATGTATGTGGATGCTGAGACTGGAAAAGTAAAGAATGGTGCTATGGAAGAAGGATACAAGCAGTGGATCCTTCAAATGAATGAATGGATGGATGCAGGTCTTTTGGATTCTGAAGTTATGACAAAAGTCGGCAGAAGTGTAATTGATAGCCAGATTTTAACAGGTGCTACTCTTGCAACCTATGGTGCAGGTGGTGGATATCTTGGAACATATTTAACAACAGCGAAGGCTGACCCTGCAACCTATGGTGAGGACTTTGATGTTCGTGCTGCTAATTTCCCTGTACTTAATAAAGGCGATGTAGTTATGTATGGTGGCGGTTCTTATGACTATGCTACAACTTCTAAGGCTCATGCTGTTATTACAGAAGATTGTAAAGTACCTGAATTAGCAGTTAAGCTTTTGAACTTTAACTACAGTGAAAAAGGCCATAGATTAATTAACTTTGGTGAAGAAGGCAAATCTTATACTTTAGTAAATGGTGTTCCTACTTATACAGATGAAGTTATGAAGAATCCAAATGGTTTATCTGTTGCAGTAGCAATGGCTCATTGGGGACGTGGAAATATGAATGGGCCATTTGTTCAAGACCCTAACTATATTATTCAGTACTATGAAACAGAACAGCAGAAGGAAGCATTATCTATTTGGAATGATGAGACAGATAACCAGAAGACATGTATTCCTCCTGTAACTTTAACAGAAGAAGAATCTAAGAGATATACCGTATTAAATGGACAGATTGATACCTACATCACAGAACAGAGAACAAAATTTATCACTGGTGAAGCTGATGTTGAGGCAGAATGGGATAACTATATTGCAACTCTGAAGAGCTTAGGCATGGAAGAGATGATTAGTATTCAGCAGGCTGCAGTTGACAGATATAACGCTCGTTAATCTTAGGGGTAAATAATTTTCTGTAGGTGAGCCTGCCGCAAATGCGGTAGGCTTGCTTACTGAAATAGCAATAAGCTATATAAAATATTTACAAGGAGGCGTAACCGCATATGGCAAAAGCAAAGCAAAACAGTTCAACAGCGGCACCTGTTATGTCAAATGGCGAGCTTATGAAAAGGCGAATATGGAGAAATAAGGAATTATACTTATTAGTTCTTCCAGTAATTATTTATTATCTGATTTTCCATTATAAGCCAATGTATGGTTTAATCATTGCATTCCAGGATTATAGCCCAAGAAGAGGTATTTCAGGTAGTGAATGGGTAGGTTTTCAACATTTTACAGACTTTTTTACAGGTATTTATTTTGGCAGGTTGTTGCGGAATACGCTGGAAATTAGTTTGGCTACATTAATTTTTGGTTTCCCAGCACCAATTCTTCTTGCGTTGCTGGTAAATGAGTTAAGAAGTAAATGGTTTTCCCGTATTACACAGACGATTACATATATGCCACACTTTGTATCTATGGTCGTACTGTGTGCTATGATTCGTGAGTTCGTAAAAGAAGGCGGGCTAGTAACAGATATTTTATCAAGTGTATTTGGATATGATGGTAAGAATCTCTTGAGCCGATCTGCATATTTCACTCCTATTTATGTTATTACAAACATTTGGCAAGGAGTAGGTTGGGGTTCTATTGTATATTTAGCAGCATTAACCGGCATCGATATGGAGTTGTATGAAGCAGCTAGAGTAGATGGTGCAAACCGTTGGAAACAGACAATCCATATTACAATCCCAAGTATTATGCCAACCATTATTATTATGTTAATTATGCGTATGGGGCAGATTATGGGTATTGGCCATGAGAAGATTATCTTATTATATAATGAAGGTATTTATGAGAGGGCAGACGTTATCTCTACATACGTATACCGTATGGGTATTATGAATAGGCAGTATTCCTTCTCATCAGCAGTAGGCTTATTCAACTCCGTTGTCAACTTTATTCTGGTAATTGGTGCAAACCAAATCAGTAAAAAGGTCAGCGAGACCAGTTTATGGTAAGGAGGCGAAGGACAAATGGCTAAAGTGAAAAGTTCAAATAAAATAAAAAGAAGTAGAGGCGAAGAAATTTTTAATGTTTGTAATATTATTTTTCTGACTCTTTTAATGATTGTTTGTTTATATCCATTTTGGTATGTAATATGTGCTTCTTTTAGTAGGTCTACCTTACTTATTTCACACACTGGCGCGCTCTTTAAACCAGTTGGTTTTAGCGTGGCGGCATATAAGAATGTATTTGAAAACAGAAGTATTTGGATTGGATATGGAAATACTATTTTCTATGTGGTAGTTGGTACAGTAGTAAATATTATTATGACAGTTTTAGGGGCATATTTCCTTTCTCGTAAAAATGTCCCAGGACAAACAATTATTTTAATGTTTATTATGTTTACTATGTATTTTTCAGGTGGTATGATTCCTGGTTTCTTAAATATCCAGAGCCTTGGGTTATATGATAGCCGTCTTGCATTAATATTGCCAGGTGCAATTAGTACCTTTAACTTAATTATTATGAGGACTGCTATGGCATCTATTGATGCTTCTATGGAAGAATCTGCGCGTTTGGATGGTGCAAACCATTTTACAATTTTATTTAAAATTATGCTTCCTTTAACAAAGGCAACTGTAGCAGTATTAGTACTCTATTATGGGGTTGCACATTGGAATTCATGGTTTAATGCTATGATTTATTTGGAAGATAAAATGAAAGAGCCATTACAGCTAGTTCTTCGCCAGATCTTAATTATTAATGATATGGCTGATATGGCAGTTGGTGAAGATACAGAAATGATTTCTGAAACAATAAAACATGCTACAATTATTGTTTCTACAGTTCCAATTTTGGCATTGTATCCTTTCTTACAGAAGTATTTCGTAAAAGGTATGATGGTTGGTGCTGTAAAGGGTTAAAAAAATTGGGGAAGGTATTTTTAAAGGACAGCTTGGAGGGCTGTCCTTTTTTGTATTTTATTTGGATAAGGGATTTTCTTTAAAAGTAAGGTAGCTTGTATCTGGGAAGGAGTATTCTCCACGGTAGTTAGAGGCATTATAGATAGGGTATTTTACAGGATGGTAACAATTCGTAAGGATACCATCTGATTGTGTATAAATATACATACTATGGTAATCCCATACCACTAATTCATCCCTGCTATCCCCACACAAGTCAATTGCTTCACAACATAAAGTAGGATGCCCGTCATCTGGGAAGGAGACTGCTTGGTGCCCATTCCCATCAATTAACCCGCCTTTTGTTATGTCAGCATTAAGTAATATTAAATCAGTCCCATCTCCCTTCCAGTTTACAGGTGCAAGGATATTTCCATTACATTCATTTTCCATTTCCCATAAAGGGTTCCCTTTAGAATCATATAAATAAAGGATTCCCTGATGTCCCCAAAAGTTACTTACTATAATCTGGAAGCCAGCCAAATCTGGGCAATAATTCCCTATACTAATCCTTTGGGCATGCCCAATAAAATCGTGCATTACAATATTTCCTTGGAAATCAGCAAGGAAAAACCCTTGTGTTCCTGATACACATGCAAAATATCCTTTTTCACTATCTTCCATCCATTTTCCAGCAACAATTTCATCAGTATGGTCAGTTTCAATGGGTAAAGTCCAAATCGGGTTCCCTTGGCTGTCTAATAAAGTATATCCGCATAATAATTCATCTTTCCCATCTCCGTTTATATCAATAGCCAAAGGAAAATGCCCTGTATTTTTGGGGCTTTGGTACTTCCATAAAAGTTCTAACTTAGCGTTTAAGGCATAGACACGGCAGTAGCGGTCTTTTATTAAAAGATCAGAAGGCCTGCTATTGCCAGAAAAATTTGCAATTCTGATTCCATCTGGGTTAATACGGTCAAAGGCATATATATGGTAGGGGACGCCAATAAGAGAGGCATCTTCTTCTGTAGAAAGAGGTGTTTTCACACTTTGTAAAACAGCCCCAGTAGCACCTTCTAATATTTGGATTTCAAAATTCCTTCCACAAATTACTTCATCCTTTCCATCTCCATTAATATCATAAATTTGGAAAGGCATATCAGCGGAGATTTTTCCAAGGACGGCACTATTTTCAGAAGGTTCTCCTTTTTGCCAAAGAATATTCCCGTTTAGGTCAATAGCAGTAAGGCAGCTAATATGCGCATAGGCATCCCGGTGCACACGTTTTTGTGCCTGTGCAAGCACAATATGCCATTCCTCTGTCCCTGTTAAATGCCCAAAACGGATTTGCCTGCTAGTCCCAAAATTTTTTAGATCGATTTTCTTCCAAAGCTTCATAGTAGGATATTGGGATTTTAGTGCTGTAATTGTTTGATTTTCATTTTCTTGTTTTGCTAGGATAGCCATATAAGTAGTATAATCTGCTTCTACTAGGACATTTGTGAATTGAGTAGGGCAGTCAGCAGTAATTCCAATTTTCCCACCTTTTGCTGCAAGCGGGGTAGAAGTTTTAAGTACATCATGGTTGTTAATAGAACAAATAACCTCTTCGCCATGGATAGATACAGAAAGAAGGTAATCATTGTCACAGTTATGTAAAAATGGAGTTTCACATAAGGTGCCTACATGTTCTTTATGGCGGTAAACTAACTTTGCATAGTTATTTTCTAATAAAAATACCAATGTATTTAAGCTGTTCTGCATACAAAAGGCAAGCCCAGCGCAGCCTTTTGTAGAAATCCTTCGGAGGGTTACTTGGGCAGAATAATCAAACCAAAGGCGGCTGCCAGTTTGGAGCGTTGGGAAGATACGGTGTGGCTTATTTTTTTCAATACGCATTTGCTCCATATAATGGTTCCCATTTTCTTCTGTAATAATCCAGCTTGGCCCAGAGCCATTATAAGTATAATTGCATACTTGGTTTATCCAATTCCCCGCATATCCTGTTTCGGTTATAAAATGATATTCACCAGTGGCAGAATGATCGGGATCAAAAGGAAATTCTCCTATAGGAAAATGAGAGAAATTATCTTGAAACAGGATTTTTTTTGTCTCTTTTTTGGTCATATAAGCTTCCTTCCTACTTTAAATTTTCTATTTTTCTTTTCTTTAGTTTACCTCTTTTTAATAAAAAATGCAATAAAAAGTAATCCTAGAAAACGTGATAAAATAAGGTGTTTTCATTGAAAAAGAAATAGGTTTATGGTATAATTTAATAGAAAAATATTCAAATAATAATAAATAGGAAATTTTTCAGTGATGTATGTTTTATAGGACAAAATAACTGTAATTTTATAGGTGGAAAAGGGAGGATAGTATGGCGATTGACCGATGTAAATTGGTGACAAGGCATAATCCAATATTAACACAAATGGATTTGGAATCCCCGCTTACTGTGGGGAATGGGGAGTTAGCATTTACGGCAGATGTAACTGGGATGCAGACTTTTTATAAAGAATACAAAGATACAGTGCCTTTGTGTACGCAAAGCCAATGGGGATGGCATACAAAACCAGTTAGCGAGGAAAGATATGAATATACTTTATCTGATTTGGTAATGACAGAGTATGAGTATAATGGAAGAAAAGTACATTATCCTAGTAAAAAGAAGCCTGGAAATGAAGATGTGTATGATTGGCTGCGTATGAACCCGCATAGGTTAAACTTGGCAAGGATAGGGTTTCTTTGGGAAGAAGATGCTATGCAGCAAAATAGGATTACAGGAGTTTATCAAGAGCTTGCATTGTATCAAGGAGTTTTAATAAGCCAGTTTTCATATAATGGCTGTGAATGTAAAGTAGAGACAGCATGTGACAGCCAGACAGATACATTAGGGTTTTGTGTAGAATGTAAGGAACCAAAAAAATTATCAGTAATACTGCAATTTCCATATGGATCGCCAGATATAAGTGCTTCTGACTGGGAAAGCAAAAAGTCCCATATTACAAAAGTAGTAGAAAAAACGGAGAGTTACATAAAACTAGAAAGAATACTAGATAAGGATTCTTATTATGTGTCAATCCATTTTAATACCTGCCAAGTAGAAGAAGGGGAACATAAAATTCTTTTAAAGCCTGAAAAAGAAGGATTTTCTTTTTCAGTGTCTTTTAGTAAGGAAAATAATAGAACAGATGTGGAAGCGGCAGAAGTTTTAAGAAATAGCGGAATATTCTGGAAGAATTTTTGGGAAACAGGGGGAATTGTCCAGTTAAATAAAAGTAAAGATAAAAGGGCAATAGAGCTAGAACGGAGAATTATACTGTCACAATATTTGTCTGCGATTAATTCTTGTGGATCTATGCCTCCACAGGAAACAGGGCTTACTTGTAATAGTTGGTATGGAAAAATGCATTTGGAAATGTATCTATGGCATTGTGCATGGGCCCCGCTTTGGAACAGGACAGAATTATTAGAAAGAAGCCTTCCTTGGTATTTAAAACATTTAAAAGAAGCAAAGGAAAATGCTGCCAGGAATGGATATAAAGGGGCGCGCTGGCCTAAGATGATTGCCTATCAGGGAATTGATTGCCCTTCTGTTATTGCCCCATTATTAATTTGGCAGCAGCCCCATATTATTTATATGCTAGAATTGGCATATAGGAAAAAGCCTTCTAAAGAATTTTTAGAGAAATATTGGGTTTTAATTGAAGAAACAGCAGAGTTTATGGTAGATTTGCCAGTATACAATACAGAAACAAAGAAATATGATTTGGTAGCACCAGTGATCCCTGTACAGGAATGCCATCAGCCAGAAATTACAAAAAATCCAGCGTTTGAAGTGGAATATTGGAGGTTTACTTTAAAGATTGCCATTGAATGGGCAAAACGCCTTGAAAAAAAATATAACCCCAAATGGGATGAAGTAAAGGAAAATATGGCAGAGGTTCCGCAGTCGGGCGGGTTATATTTAGCACATGAAAATTGTAAGGATACTTTTGAGCATTTTAATATTGACCATCCTTCTATGCTCGCCGCATTTGGCTTAATATCAAGTGAACGGATTGAGCCTAGCATTATGAAGAAAACGTTAGAAAAAGTGGCAGCTTGTTGGGACTATCCTTCTTTATGGGGATGGGATTTTGCAGTAATGGCAATGACGGCAGTACGGTTAAAAGAACCGGGGCTTGCTATTGATTTATTAATGAAAGACACGTTAAAAAATAGCTATGTAGCTAGTGGGAATAACTTACAAAAATCTAGAAAAGATTTGCCACTATATCTTCCAGGGAATGGTGCGTTACTTTTAGCAGTCCCTATTATGGTAGCTGGGTATCAAGGATGTAAGGAAGCGTTTCCAGGATTCCCGAAGAATGGAATGTGGGATATAGAATATGAAGATATAGAGCCTTATTTTGAGTAGGCAAGAGATATTAAAATTTTATATAAAAAAGGAGAAGAGAAATGCAAGACTTAATTTACAAGGAACATACGGCATTGGATTATGCAAAAATGGCATGTGATACATTAATGAAAAAATTTGATGCCCCAAAGCTGCCCCCAGAAGGAAGGTTTCATTACCATCAAGGAGTATTTCTATCAGGGATGCAGAAAACCTATGATATTTGCCAAGAAGAAAAATATTTTAATTATATAAAAGAGTGGGTGGATTCTATTATTTTGGAAGATGGGACAATCTCCCAATTTGATAAGGGACAATTAGATGATATCCAACCAGGTGTGTTGCTTTTTGAATTATACCAGAAAACAGGGGATGAGCGTTATAAAAAGGCATTATTTACATTGCTTCCTATTGTAAAAGATTTTCCAAAGAATAGTGAAGGCGGTTTTTGGCATAAAGTGGTAAACCCTGAACAGATGTGGTTAGATGGTTTATATATGGCAGGGCCAATTAGCGCACAATTTGCAGCAGATTTTAACCAACCAGAGTATTTTGACCTCTGTGCGTTCCAAGCATTATTAATGGAAAAGAAAACAAAAGACCCTGTAACTGGGTTATGGTACCATGCGTGGGATGCAAAAAAAGTACAGCCATGGGCAGATAAAGAAACTGGGCGTGCACCAGAATTCTGGGGGCGTTCTATTGGATGGGTGCCAGTGGCAATTTTAGAAGAATTAGATTATTTGCCAGAAGATCATAAAGACAGGCAAGAGTTAATCCGCCTTACTACAGATTTGTTAAAGTCTATAGCAAAATTCCAAGATAAAGAAACAGGGCTTTGGTATCAGGTAGTGGATAAAGTAGGGCAGGAAGGCAACTGGTTAGAATCTTCTTGCACATGTTTATATGTGGGTGCAATTTGTAAAGCAGTTAAAGCAGGATATTTAGATCCTTCTTATTTAGAAATAGCAGAACTAGGGTATAGGGGGATTATTAACCGCTTAAAATATAATGAACAAGGAGTTATTATTGATAATATTTGCGTAGGGACTGGAGTAGGGGACTATGCTTTTTATTGTGCAAGGCCAACCAGTGAAAATGACCTGCATGGTGCAGGGGCGTTTATACTAATGTGTACAGAAGTTTATAAGGCGTTCCATAAAGAATAATATACATTGAAAAGGAAGTCACTTGCTTTAAAAGGCAGGTAACTTCCTTCTTTTAAGAAAAATTATTGGGCAGGGGTTTCTTTTAATAAACAGTTAGCGGCATTATTGGTAAGGAAATAATCAGTGTAAATATCTTCTATGGTTTCTGGGAAGAATGATTTAAAATGAAGAAAGTCTATAGGATCGGTTTCGTATGTAGTAAGCATTTTACTCAGGCAAGAATCCATTGTTTCTTTCCCAATTCTATTTTCTATGGCTTGTAAAGCTAAGGCACTAAAGGAATAGGATAATTCTCCACAGTCATGGGAGGCAAATTCTTCAATGGGATAAGGTGTTTTTTTCCATTTGTGGATCTGTTGTTTAAAATTGTGGAGGTATTGTGCCATAATGTTATCTTGTGATTGGATAGACAGCGCGTCACATACTCTAGCGGTAAAATATTGGGTAAGGCCCTCATCAAAAAAACGGGCTTTTTGTTGGCTAATTTGGCATGGAGGATTCCAGTTAATGTGGATAAGTTCATGTATTAATCCTTGGTAATTAGCATCTTGTGTGAAAAACATAGTGCCTGGAAGGACAAAGCTGCCATAGCCTTTGGGTATAGAAATAATTTGAAAATGTTTAATATTAGCTTGTTTAAAATGGTTCATAAATTGGTTAGTGCCCATTACAATTTTTTCGATTTCCTTAATAGATCGCTTGTCATTTTTAGAAAGCCATATTTTACCAAAGGAACATTTATATTTTTTTAAGTGGCCAATAACAAAAGTAGGGTTATAGCCTTCGTAAATAAAGGGCTTTATGCAGGTTAAATTACTGCAGATATGACGGGAATCTTTCCTAGTAATAAAAACGCGGATTTTTTCTTTTTCTGTTGGGTAAAGGAGGAGGGAGAAATAGGTTTCAGAATATGGAGTTTCAAATACAGGGTAATAAATCGTTTCATCCCGTAATAAATAAAGTTCATCTGTCGTTTTTTCTTTTACATAAGGCCATCTGCCTGTTGTGCCATCCAGAATCCCTTCATATTCAATCAGCAATATTTGGTTATGTTCTGGGAGTTTAAAAGAAATTTTTTGATAATTATATTCAATACTGTCCTGTTGAAAATGGATAGGAAGATTGTCACAAAATACATTATGGATAAAAAAACTTTTATTTAACATAAAAAAGGGATTTTTAATAGATTCTGTTTCTATATAAAACCTTCCTTTAATAGTCGAAGATAATTCTAGATGTAAGGTTTTCATTAGTAGCCCCTTCCATATAAGATTTAAATATTCTATTATTTAAGATAAGTATTTTTATACAAATCGCATATTACCATATGATTCATTATTTGTCAATAGAAAGGAAAATCATTACGTTAAGGAGGAAAAAGGTATGGAAAAAGTTTATGAGATTAGTAATTTTGATATTTTGGCAGCAGCAGGCGGAAAGGGGTTATTAGGTGATTTGGATAGTGATGGGCGGATGGAAGTAGTGTTTGTACAAGCAGATAGTGGGATCGATGACCGATATGTCCCACATCAGGTTACTTGTGTAACAGCATACCGTTTGGATGGGACAATGTTGTGGCAGGTGGGGAAGGCAATGGAAAAAGCGGGGAATTTTGGCTCTGATTTTCCAGCGCAGATCTGTGATTTTGATGGAGATGGGCATTTAGAAGTAGTCTGTGTAATGGAAAAGAAATTCTGTGTTTTGGATGGGAAAACGGGGAAATGTAAAAAACAATATCCGCTTCCTTCTAATGAAGCACATGATTGTATTATCCTTGCAGACTTAACGGGGCAGGGAGCAAGGAGGGATGTTATTTTAAAGGATCGCTACCGCAATATGTGGGCATTGGATAACCAGTTTTCTCTTCTTTGGACACATCAGGGCAATTTAGGGCATTTCCCATGGGCTTCTGATATAAATGGAGATGGTTATGATGAAATTATGGCAGGTTACGATTTGTTGGATCATAATGGAAAATTGCTTTGGTCATGTAAGGACTTGGAAGACCATGCAGATTGCTTGTGGGTTTCTGACGTAAATGGGGATGGGAAACCAGAAATAGTGGTAGGGGGAAGTGTAACCTGCCTATATAATGCAGATGGAAAAGAACTTTGGAGGTATGATGGATCAATTGAATCACAGCATGTAGCGTTAGGGAGGTTTTGCCCATGGCTTCCTGGGCTGCAAGTAGCGGGTTTAGATCGGATTCAAAGGGGAGACGGGCATAAAGGGCAATGGGATGGCAAGGACGGAATGTTTTTGCTAGACTGTGAAGGAAAGGAATTGTGGAAAGAAAATAGGACGACAAAGGGTTGGCTGACAATTGTGGATACTTTGTCAAATTGGGATGGAGGGCAGCAAGATTATATATTGGCATACCGCAGGGGTGGTGGGGTAAACCCTGGCTTATATAATGGAAAAGGAGAAAAGATAGTAGAATTTCCAGTAGATGGGTATGTCTTGCATGGGGATCTGTTTGGGAGAGAAAAAGAAGATGTCCTTATTTATACGCCAGAAAGGGCATATGTGTATTCTGGGACAAAATATGATTTAACACAACAGCCGTCAGGAAAGGCAATTCCCCAGAGTAGGCGTTTATATAGTTCTACTCTTTATCCTGGAGGAGAAATTTAAAGAGTAGGTTTACATGAAAAAAGCACGCCGGGGGAGACGTGCTTTTTTCTGGAATGGAATGTATTTCCATAGAGGAGTTTATACAATTCCTTATTTAACCAAAGCTTCCCATTCTTTTGGCAAATAAGAAAGAGTATGGCGAATCATATCCCTTAATAGGGTTTTTGCGTCCTTAGGAAGACAATGGGCCTTAACTAAAGGATCATTGGTGAACGCTTTTAGTGCCAAATCAAAATCCGGATGAAGAGCTGCTTTTAAAATATCTTCATGGTTTTCTACATGTGGCTTAATCAAAGTAAGAAGTTGTCCTGGCAATTCCCCAGCGATAAGCGGGAATATAGAATCTTTTGCAAATACAGCATTGGTTTCTACAATTGCCGTCCTTGGAAGGTTTGGTATCTGGCCGTTGGTATTTGGAATATTTACATTACTTACCATGCGGGTGAGGCCACATAACGCTTTTATTAATAATACGCCTTCCTCGCCTGAAGGATCTAATTTTACGCCTTCTTCCCCTTTTACTAGGCGTGCGCTTTTCTCCAGACGTTTCTTTAAATCTTCTTTTCTATAGGCTACGGTGGTTAAACCGAATTTCCAATTTTTTACTGTTTCTGGATTATTTAAGTATTCATCACCTGGCATAAATTCTGCCAAATGGCGGTCGCCTGCCGCTGCAATATATCCATAACGGCGGAATAGATCAAACTTGACACGCTGTGCACAGGCAAAGGAATTATTCATCCAATTGTTGTCCCCGCCTTTATCCATGCCTTCTTCATAATGTTTGTCAACATAAGCCTTATACACAGGAAATAAGTTAATTCCTTTATAAGAAGCACGGTCAAACCAAGTAAAATGGTTAATGCCAAGCACATTAACAATAATCTCGCTTCTATCTATTGCATCAATGCCAAATTCTTCTTCACAAATAGTTTTTAATACCTTTTGTGTGCCAAATACTTCGTGGCAACATCCAAATGCCTTTATGCCAGGGAATATGTGGTATAATACTTTTACACATAAAGACATAGGGTTTGTATAATTAATTACCCAGGCGTTTGGGGAATATTCTTTAATGGCCTCTGCTATTTCTACATACATTGGAAGAGTGCGGAGCGCACGTAAAATCCCGCCAGGGCCCGCTGTATCACCTACAGATTGATAAATCCCATATTTTTCTGGCAAATGTACATCATATTCCATTTCATCAAAAGTGCCTGGTAAAATAGAGATAATAACAAAATCAGCCCCTGCCAACGCATCCTTTAATGTAGGGACAGCTTTATAGTCCCATTTCCCAATAGTATCAGGGTTTGCTGTTAAGCGGTTGCCAATAATTTCATTGTTTTTTGCCGCTTCCATGTCAATATCATAAAGAGCAATTGTACCAGAGAGTGCCGGTTCTATAGCAAGATCGCCCATAAAACTCCATGCCCAGCCGCGGGAACCGCCGCCAATATATGCAATTTTTATATCTGTTACTTTTGAATTATGATAGACCATTATGGTATAAATCCCCTTTCCAAAATAACTGTTTTTACTTGCGTTGTTAATCCTATTATAATATAATATCTTTAAAGAAAATTGTAATATATTGCTGTATTTTAGTAAAAATAGAAAAATCGTATACTAGGATGAGGGAAAATGAAACATACTATATTTAAAGAAAGAATTCCTGGGTTAATGGTAGAACAGGTAATCCGTGATGAGGAGTTTAATATGGATGCGCGCCATATGCACAGTGAATATGAAATATATTATTTATTAGAAGGGGAACGGTATTATTTTATTGAAAGTGAAACATTTTTAATAAAATCAGGGACAATATTATTTATTGAAAAAGAAAAAATACATAAAACAAATAGTGTGGCAGGGAAGCCATATTTTAACCGGATGTTAATTGAAGTAAAAGAGGAATGGCTGGAAGCATTTTTCCAAAGGCTGCGTGTTGTAACGATAGAAAGGTTTTTTGAAAGCTGTAAAATAGTAGAATTAAATAAAGAAGGGCAAAAATTAGTAGAAAATACAATGCTTATAATTGCTAATGAAGCTAGGGAAAGAAAAATAGGGTATGAACAAATGATATTGGCAAGGCTTGCAGAGATGATGCTTTATATTATCCGTACAAGGCAGGTTTTTCCTTTGGCAGATAAGGAAGGGAATTTATTGTCTGCGAAATGTTTGAAAGTAAATGAAGTAGCAGAGTATATCCAAAAAAATTGTTATAAAAAAATATCTTTGCAGGGGCTTGCAGAAAAATTTTTTGTAAGTAAATGTTATTTAAGTAGGATTTTTAAGGAAGTAACAGGTTTTACAATAAATGAGTATTTAACAATACAGAGGGTTAAGAAGGGAAGGGAACTTTTAGAAACTACTAATTATAGTATTACCCAGATTTCAGAATTGGCAGGTTTTGAGAGTGTTACCTATTTTGAAAAGGTATTTAAAAAACAAATGGGGCAACCGCCGTTTAAATATAGGAAATTCCGCAGGGCAACGGTAAAGGGAAAAATCAATGGATGAAAAAAAAGGGATTGGGACATTAGGGGAGAAAACATTACATCACACACTTAAAAATTATTTTGAGCCAAATAAAGAAAAGCAGGAAGTTCGGATTAAGAAATATTATGCGGATATTTATAATGAAAAAGGGATTATTGAAATCCAGACACAGCAGTTTTACCGGTTAAGGGGAAAGTTAAAAGTATTTTTAAAAGAGTATCCAGTGACGTTGGTCTATCCTGTCCCAGGGAAAAAATGGTTATATTGGTTAGATCTAGAGAGTGGGGAAATTTCAAAAGGGCGCGTATCGCCCAAAAAAGGGACTTATTATGAAATATGCAAAGAATTATATAGAATAAAGGAGTATTTAGGGGACCCAAACCTTCATTTGCATGTGCTAATATTAGAAATCGAAGAATATCGTTACTTAAATGGCTGGAGCAAGGATAAAAAGAAAGGCTCTTCCCGTTGTGACAGGATTCCAAAGAAGATTATAGAAGAATTATGTATTGATTCTAGGGCGGATTATAAAAAATTATTGCCAAAAGGCTTGCCAGCAGAATTTGGAAGTTATGAATTTGCCAAAACAGCACATATTTCTAGGAGGTTAGCACAGATAACATTGAATATTTTATTTGAAGTAAATTGTGTGGAACGTGTACAAAAGAAAGGAAATGCTTGGGTGTACCAGATTAAAGTGTAAAAGGGAGGTGCCATTGTTGGTATCTCCCTTGGAAAAATTATAAATCTTTTTTAAAAAAGTGGTCTATTTCTTTTTTTATGGATTCTGGAGGCTGGGATTTAGATAAATATCCTTCTGGCTTAAGGGCAATTACTTTTTTAACACTTTCCTTATCTACTTTGTTGGTTAAAAAGATTACAGGAATATCTACAAATTCTTTTTCCGAACGAATCATGGCAAATACTTGGCTGCTATTGCAGATAGGCATTTCATAGTCTAATAAAATTAAATCAGGCTTGTCAAGCGTAATAGATCGGATTGCAGATAGCCCAGATTTTGCTGTTGTTACTTCATAATCATGATTAAAAAGATTTTGGAGTGTTTTTAACATAAAATTAGAATCATCTACTAAAAGAATTTTCTTTTTTTGGATAATTGCTGTTTTTTCTAATTGGTTTTGGTTCAAGTATTTTTCAATTTCAGACATAGCATTTGTTGTAATAATGGAAATTCCTCCTTCATTTTGTAATATATCTGTTGCAGTTACACAATATGCGAAATATCCTTTTCCAGTATCAAAAAGAAAACTGAATTGAGGGCTTTGTTTTTCAAATATTTTTTGGAATTGATCATAAGTTAATAATTGTTCATCTTTTATTTCAAATTCTTCAGAGGATGGAAAATAGCCTTTAATACGTTCTACTAGTTGTTTGGCTACATACCTGGCTGTATTCATTAACATGGCATTTACTGCTTCGGAATGAGTGTCTAATACGCTGCCAATCGTACTAATAATAAATTGCTGTTCAAAGATTAGAAAGAATTCCCATTTTTTTTGTTCTTTGGTGCTATAGATTATCCGGTAATAAATACCATCCCCAAATTTTTCCCCGCCATAGCAATCACTAATTAATATAGGGTTTAATTGGAATATACTGTGAAGCAAATTGATAAGCGTCTGCCCCATAATTGCTTGTTCTTCCTCTGGTAGAAGGTTTTCCCATTGTGTAATATGTTCGCCGCTTACAATAGCATAATCTTCGATTAGTGTATGGCCCACTAACCATCCGGCACAAACGCCGAGGAAATGGTTAATGGAGTCTTCTGAAAAGTCTGCTAGTTCTATTTCTTTTTCAAGTGCAGGAAGTGTCCTTTCGCGAAAATTTTTATGAATACGCCTGTGGGTTTCCAGATCTGCATAATGGATAGAATCCATATAGTTTTCTTCTTCTGCAAAATGCTTAAGCGCATGTTCTTTAAAGTATTTAATAGCTTCATGGCAGACCCATTGGCTTTTTTCATCTTGTTCCCTAAGATCAAATAGTTTATTAAGAATACTAAATAGCTTTTTGTGAGCCCTATCAATAATTTCTACGCCAGTATTATACCGTTTATTCCATACGAGTCGGTGTCCCATATATATTCTCCTTTCTTATTAAGGGTGTTGTTAAAATATCAATAAAAATGATATAATTTATTTTATTCTGCCTTTGTAAAAATGCCCTATTGGATTGGTGTTTTTTAATATTTTCTTTGTGTTATATATGGTTTTAGGAATTATTTCTGTTATATCTAACTGCTTGTACTTGACAAGAAAAATAGGAACGCTTATAATAAAGCCATGAATTGCCATATGGAAGAATAATGTGGATGAAGAGAGTAACCTGTTTCTAAACGTAATAGAGAACCGGGGAAGGTGGAAGCCGGCACAAGTAAGAGGCAGATGAAAATCACTTCGGAGTTGCATTGCTGAAAAAAAGTAAGCTTTGCCGGCGTTCCACCGTTATCTGGGACTCATATAACTGTATGTTGAAATAGGTGGTAGAACAAAGAATAACCTTTGCCCTGTTGCAGGGTAAAGGTTTTTTTAATAGAAAGTTTTGCCATCAGAAGAAAGGGAGGAGAAGAAAGTGTATAACAAGGTATCAACGGATATGAACTTTGTGGAGAGAGAAAAGAAAATAGAGCAATTCTGGAATGATCATAATATTTTTGAGAAAAGTATGGAAAACCGTAAGGATGCAAAAACATATACTTTTTATGACGGGCCGCCAACAGCAAATGGAAAACCACATATTGGCCATGTATTAACCCGTGTGATTAAAGATATGATACCCCGGTACCGTACCATGAAGGGATATATGGTTCCAAGGAAAGCTGGATGGGATACTCATGGGCTTCCTGTTGAATTAGAGGTAGAGAAATTTTTAGGGTTAGATGGAAAAGAACAAATTGAAGAATATGGGGTAGAGCCATTTATTAGCCATTGTAAAGAAAGTGTATGGAAATATAAAGGTATGTGGGAGGATTTTTCTGGTACAGTAGGTTTTTGGGCTGATATGGAAAATCCATATGTTACGTATGAAAATAATTATATTGAATCAGAATGGTGGGCATTAAAGCAGATTTGGGAAAAGAAATTATTATATAAAGGTTTTAAGATTGTGCCATATTGCCCACGCTGCGGTACGCCTTTGTCTAGCCATGAGGTGGCACAAGGGTATAAGGATATTAAGGAAAAGTCTGCCATTGCCAAGTTCAGGGTAAAAGGTGCAGAAGGAGAATATATTCTTGCATGGACTACAACCCCATGGACATTGCCTTCTAATGTGGCACTTTGCGTAAACCCAGTGGAGGCATATGTAAAAATTAAGGTGAAAGAAACTGGCGAAATATATTATATGGCAGAAGCATTGTGCAATACAGTGCTAGGCGAGGGCTCTTATGAGGTATTGGGGCAGTTTACTGGAAAAGAGTTAGAATATAAAGAATATGAGCCATTATTTGACTTTGCTGTAGATATTTGTAAAAAACAGAATAAAAAAGCATTTTATATTACTTGTGACAGTTATGTAACCTTAACAGATGGGACAGGTGTTGTCCATATTGCCCCTGCATTTGGCGAGGATGATGCCAATGTAGGGAGGAAATACGATCTTCCATTTGTGCAGTTAGTAGATGCCAAAGGGGAAATGACAGAAGAAACTCCATGGAAGGGTGTATTTTGTAAAAAAGCTGACAAAGAAATTTTAATGGAATTAGATAAAAAAGGACTATTATTTGCAGCGCCAAAGTTTGAGCATAGTTACCCACATTGTTGGAGATGTGATACCCCGCTTATTTATTATGCAAGAGAGTCTTGGTTTATTAAAATGACTGCGGTAAAAGAGGATTTAATCCGCAATAATAATACGATTAACTGGATTCCAGAGAGCATAGGGAAAGGACGGTTTGGTGACTGGCTAGAAAATATCCAAGATTGGGGCATTAGCCGCAACCGTTATTGGGGAACCCCATTAAATATTTGGGAATGTGAGTGTGGATATCAACATGCAATAGGAAGTATTCAGGAATTAAAGGAAATGTCCGATAATTGTCCTGAAGAGATTGAGCTGCATCGGCCATTTATTGATGAAGTAACCATTACCTGCCCAAAATGTAAGAGGCCAATGAGACGTGTGCCAGAGGTAATTGACTGTTGGTTTGATTCTGGGGCAATGCCATTTGCACAGCATCACTATCCATTTGAAAATAAGGATTTATTTGAGCAGCAGTTCCCAGCAGATTTTATTTCAGAGGCAGTTGACCAGACAAGGGGATGGTTTTATTCCTTGCTTGCAGAGTCTACGTTATTATTTAATAAAGCGCCTTATAAAAATGTAATTGTATTAGGTTTAGTACAAGATGAGAATGGGCAGAAAATGAGCAAGTCAAAAGGCAATGCAGTAGATCCATTTGAAGCATTGGAAAAGCATGGTGCAGACGCAATCCGTTGGTATTTTTATATTAATAGTGCACCATGGCTGCCAAACAGGTTCCACGATAAGGCAGTAATAGAAGGCCAACGCAAGTTTATGGGGACTTTGTGGAATTCTTATGTATTTTTTGTTACGTATGCGAATATAGATAATTTTGACGCAACGAAATATACATTAGAGTATAATAAATTGCCTGTTATGGATAAATGGCTTTTGTCTAAGTTAAATACAGTAATTAAAGAAGTGGATACTAATTTAGAAAATTACCGGATTCCAGAAGCAGCAAGGGCTTTACAAGAGTTTGTAGATGAAATGAGTAACTGGTATGTAAGGCGTTGCAGGGAACGGTTCTGGGCAGGCGGCATGGAGCAGGACAAGATTAATGCGTATATGACATTATATACAACGCTAACTAATATTTGTAAGGCCGCTGCGCCGATGATTCCATTTATGACAGAAGAGATTTACCAGAACCTTGTTAGGACAAATGATAAAACAGCGCCGGAAAGTATCCATTTGTGTGATTTCCCTGTAGTACAGACAGAATGGATTGATAAGAAATTAGAAGATGATATGGAAGAAGTTGTAAAAATAGTAGTATTAGGGCGTGCTTGTAGAAATGCGGCAAATATTAAGAACCGCCAACCAATCCGTACTATGTTTGTAAAATTAGGGAAGGCCCCTCTTTCTGATTTTTATACAGAGATTATAGAAGATGAATTAAATGTAAAGAGTGTCCAATACACAGAAGATGTAAGAGAATTTACATCTTATAGCTTTAAGCCACAGCTTCGGACGCTTGGAAAACGTTTTGGAAAACAGATTAATGCTTTAAAAGAGTTACTGGCAGGGTTAAATGGCAACCAGGCAATGGATGAATTAAATGAAAAAGGAACTTTGTCAATTGTCTTAGATGGGAAAGAGGAAAAAATAGAAAAAGAGGATTTATTAATTGAGGCAGCCCAAATGGAGGGGTATGTTTCCGATAGCGACAATGGGATTACAGTAGTATTAGATACTAATTTGACCCCAGAGTTAATAGAGGAAGGCTATGTAAGGGAATTAATTAGTAAAATCCAGACAATGCGCAAGGAAGCAGGGTTTGAAGTAATTGACCATATTAAAGTATTCCAAAATGAAAACCAGAAATTAGCAGAGATATTAGGAAAGCATACAGAAGAAATTAGTAAGGCAGTTTTAGCAGATGAAATTGTAATTGGACAGGTACCTGCTATTTCAAAGGAATGGGATATTAATGGTGAAAAGACAGTTTTAGGAGTAGAAAAAACAATTTAAGATAAGAAGTAAGGAGGAATCAGAGTTGAATCGTAAGTTTGACAAGGAATTTTTTAAGAGAAGTGTATTGTATAATGTGAAAACATTGTACAGAAGGACAATTGAGGAAGCGACACCCCAACAGATTTTCCAAGCAGTTTCTTATGCAGTAAAAGATGCCATTATTGACGCATGGCTTGCTACCCAGAAAGAGTATGAGAAGAGTGACCCAAAGACTGTATATTATTTGTCTATGGAGTTTTTAATGGGAAGGGCTTTGGGAAATAATTTAATTAATTTAACTTTTTACGATGGGGTAAAGGAAGCCATGCAGGAGCTTGGCTGTGATTTGAATATTATTGAGGATCAAGAGCCAGACGCAGCACTTGGGAATGGCGGTCTTGGACGTTTAGCAGCATGTTTCCTAGATTCACTTGCTTCTCTTGGATATTCTGCGTATGGTTGCGGAATCCGTTACCGTTATGGCATGTTTATGCAGAAGATTGAAGATGGTTATCAGGTAGAAGCGCCAGACGATTGGCTAAAGAATGGGAACCCATTTGAAATCCGCAGGGATGAGTATGCAACAGAAGTTAAATTTGGCGGATATGTGCGTGTAGTAAGAAATGCAAATGGGAGAGAGCAATTTATCCAGGAAAATTATCAGGTAATCCGTGCTGTCCCATATGATCTTCCAGTAGTAGGCTATGGGAACAATGTGGTAAATACACTTCGTATTTGGGATGCAGAACCTGTACAGCGTTTTAATTTGGCAGTATTTGATAAAGGGGATTACCATACAGCCGTAGAACAGGAAAATTTGGCAAAAACAATTGTAGAGGTACTTTATCCAAATGATAACCATTATGCAGGAAAAGAACTCCGTTTAAAACAACAGTATTTCTTTATTTCTGCAAGTATCCAGACTGCTGTAAAGAAATATAAAGATAAGCACAGTGATATTAAGAAATTATATGAAAAGGTAATATTCCAGTTAAATGACACCCATCCAACTGTTACAGTGGCAGAGCTTATGAGAATTTTAATGGATGAAGAAGGGCTTACATGGGATGAAGCATGGGAAGTAACAACAAAGACTTGTGCGTATACAAACCATACTATTATGTCTGAAGCATTAGAAAAATGGCCAATTGAATTATTCTCTAGGCTATTGCCAAGAATCTACCAAATTGTAGAAGAAATTAACCGTCGGTTTATTTTGGAAATCCAAAAGAAATATCCAGGCGAACAAGATAAGATTAAAAGTATGGCAATTATCTATGACGGGCAAGTAAAAATGGCACATTTAGCTATTGTCGGAGGTTTTTCTGTAAATGGCGTGGCAAAACTGCATACAGAGATCCTGAAAAAAGAAACATTGCGTGACTTCTATCAAATGATGCCAGAGAAATTTAATAATAAGACGAATGGTATTACACAAAGAAGGTTTTTATTACATGCGAACCCATTGCTTGCAAAATGGGTAACAGATAAAATTGGGGACGGCTGGATTTTAGATTTGCCTCAAATGGATCGGTTGTCTGTTTATGTAGATGATGAAAAATGCCAAGAAGAATTTATGCAGATTAAGCATCAAAATAAGATCCGTTTGGCAGAATATATTTTGGAGCATAATGGAATCCAAGTAGATCCAAATTCTATTTTTGATGTACAAGTAAAGCGGCTTCATGAGTATAAGCGCCAGTTATTGAATATCCTACATGTTATGCACTTATATAATGAAATAAAGGAAAACCCAGATATGGACTTTTACCCAAGAACCTTTATTTTTGGCGCAAAGGCAGCAGCAGGCTACCGCAGGGCAAAGCTTACGATTAAGCTGATTAACAGTGTAGCAGATGTCATTAATAATGATAAGTCTATTAATAATAAGTTAAAAGTAGTATTTATAGAGAATTACCGGGTTTCTAATGCAGAAATTATTTTTGCGGCGGCAGATGTAAGTGAGCAGATCTCTACAGCTAGTAAGGAAGCTTCTGGTACTGGCAATATGAAGTTTATGTTAAATGGCGCAGTAACATTAGGGACAATGGATGGTGCAAATGTAGAGATTGTAGAAGAAGTTGGAACAGAAAATGCCTTTATCTTTGGGTTAAGTTCTGATGAAGTAATCCGTTATGAAAATGAAGGCGGTTATGATCCAATGGATATTTTCAATAATGACCAGGCGATCCGTAAGGTATTAATGCAGCTTATTAATGGATATTATTCTCCTTATGATCCAGAAATGTTCCGTGAAATTTATGATTCTCTGTTAAATACAAGGCAGAGTGATAGGGCGGACACATACTTTATATTAAAGGATTTCCGATCCTATGCAGAAGCACAGAAAAAGATTGACAAGGCATACCGTGATAGGAAGGCATGGGCAAGAATGGCTATGTTAAATACAGCAAAATGTGGAAAATTTTCTTCTGATAGGACAATTGAAAATTATGTAGAGGATATATGGCATTTGAATAAGGTAAAGGTGGAACTTCTAGAAGAATAGAAGAAAGGAAGGGATTGTATGGCAGTTTTAGTAACAGGGGGTGCAGGTTTTATTGGAAGCCATACCTGCATTGAACTGCTGGAGGCAGGCTATCAAGTTGTAGTAGTAGATAACCTTTGTAATTCCAGTGCAGAGGCACTTAAACGAGTAGAACAGATTACAGGGAAAAAGGTAACTTTTTATCAAGAGGATTTGTTAGACCGTGAAGCAATTGAGAAGATATTTGAACAGGAAGAAATTGAATCTGTTATTCATTTTGCGGGGCTTAAGGCTGTAGGGGAATCTGTCCAGAAGCCTTTGGAATATTATTATAATAATATTACAGGCACATTGATCCTTTGTGATGTAATGAGGAGACATGGAGTAAAAAAGATAGTGTTTAGTTCTTCAGCCACTGTTTACGGAAGTCCAAAGACTGTACCAATTAAAGAGGATTTCCCATTATCTGTTACCAATCCTTATGGAAGGACAAAACTGATGATAGAAGAGATTTTAAGGGATTTCTATACATCAGACCCAGAGTGGAATATTATCTTGTTACGTTATTTTAACCCAGTAGGCGCACATAAAAGCGGGATGATTGGAGAAGACCCAAAAGGGATCCCTAATAATTTAACCCCTTATATTACGCAGGTAGTAGTAGGGAAATTAAAAGAAGTAGGGGTATTTGGAAATGACTATCCGACACCAGATGGCACAGGTGTAAGGGATTATATCCATGTTATGGATTTAGCAGCCGGCCATGTAAAGGCACTTGCTATGTTAGAAAAAGAAAGTAAGGTGCGGGTATACAATCTTGGCACAGGAAAAGGATATAGTGTTTTAGATGTAGTAAACGCATATTCGAAGGCAGCAGGAAAGGATATCCCTTATGTAATAAAACCGAGAAGGGCAGGAGATATAGCAGAATGTTATGCAGATCCAACCCTTGCTTATACAGAACTTGGCTGGAAGGCAGAACACACTTTAGACGAAATGTGTGAGGATAGTTTACGCTGGCAGCTTGCCAATCCAGATGGATATGGAAAATAAAAAGAAACTCTCATAGCTGGTTTGCTATGGGAGTTTTTTTATGTACAGCCTTATAAAAGGAAAGGCGGTACATGGCGAGCAAGAAAAAAAGCTTCCTTCTTACTTGGTTATGGCGTAGTTACAATACTTTGGAAACTAATTCAGCTAGTTCCATAAAACGTGGAAGGGAATAAGTAAAAAATTGCTGGTAAGCTTCACAGAAAATATTTTTATTATTTATACGGTACCGCATACAGCCATTACGGCATAAAGAGAAGTACTGGCAGGAAAGGCATTCTTTGGGTTTTTCGGCGGAATGCTCGATAAATTTTAATTCTTTTCTTTTTTGGTTAATCACCTGTAAATCAGTGTCTATTAAGTTTCCAAGGAAGTATTGGTCTAAAACAAAAAAATCACAAGGATAAACGCTGCCGTCAGCTTCTACTACATGCTGCATACTGCAGCTTCCGTTCATATCGCAGGCTTCGGCATATCCATAAAGTAAAAGGGAAAGGTAATTATCAAATTGCCGGATAGAGATCCCCTGCCCATTTTTAAAATCTGTATACCAAAGATCAAAGAGCCTGCAAAGAAAAGTGGCATAAGTTTGGGCAGAAAGAGAATATTCCATAGATCCAGGCATGGATTTTAATGGGTCTAGGCAAGGGATAAACTGTAAGTATTCAAAGTGGTTCTTTTTATAGAAGGCATATATTTTATCAATAGCAGAGGCGGTTTTTTTATTAATGACAGTAAGGATATTAAAATCAGCATTGTACTTACGAAGCAGGCCGATTGTGCGCATGACCTCTATAAAGGTAGTATGGTTATCGGGTGTACGGCGGAATAAATTATGGGTATGGATTGTGCCGTCTAAGGAAATGCCAGTAAGGAAATGATGCTCTGCTAAAAAAGCTGCCCATTCTTCTGTAATGGAAAAACCATTTGTCTGTATTGCAAAATGGAGTTTAATTTGGTTTTTATTATATTTTTCACATAGGGAAAGAAAACTGCGGTAAAAGCCTAATCCAGCAAGGGTTGGCTCCCCGCCCTGGAAGGAAAAAGTACATTCCGTTTCTGCATAGTCAAAAGCCTTTTGGATTATGGCTAACATGGTATCTTTTGCCATAATGCCATAAGATTCTTGTTTGCGGTGTTTTGTAATATCTTTATAAAAACAATAACTGCAATAAAGGTTACAATTTCCAGATGCAGGTTTTATAAATAAGTGTAGTGGTGGCATAGGAAAGGTTCCTTTCTAATATGGTATAAATAAATAATAAAACAAAAACCCCTTTTTTTCCAGAGAAAATTATGGTAAAATAAAAGGCAGGCTTGTAAATAATAGAAAAATGGTATAATAAAAATAGAAATAGGAGCTATAAAAATGAGGAATAATGTAATTCTAATTGGTATGCCTGGCAGTGGAAAAAGTACAATAGGGGTAGTGTTAGCAAAGCTCTTATGTTATCAGTTTGTAGATATGGATATTGTAATACAAGAACAGGAAAAGAAGCTGCTCCGTGAGATTATAGCCGATGTAGGAAATGAAGGGTTTATGGAAATTGAAAACCGCGTTAATGCAGGGTTTTATGCAGAGCACACAGTAATTGCCCCTGGTGGGAGCGTAATTTATGGAAAAGAGGCAATGGAGCATTTAAGGGAAATTGGTGTTGTAATTTATTTAAAGCTGAGTTATGAGAATTTAGCAACAAGGCTTGGTGATTTAAAAGCGCGCGGGGTAGTTTTAAAAGATGGCTATACATTACGCACGCTGTATGAAGAAAGAACCCCCCTCTACGAAAAATATGCAGATATTATTATAGATGAAGGTGATATGGAATTAATTGATACGGTGGCAAAGATAAAAGGAAAGCTAGAAAGTAATGGATATATTTAAAAAACCCCTTTACAAATTGGAAAAGCCTTGGTAAAATACAATTGTTACGGAAATATTACAGAATCGTTAAAACTATGGAGGAAGTATGAAAAGGGCCAAGAGATTGTGTAGAAAAGTCAGGTTGACAACACTAAAGACAATGGCAGCAATTGCCGTATGCCTTACGTTTGCTTATCCCTTGTATGAGAAGGCGGCTACGGATGAATGTAATTATTTTGAGATAGAATTAAATGGAGAGGTAATAGGTGCAACTGCAGAAGAGGGAATAGCACAGGCTGCATTGTTACAAGCAAGGAAACAAGTTACACAGGAAGCGGGGACTCTAGTATATATGGAGCCAGTGCTTCAAGTAACAAAGAGGAATAAGCTTTGGGGCACAAGAATGGATGAAACCCAAGTAGTAGAAGCAATGTATTCTATTTTAAAGGAATCTGCTGTTATGCCAAAGCAAGAAGCATATACAGTAAAAATAAATGAGACAACCCTTCATTTGGCAAGTAAAGAGGAAGTGGTGCAGTTATTAGAGGCAACAAAAAACCGCTTTGATGTCAATGATGAATTTACAATAGAGTTAGTAGAAGATACAGAAAGCCCATTTACCGCATTGACAGCCAATATTTCAAAGCCAGGGGTGCAGTCAAAGGAAAACCCAGTAGTGTTTGCTGCAATGGGTTCTGAGGAGATAGTAGAGGAGGACGAGCCTGTATTTGAGGATGGGCTGCTTTCCGTTGGATTTGAGCAGAGGGTGGAAATTGTAGAGTCTTATGTATCTCCCGATCAGCTTACTACCGTGCAGGAAGCATATGATTTGCTTACAAAGGAAAAGGAGGAAAATGAAATATATGTGGTAATGGCAGGAGATTGTATGTCTATTATTGCGGAAAAGCATAATCTCCCTACTTCTAAGTTATATGAATTAAATGAAGGAATAACAGAACATTCTATTCTTCAGATTGATCAGGAATTAATTATTACTGTTCCAGAGCCAGAGCTTTCTGTATTGATGGAAGAAGAAGTCACATATGAAGAAGATTACCAAGAAGATGTTATCTATGTGAATAATGACAGTTGGTATACAACTACACAGGTAGTGCAGCAGGAAGGGACAGTTGGGCACAGGGAAGTAGTAGCAGTAGTAAGCAGTAGAAATGGAAAAGAAGTAGAACGGGAAATTATACATGAGAATATTTTAACAGAATCTTTACCTAAAATTGTAGAGAGAGGGACAATGACGCCGCCTAATTATATTAAGCCAATTTCGGGCGGGACATTAACGTCTTATTTCGGGCCTCGCTGGGGCAGGCTCCATGCAGGTGTTGATTGGGGTATTTCAACAGGGTCAACCGTAGTGGCTTCTAGTGGTGGACGAGTTGTTAGCGCAGGATGGAATGGCGGATATGGATATTCTGTATTAATCCAGCATCCTGATGGAAGAAAGACTAGGTATGCGCATTTAAGTAAGATTACGGTAAGTAACGGCGAATATGTCACACAGGGAGAGCGAATTGGGTTAAGTGGAAATACAGGAAATAGTACAGGCCCACATTTGCATTTTGAGATGATTATTAATGGTTCAGCAGTAAATCCATTGAATTATATATATTAAACTAATAAAAAATAGTGGCAGCCTATTGGCAAAGAAGTCCAGTAGGCTGTTATTTTGTGCAATTAGAATAAATTTTTATTTACAAATTGTGAATATGTGCTATAATCTATTATAGACTTTTTGGCTGGATGGAATATATCCAATTCAAACAATAGAGGTGTACAATGGAGCAATATGTTATAAAAGGCGGGATTCCGTTAATAGGGGAAGTTGAGATTGGCGGAGCCAAGAATGCAGCATTGGCGGTATTGACAGCAGCAGTTATGTGTGACGAGCCAGTTATTATTGATAATATTCCAGACATTAGAGATATAGGTGTTTTACTGGATTCAATCAAGAGGATTGGCGCTAAGGTAGAACGGATTGGGAAGCATAGTGTTAAGATTATAGGAAAAACAATAGATACGGTTAGGGTAGATTATGATTCTATCAAGAAAATAAGGGCGTCTTATTATCTTTTAGGTGCTTTATTAGGGAAATATAAAAAAGCGGAAGTTCCACTTCCAGGTGGATGCAATATTGGAATACGTGCAATCGATCAACATAAAAAAGGATTTGAGGCTTTAGGTGCAAAAGTAAAAATAGAGCATGGCATGATTATGGCAGAGACAAATTCTTTAAAAGGCTGCCATTTATATTTTGATGTAGTTTCTGTGGGTGCTACCATTAATGTAATGTTAGCAGCGGCATTGGCAGAGGGGAATACAATCTTAGAAAATGCAGCGAAGGAGCCTCATGTAGTAGATGCAGCAAATTTCTTAAATAGTATGGGCGCTAATATTAAGGGTGCTGGCACAGATGTAATCCGTATTAAAGGAGTGAAATCGCTTCATGGTACAGAATATTCGATTATTCCAGATCAAATAGAAGCAGGGACATTTATGTTAGCGGCAGCAGCTACAAAAGGAGATGTGATTGTCCGCAATGTAATCCCAAAGCATTTGGAAGCTATTTCTGCAAAATTAACAGAGATTGGCTGCCAGATTACAGAAGAGGATGATGCAGTTCGGGTGTTTGGGAATAGCGAATTAAAACATACACAGATAAAAACACTTCCATATCCAGGATTCCCAACCGATATGCAGCCTCAAATGACAGTAACGCTTGCCTTGTCACAAGGAACAAGTATTGTGACAGAAACGATTTTTGACAACCGCTTTAAATATGTAGATGAATTAGCCCGCATGGGGGCAGTAATAAAAGTAGAAGGAAATACAGCTATTGTAGATGGAGTGAGGAAACTGACAGGGGCAGAAATTAGCGTTCCTGATTTGCGGGCGGGTGCTGCATTGGTAATTGCAGGCTTAGCAGCAGATGGGTATACTGTAATAGATGATATCCAATATATTGAACGGGGCTATGAGAATTTTGACGAAAAGCTTCGCCAGTTAGGCGGACAGATTAAAAGGGTAACATGTGAAAAAGATATTCAAAGATTTAAGTTAGAGGTATGTTAAAAAAATAAAGCTGCCAGAAAAGGGATAAATCCAAAAATCTGGCAGTTTTTTATTATTAAATTTGCAACCAGATGGCTACACTATAAAATAGCTTCAATAGAGATATCCCAGTGTTTTGATAGATCAATATAGGTATCACCACATTTGACAATGGGCCTAGAGTAAGAACGAGGATTAATTAATATAACATCACCTTTCATATTATTGCTTAGTAAAACTGTGTTATGAATATAGGTATTTACTACATTCGCAAGGAATGGCAACATATAGACAGGATCAAATAAAGCATACCCTTCTCTTTCAAAAACAGAAATAACTTTGAAAGGGCATTCTGGACCACGGTATACCCTAGCTGAGGTCATAGCATCATATACATCTGCTATAGATACAATTTTAGCAAAAGCATTAATTTGCGGGCTGTGTAATTTCAATGGGTATCCAGAACCATCACAACGTTCATGATGTGCCATGGCAGCTAAAAGGATGCGTTCATCTAAGTCCATTTCTTTTAGCAGATGGTAGCCTTTTACGGCATGTGTTTTAATAATATTAAATTCTTCTGGTGTAAGTTTTCCTGGTTTGGTTAGAATTTCTGATGGAATAAGAAGTTTCCCTACATCATGGAATAGCCCGCATGACATAAGAATCTTTATATCTTCTTCTGGGAACTTCATCCATCTTCCAATAATAGCAGAAATAAGAGAGACATTGATGGAATGTGCATATGTGGTATCGTCTATTTCACGCATATTATGAAGCATATCAAAGATATGGATATTTGTATTGCTGCTGTTTAGAAGATCTGTTGTAGAGGAAATCATTTGGTTAATACTTTCTTGAGAAGCATTTTTTTCAATAATAGAGTTTAAAGCGTCTTTTGTAACATCAGATGTAATAATATAATCCGCCTTAAATTCTTTAAAGTCGTCAGAGGCTTTAATTCTTTCTGAGTATGGAAGGGAGGACATATCCTGTACAGGTTTTATTTGTGTATCTTCAACAAGTACATTTTGGATAGCATAAAAATCTAACCGAAGAATTAGTTTATCTGTTACTTCGGTATTCTCTGGAATAATTAAATGATGGAGAGAATCATATACATTTTCAGCTATCATCATGCCAGGTACTAAATCTTTTATATTGACATATTGTCTGTCTTTCATGAAATCGCCTCTGCTTTCTAATATATGCGGACAAATAACTTCTGCATATGGTAGTATTTGTTATATTGTATCTTTAGTATATCATGAAAGCTATAGTATGTAAATATGAATATAGTCCTGTAAATCGTCTGAATATAGGATTCTTTAAGGATAGGGGGATTTTGTGGAGTATAATGTCCACGACAAACGCATGAGTAAATAAATTGTAAACAATCCCATTTTTGTGTAAAATA
>CAJTLB010000020.1 GCA_910577045.1 uncultured Lachnospiraceae bacterium | reverse complement strand
ATATAGAGATAAGAAAACTCCCAACAAAAAAGTGGGAGTTTTTCAGTGCCCTCTATTTTCAAGGATTTTTGGCTTTTCTTATTTTTCTCTAAAGTTTTAATCTGATACTGTTCCTTCTTCCCTCGTATCCTGCTGCAAAATTTTTCTGATAGTGTCTCTTACCAAAATCCCTGCTAATTGAAAAAGGTGCTTATTTGTGTCCTATTTCGTTTTACCCTGTCTTTTTTGTTTCCTTTCTTAGCAATTCCCTGATAGTCCTCTTTCCTATTATAAAACATATCCTGAGATTTTCCAGACGCCGTCTGGAAAATCTGCGGGACTTCTCTCATGGTCGCATTATGTGGTACTGTTACAGGTCAAAGACTCAAAAGCTCGTGCTTGGTATGAAAAAGAAGCATGGGAACAGACTTGGAACGTCAGAACTTTACAGCGCAATGTCTCCTCACAATATTATTATCGTATGCTTCAGACGCAGAAGCAAGAGCTTGTAGAAAAAGAAATGAAAGAAATAACCGCAGAATATCAGAGCGACAAACTGGAGTTCATTAAAAATCCGGTCGTGGCAGAATTTTTAGGACTGGCTTCCAATACGGATTTTACAGAAAGCGATCTTGAAAAGAGTATCCTGACAAATTTGCAGAAGTTTCTAATGGAACTTGGCAAGGGTTATGCGTTTGTCGCAAGGCAGCAACATATCCATACTGAAAAGCAAGAGTATTTCATCGATCTCGTTTTCTATAATTATATCCTGAAATGTTTTGTGCTGATTGACTTGAAAACACAGAAGATCACACATCAGGATGTGGGGCAGATGGATATGTATATCCGGATGTATGATGAATTAAAGCGGAGCGAGGGCGACAATCCGACAATCGGGATTGTACTGTGTTCCGAAACCGATGAGGATATTGCAAGATACTCAGTTATGCACGGAAACGAACAGCTATTTGCTTCTAAGTACAAGCTCTACCTGCCGACAGAGGAGGAACTGAGAGAAGAAATCGAGACGCAGAAAATGATGTTCTACTTGCAGCAAAAAGAACAGCTCACCGAAGAAAAATAATACACTTAACAGAAAGCTCACCCATGGAACGGTCTTTCGTGTTTTCTATATATCGCCGGGGAATCAAATACCGGGCTTTCAATATCTGATATGTCCAGGATAAAGATTTCATCACTGCTTTGCATAGTGACGGTCTACTCATATTCATCAATTTTCTTCATAAATCCGGTGTAGTCAAAGTATTTGCAACCAGATTTTCTTTCGTCTGCCCGAAAATAAGTAATCGTAGCGGAAAATGGTTGGTCTAAATGTTCCACGATATAATTCAGCTTTCTGTCCAGTTCATCAAGTTCCGTTTCGCTCAATTCACGCTTTCTGTCAGTTAATCGTGCTGTTTCCTGTATGGCGGAATCATATCCGGTAAGAGCAGCAAACGGGGCAAACTGTGCCGCACGGTCAGAAACAGACATATGCGGTCGGGTGTCAGACTACTTGTGCGGCAGGTGAAGAATATTCTTGCATTTGTCGTTCATAAGTTTCCTCTCTACTCACGCTTTGGATCTATACTATTAAAATAGACACAGATAATTCATATCGGTATCTATTTTAATAGTATAGATCCAATATACCATATTCCTATAATTATCACCTAAAATAAAAATGGGACGTTTGCCTGCATCCCATTCCTAATATATTTTTACCAAAACCTAATATAAAATAAATTTTCTTTTACTACAAAGGATAAAGAATTCTATCCTATTGCATTTTTAATATCACTTTCACAATTTTGTATAAAATGGAACACATTATACGCATCATTGGCGTGTTTTGTATCTTTTATACCAATGAAATATGCCACAAATAAAATTTCTATACTTTCCATCACATATGGAACCGCATATTTTTCCCTTTCTGAAAGGTTTACTACACTTTCATAACCTGCAATAACTGATTTCACATTTTCAACCCATTCCATTTGTGTAAAAATATCTTCCGCTTCTTCTGCTAATAACCCTGTTAAAAAATAACAAATATCAAATATTCTTATATTTTTTTGTCAAATCAAAATCAATATATCCTGATAAATTACCCTCAAAAAATAAAAAATTCCCAAAATGTACATCTCTATGGATTAATTGTTTTGGCAAATCATTATATATGCCCTCTAATAATTCTACTGTTTTTGAATATTCCTCTTTCTTTAGTATTTTCCACTCATCCTTTATTAAATTTTCTCGTATCCATCCTTTCATCTCTTTTAACAGGCTGTTATCCCAAAATTTAACTTCTTCTTCGCACTTTATAAACGCTGTATGTAACTGTGCAATCGCCATGCTTTAAATATATATGCCAATTTCGTTTCTCTAACTCAATTTTATAGTCGATCTGCTTCCTTACCTTACAATAATTTCCCTTTGGTATATACAAATAGCCGCCTTGATAATATTTCTGAATTATTGAAAGTAATTCTTCTGGCAAAACATCATTTGCATTTACATATTTCATTAGCTTCACTCACTTTGTAAACACATTTATTTTATTATAACAGACTATACTTACTTATTGGTGATTATATCTATTTCTGTATACAATATAATCACAAACCCATCTGCAAATAAAATTAATATGGCTGAGGGAATTAGAATGATTTTTAATAATGAAAATAAATTACTGCTAATAGTTATGTTTTCTTGCTATTGTCCTAATTACTAATTTATTTGATAAAAGAAAATAATAGAAATTGATTTATCTAAAAAATAGTGGTATGATTAAAATAATTTTTAGAGAGGGGATTTTTATATGAGACGATATGTTATGTTTGCATAGCACTGGCTATTGCAATAAAAAAATAATTGTTATAGCCAATGCTATTCCTAAAAAATTAACATTTAGGGAGGCAAACATGGGCTATATAAGAGCAGAAGAAATTCTGCCAGTTGAGATAATAGAGCTAATACAACAGTATGTTGACGGGGAAAGTATTTATATCCCACGCAAATCCTCACATAGGCAGGCATGGGGGACAAACACACACATCAAGCAAGAACTTTTAAGGCGTGACAGGCAGATTTATAAAGATTATCTTGCAGGAAGCAAAATAGGGGAATTAGCTTGTAAATACTATCTGTCAGAGAAAAGCATACAACGTATCTTAAGAAAAGCAAATCAGTAAAAATATGGGCTAATACTTAGTATTGGCTCATATTTTTTTATAAAAATGTGTGAGGTAGAAGACAAAGTTAAAATATGTTATGCTATACCACAAAGAAAACAAAAATTTGGCAACAGGTTTGTGGAAGGAGAAAAATATTATGCAATCATCCGAGGAATATATGCAGAGTTTAAAACACTGGCTTCAAGATACAGCAGATTCCCCTCTGGAAGAAATGTCTGATTTCTTTACTAAACGCCTGCATAGTTATGAAGAACATATGTCCATTTGGCAAAAATCTTATCAGATATTTGCTGAAACCTTACCTTTAGAATGTCAAAGCATTTTAGACCTAGGATGTGGGACTGGGTTAGAATTAGACCAGATATGGAAAAGAAACCCAAATATAGAAGTAACAGGCATAGATTTATGTGTAAATATGTTAAATAAATTACTGGAAAAACATTATAATAAACCCCTTGCCACAATATGTCAGGATTATTTCCAATATAACTTTGAATATAATAAATGGGACGCTGTAATTTCTTTTGAAAGCCTCCATCATTTCCTACCAGAAAATAAAAAGAATTTATACCAAAAGATTTATTACAGCTTGAAAAATGATAGTGTTTTTATTTTAGGGGACTACATCGCATGTTGTAACGAGGAAGAAGAACTTTTGCGCAGTGTATACCTACAAAAAAGAAAACAATCCACTATACCAGACAATTGTTATGTACATTTTGATATTCCCTTAACATTGGAACATGAAAAGGAATTGTTACAAAATGTGGGATTTGTAATTGAAAAAGTATTGGATGGCAACGCAACAATTATCGTAGCAAAAAAGGAACTTAATTTATAGATTATAGCAGAAAAGTATCTGAACGTTTGTGGGGTTTGCCCAAGGAGAACTGAATTATTTTGATTTGTTTTTGAAAATACAATGAAAGGAGAAATATATTTTATGGCTACACCTGTTTATTTTGCATAGCATGGCTATTGCAAATAAAATAAGATAATGTAATAGCCCATGCATCGTAATATTAAATAAACAGGAGATGCAAATGAGCTATTTAAAGAAAATTGAATATAAAATTATTTTAAAAGATTCCTTTTGGGTTATTAAAAGCTGCCCTAAATGCGGCAGAAAAACACATTTTAAAAATACGAAAAAGTTTCGTATCAATGCTAATGGTAATAAATTGGATATCTGGCTGATTTATCAATGTGCGGAATGTAAACATACTCTCAACCTTGCAATTTACGAGAGGCAGAAAGTTTCTTCTATACCCAAGGAAGAATATCAACATTTTTTGGAAAATAATGAGCAGCTTGCAGAAATATACGGCAAAAATATAAAACTATTTCTAAAAAATAAAGCTGATATTGATTTTAGCAAATTAGATTATGATATTATTAAGCTGCATGAAACCATAGAAAACAGCGAATTTGGGGAACAAATCTGGGTTACAATAAATAACCCTTATAAGCTAAAAATCCGTCTTGAAAAACAAATTGCTATGGCCTTGGGATTATCCCGAAGCCAAATTAAAAGCTTGTTAGAAAAAGGTGAAATTAAATTAGAAATGGAGCTGCCACAATTTATTTCTATTAGAATCTATTCCTTGCCATTTTATATAAATACATAAACTACAAGGAAAAACGTATGGAGGTTTTATTTATGCAAATTGAAACACAAAGATTGCTAATTCGGGATATAAAAACAGAAGATAAAACGCCATTTATTGAAATGGCGGCAGATGGAAGCTTAAATGATTGTGGTTTTGATAAAGACTGTGGTAAATGGATAACAGAATGGATAGCTGAAGCAAAAAGCTTTTCATTTAGGGATAATCCTAGTATAGATTATCTGGCTTATACCATAGCCTTAAAGAATAGCACACTCGTAGTTGGTTCTATTGGATGTTCCTATTATGAAGATTTTCGGAAAACAGGCATTACATATTTTATTGGGGTACCATATAGGAACAATGGCTATGCAGTTGAAGCAGCCAAAGCATATACAGAATATTTTCTCAAACACTATAATATAAAAAGTCTAATTGCTACTGTAAAAAATGAAAACATACCATCTTGGAAAGTAGTGGAAAAAGCTGGATTTATTTTAAATGAAAAAAGAATGTATAAAGATTTAAATGATAAAGAAGAAAAATTATATCGTTTTTATGAAATTACCAAATAAAACCCATATAAAACCTTACACAAAAATAGCTATGTATTTTTACATAGCCATTTTTGTAAGAAAATATATACAGACAAGTTTTAAATAATATAAAGTATTTTCTGTTTTATTACTGTTTATTTATGCTTCGCTTTTAATTTCTCTGCTCTTTTTATATATTTATTTGCTACATCATTCAGCCATTTAAAGTTGCTGTCAGCATTGGGCGGAAATTTAGAATAAAATTCCCATGTCCGGTTGCATCGATGGTATTTTTGAAAAAACCAGCCAGGTGGAAATTTAGAGCAAATTTCTGCCCATGCCCTATAACTATCTTGGGTAAAAGGCATTTTATCATCTATACTTAAAGCAGAAAATAGCAGTATTTCATCTACAAACTGATATGTACCCATTTTATAAAGAGTTTCAATAACATCGCTGCTAAAAAATGGATCTCCCAAATCAAGAAGTTTCACAATCTCACTACTTAGATGTTGATAATTTTTATCCTGAAATATTGATAACAAAGAATAACTGTGTAAAACGGCAAGAATTTCTATTATTTTTTCTTGGATATTAGCTGGCAATAATTCTTTATTTGCTTCTAAAACCTCACAAAGTTCACTCTCTGTATAACTAATTTTTAAAAGACTCTCTCCTGAAGTAACACGAAGCAACAACTTATCTAACAAAAAATTAATCCTTTTCTCTGTTTTTTTATACATATATTCTCTCATTTCCTATTTTATAAAAACAAAAAAACTTTTTAATAATAACATTTTATATGGGGAATCACATAACCTCCATTATAATCAATTTCTAAAAGATATTCTGGTTTATCTCCCTCATCTTTATAAATATAATAATATTCAAGCCGCCCATGAGTAATATATCCACTTTCATATACAACTCTTCCACTTTTATCATAATAACTTTCTAGCGAACAAAAAGTTGTGCCAAATATCATAGGATTATGTGTATAATCCCGGTAATATAAAGTTCCATCATCACGATATACATAATGTAGTTCCAACACATTAGAAGGCAACATCTTAAGCACCCCATCTTCATAATGTTCCATAAGCCCTTGGGATATATAGGAATCTACCATCCCAGCCTGTGTATACTCAACCATCTCTTTATAACTGTCTACCATATCTGCCCCATCTGTCCCATATACAGATTTCATAGAAAAGGCATTATCTTCCCAATAGCAATCCTCCATGCCCTCTATAGTAAATCCATACCTATCCACACATTTTTTCTTATCACTGTTAAAATAATAATTATTAATAAAACCACAAAATCGCTCCTTAGGTTTATCCATATATAATTCTAGTTTAAGGTTATGATACTTGTCATAATACTGATATATAGGGGCACTATTCTCAAATCCTGCTTCCTGCAAAAGCTCTTCCTGTGTATTATATTTCCTTGCATGATCTTTTGTTTTATCTTCATCTATCCATGTTAAAATAGAAGTTTCTTCCGTATAATCCCACAACTGGCTCAGATCATTCCACAAAAGCATATTGTAATACTTTTCATTTATTAGATTTCCTTCTTTATCCAAAAGTACTATCCCCTCAAAAATACTTTGGTTTTCCAGACAGTCCCATATTACAAGCCACTCTGTATCCTTCTGTAATTTCCAATATCGTGTCTCCTCCATACATTCCTTTGGATTATTGACCTGATACAGCCTCTTCACTTGATATGTATTTTCTTCCTCCACAGTAAGTACTGGCTGCCCATCAGAAGAAAACTCAGCAGGAATTTCCTTTTGAGATGGCTGTTCTATCTCTGTTATACTCGCCTCTATCGTTTCTATTTTCTTTTTACCACAACCTACTATACATAACATAGGGAATGTTATTATTAATACTTTTATAAAAAATTCCTTTGTATATGCTGATTTCCAATACAGGGCCATTTTATTTCTTCCTTTCTATTTTTTATTTAGTTTCTCCTAATTCTAGGCTCATACTTATTATCATGAAAAATTTATCTTTTTTAAGATATAGGCTAATTGTAGCATAAAGGAAAAATGTTTACAATAACAGCAAAATTGCCATATCCGCCTTCTCTACAAACCTTGCTTTTTAAAGATAAAACAATATAATAAAAAGAAAAATATTCCTTTGTCTAAAAACCTTACTGCTATTAAAAAACACTATCTTTTTCTTAGTTTGTTAAACTCCTATTTTTATTTCGTTTTATTATTTTTGTTATTTTTATAATAATAGCATATCTTCCCTGTTTATGATATAATATTCATATTATTTATTAGAATAGGCATTTGCCAAAGGAGGAAATACATGGATATTAAAGAACTAACAGATTTACTGGTAACATCCAGCCAAAGAACCAACCAAAGCAAATTTATCCCTTGGTGGGAAGATGACTTTGAAAACTGTATTTATAGGTATGATATTTTAAAACCAGAAATTGTACAAGAAGCAAATACCTGCTTAGAAGAATGTGGAAAAGAAGTATTGTTAGCGCCTACTGGCACTTATGGGCTTACCTTATTCCATCTTTTAATTTGGCACAATTTTTATAATGCTGTTGAAAAAATGTTATTAGAAGGAAAAATAGAAGGGGAAGAAATCAATATCCCAGACCACAAAGGATATGGGCTTACTCCTTTTATGTTAGCTTGCTGCCGTGGAAACTTTGCTATGGCAAGCCTTCTGCTTCGTTATGGTGCCAATGATTCCCTTTGTGATAAAAGAGGGATGAACGCATATCATTTCTTAACATATCCCCGTTTTGAAGGACTCGTTACCTCTCATTCCTCTATAGAAAAAAGCATAGGGCAAAGAAGGGACATCGCCCGCCTACTCACTTGTGATATAAACCAAAAAGATGAAAATGGCTTTACGCCTTTGGTACGTATGCTAACTACTTCTTATAATTCTAACTATTCTTGGGCACTCACAGAAGTTTTCCTAGAAAAAGGCGCAGAAACAAATTATATAGATGAAAATGGCAATACCCTTTTAATGATTGCAATAAAAAATAACCATATTACTGCTACATTCCAATTAATGGAAAAACACAAAGAAATAGTGAATATAGCAAATAAAGATGGCATTACTCCTATCCAATATGCTACCGATTTTCACAATGAAGGGCTCTGCCTTGCCCTAGTCGATTACGGGGCTTCCCCTATTAATAATAAACGTATGGAACTAAACTATTTAAGCCAAATGACAAGTAATGCTTTTGCCATGGCTTCTAATGAAAAAGATGGGATAAGCCTTGCATTATACCTAGCTAAAAAGCTTATTCAGCAAGTTGATATGGATGATGATGACGAATTGGGCTATGTCACCAGTATCTTATATAATGCCTTAATTTCTGATACAGACTTACAAATACTAGATTCCTGTAACAAAGCTGGATTAGACTTTCTTATGCCTATCCACTTCCATGGCAGTACCACTTGTATAAGGGACGCCTGCCTTACTATTAATGCTGGGATAGGTGCTATCCAAAAAATGCTCGAATTAGGCGTAGATATGGAACAAGCAGTAATAAAAGGGCAGACCCCTGTTAATATTATTGCTTCTATCAATAAACCAGCTGGTATTTTCCACACAAATACTCATTACTTTGAAGATGCTGCAAAACTTTTTTCTAAGGAATCTATGGAACAATTAGATAATAATGGAAAATCGGCTATCCATATGGCTGCCCGGAATGGACATACAGATATGTTAAAAATTATGATAGAAAAAGGCATTAATATTAACCTTACAGAAGACATGCCATCTGATGCAGGTACAACAGCACTCCATGAAGCCTGTACTTATGGACATGCAGATATTATAAAATTATTAATAGATTCTGGTGCAGATGACACCCTAAAGAACCTAAATGGTGAAACCCCTGCACATTTTGCTGTTATAAACAAAAAATATGGCGAGCCATTGCCTGCGGCAAAACGGGCTGGGCTCCTAAAAGAATTGAAAAACTTGGATATACCTAGGGCAGATGGGAAAACACCACTTATGTTATTGCAGTTGTTAGATATAAATACAGCCAAAGAACTTCTCCCTATTTTCATAGACAGGGGCGTGGATCTTAACCATACAGACAACAGTGGAATGACAGCCTTAATGATCCATGCAAATAACCGCTGTTATAAAGATACTATCAAAGAACTTATGCAAGCAGGCGCAGATATAAATATTATGGATAATAAAGGAAATACTGTCTTATATTATGTTTTAAAATACGGAGATTCTGGGGTAGCACGTTATCTTATTAAAAAAGGTGCTAACTACAATTATTCCAATAACCAAGGTGAAACCCCTATGCAGATCGCTGTGGAAAAAGGGTATGATACTGTACTAGAGCTTATGACAGATATTGAATAAACAAGATTTCTATTTAAGGAGGTTCCTATTATGGATAAAACAGTGGATTTATTTATGTTTATGGGACAATCTAATATGGCTGGACGGGGCATTGTAACAGAAAAATACCCAGAAAAAGCACCTAGCCTTACAAAAGGGGCTGGCTATGAATTTCGTGCTGTTTCAGACCCTAACCAGTTATATCCTATATCAGAACCATTTGGGCATAATGAAAATCATAATAATGGCATTGATGACAAAAACTTAAAAACTGGTTCTATGGTAACTGCTTTTACTAATGCCTACTACAAAAATACTGGTATCCCAATTATAGGAATTTCTGCTTCAAAAGGAGGAAGCACCATCTCCCAATGGCAGCCAAATGGTGCTTTCCTAAACGATGCCATATCCCGCTTAGAAACTGCCATTTTATTTTTAAATACAAACCATTATAAGATTAGGCACAAATTTATGCTTTGGTGCCAAGGTGAATCTGACGGGGATCACTCTATGCCTGCTGCTATATACAAAGAAAAATTTAACCAAATGCTAAATGAAATGTTACATGCTGGCATTGAAAAATGTTTTTTAATTAGAATTGGGCATTATAATGGCACTGGTACACAAGATTATCGTGAAATCAGGGAAGCACAGGATACTATTGCACAAACAAATAAAAATGTCATTATGGTTTCTACTGCCTTTTTGCAAATGAAAGAACGTGGTTTAATGAAAGATAATTTCCATTATTACCAACAAGCTTATAACGAGGTAGGGACAGAAGCAGGAATAAATACTGCTTTATATACAGTCAATTTATAACAAAATATCCCTTAAAAGTGCAAGATACTCCATTGTATATTTCTTTAAATTGCTTATAATAAAGGATACTATACAATTTGCTATGATAATGGAGGAATCTTAAATGAACCAAACAAACACACCTTCTGCTGCCAATCAAATTACAGAAGGTGTTATCTGGAAACAACTATTATTGTTTTTCTTCCCTATTTTATTTGGAACTTTTTTCCAACAGCTTTACAACACAATTGATGCCATGATTGTAGGCCGTTATGTGGGAAAGGAAGCCTTATCTGCCGTTGGCGGGATTACTGGCACTCTTATTAACCTTTTAGTAGGCTTCTTCGTAGGGTTGTCTTCTGGTGCCACTGTTATTATTTCCCAGTATTATGGTGCTAAGCGGCCAAAGCATGTTAGCCTTGCGGTGCATACTGCTATTGCCTTTTGTTTGGTTGGCGGCATAGCCTTAATGATCCTTGGGATTATTTTAGCGCCGTTTGCGCTCCGCGCCACTGGGACACCAGCAGAAATTATACCCTATGCTGTATTATATATGAGGATTTACTTTATTGGGATTATAGGAAACCTAATATACAATATTGGCTCTGGCATTTTGCGGGCTATCGGAGATTCCAAACGCCCCCTTTACTTCCTAATTGTAAGCTGCTTTGTCAATATTGTATTAGATTTACTATTTGTTGTAGTGTTCCATATGGGGGTTGCTGGTGCCGCATGGGCCACTATCCTTTCCCAGCTTGTCAGTGCCCTGCTTGTTATCTATGTACTTACTCATACCAAGGAATCCTACCGCCTTATGTTAAGAAATATCCGTATTGCGCCTGATATGTTGGCAAGAATTATCCAAATCGGTTTTCCCGCTGGGTTACAGTCTGTTATGTACTCTGTATCCAACGTTGTAATACAAGCTGGTGTAAATGGCCTTGGCACAGATACTGTTGCAGCATGGACAGCCTATGGAAAATTAGACGGGCTTTTCTGGATGATGATTAATGCTTTTGGTATTTCTATTACTACCTTTGTTGGGCAAAACTATGGCGCAAAAAAAATAGAACGTGTTAGGAAAGGGATACGTACTTGCCTTGTTATGGCATTTGCTGCTTCTATTTTCTTAAGCACTTTCCTTTATATAGCAGGCGGGCTAATCCTACATTTATTTACCACGGACCTAGTCGTATGGCAAATAGGCTTAAATATCCTTCATTTCCTAGTCCCAACCTTTTTCACTTATGTATGTATTGAAATACTTTCTGGCGCGCTCCGGGGTACGGGAGATTGTTGGGTTCCTATGGCAATGACCTGTGTTGGCGTTTGTGTATTACGTGTTATCTGGATTATTTTTGTTGCACCATTACGGCCAGATATTTTTACAGTATCTTTTTGCTATCCCCTCACATGGACGATTACCTCTTTGCTATTTATTATTTACTATAAATTTTTTAGCCATCTTCGGAAAACAATTTAATTTCTGATAGCTAAAGCCAAAACAGGTATGCCCACCTTAAGGCATACCTGTTTTATCTTTACCAGTACAATTTTTCTTTTTCCTACCTTCCATACAGCCTTGACAGTTCCCGTATAGACCTAGCCAATTCCATACTGCAGACCTCTTTCTTCATCCGCCATTTCCAATTATCACCTAATGTAGACGGCGTATTCATACGTGCCTCGCTTCCCAATTCCAAATAGTCCTGCATTGGGATAATTGCTGTATCTGCAACACTTGCCAATGCGGCGCGGACAAATTCTTTTGTCACATGTTCTTTATCTGTTATATTTAGGTAACGGTCTGCATAATCCCTAGATGCACTGTCCATCTGCCCATACCAGCTTCTTGTCGTGTCATTATCATGTGTCCCTGTATATACCACGCAATTTTTTATATAGGTATGCGGGAGATAATTACTTTCCTCTCTTGGATCAAATGCAAACTGTAATACTTTCATGCCAGGGAACCCTGTTTTTTTCACCAATTCTATAACCGAATCTGTTAAGAAGCCTAAATCTTCTGCAATCACTGGTTTATCACCAAGAGTCCGTTTCATGGTATCAAAAATATCATAGCCAGGGCCTTTTTCCCAATGCCCAAATTCTGCTGTTTTATCCCCAAATGGTATCGCATAATATTCATCAAACCCACGGAAATGATCAATCCTTACAATATCATATAATTCATAGCAATGGCGCAGCCGTTTTATCCACCATTTATAGCCTGTTGACTTATGGTATTCCCAATTATAAAGAGGATTTCCCCATAACTGCCCTGTCCTAGAAAAACCATCTGGCGGGCAGCCTGCAACTAATGTAGGTATCCCTTCTCCATCTAAACGGAAAAGTTCCTTATTTGCCCAAGTATCTGCACTATCCAAAGCTACATAAATCGGAATGTCCCCTACAATCTGGATTCCTTTTTGATTTGCATAACTTTTTAAATCCAGCCATTGCTTTTTAAATTCATACTGTTGGAAGCAGTAAAATGCAATTTCATCTTTTAATTCTTCCTTATAATGTGCCATAGCCTCTTCTTTACGAAGCTTAATATCCTTATCCCATTCCAGCCAGCTATGCCCTTCAAAAGAATCTTTTACAGCCATATAAAGGGCATAATCCTCCAGCCATTCTGCATTATCCCTTAAAAATTCACTATAAGCTGGACGCACAACTGATTGAAAACGCTCAAAAGCCTTCCTTAATATCTTAAAACGTGACTGATAAATCCTTTCATAATCCACATATTCTGGATGGCTGCCAAAATCACTGCCTTCTACTTCTTCTTTTGTAAGTAATCCCTCTTCTATTAACTTTTCCAAATCAATATAATATGGGTTTCCAGCAAAAGTAGAAAAAGACTGGTAAGGGGAATCCCCATACCCTGTCGGCCCAAGCGGCAATATCTGCCATAATTTCTGGCCTGCCTCCTGTAAAAAATCCACAAACCTATACGCTTCCTTAGAAAATGCACCCATTCCATATGCGGAAGGAATACTGGATACTGCCATTAAAATTCCGCTTTTTCTCATACTTACCTCTCTTTCGGTGCATGGCACCTTTTATCCTTTTACTGCTCCGGCTACAACTCCCTCTATAATATACTTTTGACATGCCAAATAAAAAATTACTATCGGAATAATGGATAGCACTAACATCGCCATTAACGCCCCCATGTCCCTGTTTCCATTAGAACCGACTAACATTTGGATTACAACCGGGATTGTCTTATATTTTGTCCCTATCCCGATTACCAAATAGGGAAGTAAGAAATCATTCCATATCCACATGGCATTCAAAATCGCAACGGTAATTGCCGTTGGCTTTAAAATTGGAAATACTACGCCGAAATAGGTCTGAAGGGGATTACAGCCATCCATCATGGCAGCCTCCTCAATTTCTAAAGGAATCGATTTTACAAACCCCGAAAACATAAATACTGATAATCCTGCTCCAAATCCTAAATATAGTATACACATCCCCCATGGATTCTTCAAGTAGAAACTGTCTGCTAAACTCGACATTGTAAACATCACCATTTGGAACGGGACTATCATAGAAAATACAAAAGTATAATAAAGCAAAGAAGTAAGTTTTCCCTTTACACGTGTAATATAATATGCTGTCATAGATGTAAATACTACTATCAATATTACAGAAAAAACAGTAATAAATAATGACCAGCCCATAGCCCCAAACAGCCCTGTTTCTGTAAGCCCTGTTATATAATTTGTCAATCCTGAAAAGGTATCCCCTAATGGCAGGCTAAATGGGTCTGAACTAATAAAGAACTTTCCCTTAAAAGAATTATTTAAAATAAAAAATAAAGGATATAAAAACAAGGCAGACAATATAGAAAGAACTAGAAAAACCACTATTGTTCCACCTCCTTGCCCCTTGTCATCCGAAGTTGTATTAAAGCAATCCCTGCTACCAGCAAAAAGAAAATAACCGCTTTTGCCTGCCCAACCCCTTCAAACCCTGGCCTGCCATAAAAAGTATTATAAATATTGAGTGCCAGCATTTCTGTTTTATTCATAGGCGCGCCATTAGTCAACGCCTTATTTTGGTCAAAAAGTTTAAAACTATTGGATAACGTAAGAAACGTACAAATTGTTACAGACGGCATTACCATTGGGATTGTCACTTTCCTTAAAATCTGCCAGCCTGTTGCCCCATCCATTTTTGCAGCTTCCATCAATTCCCCGGGGATATTCTGGATTCCAGCAATATAAATAATCATCATATAGCCAATCATCTGCCAGTTCATTAAAACCACTAGTCCTAAAAACCCATATCCTGCATTGGATACAACAGTCGTCTCATAACGCAGCAGCAACGCATTAATCATTTTTTGCCAAGTATATCCAAGGACAATCCCACCAATTAAATTAGGCATAAAGAAAATTGTCCTAAATATATTAGTACCTCTAATTTTTCTTGTTAAAAGTAACGCCAAAGCAAATGCAAACACATTAATTGTCACTAAAGATACTATTGTAAAAGCTGTGGTAAAACCGAGGGCAGAGAGAAAACCCTGCCCTTGCGTAAAAGCTGCCTTATAATTTGCCAAGCCTACCCATTTTGCATTTTTTACAGTGGTAAATTTACAGAAAGACAAATATACCCCCATCACAAATGGAATAACAAAAGCAAATGCAAATGCCACTAAAGTAGGCAGTACAAATACCAGAACATAACGTTTTAATGTTTTCTGCATATTACCCTTCCTATTCCTGCGCAGCAGTTAATGCTTTTTCTTCTGCCCATCGTGAAATTACTAATGCCTGTACTTCATCCCATGTCATATTCCCACTGCAATACTCTAATAAAGCCGCACCAAAATCATTTTTAAACTGCTGGCTTGGAAATACTGTAAATGCCCAGTTTATATTTGACTTCCCACTGTCCATATAGCGGAACATTTCTTTTGCCAATGGATCTGTAGGCTTTTCTTCCTCTGTAAAAGTTGTAAATGGGGCTGAATTCCCAAGCTTATTTACCATAAAATCTTTTCCTGTATCCGATGTGACAAGCCAGTCCATAAAATCCACAGAAGCCTTTCTGTCTGCCTCTGAAGCCTGGCTATTAATACACCAGAAATTCTCTGTCCCTGTACATAAACCTTGGTTTTCTTCTCCATTTAACCCCATATAAATAGGTAGGAACTTCACATTTTCTTCTGTCACAGTATTTCCTGGCACATCGTTTATCTGCCCCCAAGCCCAGTTCCCATTCTGTACCATGGCAGCCTGCCCCAAAGCAAACTCTGCCATAGAGTCTGATACACTTTTATCCCCTAATAAGCCAGGCGCTGTTACAGAACAATTCATATACAAATCAAAAATATTTTTCATATTCCCTGCATACGTAAACTGCAAATCCTTTGTATCTGTCACTTTTTTATCCTGTAATTCATAAAAAATCGGAATATTTGCTAAATGAGTCTGCCATCTCCAATCCTCACCAGAAGCCAAAGATGTAGAAGCAAATACACCCTTTATCCCAAGCTCCTCTTTATGTTCTTGCATATCCTCTGCAACTGCCTTTAAATCTTCAAAACTGTCAATCTCATCCATACTGCTTCTAACTGCGCCTTCCAGTGCAAAATACTTATCCATAATTGCATTATTATAAATAATCCCATATGTTTCTATCGCATAAGGAATCCCATATACACCGCCATTATCCCCTACAACCGCCATTCCTTTATCCGTCAGGGATTGATAAGCCTTTGTATCAGAAAGATCCATACAATAATCTTTCCAGTTATTATAACCAATTGGCCCATTAATTTGGAACATAGTAACTGCATCTGACTTAGCAATTTCAGACTTTAGTACTTCTTCATATGTTCCAGAAGCTGCCGTCTGTACCTTTACTTCCACGCCAGTTTCTTTTTTATATACCTCCGCAATCTCCTTCCATTGGTTCTGGACTTCTGGTTTAAAATTTAAAAAATATACCTTGCCAGCCTGTTCTGTCTCATTCTTATTCCCACAGCCTGACAATACAAAAGAAACCATTATTGTGCCATATAACAATCCTAAAAATCTTTTTCTCATAAATACCCTCTTTTCTAGTCTCGATATTCCAATGATTCGATTTTTAGTATCTCTCTTTATGGCTTTTTTATACTTAGTTATACTCCTACTTTAACAGCCCACATACCCAATCTGCATATTCGTCCCCTAATTTTAAATGATAATCCGTATATAATTCCCTGCGTTCTGTCTGTACCTTTTCTTGCTTTATTGGATTATATCCTTCTTTTCTTACAGAAGTATAATACACCCCAATTCCCCGTTTTTGCCAGCTTGGAAGCTCATTATAATTAATCCCTTTTTTAAATAATAATTCATTTTTATAAGAAACAGATTTACCCTCTAACTGTTTTGTTGCCTCTTCTTTTCCTATGCCTTCCTTACGGAGCATCCAATAGCAATGGGCATTTAATGAATTCCTATGGGCATCTTCCTGCCTCCATACAAAATAATCCCTAACTCTATCCAAATTAGGTAAAGGAACTACCCTACAGTCAAACGTTGCTACCTTGCCAAGTGCTAAAGAAAATGCAGCACTTGCTTCCCCCGCTAAAGTCGTATTTATTTTCCTTACCTTACGCCCAAAAGTATTGTCCTCTTTATGGAATAGCAAAGATATTTCATCACTTTCTGTAAAACCATATACAATCCGAAATCCACAATCCATTAAGTATTGTACGGTTTCAACCATATAGTCCCGGAAACGGATGTCAAAAGGTGCCTCAAATTGGCATATTTCTTTTGTAAGCCTTGTAAACGACCTGCCGTCTAGCCTTGCTACCAAATACATATCTGGTAAAATATATTGATCCAAAGACTGCTCATAAATCCTCATATTTGTATCAAAATCATCAAACTTCATATTCTTCCCTCCATTTTTCTATTTTAAATTCCCCTTCTTCTAAACACACATAATATAACTTATCAAACCCTTCTTTATATTCTGGCAATTCCAACTGGTTAGAAGTAGAGGCAATGGCACACCTTGGTACTTTTGCCTTTCCAGTCCTCTGTTCATTCCGGTTTATACATTCTTTTATCACAGATTTAAAAAAATATCCGGTTATATAATAGCCAGATTCTTTTGCCATCTTTATATAACGCTCCCTATCCGCCTTTTTAGGGTTTGTATTATCAATTACAAAATTTTTTGCAAGCCGGATACAATTTTCTATTGCTAACCGTTCTTTATTCCTAGTATGAAGTGTATCTAGGTTAATATGTTCATATCCTTCCTGAAAATAAGCATAATAAAAAGATGTTTTCCCACTCGCCTGTATCCCCATAAATAAAGCCATTTGTTTATCCTTCATTCCTACTACCTGCCCTTTATAATCCTTATTATACTTATCAGGATATCTACTATAAACCTTATTATTTAAAATAATTCCATATTATTTTTTTATGCCATTTTAATTTGTTATAAATAAATTCCATTATAACTTGATATTCTTCCCTAACAAATTCTTGGTCTATTTCTTTTATCTTTTTCTGCCCATATGCTGCCCGTGTTACAATATCAATAATATGTTGCGCTTGCAGCGGGCTAATATCTGGGACTTCTTTTGCAAGCCTATCCACAAAATCCCTCTCCTGCCCATTATAATTTTGCATCACCCCGCCAAAATGTAATACCATAATTAATCGATCAAATATTTTCCTGCAATCCATTGTTTTTAATTTTTCTTGTTGATACCATCGGCGACATTCTATCCCAATTAAAAAAATACAAACAAACCAAATACAACAAACCCCTATAATAGAAAATATGGTACGGCTAGATATCCATTTTGCCTTATACTCCCCTTTTGCCTGTTCCCCTTTTTTTTCTACTTCTTCCTTTAAACTGGGGATATTCATATTCCATCCTTGCTGTTTCATTATCTGTTCCAAAGTTATTCCATTAAACCCAGGATATGAAACAGTCCTTTCTGAAGATGGCGTTACCTCTACAGGTGTCCAGCCATATCCTTCTAAAAATATTTCCACCCAGGCATGTGCAAACTCGTCTGTTATTTCTGCCCCATATTTCCCAGTTTCTAAAAATTGAAATGCAGATGGCGGGACAACATAACCAGAAGCATACCTAGCAGGTATGCCATACAGCCGATACATTAATGTCGCCGCAGAGGCAAAATGAACGCAATATCCACTTTTTCTTTCAAATAAAAAATAATCTACAATATCTTCATTTAATGGCGCCCATCCAGGCGTTAGGCTATATACGGCATTGCTTTGTAATGTATATAAAATAAAGGCGGTTATTTCATCTAAGCCCTGTTGAGGGTTTTCCCTACATAATGCTGCTAAACGGGGGATTAATTCTACTGGCACTTGTGTATAAGTTTGTTGTGCTTCCTTTTCATAAAACTGTTGTATCTGATAATACAAATTTTGTTGGGTGTCATAATCCCATAAGGCAAATTCCCAATTTACATCTAAGTCTTTTTGCTCATAAAACCAATAGCCATAGCCATCTTCAGGAAACTCATACAAATTGTAAACCACGCCATTCATTTTAAGTCCATAATAAGGGACATAATTTACCTCATAATCCCCATTTATATGTTGGATAGCCATTAACCCTACCTGTGTTGAGTAGCTTGCCCACATATTATTCATTGTAAAATACATACACTGATACGTATCTGTAATTTTATCAACCCACCGCAGCCACCCCATATTTTTTGCCACTTGTTCAAGTAACGGTGCATCATCTGCTTGCTTCCAGTTTCCTCCTGTATAAATACCTCCCTCAAATCCACGTAAGTATATGGTCTCTTTTATCTTCTTTGTAGAAGTTATCATAAGCTGTTTTTCCCCTGTTTGATAATTATTCCTCCTGCTAACCGCCCCTCCCTTTACTAACTTATTTGCTGTCCCTGTTATATTACTAATGCTCCGTGTCAAATAGCCTTCTATATGGTAAACAGAATTATACAATTTATCTGAAAAAAATATCGTTAAGGGCGTTGCTATTATAAACACAAATAATACCAGCCCACCCATTGCCATACTACTTCTCGCGGCTAATTGTGCCTTTCCTTCCCTTACCCCTATTCCCCTCCTTTTTGCATACCCAGCCATATGGCTGGTAATCAATGTAGCTTGGAATAATAATAATAAAAATACAACCCCTATCCCAGCCCAAATGCCAAACAATGGCGTTAAAAGCAAAATAGCAGTAAAAAGGAAACTTAAAGCCTTATGCTTTTTTATAATTATTGAGAGAAAAAATAAAACATATATCACTAACCATATAACAAACAAAGTAAATAAAGTTACTTTTACTGGCTCTGGCCTGGCAATGCCCATAAAACTTTCTCCCACTAGCCTTGCCTCTAACAACAGGCTTGGCAAATACGGATATAAAAGAAATCCTGTTGCTAAAGAAAAACCAATAAAAACCAGCCAAAAAAATTTCTTATATGAAAAATATAAATACCAAAGCCCTATGCACAATATGGTTGCTGCAGGAAATACAATACTGCCTTGATAGACAATTCCTGGCAAATAACCAAATAAAATTAAAAACCCATATACGCCAGCTATTAAAAAAAATAAGCTAGATACAGGGAAATATTTTTGCTTTTCTTTTTCTATTTTTAGCTTAATCCTAGCAATAACTATCTGCCTCCTTCCATAGTTTTTCGGCAGCCCTAAATTGCATACCTTCCGCTTACAATCTCTTTCTCAAATTTCTTTTTTGAAAAACGGAAAAGAAAACGGTTTTGATAATACAGTTCTCTTTTTAAATTTAGTTTAAATAAGCTTCCTTTTTCTATTAAGAACATTTCTTCTTTTTTCTTTTCTGCTGATAATTCTTTTTCTAAATTATCTATTTGGTAAAGGTGAAGCAACAAATTCCTAATTCCTTCTTTTCCCTCTATTTGTATACTTTGCAAACTCTGGTATTCTCTTTCATTCCAATATACCACTATATATGCAGCATAATAGAATAACCCAAAAGCAAGTGCTGAAAAAGCTTTATAAAAAATATCCCTCTCTTTTATCCCTATATTTTTAGATATGGACATATCTAAAAATATATAAAAACAATTATCTTGTTCTACCTCATATTCCTTTAGCCATAATTGATCTGTCCTAGCACTTAAATTCCAATGTACCATCCGAATCGGATCACCTAGCTGGTATTCCCTAATCTGCCTAATTTCTTGATGGTTTGTCCCACTTTTCCACAAAGAATCTACTTCTGCCTGGTTTATCCCTTTATATTCTGGCATTGGCATTTCCAAATGGAGTATTTGCTCCTTTGGGAAAACCGCTATTTTCATTTCCTTTTTTATTTTTTTCTTCGCAGCAAAAAAGGAAAAATAATCATATATTGCAGCTTTTTTTATTTCTATGCTTAACAGCCCACAATATGGGGTTGTAACTAAAAATTCTATATTCTCTTTTCCATTTTCTTTTACGCCCCCATATAGCTTTTTTGCCATTCTTTTTTCGTCTTGGTTATACCAAATACACAATTGTATACTAAACCGGCTAATTGGCAGCCGTGCACGGTTTACCACGCCAATAATGCAGGCGGCATCTTGCCCTGTTTCTACTGCTTCCTGCTGTTTTAAAAATTCTAGGAAAAATCCTTTTTTTAAATAATATGGCAATAAAAACATTACTATATATAATAATATTTCCATTACAAATAAAAGCATTAAAGATAGGCTATGGTATATGCCAGCTACATAATATGTCATGGCAGCTAAAAATAAAAATAAGAATAACCTCATCTTCTCTCTCCCAAAGGCGGTTTTTTTATTTTCTCTATAATTTTTTTTATCACTTGGCCCTCTGTAATATGTTCCAGTTTCGCTGACGAATTCAGCCTTATTCTATGGGATACCACATAAGGGAATTGATAATGCACATCTTCTGGCGTTACAAATTCCCGCCCCTCAAACCATGCACACGCTTTTGCCATTTTTACCAGCGCAATTGTCGCCCTTGGGCTGGCCCCTCTTTCAATATAAGAATTCTTACGGGTAGCGGTTACTAATTCTAAAATATAGTGATAAATACTCTCTTTTATATATATTTGATGGATTTCATCCTGGATACTTAATAACATATCTTGGTTTAAAACAGGATGTAATAAAGAAAGCCTATCTGTCCCATCTATAGACATTGCCATAGAAAGCTCGCTTTCAAAATCAGGATAACCCAATGACATTTTAATTATAAAACGATCCATTTGGGCCTCCGGCAGATACTGTGTCCCAACACTTCCATACGGATTTTGAGTGGCTATTACTAAAAATGGCAAAGGAACCTTACGGGTAACTCCTTCTACAGATACTTTCCGTTCCTCCATAACCTCCAGCAAAGCAGACTGTGTTTTAGGTGAAGCCCTATTTATTTCATCAGCAAGCAATATATTACAAAATACACTTCCCTGCTGGTATATAAATTTTTCTTCCTCTTTCCGATAAATAGAAAACCCTGTTAAGTCAGACGGCATTACATCTGGCGTAAATTGAACCCGTTTAAACTCTAAACCAAGTACTTTTGAAAACGCAAGAGCCATCGTTGTTTTTCCCACTCCTGGTATATCTTCTAGCAATATATGCCCATTAGAAAGAAAGGCAAGCATAGCCTCTTTCACTTCTTTTTCCTTTCCTAAAACCACTTGATTTACCTGTTCTACAGCTTCCTGTGCATAACCCGCGCCTATACCCAAATTTCCCACCTCCTAGCCTAACCTTAAGCCAAAACTAAAAATACTTTGTATCAAAAACCTCTAAGTATTGCTGCTACATTATTTTAATGTTATAATCCTATTATACTATAAAAACATTATTATCATATAATAAAATGAGGATTTTATGAAAATAAAATATTGGGCACTTATATCAGCCACTGTCTTTTTCCTTACAGGATGCACAAATACGGCCAAACCTGTAATGGAAAACAATACAAATACATCCGCTGTTATGTTTATGGAAGAAATATCTTCTTCCCCTGCAGAAGAAACATTACCCTCCTTTACTGGAGAAAAACTTGTTTATATTGATCAAAGAGTATTCCCCAATAATAAACCTTGCCAGAGTATTTCTATTATTGAACAGGGGGCAGGGCAGCCAAAACTATTAATAAAAGTTTCCGAACATGAAGAATTTTATTTTGATCCTCCTGCGCTAGAATATCCAAAATCCATTAATGAAATCTATTTTACGGATTTAAACGGGGATGGCGTAGCGGAAATAATCGCTGTATGTATGGTAGGATATTATCCGGGGATCTACATTATTGATATAGCAAACCACTCCTATCTGGTTCCTCCTTATACTTGTAATACTGCTGTAGGAATTACATATGAGGTTTATTCTGTTGATGAAAACCATATACAAATCAAAGGCGGGGATTTTGATAGTATTGTTGAATTATCTTATAATGAAATCTGGGAATGGAACGATAATCCAGATACTTCTAAAGAAAATCTCCTCAAGTCATATAAAGAAAAAGGAAAAAAAATTGGAAGTGATATGGAAGTTATCTCTGAACCTATTGAAGTAATAAATTATAATAACCAAAACTGTTTAAAACTAACACAGCGTTTACGTAGTTTGGAATATTCTGTACACCTTGGATATATGGAGACCATAATAAGTTGGGATACTAACGGGGAAACACATATCGAACACGCCGAATACATCAAACAGCCCATTTATTTAGATAAAAAAATATTTGAAAATAATAAATCTTGCCAAAGTATTTCTATTATTAAGCAGGGAACGGGAAATCCCAGATTATCTATAAAGGTTACAGAGGACGAAATATTTTATCTTGAGCCGCCTTTGCCACAGTACCCCCACTCCTTTGATGAAATATTTTTTACTGATTTGAATGGAGATAATATAGATGAGCTTGTTGTTATATGTTTCTTAGGGGAATGTTACCAAGGCGTATATATAATTGATACAGCAAACCACTCCTATCTGATTCCTCCTTATGTCAATGATACGGACTTTTCTGTAGGAGTAGAATACAATATTTACTCTGTTGATGAAAACCATATACAGATTAAAAATAAAGATTTTAACGCTATTGTTAATTTATCTTATCATGAAATTTGGGAATGGAATGGCAACCCTGATATTTCTAAAAAAGAAGAATATTTTAAGCCCTATAGGGAAATAGGAAAACAGATTGGTTCTGCTTCTCCAATTGCTTATCAATCTGTTGAGGCTGTAACATATAATAACCATAATTGTTTAAAATTAATACAGCGTCTATGCGGCCCATGGGGGCAATTTGATCATCTAGGATATATGGAAACTATAATAAGCTGGGACACTGATAGGGAATTCCATATAGAAAGCATAACATACCTTAAACGGCCTCCTATGGGGACGGATGATCCAAGAATTTAATAATATGGCAGAAAACACAGATTTCCAATTTACAACCTGTGCTTTCTACCATAAAACCTAGCAGAAGCTATTAAGTAAACATTTTCTTTGCTCAAGAATCCATACAGAATAATCCTTTTGATTATAGAATAAAATAAAAAAACAAGAGGTTTTATTTTTATTGTAGTAAAAGATTTATGGATAAAAAGATACTTGATTTTATCGCTGTTCTGTTTTAAAATTATTGATACAATAATGCGAAATATTTAAGAAGTGTAACAAGGAGGCAGCAGGCTGTATGCGGAAATGTATTTTAGTAGTGGATGATGATACGATGAATTTAAAGCGGACGAGGCTGATTTTGGAAAAACATTATGATTGGATTTTAGCAAAGTCAGGTGAAGAGGCCCTGGAAAAGTTAAAACAAGAAAAAATTGATTTGATTCTTTTAGATATTGCAATGCCCCATATGAATGGCATTGAAACCTTTAAACATATGAAAGAAGATAATGTGGAGGTGCCAGTCATCTTCTTGACAGCATCTGGGGATGAGGATGACGTGGTAGCAGCACTTAGTCTAGGGGCAGCGAATTATCTAAAAAAACCCTTTCTACCAAAGGAGCTTTTAGATAGGATTGCAAAGGAGTTTGAGAGGTAATGCGCACAGAAGCACAGATAAGTATGCACCTGCTTATGGCTAGCACACTCAGTATATTGAGTGTGCTATTAAGTATTGTCACACTATTCCGATCATGGGAACTGTGGATGATTCCACTGGCAATCTTGGGTTGCCTTGTAGTATGGTGGCTCCATATCGCAAGGATTGGAACAGAAATACTGTATGAAAATATATGTACAGGACTATTAATTATTGAGCTTTTTTTCTTTGGCGTACATGAAGCTAGTCTTTTTGACATTCCGTTATTAGCTTGTACTGCCCTTTTATTTTTGTCTCTGTTAAATAGAAAATTATTGTTATATTTAGCAGCATCTATGTATGTTTTTCTAGTCCTGTACCATTTCTTTGTTCTAAATACAATTAATATAAAAATGAAAGAGGAAGCTCTGCTTCGTTTGATGCTTGGCATTGTTGCCGTATTGGGCTCCCTGACTGTGACAAATTACAGGATTAACCGCCGAAAAGGGGAAAGAGAAAAATATGAAAGTATGCGGGAGCAACTAGAAATAGCAGTACAACAAAATACAGAATTCTTATCCAATGTATCCCATGAATTACGAACCCCTGTCAATATGGTTATTGGGATTAGTGAAGTAGCATTAGGCAAAGATCTTACACCTGAAATCCGGGAGGATATACATTCTATAAAATTAGCTGGTAAGCGTTTATCAAGCCAAATTAATAATATACTGGATTATACAGAAAGTGTTGAAGGAACTTTGTCTGCCGTGCAGGAAGCTTATATGATCACTTCTGTGGTAAATGACGTAATTATTATGACTGCCCTACAAAATAGCAGCAACAAATTAGAACTGGTCTTTGATATGGATCCTAGAATCCCATCCCTTTTAATTGGTGATGCCGAGAAAATTATCCATATTCTCAGAATCCTTCTAGAAAATTCTTTAAAATTTACAGAAGAAGGGGGCATATGCCTCCATATTGGATTCCGCCGTGAAAATTATGGGATTAACCTACTTATTGATATTTATGATACAGGTATAGGAATGACCGCTTCTCAACTCGAACAGATAGTAGAGGATTTTTATCAAGCCGATTCAGGAAGCCGGCGTTATGTTGGCGGCCTTGGGCTTGGAATTCCTATTGCCCGTGGCCTGCTCCATTCTATGGGAGGATTTATCCATTTTGAAAGCAAGGAACAAGGGCTACAAGTACATATTGCTATTCCACAGGGCGTAGAAGATGATACACCTAGCATTGTAGTACCAAATGCCTCAAAAATGTGTATAGCATGTTTCTTTCGCCCTGAAAAATACAGCCGTGACGAGATAAGAATATATTACGACAATATGATCCTCCATTTAGTGGAAGGCCTAGGAGTGGAAGGCTACCAAGCACACAATTTTGAAGGATTGCTAAAACTGCAACGTGAGCACCAACTAACCCATATTTTTATTGCACAAGAGGAATATATGGAAAATATACCATATTATGAGGAATTGGTAAAGGTAGTCCAAGTAGCGGTAATTGCGGAAAAAGATTTTGCCCTAGCTGAAAATAGTAATCTTTTGGTACTACGTAAACCTTTTTTTGTTCTTTCTATTGTAAACCTACTAAGTGGCCAAGAACGAGACAATAAATTTGAAAATGACCAAGCCGGGCATAGGCCATTTACTTGCCCAGGTGTCCGGGCATTGGCAGTAGATGATGAAGAGATGAATTTAGTAGTGGCTAAAGGAGTCCTTGGCAGCTATGGCATGCAAGTAAACACTTGTAACAATGGAAGGACTGCTGTGGAACTTTGTGCACAAACAGCCTATGACATAATCTTTCTGGATCATATGATGCCGGGCTTTGATGGTGTGGAGACACTACGGCGCATCCGGGAAATCAATAACGGAATCTATAAAGATCTGCCAATAGTTGCCCTAACAGCAAATACCTTAAGTGGCGCTAGGGAGATGTTCCGGCATGAAGGTTTTTCAGAATTTATCCCTAAACCTATTGAACGCCTTGTTTTAGAACGGGTTTTACGTAGAGTTTTGCCAAAGAGTTGTATCCATTATGACACAAATTATGATGATACAGAGGAACTACATCAAGAAGTGGCCGAAGTAAAAGAACAGGAGAAAAAAGACACAATAGATTCTAATGAGCATCTGAAAGAGGATATGTTCAAAGAAGATGCTGTGGTAGAAGAAACGACCATAGCTTATGGTTCTTTAGTGAGAGCTGGTATCAATGTAAGTTTAGGCTTGAATTATTGTGGTGGTGAGGAAGATTTCTACCGAGAAATGCTGCAAATGTTTCATGATCAGGCTGAAGAGAAGCGGGCAGAGATCATCTCTTTATATGAAAAAGCTAACTGGGCAGACTATGCTATCAAGGTTCATGCACTAAAAAGTACCGCCCTAACGATTGGCGCAGAGGAACTCTCTGGCCGTGCAAAGGAACTGGAACAGGCAGGCAAAGCTGGGAATGAGGAATACATTCATAAGAACCATCCTTTACTATTACAAATGTATGAACAGGTTTGTGAGAGTATCAAAAAATATTTATCTGGATCAGGATCGCCCACTGAAACGGGCGAATGGGGGTTGACGTGTTAAAAAAATGGCTTGATATACTATTTGACCATAAAACCAGTTTAAGAGAACGTATGTTTCGTCTTGTTACTGGTATCTGCATGATTGCCTTGATTTTTATATTAATTTTGGGCAGATTTACGGCTAATGTGTTTATTATGGCAGGAAGCATTGCTTTTATGTACATTGCTATGAAAATCAGTATTGAAAAAGAATGTATTAATATGGGGGCTACAGCCATTGTAATACTGCTGCTTTTGCTATTTCCAGTGGTCTTTTTCTCTGGAGGAGGAATTTATGGCGGCGTTCCAGAATGGTTTGTACTCTGCTTCATTTATATTAGCATTACTTTAAAGGGAAAAAGGATGGTTATACTTTTCCTACTATGTACTGCCGAGACGCTATTGTGTTATTATGTGGCATTTTATTACCCAGACTTTGTTTTGCCCAATACCACGGCGCAGGCACATTTCGATTCTGCCCGTTCGGTAATTTTAGCAGGAGTCTTAACCAGTATAATTTTGTTATTCCAAAATCATCTTTATGAAGAAGAAAAACAGATTACCATACAACAGAAAAAAGAAATTGAAGAACTTAATCAAGCAGAAAACCACTTTTTCTCTAGTATGAGCCATGAGATTCGTACTCCTATTAATACGATTATCGGGCTGAACGAAATAATTTTGCGTGGAGATATTTCTGATGACATTGCAGAAAATGCTAGGAATATCCAAGGGGCAAGCAAGATGTTATTGACGCTCATTAATGATATATTAGATCTATCCAAAATAAAATCTGGTAAAATGGAAATTGTGAATGCGTCCTATGAGACAGGTGGGCTTTTTTCTGAAATTGTAAACATGATATGGATAAAGGCAAGGGAAAAGGGACTGGAATTTCGCCTGCATGTAGATCCATCCATGCCTAGTATGCTTTGTGGTGATGAGGTACGCATCAAACAGGTTCTAATTAACTTGTTAAATAATGCCGTAAAATATACAAATGAAGGCTCTGTTACTCTTTCTGTCCGCTGTGAACGGCTAAGAATAAACAGAGTAAGAGTCTGGTATACTGTAGAAGATACCGGTCAAGGAATGAAGAAAGAAAATATTCCTTATATTTTTGATGCCTTCAAAAGAGTGGATGAAAAGAAAAACCGTCATATTGAGGGCACTGGCTTAGGATTAAGCATTGTTCGCCAATTAGTAGAACTGATGGGAGGAACAATTAGTGTCAACAGCGTTTATATGAATGGTTCTACTTTCCTTGTAATGCTAGAACAGGATATTATTAGTGAAAGGGAATTGGGAACCTTTACACTGTCTTCCCGAACGAAGGCACGAGAAGGAGAACCATACAAGCACAGTTTTGAAGCACCTGATGTCCATTTGCTTGTGGTTGACGACAATGAGATGAACCTGATGGTGGTAAGCAAACTACTTGCAGATACAAAAATCCAAATTGATACAGCCACAAATGGGACAGAATGTCTGCGACTGACTCAGTGTCAACATTATGACTGTATTTTAATGGATCATCTAATGCCAGAAATGGATGGCATAGAATGTCTTCATGCGATTCACTCCCAACCGGGAGGATTGTGCCAAACTACGCCAGTAATTGCCCTGACCGCTAATGCAGGAAGTGACAACCAGCAAATTTACCAAAAGGAAGGATTCAGTGGTTATCTAGCAAAACCTATTAGCGGCGCACTACTAGAGGCTGCCGTACTAAGTATTTTGCCTGACAAATTGGTGAAATTTAGCGAAAAGGCCAGTCAATCTGAGATCGGAAAAGATATCTTAATATTTGAACAGGCCAAAAGAGTTTCTCTAATGATTACTACAGACAGTGTATGCGATTTGCCAGACTCCCTTACGAAAGAATTTGGTATATGTATATGCCCATATTATATCCGTACAGAACAGGGGCGTTTCTTAGATAATTCAGAACTATTGGCAGATGAGACATTAGCACATATGTCAAAGGGAAAATCTGTATTCTCCCAACCTCCTGAAATAGAAGACTATGAAAAATTCTTTGCGCAAAGGCTGACGGAAGCCCAAAATGTCATACATATCACTATGGCAAAGTATGTAAGTGATGGCTACCGCAATGCGCTAGAAGCGGCAAAATCTTTTGAAAATGTTGCAGTTGTGGATTCTGGCCATCTTTCCAGTAGCATGGGGCTTTCGGTTCTGTATGCTGCCCAAATGGCAAAAAACCATGCTTCAAAAGAAGAAATTGTAAAAATGGTGAAAAAACTAAGGCGATCTATTTCTTCTGCTTTTATTATTGATGATACCGATGCCATGTGCCGGGCTGGCCAAATTTCTAGAAAAGTACAGGTTATGTGTGATGCCTTGTTAATGCATCCTGTCATTGTATTACGAAAAAGCCGGATGTCAGTTAGCAGTATAGAAGTAGGCAACTTTAATCATGTGATAAAAAGCTATATCCGAAAAGTCCTTAAAAATGCCAAAAATATTGACAGGCGCATTTTATTTATAACCTATGCTGGGATGGACGAAAAAAGTCTAACGTATATTCAAGAACTAGTACGTCAGTATTGTCCTTTTGAACGAGTTTATCTTCAGAAAGCTTCCTCTGCCATTGCCAGCAATTGTGGGCCAGGCTCTTTTGGCTTGCTGTTTGTGAAAAAAAATGAAACGTCTATTTCCTTCTCGGAGCCATCAAGGAACTGGAAAGGATAATGACCAAAAAGGTGGAAAACATAGCTTGCCGGTTTATAACCTATGTTTTCCACCATTTATTCAAACTCAATTTTTAATAAGAAGCTTTTAAAACAGAAAACACTCTTTAAAAAACACATATAGGTAAAAACAATTTTAAATAAGAAAAACGTTTACCCCTGCTTTTATCCTAAATATTCTGCTGCTATCTTCTCAATTCCTTCTGGATTTTTTTCTTTCCAGCTTATAAAGTCTAACCCACTTTCTTCTACACATTTTCCTAATTTCACAATAAACTTAGGAATGTCTGCCTCTAGAATAGTCCCTAATTCTTTTCCCATACGTTCCTGCCCTTGGCGTTCTTCTCCATTTACAAATAAAATAAACGCTGGCTGCATTTTACCATCTACTGATTTGGAAGCCCCCCTAAAACCAATTACCCCTGTTTGGTGTGTTCCACAAGAAGATGGGCACCCAGAAATGTGCATTTGTGGCAACGCGGTACTTGATATTCCTGCATTTCTAACTTCTTCTACACAATTTCTTAAAAGCCCCTGTGAATCTCTTAGCCCCACTTGGCAAATATTTGCACCAATACAACTTACTGTTGTTTCAAATAAGGTTAATGCACTATTTTTGGTTACTTCCAACACTTTTTCTGCCTCGTTTCCAGTTAAATTTACAATATATGCTGTTTCATCTGGGGAAAGACGGATTTCTACATCTTCCATGTTAGATATTGCTTCTGATAACATACAAATATCCTCTACATTTGGTTGCCCTCCAATTGGATGCCAAACGACTGTATAAAGCCCTTCCTGTTTCTGTTCCATAATTCGGAGCCCTGATATACTACTTCCATCTCCCACTTTAGTAATCGGTATTTGCTTTACTTGTATATCCAGATTTTCTCCAGAACTTATTACTTCTTCTAGCTTCTCCTGAAATGCCTTTTTATAAGGCTCTGCTCCACCAAGTGTATCCTGCATATACCTAGTACGTGCCCTTCCCCGGTTCTCATAATTTCCATATGCACAGAACATCAGCCTCATTGCCTTAATATAATACAAAACCTTTTCTGGTTTAATCCCTTCTGCTACTTTTACGCCAAACTTTGCATTATTTCCAAGGCCACCTGCACTATACACATCAAAAGTCCCATCTGCATTAGCAGCAAACCCTAAGTCACGATAAGTAACATGTGGCAAATTTGCAGGAGAATTAGAAAAAGCTACTTTTAACTTCCTTGGCATTTTTTTTGCTGTGATTAAACTTATTAGATATTCTCCTGCTTCTTTGGCCCAAGGCCTAACATCAAAGTATTCTTCTTTTTCCACTCCAGACAAAGGCGAACACATTACATTTCTTGGATAATCCCCGCCACCTCCTATTGTAATAATTCCAGCATTTAAAGCATCCTCCATTACATCTGCCACAATATCCGGTTGCAAATCATGGAGCTGGATTGTTTGGCAAGTAGTAAAATGTATTTTTTTTATTTGATACTTTTTTATTATTTTTGCCACAAATAAAAGCCTTTCCTTTGTTACACAGCCTGCTGGCATACGAAGCCGAAGCATACTGGCCTTTCCGCCTCTTTGTGCATAACTTCCATAAAACCCTGAAAACCCTTTATACTCCCCCTTTGTCATTTCGCCAGCATAAAACGCTTTTGTTTTTTCCCTAAATTCTGGTAAATATTCCTTCCATTCCTTCATCCTTTATACTTCCTTTCTTTTTTTCCTATAATCAAGTAGGAGAATCTTCTTTTTTCCTACTCACTGTGCTAGGCACTTATCAACTAAAATGGTAAGTTTTCTTTAAGTGCCTTTATGCACATAAAAAGGCTATGTACCCACAGATACACAGCCTGCTGTTTCTATCATATCATATTTTAGAATTTAATCAAATCCTTTATATTTATAGGTTCTCCAGAAGCAATGGATTTATTCGCTGCCACGCCAGTTAAAATAGACATTGCGCCATCCACATGAGAGGCTGCACGTTCAAACCGATCATAATCTGGCGTCCCAAATATATCATTTAATAAAACACGATCTCCGCCGCCGTGTCCGCCAATTCCTTCTTCAGCCTCTACACGGTATGGCTGCCCAAACATTGGAAATACCATAATTTCCTTTCCTTTTTGGGCACCTTCTTCTGATTTATCTCCACCGCCATTAATATAAGCATTTTCTACAACTTTATATTCTATCCTTCCCTTAGAACCATTAAAAGATACGATAAACCCTTCCCATGGCATATAAGAATTTAAAGAATAACTTAGCTGTGCCCCACTCTTATATTTTACTACTACGCTCATTGTATCTTCAATAGTAATATCGTCTCCAAATACACTTCTATCGCGGATATAACCACTATCTGCTTCTGCATCCAAATACAATGCCTTCAATACAGGATTTGCTTCTAAATCAATAGCAAATGGATCATTTTTGGCTGCCTCACTTCCATGGCATCGATAATAAAATTCTTTTACTCCACGGCGTTCTGCATTTTCCTTTCCATAAAAATTCCTAGAACCAAATGCAAAAACTTTTTCTGGCTGAGTACCCAACCAAAAATTAACCAAATCAAAATGATGAGTGGATTTATGCACCAGAAGCCCGCCACTATTTGTTTTACTCCTATGCCACCTTCTATAATAATCAGCACCATGTTTTGTATTTAACAGCCATTCAAAATGTACCGAAAAAACATCTCCAATTGTATTATCCATAATTAACTCACGGATCTTTGTATTAGTAGGGGCATAACGGTAATTAAAGGTTACTCGCAAATGTTTCCCTGTTTCCTTCTGTACATCAATAATTTCTTGTGCCTTTTCCTCATCAATTGTCATTGGCTTTTCTGTTATTACATCGCAGCCTTTCCTCATAGCACGTATAATATATTCATGATGGGTACGGTCCACAGAAGTCACTATTACAACATCTGGTTTTGTCTCGTCAATCATTCTGTCAAACTCTGTATAAAGATAAGTTGGAACTGGATCATGCCCACATTTCTCCTGAATTATTTTATTCGCATAATTCATCCTTGTTTGGCTTAAATCACAAAAACCTACTATATCACATGTATCCTTAAATGTTGTACAAACTGCTTCATAATACATCCTTGCCCTGCTGCCTGTCCCTACCTGTGCATAACGTTTCTTAACCATTGTTCCCTCCATTCTGTCCATACCTTACTAGGACACTGCCAATCATTTTTACAAAAAAAGTATATCATAGCATTTTAGGGAAAACTATAAACTAATTTACAGAATTAAAATAGATTACCGTATTTTTGTCCTTTTTTATTATTCTGCTATTTTTTGCAGCATCCTTAATACCTTTTCCATATTTTTATCCCCATAATAATAAATATGTGGAAAACCAGCATATAAATAAGGTTTTACTATAGCGGCCCCCCAGCTTTTCCCATTAGACGGCTTCTTCGCTATAAAGCCTTCCCCCATCTCCCCACAGCTCCAATAGTGGAATTCATGTGCTGTAATTACTTCACCTTTTTTGCAAATCAAATTTTCTTGCTCCGCTGTCATTTCTATATAACCAAAATTTTGTAACCTTTGGTTTTTACTTCCCCTATCTGGAAATATTCCAACCATTTCGTAATCATTACCCTGGCAATCTTCTAATTCTTTTTGTAAATATAAGAAGGCACCACATTCTGCTATACAAGGCCTTTCCTTTTTCACCCACTTTTGTATACTATCCCGCATTGTTTTATTTTCTGATAGTTCCTTCGCATATAACTCAGGATACCCTCCACACAATAAAAGCAAATCCATCTGTTCTGGCAGCTTATTATCTTTAAGTGGGCTAAAATATACTATTTCACAGCCTGCCTTTTCTAAAAAGTCCAGATTATCCCTATACAAAAAACAAAACGCATTATCTTTTGTTACTGCCACCCTGACTGTCCTAGGCAATCTATCTATTTGCCCCCAAATATCTGTATATTCTATTTCTGTTACATTAGTGGCAAGTGCAAGCAGCCCATTTATATCAACCGTTTTTTCTAATAAATCTGCAAGCGTATTTATTTTCTCTTTAAAACCTTCTATTTCCTCTGGCGTAACCAGCCCTAAATGCCTACTTTCTAAAAAAAGTTCCTTTTTCTGTGGCACAAACCCAAACGGCTTTACTCCTAAGCTTTCTGCATATAAGGCAAATTCTGCATAAAAAGTTTCTGGCAGCATATTAAAAATAACGCCCTTTATATGCCTTTGGTTTTTTGGCTCATATTCTATATATCCCTTTAATAAAGCCTTTATAGAGGCTGCCATGCCACGGCAATTTATAATTAAAACTGTCGGCGTATCTGTGGCATGGGCTATAGAAAAACTACTAGCATTTTCTGTTACGCCAATTCCATCAAAATACCCCATTACCCCTTCTATTACCGCAATACCTTCTCCTGTATTTTCAGCAAGCAAGTATTTTAACCTATCCTTATTGCAAAAAAAGTTATCTAAATTTCCCGATGGCACTCCCAACACTCTTTGGTGGAACATAGGATCAATATAATCTGGCCCACATTTAAAAGCGGAGGGGCTTATGCCCCTCCGTACCAGACATTGTAATATCCCACAAACAAGCGTTGTTTTCCCACTTCCACTGCCAGTCCCCGCAAACAATACTCTTTTTACTTTTCTTTTCATTGTATGTCCCTATTCTTTTTCATACAAAAATTTTTCTGGCAATGTTAAATGGAACCCTTCTGCCAAATCCCTAAAATTCTGTGGCTGGATTGTTTGCAATTTATTTGGGGCCACAGCAAGGACTTTTAATAAAATTTCTGCTGATTTCTCTACTGTGTGCATAAGGCCAAATGTTAAATCAAAATCTTCCCCAGAGCAGAACATGCCATGGTGCGCCCAAATCGCTACATTATACTTTTCCATTAAACGGCTTGTCTCAATGGCAATATCCCTCCCGCCTGGCACCATCCAGCCGATTACGCCAACGCCTTCTGGAAATACTACAGGGCACTCTGTTGCCATTTCCCACAGCTCCCTTGTAAATACCTCATCACTTAAAGGCAATACAAAGGTCAATGCAATTGTATTGGTAGTATGCGCATGATAAATAACACGGTGCTTCCCGTTTGTTACACGCTTCTTTACCTCGTGGTTCATTAAATGGGAAGGCAGCTCGCTGGTAGGCACTCCTCCTTCTACAAGCCCCCAACGAATCCTATAATTTTCTCCCTTATCATCAAGTTCAATAATAGCAATGCAAACTTCTGGATCTACCTTAATATTACGAAAATACTTCCCACTCCCTGTTACAAGAAAATATTCCCCTGCCAAACCTGGTACACTAGTCCCAATTGGCGTCCAGCTTCCTGGTGCATTTAAACGGGGCTTAATGGATTCTACCTCTTCTGGCTTTAAACGATAGCTTAAATTCCCGCCATTTCTTTCATGCCATCCCTGCATAAAGCCATCATCAGCCATTTTAATAAATCCTTGTACAAATTTAGATTCCAGAATCCTCATAACATTCTCCTTCCCAAACTACATTAATCTAAATGAAATACGGTTTGAAGATCAATAGACACAGGGCTATTATCTGGATTTGTCTCCATAATGTCTGCCATAAAATCCCACCACTTGCGGTTAATGGCTGTATCAGCCCCCTTTGCCCATTTCTCTTCATCTTCAATCTCAATATAGCCAAATAAAGTCAGTGTCTCTTTATCTAAGAAAATAGTATAATTCTTTCCTCCATGCTCATGGATCATATCCTTCATCTCATCCCATAACTCATTATGCCTCTTTTCATATTCTGCCTCACAGCCTTTATACAGCTTCATTTTAAATCCCTTCACCATAATAGTATAACCTCCTGTCGCTTTTTCTATATCATAACTCATTTATTATAATTTCTCAACTAAATTTAACCAAATAAATATTTCTTTAAACAAGGCAAGGGAAACGTCCTCCCCTGCTTATTGCACCCTATGCGCCACTTTTACACCCTACTTTCCCTGCGTATAATAAAAAGGCATGTGCCACAACGCACATGCCTTTTTACAAATATCTTTTCCTATAACTTTTTTACAAATAATGCACGGATCGCATTTAATACAGCAAGTACCATAACGCCTACGTCTGCAAATACAGCAAGCCACATATTAGCAATCCCTAATGCGCCAAGTGCAAGGCAAAGTACTTTTATGCCAATGGCAAACCAAATATTTTCATAAACAATGCGCAAACATTTTCTGGATATTCGGATTGCCTTTGCTATTTTCATAGGATCATCATCCATTAGCACTACATCTGCCGCTTCAATTGCAGCATCAGAACCCATTGCGCCCATTGCAATACCAATATCCGCCCTAGAAAGGACAGGCGCATCATTAATGCCATCCCCTACAAATGCTAATTTTGCTTTTGCAGGTTTCTCCTTTAAAAGTTCTTCTACCTTAGAAACCTTCCCAGCTGGAAGAAGTTCACTATATACTTTATCAATCCCCAAGGAGGATGCTACTTGTTCTGCTATAGCTTTTGCGTCTCCTGTAAGCATTACTGTTTTCTCTACGCCAGACGCTTTTAATGCCCTGATGGCAGCCTTAGAATTTTCCTTTACCCTATCGGATATTACAATATGCCCGCTATATTCTCTATCTATTGCTATATGGATAATTGTCCCTACACAATGGCAGTCTTTATATTCTACCCCTAAATACTTCATTAATTTTGAATTCCCAGCAGCAACTTCTTTTCCATCTACTTTGGCAATTACCCCATTCCCGCTAATTTCCTGTACCTCTGCCACCCTGCTAAGGTCAAGCTCTTTTCCATATGCACGCTGCAAACTTTTACTAATTGGATGGGAAGAAGCACTTTCTGCCAACGCTGCATATTCCACTAATTTTTCATTTTCCAATTGATTATGGTGGATTCCATTTACTTCAAACACACCTTGTGTCAAAGTCCCTGTTTTATCAAATACTACATATTTTGTCTGGGACAATGTTTCTAAATAATTAGAGCCTTTTACAAGCACCCCTGCCTTACTTGCGCCGCCAATCCCTGCAAAAAAGCTTAATGGGATACTTACCACCAAAGCACATGGGCAGCTAATAACCAAAAATGTCAATGCCCGGTAAATCCATTCTCCCCACTCTGCTGGAATCCCCAAAATAATTATTCTTACAAGTGGCGGAAGGATAGCGAGTGCAAGTGCACTATAACATACTAACGGCGTATATACCCTTGCAAATTTCGAGATAAAATCCTCTGATTTTGACTTACGAGAACTTGCATTTTCTACAAGGTCTAAAATTTTAGAAACCGTTGATTCCCCAAACTCTTTTGTAGTTTGAATTTTTATCCTGCCTGTCATATTAATGCAGCCACTAATAATTTCTTCCCCTGCACTAACTTCCCGCGGCATACTTTCACCAGTTAATGCACTTGTATTTAAACTAGAATTCCCTTCTATTACAATTCCATCAATTGGTACTTTTTCTCCTGGCTGCACTATAATAATACTGCCAATCTCTACTTCATCTGGATCAACCTGCTCCAATTTCCCATTCTGTTCTATATTTGCATAGTCTGGGCGTATATCCATTAATTCACTGATATTTTTGCGGCTTTTGCCAACTGCATAACTTTGGAACCATTCCCCAATCTGGTAAAACAGCATAACTGCAATTGCCTCTGTATAATCCCCATCTTTGTATACTGCTAATGCCATCGCCCCAATCGTTGCTATCGCCATTAAAAAACTTTCATCAAACATCTGCCGGTTTTTAATGCCTTTCCATGCTTTTAGTAGAATATCATAACCAATAATTAGGTAAGGCACTAAATAACATATAAAACGGACAATCCCCTTTACTGGCAGAAAATTGATGGCTACCATTAAAATTGCCGATATAATAATCCTAGCAAGCATCTTTTTCTGCTTTTTATTCATAATTCTCCTTATTCTTGTTATTTTTTACATATTTTTTTATAGCTTTATTATCGCCACTTTTATTAGGTTAAATAAAGATTTCGCAATCATCTTCTACTTTTTTACAATTTGCACGCACTTTCTGCATAACTTCTTTTGGATCCTGTCCCTCTTCAAACTCTACGCTCATTTTTAATGTCATAAAATTTACTACTGCATTTTTTACACCTGTGGTCTTTTTTGCCGCATCCTCCATTTTATTTGCACAATTTGCACAGTCCACCTCAATTTTATATGTCTTTTTCATACTCTGGTTCTCCTTTTCCTATTATAATTAAACGTTTATTTAATCGTTTAATTATAATATACACTTTTTTACCAATATTGCAATCCTTTTTTCTACAATTCTTCCAATTGGGCGAAATATTATTCTAATTGGGGCAAACTTATTCTATTTCAAGTATTACCTGGCAAAGAAATTTAGCGGAACTTTATTTCTATATTTTCTTATTTTATGGTATAATGGAGCTTGTCAAAACACCAAATTAGAATCAGGAGGTAAAAGAATATTATGTCAATAATAGGCAGTTTTGGGATATGTCCAAAAAACAATTATAGAATGTTAGTGGAACTGATAAAAAATAATAATCTAACTGAAGCAGAAGTTTTAATAAAAAAAATATATCATGAATTAAAAGATTCTGAGGAAAAATTAGAAAATCCATGTTCTGGTGAAGTTTTTATCGCACTATTTGACTATTTCAAAACAGCCCTTGGAGTAGATGTGAGAGATAATATAACAACAGACATGGCAGAAAAATGGCGTGAAATCACAGATGATTTTGACATAATTGTGCTGTGCAATAAAGAACAGCTTTTATCATTAGAAGATATAATTGACTACAACAAAATTTCACAATATATAAATGATTTTTTTCAGAGTGATTACGGAAAAATTGGACAAACTGCTTATACTGCCTTACTCAATAATCTTAGAAAAATAGATGACGCACATATTTTAATTTGGCATTTATACTAACTCCTGTCAATATCCTTATATCTGGGGTTCCGTTCCTTGCAATAACAATGGATTCTTCTCTTAGATTACCCACAGTATTCGTACCCATTTGAGCCAGCTACATAATATTGTAGCCAGCTCTGCAACACAAACCCAATACATAGGAGATATCTACTTATAAAACTTATCTGCCTAGTATTGGGTCGTTTTATTATAAAAATCTCCATACAAATATTGTTGATGTTCAATAATCCATCGTAAGATTTCCTTTTCGCCAATATCACCAGATGCCAATGCAAGAATTACATCACTTAACTCCTTTTGGCTGTAATACAATTCATATCCATTTAATGCCAGAAACACCAACATAACATGCGTACCAAGCCTTTTGTTTCCGTCCAGCATTACATGGTTTTTTAGCAATCCAAAACAAAGCCGTGCTGCCTTTGCCTGAATACTTGGATAAAGCTCCTTTCCATCAAATGACTGAAACGGATTATTTAACGCCATATCCAGCATTCCTCCGTCACGAATACCATCACTTCCTCCAGTGGCTTTTATTAAGTTTGCATAGAGTTTTAGTACCTGTTCTTTGCTTAACACAATCATTTTGCAAGAACCTTATATGCTTCCATATTTTGTTTTATTAACCGTTCAGATATTGCAAGGACATCTTCATTGCTGGCAACTTTTTCTTTTTCCGCTTTACTGAAATCAATGACCAAATATTTGGGCACATTATTTTTCAAAATAACCGCCGTTCCATGTTCATCAACTATTTTGGCTACTTTTGAAAAATTTTGGTTTGCTTCAGTAATTGAAATCATTGTGTTTGTATCTATTGTCATTCTATATGCACCTCACTTCCACTTACATTATATGCAAATTCTAGCTAGAAAACAACCTATTTCATTTTTTAATTGTTGTATAGTAAAAATTACCCCTTGTAAAATACCCATAAGGGCAAAAACAAGGGAAAATCCAAGGCTTACTATTGAGGAACTAGAACAGCTTACAGAACCACAAATGGTTTAAACTTCTTCTAATATAATGAAACTATAATTACCTAAACAGCAATGCCATTCATTCTCAAATGGTTTTCCTACACGCCATATTTTGATACTTTAACTCTGCCAATTCCCAATCTTCTAAAGTATCAATATCTTGTATTTCCATCTCTGGCAAAATAATCGCCTTCGTTTTTTCTGGTACTAATGTTTTTGTCTGCAAAAATACCTTTGTTTTTATACAATAAAACTGCCCGCTATCATGATACATAGTTTCAATATCCTGTGACCGTTTCTTTACATATTCTGGATAACTATATTCTAAAAACCCATTCCTTATATACATTCCCCTCATAGGTGGAAATGAAAATGCAGTTACTGGAATAACAGAATCCACTTCTATATTATCCAAAAGCCTCATTGCCATCTCTAATTTTTCTGCTGTTACAAATGGTGCCGTTGGATAAATACAACACAGCTTATCAAAAGAAACTCCCAGCTTTTCATATTCAAACAACACTTCTATTAATACGTCTGATGTGGTGGCATAATCGCCTGATGTGGCTAAACTTCTAAAAAAAGGGACTTTAGCCCCGTAAGCCTCTGCTATATCTGCAATCTCCCTACTATCTGTTGATACCATAACCTCATCAAATAAATTGCAAGAAAGAGCCGCTTGAATCGAATAAGATAGAATTGGTTTTCCACAGAATTCCCGGATATTTTTTTTTGGAACCCGTTTGCTTCCTCCTCTTGCTGTTATAATTGCAATACTTTTTTTATCCATTTTTCTATACCACCTTTTTGACTCACTATTTATTTCTTCTATGGCGTGCTTTTTTTATTATAGGGTAGCACAAAGCCATTAAAATAGGGGCTTTTGATACCAAATAATTAAAACATTTTCCTTTCTGGTTACTTATTTCCATATAATATTCATTTTTATTCCAATTTGGAAATTCTTTTCTTAAATCTATTATTACTTGCCTCATTTTCAGTAAAGGCCGCTGGTCAAATTGCTCTTGGTAAATCCAATAAGTATTAAACGCATAACGGAAAATATAAATATATTCCCATGCCTGATAATATTTATTATAAAATCCCAGCTTTTTTACGTCTGCAAGTAACTTTTTTTCAATTTCTACCCTATCAAAATGGTAGCTGACATTTCTTTTATGTACGGTTGAAACAGAATTCTGCCTGTAATAATATTTTATTTCAGGCAAAAAAGCTACTTTTTTTAAAAAACATTTTATTAAAGAAGACCAATAATTATCCTCATATTTTAAATGTTGTGGAAATGTAATCCCACTTTCTTCCACCACACTCTTTTTCCATAACCCACAACATATTCCGCCTACAGGATATGCGATTAAATCCATTCTTCCTCTATCATCCAGTATCTTACCATCTAATGCAAGCAGCTTTTTATTCCACTGAATTAGCGGAATACCCCCCCCCGATCGCATCTAAACCGCTATTTTCACCAATAGCGGCATATTGTATAAACACAGCGTCTGCACCTGTCTCTTGTGCTTTTTTATATAATTGCGCATACATATCTGGCATTACTAAATCATCACTGTCTACAAACCCAATATATTCCCCACAAGCCGCTGCTATCCCTAAATTCCTAGCCCCTCCCTGGCATAGGTTTTTTTTTGAATCAATTACCTTTATTTGCTTATTTGTTTTTGCATTTCTTTCTAAAATCCCCAAAGAATGATCCGTAGACGCATCATTAATAAAAATATATTCTATATTTTTCATTGTCTGGCACAATAAACTATCTATACACATTTGAAGAAATTTTTCTACATTATATACGGGAACAATAATACTTATTGCAACTTTATCTTCTTGCATTTTACCCTCCTGCCAATTTATTGAAAAAATAGAATGAATTCCTCTGCAATTCTTTTTGCCCCATTGCCATCTAATAAATCCTGCATTTTATTGGAACACTCTTTCCGTAATGCAAAATCTTGGTTATATTTTTCAAGAATAGATGCTATTTTTTTATAAATATTTGTTGTCCTAATATCGCCTGCATACTCCATTAAACCTTCTTTTTGGAATTGCAGAACATTTTCCAATTGATTATCTGCAAAACTATACGATATAGCAGGCGTCCCACACGCACATAATTCATATAATGTCATTCCTCCGGCAGAAATTGCCATATCTGCCTGTTTCATATATTCTTCTATATTATCTACTGCTTTATGGATATAGATATTTTTTTCTGCTTGGTATTTCCTACATAATACTTTATAATCCTTATAATATCTCCCACATACCACATCTATCCTTTTATACCTTCCTCTTTCTATTTCTTCCAAAATTCCTTCTAATATTTGGTAACGATCGGTTCCTCCAGAAAGAAGCAATACATTTTCTATTTTTTCTTTTACCTCTTTTTTTGTACAATTTTGGAATACTTTTCTTAATGGGGCGTATTTTGTCCCCAACAATAACTTTGTCTTTTTATAATGTTCTATATAACCAAAGCTTTCCCAATAAATAGCATAACAAACTAACATATGCACCGGATAAAAAAATGTATCCAAATCATCTATATAGGCTGTTTTTATATGTTCTGACAAGGTTTTCAAATAATGTTCTGTCACCATATAACTGTCAATCAATATTCCTTTTATGTTTTCCTTATTTACTACTTCTAATAAAAAACCGATTTCCTGATCCATATTATCCCATTCCGTGCCAAGTATAATTGTATGGAAACCTTTTTCTTTTATAAAGTCTTCTGCCTGCCTATCAGCTAGGATAAATGTTGTATCTTCATTTAGTTCCCTTGCCGCATCAGCAATCGCCAGACATCTCATTACATGCCCTGTTGCTATTTTATTATTCATGTCTGTCCGTATATACAGCATTTTCTTTCCCCTGCTTATTTTCTTCTAGTATTTACAATTATAACTTATAATCCAATCTGGCTCCATCTCTTTTATTTGTTCCAGTTGCAGATATTCGCTATAAAGATATACGTTTGTACTTTTAGATAACCAATTATATAATGCTAACGAATTTATATTATTTGTCAGCAATAATACCTTCTTCTCCACCCCCCCCCGAGATACTCTACACAATAATCTACTCTATTTTCTTCATATTTTTCTAGGTTATTGGAATATAATTCTGTTTCAAAAACTTGATACTTTTCTATATAGCCTATATCCATTAAAACTTTTTTAGAAGCTATATTATCTGGTTTTACCCTTCCCCTATCATGCCAAACTGTAAAGGAGTCCCTCTTTCTATATCTACCTGTGCTTTTTTACCCAGAATATCTGGATAATATTTGGGCAGTAATCCATACCCTGGACGTATTACCCGCACATTTTGTTCTGTAAATAGCTCTCCTTTTTTTATATTCTCCACACAAAAAATAGAACGCCGGAATACCACATTTTCTTTTTCTTGTTTAGCAGTGCCATATTTTACCCTGCCTATTGCCCTTTCCGCCTGACGAATATCGAATACCATCTGTTTAAATTCCAATGGGTTCATGGAAAAGGAAGCATCTGGGTTTTCCAGTTCCCTTCCAAGGCAAAAATGCTTTTCTATTACTTTTGCCCCTAATGCAACTGCTGTTATAGCGCCAACAGAACCCATCGAATGATCTGACAGGCCTACAGGGACTTGAAACGTATCTGCCATATTTTGCATAACTTTTAAATTCATTTCTTCCGTAATGGCTGGATATGCGCTAGCACACCGCAATAATACTAATTGGCAATTCCCTTGCCTATATATGGCACAAACAGCTTCCTCAATTTCCGCAAGAGAAGCCATCCCTGTAGACATAATAATCGGTTTTCCTTTTGATGCAATATACTCAATAAGAGGAATGTCTATTATTTCAAAAGAGGCAATTTTATAAAATTCAATGCCTATTTCCTCTAAAAAATCTACAGATGTCTTATCAAATGGGGTAGAAAAAAAACCAATCCCTATTTTTTCCGCCTCCTGCTTTAATTCTACATGCCATTCCCATGGCGTATATGCTTTTTTATATAGTTGGTATAGATTCTCTCCTTTCCATGTCCCCGATCTAATTTGGAAATAAGGATTATTACAATCTATTGTCATGGTATCTGGCGTATAGGTCTGGATTTTAATACAATCTGCCCCTGCCTCTTTTGCTGCATAGATAATTTCCTTTGCATTTACTAAATTTCCAGCATGGTTTGCTGACATTTCTGCTATAATATATACTTTATCTTTTATTTTTTTATATAAATCCATAGCTACTCTTCTTTCTGCTTGTTAAACCTATGTTTATCCATACATTACCTTTTTTTATAATACGCTATTACCTTTTTTACTGCATAGATGACATCTTCTACATCCTGGTTGCCCATCTTAGGATATAATGGAATACTTATAATTTCTCTATACACTTCCTCGGCATTTGGGCAAATTCCTTTTTCATAACCTAATTTTTTATAATACGGAAACCAATATACTGGAATATAATGTACCTGGCATTGTATATTTTCAGCACTCATTGCGTCAAAAAACTCCCGCCTTGTACAAGATAATTTCTTTAAATTAAGGCGGATAGTATAAAGATGCGGGCATGTATCTGATTCTTTTATTTCTTCTTGTATATTAATTTCTGGTATTTTTGAAAACTCTTGATTGTACATATTTACAATCTCTTTACGTCTTTTTGCAAACCAGTCCAATTTTTTCATTTGGCTCATAATAAATGCTGCTTGAAAATCTGTAATTCGATAATTATACCCCAACGCTACCTGTTCATAATACCAACTACCCTCATAGGAAGCCTCTTCCATAAGTTCTTTATTATGGGTAATGCCATGCGCATGTGCCAGTACTAATTTCTGGTAAAATTCTTCGTTATTAGTTAGAATTGCCCCTCCTTCCCCTCCTGTAATTGTTTTTACTGGATGGAAACTAAAACATGTCATATCTGCCAAACTTCCTACTTTCTTTCCCTTATATGTAGTAGCTATTGCGTGCGCCGCATCTTCTATAAATATCAAATGATATTTTTCACAAATAGCGCGGATTTCATCGTTTTGGACTGATTGCCCCGTAAAATCAACTGCTATAACTGCTTTTGTCCGCCCCGAAATATTAGCTTTTATACTTTCTGTGTCAATATTATAGGTCTTTGGGTTAATATCTGCAAATACAGGAGTAGCTTTACAATACAAAATACAGTTTGCACTTGCTGCAAATGTCAAAGGCGTAGTAATTACTTCATCCCCTTCTTTTAACCCTGCTGCTATACAAGCACAATGGAGTGCCGCTGTGCCATTTGAAACTGCTACAGCATATTTTGCGCCTGTATATTGTGCCAAACATTGTTCCATCTCCTCAACCTTAGGGCCACAAGTAAGATAATCACTACGAAGCACCTCACTCACTGCCTGTATATCTTCTTCATCTACAAATTGGTGCCCATAGAATATTTTTTCTTTACGGACAGGCAGGCCACCGTTTATTGCTAATTTTTCCATACTACTCCTCTTCTAATGATGTATCTATATCTATTTTAAGTAGCTTCTTTATGTCTTCCACTCCCAGCCAATCTTTATTTGTACCAGAACTATATTCAAACTCAGGCTCTACTAATTTTCCTCCTGGAATCACATCTTTCTTTCCCCACCAATTATAATTGGGGTAGATTATAAAATGTTGTTTATATTCATAGGTATGTACTGCATCTTCTGTTGTAATCATAACCTCATGCAGCTTTTCCCCCTCACGGCTCCCTATTTCTTTCATATTGCAGCCCGGTAGCATTGCCTGCGCCAAATCTGTTATTTTAAAAGAAGGGATTTTAGAAATAAAAGTTTCTCCTCCTTTTAATTCTTCCAATGCCTTAATTACTAATTCTACCCCTTGCCCTAAACTAATCCAAAAACGTGTCATGCGGTAATCGGTAATTGGCAATTCCGTTTCCCCATTCCTTATAATATTTTGGAAAAAAGGAATAACAGAACCCCTGCTTCCTGCTACATTCCCATAACGGACTACAGCAAAACGCGTGCCATTTTCACCAGAATAGGCATTAGCAGCTGTAAAAAGTTTATCAGACACTAGTTTTGTCCCACCATATAAATTAATGGGATTAACCGCTTTATCTGTTGACAGTGCTACCACTTTTTCTACATTACTGTCTAAAGAAGCTGTAATTACATTCATTGCTCCATTTACATTTGTTTTAATTGCTTCATTTGGGTTATACTCACAAGCAGGCACCTGTTTTAAAGCTGCTGCATGTATCACATAGTCCACATTCCGCATTGCCATCTTTAACCTAGCTTCATCCCTAATATCACCAATAAAAAACCTGAGAATATCCTGATATTCCTTAAATTCATTATTCATAATAAATTGCTTGAATTCATCCCTAGAATAAATAATAATTTTTTTAGGCTTATAATGTGTCAATACATAATGAACAAAATGATGCCCAAAAGAACCTGTCCCTCCTGTTATCAAAATTGTTTTGTTATTCAACATATTTATTTTCCTCCATGTGTTTTTCTTATTGTAAATATTTTTTATTTAAAAAATTGTTTTTCTTTTTATTATTTTCCTTAGTTCAAAAATTCCCATTATTACTCCAAATATCCATCTTATATACCAATAACCCGCTAAAAAATAAAACATTATACTACTAAAAAAGACCATTACTAATCCAAAAATAAATACATTCATTTTCAAATGATACGGATGTTCTTTTATATGCCTAATAATCTGATAATGAAATACAAAAAGTAATCCATAAGATAAAGCAGTCGCTACTGCAGCCCCATACATTCCAGCTAAAGGAATCATAATAATATTCAAAATAATATTAATAATTGCTGCACAAATCGTACCCATTGCTATTAATTTTGTTTTTTTATGAAAAAACTCAAAATTAACAGGGAACTGGTACATAAATGTAAAATATACTGCAAGTACTATAATAGGGATAATATTTATCCCATTCCAATATTCTCTTCCTGCCAAAAGATAAGCTACTTCCCTTGCTAATAATAAAAATCCACAAGTTAATATAGTAAACAGCTCTATATAATTTTTACACTTTATATTTAATATCTCCCAATTTTTTGCATCGACATCATCATAATAAAAAGGAACCCATGATGTATTTAATGCGTTCAATATCGTTGACATGACTCCTACAAAAGTATAGTAAATGCTATATATGCCTATTTCAGAACTTGAAACTCCCATATATTGCATCATCACTTTATCTGATTGTACTAAAACACTATGTGCCAATGTATGGAATACGGTAGGAAATCCTACTATAAAAGCAAATTGAATATATCTTTTTTTCAACCCAATAGGCTTTTTCAAGAATATAGTGCACCAAACAAAAAAAGCTGCTAATATATGCGGAATAAGAAAACCATAAATCCTTCCCATATATCTCTTATTTTCAGAAAAACTTAAAATTAACAGTACAGACCATACTACAGATAATATAGAAATTACCACAGAAAGAATAAAATTTTTTTTAGCTTCTTTCTCATATACATACACTCCCTGTGCAAATCCAATTACATACTGTGAAATAGACGATAATAGCACTAATACTATACTCCATGGTTCATATCCTAACACATAAGATAAAGGACGAATTATCAACAAGATTATTCCACTTACTATCAGGCTTAAAAGTGTCCCAAATAATAATATACTGCTCCTGAATTCATAGTAAACATCACAAAACCGATATTTTCCTGTTGCCAATGTACTGCCAACACCAAAGCCCATAATACACGTAAGAAGAGCACTCCATGAACTAAATATAGAATAATAACCATATTGTTCAGCCCCCAATAATCTAGTAAAAATTGGAGCTGAGAAAAAAGCAATTCCTTGTAATAATATAGTACTGCAAATATTCATTATTGTAATTTTATTAATATTTTTCATATACCTTCTAACTAAATCACTTCCACATCTTTAAGATACTTTCCAATTCTTTAAAACTTTCTGGTATTTGAAAATTTTCTTTCTTGTTATATGTATCCTTAAACCTTAAAGTAAATTCTGCAAAATTTCTTTCCCAGAAATTTGCAGCCCATTTATAATTACTATATTCATTGCTAATTAATTTTCCTAATATAAGAATTCTTGGCTCTTTTTCATATATCAGCTTTGGAGAATAAACAGATGTTGATATAGTAGTTATAAGAATTTGATTTTCAATTGCCCCTTTTAAAGAAATTATATCTTCCCAAGCCATACTATTTTTATCTTTCATGTAACCATTGATAGAATAAACATCATTTGTTGTCTTTGGATGTAAGCGTACACATAAATTTTCTTTACCCAATATATTAGCAATCTGTTCCAATACCAATAAACTATTAAATCCTTCAAACATTGTATTCCTAAAATTATTTTCGAAATAAATACAATGTGCTTGGTAAGGAATAAAAATTTTTTCAGAGCTTATTGTACCTCTCCTTAAAACTTGTATATCCTTTTCTGTTACTACCCCTATTTCCACTTTTTTTAATTTTTCTGGCAAATGGAGAGGTAACTTTGTTTTATATAAATAAATATCCTCTAAATAATCTACTTCACATTTATATTTTAGTAATTTATACATAACTTTAATTCTATTATAATCTGTATATATTCTATTTAGATAAACACCAATACCCTCTTCATAATAATGGAGCTTTAATTTGTGATTATATTTACTTAGCTTGGTAAATAGCCATGTAGCAATTCCTCCTACCCAAGTAGTAAACATATCTGTATAATTTTTACTTTTTACTTTATCTAAAAGCCTTTTTTGCTCCTTACTGAGAACTAAATGATCCCATAAACTTCCAATTCTTGTTTTTCCTTTAAAAATCTGCGCCATATCATAAATAGAATCAATTAATTCTACACCCTTATATAAATCTGCAACTTGCCTCATATCACATAAACTATTCCAAATAAACAAATCTGCCTTTTCATTTGGATAAAAATGATTCATAATTATAATGCTATTAAATACTTGAAGAGGACTTGCTACAATAATTGCTATCATTTATTTTTCTCCAGCTTTTATCTAATAATATATAATTTCTATAACACATAACTCAAAATATCTGCTATTCTTTGGCTAGCATATCCATCACCATAAGGATTGCTTGCTTTTGACATTGCATTATATACATTTCTATTGTCCAATAATTCTTTAAAATTATTATATATTTCTTTTTCATTCGTACCTACTAGTTTCAAAGTTCCGGCCTCTATACCCTCGGGGCGTTCGGTTGTATCTCTCATTACAAGGACTGGTATCCCGAGAGACGGGGCTTCCTCTTGGATTCCACCAGAATCTGTTAAAATAAGATATGCGTGTGCCATAAGATTATGGCAGTCAAATACATCCACTGGTTCTATTAAATGAATCTTATCACAATCATTAAATTCCCTTTCTGCCATTTTTATAATAACAGGGTTTTTATGTACAGGAAAAAGCACTTTTACATCAGAATATTCTTCTATTACTTTTCTTATAGCCCTAAACATATGATACATAGGTTCTCCAATGTTTTCTCTTCTGTGGGCAGTAATAAATATTAACCTTGAATTTTTTGCCCATTCCAGTTCTGGATGCATATAATCTTCTTTTATAGTTGTTTTTAGTGCATCAATCACGGTATTTCCTGTAACAAATATAGTATTCTCTTTTTTGCCCTCCTTTAATAAATTATTTTTTGCCCGTTCTGTCGGCGCAAAATTGTACTTTGAAACAAGCCCTACTACCTCTCTGTTAAATTCTTCTGGATATGGATTATAAATATTGTAAGTCCTTAATCCTGCCTCTACATGCCCAACTGGAATTTGCAAATAAAAACAAGAAAGTGCTGTTACAAACGTTGTCGATGTATCACCATGCACCAAAACAATATCTGGTTTTTCCTTTTCTAATATCTGCTTCATTCCAGCTAGTATATACATTGTGATATCAAACAATGTCTGTTCACTTTTCATAATAGAAAGATCATAAGCGGGTATAATATGAAAAACTTCTAATACTTGATCCAGCATCTGACGATGTTGGCCTGTTACACACACTACAACTTGGATATTTTTCCTATCCTGCAGCTCTTTTACTAACGGACACATTTTTATTGCTTCTGGCCTTGTCCCAAACACAATCATTATTTTTTTCATTATAATTCCTTTACTATATAAATATTATTTCATATCTGGATTAATTCTCTTCCTTATTATATCTGCTTTTTTTCTTCCAAACATTCTTATTAAAAGCCGATGGAGCCATGTTGCTAGTTTATTTTTTCTACTTGTCCAACTTCCAGCAAAATGATGTATGGTATATGTATTTTCTGTTTTCCATATTATTCCTGTTACCGCATCCTTTGCACAAAAATAATCCATAGGAAACAATGTAATCCCCCTAATTGTCTGTTTCGTATTATCCAACCTTAATCCATACTTTAAACATATTTGGGTAATTTGCTCACAATTAGTAGTTATATCATAGCTTCCATCTTTTTTAATAAAATGCTTTTTGTCATAATCATGAAGTAATTCCAAAAAAAATTCATGATTCTTTTCACATGCAATTAATCCTGTAGGAATAGAATCTACTGATTGAAAACCCGAAAAAGCTGAATATATTAAAAATTTATCCAATGGTTTAATTACTTCAACATCTGCATCCATATATATCCCACCATAATGGACTAGAACATACAACCTTACAACATCTGTTACAAAAGCCCATTTTCCTGCATGATAGGCTTCTTTCACATAATCGCAATAATTAATATCAAAATTCTCTTCATTCCACTCTATTATTTTATAACCCGGGCAATACCTCTTCCAACTTTCAATTTTCCTCTTTACTGATTTTGGTTTTTTATGTTTACCAAACCAACAATAATGTATTATTTTAGGTATCATGTCCTATCCTTCCTTTCCTCTGCCAAATTATAGTAACCATACATTCTACAAATCACTGAAAAAAGTCATATATGGGTAAATATGGTTCCAATTTGGCCGGAATATATTAATAACTGCAAAATATGCCACACATCCTGCTATAATAGCCCCCTTCAATATTGTTTTATTTGATTTTAAAGATAATGCCCACACCATATTTGGTAATAATAAAATAACAAAATCCCAGAAAAAATAAGAACATCTATCTAACAAATTAAACCGCAATGATAAAAACATAACCATAATAGATACAAATATCATATTTATCTGTATTGCAAAATTTTCTTTTACCTCTTTAGTAAATCTTTTACAATGATATTTATATTTATAAATTTTAAAAGCACATAAGAATACCATTAACTCCATTAAAAGCTGTAACACAACAGCCATTTTTACTTCTCCCAATATATAAATATCACTATTTAAGTATGTTGAAAAATATGGTACTATTTGCACTACCATTAATATTATTTGAGGTAAAAAAATAAAGAACAACGCCCCTATACTTGCTATAAATATATAAATTTTCCCCTTTACTTTCTTAGGTAAAAACAAGCCTGTAATATAAACCACTGAAATTCTTTGAAATAAAATTGCCAGCAATACACATATAGCTACACGTATTTTTTTATTATGATTTTTATAATAATAAGCATTTAAAAACATTGAAACTGCTAGTTGTAACCGAATTGTATTTAAAGTCTGCCCCCATGTACCTAATAAGAAAAATATAATTAATGAAAGCATGGAGTTGTTGGAATATGTTTTGATAAACCTATAATAACTATAATATATAATAAAATTTACTATTCCTAAAAATACATGGAAATTTTGTGTAAAATAACCAATAATATTATTTAGCCATAGATATCCTCTTTCAAATCTTCCAATTAAAGCACTATAATTATGGTTACTTGAAATATCATCCCATATTTCATAATATGCTATAGTATCATTTCCAATATAAATTGATCTCACAGTAGCCATGAACCATAATACAAACATTCCAAAAATAAACTTTTTCTCTTTATCTATTCCTTCTAATTTAGTTATAGTTAATATGACCATAATTAAAATAATAAATAAATATAATAACATGTAATTCTCCCTAAAGCATTAGCAGATTTTTTGATACATTTTTATTGTGTCTTTAGCAATTACATCCCAATTAAACATTCTTTCCACAAACTTCCTTGCATTTTTTCCTTTTTCCTTCCATTTATCTCTTTGAAGAATAACCTTTCTTATCGCAATTGCTATATCATATGATGTCGTTTCTGTTTTCCAGCCTGCATCTGCTTTTTCTACCATTTCCCCTAATGTAGTTCCTTCTGTAATTAAACATGGAATTCCATAGCTTAATGCCTCTAATATTCCCATAGGCATCCCTTCAAACCGTGATGTCTGAATAAAAATATCTGTATCCAATAAAACTTCTTTTTTTCTTTCCCCTGATATTCCTTCACTCAATTCTACAATATCATTTATATTTCTTTCTTGAACCCATTTTTGCAAATGACACATTTCTTTTTTATTATTTGGGCCATATATATAAAATTTAGTATTATTTTTTCTAATAAAGTTATTTTCCGCCTCAATAGCATCTAACATCAAATCCAACCCTTTTTGATAGGCATCTAAACGCCCAATATACAAAAATTTTACTTTTTCCTTATTAAAAATACTCTTTTCTTCAATAGGAATAATTATACCATTTGTCCCTATATACTTTTTTTTACCAAAATATGTATTTTCATACTCTATTTGTGACAAGCATTGTAATGCTGCTGCATTATTGATAAAATTATTAAAAAATAAAAAATTCGCTATAGACTTTTTTATATGTTTTTTCTGTTGTGCCCCTTTGCTTAACTCACCATGGGGAATAATAATATAAGGAATATGATAATATTTTAAAACTTTTCCAATATATAAATAATCTATACGATATGCTTCATGAAAAATAACAATATCTGGCTTATTAAAAGGCTCTGGCAATTTTAATAAATGAAATAATCTTTTATATTTTATTTGAGTAGTAATATTTGCTATTTTTTTATTTGAAATATTAATAAACCCTATTGTTGCAAATTTAGATTGAGCTTTCAAATGTTGTGGTACAACTACACATACACCACTATATGAGCTATTTTCAATCGAAGCAATATGAAGTATAACCATGTTATTCCCCTTTTTTTAGTAATATTTGGATTAATCCTAGACTAGTCCCTATCCCATAACTAATATGGATTATAAAGAATATTGCAGGCAATAGCACAAAACACAAAGACGATTTTGGTTCAATCCATACTATTGCTAACGTCATACTTATACAAGTTATCCCATATATTGCCCACATTAATACGCCTGCCTGCCATAAACCAAAAAACGTCAAAATTCCTGTTATAGCTATTCCTATTATAAAAAATAATGGTACTAAATAAAAAAATGATATACATTCTGGCACTATTCCCAATGTTTTACCTATCCAATAACCATTTTCATATTTCTGCCTTATCATCTTTCTTATAGTATTTCTGGTATGTTCATAAGAAATAATATCTGGATAAAACTGAATTTTATATCCTGCTTTTCTCATCCTATAGTGAATTTCATTATCTTCTGTCCGAATTAACATTTCATTATAATTGCCCACTTGTTCAAATACTTCTCTTTTATATGCTCCATGGAACACAGATGAAACACTCCTGTTTTTTCCCTTTCGGCGAAAATCTGCAAAACTACTGCCAAATGCAGATGTTTCTGCTGCAAGCAATACTCGTTTCCACGGAGTATCTTCATCTATAATATTAGGCCGATATCCACCACATATAAAATCTCCTGCTTCTAAATGTATAACATTTTTTTCTAAAAAATCCTTTGGTATCTCTGCGTGAGCATCTACGCGCACTACAGCATCTCCATGATAATGTTCCAGTACAATATTCCAACCAGCTGGAAGAGTTCTCTTTGGATTATTCAATACTTGTATCCCATAAAACTCCTGGCTATACTTATTTTGAAACTGTTCCATAATATTCCTTGTCGCATCTATAGACCCACTGTCTACTAAGATTACTTCTATTAGATTATGGCTATAACTTTGGCTATATACATTTTCCAAAAGTCTACCCAAATTTTTCTCTTCATTATAAGCCACCACACAAAAGGTTATCAGAAACTCTGTCATCTATTCTCTGCCACCTTTCCTATTACTGCCCAAACTGTTTTTCCCATTATTTCTAATTCTCCCAATAAAGAAAATTCTTTAATTGCCTCTAGGTTTATTTTCATTTTCTCTGGAAGAACCTTTTTTATATATATTTCTTCTGCACAAACTGCTTTATCAAATAAAGTTGCTTCATCTTTATATTTTATGCTTGCTTTACTAGTAACACCTGCTGGCAACAATAAGGTTGCCATCATTTCTGGCGTATATTGTCTAACAAATAAAGGTAATTCTGGTCTTGTTCCCACAAAACTCATTTCTCCCCGTATAATATTAATAAGCTGTGGCACTTCATCTATCCGATATTTACGAAGTATCTTTCCCAATCTAGTAATCCTTGGATCTTCCTGTAAAGTTACGCCTATTCCAGCCTTCTCTATATCAAAGACCATTGTACGAAATTTATAAATTAAAAATGGTTTACCATATGTTGTTACACGTTCTTGCCTAAAAAATACAGGTCCAGAGCTGTCCAATTTTATTGCTATTCCTATTAGTATCATTGGAATACAAAAAAAACAAATAATGATTCCTGCAACAGAAATATCAAATACTTTCTTTAATCTCAAACTCCATCTTTTTCTATCTAAATTATTATAATAAGGCCTAACCTCTGGCGTTCTCATAAAATCTGGCAAATCTTCCCATTTTTGCAGTATGCAGCACTTATGGCTCATTTATTATCCTCCCTATCAGTGCCTATTATTCTTCGTAAAATATGGCTTTACTGCTTCTTTTAGGCAGCCTAAAAGATATTCTATCTCTTCATCACGCAGCAAAGTATGAAGTGGTAATGAAATCTCATTTTCATATAAGGCATAACTGTTTGGATAATTTTCTATTGTTTCTCCTAATAAATGGTAAGCTGTCATCATAGGAAGTGGTTTATAATGTACATTACACATAATTCCTTTTTCTGCCATTACTCGAATAATTTCCCGGCGCTGCCTGTCATGAATACCAGGAATATGAGTAAGATATAAATGTCCACAAGAATATTGCACTGGACTAAAATGGTGAATGTGCTTAATCCCCAATTTGTCACAAAAATTATCATAAACCTCAATAATTTCTTTTCGTCTCTGTAAAAGTATTTTATAACGTTCCAACTGTTTTATCCCAATTGCTGCCATAATATCTGTCATATTACATTTATACCAGGGGCCAACAATATCATATTCCCATGCGCCTGGTTGAATTTTAGCCCAGGCATCTTTGCTCTGCCCATGTAAAGAAAGCAACTGGAAAAAATAATATAGTTCTTCATCACTTACTCCATGTATAGACTTCCAGCAAGCAGCGCCCCCTTCCCCGGTAGTCAAATTTTTTACCGCATGAAAAGAAAAAAAAGAAAAATCGGCAATTGCACCTGCCATTATTTTCTTACCATTCTCTATTTGATAACTCCCCAACGCGTGCGCACAATCTGCGATTACTACAATCCGTCCAATTGTCTCTTGAATTCGGCTACCCAAACTACTCAATACATCATTACAATTATGTAAAGGAACAAATATTTCCTTCTTTTTTTCCACTACAGAAAATATTTTTTTATAATCGCATAAAACTCCACCCAAATCTACTGAAACAATTGCTTTAGTCGCTGGTGTAATAGCAGTTTCTAATTGTTCATAATCCATCTCTGTTGAGCCTAGCTGTGCATCTACAAAAACTACCTTTGCCCCAACATGAATTGCCGCTGCGGCTGAGGCCGTATAAGTATAAGCTGGCACAATTACTTCATCACCTGGTCCAATACCAAGAATACGAAATATTAACTCCTCAGCAGACGTAGCAGATGCTAAACATACTACCTTATGTACTTGCAAAAAATCAGCTAGTTTTCCCTCTAACTCTTTTACTTTTGCCCCTGTTGTAATCCAGCCAGAACGTAGGACTTCTTCTACTGCTGCAATCTCCATATCAGTAATATCTGGTGGACTGAACGAAATCTTCTGTTTCATCTCGTTTTTCTCTTTCCTAATTATATTTAGTATTTCCACAGCAATCTATAATAACTCCCAGTACAACTTGCCTTTTGGCTTCTTTAGAAAATAGCTATTTTCTAGGTGGTACTGTACCTATAAAGCTGCTCCTTAGAACAATCTCTTATTCCCTCTCCATACTTCCATATAGAAACCTTGTGCAACTTAGTAACTCATTCTCAAAAAGTATACTTTTTGAGAATCCACTATCCTTTGTGCAAGTTGTACAGAAAATCTGAAAAAAAGCCCTTGAAAAATCCGTGAAGTATGGTAAAATAGCATAAGAAAAAACCACTCCGAAAAAGTATACTTTTTCGGAGTGGTTTTTTGCCCCCAGCTTTTACTTATCCTTTATTTTACTATTTTCCGCAAAAGCATAAATGCCTCTGCTCGTTCTGTCCCTGCTGCCATGCCGCGCATTTTGGACAACACATCCATTCCCGTCAAACTCCTTGGATGTGGGAACTGGCATAGTTCTGAAATATAGCAATTCATTGCCTGTTCTTTTTTTATATAATATTGCGAAATATCTACAAACACATTTGGGCAAAAGGCTGGCTGTGCAGAATAATCAAAATTCCATTCTGAGGAGGAAAGTGTTTCAAACGCATATATCTCTTCCACGCAATATGTACCAATCGGCCGCGTTGCAGTTAAAACTGCCCTTACTGTATATTGATGGTCAATATTCAAATCTCCGCTAAAATGTGTATAAATAATCTGCGGCTTACACTCTTTTATGTATTTCTCTACCACTTTTACTATATCCAATAAATCTACTTGGTCAAAACGGTTATCTGGGAAATCTGCAAAAAATACATCTTTATATCCCACTGCTTTTGCACTTTCCATGGTATTCTGGTGAAGCTGTTCTACCACTTCCCTGCCCATATCTTCCCTGTGCATGCCGCGTGAAGTCTGCCCCTCCCCCAAAATTAACGCATATACACAATCGCCTTCTGCCACATGCCATGCTACTGTACCGCCAACACCCAAAATTTCATCATCTGGATGTGCCGCTACTACTAAAACTGTCTTCATAATAACCTCCCTATGCCATTCTGCCAATAAAATTTCTATCCTTTTTTCTGGAACCTTACTTTTGCCTCTAGCCATTCCCCGCAATTATCAAACTTTGCTTCTTCAAATTGTAACCGATATTCCCCATAATCAATATATGCCCTTGGATACCCTTCTGCATCTAACATACGGATATAATTATAAATTGTGCTTAATTCCATATCCCCTTTTATTTCACTGTCTTCTGGCTTTCTGCGTTTAAATACTACCGCTTCCCCACTCTGTGGCACGGCATTTCGTTTTTCTTGTAAAAAACAAGGTATCATCTCGTGAAAAACCACATTTGCACAACGGATAAAAATTTCTTGTGCTGTCCCTTCCAAAGATAATGGCTTTTTCATATAAACTGGCCCGCCATCAAGCTGTGCCGTTACACGGATTGCAGAAATTTTTGTATCTTTATGCCCCCGTACAATTAGGTTCTGCAAAGGGCTGCCGCCCCTCCCATATGGTAAATCTGTCATATGGAATACGACACACTCCCATCTTTCTGTAATTTCCTCTGGAATATAATAAGACCAATGGGGAAGAAAAATATAATCTGGATCAAACTCATGTACATTGTTATATGTAAGTTCCTCTTTTTTTGTAAAAATACGGATAGTATGTATCCCTTTTTGCTGCCTTTGTAATTCCTTAGCATATTCCATATTCCATGACTTTATTGTTGCTATAATAACTTTCACTAATATGTTTCCTCCCTATATATAAATAAATATTATATTATTGCCTTAAATCTAAGGTAAATATAATATATTCCTTTTCCTTCCTTGGAACATACCCACAATGTTCAAATACTTTTATCGAAGCAGTATTCTCATATTTTACTTGCCCCACCAATTTTATTATTTCTATTATCTCCTTTTTTGCCCTCTCTTGTATTAAATTCAATGCCAAAACACCAAACCCTTGCCCCCGCATATCTGGAGCAATACTATAATCAATCAGCCCTATGCCATCTTCTATATTTAACCGAACCTGCCCTACTGGAATTCCCTTATAATATAAAATATACTGCTTAACGGCATGGTCATTTAATATGTTATGGAACCATTCCATATGTTTTTCATAGGGAATATATGCCGTTTGGAAAGCATTACGCCGGGCAACAGGATCATTTACCCATTCAAAAAGCAACCTGCTATCCGCTTCTGTCGCTTCCTGTAAATAAATATCCGATAATGCAGCCATATCAATAAATACACACCCCTTTTAGCAGAAACTATGTTATTATATTCCAAAAACATTTATATTGTAGCACAAGTTTTTTGGAAAGTGAAATAGAACTTTTTTAATTTCTTTTATATAATAAATGTTTTATCCCAAATTTGTTATATACATATAAGCATCTTCTAAGCTTGGTTCTGCCTGGCTGCATATTATATCTGGCTTATTCTTAGAAATTATTCTTATTTTCATCCCACTTTCCACATACTGTTTAGAAGAGATATAATAACTTTGCCCTAACCGCCTTGCTTCTGTTTCATCTTTTATTTTACAATTCCATATATGCCCTTCTGCCATATTTACCTAAAGGAGTGGGCTTTTCACACAATTTCTTTTAAAGTCTAAATTATTATTTCCAATTTCTTCCAATGCTTTTGATAATTCTTTTAATGGATCTTGTAGTTTATTTTTATAAAATAAACAAACAGCAAAAACAACTCCTACAGAAGTAATTAATAAAATACTATATGTCTGCAAGAAATCACATAATTCAGATATCCATCTATCTTTATCACTCATTTCTAACTGGTTAGGGCGTTCTTTTATAGAAACGCCTTCCATATATTTTTGCCAAACCCCCTGCTGTTCCCACCTTGCCTGATGTATCACAAAATAACTTAATATATAACTAACTATTAATGTTATAAATATATATAATACAATTGTTTTTCGGATAGAAAACCCCTTTTTTGTAAATGGTACTATTTGATTTTCAATTTGTACCTTTTTCTCCGAATAATCTATAATTAACCCCTTATAAAACCGATAAACGGCTTCATTCCTATGGCGTTCTTCCCGTTTTAAATGTGCCACCACCCTAGCTTCTAATTCTTTTAAACTAAATGGTTTTACAATATAGTCATCACCTCCCGAAAGTAAGCCATTTATCCGATCTGGTTCTTCTACCTTCGCTGTAAGGAAAATAATTGGGCTAGAAATTTTATCCCGTATTTTTTTGCATACTTCTACCCCATCCATTCCTGGCATATTAATATCCAATAAAATTATATCTGGTTTTTCTTTCACTTTTTCTATAGCTTCTAACCCGCTTAATGCTGCCCTTATCTCATATCCTTTTATCAAAAAATATTGGTTTAACATTTTAATTAATGCTTTGTCATCATCTACAAATAATATCTTATATTTCAAAGCCTGCCTCCTTAAAAATAAAGGCTAATTTTTTGCACTGATATGATACCCCTTAAGTAGACAAGGCAAATAACCAAAAGCTATTTAAGGGGGTTTTTATGTCAAAGCCTAAATACTCATCAGAGTTTAAGATTATGATTGCTGAAGCCTATTTGAATGGAGAAGGCGGATTCCAATGTATCGCCGATAAATATGGTGTAGGAGTTGCATCTGTGCTGCTTTGGGTTCGATGCTATCAGCATCATGGAAAAAGCGGATTCATGAAA
>CAJTLB010000019.1 GCA_910577045.1 uncultured Lachnospiraceae bacterium | reverse complement strand
CTTGGCTAAAGTATAGCAGGCTTTTGGGGGAATTCCCAAAAGCCTAATTGAAGTTACTCAAAACGCACTATTTCTTTTTTTAACCGGCTAATAATCTTTTTCTCTAACCTAGATATATAAGACTGTGATATTCCTAATAAATCAGCTACTTCCTTTTGTGTCATCTCACTTCCGTCACTCGAATTTAACCCGAACCTTAATTCCACAATGGTTTTCTCCCTAGAACTAAGTTTATCAATTGCCTTATTTAACAATTTTCGCTCTATCTCATCTTCAATATCTTTATATATCACATCTTCCTCTGTCCCTAGAATATCAGACAAAAGAAGTTCATTCCCATCCCAGTCCACATTAAGAGGCTCATCAATAGAGACCTCCATCTTACGTTTACTGTTCCTCCTTAGATACATTAATATTTCATTTTCAATACAGCGGGAAGCATACGTGGCAAGCTTAATATTCTTATCTGGATTATAGGTATTAATTGCCTTTATTAAGCCAATGGTACCTATTGAAATTAAGTCTTCTACCCCAACTCCCGTATTGTCAAACTTCTTGGCAATATACACTACCAGGCGCAAATTATGTTCAATTAATATAGAGCGTGCTTCTGATTCCCGTTCTGTTTTCAAATCCAAGATCACAGCAGCTTCTTCTTCTGGCTCAAGCGGCGGCGGAAGTACTTCTGCCCCGCCTATGTAATGGATATCTCCCTGCTTTGTAAAAAGCAGGCGCCGAAAGCTTGGAACGACCCGCAACTGAAACCTTTTCGGCATTGCTACTTTTATCAGCATTTTATCCCCCTATTCCGATGCATACATCTTTATAATTGTCCGACAAGTTCCGCATTTAAAATTACCTGGTATCCTCCTTTTAAAGAAACCGGCTCTTCTGTTAATGCGGCACATACATCTGTCAGCTCAATGGCCTCTTGCTCCATCTGGATCGAAAGATGTTCCAGAAATACAGCCGCTAAAATTCCATGGTTTTTCCCTATAGAATGATAAGGCACCAGCCTTATTTTAGGAAGCGTTTCCCCTACCCTTCCTAACATCCCTGTTTTATAAAATTCTTTTACTGCATATTCTGTATTTTTATCCAGAAGCTCCCCAGCAAAAGCCAACTCCATTAAGATAACTGGTTTCCTGCTTACCGGTTCCCTTAAATGGTTCCCTGTATCTAAGAGTGCTACCGCTTTCTTTTTTTTCTCCCCTTGCGACAATTCTACCTCAAAGTACAAGCTTTTCTCTTTTTGCCGTTCTCTTATTACAGAGACAGCCATCCTTCCAAATATACAGGAGATAAGCACAATTAGTGCCAATACCCCTGCCAGTACCTGTGCATATAAGTCCCCCTTTACTGCGTTTCGTATATAGTATCCAAGCTTTGTATAATAATAAATAGTAGTGGCAGTACCGCCAATAAAAAAAGAAGTCGCATAAAACAACAAGAGAAAACGACATATTTTTCTTATCCCCTTTAAAGAAAATAATAGTTTTCCTATAAGCAAAATAGACCCAAATATAATGATATTTCCAGCCCATACCCTACTTTTCCATGGCAAATACAATGTAATACAATAACAAATGGCTCCTAACAGTGCCCCTAAAACCCTTCTCCATACCTTAATCTGGAGTTTTAGTAGTGTCCCTGTCACTGTTAAAATAATAAAATCCATAAAAAAATTCACCAAAAATAATATATCTATGTAGACAACATAAAACAAGGCTGCCTCCTTTACGGATTTACAAAGCTTCGAACAAAATGCATTATAGCATATCTGTTTTAAGAAATTTGTCAAATCCTGTTACGGAAACAGCCTTTTTTATTATTATTTTTCTACAAAAATCTACTTTTTATGGAACAACCGCTTACTACTTTCTTTATAATGGCAGTATGTATTCTGCCATTTTATTTCTTCTTTTGCAGGAAAGTTGGTATCTGGATATTCTCTGTTGCATTACGTGGCTTCGGGGTTGGCACATCAAAATTAATATTTGGCTTTACTGGTTGAGGGCCAATTTCCCCCATAGAAGAATGGATAGGGTTTGTAGGTTTATAATTATAGTTCCCCATTGGCTTTACACTTTGCTGCATGATCTTCGCATCCTTTGCGCTCATTTGGCTATCCAAACCAGTAGCTATAATGGTAATTGTCGCTTCATCCTGTTTTCCTTCGTCATACATAGCCCCAAAAATAATATTTGCATCAGAACCTGCCATCTCTTCTACATAACTTGCTGCCTCATTTGCCTCTATTAATCCAATATCGCCAGATACATTAATAATAATATGGGATGCACCTTGTATTGTAGTTTCTAATAGTGGGCTAGTAACAGCCATCTTTACTGCCTCAACTGCCTTATCGTCTCCTTTTGCTTTACCAATCCCAATATGCGCAATCCCTTTATCCTCCATAACTGTACGCACATCTGCAAAGTCTAGGTTAATAAGGCCTGGCACATTAATTAAATCTGTAATGCCTTGTACTGCCTGTTGCAGCACTTCATCTGCTTTTTTCAAAGCATCTGGCATGCTTGTCCTTCTATCTACAATTTCCAAAAGCTTATCATTTGGTATTACAATTAATGTATCTACATTTTCCTTTAGCCTTTCAATGCCACCAATTGCATTATTCATCCGTTGTTTCGCTTCAAACTTAAATGGCTTTGTTACAACACCAACCGTTAAAATGCCCATTTCCTTAGCAACACCTGCTACAACAGGAGCAGCACCTGTCCCAGTCCCGCCACCCATTCCACAGGTAATAAAGACCATATCTGCCCCCTTAATTGCCTGTGTAATTTCTTCAATGCTCTCTTCAGCAGCCTTTTCCCCAATTTCAGGTTGTCCACCTGCCCCAAGCCCCTTAGTAATCTTCTCACCAATTTGAAGTGTTGTTGCTGCACGGCAAAGCTTAATTGCCTGTTGGTCTGTATTTAAGCCAATAAACTCCACGCCACCTATATTTTCATCTACCATTCTATTTACTGCGTTGTTGCCGGCGCCGCCGACACCTACAACGATAATTTTTGCTGCTGATTCCTGTTCGTTTGTTCTGACCTCTAGCAAGGGTATGTCCTCCTTTATTCCAATATGCCAGAAATGGCACCTCTTCCTTCTATATATAATATATATTTATGCCTACTTACTATAATATATTCATTTTGTAAAATAATCAACACATTTTTTTATTTTCATTCACTTTTTTCAAAACGGAAGGTATCTGTATCCTCTGTCACGTCTTCCATAAAAAATGTCCCCGCAAGCCCCGCCGTTTCTGGAAGCAAATCACTAATGCGGGCTATCTTTTCATTTAGATAACTATCTGTACCCACTCTAAACCGGATACTGCCAATACAAACAACGGCATTTCCACCCTCGTCAAATTCTATTTTATCAGCGGGAAGCTCATACTTTATCAATGTCTGGGTCAAATCCAAAATATAATTAAATATATCCTCTTTCTCTACAGGAAGCTTTTGATACAATACCATATAAGAAAAGGATAATCCTCCTACTTCTACAATATTCTCTAAAGCTTCCTTAGAACTTTCTACTACAATCCCATCTCTATCAAAATACATACGGTATCCTTTATAATTTACATACCCTACTACACTTTTTTCATACACCCGTACAGTAATTTCATTCCAACCCTTAAATTCAATATCATATCCTTGGATAAACGGAATTACCTTTTTCTCCCCATATTTTGATTCCCAAAAACAATAAAAAGGATTTAAAGAATATTTTTTATCAAATATTTTTTCATTTAATTCTTCTTTTGTATAGTGTGTGCTTCCTATATAAACAATACTTGTAATTCTTAAAGAATACAATGCCACGCCAAGAATTACAAGTAATACGGCAATTCCCAGAGCCAATAACAGCTTATGTCTTATTTTCATTACAGAAGGTTCCTCATCTTTCCTTATATCTCATTTTCCCTGCAACATATTCCGCCTAGTGTATGGATAACCCCTGATATATTTTCATAGCCTCTTTCCACATATTCCATATGTTTTATTGTACTGGTCCCCTCAACAATAAGTGCTGCAATTACTAATGCTGCGCCCCCGCGCAAATCTGGCGCCTGAAGTACTGCAGGGCATAAACACCTTTTATCCCTTCCATGGATTACCACAAGCTGATCTCTTTTGTTTATCCGAATATCTGCTTTTATTTTCTGTAACTCTATAGCAGCACCAAAACGGTTTTCAAACACAGTTTCCCGTATAACACTATTCCCTTTTGCACAAATCAATGTACTTATTACCTGCGACTGCATATCTGTAGGAAAACCTGGGTATGGCATTGTTTTTAAAAAAGGAATCCCTCTTATTCCTTTATAAGCTTCCAGGCAAATCGCATCTGTATATAACTTCACATGGCAGCCTATTTTTGCAAAAACTTCTGTTACGGCAGAAAGTTCAAATGGATTAATTCCTTGTATTGTTACAGAACCCTTAGTTGCTGCCGCCATCGCAAGAAATGTCCCTGCTGCAATTCTATCTGAACGGATTGTATACCGGATTTCCCGAAGCTCTTTTACCCCATAAACAATAATGGTATCTGTCCCACCACCTTGTATATTTGCCCCGGCTTGGTTTAAAAATGTACAAAGCTCTTCTACTTCTGGCTCCCTAGCACAATTTTTCATAACCACTACTGCTTCAGACACCACAGATGCTAAAATTACATTTTGTACTGCCCCTACACTTGGATAAGGGAACCTAATTTCTTTACTTTCACATTTTTTAAGGCGTGCATATAATTCTTCTTTTTCTTCAATTTCTGCCCCAAGGCTCCGAAGTGCTGCTAAATGAATATCCACTGGCCTTTTCCCTATGGAACAGCCTCCAGGAAGTGGGATTCTTGCCTGTGATGCCCTTCCCAAAAGCGCACCTAAAAGAGATATGGATGATCGCATTTTTTCTGCTTCTTTTCTAGAAACAGAAGTTTGCTTTAAAATCTGTGCATCAATAATAATTGTTTCTTCCTCACGAAGTACTGTACAGCCAACTGCTTTTAAAATATCCAACATACAGGCAACATCTGATATATCAGGGCAATGTTCCAGTATTGTTGTGCCCTTTATTAAAAGACTAGCAGCCAACAGCGGAAGTGCCGCATTTTTCGAACCTTGCACCTTAACTTCTCCCGAAAGAGGGACTCCTCCGGTTATTATTAGAGAAGACAAGCCCACACCCCCTATTTCATATATGAAACAGTATATGCAGCTTTTTTTTTCTTGTGCCTATTATTTTAATGTTCTATCTTTATTTGCCTAGATACATTTAAAACTAGCCCCATTTCTGCTGTAATAAACATTACAGAAGTACCCCCATAACTAATAAATGGCAATGTAATCCCGGTATTTGGTATGGTATTTGTTACAACGGCAATATTTAAAATTACCTGTATGGCAATATGCGCCATTACGCCAATTACCAACATAGAACCATATAAATCTGGCGCATTATTTGCAATTACCATAAACCGCCAAAGCATAAATAAGAACATTAAAATAACACAACATGCCCCAAATAACCCTAATTCTTCACAAATTACTGCAAAAATCATATCATTCTGCGGCTCGGGAAGAAATTTTAGCTTTTGTATACTATTCCCTAAGCCTTTCCCAAACAGCCCCCCTGATCCAATTGCATAAAGCCCTTGTAGTATCTGGAACCCAGAATCTAATGGATATAATTCTGGATCACGCCATGCCATTACACGTTTAAACCGGAAACTGTCACTTATTTGCAAAAACCAATCCAAATTATAAAGGAACAAGGCGATTGCCACAGATCCGACTATGGTTGTAATCACAAAAATATCATATCTTGGCGTAGCTACAAAAATCATAATAATTGCAATTCCAAGTACAATAATTGCACTACTTAAATTATTGGTAATTACTTTTATTAAGACAATAACTGGCAGTACGAATACTAACATCCGTACCATTGTTTTTATATCTTTCATTGATTTTGCATTTTTTTGGATTAAATATGCCATTAAAAGAATAATAGCAATTTTTGCAAATTCTGCCGGCTGGAAGGAAAGAGAACCTATATAAATCCATCTAGTTGCCCCCTTTGCACTTCTCCCCAGAGGGCTTAATACTAAAAGAATTAGGAACATAGAAGCAAAATACCCAAGGAACGTCCATTTCTGCCATCTATGATAATCAATCATAGAAATAAAAAACATTGCGGTAAGCCCTAATATAATTCCTATAATATGGCTTCTTAAAAATCTAGTTGGACTCATCCCACTAATTTGTGCTTCATAAGAAGTCGTGCTATACAACATCACTAAACCGAAGCACAAAAGAAATATAATAATGGATACTAAGCTAAAATCATAATAATTCTGTCTCTTTCTTTGTGCCATTTACACACCCCATTCTATATTATAGGCTGTTTACATATTCCTTAAATAATTTCCCTCTTTCTTCATAACTCTGGAACATATCCCAGCTTGCACACGCAGGAGACAATAGTACCGCATCGCCAGGCTCTGCTTTTTCATAGCACACCTTCACTGCCTCCTTTAGGCTATCTGTTAAAATAATATTATGAAAACCCTTATCTTTGGCTGTTTTTGCAATTTTATCCCTAGTTGCCCCTAAAAGCACTAAATATTTAATTTTCCCTTGGAACGCGTCAATATATGTATCAAATTCGGACTGTTTATCATATCCTCCCCCAATTAGAAGCGTTGGCCTTACCATAGCACGGATCGCTTGTATAGAGGCATCTGGGTTAGTCCCTTTAGAGTCATTATAATAAAGCACATTATTTTTATTCCTAACAAACTCTACCCGATGTTCTACTGCCTTAAAATCTTTTATTGCCTGGCAGATATATTTTAATGGGACACCCATCACATAAGTAATCGCTGCCGCTGCCATTACATTTTCTACATTATGGCTCCCGACTAACTGGAGTTCTGGTACATGTACAAACGGTATTGTTTCTTTTCCTGTATGATAAACAATGGTTTCCCCTTCTAAACAGAACCCTTGTTCTAATTCTCTCTGGCTGCTAAAAAAGATAACAGGAATCTCTAACTTTTCTCCAAATTTACGAAGTTCCTTATCTTCATAATTTAATACACAAACATTCCCTAATTTCTGGTTTTTTGTAATGCTCTCTTTTATTGCTATGTAATTTTCCATTGTTTTATGGCGGTTTAAATGATCTGGCGTAATATTTAGGATTGCTGATACTTCTGGCGCAAACTCCCAAACTGTTTCTAATTGGAAACTACTAATTTCTGCCACCGTTATAGAGTCCTCTTTTGTATCTAATGCAATACTGGTATAAGGAATCCCAATATTTCCTACGACAAAAACACTGGCATACCATGATTTCAAAATTTCCCCTGCCAATGTTGTAGTCGTAGTTTTCCCATTTGTCCCTGTAATTGCTGCCAGCCTTCCTTTTGAAGCCTGGTAAGCAAGTTCTATCTCGCCCCAAATCGTAAGGCCTGCCTCTTCTGCCTGTTTTACACACAAAGTATCCCTGGGTATCCCCGGGCTAACTACAAAAATTTCTGTCCCATCTAACGCCTCTTTTGTAAGATCCCCAATTATAATCTCCAACTCTATCCCTTGCGGAACCTTTGCCCTAATTTCCTCTTTTGTCAATGCTTTATTTCCATCATATAAAATAATCTTTGCGCCTAGGCGGCCCAGCAATGTTACCGCCCCTATGCCGCTGACACCACTTCCTGCTACAATAACTTTTTTTCCTTGTAACTCCATCTTTAATTTCCTCCATACCCATTCTAACTGGCTATATTCCTATAAACCACCTGTTGTTTCAATCCACTCGCGGCAGTTAGGAGCAAGACAACTATGTAAGAAGGGAATTCCCTTCTGTTAGTTATTAAAGTGCTAGATAAGCAACCATGCAAAGCACGGCTGTTATAATAGAAAATACTGCTACCACCCTAGTCTCTGACCACCCACACAATTCAAAATGATGATGAATTGGTGCCATTTTAAAAATACGTTTCCCTCCTGTCTTTTTAAAATATGCCACCTGTATAATGACAGACAATATTTCTACCATATAAATCATTGCTATCATTGGAAGAAATAAAGGAAGATTTAACATATAGGCTGTTGCCGCTACAAACCCTCCTAATGCAAGAGAACCCGTATCCCCCATAAATACTTTAGCTGGATATACATTAAACATTAAAAAGCCCATTAAACTGCCTACCACGGCGCCAGTAATTGGGGTAATCCCTGCATTAGTCCCAATTGCCACCATTGTTAAAAATACTGCAATTAAAATCGTTACGCTAGAAGCAAGCCCATCCAATCCATCTGTAAAATTGGCCCCATTTACTGTGCCTAACATAATAAAGAAAAACACTGGCAGAAAAAAAATACCAAGATCCATGGTTTTCCCTCCTGTAAAGGGAATAATCGCTGCTGTCCCTACATCTGAATAATTTAACAAATAATAAGCAAATATTGCTGTAATTAAACATTGTCCTGCCATTTTTTGCAGCGGCAATAATCCCTTTGGGTTTTTCATAATTACCTTGATATAATCATCCAAAAACCCAATTAAAGCAAAGCCAAGGCTTACAAACAATATTGGGACAATCTTAGGATACTCCCGGACATATAAAAGGACTGCCCCTGTCATACTAAGCAGGAAACATAAACCGCCCATAGTAGGAATACCTGACTTCTTTAAATGTGTCTGTGGCCCCTCTTTCCTAACAGGCTGCCCAAATTTTAAAGTCCTTAGGAAAGGGATAATAATCGGGCAAAGTGCCGCACATAAGGCAAAAGATATAATTACTGGCAATATAATATCGTTTTTCATCTTTTCTTCTCCTCGCTCTTTCGTTAATGATACTCACACAATCCTATCGTATCCATCTTTATCTGTCAATCCCTTATTCCGCCAGATACAAGATTATGGTACTATTCACTGAAATCTCTTCCCCTGCTAATGGGAATTGTTCCACAACCCGTTCCCCTTCTCCCAAAAGCCTTATCTCAAATGAATTTTCCTGCATTAACTCTTTTGCCTCTTTTACTGTCATACCCTCTACCGCAGGCATAATTACTGTCTCTTTTTTTGCCTCTTCTTCAGAATATACTTCTTCAATCCCAAGATAGGGAAGTACATTTTCAAACAATTCTTTCATAACTGGGGCGGCAATTGTCCCTCCATAATAAATCCCCTGTGGCTCATCAATAATAACAATTCCAATAATCTTAGGGTCATCCGCAGGGGCAAACCCAATAAAAGAAGAAATATATTTCTTTAAACTTCTTGGTAATTTTTCCGATGTCGCCGTCTTACCCCCTATATGGAAACCTGGCAGATACGCGTTTTTTCCGCTGCCTGCACTTACTACCTGCTCTAATATATATCGTACTGTTTTGGAAGTTTCTTCAGATAAAATATTTTCTTTTGTTTCATAAGAAAACACTTCTATTATTTCTCCCTCACTATTTCTAACATCCACCCCAAAATGAGGGGTAATCCGCCGTCCCCCATTAATCAAGGAGCTTACTGTTGTAAGCATTTGGATAGGAGAAACCTGGAAAGACTGACCAAAAGAAACCGTTGCCAATTCTACTAAGCCCATATTATCCTTTTTGTGCATAATTGTACCCGCTTCGCCTGGCAAATCAATACCAGTTTTTGTTAGTAACCCAAACTGCCCAAAATAATCATAATATCTGTCAATCCCCAGCCTTAAGCCAACTTCAATAAAAACTGGGTTACAAGAATTCATTGCCCCTTGTACGAAATTCTCGGCTCCATGGCCAGCAACTTTATGGCAGCGTATTTTCCTATCTTCTACAATTTTAAAACCTGGGCAAGAAAATGTATCATTTAAAGAGACTACCCCTTCTTCTAATGCAGCCGACATTGTAATAATCTTAAACGTAGACCCTGGCTCATACGTATCATTAATTGCCCCATTCCTCCACATTTGGTTTAACAGCTTCTGTCGTTCTTCAGACGTTAACGTACCCTCTGTTTCTACATTTAGTGTATAAGGTTCATTTAAGTTAAACTCTGGAAGGTTTACCATTGCATAAATTTCACCATTCTGCGGGTTCATCAATATAATAGATACAGCCTTTGCCTGTTTTTTTTCTAATACCTTTTGTGCTGCCTGTACTGCATACTTTTGTATATTCACATCCAAGCTTATATATAAATTATTCCCAGCTAAAGGATCAATCCTTTTTTCAGCAGTATTCACAAGCTCTACGCCCTTTGCATCTGTTACTGTTAAAATCTGCCCCTCTGTCCCTTTTAAATAATCCTCATAAATAACTTCTAACCCAATAATTCCCTGGTTGTCACTTCCAGTAAAACCAAGTACTTTTGATGCCAGGCTGTCAAAAGGATAATAACGTTTAAAATCTTCATCTACCTTAACCCCATCTAAATCATATTCCCTAATCCTATCACCAATTTCCTTTTCCACATTCGATTTAATTTTTTCCCTTGCACTTACCTTTTCTACTCTTTTGCGCACAGCCTCCTCTGTCATGCCAAGTTCACTGGCAAGTACTTTGATTACCTTTTCAGAATCGGTAAGCTGGCTATGTATTACAGATATGGTACATACTGTTTTGTTTGTTGCAATTAAAACACCATTTGTATCATAAATCTCTCCCCTAGCTGCCTTAATGGATCGTTCCCTTTCATGTAGCTCCTCTGCTTTCTCACTATAATAATCTCCCCGGAAACCAATAAGATATACTAACCTTCCCACTAAAACTGCAAATACCATTAATACGGCAAAAAAGAATACCACTGTCTTTCTTCTATTCTGTGTTTTATTTCTTTGCATACTGCTTTTTATATGCTTTGCATACTGCCTTTTATATGCTTCGCATACCTTTTTCCTGATATGGTCTCTTTATAAATGTATTACCGCATTTTTTATCTTATGTACATTTTTCTTGATTTCACCAAATCCTATTGCGATGTTGTTTCTGCAGTAGAAGTCCCTGTAATTGGACCCATAAACCCCCAGCCTGGTTCCCATGCTTCATCCTGTGGCTCTCTTTTTGTACTACTAGTTTCTGGCTCCGATCCCGTTTCTGGTTCTGCCGATCCTGTTTCTGGTTCTGGTTCAGGTTCTGGATCAATATCAGAAAAAATCCCCATATATGGCAGTATCTCTTTATACAGCTTATTTGTCATAATAGTAGCCTGTGATGCATCCGATTGTTTTGGAATATTTGGCTCGTCAATTACAACATATAATACAATCTGCGGATCATCCACTGGCGCAAAAGAAATAAAAGATACCAAATACCTTTCGTCATCTCTTGGCTGCTTTTCTGCTGTCCCTGTTTTACCACCTATTTTATAACCTTCTATTCTCGCTTTATTCCCTGTGCCTTCTTCTACTGTCTGGTACAGCATATCCCTAATCGCGCTTGAAGTACTTGCACTTATTGTTGTCTTAATTGGATCTGCCTCTGCCGTCCGAACTGTGGCACCAGAAGAATCTGTAATCTTTTTCATTACATGCGGCTCATAATAATACCCATCATTAATTAAAGAAGAAAATGCTGCTGCCATTTGCATCATAGTAGCATTATAATTCTGCCCAAACGCATTTGTTACTAATGTAGCAATATCCATATTATCAACAGTATAAATTAAGCCTCTCTCTTCCCCTGGCAAATCTACGCCTGTCCTTTTCCCAAAGTTAAAAATATCTTGGTACTTGCTAAATACATTTTTCCCCATCTTATCTGCCAACGTCATTAATGCCACATTACAAGAATATTTAATACTTTCATCCAATGTAACCTCCCCATCACCAAGGCGGTTATGGCAATAAATATTATGTCCCCCATACGTGGAAAAGCCCGTGCATAAAAACTTCTCACCCCTATATGTCATTGCCTCTTCCAATGCCGCTGCCACTGTAAATGCCTTTCCTGTTGATCCTGGTTCATACACTTCACTTAGGGCAAAATTTTTCCATAGCCCATATAAAAAATTTGACTTTTCTTCTGCAGTCATTGCATTTAATTCTTCTTCTGTAAAATATGGCGTTAAATCCCTTGGGTTATTCAAATCAAACCAAGGCGCCGTAGCTTCTGCTAAAATTTCCCCATTATTAGGGTCCATCATTAAAACAGCAATATTTTTTGCACCTACTGTTTCATAATACTCTTTTACATATTTCTCTGCTATCATCTGTAAATTAATATCTATTGTAGTAACTGTAGTAGATCCATCTTCTGCCGGCTTTATTACCTTTTCCATAGCACTGTCTGAATTTAAGTAGCCATATGTGCGCCCATTTGTACCATTCAGCTCATTGTTATAATACTGCTCAATTCCCCAAGTCCCTTCATTCCCACTATTAACAAAACCAATTAAATCACAGGCAAGGGAACCATATGGGTAAACCCTTTTATATTCCTCTTCAAACCATACCCCTTGGATATTGCTCCTAGAATATTCTTCTGGAAACCATTCTGGCATAGTTTCTAGCTTACCATCCTGCATCATTTGAAATAACTTAATCTCTTCATAAGTAAGCCCCTTTTTATACACTAAGTATTGGCTTTCTGGGTTAGCTGCAATTAATGCCCCTATTTCCCCTACATCATAGCCAAAGCATCCATTTAATGCCGTTAATGTAGTATTCAGATATTTTCCTTTTTCTGAATTTAATATCTTAGGGTCTAAAATTAAATTATAAATCTTCTCACTCCCTGCCAAAACAATGCCATTCCGATCTGTAATACTCCCACGCTGGTAGGGGAGTGTCCTACTTTGGTAACTCTGTTGCGCTAATACCTGTATAGTATAATTATGCCCTTTTGTATCATTGATATACAATAGGCGTATGGCTAATCCAAACAAAGCTAGTGCAATTAATATATACAATTGCACCAGCTTTGTCTGCATCCTTTTTGAAAGTTTTTTATAATTCCTAACTCTTTTTCTTCTTTTCCTTGTCTGTTTTACCATCTTCCACCATATTATTCTGGGATTTCCTTATACTGCCTTACATACTCAGAGCCACTATTGTTATATCTATAAATCTGGTTTTTGTCAGCATAACGCATACCCAATTCCTGTGTTGCTACCTGATAAATATAATCCAAATCCACAAAAGAGTTAATTCTTTTATCTGTTTCATTATTTAAAATAAACAGATCATTTAACTCCGTTTCTAGTTTATTAATATTCTTCAAATGGACCATAAGTTCCGTTTGAAGTTGAACATACTGTACACATATTACCAATGTCAAGACTGCTGCCACAGTAAGCACAAATACAGACATAATACTTAAAGGCAATACTGTAGTTTCTTTTTTTACAACCGTCTTTTGTTTTGGCGAATTCACTTTTTTTGGGGATTTATTCGGTTTCTTCCTAACTGGCTCTTCATACAGCTGATGTGCTGCAGTTCCCGAAACGTATACAGCCTGTCCCTTCGATGTTTTTCTTTTGTTAGCCTTTACAGATTGCATCTCGTTTCCCCTTTCTGCCTCTTCTGCCCTCTATCAAATAGATGCCCGTTCAAATACTCGAAGCTTTGCGCTTTTTGATCTGCTGTTTCCTTCTATTTCATCTTCCGTAGGAAGAATCGGCTTCCTTGTAATATTCTTGCCCTTTGGCACTTTCCCACATACACACATAGGAAATTCTGGCGGGCAGATACATGGCTTTTCATTATTATGAAATTTTATTTTTACAATTCTATCTTCCAGAGAATGGAACGTAATAATACACAATCTCCCTCCTGGATTTAAACAATCAATCATTTTATCTATTGTATTCTCTAATACCTCCAACTCACGGTTTAGTTCAATCCGAATCGCCTGGAATGTCCGTTTCGATGGGTGCCCTCCCGTTGCCCGTGCCTTTGCTGGTATCGCAGACTTTATAATCTCTGTTAGCTCCCCTGTTGTCCCTATCGGCTGTTTTCCCCGATATGCCACAATCCGTTTTGCAATATTTAAAGCAAACCTTTCTTCCCCATAATCCCGGATTATCTTATATAGCTCTGGCTCACTATACTCATTTACAATATTCCATGCTGTTACAGCTTGTCTCTGGTCCATACGCATATCCAAAGGGGCATCTTCCCGATAAGTAAACCCTCTCCCTACTGTATCCAACTGATAAGAAGAAACTCCCAAATCCAAAAGAATCCCATCTACGCCAGAAATCCCTAAATCCCTTAAAATCTCCCCAATCTGTTCATAATTGCTACGCACAACCGTAACCTGTTCCCCATATCCCTTAAGCCTTTCACCAGCCGCCACAATAGCCGCCTCATCTTGATCAATGCCAATCAACCTACCTGTGCCAGCAAGCTTTTCCAGAATATAAAAAGAATGCCCTCCGCCTCCCAGAGTCCCATCCACATAAATTCCATTCTGTTTAATCTTCAGATTTTCAATTACTTCCTGAAGCAATACAGATTTGTGCTCAAATGTCATTATCGCCTCTATCCATCCACCTGTACTCCTACAGGCAAAACTTCTAACCACTTTGTATCATATTACACCACTTGTTTCTATAATAAAACATTTTCGTAATAATTACAAGCAAATTTGTAAAAAATTGCAAAATGAGGAAGGGATGGCAAGGGGCTGGTAGTGGCAGATGGGAATCAGCTCCAGAATGGATAAGTTCTAAATGCTTCGGATTTCTTTCTTTGTATGAAACGCAACCAGCTCCTATGCGGCGTCCTGCCGCAGAGGAGCCTTTGGCGGACATCCTGTCCGCCAATTGCTGTATGCTAACCGAAGCATTAAGAACTTCTACCATTCTTTCGAATGATTCCCATCTGCCACTACCAGCCCCTTGCCTATATCTCAGCTTGGGTACACTGGAGAAAAGATAAGCAGGAAAGCCAAAAACCAGCAGGGAGAGGTTCCTAGCAGCTTTTGCGACTGTGGAGGGAATTAAGTGGTTCTTGGTGTTCTGTCCTAAAAAGCAGCAATGCCCAGACAGGACGTCTGGGCAAGGCTCCTCTGCGGCAGGACGCCGCATAGGGGCCGGTTGCGGAAAAGCCAACACCTTAAGCAGAACACTTAGAACCACCTATTCCCGAAACCGGAGCAAAAGATGCTAGGAACCTCTCCCTGCGTCCCTCCTCCTTATTTATCCAATAACTTCTCCCACAATTCTTTTTTTTGTTTATTCCGCCGAAATAACACATACCCCGTTGCAGCTACTACCAATAGCACAGACAGCACTTGGGAAACCGCTACATTCCCTATGGTTAATTGATCCGTCCTAAGCCCTTCTATCCACGCCCTTCCTAACCCATAACCAATTAGGTAAAAGCAAAATACCTCCCCATTAAATTTTTTATGCCTGCGGTACAACATAAGCAAAACTAGCACCCCTATATTCCAAAGTGATTCATATAAAAAAGTAGGATGGACTTGGATATATTCTATTCCATCTACTAAAATAGTATGTTCTGCTATTTGTGATGTAATATAGCCACTATAAACTTCTGCTTTTTTTATTTGCATGGCAAATAGCCCATCTGTATATCCGCCAAATGCCTCCCTATTTACAAAATTCCCCCACCTGCCAATAATCTGGCCAAGGATTAACCCTAAGCATCCAGTATCCATCATTAAGCCAATAGACATATTTTTTTTCTTGGCATAGACTACCAGCGTTATAACGGCTGCTATTACTGCGCCATATATGGCAAGCCCGCCTGCCCTTAAGTTAAAGATGGAAAGAAGATTATTTTTATACATATCCCATTCAAAGATTACATAATAGATCCTTGCGCCTATAATAGAAAAAATAACCGCATATAAAGCAAAATCATAATAGTTGTCCACATTTTGCCCTGTTATTTTTGCCTCTCTTACTGCCATATATACTCCAGCAGCTATTCCTATCCCAATAATCAGCCCATAATAGGCAATGGAAAAATGGAAAATGGAAAATGTTTTGTTTAAATGTTCAATTACAATCCCTAAATGTGGAAATGCAATACTATATCCTAAAAGCATTTTTTCCTCCTTTATTTATTATGGTATTTATTGTTAGCTGAACACTATTATAGTATGGCTTGTTTTGAAAATCAATGGACAGTTTTATGAAAATATGGTACACTACAAAAAGTTTGTTTTATTTATTATTTAAGAAAGGTATGATGAATATGAAATTAGGAATCGTAGGTTTACCAAATGTAGGTAAAAGTACATTGTTTAATTCTTTAACAAAGGCTGGCGCAGAATCGGCTAATTATCCTTTTTGTACCATAGACCCAAATATTGGGGTGGTTGCTGTCCCTGACCGCCGCTTACAGCTTTTGGCTGATTTATATGACTCTGATAAAATTACCCCTGCCTCTATTGAATTTGTAGATATTGCAGGGCTTGTAAAAGGTGCTTCTAAAGGAGAAGGACTTGGCAACCAATTTTTATCCAATATCCGTGAAGTGGACGCAATCGTACATGTAGTACGGTGCTTTGAAGATTCTAATGTAATCCATGTAGATGGCAGCATAAATCCTCTTAGGGATATTGAAACAATTAATCTGGAACTTATTTTTTCAGATATGGAAATTTTAGAACGCCGTATTGCTAAAACTTCAAAAGGCGCTAGGAATGATAAAGCAATTGCTAAGGAATTAGACTTATTAAACCGTATTATAGCACATTTAGAAAATGGAAATTTAGCAAAGAGTTTTGTAACAGAAGATGAGGACGAGCTTTCTTGGTTGGAAGGTTATAATTTGCTTACTTATAAGCCAGTTATTTTTGCTGCCAATGTAAAAGAAGAAGATCTTACAGACAATGGGGATTCTAATATCTATGTCCAAAATGTAAGGGAATTTGCCGAAAAGGAAAATAGTGAAGTATTTGTTATTTGTGCCCAGATTGAACAGGAAATTGCTGAATTAGATGAAGAAGAAAAAGCAATGTTTTTAGAAGATTTGGGCTTATCTGAGTCAGGGCTTGATAAATTAATCTCTGCAAGCTACCGTTTGCTTGGCTTGATTAGTTATCTTACAGCCGGGAAACAGGAAACACGGGCATGGACTATTACCAAAGGGACAAAAGCACCACAAGCTGCTGGAAAAATACACAGTGATTTTGAACGTGGGTTTATCCGCGCAGAAGTTGTGAATTACCAAGATTTACTTGACTGTGGTTCTTACTCGGCTGCCAAGGAAAAAGGGCTGGTTGGGTTAGAAGGAAAAGATTATATAGTAAAAGATGGGGATGTTATCTTGTTCCGTTTTAATGTTTAACAATCAACAGCAACTGGGGAGCGAAAGTGGTATGCCCTGCTGCCATAAGGAAATCCACATAATTGGCTTATAACTGCCTTGAGTGGATTGAAACAAATAATTTATTTGGAATTAAGTAATGCGCACTGGGCGTCTGCCAAGTTAATGGCATATTTTATTTGGGCGCCCATGTACATATAAAAAGTTTTAATATCTTTTAATTTTTTTAGATGGAGTTTTTTCAAATTCTGTTTTTCTTACCTTTATATTATAAATCCGTTTATATACAGGGGCATTTTGATTGTATTCATCAATAATTTTCTGTAAAGTATCCTCTATATTGGTAATTTCTTTTTTTCCTGCGTATTCGTAATCTGGAAATATTTCAGCCTCTATTACTCCATCTTTTTCCCTTACCAAAATTTCTTGTACCAAACGGTTCTCTGCAACCTTATTTTCCAGCTCTTCTGGTGATACATTTTCTCCATTTTTAGTAATAATTAGGTTCTTTTTCCGTCCAGTTAAATATACAAAACCATCTTGATCCACATAGCCTAAATCTCCAGTTTTAAGCCATCCCTCATAAAGGGCTTCCTTTGTTTCTTCTGGCATTTTATAATATCCTAACATTACAGAGCTTCCACGTACCCATAATTCTTCCTCTACTACCTTCGCTTCACAATTTGGGATTAACTGCCCAACTGCTTCTTTTTTTATATTCCAGCTTACACTTGTACTAATAACCGGGGCACACTCTGTCATGCCATACCCTTGTAAAATAGTAATTCCATACTTTTGGAATAAATCAATATATGCTGGGTTTAAATAAGCGCCTCCGCTGCAAATAGTATGGAATTGTTCCCCAAACACTTCTTTTTTTACAATTTCTGGCGGCAGCCCTGCCGCTTCTTCTAACTTTTTAGCAAGGCTTTCAATCATAAGTGGTACCATTAAAATCATATTTGGCTGGAATAACTTAATATTCTTTGCAACACGCATTAAAGAATCATTGATACAAATAATACTTCCTAAAGAAATCCCTTTTAAAATATCCATGCTTAAACAATAGGCATGATGGATTGGCAATACTGATAAAATTACTGTCCTAGAAGGAATCTTCATATCCAGGCAAGTTGCATTTTCTGCCATATTCTGATGTGTTAGCATAACTCCTTTACTTTTCCCTGTTGTCCCTGAAGTAAACATAATGGTACATAATTGTTCTGGCTTTGGCTGATAATCAAAACGTTCTTGTTGTGCATTAAGTGACTGGCGCAAGGAAAGCATTTCTTTTGTATTATTTTCCTTTTGCATAGAAAATACATATTTTAATTTAGGGCAGCGTTCCCTTACCATTGCTGCTACATCTTGGCGTATTTCATCTAATACTAATACAGTAGCATCTGCACGGTCAATTAACTCACATAACTCCTCTGCTGGAAGCGACACATCCAGAGGGACTGCCACGCTTCCGCTATTTACTGTACCAAGATATGCCACCAGCCATAAATAAGAAGTCATGCCTGTAATAGCAATATGGTTCCCTTGTTCCCCAAGTTCCTTAAGCACGCTAGAAAAACGTTCACTATCTTCTTTTAATTGTGTATAAGACTTTGTTTCTATTATATCTTTGCCTATTTTATAACGGATAGCATCTTCTGGGCCAAACTGCTTTTCTGCCTGTACTAAAATATCCCGGATTGTACTATATGTCATTTTTTCTCCCCTCAATTTTTATTATTGCAACTCTTCTAAATATGTAATTGCTTCTTGTATGGTACGGATATTTGCTGCTTTCTGCTGGTCAATTTCTACATCAAATTCATCTTCTAATTCACCTAACATACTCATAAAATCAAATGACGTAAACCCCAGATCCTCCATAAACCGAGAATTTAGTGTAATCTTTTCTGGCTCTACTTCTACATAATTACAAATAATTGTTACCATTTTTTCAAACATATTTCTAGCTCCTTTCTTCTGTTATACCAATTTTATAATATCTCCTATTGTTAAATTCGGATTTTCAATTCCTTTAAACATAATTTTGCATACATAATAATATAGATATTCTAATTGTTTTTTTGTAACGGCTTTAATCTGGTGTTCAAAATTAAAATCTAGCCCATTATCTTCTGGGCGGTGCATCACAGTAAGATACATTCCTTGTGTGGTTGCCCCATTTGGATACCACTTTGTTTTATAATGAATATCCCCTAATTTATCCAATCCTTTTTCCCGCAGGGTCATTGGCTGGTAAGTTAAAGACATTGGCTCATATGTCCTTCCATTCTCATTATGGTATACTTGGGTACGATATGCAAAATAAGAAACAGGGTTATAATTTGCATGGCGGAACAATTCATTCTGTTTATCGCGGATTTCATAAATCCCTTCTAAAAATGTTTTTGTCTCTGGCAATATAGTCCTAAATGGGAAAGAATGAATCCTTGTGCCTCCTGATTTTTTCTCTAAAAGAGTGGCCCTTCTGGCAATTGCCGTATTAATAGACACATCATCATTTCCATTCATTTTTTGGAAATAAGTACGCAGCCCCATTAAAAGCAGGCAAACTAAAGATACATGATATTCCTCGCAAAAATCCATTAACCGCCTTGTCGGCTCTTCCTCTAAATGAAAAATATCTAATGCAGAGTCTACAGAATCAGAAACATTAATAGCAGCCCTAAGCTCCTTATTTTTTGTACGTTTTCTTTCTTCCTCTAATTTATCCCCGCCTTCTATGCCATTATAAATTGGCTCAGAACTTTCAATTAATTGATGGAAATATTCTTCGTCTCTATCTTTTGCTTTACAGCCAGCTTCATAAGCCAAGTCCTTTTGAAGCTGTTCAATATAAGAAGCCATATCTTTTGGATATGCTACCCCTTCATAATTTGCACTACAATATAGCTCAATAATATCTTTCATAAAGCAAATAATAGACTGGGCATCCATTGTTAAATGATCTACTAAAAGATAGATTCCATTATATCCGTCCGGCATATGGATCATTACAATCCGGTTCATTGGAGAATCTTCTCTCTTAAATGGAACTTCTGTCCATTTTTGCATTTCATGTTCTGCTTCTTCCATGCTTTTCCCAGAAAAATCCACAAATTCAATATCGCGTTCTTCTTTATCCACTACATATTGATACCAATTTCCTTCTTTATCCTCTGAAAACCGTAAACGCATAGAATCACAACGCTCATATGCCTTATAAATTGCTTTTTTCAGTTCATCCCAATTTAATTCTGTTTCTATTGTAAGGCTCGTCCCTATATTTACTACTTGTTTTTTAGGGCAGAACTTTAAATAAAACAAATGGAACTTCTGTGCCACAGTTAATGGATATACTGGATATCCCTTTCTTTTTTTCATCATTTCACTCTTCCTCCCACCAACATAGTTTCTCCTTATCCAATGACAATATAAAATTATTTAATGCCTTTTCATAGGATTTTGTGTCCTTATAATAACTCTCTGCATGTGCTGCTCCCTTTATAATTAGCTTCTTCTTTGGCGAGCTACAGTTATTATAAATTTCCTCACACATAGTAACTGGAACAAACGTATCTGCATCTCCATGAATCATAAGGATAGGTACTTTCGCTTTTCTTACCTCACGCGCAGCATTACATTCATCCATTCCATATCCAGCTTTTTTCCGGTTTATATAATCTGAAATTTGGATTACTGGAAATGCTGGCAAATGGTACATAGAATGTAATACATGGGTAAATACCTCTTTTGGTGAAGTAAAGCCACAATCTGATATAATCCCTTTTACCTGTTTAGGAAGTTCTAACCCGCTTGCCATTAATACTGTGGCACCTCCCATAGAAGTCCCATGAAGCAAAATCTGTACTTGATCCCCACATTCTTCAATTGCCCATTCTAACCATTGCAATACATCTTTCCTATCCAAGCAGCCAAACCCAATATAAATCCCTTCACTTCTCCCATGTGCCCTTGCATCTGGAAGCAACATGCCATACCCGCGCTTTAAATAATAATCCGAAAGCCCAATAAAATCCTTTGTCCCTTCACTGGTATATCCATGGAAACAAATCACTAATTTCTTCTTATCTGTACCCGGGAAATAAGTAGCATGTAATTTTAACCCATCTTCTGATTGGCAAGTAATATCCCTATGATCCCTTGCCATCATGGCTTCCTTCCGTTTTTGGATAAGAGGCATATATTGGCTCCAGTCTGTACCTGCCATTTTTATAGTACGTTCTACCTTGGCATTATTCCGTTTCATAGTCCTTCGGTAAAAATAACACGCTTCTGCTAATTGGGAAACAGCTAGCACCCCTGCAATAGCACTAACCCCTGTAATTACCCGTTTCATATAGCCTCCCTGCTGTCAATCATATCCTTTAACTTTAATGCCTTTTCTATATTTCCTTCCACTTTTAACTTCCCTGTAAAAAACGCGTTTACTGGATCCATTTTCCCATCTGCAATTTTCCTTAAATTCTCTGCACTACAAATAAACATAGCATCTCTGTCAAAGTACTCATATGGTTCTACATACAATTTTCCTTCTTTTACCTCTGCATAAAAAATTCCTTCTGCCTCGCCTACAATGTTAAATTGAAATGCCAAATGCTCCTTTACATGGCTAACATCTGCTTCCATAAATTTTCCTTTTATTTCTGTAAAAAACTCTGCATATGTCATACTCTCTTCCTCCATTCCTATAAATCGACCGCTAGTCGAAAATGTTTCACACATAGAATAGCACTTATTCGACCAGCGGTCAATATTTTTCTTGCAATTTTTTTATTTTCTATGATATAATTGAAAAAGCATTGGATTATTACAACTGCATACAGATAAAATTTTAGAAAGCTGGTGAACATAGTTTGAACTATATGAAAAGCAATCAGATATTGGATGCCCTCCAAAAGCTTTTGGAAAGCAAAGACATACAAAAAATTTCAGTCAGCGAGATTGCTCATACCGCTGGCATTGGAAAAGGAAGTATTTACTATTATTTTCCTTCTAAAGAAGCTATTATGGAAGCACTGATTGAACGGAATTATGAAAAACCTTTAAAAACTGCCAAAAACCTTGCCAAACAAACTTCTATTTCTCCTTTTACCCGTATGGCAATGATTTTTCAGGCATGTAAAAATTCTTCTTCTGAATTTATTAGGGACAATACAAAAGCTACTGGAATTAATGATAAAGACAGCTTGCTTTTGCATCAAAAATATTTAAACCACCTAATTAAAGAGATGAAGCCAGAATTAACTTTAATTATTGAACAAGGCATTGAACAAGGCGAAATTTCCTTTAGCCACCCGGCTGCACTTGCTGAAATTGTATTGATTATATTAGCCATAAAAATAGATAATTCCTTAATCCCTTCTACCCAAGAAGAAATTGATGATACTATCCATGGTTTAATTTCCTTACTAGAAAAAGGAACTGGAAATCCTGTTGGCTCCCTTAATTTTTTAATTAGTTAAAATTTTATATAGGTTGCACCTAAAAAAAAGCTGTCGCAAAATAGTAAATCGATACAATATAGGCAATATAGAATATTTACTATATATTGTATTACATTTTTTTGCAACAGCCCTTTTTATATTGCATTTTGCTACATTTCATTTGTTTTCACATTTTATTTTTCTATATCGTCTTCTATCTGCTCCGCTAAAGTAATGGTCTGTGCCAATATAGCTTTAATTGAATTAATATTATCCATATGGTGTTTTGCTACTTCATTGGCATCTTTAATAGAAGATATAATTTTACCAAGGTTTTTAATAATCCCTTCTAATGTTTTCTTAATTTCTCCAGCAGAAGTGCCACTATCTTTTGCAAGCTTCCCCATTTCTGTAGCCACTACAGCAAACCCTCTCCCTGCTTCTCCACTCCTTGCTGCCTCAATAGAAGCATTTAATGCCAAAATATTCGAATGGGAAGCATTATTACTAATCCGGTTTACGACATCTGCTGCCCCATTAATATCTTCTTCTACTCCAAAAGTCATTTGGTTCATTTCTGTCAGCATACTAAATAACTGTTCCATGCCCCCTACTACATCTTGAATAGAAGTATCAATGTCCTGTACCGATTTTTGGAACTGATTTGTTACTTTCTTTATCTTAGTATCTGATTCAATTGAATATGTACAGACCACACAGCCAACCACATGCCCATTTTCCTTAATAGGGACTAAATTGCCTTCAAATGCCTGCCCCATTACTTCTTTTGGAAGAATATTATGTTTTTTATGCCCTGTACGGATCACCTCATCGAAAGCCCCACTTGGATCTTCAAATACTGCCCCTACCTCAAGCATTGGCCTCTCACCTTCAGGAATGGAATACCCTTGTACCACCCCATTAGCATCTAATACAACAAGGTATACCTTTCTATTATATAACTGCCTCATAACCTGCAAGTTTTCAATAACACTTTGTAGTGCATCACTCATTTTTAAAAGCCTCCTTATAAATTGTATTATTTTTATTCTATCAAGGTCTTTGTCTATTTGTCTAGTCTAATTCATACTTAATCCCAAGTTCTTTCAACTGTTTTTTTGCTGCCTCTTGTTCCTTCATGGTAATTATTACTTTATATCCTTCTTCTTGTTCTAATGTCTTTAAATCAGAAGGGAAATACACTGGAACCCCTGCAACCCGTGTTAAATGTTTTTCTGGCGCATTATCTAAAAAGCCTGCAATCTTCCATTTCCCTTCTCTTTCTCCTTTTCTTATCTCCTCTAGTTTTTGAAGCCCCCGGGCCCCGGCCCCAAATAAATATCTTCTTGGTATCTCCTCTTCTTTTAGTTGCTTCTTTATCTTTGTAGAGCTTGTTTCTTTTGTATATGGGAAAAAGACCAAATCCGACCCTACTTCTTGTAATGCCTTTTTTTCCTCATTCCATTCCTCTCCATGGTCGTCACCAGAAAAATAAGCATCATAATGATACAGCTTCCATGCATCCATTTTCACTGTATTTTCAAAATTCACTTCTACCACTTTATCTACATATTGTATTGCCCCTACAATTTCCATCCGTTCTTTTAAAGGAATATATGGTTTTTTTCCTTTAAAGTGCATTACCAGTTCATCGGAAAGGACTCCCGCTATTAAATAATCACTTTTCTCTTTTGCACGGCGTATTAAATTCAAATGCCCAATATGGAATAAATCATATACTCCAGGCACATACCCAATTCCATATTTTTTTCCTTCTGTTTCCATATTATTTCCCTTTCTATTTTATTTTTCCACTTTTATATCTTCCCCTGCCCCAAAACGAATAAACCTTAAACAGTTACTATCCTTTTGTAAAAGTAAAACATTCCACAATTCCTGGGATATTGTCCCTGGCCTTCGATCCGGGGTAATAGCCCCCTCTGGCTTTTTATCCTTAAAATCTTCTAACTTTGTGCAGCCAAGGGATATAATGGGGAACTTCCTTCCCAAATACACTTGGTCTGCATGGTTATGCCCATGAACCCAACCAAGCACGCTTCCTTCCCTCTTTTCCAGAAATCCTTCCAATATTTCTACCATACACAATCCATTCCTAATATTCTTATTCCAGAAATGAATCTCTGGCAATGGTGGGACATGGGAAAATACAAGTACCCGATATCCAGATGGCAGCTCTTCTAATACTTTCTTAAACCAAAGGACTTCTTCTTCTGAAAATCCATATCGCATTTCCTGTACTTCATCAAAAGAATGTAAAAAAATAACACGGGTTGCAAGGCTAGGCATGTCCTTATAATAATACAAAGCATGGCCTTCCCTTATTACGCCCTCACAACAATCACTCTGGTACAGCCAATATTGTTCTTCTTTTGAAAACCGATCTGGGTTATTTGCAAAATAATTGGTATCATGGTTCCCCATTACCAAATAAAAAGGCAACTGGAAGGACATCAAATCTTGTTTTACTTTACAAACATAATCCTGTGTCACTTGGCGGCTCACCATTCCATCTGTTAAATCCCCAAGATGGATAATTCCAGAAAAATTACTTTGCCCTATTACTTTCCTTATCGCAGATATGGTATCTTCCCATGTCCCATTTACCGTATAATGGCTATCTGTTAAAAGAAGAAACGCTTCTGCCCCTTCTTCTGTCCCCTTCCTTATTTTTTCTACGGTATCTTGGATTTCTTCTTTTAGCCATTCTTTCACTTCTTTTGGGCTTTCTTCTGGTATCTGGTCCCCTGGGCAATAAGAAAGAATCTGGTTAATATGCCCTGCTTCAGACTGATCCAATTCTTTTCCATCTTTCCTTCTTACATTTACCCGGAAATACCCCTCCTCTTCAAATAAAAATTCCTCTTGCTGGTATCTACTTACTTCACTGTCTTTCCGAAACAAAGCCCAACATTCATTCTCTTGATAGGCATAGGTATACAGATACTGTTCTTCCCTTTCCATAGAATATAATGCTACTGCATATTCATACTCCCAATCTAAAAGTTTTAATCTTCCATTTGGATAGGCATGGTAAAAATGGCATGTTGACATCCGATCTTTATGCCCATATTCCAGCATACCTGTATAGATTGACAGCCTTGCCCCTACTTTTGCTTCTAATTGCTCCATCCTTTATTCCTCCGCTTTTACAATCCATTCCGCATGTTGGACATAGATATGGTAATCAGTAATCCCCATTTCCCTAAGCTGCTTCTCGATTTCCTTATAGTAAAAACTACAAATAATAAGCCTTCGTTTCTTTTCTGGTATCTTTATTATCTCTTGTGGAGATTTTATCTCAATGCCCTGGCGCATCCTACCCCATTTTGACTCATCATTATCCACTAAAAAACTTGGTTTATAACGCCTGCCCCATTTTTTCATATAATCCTCAAACATTAAGCCTGCCCCAAATAAGATAATCTGTTTTCCTTTCATATCCTCAAACATGCCAGACAACTTTTCCATATAAAAAGAATACGGCCTTTCTGGATCAAAAATACCCAAATGCTTCGGCTTCCTTTCACTTTCTGGCGGATATTTTAAATAATCCTTTCCCAATGACATAAACAAATAATTTTGGTACCCTATTGGCGCCGGCACTTTCCTTCCAGCAAATTCTAATTCTGTTGTCCCTACAAAATCTTTTTTATTTAAAATCCTGTGTTTCCCTCCATTTGAAAACACTGCTACATCTGTTGTTTCCTCATTTGTATACATTCGGACTGCCTGTTCTAATTTCTTACAAAGCGCCTGGTATGGATACAACGCAGCCTGGGCTTTACAAATCCACCATAGCCATGTCTTCATGCCATAATAAACTTCCATCTTCTCGCCATAGCATTTTGCATATAATAATGCACACGCCCAGTCTATAGCATCTTCCTTTTTCTTAAGTTTCTTTTCATCCATTGTACAATTATCATATGGCAAAATATCAATCCATATCCCATGGTTCCCCTTATGCCCAATATCCTTTTCCTGGATCCCAGTTGTGCCAGAATGGCGGATTCTAGAAAAAGACCCAAAAAAACTATCTGTCTCCGTCCACATATTTTGTAACAAATATGGAGCCCTAATTTCCTCTTTTGCTACAGTTATAAACCGATCATATTCTTCCCGCAACATTCCTATATCCAGATCATCATCCCATGGAATAAACCCTTTATGACGAACTGCCCCTAATAAAGTACCATTACTAATAAAATAAGAAATATGATGCTTTTTACAAATAGAATCTACCAAATCCAGCATAGAAAGTTCCACTTCCCATATCTTCTTCATTTTATCAGAGACGACATAATCTGCAATTTTCTCCTCCTCAGAACGGAGTTTTTCAATGTTTTGGCGGATTAAGCCTGGATTTGCATCAGACCAGTTATAATATGGCGCATATGTTTTATGATTCCTAACCTCATCTAAAAACCTTTCTTCTTCCTGTAAAAAATAATCCCACATTTCTTCTATATGATATCGTTTTTGTAGCTCTTTTTGAGGAATCCTTTGCTCTGCGCCTGGTGTAAAGCAATAAATATAATGGATAGCCCGGAATAAAATATAATTTGCCGGATAATACTCCCTTACAAATTCTTGGTCAAAAAATAAAAACTGATCTTCTGTTTCATTATAAAAACAATTTAGAGGAATTAACTCAATATAAGCTTTCTTTAAAATAGGCCCCCAGTCTATCTTTTTGGCTTTTTTATCCTCTATCCTTCCAAGCAACTGATTTTCTCCTTCTTCGGCTTGTTCAGAAGATTGTATAATATATTGGTACAGCCTGTCTAAAATAGAAAGAAATTTTTCCTTATCTTTTGTTATTAATTCTTTTAAATAATTAGACAAAGTAGGATAATGGATATTGGGCATCACCATTTTTCCTTTCTCCACAGTATGGTCTACCACAGGGATTCCATGCTGTTTTAAATCCTCTAGATTCTCTGATAACCTTTCTATATTTTTTTGTCCTTCTTGGAACAATGCCTGTTTTTCTACTTTATCTTTATAAATTACAGTCGCACCGCTGCGCCCTGCTCCACGGTCTGTTGAAATAGTGGCATACAATGGCTCTTCTTTTTTATATGTGGTTGTTTTATTACTAGGTTTTCTACCTTCTAATAAAAATGAATTTGAAAAAAATGGAAACACTCCATTTGCCACAATATCCCGGTATAATCCTTGTTCCGATGCAATAATTGTATTTTTATCCGTATAATAAGGAATTAGCCTTTCATCTAAATTTTGTTCTGGCTGGAAAGCATCTGTATAAACCATTTGTGGGAATTTATAATCTGGTAAAGGATAATAAAATTTTAATTCTAAAAAACCTGCCCCTATCCCTATTTCTTGCAATTCTTTCCGATCAAATGAACGCCCTCCTGTGCCGGAAGGGTAATGGTTTAAACCATCAAATGCCCGTTTTGTATGTGGCTCTTTTGCGCCACAAAAATATTTAAGTCCCAACCGGTTTTCCACAGCAGCTAAGATAGTCCCTCCTTCTTTTAGAAGCCCTGATACTTGGCGCAAGTATGCAATATACCCCTCACGCTCTGGCGCCCCGCCACAGGCACGTTCCAATAGCCCCGCCAAGATAATATAGTCAAATTTCCTGCCAAACTCCATATCTGTCCATTCCCCTGCATAGATATCCAAGTTGTCTTTTTCCTTCCAACGCTCTGCCATAGCAGATGCACGGAATACTGCCCGTTCTGTTGCCACCACATGCCCACAACGTTCACATAACATTCCTGTTAAAGCACCAAACCCCGCACCTATCTCTAGTACTTCTGCACCTTCCAAAAAAGGATACCAACTTACCAGCCCTGTACGAAGAGAAGATAATTGATACCAAACCTGGATATTAGGGATATCTGCAAGCATATCATCATAATACTCTTTTCCCTGCCTCATATAATCTAATATCTTCTTATCTACTTGTGAAGGCTGTTGTCCTTTCTTTTTACTATATTCTGTATGTAAAACTGCCATTAAGTCCTCCCATTTATCGCTTTTTATATATCTTAAGACCTTCTTATATCCCTCTTATTTCTCACCTTTCTAAAATTTTAAAACAGATAGTCCCTAACCATCTTGTTTATTTTAACATATGTTTTGTTAAAAAAACAGTATTTTCATAAGATATATACTTTTTTTCCTATATTTTCTTACCAAAAAATTTCCTAATTTTTCCTTGCAATTAAAAGCAAATCCACAATTTTTTACAATTCAAATTTTTCATCTATTGCTATGATAGAAACAGACAGGAACACTGTTAAGAAATATGAAAGGAAGCGCTGAAAATAGATTATAAAAATCTATTTGAAAAATTTAACAAGGGAGGAAAACTGCTTTTGCCAAACACCATTGTTGTGTTTAACACCATTCCATGGTCTAAACACCCTACTTTTGAAGGAGTAGAGCTAAAGCACATTATCACATCTGAAAAGACAAATGGACAATTTAGCTTCCATCTTGCAAGGATAGCTTCCCATAAAAAAATTGGCAATCATATCCGCGAAAAACAATTAGAAACACATAAAGCTATTTTTGGTACAGATATATACGTGAATAACGGAGTAGAACTATCTTATGAAGCAGGCGTAATTTCTATTTTTCCCATCGGAATACCACATAAAATCATTGCAGGAGAAAATGGTCTTTATCTGTTTGCAAAGTTTATGCCTGCATTATGCTAACTTATTTCCTTTGATTTAATCACTTTGTAGGATAATTTATAAATTAGTAGCGGCAAGCCTACCTGTTTTTCAAATTGTTTTATAAAATGGCTTTGGTCACAAAACCCCGTAGCCAAAGCCACTTCAGCTATTATTCTGGCTCTGTGCATCAACCGTTTTGCTTTGCAGATACAGTTTTGAAGTTGAAATTGATATGGCGTAAGCCACACTTCTGCTTTAAAACTTCTAATAAAATGATATTTACTAATAAATGTATTTTGTGCCATTTCTTTGATATGTAAATACAGAAACATGGTTATGTATAGGATAAGATATTGTTGAATCGTTACAAAAAATTAATTCCATACCCATATTCGAACTCTATATAGTATTATATTATGTAGTATCATAAATTTTCCTCACCCCATTGTTTCATATGGTAAACTACCCATTGTCTAAAGTCAATGGCCTTCCTGTTTCGTAGATCTTGTAATCTACTATCTCCACAGGCGTTAATTCGGGCTGTCCTATATCAGCTTCTTTTTATGCGATTTGACATAATCCTTCCGTTAAAATATTCTTTGCCGCATTTATATCTGTCTTGCTTTTCTTCACAAACGGGACATATCCATTTTCCCACGGATAAATCCTTTGTGTCCTTATTCTAATATCCACAAACAAGACATATCTGGCTGCTTGCGTAGAATATATCCTCTTTTATATACTTCCTCTCATTCCATGTTGCCTTATACTGCAGATGCCTTATTCATTCGTACCATGATACACCACAAATAGATTTTGCCAAATAATAATTTTTTACCCTGTTTTTTATCTGCAAGTTCTCTGAAACTATCACTTGATTTTCACTGATAATCTCATGAAACACTTTATGCCGATAATCTTTTCTGCTATTTATAATCTTCCCATGGCATAATGCTATTTTCTTTTTTTGTCTGTAATAGTTTTAACTTTTTTTCTTTATGTACAAATTTTTTCTGTTATCTGTATAGTCTTTGGGATAGTCCCAAAAAAAGCCACTCTTATACCCCTCACTTTCTTACTTGCAGGGTATAAAGTGGTCTTCCTTATCTTTAATATAACTTATATTTTCTTTTTATTTCAAGCTCAATTTCTTTTTTCTTGTATGTCTATTTCTTTATAAATCTCCTGAAATACTTTCTCTCCACAAGTTCCATCTAGGTTCTCTGCTACTTTTGCATAAGCTTTTAATTGAATTTCTCTACTATTTCCTAACTGATTTTTTACTAAACCATTGATAAAATCGGGGATAGAAATATATGTGTTTTCTGCACACGCATAAGGAACATCAATACTCCATTCCTCAAAACACTGGTCTAATGTAATATTCTTCTCTAACTCTTCTTTATCTAATTGTAGTTTTCTTTCTCTATATGTTTTCGTCTCTAAATCAATATCTAAGAAACAACCATCGCAGGAGGTAATAATCCACAACTTTGTTAGCTCATAATTCCTTGCCTTTTCTATATCATAACATAACACATTTTTGATTCCTGTCCATCGGTTATCAAAAATCCCTGTCTGCGGCTCTTTAAAATGGCTTGATATATCTACTGGAAATTTCTTAATTTCTAATGTTTCCTTATCTACCTCCATTATCTGGTTCCCCATTTGAGGCAATAATAATAAATAATCCCTTGCCTCATAAAATCCACTAAAAGGATACAATTCCCCCATTGGGTTTCGGTATACCACAAAATCTTCTGGCAGCTTTGGCATAATTTCCTTTGTCTTTCCTGTTTTTGGGTTCCAACAGAGAAATCCCATTCCTTCATATCTTCGAATCAGAAACTGGTCTTTCACCTTCACTAATGGCCCATATGTTTCTTCCTCTCCCCCTACTACATGCAACTGACAATACATTTTCTTTAAATCCCATTCGATTACCCCATGGAACCTTGCTAACGATAAATATACTATTCCTTTCTCCATATCCATATAACAGCCGCCAAAATAAGGCCGTCTTTGCTGATATTCCAACCCCAGCTCTTTGATCATATCTACCAATCCCTTATGGAATAGATACTTCTTCTCTTTTGCACTATATTGAATCACTGCTTCATAATGGTTTGGTAAGATAAAATAATCCTCTCCCCATTCCAGAAACCCTCCCATATTCCCCACATGTTGTGGGTTGGGGATAGGATACTCTGAAAACTTGCCTGTTTTCACTTCATATTCTACAATTCGATCCATATCTCCTGGTGCCAAAATAAGCTTATCCTGATACGCATACATAGAAGATACCTGCCCTCCACGTAAAAAAGGCAAGCCTGGTATCCGATCTATCACGTGGATTTTATCTGTTTCTGGATCTAAACGACATAATGCATTAAATCTTGTTAAAAATACCCAATAAGCTCCCCCACATTCTACCATATCTCCAAAAAATGGCTCTAACCTCTCTTGTTCGGTTAGTTCCCTTGTAATTCCTCCATTTGTAAAAAACAATGGCTTTCCTGTTGCCCCAAACAAATGCACCACCGAAGAAGAGGCCTCCCCTATATACGCATCACACCATGCGATAGTTCTGGAAGCATCTGTGGTTTTATCCAATATCCCTTTCTTCTCTTTAAGAAACCTCTCTTGTATCCTTTGATATTCCTGATAAGCAGAAGGTCTCATTGCCTTTAAAGTAGATTCACTTAAAGGATGGGGCCTCCAGATTAATACCACATCTTCCCTTCCTTCAAAACAGGAAATCACATGTTCCATCTTCTTTAAGGCAACTTCACAATCCCCTAGTAAGCTGGAAAGGCTAGTATTATAAAAGAATACTTTTTTCCCTTCTATCTTCTCTTTCCACTCTTCTGGTATTGCTGGCTTCTTTTTTTCATATGCCACTACCTTATCAAACTTTGGGGAACCAAGTGGCAGTAACTTTCCTTGGAATAGTTCCTGTGAAAAGAAACGTTCTTCCTTTGGTGACTGGATTACCATTTTATCCATATGTAAATGGACTGGTAAAAACCGATGCCCCTCTGGCACTACCCCTCCTGTAACATAATAAGGAAGATACACCAATAGGTCTGTATATGGTTTTAAGTTCTTCGAATAATACTCTGGAAAGACACTGGTTACTAAGTTGACCTCATCATAAGGGTTATGGATAAAAATCGCATCTGGTAAATGGTCTTCTATTTTGTATTCCCGATAGTCAGTAATCTCTATTTCCTTTGGAAACAACCTTCCTTCATACCTTGGCACCTTCCTTGTCCCATTTTCTTGTATATCATAGTAGGGGATTGGCATAGCAACTACCTTGCAACCTGGTGCTTTTCTAGCTGCATCCCAAACACTTTCCATACAATCCCACATAGAGGCTTTATAAGGTAAAAATAAAATCTCATAGGTCGTTTTGATACTATGTAGGGCATCTTCCATCTTGTCCATATATGTTTGAAACCCGTTTTCGATTTGTGATATCGAAATCTCTGCTTTTCCAACCGCTTGTGCCACTTTATATACATATTCACAGAATTCTTCCAAAACACAGACTAGTTCTGTCCCTGTCCCTTCTATTTTCTCAATACTCTCCCCCCATTCTACTGCCAACTGTTGACATTCCCCTAATAACGTAAGAATGGCAGCTTCTTCCTGGTTCTCCTTCCATTCTGTTACCACTACTTGGCACAGTTCTTCCATAGACTTCCTTACTTCTGCCATCTGTTGCTTGACCTGTTTCCTCATCTGCGCTTCCCCACCTATTCTTTTTCTTTTTATAGGGTATAAGAACAAACTATTTTGTCTTCTGGCACCCCATACTTGATTAACCTTTGCTTGATTTCCTCTGCAACTTCCTTCCTTGCTATAGCAATTACCAATTGATCATATTCTACACTGGTCGCCTTTTCTGGCTCTACCACTGGGTACCCTTTCTTTTGGTATTCCTTTGCATCCTGATCCAGCCACAATACCACTTTCAAAGAATGTTGTTTCCCATTTCTTTTTTCTCTTTCCATCATCTTCTGATAAAGTGTCTGCCCCCTTTTTCCTGCCCCATAAATAGCTACCCGTTCCCCTAAAAAATCCAATACTGTCACATATTCTTTCTTTTCTTTTTCTCTATGTATGCTTTGGTATAGCTTCCTTTCCAGTTTCCCATACCAACAGTTATACCATTTCTGGTACCATGCAATTCTCTTTTTTTGTTTTTCACTACATCTTTGCAACGAATACACCAAATCAGACCCTCGGTACAGATCATCCACACGTTCTTTCTCCCGTAACCAATACAACTTCCGAATCTCCTGGTTTGTTAGCTTAGGGGCAAAGGCCATCACCTTTGTTTCCCTTCCTGTCAACATATTGGGCATATCCCCAAAATAATCCAAGATCCATCTTTCTGGCCGTTCATAAATATACTCCAAATAAAAGAGAATCGGTTGGTTCTCTGGGATTCCTTCCCCATATTCTCCTAACCAAGGATCATACTTCTCTGCAAATGCCTTCGCTCCTTCGATAAAATCTGGAACCCCATGTTTTTGAATTGCTTCCCCATCTACCTCAGACAAAACAGGAACCATCTTTCCTTTTTCTCCTTCCTGATATCCCATTGTCTGTCCATGGGGCGCCCTACACAACATTTCCAAAATAATATAATAGGGCACTCGATGTGGATAAAACACATTATTCTCACAGATTCCCTCAAACACCATGTCCTTTCGGTAAAAATAATTACGGATTTTACCAGGATAATACTCCCTCATTACCCTTGCCAGGCACTCTTGGGTAAACCCACTCCCTGCCATATCCACAAAAGCAAACCCCTCCTCTCTGGTATCTATTTCCTGTTTCAAATAGCGAAGTAACAAGCCCTTCTTTGCTTGATAAACTTGATACAACAAAGACGAAAAGCTGGGGCTATTTAACAGATAATCCAATAGCAGGCTTACAGATGCCACTGTCCACACACGGTTAGGCTGTTTCATTGCATCAGGAAGATAGGGGAAAAGCTTCTCTTCTGGAACCTGTAGAAAAGCAGCCATATCGGTGCTATTCCCAATTAACTTTTCATAAGAACGCCAATAAATCTGGCGCAATTCCTCTTTCCAGTTTTCCCCACTAGGAATTCTCCATGCCATACGGGAACCATACAGATACCTTGTCTCTATCTCTAGTCCCTGCTTCTGAATCATCACATCTGCCAATTCCTTTATAATAAAGCCATCTCTGGCAATAAAATATAACCGTTTGATTCCTTTTTCTACACAGTCTTTTAATAACCAGTTTACATAGGGGTATAAAATCGCCCCTCCTATACTACAGCCAAGATGATATGCCGTATTCTCCTTCCCATATATCCGTGCCAGCCTTGCACAGCCAACCATAAGCTGGGTCTTTGCTTCTGCCTCTTTCCCTTTAAGATATTCCTTTTCTACTTCCAAAAGTGCTTCTGGCTGGTACCTTTCACACACAATTCCAAGGCTTTTTGGTACTTTATAATCCGAATGAGGATTATCCCCACAATGATGCCAGTCCTTCCAAGAAACCTGTTCCTTTTCTTGTACCAACCGAAATAATTCCCCTGTCCACTTTCCCTTCTTTTCTTCATCAGAAGAAACATAAAGAGGAAGAGAGGCTAGGATTGGGTCTACCTTTCCTAGCATCTTTTGTATTGTCTCCCGATCCAAGTACATATCAGAAATCAAAACAACCCTTTCCCCTGCCTCTAATAACTGTTTAACTTTCTTTATATTGGAAGGAATCCCTTGTACTGCCTTTTGTTCTGTCTCTCGTTCCAGTGTTGCAAGAGAAACAGCTTGTCCCTCTGTTAGCAGATGTTCGGCCACCAATACCCCATAAATCTGTTCTACTGTAACCTCATTGATCCCATTTCTTACATAAGTATTCCTTGCAACTTCCTCTGCCCCTATCCGTAAGGAGAAAAAGTTTTCTTGCACATAGGCATTTCCTTGATACATGGGATTTTTTTGGATCTTCCTCTGCATCAAAGAAAAAATCCCAGTTGGGGTTGCGGTCACTCTCGTAATTAAGGTATCAAATACATCAAAGCTATACATGGTATCTCTCCCTGTGTTCTTCTTTTTATAATTCTTTCCATTCCACATAGTGTGGAAATCCCAGTTTTTGTATGTTCTTTCGTACTTCTGGCATCAGTGCTTCCCCTACTGCCAACACCACAAGAACCTCTTCCCGATAGGGAACCAATTCTTCAATCGCTACCACTGGAACCCCATAGATATGACTCTGATTGCTATTTGGATCAGAAACGGCAATATACTTGACCCTTGTGCCTATCCGTGCCCCTCCTAGCTTCTCTACTACATGTTTTCCTACTATCCCTGCCCCATAGATCACCATCTGTGAAAATCCTTCTACTGCCTTAAAGAGCTTTTCTTTGTCTTCTGTGACTTTCCTAACATATTCCCTTGGACTGGCAAGTACCTCAAAAATCTTTGTTTTCCAAGGTTCCAGATAAATTTCTGCATCCACTTCCCCTGCATAAAGGGCAGCCAGGAAATCTTCCCTGCTCCGTTCTGCCAACATAAGCCGATATTCTTCTGCCACTCGGTCAATATTCCCAATACAGTCTGTAATACGGAAATAGAACATCCATTTATAATAAGGTGCCCCTTCTTCTCCCATTTCCTCTAACTTTTTACGGATAAAATCAAACTCATCACAAACGGCAAATACTTTGCCTTTACTATGTATGGAAGAATTCATGTTATCCACCCGATAATGGTAAAATGCCTGATTTACAAAGGAAATCTTCTTTGCCTTTACCATGGTTTGGAACCAAAAACCATTGTCTTGGTAAGAAGCCCCTGGTGTTTCATTATGAAGGATCTGCCCTTCCTTTAAAAACTCGGTTCGATATAGCCCACTCCAAGTATATTTTCTGGCATACAAAGCCTTTGGATATTGTTTTAAGGAAAAGGGGGTCTGGTAGAGTTCTTTCTCTTCTCCTTCCACCAAGGCCCTATATGTCTCTATAGTGATCCCGTTTATTCCTTGGTAAAATTCATAGAAATCCGCCTTTACTACATCTGCCTTGGTTTCTTCCATCACTTGATAGAGTTCTTCATACATAGTAAGGGAAACCCAGTCATCACTTTCGACAATCCCTACATAGGGAGAAGTGACTGCCTCCATACCTGTATTCATTGCCTTGCCATAGCCTTCATTTTTCTTATGGATCACATGGAAGCGGGCATCTTCCTTTGCATACTGATCTAAAATCGCCCCTGATCCATCCGTAGAACCATCATCGACACAGATAATCTCTAATTCTTGTAACGTCTGGTTTTTTACACTATCCAAACATTCTTTTACATAGTTCTCTACATTATAGACTGGAATTACCACGGAAACCTTTGCCATTTCTTACCCATCCTTCTCTTCATTTTCTTTAATTGCCTGCCATACCAGTTGATCAATTACTACCATCTTTTTAAAGCACATATGTTCCAGCTTTTGTAATATGTCAAATTGGCTTTGCTCCTTGACCGCCACAACCACCATTGTTTTCTCTTTCCAACCTTCACATTCTCCTATCTCTAAAACAGGGATTCCTTCTACATAAGATGGATTTCCTTCCCTTGTTGTAACTGCAAAACAAAGATTTTGTTTTGGATAGTTTTTATTCAATAGATACCTTTCTACTTCTTTTCCAATCTTTCCTGCCCCATATAGAATTACCTTTTCACTTTCTAGTACTTCTTGTAAAACAGCCCTTCCATACAACCTATCATTGATCGCTGGGCTATTCCTATCCCGAACCCGTTCATCTTCAAAGGATTTTGCTGTTTCCATAAAATATTGATTTGGATTCTTTAAGATCGTTTCTACTTCTTTCACAGCAGAAGTATCCCAAATGGGCTCTTCCATATACCCACTTGCCTGATAACTTTTAAAATATTCTACCATTCTTAAAAATAAGGTATATTGGAACGCAGAAGCCAAACCATGGTAACTTTCTAACAACACCCGATACCCCAAACGGCTTGCGATCCTTTTTAAGGTTTCTTCTTCCTTCCCTCTCTCTTCTATCCATTGATTAATTTTCTCCAACTCTTCACAAATACAAAATACTTTATTGGGAGCTTTTACGGAAGAACTCAGATTGTTGGTTCGATAATGGTAATAGGCTTCTGGCACAAGCCATACCTTTGAAGCACAGGCATATACTTGGAAACTAAAGGACACATCTTGGTAGGATGCCCCTGGTGTCTCATGAAAACGAATATGGTTCTTCACTAAAAATTCTCTTTGGTACAGCCCACTCCAAATCGTCTGCAATTTGAAAAAGAGTTCTGGTCTTTTTATGGGGCAGATCCATTTCCTTGTTGGCAGATCACCAAAAAGATTAACCAATTGGTTTTCTTCTGTTGGATAATCCAAATAAAAATAACAATTTGATTTTACAAAATCTGCCTCTGTCTTTTCTGCTTCTACATACAACCGTTCCATCATATCTGGTTCCACAAAATCATCACTTTCTACAATGGCAATATAGTTCCCAACTGCCCTGTCTAATCCCACATTCATGGAATTCCCATAACCTGTATTTGGTTTTTCTATCACCACAATCCGATGATCCTGTTTTTGATATTCTTCTAGTATTTCTTTACTCCTATCCGTAGATCCATCATTGATACAGATAATTTCTATCTCTTGTAAGGTTTGCTTACAAAGGCTTTCCAAACATTGTTTTAGATATTTTTCTACATTATAAATTGGTACTAATATGGATACTTTTTTCATATTCCTTCACCCATTACTTCTTTTGCTGCTAACAACTCTTCCCATAGTTGCATCATATTTGACTGTTTCTTTTTTTCTTTCATAGACAGGTAAGAACGATTTCCCATTTTCTCTAACAAGTCCCTATCTTGATATAATATTTCTATCTTATCTGCCATGGCATGTACCTCACCAACTAGTAATACATAGCCATGATACCCATCTATTACATCATCCCTTGCACCAGAAGTATCAAACACCACTGGGACAGCACCAGAGGCCATAGCTTCTTCTTGGGAAATACTATGTCCCTCTATATCAGAGCAGCTTACCATTATATCCTGTCTTTCCCAAAACTCTGGTATCCTTTCTCTAGGAAGATACCCTACCAGTTTTATGACTTCTTCTAATTGTTGTTTGTTAATTTCCCTCTGTAATTGCTCCTCATATGGCCCAATCCCAGCAAGTTCTATTACAAATGGTATCCCTCTTTTTTGTAAGGATTTTGCTAATAAAAGGAAACGATCTACCCGTTTTAGTTCTGTTGTAATGCGTCCTGCATACCCTAACCGCAATGGTTCTCCCTTTTTTGAATACGATCGTTCCAATTTTTCTTTACAAGGAATGTTCCACTGAATTTTATGTACTTTTTCTCTACAAAATCCTTTCTCTAAAATGGTATCTTCAATTTTCGAACTCACTACAAGAACCTCGTCTATATTCTTTTTGTTCTTTTCATACACATCATAATAAACCCTATCATCACTATGAATCACTGCAATCACTTTCACAAGCTCTGGGTACATTTCTTTTGCCATACAGGCAGCCTCAAACATTTGAAACGGGAAATTGCATACCACAATACATGGCAAATACATTACCATTTCTGCTACACCGTTCCATATTCTTTCTACATCACCTTTTATTTCTTGATAATCAAATATAGTGGTATCTATCCCCTTTACAGGAACCATAGGCGGATTGATATTCGTTGTCAGATATTTTATAAAAAATCCCTTTTCCTGAAATTCTTTTGCCATCTGAAATACCCAAGATTCCACCCCACCAAGTACCAACCCATTTTGTAAATCAAATAAAATACCATTCTCTTTTTTCTTTTTGATTACATAATTCTTTTTTACTTGTTCTTGGAATCCTTTTTTGGTATAACACTCAAAAATACATTCTCTTGGAATTCCTTCCCTAATTAATTGGTTTATTACTTCCTCATATTTCTTACAAGTAATTACAATTTCAACAGAATCCAGCTTCTTTATCTGCTCTAAAGATAAAATAGGTATTCCTTTATAGCTAGTATTCCATAAATCAGAATTGTTATCTGCCAGATAATCCAAAGGAATCCCCATTTTTATCCATATAGGTATTATCTCTTTCCCGATAGTCCCTACTCCAAATAAAACCCGTTTTACCATTTTTTTAATCTCCTAACCTACCATTCCCCTTATACTAACTATACATATCTTGAATCCACCAAATCTTCTCCTTCTCTACTCCCATTTGCAACAATTGTTCCCAAATTTCCTTTACAGCTAACTTATTTTTTACACAAATCAAAATTTGGTCATAAAAGCATCCTTTCAAAACAGATATATCGTTTACTTCCAGTCCCATCTTTCTATATGTTCTATACTCACTATCCACCCATGCAACAATTTCCACATCACAAGTATCTTGTAGTCTCCAATAATACTTTTGCCCCCACCTTCCTGCGCCATATAAAGCCACTTTTCCTTTCATTTTGGAAGGCTTTTGTAAAAATGGCGAAAGAACATCATGATACTTTTTCCTAGCCATATTTCCAATAGGTGTATTAGCATGTAATTGATAATATTCTATTTTTTTTTGCTGCTCTTTGGAACAGCGTTTTATGGAACATTCCAAATTACTTCCATCATAGAACCTGCTGATTGGCTCATAAGAACGAATTAAAAAAATCTTCTCTATCTCTTCCTCTGTTAAAAGCGGAGCCAATTTTATGATTTCTTTCTTTTCTCCTGTTATTTCCAATGGAAGTTCTCCAATAAACTCCAATACCTCTTTATCTGGAATACGACTTAAATATTCAAAATAGCGGATATAAATTTTCTCTACCGAAATAGAAACATTCACTTCCTCCAATCTTTGCAGAAAAGATTGTACAAATTGACAAACTCCATCTATATATGCTTCATATCCATACCTCTTCATAGATTCTGTTTCTATCTCATCCAAAATAGGAACTATCTTACCATTCATTTCTTCATATCCAACTGTCTGTCCATGAACTGCCCTGCAAAAAGCTTCCACTAAATATCCATGATAAAAAAATCTTGGCATATATGCCCAGACTTGTTCTTTTAAAAACTCTGTTGTTATAACCCTCATAAAATAAGTTGGTAAAATGGGATATCCCATTTCCTCTATCAACCCTCTTAGTAAAGCTTGTGTCATTCCACTTCCTGAAACTTCTACAAAGGCTCCTTTTTCTGTAAAATCAATCTGTTGTAATAAATACTTCTGTAGCAGTTCTTTTTTCTTCTTCTGTTTTCTTTCTAAAAAACTGCGAAAAGCCTTATTCTGATTTAATTTTTTTGCTATTTTTCCTACTTCCTCAATGGTATAATCTTGTCTTTTTTCTTCTATAAATTCCTCTATTTCCTCTGGCAGCAACTGAAAGATTTTGGCAATTTTGTCTATGCTATTTTGTTCTTCCATATTTGTAAAGTAAATTACTTGTTCTATATTTGTTTTTTCTTTTGAAAAACAAGCCATACGCCACGCCTTACGGGAACCATAAATATAACTTGTTTTAATAGGATATAAGTACTTTTCTATTATAAGGTCAGCAACCTTTTTTAAAATGAACCCATCCCTTGCAATAAAATAAAGATGCTGTATCCCCTTTTTTAAGCTTTCTGAAATTACCCATTGCATATAAGGAAAAATCAAATTTCCACCAAATGACGTCCCAATATGATAGGCCAGTCTTTTTTTACAGCCAATTCTTAAATTTCTAGAAGTTCCAATCATCAACTGCACATCCATATCTGCTTCTAAAGCATCCAGCACCTGTTTTTCAAACTCAAAAAAAGAAGGATATTGATATAATTCTGAACAAATACCTGCTTTCTCTGCCCCACTTTTATCAGCTACTATATTGTCCCCAATATGAATCCACTTTTTTTCTTCCAACTTCTCTTTGTTTTTTACACAAGCAAATAATGCCCCTGAAGACTTTTGTTTCCTATATTCGGAGGATACAAATATTTTCATTTCTTTAAATATACTGTCATGTTTTAATAAGAGTTGTCTAATGGTATCTGCATCCAAATACATATCTGATATTAAAACTATAGTATTCAAAGAGGAATATCTCTTTTTTAATTTTTCTATATTTTCTTTTATGGGTATGGAACACTCATACTCCACTTCTAACTCAAGCTGCTGAAGCTGCAACACTTCCTGTTCTGTCACACTTCCTGTTAAAAGAAAACCATGATAAATTTCCTCTAGGGTAACTTCCTCTTTTCCCTCTTGTGATAAGATACTATATCTGGCAATCTCTTCTGCATATATCCTTAATTCATAGAAATTTTCTCTTATATATAAAGAAATAGAAGAAAACTCCCTGTCCTGCATGAGTCTCCTTTGCATAATGGCAAAAATCCCCTTAGGAGTAGCTGTTTTTCTTGTAATTAATGTATCAAAAATATCAAAACTATATATCATGTTTTTCCTCTTACTATCATATTTTTCGTAAATATCCTTTTTCCAAATCCATTTTCCTCTAAAAGGGGAATAATTTCTTTTTGATATTTCTCACTTACTGCCACGATAATGCCTGCATAGTTAAAAGGTATTTCTTTTGAAAATTCCAAGACTTTATGCCCTTTTATTTCTGTTTCTTTTTGCAAATGTGTCACTAAAAATGCTTGATATTCGATATGGCACCTATCCAGATATTCTGCACATCGTTCTGCCCTTACCCCTGCGCCATATATATAAATCTCTTTAAATTTCCTACAAAAACAGGTTAGTTCTACTTCTCTATAACTTGCTTTTATCTGATTTTTTAAATGCTCAACCTTTATGCTCCCTTTTATCAAACACATAGGTAAAAATGTGATATAAAAGAATGTCCCGACAGAAGCAGAAGATATGATTTTCCAATGCTTTACCAAACGAAAGAACATTTTTTTTGTTAAAACTTTATTTACCCTTAGTTCTAGTAAATCTGTTTTACCTAGATAGCCTGTGTAGGTACTAAGATTTTTAATAGCTCTCTCTTTTTCTTTATAATATGCTGGTAAAGCATACATACTCTTCGGCCAATAATCCCCCCAAATATCTAAAAATTCATGAAAATACCTTGTTTTTCCTTTATGACTCGAATAATACACCAGACGCATAGGTACACTAATATGATAAAAACGAAAATCTTTGATCTGTAACATTTGTTCAAAATACATAGTTACATGTGAAAAATTTCTATAATTAGGTTGTAAATATTTTTTACTTAAATACGACCAGGCACAATTTTTTAATACAGAATTACAATTAAGCATAAGAATCCCATATTGTGTCAAAGCCCACGCATAATTTAAAAATATCTTATTTTTATCTGTATATTCTAGATTCCCTCTATTTTGATAATCATAAAAATCCAACATAATCATATCATATTCTTCATCTATCTTTTCTAGGCACTGTTCCATTACTTCTTCTGAAAATGCTAAATAATCTGGTAAAATCCATAAATACGCATACTGTTCTTGCATTTTTTTCTCTTGGTAGATCTGATATACCTTTTGACTAGAATGTATGTTACTATCCATATGGCAATAAAAAAGATTCTTATATGTTTTCGTATAATTCTCTATAACAACCTGTGTCTTATAGTTATCACTCGAATCATATACATATAGATCTAAATATCTTTCATCCAAACTACCCAATAATTTAAGGCATGTTTCCTCTACTGCTTTATCACGGTTATATGTAACGATACAAGCTGCTATTTTTTTCATAGTTTTTTCCTCATTTCAGACATATCATGTAACTTTTATATCCAACTAACATATACACCTACCTCTTTTTATCTCCAAAATCCAATTTTTCATCTTTACAAATTTTTTAAGATATCCTTTTTATAACATAATCAATAACCTCTTCCAAAGATATAATAGGTCCATTAAATTTATTTTTTAAATTTTTATAAATACTATCAAAATCATATGTTACACTAACTATAATCACATCTGCTTTTGGTAAAGTTTCTTCTGGAGAATATACTGGAAATGGTAACATTATCATATCATTCCTCTTATCAATCCCATAAGCAATCTCTACTGGCAATTCCTTAAGCTCTGCTAATAAATGTTTTCCTGTCATTCCTAATCCATAAATTACAATTCTTTGGTATCCTTTTTTATTAAAATAAAATTGTATAGTTTTATGATTTTCTTTTACATAAAGCCATTTATCAAATAATCTTATAAAATATATATATTTTTTTAATTGCTTTTGGTCTATCTCCTTTCTTTTATCTATATATAATATTTTATTAAACTCCTTTTCTTCTTGTTCACTTATTTCCTTATAATCTAATAATGCTTTTTTTAATGCTTCTAAATAATTATATTGTTCTTTCTCATCTGGTTCTAAATACATTCCCTCTCCCCACTCGTTCCAAGCATTTACAAAAGCATATTCACTTCCTTTTTTATCACTAAAATAAAAAATCCCCTTCATAAGTTTATAGAATTTACTAGGGGTGCCATTTATGATCACTCTACCATTTTTTCCTCTTCTTGGTGTGTCATCATATCCTGGAAAGCCACAAAAAAAATGTTTTTTATCTGCCAAAGCTATATTATTTATAAGTCTGTTACATACAATTTCATAATCCTCTATCGCTTTCTCATAACCATTACAAGAATAATTTGGTTCCTGCATTAAATAAGCATCAAACCCATTTATATCTGAATTTGTAGCAATAAAATATATTCCATCCATTCCATTTTTTTTAGCCAACTCTTTCCATTTTTCCATCATTCTCAAAACACATGGAATATCATCTGGTTTATAAATAATAAAAACGGGTTTTTTATCTATTTTAATATATCTATTATCTCTAAAAAATGGTAACAAATAATTAAAATGTTTTTCCCATTCCTCCTCTTCTCCATAATCCTGCCTAAGTAAAATTCCATTATCCTCACTATTATATTTTCCTTCCAATAACTGGTTCCAAGAATTCCTACCTTGCACATAACTCCATGTCCTAGCCCATGTTTCATTTGCCCAAGAAAAACAAAAAGGCATTTCAATATCTTTCCACTTCAATAAATTTTCTGCAGGTTGTTCTAAAATTTTTTTACCATTTTCAAAATAATAATGATAGAAGCACATACCATATACCTGATAGTTTTTCATTAATTTAACTTGCCACTTCATAGTATCTTTTTCTAACAAATTATAATAATTATTATTCAAAGGGATATGTGGCTGATAATGTTCCTCGTAAAATTTCTCTGCATTTTTAACTGCATTCCATTCTGTATAACCTTCACCCCACCATTGATCATTTTCTGGAATCCTATGAAATTGTGGTAAATACATTGCTATTACTTTCATCTCTTTATACTTCCTCCACCCCAAAGGTATACTTGTAAACTAAATAATTCTATTGCCACTCACTAATATCTCTTTTACTTATAGCCCAAGGAATATTATATGTATAATGATATATATCACAATAAGCACACATTTTATTAGGTCTTTTTAAAAATTCCTCAATCTCTTGCCAACTACCAACCTTATAAATATCAATAGAAACTTCTTTTCCTTCTGGAATGTGTTTATTAAAGTATTTATTATAATGCTGTACGTTAGCTGCCAAAGGACATGTATACAACATCCCTTCTCTTAAAACTACACATTCATTTGCATGACTACATTTCATATACATATCATATGGATTAAATTCTGCCTTATCCTTCAACGGCAAATGATATGTTGTTTTTATTGCTTCTGAAAGATGACCATAAGATATATGTACTCCATTTTTTTCTGCTATTTTTTCACAATCTGCATAATCAAAATTAATTGGATACTTTGTCACAGATAAACCAATTTGTAAATTATTTACTAATTTCCAAAATTCTTTATTCATTTTAGGAATTAATAAACCATTTGTTACAACATCTATACTTGCCTCTGGTAATAATCCACGAAAAATTTTTAATAAATCATGCAATCTTGGATGTAATAATGGTTCTCCTCCCAATAACATTACCTTACCAATATTACTTCCTAATAATTTATTTATCTGTTTTAAATCTAATTCTATTTGTTCACAATTAAGAAATTTCTTTTCTGCTAATGGAGAAAAATGATTACATGATTGACAATTTAAATTACAATGTTCTACAAGATTAACTTCAAAATTTAAAACTCTTTGTTTCAATTGTCTACTTAAAAATAAAATATATTCCTCATTTCCCAATACTTTATTTGCATTTTCTTTAAATTCTAAATAGCGTTCTTTATTCTGTGACATCCACATTTTTTCTAATAATTCTACAAACTCTTTAGAATCAAAATATTGATAATTCGTAATATTTCTTACAGTTAATTCTCTTATCATTTGTTCTCTATACATATCTTTAGCTGCAATTAGATATATTACACCATTATCATAGTTTTTATAATATTCTAAACTATGTACTTCAATACCTTCCAAAAATTTGGGATTATTATTAATAGTAGTCACAGCACAACCAATCACTTGCTCTTCAAATTTTTCTAATACCTCCCTTAATGCTAAAATTGCTATTTGTCCTATTTGCCCTGCCCCATATACTATTATTTTTTTATTTTTTAATGTATCTAAATCCATACATTTTCTCTCCTTTATTCTACAACAACAAAATCTTCTAATCTCTTATCATTTGAACATGGTTCCCATTTAATCTGATAATCTATGCAATATTCACACAATGGTAGTTTTTTTTCTAAGGCTTTATTTAATTCTTCTCCTACCTCAAAATTTTCCAATAAATAGATACCATCTGTTGGAAAATTAACGTTAAATTTTTTATTTAAAGTCTCAATATATAGAACTGTTGGACACTTAGCTATTCTTCCATCACAAATATTTATACAACCTTGAGAAATACACTTTTTACTATAATTACTATCACTTTTCAGACTTAAAGTTTTATAAAATTTTTCCTTGAACATAGCTGGTTTTAAAACATAATCTATATTATGATTTCTCAACGTATTAGTTATTTTCTCAATTATTTTCATTGTTGGAATATACTCAGAAATAGCTATTGTAATTTTATTATCAGACATACACTTTAATATATCATGATCCAAATTTGGAATTAACAAACCGTTTGTTACCATTTGTATTTCTGTATTAGGAAGCAATTGTCGAGTCTGCTGAATATATTCTTTTATTTGAGGATTTAATAAAGGTTCTCCCCCTATCAATCCAAATTCTATAACCCTATCATATAATTCACTTATTTTCTTTATATCTCTCATACGAATTTCGATATCTGGGTATTTTTTATCAAAAATTGGTGAATAATGATTACAACCTTTACAATTTAAATTACAAAAATCAACAATACTCATTTCTGCATAAAACAACGTATTATTCTTTATATCTCTCAACGATACACACTCATTTTCTAAAAATTTTCCTTTGTAGCAATACTCTTTACGTAAATAAAAATATATATATTCAAATCCCGCATCCTTTAACTTTAAATAAATACTATACCTGTCTTCAAAACTTGCCACTGAAATCACTATTGGAAGTTTTCTATACCTTTCAACATTATGAAAAATATCTAATATATTTTTATCACCTATACTTCCTGTTAAATTAGAATCAGCAAATCCTAATATATTAACATCCTGATATTTTTTTACCACACTTAATAACTTTTTTCCATAATATCCCGCACCATAAATAATTATATCCATACTAGCCCCCTCTAATCTAAAGCTGCAAAATCTTCTATTTTTATTGTTTTTCCACAAACTTCCCATTTAATCTCATTATCTATACAATATTTACATAATGGTACTTTTTCTTTTAATTTATTAAGTAATGTTTGTCCATCTTTATAATCCATTAAGTCCAAAATTCCATAATCTGGCAATGTTTGCCCAAATTTCTCATTAAACTTATTTATATACAACAATGTTGGACATCTTGCTATTTTTCCATCACAGATTGCTGTACATCCTTCTGATATACATTTTTTATTATAACGACTATTAGCTACTATAGATAATGGCCTATTAAACCTCTCTTTTATCCCCATTTCTCTTACTGAATAATCAATCTGAAACTTTTGTAATCTTTCTTCAATTTTAGCAATTATCTTATGTGTAGGCTCATATTCTGATATTACAACGGTAATTCTATTCTCACTTATAATTTTTAAAAGCTTATCATCCACTTTTAATAACAAAATTCCATTAGTAATAATTTGTATCTCTTCATTTGGAAAATATTTTCTTGCCTCTATAAGATACTGATGCAACTCTGGGTTTAATAATGGTTCCCCTCCCAATAACGACACCATCAATATTCTACAAAACAATTCTTTTAACAAAAACAAATCACGAATACGAATATTAAAATCTGGTATCTTTTTTTCAAATAATGGAGAAAAATGTGCACAACCTTTACAATTTAAATTACAAAAATCCACTGTATGCAATTCAATAGAAGGAAGTATCATATCTTCTAAGTGATTTAATGGAATACATTCCCCCTCAATAAAATCATTTATAAACGTTTTTCTTTTATTTAAATATAAATATATTTTTAAATATCCTTTATTTTCTAATCTTCTAGCAATTTCAAGGGCATTACTAGCATTTGCCATTGCTATCACTATAACAGCTTCTGGAAATATTTTTTCTTGCGTATCTAATATATCTAAAATAGTATAACCATACTTCTCACCATGAATATTACTATCTGCTATTCCAACTACATTCACAGAAGTATAATGATTTACTATTTTCAATAAATTCTCACAATATTTTCCTGCTCCATATATTAAAATATCCATCTTATCACTCCCTTTCACAATAATAGCTGCTATATATTTTTTCATATAAAGCTATATGTTTATCAACATAATCTTTAAATTGATACTTTTTTCTTACTAGCTCATTCCCTAATTTCCCACGTCTTTTTATTTCTGGATAATTATTTAGTAATTCTTGAATAGCCTCTGCCAATGCTTCTGAAGATTTATATTCAACAGCAATTCCACACCTTGGTGCATCAGTGATTTCTTCAACAGTTGTTGTTTGAAAACATATCACTGCACAACCAGCAGCCATTGCTTCTATAGCCATTACGCCAAATCCTTCTGCCAGTGATGGCATTAGAAAAATATCAATTCCTTCTAAAAATTCAATTATTTTATCTTCATCATTTACCCATCCCAATTCAATTATTTTATATTTTTTTTGTATTTCTTTTGGCACAGAACCATTTCCAAAGCTAATTAATGTTATATTAGAATCTACCTTCAATTTTTTTAAAGCTTCAAATAAATAATATGTACCTTTTATATAGAAATCATCTGCCCGAAATCCTATTACCCTATCTTCCAAAGAAAGCCCTAATTTTATTTTCTTTTCCGCTTTTAAATTAATATCATACTTCTCTAGCCGAACCCCAAATGGAATTATGTGTATTTTGTTAAAATGATTTGTAAGTGGACTTTTTTCAATATACTTTTTCATAAATTCTGATGCAACTATAATATCTGGATTTAACTTTGACAAAATCTGTTTTTTTAACTTCCACATAAAAGCAGTATTATCCTGTTCCATGATAAATGTTTCATTATTGCATGTTACACATCCACCACAACCCATATCCCATTTTTTACATTCTAATGGATGGATACAATTACCAGTCAAAATCCATGGATCATGTATTGTCCATATAGAACACTTTTGATTCATTAGATTAGGATAATCCAATAAAGATATTGTATAATTATGTAATATATGATAATGAACAATTTCCGCATTACGAAATTCTTCTGACTGTTCTAATTCATATCCATAGGGTACTAATACATTACTAACAGAATGTTCTTTCTCCCATTCAATTAATTGAGACAAAAAAATATCGTCTTCTAAAAAACTCTTAACCGTATTACAATTACTATATTTTTTTCGAACCATCTGTTTAGCATCATATCCTAATCTATTCAATTCATTATGTAAATCATATCCATTAAAAACATGTCCTGGTAGATCATTACAATTTACTTCTAATATCTTCATTTATCTATTCCTTTTTTTATAATCTTCTAAAATTCCTCTTAATTTATCATCAATATCAGATACCTCTTTTTTTAAATATAATACATCACATAATTTTTGTTTCATAACATTTAAATATTCTATATCTTGAATCGCATCTATTTTATCTTTCACTGAATTTAATGCTAATACTTTAGTAATTTCTTCTTTACCATATACCCTATTAAAGCCTTTTTCTTTAAAATATTCTATTAATTTATTTGCACTACTTTTAAGACTTATAATTATAATAGTCTCATTTCTATCAAAGCTCAATAATTCTTCTGGAGATATACAATACATATCCTCCAATATATATCCCCACTTGTTTTCATCCTTGTCTACAAAAAAATCTATACTCACCTTATTTCTATTTAAAAGATAATATATTTCTATACCATACCTTCCGGCTCCATAAATACAAATCAATTTTATTTTACTCCCTATTCTTATTTTGACTCCACTTTTATCTACTTTATATTAATTTTCTAACCTAAAATTACAATATAAAAATATACTACCCTATATCATTATCAAACTAGCTATCTCTTTTTTTAATAATGTATATACCTTTTTCTCTTCCTCACTTGCCCAACTATAATCAAAATGATGAACAGAAATTGTATTTTCTGTATAACTACTAGAAATCAACCCCATATCTGGTGATAACACCTCAGATGGATACAAAACAATTCCATTCTTTTTTTGAAAACTATTTTCTAATTGAAAACCATATTTTTCAAATACAGGATGTTGATACTCATAGCACGTCTTTAAATTGGGTTTTCCATCTTCCAAATAAAATGTTAAATCATTATAATAATCTCTCAATTCTTTTATAAATGGATGCTTTTCTATTGCTCCAAATCCTACTCCAATACCTATTTGAAAATTCCCACTGAATCCAAAAAATATATCATCTTTTAATAATTTATCTAGTGATGACAATAATTCAACATCTGTATCAAGATATATTCCTCCCTCATTATAAATTATATCTAATCTTGCATAATCAGGAACAAAAGCCCACTTTTTACATTCATAAGCTTCTTTCATATATCTATTTTTTGATATATCATAGTTTTTCTCATCCCATCGTATTATTTCATAATTGGGGCAATACTTATACCATGACTCAATGTATTTTTTTAAATAATCTGGTATATCTGTATTCCCAAACCAACAATAATGTATCTTTTTTGGAATCTTGTCCTTTCCACTTGAAAATGTAACACTTTGTGGTACATAATAATCCCGCATCAATACTCCTACATAACATTCTATTGCATCTAAAATACTAATGCTATTTATATGTTTTATAATCTCACCAGCATATACTGTTGGAGTAATAAAAATGGATAAATTTTCTCTTAATTCATCATTTTTTAATACTTGTTCTAAAAATATTTTTTCACTAATTATTGGATAATTAACTCCATTTACAGATAAATTCGTTTTACTTAAGCTTTCATTCTTATCAACAATAAAAATAATATTAAGTTCCTTGCAAAAAGTCTCTATGTAATATTTTGCTAACTTACCTGCCCCCCATAATGCTACTTTTTTATATTTATTTTTCTCCTGAAACTTTCTATAGCTTACATTTAATATTTTTGCCATATAATACTCCTACTACTTCTATAAGTCCCCTAAATATATTTTCACAACGCATACAAAACCGTTTCTACATCACTAAAAGAATAATGCCGCAAAAAAAAGGTGTATCCTGGCTGTATCTCATGTAATAACCATGGTAATTCCCATATATCTTCTAATTTATGATAAACACAAATTGCCAATTTCGGTTTATATTTACTTATTATGTTTCTTGCCCCTAAAATAGCTTGATATTCTGCACCTTCAATATCCATTTTAATAAATGTAACTGGTATATCTATATCTATACACTGATCCATACTATCTACTATAATATGGACATCTCCATTTTCTGAGATATAAGAACCTCCACCGCTACTCTTAAAATTCATTTCTGCATATTCACTCCATAAACCTTTTGGTATCATTTGATATTCTATACCTTTATTTTCTAAAACTCTTATGCACTTTTCTCGATTTACTGGATCGGGTTCCCAAGTGTAGCAATACCCCCTCCGATTGACTTTTTTGCACCAATTCATAAAACATAGTGATGTACTTCCATCAAAGCATCCACCATCTACAAATATTTCCTTTTCTTTCCTGTTATCTTCTAATTGTGGCAAATCAAAATATTGTAAATAATTTAATTTCTCATATTCTTTTCCAATATTAATTATATTTTCTTCTTGAAACCCTTCTTCTAATAACTGTTGTAATATTTCTTTATGGTATTGATTTGTTGAAATTATAATTAACTCTTTTGGATATTTCTCTTTTAACTCACAAATATCAATAATAGGATATCCTTGGTAATATTGCCCTGAACAATGATTATCAGCAAAACATTCAAATTGAATATCATTATAAATATATACTAATCTTCTTCCCACACTCCCTGCTCCAAAAATTATTTTTTTCTGAAAAGATGTCTTCATTTGTTGGTACATCTCTTTACTTTTTTCAAGAGTACATACAATATTCCTAATATACTTTGTATCTCCTGTAAGGCTATATAATACTCTATTTCCAAAAATATCTTTTGAAATATTATCTCCCAATAAAGAATAAATCTCCCTAATTCTTTTTTCTTCCATCTTTTTTCCTTCCTATAATGCGTACAATACTGTCTCATTATCTGCAAAAGAATAATGCCGTAAAAAAAAGGTATATCCCGGATGTATTTCCTGTATTAACCCTGGCAGTTCCCATATATCTTCTGGTTTATGGTAAATACAAATTGCCAACTTAGGTTTATATGTAGAAATTATATTTCTTGCCCCTAACAGTGCTTGATATTCAGAACCTTCAATATCCATTTTAATAAATGTAATTTCTTCTTTTATCAAATTATCAATACTATCTACTTCAACCAATATCTCTCCGTCTTCTGATATAACAGAACCTGTCCCATCCATTTTTAACTTAAGTTCCTTTTTCTCGCTCCATAATCCCTTTGGGATTAATTGATACTCCATATTGTTTTTTTCAAATACTTTCTTACATTTTTCTTGGTTACTTGGATCAGGTTCCCAAGCATAGATATACCCCCCCCGATCCAATTTTTTACACCAGTTTATAAAATCAATGGAAGTAGCCCCATCATAACTCCCACAATCTACAAAGATTTCTTTTTCTTCTCTTTTTTCTTCTAATATGGGAAGATCAAAATATTGCTTATGGTTTAACTTTTCATATTCCATCCCTAGGTTAAGAATCCTATCTTCTTTATAGCCTTCTTCCAATAACTGCTTCAAAATTTCTTTATAATACAGCTTTGTTGAAATAATCACGCCACTGCTTGGATATCTCCTTTTAAATTCTTCTAAGGATACTACCGGAAGCCCTTCATATGTTGTCCCTGCACGTTTGTTATCAATAAAACATACAAACTTTATATCTTTATAAACAGCCACCATATGCCTGCCTACGTCCCCTGCACCAAAAATTCCCCAGCTTTCCTGTTCTACTTTCATTCGTTCATATAGTTCTTTTCCTTTTTTAATACTACAAACTACCTGTTCTATGTAACTTACATCTCCTGTTAAACTATATAATAATCGGTTTTGAAAGATTTCCTTTGATACCTTATCCCCCAACCTCATATAAATTTCTTTTATATTTTCTATTTTTAATTCTCCCATATGTCTCCCTATTTATTTTTCCAACATAATAAATATCTTTTATTCCTAAACAGTATATTTTTCTAAAAATTCTTCTATAGGTAAATAAAAATCCTTATATCTTTCTCTAATTTCATTATCTGTCCAATCCCACCAAGCAATTTTATTTAATTTTTCAATCTGTTCTGGCGTATAACGGTACCGTATTATTCTAGCTGGGGCACCTACTACAATCGCATAATCTGGAATATCTTTCGTTATAACAGAACCTGCCCCTGCTATTACGCCATTGCCTATATTAGCTCCATTTGTAATTATTGTATTTAAACCTAACCATACGTCATTGCCTATGGTTATTCTTTTTGTTTTAGGAATCTACCCCTGTGGAGTAACTCCCTTAAAATACCATCGTTCTTTTTCATACTCATTATATTTCTTTGGATGTATGGTATCTTTACCCCCCCCCACATAAAGCATGGGGTGTGTTGTAATATAGTCTATTGCATGATTTTCTACTACATTTGCTCCTTCAGCAATACTGCAAAACGCCCCTACTGATTCCACCAACCAATGATAACATAACGGCCCATAACTGTATTTTCCCACTTTCGTGTATATTTTTTTCTCTAATGACTTTTTCGTATTATCTTGTATTATATCTTCTATTGAAGCCAGAAAGATAATGTTCTCTTCTAAAATATAGTTTACTATATATTTTTTTATCTCCAAAAATGTATTTCGTTCTAAACATGATAAAATAATGGTATATTTTTCACAATCTAAACTCTCTAAAAAGGAAAATGGCTTAATATTAGAATTATATTTACACATATGGTTATCCAAAATATATGCTTCTTTTATACCATATCCTTCGTTTAATACATGTTTTACTTACATCCCAATATCACCAAAAGGACATATAATAAAATTTTTGTTTCCCTTTTCTAAACTTTGCTCTATACATAATTTTATCTCTTGTATTATTGTCATTTTAATCCCCTTTATTTTTGTACCATAGCAAATAAACATTTCCTACACAATAAATCTACGCTAGTATCTCCTGCTATTCCAGCAAATACTTTTTTCATTTCTTCTCCTTTTCGGATTTCATTATAGGTATTTTCTTTTAAATTCCCTAAAATATGCTGCATCCCATAATCCATATTACATAATAGCAAAGTACCATCTGGTAAGACTACATGGTTATTTAACTTTGGCCCACTAAAACAGCAAGTAATCCTTTCATTTGTTAAAACCTGCTCTCTGCCTGCTAGTTCGTCTCCTTCCAAATTTCTTGCCCTATCCTGCAAAGAAACTAATACCTCATACTTTCCTTTACAAAGCTCTAAAATTCTTGGAAGTGGCTCTGCCTGTGCACTAATGTCATTAATAAATGGTTCCCCATTTGGTTTTTCTGCGTTAATTAATTGTTCTACCTTTTGATAATATTCCTCTGTTACTGTTATACGGGCAAAATTATTTTTATCTGCTACATGTAAGCCTACAAACTGGAATGGCAATTTTAAAATTTCTTCTACGTCTTCTTGTGATGCCCCTTCTAATGTTGTATATAAAGAAACATTCCTTCCTGTTTCACATGCTAACTTTAACATTTCAGTACAATCTGGGTTTAAATATGGCTCAGACATGCCAGCAAACATAAAATCACAATTCTCTGGTGTATGTTTTAAAAATATCCGAAAATCCTCTAAAGACATAATATGTTTTCTATTTTTATCTGTTTCAAAATACCGTTTTAATAATACTTTCTGTGGGCAATACCGGCAACTAACACTACAGCCAAGCACAGTTGTAATTTCCACTGTAGGATTGTCCTGCAAATCTTTTGATCCTCGATCCTTGGATATATAAATTCCTCCATCTATTACTCGCCCCATATCCACTTCCTGATCGTTTAAATACTGCATTACTTCTTTTGTGTAAATATCCCCTAACCCAACAATAATTCCTACATTGCCATACATAATCTGCTTCGCCATAAAAATAGGGAAGCCTAGTGCCTGTGTTTGTCCCTTGATTTCTGTTACAAGAAACCCATCAATTTGTATTCCATTCCTAGTTAAAATATGGCAAAGTTCCTTTCCACGTAATCCTGCCCCATAAATATAGATTTGGTCTGTCCTTGCCATTAATTCTTTTACTTCCTCAATAAATTCGCCATAAAACATATTATTTCTCCTTTATTGCCTACTTGGCATTTCGTTTTATTTGTACTCCAGTTGGCACATAGTTTGTATTATCCTTGCCACATCCGCCGCAAATCCTGCAAAAACTGCTTGTCCCCCTACTTAATTCCACAATCTTCCGGCATGCTGCCTTATCTTCTGGATCAATCTTTCCTAATTCTATATAATCTTCTGGTTGCAGTTGAAAATGCCCACTCTGTTCTGCACACCAGGATACATTGCAATAATAAAATCTTCCTCCATGTAAAGCATTCCAATTTGGCCTGCAGCTATTTAAATGTTCCTCTAACTGCTCTGGGGTACGTTTTATTGGATTCTCTGGAAACCCAAAATCTGTCCATACGATAGAAGGGTTCCTGTAATAATCAATTCCATATTCTTTTGCTTTCTGCACCAACTGATCCATCTTTTTCTCATATGGGACTACGTTTGTATAATCACTAATACTTAAATACATCTCATATTTTTTTATTGCTTCTAGTAGGGATTCTGTAGGAGTTACTGTCCCATTTGTTACTACTGTAATCCTTCCTATCTGTTTCCGGTAATTTTCCCCTAAATACCGAATACAATCTTCTAATTCTGGATGTAAAAATGTTTCTCCGCCAATTAAGCCAAAATAAGTTACAAAATCAATCCGTTTAAAAAATAGATCAATATTTTGTTTCATTTCTTCAAATGAAAAATGGACTTGTTCTTTATGGTAAGGGATAAACAAATTACAATGCCTGCAATTTAAAGTACATTTCGTAGTAATTGTCATATCTACATGAAATACACAATTCATTTGTTTGGCAGACCACAGCCATTCTGACATAAAATGCCCCACATTACAAAAATCTTGAAATTCTACAAGGCCCTGCCCATTTAAAAATTCTGTAATCTTCCCATACGCAGTATGCCCCGCCATTACTACAATTTTTTGGTTTGTAAGCTTTGGTTTTGCCTCTTCATAAGAAATAATAGGGATACCCATCCAATACGTCCCTTGCTTCTTTTGATCTTGATCAATTACAAAAGGAATTTCCAATTCCACTCGTTCAAACAAAGTTTTACAGATACCGCCCACAATTCCTGCCCCATATAACACAATCTGTTGTATCTGGTCCCAATCCTTCGTTAGCTTCCCCAAATCACTTCGCATATGACCCCCTCCTAATCTTCTAATAAAATAACATGGATTCCATCCGGTTCATCATCGCATTATCATTATAAAAACTACTTTTTATTTCCTCTGTAAAAGAAAATCCTCCATTGATTCCATAACCATAAAACCAATCCACAAATGCTATATCTTCTGGGATTTTAAATTCTCCTGCATTTTTTACATAGTCTTTTATGAAATCTTCCACGCCCTGATGAATCTCTACCTTCTCCTGAAAATGCTCCTGGTTCTTCTTTTTAGGGGCACATAGAAATACCCCTTCCCCGCTTACTGCTTTTACCATTCCATAAGGAGCCGTTAAAAAACTTTCTATATAAATCATCTTTCTTTTTACTTGGCTGTTTTCCCCTGTTAGATTCTCTTTTTCTTGAAAACAAGCCTCCATTTTTTGTTTTTCTGTATTTTGGTTTTGCTTTGAAAGATTCGCATTAAAATAATATCCTGGCATTGCATTTTTTGTTAATTTATTTAAGTACCTTTGGTTATTGCCATAATACCCTAAATCTACAATGGCACACCCCTGATCTAACGCCATTTGTCCCAAATAAGACAAATAGCCACTCCTTACCTTCTCTACATACTTCTTTATTTCTGGCAAATAAAAAGTAATATAATCTTCTATCTGCCATCCTGGTTTTTCTTCTATCCCTTCTATCCCTAAGCGGTCTGCAAACCGTTCTTTTATACTGCCAGTATAAGGCATGGTAATATATTCCAATAAATCCTCTTTTGATTCAATAGCGGCCACCATAGCAAGCTGCCTTGATATCCCCAAATAACTTGTTTCTATTTCCTCTCCCAACTGTCCACACAAAAACTCAAATTCCTGTTTCAGAAAATACCCATCCCTAGACAAAAATACTAATTTCTTTACCCTATCCTGTTTACTTTTTTTTAGCAGCCATAAACAGAACGTTAAAATTACTGGCCCAAACACACAATAACCCATCTGTTGGTTTTTCTTTATCTCTATTTTTCCTTGTGGCTCTTGTAATATATATGGGTTATGGAACAATTCTTTTAATAAAAGCCCCATTACCACTGTACTATAAAGGCTTCCAACCCGATAGGCAGCGTCTTTTATGGAAGAAACCCCAAATAATGCCCATGCAGAAGGCGCCAGATATGTTTCTACCCCTGCTTTCTTTGCTTCCTCCATATCTGCCCTTTGATTATCCCCAATATGTAATGCCTGCTTACCTTTTACTATTGTTTTTATATAATAACCCCATAATGTCCCATCTGATTTACTAGCATCTAAGGCATGGGATAACAAAATATGGCCTTCTGGGAGAAAAATCTTATATGATTCTAATACCTTCCGATAAAACTTTTCTGGAAGGTACATATCACTTATAATATATACCTCTTTTCCCATTTTACAGGCTTGCTTAAAACAGGAAAGCAACTCTATACGAGGAACTAATTGCTCCTCCTCTAATTCCATTTCTCTTTCTTTTTCATCTTCTAATGCCATATCAGGCAATTGAAGCATAACCTCCATTTGCCTATACAACTCTTCTAAAGAATATGCTTTTCTTAGTTCTTTTTTTGCCTTATTCCGCATTTCTGAAAAAGTAAATCCTATTTGCTTTTTTTCCCACTCTATATCCATAAACCGGAATATATCCTGTGGGCTACATACACTCCTCATAAAAAGAGTGTCAAAAAAATCAAAAGAAACAACGTCAGCAGCTTTTATTTTTGCCCAAAGCCCCTGATATGACAATCCTTGAAAAGGATTATGGCATATATCTTGTTCTTGCCGCCTTGCCCTTTCCCCATTTTTATAATAAACAGGAATTTTTATTCCTTGTAGCCGGCTATAAATCAATTCCCAATATGTTTCTGATGTATTAATTACAATTAAATCTGCTTGTTGTTCTACTGTCCTTACATCCATTACTGGCAGCCCAAATAAGTGTTTTCCTATATTTTCTGGGTCCTTATCCATAAGCCCTACAAAATGGAACCCTTGTTGGCCATCTAACAAAGTCGCTGTATACCGCCCAATTCCATATAAAACAATTCTCTTGTCCTTGTACTTTTGAAACCTAGCCTGAAATTCATCAATCTCTGTTTGATATTTCTTTTCCATTTTGTATCCACTTTCCTATCCAATCCGCAACCCTTGCCGATGCTCTCCCATCTTCTACCATTTCTGCCTCTAAAAACAACTCTTCCAATTTTTCCTGATAAATGCTTTCCTTAAACCCCTGAATCTCTTCTTCAAGTTCTTCCTCATTCGTTGCCAAAGGAAAGGGCAACTTCCTCATATCCCATAATAGCTTCCCTCTCTCCTTTTCATACTCCTTATAGTCCTCTGCATATAAAAAGATAGGTACCCTCATTACTGCTGCATCAAACGCTGCACTCGAATAATCGGTAATAAACGCATCACACCCTGCCAATATCTCGTACATATCATCTTCTTTGCTGCTATCAATAACTCTTTCCCTTTCTTTTATCCCTTCCTTCTGGCATAATCCCCTGGCTACTAACTGTGGATGCAGACGCAAACACATATACCACTTCCCTGGAAAACGCCTCTCCATTGCTTCAATTACCCTTTGGTATTCCAAAAGCCCTTCCCCTACCTGGATACTTCTTTCTGTCTCTTGGCTTCCCCCGCGGAACGTTGGCGCATACATTACAATCTTTACTTCTTTTGGCAATTGGTACTTCTCTCTTACCCTTTTCCTTGCTCCTTCCCTATCCCCCACTAGCCCATCACACCGAGGGGAGCCTGTCCGCAAGGTTTTCCCAGAATATATCATTCCTGTTGGCAACGTTTTATCATACCATTTCGAATTGGAAAGTACATAATCAATCATATCGGAATCATGTTTACTCACCAAATAGGCAATTTTGGAAAAAGATGCCCCCCGATCTAAGCAAGTTGGTTTAAATCCCAATTTTGCGTGCCATGTCTGTAAATAGAGTTGCCCTTTCCTTTTCCGTACTTCTAATTGTTTCCGGCTATTGTCAATCCAGATATGCGCGGTTGACAACTGATATGCTCTGTTCCACAACGTATTTTCTACTACCTCAATTTCTTTTGGGAACTTCTTCCCTTTCTCATTTACCAGCCAGATAAGCTGGTACCCTGCTTTCCTACGGATTAATTCTTCTGCAATATATTTCGGGTTACAACTATACCCTGTACTCCCCTCAATACAGCAAAATACAATTTTCTTTTGGTTTATGGGAAAGATACGGAACAAATAAAACAGTATACTTTGTACCCTTGCCTTCCATAACCGTTTTTGGATATATCTTTGTTCCTTCTCCATTTCCCTATTCACTCCTATTCCTGCCTTTGCCGAAAAGATTCCAAGGTATAACGGAATGCCTCGGCAAGCCCCACTTGTGGCCGCCATCCAAGTTCCATAATCCGTCTTACATCCATAATCCCCAAATGGAAAGGCAAATATTTCAATGTTTGATCTTGTTTCTGGTAACGGACTTTTGTTTTCCCTTCCTTATCTAACCCTGCGATTAATTCTGCTAAATCACGAATACTAATTAGGTTCTCTACATTCGCAATATTATAATATGTCTCTTTTCCTTTGGTAAAGGCTAACAACATTGCCCCTATGGCATCTGCTACATAGGTATAGGTTCTTTCTGCACTTCCTTCTGTCTGTAGTACAATGTCTTCCCCTTTTATCACATTTCGGATAAATTCTGAGAAAGCCCTTCCATCTTCTAAGGAAATCCCTGGCCCAAAAGTATGGCAGAGCCTTACTCCCACATAAGGGACTTGGTATTGTTCCTGGTATGCTGCAAACATCGTTTCACACAGCCGCTTTGCTTCTGGGTAACATGCTCTTGCATTATCACAACGCATAGGCCCCATATCCTCTTCCCGGATTCCTTCTTCTTTTGCCCATTCCCCATAGACTTCTACCGTTGACACATAAAGAACTTTCTCCGTTTTTTTCTCCCTTGCTAACTCTAAAACATTCCTCGTCCCTTGCACATGCCCCCATAATGTATCCACTGGCCAATTTGTAAAATCCTTTGGGCTTGCCAATCCTGCGGTATGAAAAATTGCATGGACTTTCCCTTCCCACTTGATAGGCTCTGTAATATCTTGTACTAAAGTATAAAGATAAGGTAATAACAAGGATTCCCCAAAAACCTCTTCTAATTTTTCCTTCTTTCTTGCTAAGGCTAGGATTGTAATATTCAAATTCCAATCAATATTTGCTTTACTAATCGCTTCCACAAGATACATGCCCAAGCGCCCCGTTGCCCCTGTGATCAATACGGTTTTATCCCGGAACCATTCCCAATCAATCGGGTTATTTAATATAATTTCAATATCTCTTTGTTCTACCATGCCCTTCTCCTATAATCCAAACACATATTTATTCTCTTCTAGTTCTAAAATCGCCTTTAGGAAATAAAAATCCTCTGGAGTTGTAATCTTAATATTAGCACCCTGTTCTTTCACTAAATGGATCGCACCGCCTGCTTGTGCATACACCATGGCAGCATCTAACAAAGGGACTTCTCTTTTTTCCTCTGTATCTACCTGTTGGTAAGCATGTAAAATTTCCCCTAAACGGAATGTCTGGGGGGCTGTCATGGAATAGGTGTCTGCCCTTTTTTTAAAGTCTGCCATAGCAGCTTCCTCTGTCTCTGTAATCACTACTGACTCTGTAACAGGATGCACCGTAATTGCACAGCCATACTGTTTGGCAACCCTAATATTCTCATGGATTGTTGCCAATTCTACTAAAGGGCGCACCCCATCATGGATTAAGACAATATCCTCTGGCTTCCCGCCGTTTTGTACCACTGCCTCTAACCCTCTTTGTAAACTGCCCTGTCTGTCATTCCCTCCTACAATTACTTGTTCTACTTTTTGTATTTGGTATAAGGAAAGCAGCTTCTGCATATGTTCTAGGTAACTTCCATGGCAAACCATAATTACCTTATCAATTTCCTCACTTGCTTCAAACTTTTCTAATGTGTAAATCACAATTGGCTTCCCCATTAATTTTAAAAACTGTTTTGGCAATCCGCCATTCCTCATCCGCTGTCCTACACCAGCCGCCAGCACTACCGCAATATTCACTTTGCTTCTCCATTCGTCCTTCTTTATTCTACATAACTTTCTGGTTCATTTAAAATCACATCGGTTATTCCTTGCTCTTCTAGTTTTCTCAGATCCAGCTTTGCGCCTGTTGGTTTTTCTGGATATAGATGCCCGCCAAACCACGCCCTTATGGTATAGCCTTTTAACCTCTCTGCTGGTAAATCGATCCCTTGCCAATATGGATGCAATACTGTTGCCCCACATCCTCCTTGCAATTTATACAGACAATCGGATACTTTCCCATCCAATATCCCAATTTCTGCCTTTGGGTCTAATTTCCTTAGCTTTTCCAAAGATAAGGCACTAAAAGAAGAATATACCACGGATTCTTGGAGCCCTCTTTGCTGGATCAGTTCTACAATCTTCTCTTCCATGCCTAAATAAGGGATACGGCTATTCTTCAGTTCAATATTTAGTAAAAACCCTTGTTTCATCCTAGGCTCTAACAAATCCAATACTTCTTCTATGGTTGGAACCCGTTCCTTTTTTCCATTTCCTGCATCAATATGAAAGTGCTTTAGTTCAAAAAGTGTATGTAGTTGTACTTCTCCCATGCCTTCTGTTGTCCTGTCCACCCGTTCATCATGGATTACCACCATATGACCATCTTTCGACAGTTGAATATCTAATTCTATCCCTGTTAAGCCTTGTAAATTAGCTGCTTTTTCAAACGCTAACATGGTATTTTCTGGATAATTCTGGCTGCACCCTCTATGTGCCC
>CAJTLB010000018.1 GCA_910577045.1 uncultured Lachnospiraceae bacterium | reverse complement strand
AAAAGGCATCTCAGGCATACTGTCGTATGCAAAAGAGGGCATCAGACTCTGGTTCAGGACAAGGCGCCCTGCATACCGTCAACTTTGCCTTAAGCTGGCAGTTTGAATAGATAAAAGAATATGTCACCCAAAGTCCGGTTCCGGCGGGGCTTATTAAAGTGCCTCTATTCATAAGACTGCTGCTCTATATCTTTTCAAAATTCGGCAGATTGGTGCTTTGGGAGATTATATTCATTTTGGAATTACAATTTGCGGAAACTCAAGAATAAAATAGGACGCTACTTCTTATAATCCCAAACTTTTAAATTGTTGTTTTATTTCATTAGGAATTTGATTAATTTTTCTTTCTACTTCTCCCATAATAGAAGAATCGAGCCCGCCATTTACTACCATAAGCGGGCTTGTAATATTTAGGCTGACAGGCTGGCTGTTTGAAACTCGTTCCAATGGCATGGTATGGAGGGTATTTAACCTAGGGAATGTTTGGGATAGGGCAGTTGGATCATAGGAGGTATGGATAGGATATTTTGTTAGATCATATGGAACAGCAGTGCATTCTTCCATTTGAATAGAAGAATGATAAACACCATCTTGATCCACCCAGTAGCCATCTGGCGTATACCTATTTTGGTAAAGTTTTCCCTCTTCATCAAAATAATAATCTTTTCCATTAATTACTTTCCAGCCGCTGTGTAACATTGCGCCATCAGGGCCAAGGTAATACCATTCGCCTTCATTTCCTCTTATCCATTCTTGTGCGCCCATCCATCCGTCTTTGTCAAAACAATACCATACACCATCTATTTTTTCCCAGCCAGATCGGGTATAAGAACCATCTGCATGTTGATACCACCATTTTCCATATTGTTGGCTTTCTGGATTGGTTTCTTGTATCCATGTCCCTTTTTGGTAATTGGTTCCTAAACTAATTCCAGACATTCCTTCTCCAATACTTCCAGAAGGGATTTCAAAAGAAGGAAGGAGTTTTTCAACTGCCTGTATATAAAGGTTGGCTGCGTTAGTTGCCTGTTTCCATGGGGAAGTGAGGTTTTCTGTAAAGGAAATCCCAAAGGATTCTGAAATTTCTTGGAGCTGGCTTGAAACAATATCATAGTTATCTACTACTTGGCGTAAATATTGTTGTATAAAATCTTCTTGCTTTTCTAAATTATTTTCTAATTCTTTTAATTCGTTTTGTTTTTCCTGTTCAAATGCGTTATACTCTTGGTCTAAAGCTTCCTTTTGGTTTTCAATGGCATGTTGTTTTTCTTCTTCTGCAAGTTCTTCTTTAGCCTTGGCAAGTTCCTCTTCTAATTGAAGTTTTAATGCTTTGTCTGCCCTAGCATCCGAAAGAGCAAGGGTTGCAATTTTCTTTTCAAGAGATTGGATCGCAGCTTGTTTGTTTGCAATAGAAGAGCGATAATCTTGTAAGTCTTTTTCTGCATCAAGGGCTGCTTTTTTACTATTAACCAATTCCTTCATTGCATCTAGTTCGCCTTGGATTGCTTCTTTATGGAAATCCAAAAATTCTTTTTTAATATTTTTAAGAGATAAAGCAGTATCCCGGCTTGCTTTTTGGAATTCAAGGAGTTTTTGGGTATATTCTTCTTGGGAATATAGCCCGTTTTTGTAAAGTTCGCCTAGTTTTTCAATGGCGTGCCCATATTCTGCAAGTTGCTTTTTAGAAGTGATATATTGCTGGGCGTATAACCCAATTTTAGTAAGCCCAAGGTCAGTGATTTCCCCGTCTGGATCTATAATTTCCCCGTCACCAAGGAGAGAAAGGGCATCTTGGATTTCACTGGATAGGTTTTCTAAAGAGGAGATACCTGTGTCAAATTGATTCCAGCGAATTTCTAAAATGGTATCCTTGAATTTTTCAATGGAAAGGGTACAATCTTCGATTTGAGACTTAGTTTCAATAAATTTCTTTTGGTATTCATACCAGGCATCATCAATAGGAGACAGGCCAAGGAGTTGGAATTCTTTTTGCATTTGCTGGTATTGATCTTGTAAAGTTGCTTGCAAATGGAGTTCTTCCTGCAAAAGAGAAAGATAATCTGATTCTGTAACGGACTGGTTTTTGGCTTCTTTGACATCCAGAAGTGTTTGTAAATAATGGTGGTGGGCTTCTGAAAGAGAAGTAACACGTTCAAAATCATTTGTTAGGTTTTCTAATTTTTGGAGGTTTAGTTCTTTGGTTTTCTGGATAATTTCCTCAATAGAAGTATCAATTTCTTTTGTTTTTTCATACCACTTTTGATATTCGTCAATCTTCTTTTTTGTAGTTTCATTTTCAATAGCTTCTAGTTCCATAAGGCCATATTGGATTTTATGAATATAGGAGGCAGACAGCCCAACCGCTTCTGCTTTTTCTAGGTATTTTTGTTTGGCTTCCCCTAATAATTGGATTTCCTTTTGGTAGGCAGAAAGCATTTCATCAATCGTTCGGTTTTGGCGGGTATAGTCAGATACTGAATCTAGCTTTTGGTTTAAAGAATCAATTTGTTCTTTTGCAGAAGAAATTCTTGTCTCAATCCAGTCAAAAATAGTAGGAGCCGAAGAAGAGGTTTCTTTTGTCCCAAGGCTGTTAAAAATACTAGAAAAGTTTGATTCAATGCCTTGGTAAGTAATATGGTCTAGGGCACTAGAGGCTTGTTGATATAGTAGGACAGCATGAAGGATATCCTCTATTTGGTTATTTAGGGCATGCCATTTTTCACTTCCAGGTTCTTCTTGGTCGCGGAAACGTACCTGCCTTTGGAATTCAAGAGTAAAAGTCCCTTTTTGGGCATCATAATAGTTTGTCCATATATTGGAAATATTTTTAAAACAGGCTGCCTCAATCGCTTGTTTTGCTTCTGCATAAGTTTTGCAGTTGCGGATATCAATGCCATAGTTTTTACTAAAATCATTGATAAGTTTCGTATCAGCAAGGATAATATTATTATAGAATTGGCTGCTTAATAAGTTTTTGGAAAGAAGGGCATTGCTATAATTTTGCAGATCTGTTTGGTACTGCTCAGAAAGGGCGTGGAAAAGTGTTTCTGAACTAACTGCGCCAGCATAGAACCCAGCCACCAAATCCTGCATAGAAGTACTAAGCGAGGCAATAGAAGATAATAGGCTGTCAGAAATGCCATTTGGCATGGCCTTTTTAAATTCTGCCAAAGATTTATAAGAGTTTTGGACAGAAGAAAAGGCTTCTTGTAAAGAAGGGGCAGCACTCCCAGTTGCTTCATCTACAAGGGATTTTAGGCTGTTTTTTAAATTGTCAGGAATATCCTCACCTAAAGTATAATATAAAGACTGTAAAGAATCATTCATTAGGTCTTGTATAGCTTGGTCGAGCTGTTCAGATTCGTTTTGCAAGGAAGGGAATTCTTGCTGCAAGTCAAGGAAAGCAGAGCTGTCTAAGTTCCCAGAGCGAAGAGAATCTAGGGCAGATTTTAGGGAGTTTATTTTGGATTGGAAATCATCAATTGCTTTGGAATGTTCTTCAGAAAGAATGAAAATAGAATTGGCTGGAAAGGCATATTGGCTTTCTTCCCCCATTTGTTTGAATTTCTCTATAATATCTTCCGTAGATAAGCCAAGGGCATGGAAGAGCACATCTAAGTTATGGTATTCTGTATGTAAAATATCAGAGGTCAGCCTGCCTTGTTTGGCAAGTTCGATAAGCTCAGCTTTGTATGGGCTGTATATATCAGAGGATAAAATGTCATCGAAAGTTTTATAACCATCTGTTGATACCAATGAAGCAGTATAAGCATCTTCCACTTTTTTTATTTGATTAATCCATTCAAGCTGGTTTGGAACGGTATGATCTAGTGTTGCTTTGTATGTTTGTAAGGTATTTATATTTGTAATAATAGAAGCAGTCTGTTCAGAAATTGTTTCGTTTATTTTAGCAAATTTTTTCTTATAGGTATCTTCATCTATTATTTTATTTAGATAGTTATTATTTAGGTTATCCAGTTTTTTCCTAGAGGCATTTAATTTCTCTATTTGTTCTGTAGTTTCCTCAAGGATTGATTTTTTATTTTCTTTTTTAGGGAAAAGCCAGTTATAAATACTGGCAAAAGGACTGCCCATATTAGTAAGCAAACCAAGGGCTGCGCTTTTAAAGGCACCTTTATAATCCTTATTTATAAGATCTTCAATAGTATGGTATATTCCGCCGATCCCAAAATGAGTATCAACTAATGCGCCAAGAATATCACCTTCTTTTAAAGATTGAATAACCCTTGTAAGTCCTGTAATTTTAGAAGTATTGGCAAGGATAGCAACAGCTTGGTTTTCGGCAGTATTTTTTGCTGCTTCATTTAGCGTTTTAATAAGGTCTATTTGTTGTATTAATTCATTTCGTTCTTCTCTTAAGATGGAAAGAGTTTTTTGATCGACAATGGTAATTGGATTGCTACTAATTTCGTTTATTTTATCATTGACAGTTTGTAAATCAGATTGTAAAGAAGAAAGCTGGTTATTATATCCAGTAATAGAATCTTGGCTTTTCTTTAATTCTTCTTTTTGTGTTTCTAATGTCTTTGTAGTGGATTGTATGGCACGGTTTAATAAATAAATAACAGCGATTGCTGCGGTTATCTTGGTAATAGGGTTATATAAGATTAAATTCTTAATAGAAGCAGTAGCATCTTTGATTTTTAAGCTAAGGCCTTTCATGGCAAGGCTGAAGTTATTTGCTGTAAAAGTGGCTTTATCCTGAGAAGTAGATAATTGCCCTATTTCTTCTATAGCAGTCTTTAAAGTGTTGCCTTCCAGCCCTTTAGAAGATAGAATAGCTTGGATTTGTGATGTAGTTAATTTTTTTGATTGGGCAAGGGCTGTTTTAATGGCTTCGGTTGAATATTGTTTAAGGTTATTAATTAATGAATTATTTAGTGTTTTTGTATTTTTGTATGAATTAGTTAAAATATCTTGTATATCAGCTAATGCGTGTAAAGACTCTCCTATAGTTTTTAGTTGCATTAAAATTTAAATTGTGGTATATTCAGTTTAGAATGCTTTATTATAAGGAGAAAAAATGAGTTCTGAAAATGAAAATTTATATGAAAAATATAGGATCAATATGTTAGATCAAAATGAAATTTATCATTATTGTGTAAATAATCATAAGGAAGAGGCTATTAAATATATTCAATTAAAGGTTGGAAATAATTATAAAATAGCAGAAACAATTGTTAATACTTATATAGAAGAAATGGGTGATGAAATAGAAGATCATAAAAGAAGGATTGAAGAATATAAAAAAAGACAATTAAATGAAAGCATTTTAAATAAACCAAAATGCCCAACCTGCCAATCCACAAATATAAAAAAAGTTTCAACCACATCTAAAGTAATTAATACAGCTATATATGGGATATTTGGGACGAAACGGTATAAAATATTCCACTGTAATAATTGTGGGTATGAATGGTAAATTTTTTGTTAGGAAAAATAATAAGTTTTACTCGTTGGATGAAACGCACATCCAAACATATTACTGAAACTTATTGAAAATCGCAATATGCACTATGCCTTATAAGCAGATGCTACATTATGGCTGTAGCCTACTTAGAGGATGGGTATGTCTGTGGGGATTGCTCTCTGTGTAAAGCACATAATCTTTCTTTTCTATATTTGATTACACTCATTTAATAATGCAAAAAGAGTGGAGTGCCGTCCTGCTCGTTCGAAAATGCCTTTGTTGTTAATAGTACTTAGCCACTTATTAGCTCTCGCCAATATTAACCTATACCAACATAATCAATTTTTTCTGCCTTTCGCAACCTCAGCTATAATAAGCTTACGGTTTGATATGTATTCAAAGGATTCAAGCATTTACTCCTCCATGTATAGTTTATACTCCACGGATGCGTTTGTAGAGTCTTGTTAAAAACCCCATGTATCCATAGCCTTGTTTATAACGCCATTTTGTTATTTCCTTGGCTATGATTGCCCAATTAAAAACAGTAGGAGAGTCTTTAATAGTACCTTTATAGGTTAAGCAAAGTTTTTAACGAATTTAGAGATGCCTGCAATAGCTGCACTGAAACCAACCGTTCCAAGAGTACCAAGACAGTTGGTTATATGGTTAATTAGGCTAAGCAGATGGTTCATGGCATTTATAACAAAAGTGATGCTATCTGAATGAGCAATATTTTTTGTTATATTTGTCCATGTGTTAGAAAGCCTTTGGAAGGAATTTTCTAAATGATTGGCAGATTCTTCTGCTTTTTTAGAAGCGCTTCCAAGCCCTGTAGAATATAAGGTTAGCATTTTTTCGTAGGAAGCCCAATGATTTAAGATTGTTGTAAGGGTATCACTAGAAGAGCCGCCAAGATTAGATAAAATATTGGTACGCCTTGGATCGTCTATGGCAAGCATTTGAAAAGTTTCTGCCAATTCTTTTAATAGTTGGATAGGGGTTTTAAGGTTTTCAGAGCCATTAACGATTTCTGTTATAGAAATATTGAGATCTTGGAATATTTTTTGGAGTGACGTATTGGTAGAGTTGTTTTGTAAGTTTGTAAATAAAGATGCTAAGTGATTCCCAATTTCTGTTCCAGAGGTTTGTATATTGGAGCCTAATATAGCAATTAATGCAGATAATTCATTTAGTTTGATGCCAGCTTGTGAAGCGGCTGTTGCTGATTTGGCGGTTGCTTGGGCAATATTCATCATACTGATAGAAGTGTGTTCTGCAATATTATTTTGCCCGTCAAGGATTTTGCTTAATTCTTCAATATTGCCTTTTAGGTGATAAGCATTATTACTAGCAATTAAATACGCATGAGCAGTTGCTTTATCGATGCTGCCAATAGATTGCGCTAATATAGATAATTCTGACATTTGTTCTGCATTGTGAAATCCAGCATGGTACATATCTAGGATTCCTGTAAGGTAGTCATTTGCGCTTTTGCCATATTTACTAGCTACTTGGAAGGCAGAATTTTCTAAGGCTTTTAGTTGTTGTCCTGTTAAATTTGATGTTTTTCCAATTTCTATTATTGTATTATTAAGAATCCTTAATTCGGAAATAACTTCTTTTATTTTAGAGAGTATCATTATATTAGAATCGCTAGAAAAAAATTGAGGCAAAAGGTTTTTAAGACGGTTAAGTTGCTGGATAATATTTGTGAGTATCATGAAAAATAACTCCTTTCGGTTTTGTTATATCTTGATTTATGTTTATATCACATTTACAACCAAATATCCATCTGCATCTATACTAAAATGGGGTGGAGTAGTTCCAGTAGAATATACCAAATAAAGGGAGTCCCCTTCGATTTCAAAGGCATAGCAGTTTGCATTTACATTTAAAATTACCCCATTATTGCCATCTTCTCCTTTGTCTCCTTTATAATACCCAGTGTCTCTTTTTTCTTCTAAATCAGCCGCTATTTCATTTGCCCTATCTATGGCGGAAATTGTATTAGTAATAGTAGTATGTATATGGGCAAGAGAATCAGAAGTAGATTTTTCTCTATTGGCTTCTTGGGCTTTTCGGATGGTTTCGTTTTCTATTCGTTGGGATTCATTAGCAATACGGATTGCTTCGGCATTTGTAATATTTGTATTTGTTTGGCTTGCTTGGTCGGCTGCGGAGTTTGCCAGGGTGGTGGCTTCAACGGCATTATTTGTAATATTGGTAATTGTTTGTAGCGCATTGGTTATTTTAGTTTCCCGTGTTTGTTCTGCTTCGGTTCGGGCATTTTCATTAGCGATTCTTTGAAATTCATTTAAAATTCTTTGTGCTTCTTCTGTTTCTGCCTGGGTAATAAAAGTGGTTAAATTAGCAATTAATTCTCTGGCTTCTGTGGACAATTCTGTATATTCTGTTTCATATATGGCAATATCATTTTTGATTTTTTCTAATAATGCCTCAGTTTCTTTGGAAATATCAGCGGCGTGGAGCACAGATAAAATAAGGTTGTTTAATACATGGAATTCGTGGGAAGAAATCATTTTATCATAAGGGAGGGTAGAGCGTTGGATATTGACATGGATTAGCATAGTGCTAAGGATTTCACCAGTATTTTTTTCATAAATCCTGATTTCTAATATGCCATCACCAGCTACAGATAACATATTATCGGTTATAGTAAGGTATAATTGAGTATCTTTCCACTGACAGACAGTATCGGCGTAAGTATTGTCGGGTTTCCTCATTCCAGCGGTTACATATTCCGTGCCTTGTAAAGGGATAGGAATATTGTTGTCAGTAATAATAAGTTGGTAAATACGGGATTGGCTGTCATATTGTTTGCATTTTAAGTAAATAAAAGACTGTTCTGCAGATATATCTAATCTTAGGATTTTTTGTGAGTGGGCCATAATTCACCTTCTTTTAACTTTTTCTTATAGGCATCATAGATAAGTTCCATAGATAATTCTACTTCTCCATTATCAAGCCCGTTTTCTTCTAATATTTTTTCGTATTTTTCATAGATATGGATACAATGTTGGAAGCTGTCTTTATTACATGGTTTCCCTTCTGATATTTTTGTGGCGAAATTATTGATTTCCCATCTTATATCATCAATTTCTTTCTCTATAAACATAAAAGTCAGTTTTTTTATGTCATTGGAAATTTCTTCATCACGCATATCAGATTTTTCCATATCCTGTTTTTGTTTTTCTTGCAAGGCAGTAAGGTGTTGGGAAGTTTTTAAAAGAAGGTTATGTTCTTCCCGCCTAGCGCGCATCCATTTGGTTTCAAGGCCAAGTTTTTGGGATACCCATTCAAGAATAGAAGAAATTGATTTTATGCCAATTAAAATAATAAATACAGAAAGAAATACAGAAGAGAAGTCTATGGTTGTAAATTCTAAAATAGTATCCATATAAGATTATCCTTCCTTATTTTGTTTCATTGTTTTTAAAGAGGCTTCTAATAAAATGCGGATTTGATCGTTTGTAATAATTGTTTTCTTAGAATTAAATATAGTATTAATAACATGGATAACATAGTCTCGCTTATTAGTACCAGAGCCTGGGGAATCAAAAAGGACTTCTGCTGCTTGTACTGCTTTTGTTACCCATTTTGAGATTTCTTCCATTTGGGTAGCAGATATTTTGGTTTTTAAATAGGGAATAAAAAAGCTTGTAATAATAATGCCAAGGATAGGGATACAAGATAAAAGTAACTGAAATAGTAGGTCGTTCATAGGCTGATGATATTCCTCCTTTAAAGAAATAGTAATTTAATGGTATATTTGTATATTAGTGGTAATATTTACAGGTTTCTTTTTGGTTTAATTCAATATACCGATCTTTTTTAGGGCAGAATTTTTGGCTAATACAAAGCTGTGCTAAGGGGTTTGGAGACTTTATATGGCTGCAAAATATCATTATTTTCCCAGTATGGGCAGAGTATTGTTCATACGCATTTTTACACATAATATCACCTATTTTAAAGCTTTTATAATTAAAGTTATAGGGGGGCTTGATACAGTTAATAAATTATAGCCATGTTAGAAAAAAGGGCTATTACACAAAAAAATAGTGTAATAGCCTTTGGTTGTTATGCTACAATAACATTGATTGCATCGGATACCATATGGTAAGTAACCGTAATTTTTGCATTTCCAGAAGCAACAGCAGTGACTACGCCATTCTGGCCTACGGTAGCAATAGTTGGGGTATCACATACAAAAGTACAATCCGTGTTTTCTAATTGGATTGGGGCATAAAAAGCACCTTTTAGCCCAATAACAGAGATAGTGGCAGTTTTTGATGGATTAGAAGAATCCAAGTGGATAGTGCCAGGGGTAGCGGCAAGCTCTGTAATGTCCATAACAGTTGCAGTATCGTCAAATTCCTTAATATAGGCATATACACTAGACCCATCAACGCAGCTATCACCTTCTATGGCAAGTGCTTTGCCATCAATATTTGTGCTGGATACACCATCTGGTGTAAAGTTCATAGTAAAGTTGCCGCTTGGCTGGTAGGCCGGGATAATAACTTGGATGCTGCCTACTTTGCCAAGCTTGTTATTGTGTTTGTCTGCGTCTAATACTAATTTGTAGACATTTGGCGCAGTATTCGCATCAATAGTAATGGTTTTTGCAATCCTAGAATATTGGTAAGTAGCTTTTACTGTTTCACTTGCTTTTACGCCATATTTTGTTAAGTCAATCGTAGTTGCCTGTGGGGTAACAGTAATAATAGAGCCGTTTTGTAATTCTACTGCAACATCGCTAATAGGCATAGAAGATAATACGCCAATGCCATCTGTAAGGGAAATACATTCTCCAATTTTGTAAACATCGGAAAGCCCTTCTGTAATTTTGGAACCAACTTGGGCAGCCAGATATTCTAACTTCCAGTCGGCAGCTTCTAGGGTAACATTTAATTCTCTTCCATATTTGAAAGAATAAACTAATTTATTTCCCTTTCCTGCATTTACATTTTGTTCTTGCATAGATACTTCAATAGAAGCGTTCAGGTTTGTAGTGCCAGTACATGCTAAGATCCCATTATAATATAAAGAAAAATCGGCTGTACTAACTAAAAAATTTTTTTCGCTTGTAGACATTGTTTTGTCCTCGCTTTCTTATTTTTTATGTAGATTTTTATGTAAAATGAAAAGAGAAAAATTTTTAATGGATTTTCCCCTTTAATTCATTTTCATCCGTTTTTAAATATTTGTATTTATCCTCTTCTTCTAAGGATAGCATCCAGTATTTAATAGGTTCTTTAAAGGAAACCAGCCCGCTACATTCGCCTGTTTTGGCAATGGTATAGTTTTCATGTAGTTGGTAGCGTTTGATATAACGCCAAAATTTGCGTATTGTCATATTGATAATTTGGTTTTCTGTAGTATTCATTGCAATAATAAGAGAATCAATATAATCTTCTATTGTTATTTTATCTTTTTTGCGGTTTTGGGTATCTGCTTTTTGTAAACGTTGTTCGGTATCATAATTTAAAAATTCATCTATATCAAAATCAATTTCATTTTGGAGAATGATAATACGCCTTAAATCATCAAAAATTTCTGGTGTAATAAGGATTTTATTAATATAGAGGTATCCTGTTTGATCCATTGTTATTTCTGCATCTTTACAGCATAATTGTAATAGTTGGATAGCATAAAGGTAGTATTGGGAGAGATAAGGGATTTTATATTGTGTTTCTAATTCTTTATTTCCAAAAGCGTAGATAAGAAAATCCAGATAGGACATTTTAATAATTTTTTTATTGTGGAAAATACTATCTTTCCGAATAATAATAGATTGTGATAATGTTTGGAATAATAAAATATTGTCCATCGTTACTGGATATAGCGTAATTGTTCCATAATAGGGGAATGGCTTGTCGTAAATAAGGAATGGAAGAAGGATATCCTTATTAATTTCCGTAGGTGTTTTACTATTCATATAGGCGGCCTCCAATATTTTTTTGTGGTATGTATTTTTGCTGCTAGAAGCAGGCGGTAATACCATAAAAGTAGCATTACCGCCTGCGTAAGAAAAAGGATAGAATATAGAAAGGGGTTCTTCCTATAGCTCCCTTATTTGGGAAAAGGGTAGTTTTAACGGAAGCCCCGAAGCGTTTTTTAGGAACTTCCGGGCAAAAAGGTGGCGGATTAAAAATGGGAAAAGTAACTTTTATTTTTAATGCGGTTTTTTAATTGTGCATTTATTTGAAAAGAAAGGTAAATACATGTTTTTTCTTCTAATTTTTCTTTTCCGCATAATAGGTTTTTTGCATTTCTAACCTGAAGCGTAAATATGCCAAGTTTAGGCAATTCTACATTTTCTTGGCAGGTTAAGTGTTCTACAATTAATTCATAAGAAAGATGGTATAGCTCATAAATACTGTATTCATTTATCCCAGAACGTCTGGATAGCTCTTTTATAAATTCTTTTTTATTCAAGGTGGTTTCCTCCATATCGTTTAAATTTAATTCCATATAAATCAATTTCCCCATTGGCTGCTTCCTTTATATAGGAAGAAGAGGGCTGTAAATCATACATAAGTTCAATTAAAGTATTGTTTTTATAGTGGAAGAGCAGGTAAAATAATAATTTGGATATTTGTGAGTATTTTTTGTTGTCAATATAAGTGATTAATACAAATAAGGTGTGTTGGTTAATCTTTAGCTTTTGTATATAGGATATAAGTTCTTCTTTATATTGTTGTGACAATAGGTATTTTTCTTCAAGGGTGTAATATTCTTTTCCCCATATGGCATGGATAGCTAGGGTAGTAGTTTCGCATATATTCCGTATAGTATAAAGTTGTTTTTTATTTACGGAATTTGCATTAAAAGCAGGAAAACGGAAACATTCAGAAAATGGGGTAAAATGATTGGCTTTTGTTTTATGGGAACGGTATTGATTCAGCTCTTTTAATACGTAATCCATAGAAGTTTTATGGTAATGGTATGTTTTCTTTTGCGGGTCTTTATAGCCTTTTGTCTGCGCAATAAACCCAAGGAAGGCAGGCTTAATTGCTTTGTTGTCAGGCGTGTATTGTAACCATTTTTTCTTGATTTCGCTGATTTCTTTGCTTGAGGAAATATCAAATTCCTTTTTTGCCTTATCAATCTCAATGCAGCTTAAAACATTTAGTATACAAATATCATGGTAAATATCTTGGATATCTGGGTAACAAAGAGAAAGATTTTTATTTGTGTTATTAATCGTGTCCCACATAAGGGTATTGAGTTCTTGGGATAGGTTTACAATTTCGCCAATTTTATTTTCACTCGTGTGGTAATCTAAATCTGCTTTATCAGTATTGGTATAAAACCGTTTGGATTTTTTGGCAGAAACTCTATTGGCAGGGACTTTAAATACAGAATAATTTTTTAGGGCTGCACGGATTAATATTTCATTATCAGTAAGAATCATTTGATCGGAATCGTAATCAGCACCGCTTAACCGTTCTAATATATTTTCATTTATAGCGTTTAGGCATACAATTTCTTTAGTAAGGTTGAAATAGGTATCAATAAGGTTATGTTCTATATTAGTAGAAATTAAAATATTTGAGGTAGAAATATGCGGGCTGCGGCATCCTAGTATTTTTTTTCCATAGGGATATCTTTTTGTATGGATACAACCTGGCGGAAGAGAAGAGGTGCCAGATTGTATATGAAACTCCCCTATACTATGTAAAAGCATTTCATAGGGGTTCCCAAATAGGACAGAGTAGTTGCCGTCAATAAGGATATGCCCTTTTTTTAGGTTATTTAAGTAGGATTTGCATATTTCCTTTTTAAAATCATAAAAATATTTGGTATTATAAAAAGTTTGGGAAGCCTTCATCATAGTATAGATCATTTCATTTTTATTTTTAAAGATATTGGAAAGGCTATGATCTTTTTCTGTATCAAGAATAGAACATTTTACATGGTATTTTAATACGTCTATATCCGTATTTAGGAGATTAACATACTCTAAAGAAGGCTTTAGTAAAGAGTGGATTTCTTCTATAGTAAGTTGAAGTGTATTTAATAATTGGTAATGTGCTTGTACCATCCGACCATGGAAAAAATGAGTTTTTTTATCATGCTTTACAATGCTAAATGTAGGCTCAATGGAATGTAGCCATTTAGTTAATGGGCCAAATTTACTATATTTAATGCTGCTTGGCGTAGTAATTAATTTAATATCTTCTATATGGGTAGCAAGAGTAATAGAATCTTTATTTAGCTGGGATAAGTCTGTAATATGGCGATCTTGGAACCACTGTTGGATATTGGTATTGAAACAACAAGATTTAAAAAATCGGTTTCTTAATAAAATCATGCCATAACCGTGGTAGTGCCCCATAAGGCTTTTGTCTATAAGTGATTGCCCATCAAAAATAGAGTTCGTTATTTCTGCTTTTCCCTCTTTTGCAATTACTCTTTTATTGGAATCCATTTCAACAATAATAGAATCTTCTTGAAATTTACTTTCACAATCTGGGATAATTAATATATGTTTAGGATTAATTTGAATGGTATCAATGGCGCTACTGGTAGTAAGGGAAATATAGGATTCTAAGGCTGCTAAGTCAATAGGATCGCCTTCTTTAATAGATAAACCACATAATTCCCATTGATGGATAATGGGATATAGGCTTTCTTCAATAAATAAACATTTCCCAACCCTAGCAGAACCAGAAGTGCGTTTTAGCCTAATATAGTGCTTGCCATTACAATAAAACCCCATATTATATAAATAATGCCGTAATTCCTTCCGGGAATAAGTAGTAGAAAGGGTTTTTACAGAATAAACTGTATTACCATCCATATCTGTAAATGATTCAAAGCCATCAGGCAGTTCTATAGGAGATTGTTCAAAAGCAGGAGTGTTGGTAATAATCCCTACAATCCTTCCAGAATCAATAGCAATATTTTGGTGGAATAATAGGGCATCATATTGGTATCCGTCCATAATATAGGTATTTTTTTTGACTTTATTAAAATCCTTACTGCTATATTTAAAAGTAACATTTATTATTTTATCACTGTATTCCTTGCCATTATATTGAAAAGAAAATACCTCTTTTTTGTGGTAAACTTGATTTGCAGCTTCTCTAATTTTTTTCACTGTCAAGGCTATAGTCAAAAGAACAAAGAAAACGGTGATAATGGATATTGCCATTTGCATCAATAAGGCTATATCCAATTTTGTTTTTTTCTGGGTCTTTATAATGGTTTGCCAAATATAAATCTTTTGCGTCAATACTTGGGATATAAATACTATTTCTGTTTTTCTTCAATTTAAGTTACCTCCATAAAAAATTTTTATAAGTTTAATATTGTTTTGAAGATAGTTCTTTGTCCCTTGCACATTGCTTGTCAAAGCTCCAATCGGATAAAATACGGGTGGCAATGGTGGAACTACGTTTTGTTATAGTTCCCTTGTGTTCTGTATTGAAATCAGATAGATAAATAAGCCCACCAAAGGTAGAGTGATCTACATAGTATTTCCCTGTTTTGTAAAAATCATTTGCCATAATGAAAAACGCTCCTTTTTGTTTAATAAAATTTTAGATATAAAATAAATGGGGATATTATTTTATTCTCTTTTTGGTTGGAAGTTGGTACGGAAAAATATGTGTGAAAGAAATAAGGATTATTTTTATGCCATAAAAGTAGTGTTTTTAACTGGAATATGATATAATATTTTAAAAAGCGAGAATTTTAAGTGCGCAATTTAAATATTTTATTAGGGCTTATAATGGGGATAAAGTGACAGATAGGATAATGGGATAAGTGGGTTGTAGGAAGAATTTATTTGATATAGAGATAAAAGAAATATATAAGGAAGGGGATAATAGAATTGCAAGATACAGGCGAGTACGGGGATAGAATATTTTATTGTAATTTACTACAAGAGAAGAATGAGAGGGGAATATTATGAGTAGAAGCCATAAAAAAATTCCATGTTGTAAGGATTATAACCGTGGGATGAAAAAGCAAGCAAACCGGTATTTACGTAGGAATTGCTTGGATATTCCATCTGGAAGGGCAGCATATAAGAAATTATTTTGTTCTTATGATATTTGTGATTATAAATTTTTAGAGCCTTTTCGTTCTTATAAAAGATGGATGCAAAATAATAATAAAAGAAACTATTCAGATAAGGAATTGTATAAAATGTGGTACAAGGATTATAAAATGAAATAGAATGAAATATGTTTTTAATAAAAATCTGGTTTAATTAGAGGTGGCTAAATGACAGAGAAAAAAGTATATGAAATTATGAATATGGATAGAAGAGTTGCGAAGATTAATAGTTCTGGGAAATGTAAAATATATTATAAGTCATTTATGCCATATAATTTATATTTAGAAGAATTGGAAGATATTGATACGTTAGTCAATAATATTACAAATTTTAATTATTGGTGTGCAACAAGAGTCCTTACTTTAGATAGAAAGTATGCAAAAGAGATACTAAATAGTATAGGAATGTTACAGGCAGTAACTGACAAAGAAAGAGCTAAAGTTGCATTATTATATAGGTGTGCTTCATTAACAGACGTTTTTTGGGTAAAATCAGAGAAAGAAAAGATTTCTTTTAGGGATATTAATTTGTATGAGAATCATTTGAATAACACTTTTATTGATATTGCATTAAAGGGTAAACAATATACAGTACAAAATGAATATTTAGCAAGAGATTTATCCACCCATGGGTGTTTCCCGAAAGCTTGGCAAAGAATGAATAATGGTTTTAGGTTACTGAAAGATGGCGGATCAGATGTGGTTGAAAGAGAATTGCTTGCCAGCCAAATATGCAGATGTTTTGATATTTCACAAGTATTATATGAAAGAGATTATTTTGATGGAGAAAAAGTCAGTGTAAGCAGTAATGTTACATCAAAGGAATATTCTATTGTTTCCATGGAAGCGTTTGAGATATATGCAACAAACCATGAGAAAAATATCAAAAAATATATTCTTTCTTTAGATAAGCATAATTATTATATGATGAATATTATTGATTATCTTATTGGAAATACAGATAGGCATTGGGGAAATTGGGGGATATTAGTTTGTAATTCTAATAATAAACCAGTAAGGTTGCATGATTTAATGGATTTCAATCAGGCTTTTCGTTCCTATGATACTATAGAAGGCTCTAATTGCCAGACTATGTTTGGGGAGCATATGAACCAGAAGGAAGCTGCAATTAGGGCTGTGGAAGAAATTGGGTTAAACCAAATGAAAGAAGTAAAGAAAGAATATTTTAATGAATTGCCCCAGTTTTATGAAATGTTTTGTAAAAGGTTAGAGTTATTAAAATCAATAGAATCTGGATAAACATAAAAAATAACGTAGTTATTGTGTTAGGAAGGCATAGTAGGAAAAAAGAGCTTCTGTAGCTAAGCAATATAAGCAACAGAAGCTTTTTATATGCTATCGTATTTTTCGAATAAATGTTCGAAAATGCTATTGACAAATACAAACTTATGTTCTATAATATGGATAATTTAACCATATAAAGAGGGTGCCTATCTAAACGGTTATAAATAAGCAGCAGAAAAAGTAATTCATATTTATGGTAATAAAAGAGGGGATTGGGTTTTTATGAATCAGATAGAGGCTGTAATAGAGGAGCTTTATGCCAATAATGAAAGTAAATTACATCAATTATGCCAGAAAGAAATGAAAAAGTTTGGAGGGATATATCAAAAAGACTATGATGATTTTTATTCAAGGGCAGGTTATGAAATTGCCCTTGCAAGGAAAAATTATAACCCGTTAAAAGGAAATGGCATGGAGTATATTGCTGGCATTATTCGGTTTTCTATTTTAAAAGAAATGAGGGATAGGAATAGGAGAAAAAGGCAAATAATTGTGGAAATGGAAGAAGGGAGAGAATATCTTTCGGATATTTTTATTGATATGCCAGTAGAAGAGGAAAGCAAGGGGATAGTTGGAGAAATGATCCCATCTGGTTTTAATCTAGAAGAAATCATTTTAGAAAAAATGGAGGGATATGAAGATAAAAGGATAGAACAATACCTAAACCACTTGCCAAAGGTACAAAGAGAAATTTTGGAAATGAAAATGGAAAGTATTCCAGCTAGTAAAATAAAAGAGAAATTAGGGTTAAGTGATAAATTATATAAAGAATATTGTAAGGAATTAAAAAGTTTTTCTAATATGTGTATTTTATATAAAGATAAGGAAAAAGAAGGAAAGGGGGATAAGTTAGGGATGAGTACAATAACACAGACAATGGAAAATTGTAAAACAGATAAGATTAGTATTTCTTCTATTATTAAAAAAATAGAAAAACATACAATCCGTTTTGACCATCCCCTTCAAAGAGAATCAGAACAGTGGTCGCCATCTATGAAAGGGAACTTAGTGTCAGATATTTTACAAGGGCATAAATTACATCCACTTATTTTTGCAGAACAAATTATAAATGGCGTGCCTATTATATGGGATTTAGATGGGAAACAACGATGTACAAATGCTTATTTATTTTCAAAGAATGGATATAAAGTCTCAAAAAATATTAGGAGATGGATGATTTCATACCAAATAGTGAAAAAAGACGAAAAAGGGAAAGATGTATTAGACAAAAATGGGTTTCCTATGGTTATAAATGTAGAATTTGATATTCGTGGAAAGAAATTTTCTGATTTACCAGAAGAATTACAAGATCGGTTTTTAGACTATAGCTTTAATTATGATCAATATTTGAATTGTTCAGAAGAAGATATTGGCTACCATATTGAGAGGTATAATGATGGAAAGCCAATGACTTCCCCACAAAAGGGGATTACAAAATTAGGGACAGAATATGCAGAAATGGTAAAAGCAATTTCTAATATGCCATTTTTTAAAGAGAGAGGGGCATATAAAATTTCAGAATTCCGAAATGGGACAATAAACCGTGTAATAGTGGAATCTATTATGGCTGTTCATTATTTAGATAAGTGGAATAAATTGGAGGAGATGTGCAAATATATCAAAGAAAATGCGACAATAGGGGTATTTAGGGATTTTGAAAAGATGGTAGGGAGGCTTGAAAAGGTAATAACAGATAAAAGCGCCCATGTATTTAATTCAAAAGACAGTTTTTTATGGTTCGCTTTATTTGCGGGATTTAGGAAAATAGGAATTGAGGATAAAAAGTTTGTAGAATTTATAATAGCCTTTACTACATCATTACATAGTAAAGGCATAGATGGAGTATCCTTTGACAGTATTTTGGCAAATACAAAGTCAACAAAGGATAAGGGCATTGTAAGAAAAAAAATAATACATTTAGAGAAATTAATGAAAATATATTTAGCAGAATAAAATAATAAGTTTTATTAATTAGGCATAGTAGGATCAAGAAAGAGAAGAAGATTTGGCGGGTAATAAGTAAATAATGCAAAACATAGGAAAAGAATAATAATTAGCCCATAAAGTAAAAAGCGATAAGGTTCTGCTTTACAGGATAAAGTAAGGCGATAAGAAATAAAAAAAGCAATTATAATACTTAAAATAAAAGTGGCAATATCTAGAAAAAAGATATTGTTACCAGTAAAAGAAGTATATGTGTAAAAAAGGACAGGAATAAGAAGGGTACCTATTAAGATACCAAAACATAAGGAAGAAATAATACATGGATAATTTTTTTTAAGCTTGGGAATGAATAAAAAAGAATATAGTAACATAGGGAAAAATAGGAGTTTCATATGTTCCCAAATAGATTCATTAATGGGAGAAAATAACCCAATAAAAAAATTATTTCCAGACCATTGGTATAAAAAATGCAATAGGGTGCCTAAAATAGCTACAAAGAAAGTCCCAAGAATATAATAATATTTTAATTCTATCATAATAATCACCTCAGTGATATAATATGTAAAGAATAAAAGAATATGTATAAAAAAACAGGTGATACAAGATATATCACCTGCCAGTACTTATTTGTTTAATTCATAGGGAGTCTGTTGGTACACATAATAATTAAGCCAATTAGTATATAAGGTATTGGCATGGCATCTCCAGCTTAAGATAGGGCGTTTAGACGGATCATTATTTGGATAATAATTTTTAGGGATAGCAATATCCAGACCTTTCTTAATATCACGTTTATACTCGTTATCAAGTGTCATGCGGTCATATTCAGGGTGCCCCATAACAAAGAATTGTTTTCCTGCCTGTGCCATTACAAGGAAAGGGCCAGCTTCTTTGGATTCTGCTAGGATTTGAAGTTGTGGGACATGGTTTATATCACTACTATGGTTCCCGGTATAGCGGGAGTGTGGGGCTTGGAAAGTATCATCAAAGCCTCTTACCATAGGGATAGTCCGATCTAGGACATGCTGGGTATAGATGCCAGAAAGTTTTTCAGGAAGAAAATATTTTTCAATCCCATAATGATAATATAAGCCAGCTTGTGCGCCCCAGCAGATATGGAGGGTGGAAGTAACGTTTAATTTAGACCATTCCATAATGGCACATAATTCATCCCAATAAGTCACTTGTTCAAATTCTAGCTGTTCTAAAGGTGCGCCTGTAATAATAAGCCCATCAAATTTTCTGTTCCTTACTTCACGGTAAGAAGTATAAAATTTATTCAAATGGCTAGCAGAAGTATTTTTAGATACATGGGACTCAATAGCTAAAAAAGTAATATCTACTTGTAAAGGCGTGTTGGAAAGGGCACGTAGAAGCTGGGTTTCTGTATCTTCCTTAATTGGCATTAGGTTTAATATAGCGATTTCTAAAGGACGGATATCCTGCATAGAGGCACGGTATTCATCCATTATAAAAATATTTTCAGATTCTAAAATTGTTTTTGCTGGTAAATCTGTTTGTACTTTGATCGGCATTGTAACCTCGATTCTGCCTAATGGCGTAGTAAATTTTGTACATGTAATTCTACCACGGACATTCTATAATTGCAATCCCTTTATATACGGACAACCTTCTTTCACTGGCGGACATTTAATTATCCTAACCGTTTTTTGGCTGGATGAATAAGCTGCCTGATTTCTTTTGCATAAAGTAAAGCATAACAAAGGCAGATAAAACAGATTTTACTTGCAAGGAAAGCTATAGGGGAAATTGGCAGGCGTGGCAAAAAGCGAAAAACAAAATGGGCTGCTGCCAGGGAAATAAATAATTTTATTACAGGGATAAAAAGGAAGGTATATGCGGAAAAAGAAAAATGGACTAACTGTTTTACCATATGTACGTGCATAGCGGCAATAGCAAGCTGGCTAAGTAATAGCCCCCATAGATAACCCATAATGCCAAAGCGTGGAATAGCTAAAAATACAAATATAATGCGGATAGTTAAAGCAAGGATATTATGGAAAAAGGTAATCCCAGTTTTTTCTAACCCATTTAAAATACTTCCAGTGGTAGTGGTAAGGTAAAGGAAGGGGCAGAGCCAGGATAAAGTACAAATATAGAGCCCAGCCGTTTTGTTGTGGTAAATAAGTGTGCCCATTTCATTGCCATAAAAAAGGAAAATACCAGTAAATAGAATTCCAATGACTAAGCTGTAACGGACAGCCAAGCTGGAAACTTGGCGGACTTGTTTTTGGTCATGTGCAGCTTGGGCTTGTGCAATAGTGGGAAGGAGCATTACAGCAATGGAATTAGTAAGGGCAGAAGGAAAAAGGATAAAAGGCATTGCCATGCCAGTAAAAATACCATAGATTTCGAGTGCATTGCCAACAGTTAGCCCAAAAAGGCGGAGGGCAGAGGGAATACATACGGCTTCGATACTCTGTAATAAATTTAGGCATAACCGGTTTGCAGATAGAGGGACAGAGAGAAAGAGAATACGCTTAAACTGCAAGAAAAAAGAAGGCGCATTGGTTTGTCTTTTTTCTGGCAGAGATTGGGCAGAAAAGATACTAAGTGCAAGTAAACAGTATAGGACAGAGGCAATTTCCCCTAATAACATGCCATAAACGGCAAGTAAAGGGGTGACAGGCAGTTCTTTTTCTAATGAAATAGTAACAAATAGATATACAGAAAAGACTCGTACTAATTGTTCTGCAAGCTGGGAAAAGGCAGGTACAGACGCTTTTTGCATCCCATAATAATATCCATTAATACTGCTGTGGATAGCGCCTACAGGAAGGGAAAGAGCCATAATTTGAAGCAGTAAGACACAACGTTCTTCTTTTAGGAAATAAATGGAAATCCAAGGGGCAAAGGCATAGACAAATATTCCTAATAGGGTGGATAAAAACAAAGATAAAGATAAGCCTGCAAGTAAGGTTCTTTTCATGCCTTTTTTGGAATGGCTAGAATATTCGTAGGCAGTATAACGGGAAATGGCGGTTTGGATAGAAGCAGTACAAATGGCGTTGCACAGCCCATATACAGGAAAAATTAACTGATAAATTCCCATACCTTCCGCACCAATCTGGTTAGAAAGGAATATTCTATAAAAGAACCCAAGAATACGGCTTAAAAAGCCAGCAGTAGTTAAAAGAAGTGTACCATGTATAATAGGATGTAGGCGGGAGTTGCGCATATAGCACCTCGTAAAAAATGTTATTATAGTATATTGGGGAGGAAAGTATTATATACCTGTAGTGATTGGCAGCGGTAAACAAAAGGAAATTTGGTTTAGTGTAGAAAGAGTAGGAGAGAGGTAAAAGGATGGAAGAGATTATTTATTTAGACAATGCAGCAACAACGAAGATAAGGCCCAGTGTAGTAGAGGCAATGCTGCCATATCTTACAGAAGAATATGGGAACCCTTCGTCTGTATATAGCCTTGCAGCCAGAAGCCGTAATGCTATAAGTGGGGCACGTGAGAGGATTGCAGAGTCGTTAGGGGCAAAACCAGAGGAAATTTATTTTACTGCCGGAGGGAGCGAGGCAGATAATTGGGCATTAAAGTCTGTGGCAGAGGCAAATAGGGAAAAAGGGAACCATATTATTACTACAAAAATAGAGCATCATGCAATTCTCCATACTTGTGAATACTTAGAACAAATGGGGTATGAGATCACATATTTGGGAGTGGATGAGGCTGGAAGGGTTAATATTAGTGAACTTAGAAAAGCGATTCGCGCAACGACTATTTTAATTTCTGTAATGGCAGCAAATAATGAAATTGGCACATTAGAGCCTATTAAAGAGATTGGGCAGATTGCAAAAGAACATAATATTTATTTCCATACAGATGCCGTACAGGCATATGGACAAATCCCTATTTCCGTGGAAGAATGCCATATTGATTTACTAAGTGCCAGTGGGCATAAATTAAATGGCCCAAAAGGAGTAGGGTTCCTTTATATCCGTAGGGGCGTAAGGATAGGTTCATTTTTGCATGGAGGCGCGCAGGAACGGAAGCGCCGTGCTGGGACAGAAAATGTCTCTGGGATTGTAGGTTTGGGGAAGGCCGTGGAGCTTGCTTTTGCCGATTTAGAGGAACGGGCAAAAAGAGAAAGGGAACTTAGGGATTATTTAATGGATCGGATTATGTCTGAAATCCCATATACCAGAATAAATGGAGATAGAACAAACAGGCTTCCCAATAATGCAAATTTCAGTTTTCAATTTATAGAAGGGGAATCTTTGTTAATTATGCTGGATATAAAGCATATTTGTGCTTCTAGCGGATCTGCCTGTACATCTGGCTCTTCAAAACCATCCCATGTCCTTGTGGCGATTGGGCTGCCAGAGGAGATTGCACATGGGTCTTTGCGCTTAACGCTTGGTTTTGAGACAACAAAAGAAGAAATTGATAAAACAGTAGATGCAGTAAAAGAAATTGTAGAGAAATTACGTGGGATGTCTGTTTTGTATGAAGAATTTTTACAGAAACATTCTGAAAATAAGAAGTAGAGAATAATAATTGGGGGAATTTTTGGGATTCTCCCTTTATTTTCTTATATTTGGATAGAAAAATAGATAGGTTTGTGCTATACTGGTATAAGTGATATAGAAAGGGCTGAAAAACAGTAAGATGGAAAAAAAGAAAGTGGTAGTTGGCATGTCTGGCGGGGTAGATTCTTCGGTTGCCGCTTATTTATTGAAGGAACAAGGATACGATGTAGTAGGGGTGACAATGCAGACATGGCAGCCAGATTGTGGATATAACCAAGGTACAGCAGAAGAAGATGCAAAAAGGGTAGCAGACCAGCTTGGCATTCCTTTTTTTGTAGTAGATTTCCAAAAAGAGTTTAAGGAATCGGTAATAGAGTATTTTATAGCAGAATATTGTGCTGGAAGGACGCCAAACCCTTGTATTGTATGTAACCGTTATGTAAAATGGGAAGCATTATTACAATATGCGAGTAAAGTTGGGGCTGATTATATTGCGACAGGGCACTATGCAAAAGTAGAACAACTTTCTAATGGCAGGTATACTATAAAACGGGCAGCTTTTGATGAGAAAGATCAGACCTATGCGCTTTATGGATTGACACAGAAGCAGCTTTCTTATACATTATTCCCAGCAGGGGAATATAAAAAAACCCAAATCCGTGAGATTGCAGAAAAAATTGGCTTAAAAGTAGCAAAAAAACCAGACAGCCAAGAAATATGTTTTGTCCCTGATCAGGATTATGCAGGGTTTATTGAACGGAAAATGGGGAAAAGCAAAGGAAATTTTATAACAGAAGATGGGCAAGTCTTAGGACAGCATAAAGGGATTATCCATTATACAATAGGGCAAAGGAAGGGGCTAAATCTGGCATTGGGGTATCCCGCATATGTGCTTGCAATTTTGCCAGAAACAAATGAAGTGGTAATTGGAGATGGTTCCCGTTTATTCTCAGAGTATGTTTACGCAGATAGGATAAATTGGATGGCACAAGAGGATATAGAGGATGGCATAAGAGTAGTTGGAAAAATCCGCTATAACCATAAAGGGGCAAGCTGCCGTATTTTTAAAAGGGAAAATGGGAAATTAGAATGTATCTTTGATGAGCCGCAGCGTGCAGCAACGCCAGGGCAAGCATTAGTATTGTATCAAGAAGACTGTGTTTTAGGAGGCGGGATTATTATTGGGACAGGATGTAAATAAGAATGAGCTTGACGCTGGATACTATTAAAGGAAAATGTGCAAAACAAGAGGAATTTGAAGCAGGCATAGCCTTAAAAAGGCAGGTAACACTGGAATCTGTACAGAGTTTTTGGAAAGGGGAAATATCCGTACAAGCCAGTGTGCAGGAGCCTAATATGCCTAAAGATATGGCATGTTGCCATAAGGTTAGGTTTAGCTTAGAAAAAGAGGAATACCAAAGTTGGCATTGCAGTTGTATGAAAGCTGGAAAAAGCCTGTGCCGCCATATAGTGGCTGCTTCTCTTGCATATTATAAGATGCTTCAGGGGAAACAGACAATCTCTACTTCCTTGGCTATGAGAAGGATAGTAAAGGGGTATCAGAAGCAGGAAATGTTAGCAGCAGAAAAGGGCTGCAAAGAAAAAGTACAACTTATCCCTGTACTTTCTATTATAGAAGGAAAAGGGAAATTAGGATTGAGGATAGGTAATTCTTATAAATATTATATGGTGAAAAACCTAACAGAGTTTTATTTCCATATGGAAGCTAGGGATACTGTAAAATATGGGAAATATTTAGAGCTTGTACATGTAAAAGAGGTATTTTTAAAAGAGAGCCTTCCATTATTAGAGTTTATAATGGGGGCGATTGAAAATGAGCTAAGATATTATAGGCAATATTACCCGGGGCGGGTAGAAACAGGATTGAAATGTAGGGAGATTGAGCTGTCAAAAGAAATGACAGAACGGTTTTTTAAGATGTATATAGGAAAACAGCTTGTTGTAGTAGAAAATGGCTGGGAAAGGGAAGTCAAAGTATTAGAGAAAAACCCAGAATTCCATATTTGCTTAAAAAAGGAATGGAATGGCTATACAATGAGCTGGAAGGAATCCGTTACGCTATTGGAAGGAGAAAACAGGTTATATTTAATAGATGGGGGCTATATTTATTGTACTAGCCCAGAATTTACAAAAGATATGTTTGTTTTTATAAAGGAATGGGGTGCTTATGGAAAACAGAATTCCTGCCAGATTGGCATATATGATATGCCAGGGGTTTGCGGGCAGGTTTTGCCTTATCTTTTAAAATGGGTTCAATTCGATGCCAAAGATATTGATTTAGAACAATATAAACCAAGACCAGTAGAAGCGATTTTTTCTTTTGATGTGAATGCAGAGGGAGCTATTACATGTGAAGAGACATTACTATATGGGGATTTTTCTTTTAACCCAGTAAAAGGTAATAGTGTTCCTGTTACTATATATAGGGATTATCCGGGAGAATATAGAATACGGAAAATTGTAGAAGATTATTTTAAATATTATGATTTAGAAAGTGGCTTATTGCTTTTATCCCAGGAAGAAGAGATATTCCGTTTGATAGATACGGGGATAGAGGAGTTTATGCAGGTAGGGACAGTATATTTATCAGAACGGCTAAAAACAATCCAGGTAGTGGCACCACCAAAACCTTTTATTGGAGTATCATTAAAAGGGGATATGCTGGATCTCACAATAGATTTAGGAGGGGTCCCCAAAGAAGAACTGTCTGGGCTATTAGAGAATTATCGTTTGAAAAAAAAGTTTTACCGTTTAAGAAAGGGAGAATTCCTGAAGATAGAAGATACTGCTCTTTCTGTATTGTTTGAAGCAGCAGATGGGCTTTCTTTACCATTAGAAGGAGTAGAAAAACAGGTTTCCATTCCAGCATATCATGCGCTCTATCTAGATCAGGTCTTAGCAGATAACAGGATAAATAGTAATAGAAATGATGGGTTTTGTAAATTAATAGAGATATGTAACAATAATAATGATTTTGAGCTGCCAAAAGGATTTTGTGGTACATTAAGGGAATATCAGAAAGTAGGATATGGTTGGCTTAGGACATTGAGCCAGTGTGGGTTTGGCGGGATTTTGGCAGATGAGATGGGGCTTGGCAAGACCATACAAGTAATTGCTTTATTGTTGTCAGTGAAAGAAGAGTTATCTTCTCCTGCGCTTATTATTTGCCCCGCATCTTTAGTTTATAATTGGGAAAAAGAAATAAAACATTTTGCACCAGGGCTGGATGTACTGGTAATCAGCGGGAATGTAGAAGAAAGGGAGAATATTTTTACAAACCAAAGGAAAGAGCAGATATGGGTTACATCATATGATTTATTAAAAAGAGATATACAATGGTATGAAACAATGAAGTTTTCGTATCAGGTAATTGACGAAGCACAAATGATTAAAAATTATTCAACGCAAGTAACAAAAGCAGTGAAAGCAATTAAATCACAGCACAGGTTTGCTTTAACAGGGACGCCAATGGAAAACCGCCTTTCTGAATTGTGGAGTATTTTTGATTATTTAATGAAAGGATATTTATATTCTTATTCTCATTTCCGGGAGAAAATAGAGCTACCAATTATAAAAGAAGGGGACAGGCGTGCTTCTTTAAGATTAAAGAAGCTATTAAAGCCATTTATTTTAAGGAGGCTAAAAAAAGAAGTATTAAAGGATTTGCCAGAAAAACTGGAAACAATTGTGTATTCTCGTATGGATGGGGAACAGAAATTATTGTATATGGCCTATGTGGCAAAAATACAAGAAGAACTAGGGCAAAGTACCCCAGAAGAGTACCAAGAAGGAAAAATACAGATTTTAGCGGCACTTACAAGGCTGCGCCAGATTTGTTGTGATCCAGCATTGTGTTATGAAAATTATAAAGGGGATTCTGCAAAGTTAAATACCTGCATGGAATTAATAGAAGAAGGGCTAGGAGAAGGCCATCGGTTTTTATTATTTTCCCAGTTTACCGGCATGTTAGGGAAGATAAAGGAAGAACTAGAGAAAAGAAAGATTCCATGTTTTATTCTAACAGGAGGTACATTAAAACAAGAACGGCTGGAGATGTCAGAGAGGTTTAATAAAGGAGAAGGAAAGGTATTTTTAATTTCGTTAAAAGCAGGAGGCACAGGGCTTAACCTAATTGGTGCTGATATGGTAATCCATTATGATCCGTGGTGGAACGTGGCGGCACAGCATCAGGCGACTGACAGGGCGCATAGGATAGGACAGGGACAAATTGTAACAGAGATAAAATTAGTGGCGCAGGGTACTATAGAGGAAAATATCCTACGTTTACAAGAAAGGAAACAAAGGTTGTCAGAGGAGATTATAGATGGGGCAAACAGCGGCCTTTCTTCTATTACGAAGGAGGAGCTGCTTGAAATATTAAATGAAATATAATGTTAGGAGGATTAAGACATGGCAGAAAGAAAAGGCAATGTAATTGTAGGGCAGTCAGGAGGGCCAACAGCGGTTATTAATTCTAGCTTGGTTGGGGTGTTTAAGACAGCTAAGGACAGGGGCTCACAGAAAGTATATGGTATGCTCCATGGAATACAGGGGCTTTTGGAGGAAAAATATGTAGATCTTTCAGAACATATTAGAAATGATTTGGATATTGAGCTTTTAAAGAGAACTCCATCTTCATTCCTTGGCTCATGCCGTTATAAACTGCCAGAGTACACTGACAAACCAGAAGTATATGAAAAAATATTTGAAATATTGAATAAACTTGAAATAGAATATTTCTTTTATATTGGTGGAAATGATTCTATGGATACTATAAAGAAGCTGTATGATTATGGAAAAGAGATTGGAAGTAATATCCGCTTTATGGGAGTTCCAAAGACTATTGACAATGACCTTGCTGTAACAGACCATACACCAGGGTATGGAAGTGCCGCAAAATATATTGGTGCTATTACAAAGGAGATTATCCGAGATGGGTTAGTATATGGGACTAGAAACGTTAGTATTATGGAGGTAATGGGCCGTAATGCCGGCTGGCTTACTGGCGCAACGGCACTTGCCTGCTGCGAGGATTGTGAAGGCCCTGATATGATTTTCCTTCCAGAAGTAGATTTTGATATGGATAGTTTCCTAGCAAAAGTAGAGAAATTATTAGAAAAGAAAAAATCGTTAGTTATTTCTGTTTCAGAGGGCATCCATATGTCAGATGGGACATATGTCTGTGAATTAACTGATAATGTAAGCCAAGTAGACTCTTTTGGGCACCGTACCCTTACTGGCGCAGCAAGTTATTTGTCAAATAAAGTAGCATCTACCTTTGGATGTAAGAGCAGGTCTATAGAAATTAGCACCCTTCAAAGATGTGCTGCCCACTTATCTTCCAGGGTAGATATTACAGAGGCTTTCCAAGTAGGAGGGGCTGCTGTAAAGGAAGCATTTGAAGGTGCGAATGGCATGATGGTAACATTAAAAAGAGTATCTGATGAACCATATATTTGTGTAACTGATATTTATGATGTACATAAAATTGCAAACGTAGAGAAAAAAGTGCCAAGAGAATGGATTAATGCAACAGGCGATTTTGTACTTCCGCCATTTATTGGGTATATTAAGCCATTAATCCAGGCTGAATTAACAGCTATTATGACAGATGGGCTCCCAAGGCATTTAACATTAAACTTAAATGAATAGTATTTTGTAAAGGATAAAATAAGGGAACTGTTGTAAAATCGCAACAGTTCCCTTTTATTTTGAAAAAATAAATAAACTAGAAAGATATAAAAGTTGGCTTCCGGTTTTCAAAGGTAGTAATATAAGAGAAGCCGCAGCTTTTTAGTAATTCTGGCAGGGCAGGGAAGTGAAAAGCAAGGTATTCTGGGCTATGGGCATCAGAACCTATTGTTAAGATTTCCCCGCCTAATTCTTTGTAGCGGCGTAAAATAGTTTGATGTGGGTTAGGATACTTTCCATATCGGAAACCAGCACAATTAAGTTCAATGCCTTTGCCATTTGCAATAAGGATACGGAGACATTCTTCCCATATATCTTGATAATCTTCACATTGATATAGAAAAGCTTTATCTGTACAATAGCGTACAACATAATCTAAATGCCCATATACATCAAAATCAGAAAAAACCTGAAGGTTTTCTAAGATAGATTCAAAATAGCGCTGGATTTTGCTTTTTGGAGTACCACCTTCCCAATAACTTGCATAATAGGGGTCCATATGGTCCACAAGATGAGAAGAGGCAATTACAAAATCAAAAGGGAGTTCCTTAATAAAGGCTTGGTTAGATTCAGCAAGGTGGGGCTGTAGCCCAAGTTCCACGCCTATTTTAAGGGAAATCTGGTTTTTATATTGCTGCTTTAACTTAGTAAGCGTATAAAAATAGGATTCCGTATCAAAGAAAAACAAATCAGGTTCTTCTGGAAAATCAAAGTCAATATGATCTGTAATACAAAGTTCGGGGACAGAAAGAGAAATAGCACGTTTTAACATACTTTCTACAGGTGTGTCACTGTCCCCAGAAAAACAGGTATGTACATGATAATCAGGCAATAAGTATGACATAGGGAAGCCTCCTTTATCTTATTCTTTCTATTATTGTTAGCCCAATTTAGCGGTAGTAGTATACCATATAAAAAAACGTTCTTCAATACCCTTGATTTTAAAAGGGTTTTACTATATAATTTCTTAAGAGAATGTTAAGAATAACATTTATGATGAAAGAAAAGGTGATTTTCCTAATGTACGGAGGTATAGGATGATGACAATGGAAAGTGTCCAAGCAATATTCCAGTTTATGGGCGGCCTAGGTATGTTTTTGTATGGGATGCATATAATGGCAGACGGCCTGCAAAAGTCAGCAGGCAGCAAAGTAAAAAAGTTGTTAGGGTTCCTGACAAATAACAGGGTAATGGCAATCTTAGTAGGGGCATTAATTACAGCGATTATCCAAAGCAGTGGTGCTACTACTGTTATGGTAGTAGGTTTTGTAAATGCAGGTATCTTATCATTAACACAAGCAGTCGGGGTAATTATGGGCGCCAATATTGGTACCACCATTACTGCTTGGATTGTTTCATTAAGCCAGCTTGGGGATGCATTTGAGGTTATGCAGCCAGCATTCTATGCGCCACTTTTAATTGGGATTGGGGCATTAATGTTATTATTTTGCAAGAACCAAAAGAAAATTACGGCAGGCGAAATTTTAATTGGCATAGCACTTTTATTTATTGGCTTAGACTTTATGTCAAGCTCTATTGCTCCATTTACCGATGCCCCAATTTTCTCAAAAGCATTTCAAATTTTAGGCGGGAACCCATTTTTAGGCATTATAATAGGTGCCCTAGTAACAATGTTATTACAGAGCTCATCTGCATCAGTTGGTATTTTACAGACACTTGCCTTAAACGGGATTGTAACAACAAATGCAGCCATATTTATTACCCTTGGGCAAAACATAGGTTCTTGCTTTACAGCTATACTTTCCAGTGCAGGAGCAGGAAAAAATGCAAAACGTGCCGCTGCAATCCATTTAATGTTTAATGTAATTGGGGCAGTAATTTTTGGGACAGTTTTATATTTTGTATTTTTGGCAAAACCAGATTTTGCTGCACATAATATTAACAGTGTAGAAATTTCTATTTTCCATACGATTTTCAATTTCCTGAATACAGCACTTTTATTCCCATTTGCAAAACAATTAGTATCATTGTCCCAGCTTATTATTAAAGAGACAGAAAAAGATGAAAAAGACGAAATGTTAGAAGTAGAAGGGCTGGTAGGGAGACATCTAGATATCCGTTTATTAAAGACCCCTTCAGCAGCAGTAGATGCAGTAATTGGGGAAGTAGTACATATGGGCAGGGTAACATTACAAAATTCCATTGATGCAGTAAACTCCATAATGGATCGGGATACAGAATTAATGGAAAAAGTATTCCAGACAGAAGAAACCATTAATAACCTAGAAAAACTGTTGACCGCATATCTAGTAAAAATCAATAACCTATCCTTAACAGAAGAACAAAAACTTGTAATTAACAACCTATTCTACACAATCAGTGATATAGAACGCGTAGGGGACCATGCAGAAAATATTGCAGAAATATCAAAATACCTAATGGAGCATGACCTAGTATTCTCAGACACAGCAATTTCCGATTTATTAGAAATTGGCGGTAGGGTAGTAGAAGCATTTGCCTATTCCATTGACGCAAGAGAAACCAATAGCATGGATTCCTTACGGAAAGTAAGCCAATATGAAGATATGGTAGACAATTTAGAAGAGGAACTACGGGAAAAACATATTCTACGACTATCAAACAACGAATGCAAACCATCAGCCGGCGTACAGTTCCTAGATATTGTAAGCAACCTAGAACGAATGTCAGATCACGCATACAACATTGCCGGATATGTAAAAGACGAAATGTAATTTTAAGATAAAAACAAAAAAGGGAACTATTGTTAGCCATAAAAAAACAAACCCCTTACAATATTTTACAAAAAGTATATAATTTATTATATAAATATAAAAATAAAGTATCCAATCAAAAAACAAAACAGCCACAAAACAGCTAGAGGAAGCCTTTGCCAGCTTCAGCGACTGCGTAGGGGATAAAGCAGTTCTTAGTGTTCTTTTAGATAAAAGCAGCAATAGACGGACAGGATGTCCGTCCAAGGCTCCAGTGTGGCAAGGAAGCCACATAGGAGCCGGTTGCGGGAAAGCCAAAAACCTTAGAAGAACACTTAGAACTACTTGTTCCCGAAGCCGGAGCAGAAGATGGCAAAGGCTTCCTCTAGCGTCCCTACTTATTACTAAAACAAGGAATTCTTACAAAAACATGGAAATTATATGAAAATAGGCTTGATATTTTTAGATAAATTAGGTAGAATAATGTATGGATTGATTTTTCTTTAACAAACTTATGAATGATTTAGGAGGAATTAAAATGGCAGTAAGAGTTGCAATCAATGGATTTGGCCGTATTGGCCGTCTTGCATTCAGACAGATGTTTGATGCAGAAGGATATGAAGTAGTGGCAATTAACGATTTAACAAGCCCTAAGATGTTAGCACATTTATTAAAGTATGATTCTTCACAGGGAAAGTACAAATATGCTGATTCTGTAAGCTTTGAAGAAGGAGAAGGCGATACAGAAGGTTCTATTACTGTAAATGGAAAGAAAATTACAATTTACAAGAAAGCAAATGCAGCAGAACTTCCTTGGGGAGAATTAAAGGTAGACGTAGTTTTAGAGTGTACAGGCTTCTATACCTCTAAGGACAAGGCTTCTGCACATATTACAGCAGGTGCGCGTAAAGTTGTTATTTCTGCTCCAGCAGGAAATGATCTTCCAACAATCGTTTACAATGTAAACCATAAGACATTAAAGCCAGAAGATACTGTAATTTCTGCAGCTTCTTGTACAACAAACTGTTTAGCTCCTATGGCTAAGGCATTAAATGACTGTAGGCCAATTATGAGTGGCATTATGACAACTGTACATGCTTATACAGGTGATCAGATGATTTTGGACGGCCCTCAGAGAAAAGGCGATTTAAGAAGAAGCCGTGCAGGCGCATGTAATATTGTACCTAACTCTACAGGCGCAGCTAAAGCAATTGGGCTTGTTATCCCAGAGTTAAATGGAAAGTTAATTGGTTCTGCACAGAGAGTTCCTACCCCTACAGGTTCTACTACTATCTTAGTAGCTGTTGTAAAGGGTGCTGTTACAAAGGATGAAATCAATGCAGCTATGAAGGCAGCTTCTACAGAATCTTTTGCATACAATACAGATGAAATCGTATCTTCTGATATTATTGGTAGCACATATGGTTCTATTTTTGATTCCACACAGACTATGGTAGCACCAATGGAAGACGGCAATACTCAGGTACAAGTAGTATCTTGGTATGATAATGAAAATAGTTATACAAGCCAAATGGTTCGTACAATTAAGTATTTCTCTGAGTTAGCATAATAAAAGGCCTTAAAGGGTCCGGTCTTATGGACCGGGCCCTTTTCTGTATATTATATTTTAGAAAGGAGCATATTTCCATGCTTAGTAAGAAAACCGTAGATGATTTAACAAATGTTTCAGGTAAAAAAGTATTAGTACGTTGTGATTTTAATGTTCCATTAAAGGATGGGGTTATCCAGAATTATAACCGTATTGACGGTGCGCTTCCTACTATTAAAAAGTTGTTAGAGGGGGGCGCAAAGGTGATTCTTTGTTCCCATCTTGGAAAACCAAAGGGAGAGCCATTGCCAGAAATGTCCCTTGCGCCAGTGGCAGAAGCATTGTCAGAAAGATTAGGGCTTACCGTAAAGTTTGTAAATGATCCTCAAGTAACAGGGCCAGAGACACAAAAGGTTGCTTCCGAGTTAAAGGAAGGTGAAGTATTATTACTTCAAAATACACGTTATAGAGTAGAAGAAACCAAATATGGGAAAGATGAAAAGGCAGAGGCATATGCAAAAGAATTAGCAGCCCTTTGCGACAATGAAATTTTTGTAAATGACGCATTTGGTACAGCGCATAGGGCGCATTGTTCCAATGTTGGCGTAGCAAAAATTGCAAAAGAAAGCGTAGTTGGGTATTTAATGGAGAAGGAAATTAAATTCCTTGGCGATGCAGTAGAAAACCCAGTCCGCCCATTTGTAGCTATTTTAGGCGGCGCTAAAGTTTCTGACAAAATTAATGTAATTAACAATTTATTAGAGAAAGTAGATACTTTAATTATTGGCGGGGGAATGGCATATACCTTCTTAAAAGCACAAGGCCAGGAAGTAGGGAACTCTTTATTAGAGGCTGATAAAATGGATTATGCTTTGGAAATGGTAAAGAAAGCAAAGGAAAAAGGTGTAAACCTGCTGCTGCCAGTTGACCATGTGGTTGGCAAAGAATTTTCCAACGATACGGAGAAAAAGGTAGTGGATACAATTGAAGCAGGCTGGTCAGGCTTTGATATTGGGCCAAAGACAATAGCGCTTTATAAAGATGCGTTAAAGGATGCAAAAACGGTAGTATGGAATGGGCCAATGGGCGTGTTTGAATTTGAAAATTTTGCAGAGGGTACATTAGAAGTATGCCGTGCTGTAGCAGATTTAAAAGATGCTACTACTGTAGTAGGAGGCGGAGATTCTGTTAATGCTGTAAAACGCTTGGGCTTTGCAGATAAAATGACACATATTTCTACAGGCGGCGGGGCTTCTTTAGAATATTTAGAAGGAAAAGAACTGCCAGGCGTAGCTGCGGCACAAGGAAAATAAATTTCCTTAGAAAATAAATTTCTTTGAGGAATAAATTTTCTTGGAAAGTAAGTTTCCCTAAGAAGGAAATTTCTCTAAGAAGTAGGCTTTTTTAGGAAGTAAATTTTTTAGGAAATAAACTTCCATGGGTAGGTAAGAGAATAAAAGGAGAGTTTGTATGGCAAGAAGAAAAATTATTGCTGGAAACTGGAAGATGAATAAAACTCCCAGTGAGGCTGTAAAATTAGTAAATGAGTTAAAGCCATTAGTAGCAACAGAAAAGGCAGACGTAGTATTTTGTGTGCCGGCTATTGATTTAATCCCAGTAGTAGAGGCAGTAAAGGGAAGCAATATCCAGGTAGGCGCAGAAAATATGTATTTTGAAGAAAGTGGTGCTTATACAGGTGAAGTTTCACCGGCTATGTTAGTAGACGCAGGGGTAAAATATGTTATTATTGGACATTCAGAACGCAGGGAATATTTTGCTGAAACAGATGAAACAGTAAATAAAAAAGTCTTAAAGGCATTTGAGCATGGAATTACCCCAATTATTTGCTGCGGGGAGTCTTTAACACAAAGGGAACAAGGCATTACCATAGATTGGATCCGCCAGCAGATTAAGATTGCATTTTTAAATGTAACTGCAGATCAAGCAAAGACAGCCGTTATTGCATATGAACCAATTTGGGCAATTGGGACAGGCAAGGTAGCAACTACAGAGCAGGCACAAGAAGTATGTAAGGCAATCCGTGACTGTATTGCAGAATTGTATAATAAGGAAACTGCAGAAGAGATCCGTATCCAATATGGGGGGAGTGTATCTGCTGCAAGTGCACCAGAATTATTTGCACAGCCTGATATTGATGGTGGCTTAGTAGGAGGGGCATCCTTAAAGCCAGATTTTGGAAAAATCGTCAACTATTGATTTGCTTTGTGAATCGATAGCCAAAAATTATAAGTAATAAACTTTTAGGCTGTTGCAAAGTACAAGAAACCTGTTTTTGCAGCAGCCTGTTTTCGGAAAGGAAAGAAAAATATGAGAAAAAGACCTACCGTTTTAATGATTTTAGATGGATATGGGTTAAATGAAAAGAAAGAGGGGAATGCTGTCTATACGGCAAAAACCCCCGTTATGGATAAGCTTATGAGTACTTGCCCTTATGTAAAGGGATATGCAAGTGGCTTATCTGTTGGTCTTCCAGATGGGCAGATGGGGAATTCAGAAGTAGGGCACTTAAATATGGGTGCTGGTAGAATTGTATACCAAGAATTAACTAGGATTACAAAAGAAATTGAAGATGGTGTATTCTTTGAAAATAAGGGATTATTAGAGGCTGTAGAAAATTGTAAGAAAAATAACTCTGCCCTTCATCTTTTTGGTTTATTGTCAGATGGAGGCGTACACAGCCACAATACTCATTTATATGCGTTATTGGAGCTGGCAAAAAAGCATGGGCTGGAAAAAGTCTATGTACATTGTTTTTTAGATGGGCGTGATACAGCCCCTACTTCTGGAAAAGGCTTTGCAGAAGAATTAACTGCAAAAATGGAAGAAATTGGGGTAGGAAAAATTGCTTCTGTAATGGGCCGGTATTATGTAATGGACAGGGATAACCGTTGGAGCCGTGTAGAGACAGCATACCGTGCTATGGTATATGGAGAAGGCAATAAAGCAGAAAATGGTGTTTCTGCTATCGCATTATCTTATGACAATGGAAAAACAGATGAATTTGTAATTCCAACAGTAATAGAAGAAAATGGGAAGCCAGTAGGCTTAGTACAGGATAAGGATTCGATTATTTTCTTTAATTTCCGTCCTGACCGGGCAAGAGAAATTACAAGGGCTTTTTGTGATAATGACTTTGAGGGTTTTACAAGAGAAAAGCGGCTTAATTTAACCTATGTATGTTTTACAGAATATGATGTAACTATTCCAAATAAAATAATTGCATTTCATAAAGTATCTATTACAAATACGTTTGGTGAGTTTTTAGCAGCAAACCATATGAAGCAGGCAAGGATTGCTGAAACAGAGAAATATGCACATGTCACCTTTTTCTTTAATGGGGGCGTAGAAGAACCAAATCAAGGGGAAACCCGTATTCTGGTAAATTCACCAAAGGTCGCAACTTATGATTTAAAGCCAGAGATGAGTGCTTATGAGGTTTGTGGGAAACTAACAGAAGCAATTAAGTCAGGGGAATATGATGTAATTATTATTAATTTTGCTAATCCTGATATGGTTGGGCATACTGGTGTAATGGAAGCGGCAGTAAAAGCAGTAGAGGCAGTAGATGAATGTGTGGGGAAGGCAGTAGCTGCTATTGAAGAGGTAAATGGGCAGATGTTTATTTGCGCAGACCATGGAAACGCAGAACAGCTTTTAGATTATAAGACAGGAGAAAGCTTTACAGCCCATACTACTAACCCAGTGCCATTTTTACTGGTAAATGCAGATCCTTCTTACGGCTTGAGGGAAGGCGGATGCTTGGCAGACATTGCCCCAACTTTAATTGAATTAATGGGAATGGAACAACCTGTAGAGATGACAGGGAAATCATTGTTAATTAAAAAGTAAAATAATATGGCATGTAATAGAGATGGTAGCTTATAAAGTGGGCTGCCATTTCTTTTTTTAGTAAGGTAAAATATGTGTCATAAGTACTAGTAAATAAAAACTATATTGTAACAAAAGGGAAGCTTGTGGTATGATAGAGGTATGGAAGGGGTGAGATTGGAATGATTGATAAATATGAGTTTCAGGATCTATTTGATTTAGATGAGGTACAACATTTAACAGACGTAATATCAATGGCATTAGAGGTAGGGATTGTCATTGTATCTCCAGATGGGCTGCCTATTACAAAGCCAAGCAATTTCTGTGACTTTTGTAAAAATTTAATTAGGAAAACAGAGATAGGCAGCAAAAATTGTGAATATTCCGATTCCATTCTCGGTAGAAAGTCAGATAAGCCAGTAGTGTCCAGATGTTTGTCTGCAGGCTTAGTAGATGCAGGCGTTAGTATTGTAATTAATGGAAAACATTTAGCAAGCTGGATGATAGGGCAGGTTATTTTAGAAGGAGAGGAAATGAGTGAGTTAGAGCAGCAGGAACGTGCTAAGCTGCTTGGAATAGAAGAAGAGATTTTTATGGAAGGTCTAAAGAAGGTTCCAAGAAAAAGTAAGGAACAATTTGAACGGATATTAGAAATGATCCATGTACTAGCTATGCAGTTATCACAATTAGGTCTGAAAAACTACGTACAGAAGGAGGAATTGGCATACCAGATCCAGTTAGAAGAGGATTTGAGGAGAGAAAAAGCCCATTTAGAGTATTATAGTAAATATGATGAACTTACTGGAGTATTTAGCCGCAGCTATTTTGAAGAGAAATTAGATGAAATATGCCAAAAGGGAGAATATCCAATTGCTATTATTTCTGGGGATATGAATAACCTGAAAATGATGAATGATGTGTTTGGGCATCAGTATGGGGACTATATGTTAGAGAATCTTGGCGAAATTTTGCGTAAAGAAGCAAAACCATCTTACATTATTGGCAGGTGTGGGGGAGATGAATTTGGCATAGTGATTCCTTTCGTTGCAAAAGATGAGGCAGAAGATTATTGCAATAGGGTAAATCAAGCTTGCCAAAATACAAAAGAATGTATGGTCCCGCCAACGGTTGCGTTTGGATACCAAGTAATGGAATCTGCTTATGAAGAAGTTAGGAAGGTAATGAAAACGGCAGATGAAATTATGTATAAAGCGAAAATGCAGAAAAAGCAAGGGCAGAATATTAATAGTGAAATTCTGGAAGTATTATTTTATAGGAACTATTTGTCGAGGGAACAGATAAAAGAATCTGTAGAACGGATAGAGAGGTTTGCAAAATATGCAAATTTAGATGAACATGAAATAGAAATATTAAAATTTTCAGCACAAATACAAGATGTTGGTTTAATTGCTGTGCCAGAAGCAGTGGTAAAGAAGCAGGGGCTTAGGACGCCAGAGGAAAAGGCAGAGATGGAAAAGCATACAGAAATTGGGTATCGCCTTGCAAAAATGTATGAAGAAAGTTTCCCTGTGGCTAAAATTATTTTGCAATCCCATGAGTGCTGGCATGGGTTAGGGTATCCAAATCATTTAAAGGGAAATGAAATATTGTATGAGGCAAGGTTCCTTTATTTAGTTACAGCATATAGTTATTGGGTTTATCCAAAAACAAACCATGTGTCCTTAGAACCAAAAATAGCTAGGGAACGTTTAAAAGAGCAGGCAGGGAAACAGTTTGACCCTGTTTTAACGGAGCAATTTTTGGAATACTTGGAAAAACAAGAACCAGTTGAATAAGGAGTAGAAAAACAGTCATACTTATGGATAGAATTGAAATAAGGAGGCTGTTTTTTTATGCAGAAGTGCTTTGAAATTGAAAAGGTATATGGAAGGGAAATTTTAGATTCTAGAGGGAACCCAACTGTGGAAGCAGAAGTAACTTTAAAAAATGGGATTATTGGAAGGGCAGCGGTTCCATCTGGTGCTTCAACAGGGAAGTTTGAGGCAGTAGAATTACGTGATAAGGATAAACGTTATGGAGGGCAGGGAGTCTTACAGGCAGTAGGGCATGTTACAAAGGAGATTAACCAGTTACTTTTAGGGGAAAATGTATTATGCCAAACAAAATTAGATAATCAGATGAAAAAAGAAGATGGGACAGAAAATAAAGAAAAATTAGGGGCAAATGCAATTTTAAGTGTTTCTATGGCAGCAGCAAAAGCAGCAGCAAAAGCATTCCAACTTCCGCTATACCGCTATTTGGGAGGGGTGAATGCCAAACAGCTTCCTGTCCCAATGATGAATATTTTAAATGGTGGGAAACATGCAGATAATACAGTAGATATACAAGAATTTATGATTATGCCAGTAGGTGCTACGACTTTTCAAGGGGCACTTGCTATGTGTGCAGAGATATACCATACTTTAAAAAAATTATTGAAAGAAAGAGGATTATCGACAGCAGTAGGAGATGAAGGAGGGTTTGCGCCTGATTTAAAGGATGCAAAAGAGGTATTAAGGGTTATTGTAGAGGCAGTACAAAAGGCAGGCTATCAGCCAGGGGACGATATTGTAATTGCAATGGATGTGGCGGCTAGTGAATTATATGAAGAAGCACATAAGTGTTATTATTTTCCAGGGGAAAGTAGGATGAGGGGAGAAGAAATATGCCGTTCTACAGAAGAAATGATCCACTATTTAGAAGATTTAGTACAGGAATTCCCCATTGTGTCAATAGAAGATGGGCTTCATGAAGAAGATTGGGAAGGCTGGAAAGAGCTTACAAAACGCTTGGGGAATAAAGTACAATTAGTTGGAGATGATTTATTTGTTACAAATACAAAACGTTTGAAAAAAGGGATTGAAGAAGGGGTTGCTAATGCAATTTTAGTAAAGGTTAATCAGATAGGTTCTTTAACAGAAGCATTTGATGCTGTAGAAATGGCACATAAGGCTGGATACCGTGCCATTATTTCCCACCGTTCTGGTGAAACGGCGGATACCACCATAGCAGATATTGCTGTAGCTTTGAATGCAGGGCAGATAAAGACAGGGGCACCATGCCGTAGTGATAGGACAGAAAAGTATAACCGCCTGCTTCGGATTGAAGATGAGTTAGGATGCTGTGCGATTTATGAAAATCCATTCTGTTCCCTGTAGTTTGCTGGTAAAAAGTAGTTGAAAAGCAAGTCCGTTTATGCTACACTATTTTTTGAGTTGTTAGGAGGTGGGAAGATGGCAGCACTGAAAATTATATTAATGGTAATTTATGCAGTTGTGTGTTTAGCATTGACGGTAATAGTACTTATGCAGGAAGGAAAGCAGGCAGGTTTAAGCGGTTCCATTAGTGGGGCGGCAGATACCTACTGGGGAAAGAACAAAGGACGTTCCATGGAAGGGGCTTTAGAAAAAATAACAAAGTACCTAGCAATTGGCTTTATTGTATTATCCCTAATACTGAATATGTTCTAAAGAAAAGTAGAAAAACACTCTTGCTTCAAAGAGTGTTTTTTTCTATAATAGAAGAAAAGAAATAATAAGGCTAGGAGGGAGAAGGAATGACAGATGAGGTTTTACAAAAAAGGAAAAAAATTATATTAGATATTGTAAAAGATGAGCATTATGTGCCAATGAAGGCAAAAGAGCTGGCGATTCTTCTACAAGTGTCAAAGGAGGACAGACCGGATCTGGATTATGTCCTTCATGAACTGGTTGCATCTGGGGAGATTATGCTTTCAAAACGGGGAAAATATTCAAAACCAGAAAATCATATTTTGACAGGTACATTTATGGCAACAGCAAAAGGGTTTGGCTTTGTTTCTGTAGAAGGAATGGAAGAAGATATTTATATTAAAGAAAACCGTACAGGCGGGGCTTTAGATAAAGATATTGTGCAGCTTGTATTACTTCCCTCAAAGGGCGGGAAAAGGCAAGAGGGGGAAATTATTAAAGTTATTTCCCATGGAATTACAGAGGTTGTTGGTATTTTTCAAAAAAATAAAGACTTCGGGTTTGTAAAAGCGGATAACCAGAAGTTTGCAAAAGATATTTATATACCAGAAGCAAGATCAAAAGGGGCTGTCACAGGGCATAAAGTAGTAGTAAAATTAACGGATTTTGGCAGTAAAAGTAAAAATCCAGAGGGGATTGTAAAAGAAATTCTTGGACATGTCAATGATCCAGGCGTGGATATTTTGTCAATTATAAAAAGTTTCCATTTGCCGGAGGAATTCCCTAAGCCAGTAATGGAGCAGGCAGGACAAATAGAGACAGAAGTTTTAGAAGAAGAAAAGCAAGGAAGGCTGGATTTGCGTACATGGCAAACAGTAACGATTGACGGGGAAGATGCAAAGGATTTAGATGATGCAGTGACGCTTACAAAGGAAGGGAACCGTTATATATTAGGGGTGCATATTGCAGATGTGACACATTATGTAACAGAGAATAGCCCTTTAGATAAAGAAGCATTAAAACGTGGGACAAGTGTTTATCTGGTGGATCGAGTAATCCCTATGCTTCCACATAGGCTTTCTAATGGGATTTGCTCTTTAAATGAAGGCGTGGATCGGTTAGCTCTAAGCTGTATTATGGAGATTGATGAAAAAGGGAATGTGATAGGGCATAATATTGCAGAAACAATAATCCGGGTAGACCGTAGAATGTCTTATACAAGCGTAAAGAAGATTTTAGAAGATCGAGATGAAGCTGAAAGAAAAGAATATGAAGCACTGGTGCCAATGTTCGAGCTAATGCAGGAATTAGCTGCTTTATTAAGGGAAAAAAGGAAACAAAGAGGATCGATTGATTTTGATTTCCCAGAAACAAAAATTATTTTAGATGCAAAGGGCAAGCCTATAGAAATTAAGCCATATGAAAGAAATACGGCAACAAAGATTATTGAAGATTTTATGCTAATTACAAATGAAACTATAGCAGAAGATTATTTTTGGCAGGAGATCCCTTTTGTATACCGGACCCATGATACTCCTGATCCAGAGCGTATAGAACGTTTGGAAGTGTTTATTAATAACTTTGGTTATGGGATTAAAAATAACCGGGAAGGCATCCATCCAAAGGAGCTGCAAAAGCTTCTTGCCAGGATTGAAGATTCTCCAGAAGAAGCATTGATTAGCAGATTAACGCTCCGTTCTATGAAGCAGGCAAAATATACAGTAGAAAATAGTGGGCATTTTGGGTTATCGGCAAAGTATTATTGCCATTTTACCTCTCCAATCCGCCGCTATCCAGATCTGCAGATCCATCGGATTATTAAAGAAAATTTACATGGAGGAATTGCAGAAAAAAGAATAAAGCACTATAGCAGTATTTTGCCACAAGTGGCAGAACAGTCCAGTGAAATGGAACGGCGTGCAGATGAGGCGGAACGGGATACAGAGAAACTGAAAAAAACAGAGTATATGTCAAAGAGGATTGGTGAAAGGTTTACAGGGGTAATCTCAGGCATGTCAACATATGGCATTTATGTGGAACTGCCAAATACTGTGGAGGGGATGATCCATGTAAATTCTTTAACAGATGATTATTACTACTATAAAGAAGAGACCTACGAAATGGTAGGGGAGCAGAAGCATCGGGTATTTAAGCTAGGGCAGACAATTGACATTATTGTGGAGGATACCGATAAGCTTTTGCGGACAATTGATTTTTGTCTGGCAGAGCCAGAAGAGGAGGAACGGGAAGGAAATAAAGATGGGCAAAGAGAGTGTGAAACTAATTGCGAATAATAAAAAGGCATATTTTGACTATTTTATAGAAAATACATTTGAAGCAGGTGTAGTATTACATGGCACAGAGGTAAAATCTCTTCGTATGGGGAAATGCAGTATTAAAGAATCTTTTATCCGAATTGAAAATGGCGAAGTCTATGTATATGGTATGCACATTAGCCCTTATGAGAAAGGGAATATCTTTAATAAAGATCCATTGCGGATAAAAAAATTATTATTGCATAAATATGAAGTGAATAAACTAAATGGCCAGCTTGCAACAAAGGGGTATACTATTGTGCCATTAAAAGTATATTTAAAGGGAAGCTTAGTAAAAATGGAAATAGGTTTGGCAAGAGGAAAAAAATTGTATGATAAACGTCAGGATATTGCAAAAAAAGACCAGAGAAGAGAGGCAGAAAAGGAATTTAAAGTAAAAAATTTATATTAAGTAAATATGAATATTTATAAGAAAAAAGCAGGATTATATGTATAATTCTGCTTTTTAAATTGGAAAATGTAACAAAAAATGCAGGATTTTCATTGTATAAATTCAAAAATTTATTGACAATCCTAAAAAAAACAGATACAATATCAAGTATTGAGAAGAATATAATTTTATGTCGGCTAATGTTTTTAGTGGCTTCATATTATGACGGCACGAAGACGTGCACTAAAATTATATTCTTTTTGCTTTTTAGTCAAAAGAACAGCCGTTAGGCGGCGGAAGAGAGGTAAACATGATTAAGTATTGTGCAAAACGACTTGTAGTAGCTGCAGCGACCGTCCTGCTTATAGCTACAATTACGTTTCTGCTAATGAATGCTGTGCCGGGAAGCCCATTCCTTTCAGAAAGGGGACAGTCTCCGCAGGTAATAGCAAAGCTAGAAGCGAAATATGGTATGGATAAGCCTCTGATTATTCAGTTAAAGAATTATTTGGTATCCTTTGCACAGGGGGATATGGGGGTATCAATTAAAATGCAGAAAAACAGGGAAGTAAGCGGGATTATCGCAGAGAAATTCCCAGTATCTGTACGGGTTGGTGTAATAGCACTGATTTGGGCAGTAATTGTTGGGATTCCATTGGGCTGTTTGGCTGCTTATAATAGAGGGAAGTGGATTGATAGTCTATTACGGATTGTAACAACGGCAGGAGTTGCTGTGCCAGGATTTGTAATAGCAACAGTGCTATTGGTTATTTTTGGCGTAGTATTAAAAGTGCTTCCAACTACAGGGCTGGATAGTTGGAAAAATTATATTATGCCTTGTTTTTCTTTAGGATTTTACCCAATGTGTTATACGGCAAAATTAACACGTTCTAGTATGTTAGATGCCATTAACCAGGATTATATTAGGACTGCAAGGGCAAAAGGGCTGTCTACTTCTAAAATTATTTTTAAACATGCGCTCCGTAATTCCTTAATTCCAGTTGTTACCTATATTGGGCCATTAACAGCATATGTTATTACAGGCGGGTTTGTAGTAGAGACTGTATTTTCTATTCCAGGGCTTGGAAAATACTTTGTACAAAGTATTATGAATAAGGATTATCCAATTATTATGGGTACTACTATATTCTTGTCCATTTTGCTGGTATTTATGATGTTTGTTGTAGATATTGTTTATAAATTAATTGATCCAAGAATCCAGTTGGGCAAAGGAGGAGAATAAGGGATGGCAAATGATAAGAATAGCGTGCGTCCAGGCAGTATGCAGGTGGATGTAGAGCCAATGCTTAAAATGAATGAACCATATGCTCCTTCGGCTTCTGATTTTGAGCTTGCTTCAAAGGAAGAAAAAGCAAGTGTGGTGAAAATTAATAAAAGTACGACATTCTGGCAGGATGCATGGAGAAGGCTTAAGAAAAACAGGGTAGCAATGGTAGCACTCGGCGTAATTATTGTTCTAATTTTATTCGCATTTATAGGGCCTAAGTTTATACCCTATACCTATTCACAGCAGATCCGTGGCGCAGAAAATTTATTTCCAATGAAATATTCAGAGATAGAGTTAGCATCAAAGGCAGCAGGAGAAAAAGTATTCCCGCATTTCTTTGGGACGGACAGCCTTGGGCGTGATTTATTAGTACGTGTTATGTATGGTACTAGAGTATCTATGGCAATTGGTGTAGTTGCTTCTATGATTGTATTAATAATTGGTGCTTTATATGGTTCTATAGCTGGATATTTGGGTGGCATGGCAGATAATATTATGATGCGTATTGTAGATATTATTTATTCTGTGCCAGATGTGTTGGTAGTATTGCTTTTACAGGTGGTATTAAACGAGCCATTGAAAGAATTATTTTCTACCTCGAAACTTCCTATTATGAAACAGCTTAGTATTTTGGGGCCAGGATTAATTAGTATTTTTATTACATTTGGCTTATTATATTGGGTTGGTATGGCACGTATTATTAGGGGCCAGGTATTAACATTAAAACAGCAGGAATATGTAACAGCGGCTAGGGCACTTGGGGCATCTGGTTCCCGCATTATTAAGAAACATTTGCTCCCAAACTGTATTGGCCAGTTAATTGTTACGACTTGCCTTCAGATTCCGTCTGCTATTTTCTTGGAATCCTTCCTTTCTTTCTTGGGAGTTGGTGTGTCTGCGCCATTGGCAAGCCTTGGTTCCCTTGCATCAGAGGGGTTAGGCGGTATTTATACCTATACATTCCGCTTGATTATCCCAGCAATTGTACTTTCTGTTATGATACTTTCACTTAACCTTTTTGGCGATGGGTTAAGAGATGCTCTCGATCCACGTCTAAAGAAGTAAGGAGGAGAAACAGATGGAAGAAAAAAAGTTATTGGAAGTAAAAGATTTAAAAGTATCCTTTTTTACGCCTGCTGGTGAAGTAAAAGCAGTAGATGGCGTGTCCTATGAACTTGGCTATGGGGAAGTTATGGGAATTGTAGGAGAGTCTGGAAGCGGGAAAAGCGTGGAAGCATATTCCATTATTGGGCTTTTACAAAATCCAGGGCGTGTAATTGGCGGCTCGATTACTTTTGAAGGAGAGGATATTTTATCATATAGTGAAAAACAGATGCAGGATTTCCGTGGAAATAAGGTTAGCATGATTTTCCAAAATCCAATGACCTGTTTAAATCCAGTATATACAATTGGAAACCAGTTAATGGAGGCATTAATGTGCCATCGCAGTATGCCAAAGGCAGAAGCAAAAAAACAGGCAATGGAAATGTTAGAGCTTGTTGGCATTAACAATGTAGAAAAGCGTATGGTACAATATCCACATGAGTTATCTGGTGGTATGCGCCAGCGTGTTATGATAGCAATGGGGCTTATCTGCCATCCGCAGTTATTAATTGCAGATGAGCCAACAACAGCCTTAGATGTAACGATTCAGGCACAGATTTTAGAGTTAATGAAAAACCTACAGAAGAAAACACAGATGTCAATTATATTTATTACGCATAACCTTGGAGTAGTTGCAGAAATATGTGATAAAGTATCTGTTATGTATGGCGGTAAAATTGTAGAACAAGGCCTAGTCAATGATATTTTCTATTCTCCAGCACATCCTTATACGCGAGGGCTTTTGCGTTCGATGCCCCGTGTCGATGCAGAGGAATATGAACGTTTAATACCAATTGAAGGGACGCCAATTGATTTGTTGAATGCGCCAGCCGGATGCTCTTTTGCACCAAGATGCGAACATTGTATGAAGGTCTGCCTAAACCAGAAACCAGCTTATACAGATTTAGGGAATAAGCATATTTCCGCCTGCTGGCTTCATGCAAAAGATGCAAAAAAGGAGGCCTAATAGATGGAAAAAGATTTATTAAAAATTGAAAACCTGAAAAAGTACTTTAAGATAAATGGAAGTATGATTAATAAGGAATATGTCCATGCAGTAGAAAGTGTCAGTTTTTCTATTAAGAAAGGAGAGACGCTTGGGTTAGTAGGGGAGTCTGGATGTGGGAAAACTACGTTGGGGCGTACTATCTTAAGGCTGCATGAACCCACTTCTGGCAAAATAATCTATGATGGCACTTCTATCTATGATTCTGAAAATAAAAAGCAGCCAGATATGCTTCCATACCGGAGGAAGATGCAGATTATTTTCCAAGATCCTTCTGCTTCCTTGGATCCCCGTATGACAGTAGGGGATATTGTAGGGGAGTCTATTGATATCCACAAGTTAGCAGCTTCTAAAAAGGATAGGGAAGACATGATCCGGGAGCTTTTGGCAAAGGTAGGGTTAAATACAGAACATGCAAACCGTTATCCACATGAATTTTCTGGCGGGCAGCAACAGCGTGTAGGGATTGCAAGGGCACTTGCAGTACAGCCAGAATTTATTGTTTGTGATGAGCCGATTTCAGCGTTGGATGTGTCAATCCAGTCACAGATAGTCAATATGCTAGAGGATATGCAGCATGAAATGGGGCTTACCTATTTATTTATTGCACATGATTTAAGCGTAGTCCGCCATATCTCAAACCGGATTGGGGTTATGTATTTAGGGAATTTGGTAGAATTGGGTGATAGTTATGAATTAAATAAAAACCCGTTGCATCCTTATACAAAAACGTTGCTTTCGGCAGTGCCAATCCCTGATCCGCAAAAAAGTAAGGAACGCCAGCGTATTGTGTTAGAGGGCGATATACCAAGCCCTGTGCATCCGCCAAGTGGATGCCGTTTCCACACCCGCTGCCCATATGCAACAGAAAGATGTAAACAAGAGATACCAAAGCTTCGGGAATTGGAGCCAGGGCATTTTTCTGCATGCCATATTTTATAAAATTGGGACAACCGCCGTGAAAATGGCGTGTCTATAGATAAGCAGGAAACTGCTTGAAAATAAAAACAGGAGGAATTATTATGAGAAAATCGAAAAAGATTCTTGCGCTTGCAATGGCCCTTTGTATGACAGTCGGGTTAACAGCATGTGGCGGGAATAACAACACAACAGGCAATACACCCCCAGCAGCAAATACACCAACTACTACAGCGTCTGCTGGTGGTTCTACTGCTACGCCAGGGGCTAGGACAGCAACAGGTTTGGATTTAACAGCATGTATTGCTTCCGAGCCAGAGACAATTGACCCATCTTTAAATTCATCTGTAGATGGTGCTACTTATGTTATGCACGTATTTGAAGGGTTGATGAAGTACCAGAAGGTAGGCGATACCGATTCTGAAATTGTATATGGGCAGGCAGAGAGCCATGAAGTAAGCGATGACGGATTGGTATATACGTTCCATTTAAGGGATGATATTTATTGGTCTGATGGAGTCCCTGTAACAGCAAATGATTTTGTATATGGCTGGCAGAGGCTGGTAGACCCAAATACAGCTTCTGATTATTGCTATATTATTGATATGGTAAAGAATTCTACTAAAATCCAATCAGGGGAACTTCAGCCTTCTGAACTTGGTATTGTAGCATTAGATGAGAAAACAGTACAGATTACACTGGAAAGCCCATGTGTATATTTTATGGAGTTAGGTGCATTTGCAAGCCTTATGCCTCTTCGTAAAGATATTGTAGAAGGAAATGACAGTTGGACTTTTGATCCAGCAACTTATGTGGGAAATGGATGCTATAAGATGACAGAGTGGGAGCATGACTCTTATATTAAAATGGTTCCAAATGAATATTATTATGATTATTCTGCTATGGGGCCAGATAGCATTACATGGAGATTAATGGATGATGCAAATGCAATGTTAGCAGCATGGCGTAATGGTGAAATTGACTTTATTAATGATATGCCAGTTGATGAAGTACAGACTTTACTTGCAGATGGTACTTTAAAGGTTTTACCTCAGATTGGTATTTATGCAGTTGTATACCAGGTACAGAACCCTCCTTTTGATAATCCATTAGTAAGAGAAGCACTTTCTCTTGCTATTGACAGAAATTATATCTGTGAGAATATTACACAGATGGGACAGCTTCCTGCAACTGCATGGGTTCCTTCTGGAGTAGGCGATGGAAATGGTGGGGATTTCCGTGAAATTGGCGGAGAATACTATAGTGTGGCAAAAGAAGATTATGAAGCAAATTGTGAAAAAGCAAGGCAGCTTCTTGCAGAGGCAGGTTATCCAGGTGGAGAAGGATTCCCAGTAATTTCTTATCTGTATAATACTAGTGATAACCATAAGAAGATTGCAGAAGCAGTTGCTTATATGTGGGAAAGTGAATTAGGGATTAAGACACAGCTTTCTAACCAAGATTGGAATGTATTCCTTCAGACTAGGGAAGATGGCGACTTTGAAGCAGCACGCCATGGCTGGGTAGCAGACTATAACGATAGCGCAAACTTCCTTGAATTGTGGACAACAGGTAATTCTAATAACTATGCCCAGTGGTCTAACGAAGAATATGATTCTTTAATTGCAGGTGCTGTTACAGAAACAGATCTTGCAAAAAGGGCTGAAATGCTTCATCAGGCAGAGGATATTGTAATGTCTGAGAATATTGCTGCCCCATTATATTTCTATGTGGATAAGTATATGTTAAATGATAGGGTAGGCAATGTTTATCATACGCCTATGGGATATTTCTTCTTTATGGAAGCTAGTTTAAAATAATGTAATTGTTAAAGAAATAAAAAGTGGAAGAAGCTGCGATGCAGATTGTAATCTGTATTGCAGCTTTTTTATATGGACATTAATGTAAAAAAATCGGTAGTTAAAATAATAGATATTTATAAAAATATACAAACTATGTAGGTTTTTAGTTGTTTTTTTGTAAATTATTAATATACATTTTTTTAAAGATTTCTCTTTTCTTATATAAAAAATAGAAAATAAGTATTTATAATTAATTTTGATGATTGATAATCACTACTTGCAAGGTATAAAATATAGTTACAAGATGACCGGTCAAAATTTCTTGTGTTATTTAAGTAAAAACAGATAATTGAGGGAGGAAAATACTTTGAAAAAAAAGTTTTTGTCAATACTCCTTACAGGGGTATTAGTTCTTTCCATGGCTTCTTGTGGAAATTCAAATTCCAATAACCAGACTACAAAAAGCCCTGAAAATCAAACACAAACACAAATGCAAGGATCGGATAACCAGGCAGTAGGGGATAATTTTACCTATCCAATGGAACCCATAACCTTGACAATAAATGGAAGTGGCGATGGCGGCACAAAGTTTTATGACGACAGTTTGCATCCTGCTTGGGCAAAGGATATTTATATGCACAAAGTAATGAGGGATGAAACAGGGGTTACTCTTGAAGATGTTGGCGGTGCCGCAGGCTCTACTACCATGTCAGAACAATTTTTGCTTATGCTTGCAAGTGGGGAATTGCCAGATATTATGATTGCGCCATGGAATGCGTACCAAGGTGGGGCAGCAGCGGCAATTGATGAAGGATATATTGTAGATTTAATGCAGTATGCGGAGTATATCCCTAATATGTTAAAGTATTTAGATGAGAACCCTGATGTGGCAGCACAGGTATTGACTACAGATGTCAGGCTTGCATTTGCGCCTTTTGTAAAGGTAGATCCAATTGTAGAATTTGGTTTAGTAATCCGTAAAGACTGGCTAGATGAGTTAAAGATGGAAGAACCTAAAACTATAGATGAATTGCATGATGTATTGGTTGCATTCAAAGAAAAATATAATTGTCCATCTCCTTTAACTTTTGAATCCAGATGGTGAATAACCTTACAAACTGTGTAGATTCTAATGCAGGGATAGATTATGCTGTATTGGCTTTGGAATCTTTGGTATTAAATAAGGGAGATGAGCCAAAGTTTTCACAGCAATCCATTCAAAAATTTGATGGCGGCATGTGCTACGCTGTTAGTACAACCTGTTCCAACATTGAGGCGGCTTGCCGTTACTTGGACTGGAGATTTTCTGAAGAGGGCAAGATGACGTTAAATTATGGTATTGAGGGAGTAACATACGAAATTGTAGATGGCAAGGTACAACTTACTGATTTGGTTACAAAAAATGAAGAAACGCCAAATGTGGATGGGGCAAGGAATGAGATTTCCTGGAACAAGAACAGGGCAGGGCTTACACTTGATATTGCTTTGGCATATACAGATGCACAAAAGGAGTGGATTACTACTTGGAAAGCGCATATGGATGAGTATGTATTACCTACTGTCCAATATACAAAGGAGCAGCAGGCAGCGATTTCTGCTAAATGGGGAGATATTGACAGTTATTGTCAGGAGATTATTTTAAAATATGTAATCGGTTCAGCAGATATTTCTGAATGGGATTCTTTTGTAGAGGCAATTAAAGGCATGGGCATCGAACAAGTAATTACAGCAAAGCAAGAAGCATATGATTCTTATCTTCAGAAAGTTGAAAGTTTGAAATAAGACAGCAGGAAAGAAGAATCGGCAGACAGGCTTAGCAGTTGTCTGCCGATTTTCTATCGTACTGGTATTAGCCATAGTATAAGGGGGTTGCTTTAGAAAATGAAAAAAGATAAACAACAGCCAATCAACTGGCAACGAGTAGTTGCAAAAGATTTTCATAGAAATAAAATGCTTTATCTAATGGTGCTTCCAGTAGTGGCATTTTATATTTTATTTTCATATGTCCCTATGGCGGGGGTAATTATTGCGTTTAAAGAATATAAGCCTATGCTTGGGATTTGGAAAAGCCCGTGGGCATCTCAGTATGGGTTATCTAGTTTTATTACATTTTTCTCTGGGCCATTTTTTGTAAGAATTTTAAAGAATACGTTAATTATTAGTATCTATTCTATTATATTTAGTTTTCCAGCCCCTGTAATTTTGGCATTGGTGCTAAATGAGATTCGGTTTAAAAAATGTAAAAGGGTGGTACAGACAGTTAGTTATATGCCACATTTTATTTCATTGGTAGTAGTATGTGGCATGGTACGCCAGTTCTGTTTAAGTGATGGGCTGTTTAATCAAATGTTTGGGATGTTTGGGATTCAAACCAATAATTCATGGCTACAAATACCAGGGGCATTCCGTACAATTTATGTAGGGACAGATATTTGGCAATCTGCAGGCTGGAATAGTATTATTTATTTGGCAGCTATTGCTGGGGTAGATCACCAGTTATATGAAGCGGCTGAAATAGATGGGGCTGGAAGATGGAAAAAATTGTTACATATTACTTTTCCAACAATTCGGCCAACAATTATCCTGCTTTTAATTATGCAGGTTGGAAAAACAATGAATGTAGGTTATGAAAAGATTTTGCTTTTGTATAATTCTACTATTTATGATACAGCAGATGTAATTTCTACTTATGTTTACCGAAAAGGGTTATTGGATTTTGACTATAGTTATTCCACAGCAGTCAACCTGTTTAATTCTATTATTAACTTTGTGCTGGTCATTACAGCAAATAAAATCAGTGCTAAGGTATCAGAAACGAGTCTGTTCTAGGAGGTAAGCATATGAAAGAGATAAAACAAACAAGCCGTAAGCAAAAATGGTCCTCATGGATACCAGATATTATTATGGCAGTAGTTCTGTTAATAGTTGCAATTATTATGTTGTATCCATTATTATACGAGATTTTTGTATCCTTTAGTGATTCTTTGCAGTTTGTATTACACAGGGGGATTTTGTTAAAGCCAGCAGGTTTTAGCACATTGGCATATTCCATTGTATTAAATGCAGAAGAAATTTGGACTGGCTTTAAAAATACATTATTTGTGGAGTTTTTTGGGTTAATTTTTAATTTAACATTAACCTCATTTGGTGCATATTTTTTAACGCGGAAAAATGTACTTTGGAAAAAACCAATTAATATTATGATTATTGTTACAATGTATTTTTCAGGCGGATTGATTCCTACGTATTTGGCAGTCCGTAATTATGGGTTAAATAATACTATGTGGGCATTGATTATCCCATCTGCCATGAGTACTTACAACCTGATTTTATTACGTTCTTATTTTTCTACTATTCCAGATAGCCTTGCAGAATCGGTAATGATGGATGGGGGAGGGCATTTTACAATTTTGCTTCGAATTTTTATCCCATTATCAAAACCAGGAATGATGGTTATGCTATTGTATTATGCAGTAGGCCATTGGAATAGTTGGTTTTCAGCACATATTTATTTAAGAGATGTAACTAAGGCTCCACTCCAGTTAGTATTGAGGAATATGTTTGAAGAAGGTTCTACATCGTTGCTTCGTTTGGTAAATAATTATAGTAATTTTGATTCTTTGCAAGAAACAGTAAAGGCAGCCATGATGGTGGTTTCTACGTTGCCGATTCTATGTTTGTATCCATTTTTACAGAAATATTTTGAAGGTGGAATGATGATTGGCTCTTTAAAGGAATAAAGGAGCATTTTACAGCCATGAATAGAAGGATACGGGGAAGAACGATTACTACTTGGTTTATTACTTTTATAACAATTTTTATGGCACAGCTTATGGGGTGGGTTTTGGTAATACAGCTTGCCATTCATTATACAAAAAAACAAACAAATGAAGTATATTATAAAGCATTAAATGTCCTAATCCAGTCTTTTGACAACAGCATGGAGTTAATATACTCCATGCTAAATGTTATGGCTACGGATGAAAATATTACAAAAGGAATTTATTCGGTAAATGATGTATGGCAAAATGAGCTAACTAGAAGGACATTGGCTTCTTTTAAATTGCAATATTCTTTTATTGATGATATTTATATTTATTTCCAAAATTCTGAAAGGGTGGTTTCTACAAATACAGCGGCCTCCGCATGCCTGTTTTATGATACATATGCAGATGTAATGATGTCGTTGGAAGAATGGAAAGAAGCGTTACAGCAAATTTACTTTAAACAAGATGTATCATGGAAAAATAAAGAAGGCAAAGAAACTTTATGGGTTTTACATAGCCTTCCTGTTTTTTCGGAAGAGAATAATAAAATTACTGTTGTTGTAAAGTTTAATTCCTCTTATGTACAGGGATTAGCAGATAATTTTAGCGCAGATAATTCCATTGCGGTTGTGGTAAGTAATGCTGCAGGGGATATTATTGTAAAATCAGAAAATATGTCTGTAATAAAGCAGAAAAGCGGGATTACAAGGGTTTCGGAATATAATAATTGGATTTATACAGCGTATATGTCAGGAGAAGCTGTAAAAATTTATGAAAATGGTTTGCTGCTGGTGTTATTTGTCTGCTTAGGGACAGAAGTTTTGATTTTTATTTTTGCATTTTTCTTTTTTGTAAAAACAAATTACAGTCCTTTTACAGAGTTAATGGAATATGTGAATAGGCAGAACCCAGATGGAGTGGTAAGTAGTTCTGAGTATGTGTATATCCGGGATTCTTTTGATGAAATTGTAAGAAAGACAAAAAAGGATGAAGAAGAATTTATTAATAAAATGAACCGGTTTAAAATTGCCCAACTTATCCAAATTATGACAAGCAGAATTTCAATGGAACAGGTTGACAGGATGATAATGGAGGAAATGCAGTTAAGCTATGTGTTTGATTCTTGTGCAGTTCTTTTATTTTCAGGGGATTTACAGGATTATATCCAAAAACAAACAGATTGTCTTGAAGTGATGCAAGAGTTGGGAATAGGCATGGCCAAAGATAATATATTATATGGATGTAGTTTTGGTTATGAAGAGATGGTAGTATGTATTTTTAAGCTGGAAGCAGATGTGGATAGTGTAAAAAGGAAGCTAACAGAGGTGTGGAGAAAAGCAGAGGAGGAGCTTTCTGGAAGTTATATTATGGCAGTTAGTTCTTTGGTGCGGGAAGATAACCAGTTAGGAAAGGCTTATAAGGAAGCCAAATTTGCAATGCAGGGTGCAATGGATTTTTCTGTAACAGGAGTGCTTTTATATGATGAAATCCAAGAAAGTGTACAAGAAGTAATTCGTGAGAACAAAGAAGAATATATTGTCCATATGGTAAAGGAATATATTATGGAACACTATGCAGAATCTGACCTAACTGTAGATAAATTGTGCAGGGAAATAGGAAGGTCTGTTTCTTATATCTCTAGGTTATTTAAAGAAAAAACAGGGCAAAATATTCTTTATTATATTAATTTGGTAAGGACAGAAGAGGCAAAAAAACTCTTATGGGAAACAAATGAGGAGATTAGTGTCGATGAAATTGGAAGAAAGGTAGGCTTTACAAATAGCAATTCATTTATCCGTATATTTAAAAAATATGAACAGGTAACGCCTGGGAGATATAGGGAACAAAATATATTAATCCATTATGAAAAACAAAATTAATTTGGAAAAAATACGAAATATTGCTGATAAAAGGAAGGATTTCGTATTTTTTCTTTTCTTATAGATATTGACAAATATAAAATCCTTCGTTATAATATATGTTGTTCGTTTGTGAGCCAATCAGCCAAGTAAAGTTAGGGGTTGTACTGGTTTCGACGGGGATTTTGAAGTTAGGGAAGCCATCTGCGGGTTGGGGCCGCATTAGTAAACCAAAACTTAAATATAAACGCAGACGAAAATTTAGCGTTCGCTGCTTAATAGCAGCTGTCGGGCTTAGGCTGCTCACCACTTAAGACTCCGGCATCGACTAGGTGAGGCACTTCGCTTCCAAAGCTTTGAGGAAGTGGAAGAAAGATGAAGCTACTGAAACAGAAAGCCTGTCCTTGGGCGTTTTGCAGAGGGAACAGCGTAAAAGATACGCATAAAACAATGACTGTGATGGGAGAAGCCTTAATGGAAGGATTTTCGGACAGGGGTTCGATTCCCCTCAGCTCCATTTTGTGGAAGTACCGAGGTGTGGCTCAGTTTGGTAGAGCGCCACGTTCGGGACGTGGAAGCCGCAAGTTCGAATCTTGTCACCTCGATAGGTAAAAACAGATACTGTGTTGTGCAGTATCTGTTTTCTTTTGCAAAAAAAAATTAGCATTATTTTCTAAATAATTATTTATTTTAAAAAATAAAGGAATATAAATTTATTTTAAGAAATAATATTTTTTAAGAGATTAAAATATTTTTAATTCAAAAAATAAAAAAAATTTAAGAAAAAGCTTGATAATCTCGTAAACATGGTATATAGTATAAATCGAAGTTTATGATTACTAAAGAATTAAAACGGCAATTTAAGAGGAGGATATGATGGAAAGCAGAACAATTACAATTAATGCACCGGAAAGTAATGAAGTAAGCCCGGTTGCCAAACTGGTTCAAATTGCCTGCCAGTTTGAAAGTGTGATTTATTTAGAAAATGGAACCAGAAAGGTCAATGCAAAAAGTATTATGGGAATGATGGCATTAACACTGGATCAAGGTATGCAGGTCACCATTTATGCGGATGGCAAGGATGAAAATGCTGCCGTAGAAGAGATGGAATCTTATTTAACCTGTTAAGATATAAAAAGAATAACAATTTTAAGGAGGATTTATTTATGCCCAGAGGAAGAAAGAAAGCGGCACCAGTAGAAACAGAAACAGTAAAGGCAACAGAGGTAGTGTCTGTGGAAGAAACCGTAGAAGAGGAGAAAACGGCGGTTTCTGCTGAAGAGCCTGCACAGGAAGTTCCTAAAAAGAGAGGAAGAAAACCGGGCGCAAAAAATAAGCCAAAGGAAGTAAAGAAAGAAGTAAAGGAAATGAAAACAACAAAAACATCTACAAGAAAAGGATTAACAGAAAATATTTATGTTGAGTATGGCGATGGCCAGTACAAAATAGAAGATATTACAAATAGAATAAAAGAGGCATGGACTGCAGAAGGCCATCGGGTAGGCTCTATCAAGAATCTGGATATTTATATTAAACCAGAACACAATAAAGCATATTATGTAATTAATGATAAAAATGGTGGAAGTGTAGATTTATAGTAACTGTTTAGAAAAAGTGTGATGAAATTCAGAACAGATGTTTTGAGGTTCAGAGCACTTTTTTACTTCCTTGGTTTATAAATGTTTTGGTAAAATACGAGTGTCAAAAAAATATGGCACTCGTGTTTTTATAGGTGGAAAAATGAATGAGGCAGAAAAAAAAGAATTAAAAGGAATAGAATACATCCGGCAAACAAATAATCTAAATGATATAAAAACAGTGCTTGCGTTGTATAATAAGTTAATGGAAAAAGAGATATTCCAAACATCTGTTGGAATAGAATTTATGGAAGGGTTAAGAAAAAGTTTAATAGATTCAAAAGAAATACAGAATCATGATATTTATGGATATCAGACAGAACAGCCAAAAGAAGAAAAAAATACAAAAGAAAATAAATATAAATATAAATATAAATATTATAATTCTCTTATTATAAATATTATTTTATTTGTAGCATTATTGATTGGGTTTTATATTACTACAAATTCAAAAAATATAAATATTTTAAATTATGAAAATAAATTGCTGGATAAATATTCTGCATGGGAAGCAGAATTAAAAGAACGTGAAAGTATTGTGGCAGAAAAAGAAAAAGCGTTAAAATAAAAATTCACAGATTGGACATACCCTATGATTATACTCTAAATAGAGAAGCAAGAACAGGAGGGTTTATTATGGAAAATATAAAAATACTGGTGGTAGATGATGAAAGCCGTATGCGTAAATTAGTTAGGGATTTTCTTATAAAAAAAGGATTTGAAGTATTAGAGGCAGCTGATGGAGAAGAGGCAGTAGAATTATTTTTCCGGGATAAAGAGATTGCATTAATAATTTTGGATATTATGATGCCAAAAATGGATGGATGGCAGGTGTGCAGGGAGATACGAAAACAATCCAAGCTTCCTATTATTATGCTGACAGCAAAGGGAGATGAAAGAGATGAGCTGCTTGGTTTTGAATTAGGTGTAGATGAATATATTTCAAAACCTTTTAGCCCTAAAATTTTAGTAGCCCGGGTAGAAGCATTATTAAGGCGGGCAAATGTATTAAATGTAACAGAACAAATAGAAACAGGCGGAATTTTAATTGATAAGGCAGCACATAGGGTTATTATAGATGGCAAGGATATTGAATTAAGTTTTAAAGAGTTTGAGTTATTAACTTATTTTGTAGAAAACCAAGGGATTGCCCTTTCTAGGGAAAAAATTTTAAATAATGTCTGGAATTATGATTATTTTGGAGATGCTAGGACAATAGATACGCATGTAAAAAAATTAAGAAGTAAAATGGGAGAAAAAGGGGAATATATTAAAACAATATGGGGAATGGGCTATAAATTTGAGGCAGATAAAGGGAGCAGCAAATAATGAAACATTCAATCCGGGCAAAACTTACAATAATTATTCTTTTAATTACAGCAGGCACAATTGTATTATGTTGGTTTATTAATGATACATTTTTAGAAGATTATTATTTTATGAATAAGCAAAAAGTCCTAGAAGATGCTTATTTTGAAATAGAACAATTATTGGACACCAATATGGAAAAAGAAAAAATAAGCCTAGAATTGGAGAAAATTGGGGCAAATAATAATATTACGTATATTATTATGAATACAAGCAATGGAGTTGCAAAAGCTGTATTTTATAATGTGCAAGATCCACGTACTATGGAAGATATTCTTTTGCCTTATTTATTTGGAGTAGGAAATTCGGAAATAATTAAAAGCAACCAAGAGTACAGCCTGCAAAAATCACAAGATACTAGATACCATACAAATTATTTAGAATTATCTGGCGGGATGTCTAGTGGGGCATATATGCTTTTACGTACTCCTTTAGAGAGTATCCGGGAAAGTGTAGCAATTTCTAACCAATTTCTTGGGTATGTAGGCTGTGTGGTAGTGGTTTTAGCCACAATTATTATGGTGTTTGTTACAAAAAGATTTACCAAGCCAATTCTAGAACTTGCTAATATTTCTGAGAAAATGTCAAACTTAAATTTTGATGTAAAATATAACCGCCATGATAAAGATGAAATAGGAATTTTGGGAAATAGTATAAACCAGCTTTCTTCAAGGCTGGAAATTACAATTTCAGAATTAAAATCTGCAAATAATGAGTTGCAAAAGGATATTGAACAGAAAATCCAAATAGATGAAATGAGGAAGGAATTTCTTTCTAATGTTTCACATGAGTTAAAGACCCCAATTGCATTAATCCAAGGATATGCAGAGGGGCTTTTAGACGGCATTAATGATAATGATATAGAAAGCCGCCAGTTTTATTGTGATGTAATTATAGATGAAGCTGCTAAAATGAATAAAATGGTAAAGAAATTATTAACTTTAAACCAGATTGAATTTGGGACAAACCAGGTGGTAATGGAAAGATTTAATTTGTCAGATTTAATCCAAGGTGTTTTAAGTTCCGTGGAAATCCTTGCTAGGCAAAATGAGATAAAGATTATTAATAATGTAGAAGAAGATATATATGTATGGGCAGATGAATATCAAATAGAAGAAGTATTAACAAATTATATTAGTAATGCAATCCATTATACTGCTTATGAAAAGAAAATAGAAATTATAATGGAAAGAAAAGAGGAAGTAGTACGGGTTTCTGTGTTTAATACAGGAGATAAGATTCCAGAAGAAGATTTAGATAAGGTATGGATTAAGTTTTATAAAGTTGATAAAGCAAGAACAAGGGAATATGGGGGAAGTGGGATTGGCTTGTCAATTGTAAAAGCAATTATGGATGCCCACCATAGAGAATGTGGAGTGGAAAATTGCGATAATGGAGTGGTATTCTGGTTTGAATTAGATTGTCAAAATAGTGTTGTTCAAATGGAAAAAACGTGATAGAATAGAAAAAGAATAAAATTATTTTAATTATGACATGAATTTACAGGGGGAATACAACATGAAGAAATTATTATGTTTGTTGGCGTGTGTAAGCCTGTGCTTAACAGGGTGTGCTGATATATCTTTAACAGAGCAGGAAGCAGGTATGATATCAGAATATGCTGCTTATGTGGTATTAAAACATAACCGGTTGTATAATAATAGGCTGCAAGAAGAAGTATATGAAACGGAGCCAGAGACTACAATGGTAGTTGCAACACAGCCAGCAAAGCCAGACAATACAGGAGATACACAAGGAACAGGTTCTTCTATTTCTGAGGAAGAAGATATTTCTGCTTTAGCATCAGGGCTTGGGTTAGATGGGTTTGATGTGAAATATACAGGGTATGAGACAATGGATACATATGCAGATGAGTATTTTAATTTTTCGGCAACAGCGAATAATACTTTGTTGATTTTACATTTTACCCTTGTTAATATGGGGGAACAAGAAGCAGAAGCAGATATTTTGTCAAAACAGTTTAAATTCCGTTGTACGGTGAACCAGGAAAAAAGAGTTGGGTCACAGTTGACAATGTTGGTGAATGATTTGTATTCGTTCCATGATGTGTTTGCTCCACAGGAAGAGAAGGAAGCTGTTTTGATATTCCAATTGCCAAATAAGTATAAAGATGCAATAGAATCCTTGAGTTTTACAGTGAAAAATGAAGAAGAGAACCATCGGTATTCTTTGAAATAAATACAAAAATAGAAATAGAAACGCCAGAAGAATCCTCTGCCAGCTTCTGCTCCGGCTTCGGAAACGGGCATTTCTAAGTGTTCTGCCAGCGGTTTTGTCGGCATTTTCCGCAACCAGAGCCAATGCGGCGTCCTGCCGCTGGCTCTTTGAATGGACGTCCTGTCCATTCATTGCTTGGTTGTGCACAGAACACTAAGAATTGCTTGTTTCCTTCGCAGTCGCTGAAGCTGGCAGAGGATTCTTCTGTCTGGTAGATGGTAGGGCTGCTTTTTTGCTGCTTTCAGCTTTTTCTTTTTGGTGGCGTTCTGAGGTTTGTTTTTGTCCTTGGTTTGTTTGGTTAGGATGGTAAGATCCCTGGTATATTTTGATTTGAATAGGGGGTAAGTGGAAAGGAGTGCTGTAATGAAGTACCTGATAAAATATTTTATAGATTTTACAGTGTTGGTTTTTTTGTATGCTTTTGTTTTTTTTAGGAAATGGAGGGCCCAGGGTAGAGATGTTCTGCTTGTCAACACTTTTATGTATGCCTATCTCTCGTTAGTGCTCTTTTTTACTATGATGCCAGTGATCGCATCTATCCCATTTATGCTGGATCACCCCTATAAGCCTATGAATCTGGTGCCGTTTATTGATGTTTCTTTAAGAAGAGGGGATTTTTTTAGGCAAGTGGTCTTGAATGTTATTATGACCCTGCCCTTCGGCTTTTTGTTTCCTCTGACCTGGGACAAAAGGGCTAAATTCGGTATGACAGTGTTTTTTTGCTTTTTGATGAGCTTGGGTATTGAGCTTTTACAACCGTTTTTCGACCGATCCTCGGATATCACGGACTTGATTACGAATGTGATCGGCGGAGTGTTGGGCTATGGCCTTTATGCTATTTTTAAGCCTGTCACCTTTTGGGTCTTGGAGCATTTGAAAACCAGATGACAGGCTGCTTTTGCAGTAAATTTTCGTTTATCGGCAGGTATTTGTTTTCGGATAGCTGCCCGCATATATGGTTTTTTGATGGCAAATAAGGAAATTGAACTTCATTAACACAGAAGGTAAAAGGGAGTGGTAAAGCCATACTTCTAGTTAATTTATTAATTTTTTTGTTCCTCCAATTGCAATTCCAAAATAATTTAAGTCAATTTCTGATATTTCTTTTATCTTTTCTATAAATTCATAATAAGTTTTGCAGCCTTGTGTTAAATCTGAAAAATCCAGCTTATACAATTTTTCATGGATAGTTTTAGTAATACCTGTATTGCCTTTCAAAATAGGTACGGGAAATCAGAAACAAACTGATGATTTGTTTTTTAATTAATGGCGGCTCATTCATTTTTTGCTCCCTGTTTTGTTGGATTCGGAAAGAAACAGCCCAATAATAGTTAATATTGTTCCTGCTATAGAAAGAAATGTTACTGTTTCTTCCAAAACTAATATAGATGTTATAACGGTTATGGCTGGAACCATGTAAATGTAGATGCTTGTTTTAACTGCCCCTAATATTTTTATAGCATAATTCCATGTTACAAAGCAGAGGGCAGACGCTCCGATTCCCAAATATAAAATATTGAATAGATTTTTCATCTCCATAAAATGTAACACATTTAACTGAAAGTCGAACAGGAGTAGTGTAGGTATCATAAATAAAATGCCATAGAAAAATGTTCTGCGTGTTGAAAGGATAACAGGAAGTTCAAAATTGCCTATCTTTTTTGTTAAGATAGAATAGAAAGCCCATACAAAAGCAGCGGCAAACGCTAAAATGTCTCCGACAGGATTTAATTTTAACTGTGAGCCATTGAAGTTAATTAATATGATTCCTGCTATTGCAACAATAAAGCCAATAAAAAAATTTATCTGTAACCTTTCTTTTGGCTTTATAAATAGGTGTGCCAATATTGCGGTAATAAACGGAGCTATGGATATAATCACGCCTATATTGGAAGCCATTGTATAAGTTAATGCAACATTTTCCAGAAAATAGTACAAACATACCCCGCAAAAGCCCGCGGCGGCAAAGGTTGTTTCCTGTTTCCAACTTAACCTCTTTATATTGTGTGGATATACTGTTAGCAAAATGAAATATCCAATAATAAAACGGAAAAATAAGATTTCCACGGGCTGAAAGTCTGCAAGTAAGATTTTTGTGGAAATAAAAGTAGTTCCCCATATAAGGATTGTGAGCAGAGCCGCCAAATGCCCTGTGCGTTTCTCTGTTACCATTCTATTCACCGCCCTTATCTTTTTCAAAAAAGATTTCACGGTATACTCCCGGCGTAAGCCCGATAAAGCTGGTAAAATAATTTGTAAAATGGCTTTGGTCGGAAAAGCCTGTTCTTATTGCCGCGTCAAGAGGAGATACACCATCTGACAATAATTTCTTTGCTTCATTGATACGGATTGTTTCTAAATAACGGTATGGAGTAATCCCTTTAGACTCTGTAAATGCCCTAAGAAGTGTTGACTTGCTTAATTTTACCTGGTGACAAATCTGGTCTAAATAAATGCGTTCTGCAAAGTGCTGTTCCATAAACATACAGGCCTTTTCAATTTCCTGTCTGCACTCTGGAATACAACTGTAGGAAGGATGGCTGTAATTCTGGATTAGGTTGGACAACAGAAACAACAGGTTTTCTTCTTTTCCAAAGTCACTGTTTCCATTCATTACCATTTCATGCAACGGGCGCAGATAACAGATTATTTCATTATCACAAATTACATTCTCTGAAAATCCCGGAAGTTCTCGTTTCCCTGTTACTTCTTCTGCCAAATCAAGCATAATTTCTTTGCGGATATTAAAGCCACGGTAGTCCAATGTGCCATCATCAGACTGTACGCAGGCATGATTATCGCCCGGATTAAATAAAACAACATTTCCCTGTTCAATTATGTAGTCTATATTCCTGCAAGACAAACAACGTTTACCATTTTCCACAAAACCAATCACATAATGCTCATGGAAATGGTTTGGAAATGGTTGGACGATTCCCTCAAAACGGTAGGCCTCAATCCGTAATGATTCATCATAAACAATAGTTCTAATTTCTTTTTTCATTCAAATCCCCTCCTTGCCAAAAACCATTGTAAATCAAAAACTTTCAAAAGTCTTGTAAAATATCTTCATTTTTTACTACACATAAGCGTTATTTAATAAGAATAAGTAAAATTTTAGATATTCCATTAATAATGTATATACTTTATATACTAGAACCATTGCAATCCAGCAGAAAGAATGATCTGTTTTTTCAGCGACTGCGGAGAAAAAAGGCAGTTCTTAGTGTTCTGTAGACACCCAAGTGTAAAATGTTAATAACCATTGGCAGAACTCTTAAAATCTGCCAGTTTTTGGAGCCGGAGCAGAAAAAAACAGATAGTTCTTTCTGTGCTCCTTTTTTGAAATAAATTTTTTTTAAAAAAGTTGTTGACAAAAGTCGAATGGAGTGCTATTATAAGGAAGTCGCTTGTGAGAGACAAGCCCAGAACCTTGATAATTGAACAGCATAGAAACAAACCAACCTTGAAAGTTCGAAGAGAGAAATTCAAGAACCAAAACCAAGTAAATG
>CAJTLB010000017.1 GCA_910577045.1 uncultured Lachnospiraceae bacterium | reverse complement strand
GGGCGTCCGAAATTTTCACAATACTGTTTCCGCAGCATAGGATTTACAAAACTGAAATCGATGTTCTCTTTTATCTTCCGCAAAAGATGATTTGCAGGAATGATCGCATTGTAAATCCCCTGATAAGGTGATAATGGTAATTTCAACTGTGAATGATCTTTCAGCATTTCGGAGTCCTCCTTCCCTATACTTCTATTATAATACCAACACTGAAAAAAGCCCAATTCTTCTTCAAAGAATCAGACTTTTTCAGTGCCCTCGAAAATAAGGGCTTTCGGCGTTGTTTCCAGCGTCCCCGAGACGACTTGAACGTCCGACCTATCGCTTAGGAGGCGATCGCTCTATCCAACTGAGCTACGAGGACTGATATAAAGTAGTTCGCCTTTGTAAGAACAAAATCTAACAAAGTGTTATTATTATATCGTCCTATGGTAAGAAAGTCAAGAGTTTTGTTATAAATATGTTAGGAATTAAACAAAAATATTACGATTGTAAAAGAAAATAAAGAAATATATCTGTAAATTAAGAAAGCGTAAGGGAAAGTTTCTTGAAATTATAGGTAAAATTTTCTATACTGACCTTGTAAGAAAGAATTGGTAACAATTCACTGAATATTATAAAAAAGGACTCAGAGAAGGAGGTTCAAGTATGAGAAAATTAAAAAACTACATGGGTGGGGCAATATTGGCAGCAGGGCTGATACTTGCAGGTGCCTCCTGCTCTATGGCAGCAGGAAATGAGAATGGTTGGAAAGGAAATAGTACAGATGGCTGGTATTATTATAATAAAGGTACAAAGGCAACTGGCTGGCAGCAGATTAAGGGCATTTGGTATTGGTTTGATAGAACTGGTTTAATGGCACAAGATGAACTGGTATACATAGCAGGAGAAACATATTATTTTAACCCAGCGGGGGCAATGGCAACTGGTTGGTATGAATTTGACCGCGATAGTGATATTGTTTATGATTATGATATTAATATAGATGCAGCTATTGATAATATTGAAAACCCAGTGTTCCGAAATAAAGAAGATGCTTATAATACAGTATGGCTGTATTTCCATAAAGACGGGACAGCAGCAGTAGATGAATGGATACAGTCAGATGTAAGTGGGTTGTGGTATTATTTTGATGACTTATTAATGGTAAGTGCAGATTTCGACCATATTATTGGAAACCACCGTTATGGCTTTGACGAAAATGGGGCTATGCTAGTAGGCTGGAATTATAATTATAATAACCAGAGTATTTTAGCGCCTAATAAATATAGTACAACGTGGTATTACTATTCTTCAGATGGGAAAAAGTTCGATGTAGATTCTTCTGAAAACCGTTTTGGCTGGAAGAAGATTGATGGGAAATGGTATTGTTTTAAATCAGAGTTAAATTTAGCAGGTGGCGGGACTTCTGTAGGTACTCTAATTGTAGATACTTATTTTAATAACGGCGCAGCAGCAGATACAGAAACTGATTTTTATTATGTAGATAAAAATGGGGTAATGGCAACAGGTGTTACTACTATTAGTAAAGATGCAAAATATGTAGAAAATAGAAGCGATTGGGATACCAATAAAAAAGTGGGCGATTTTAGTGACAAGGCAATCGAAGTTTATTTAAAGGATGGTAAAGCAGTAGCAGGGGCAATCGAACGAAACCGTTATTATGCAGATATTTCTGATGAAAATGTAAAATCGTTTAATAAAACTAGCTTTGCTGTTACAGGATATCCAGTGAAGTTTAAGGGGTCCATGGTAAAGGATTGTTTGGTAACGAAAGATTCCCATACGTATTATATGGATAAGTATGGTGATAAAATGGTTTCTTATCCTTTACAAATAGGATATATAAAGGTAACAAATACAAATGGCGTGCTTTCTTATGAGTTTTCTGTGCAAAAGACAGATGCTGCAAATGAATACAAAGCATATTTAGTATTTGATGGCAAAGGAATTGCTTATGATAATATTGCAGCAGGAAGGCAGGTATCAGCAGGATCAAAGAGATATTATTCTACTGGCATAGACTATAAAACAGTAGGCGGCGTAGATAATGCTATGGTATTCTATTATAATCGTTAATGGGTAGATAGAGTAGAATAGATTGTTTTCATAACGGATAACAAAGATAGAGGCTGGTTTTTGAAAAGAAGAAAACTAGCCTCTGTTTTTTTATGTATAGGACTATACAGAGGAAAGATGTTGTTAAAGCAATATATAAGCTATGGACACTGTTCGCTGCATAATATAGAAGAAACAGAAAAGAATTGGCAGGAAAATCCAAAGTTATATCATTTATATTACATCAATTTAGAAAAATGTTTTATTTACTATAGAAATTATACGAAAATATTTCTTTGTTATAATTCAATAAGAATTTGTTTCAGGCAATTAAGGATTCGTAAGGGAAAGTTTCTTGAAAATAGACACAATTTCTCGTATACTTACTCATGTAACAACGACACAACAAAACATTTCAGGAGGAAACAAAATGAGATTAAGAAGTAATAACCTTAAGGGCGTACTTTTAGCAACTGCTATGATTGCTGGTTCTGCTAGTATAGCAATGGCAGATAATACAGATACAAATGGTTGGCAGGGTAATGATACAAATGGTTGGTACTATTATGAAGAAGGACAGAAAGCAACAGGCTGGAAGTTCATTAATAATGTATGGTACTACTTTGACAAAACTGGTTTAATGGCACAAGATGAGCTGGTGTATATCTCCGGGGAGACCTACTACCTTAATCCAACAGGTGCTATGGCAACAGGCTGGTACAGCTTTGATAATGATAGCGATATTTTGTATAACTATGATATTGATGTAAGTAAGGCAGCAGATGATATTCAGAACCCAGTGTTTAAGACAGCAGAAGAGGCTTATGAAAAGGTATGGTTATATTTCCACAGTGATGGTACAGCAGCAGATGATGAGTGGTTCCAATCACCTTCTGGGTTATGGTATTACTTTGATGATATTTTAATGGTAGCTGGTGACTTCGACCATATTATTAGTAATTCACGTTATGGTTTTGATGAAAACGGCGCGATGTTAGTAGGCTGGGCAGAGAACTACAACAACCAGAGTATCTTGGCTCCAAATAAGGACAGCAGGACATGGTATTACTATGAAAGTAATGGTAAGAAATTTGACGTAGATTCTGAGACAAACCGCTTTGGCTGGAAGAGGATTGGCGGAGAATGGTACTGCTTTAAGTCTGAGCTTAACCTTTCTAGCGGAAATTCTGTAGGAACATTGATTGTTGACACTTTATTCAATAATGGCGCAACAGCAGATACCACATCTAACTTCTTCTATGTAGATAAGAATGGTGTTATGGCTACTGGCGTAACAACAGTAAGCAAAGATGCTGTATTAGTAGAAAACCGTGATGACTGGGGACTTGCAACTCCAAATAAAGTAAGCAAGTATTCTTCAAACAATGTAGATATTTTGTTTGACGATGATGGTAAAGCAAAGGCAAAGACTTTTGTAAATGGTAGATATTATGCAGATGCAAATGATTCTAATGTAAATGTATTTGATACAGATAATTTTGCAGTAACAGATTATACAAGTAAAAGTATTTCTAAGATAAAAGGCGCATTAGTGAAAAACGCGTTTGTAGAGAAAGATGATAAGACTTATTATGTAGATAAGTATGGTGATAGCGTAACTTCCCATGCACTTCAGATTGGTTATATTACAGATACAGACGGAGTTTATAGCTTTAGTGCAACCGCTACAGGCGCAGCTAATGAACACAAAGCATATGCAATCTTTGATAACAAGGGTGTAGCATATGATGATGTAGCAGCAGGAAGAACAGTATCAGCAGGTTCTAAGAAATATATCTCTTCTGGTATTAAGTATTCTGAAACAACAAATATAGATAATGTAACAATTTTCTTCTACAAGAACTAATTAAGTAACTGGTAATGTAATGCACTAACTCTCCTAATTTCATACGTTCATCATAAATGCACAGCGCAGGCAGCCGTTAAAGGGCTGCCTGTGCTTTTTGGTGTGGTCTTTTTTCTGTCCAATTAGAAAATAGTTGTCCTATTAAAAAAATATTTTATGAATAGAGCAAGAACACCTGCGACTTTAGCCGTGGGATGAATTGCTTGCGTATGTTAATTAAATTTCAAATAATAATGCTGAAAATAATTGACATGACAACATACATATGTTATCGTTTGTATAACGAGGTGATCCTATATGGAAGTAACTTATGGACGTGGATATGTATACTCCATACAATATCATATTGTTTGGTGTGTAAAATACAGGCATAAAGTTATTACTGATGATATAGAGAAATGTCTGATAGGGATATTAAATAAAATAGCAAACGATAATAAATTTCAGATATTAGAATGTAATACAGAGAAAGACCATATCCATCTTCTCATCAATTGTTCCCCGCAACATTACATACCTGATATGATAAAGGCATTAAAGGGCGTATCTGCTAGGTTACTTATGAAGGAATTTGGAGAAGAATTAAAAAAGAAATTATGGGGAGGACATTTGTGGAATCCATCCTATTTTGTGGCAACGGTATCTGAAAATACAGAAGAACAGATTAGAAACTATATTCAGAGCCAAAAGAAAAAATGAGGGGAAAGATCCCATGGAAAAAGCTTATAAATACCGCATCTATCCAAATAAAAAGCAAAAAGAAATACTTGCGAAAACGTTTGGATGCTGTCGTTTTGTATATAATTATTATTTAGATAAACACATAAAAATGTATGAAGATAAGAAAGAAACTTTTACGTATGTCCAGTGTGCGAATGATATGAAACAACTGAAATCAGAATTGGAATGGTTAAAAGAAGTGGATTCCACTGTCCTTCAATCTTCACTCAAAGATTTAGACATGGCATATCAAAAATTTTTTCGAGAGCATTCTGGATATCCAAAGTTTAAGTCAAAGAAAACACATAGGTTTTCTTATCAATCAAAATGTGTAAATGGAAATATTCAATATTGTGATAAGCATATCAAACTTCCAAAGTTGGGAATGGTAAAAACAAAAAATAAACGTATGCCAGAAGGCAGGATTTTAAATGCTACTGTTTCGCAAGAACCAAGTGGAAAGTATTATGTATCCTTGTGTTGTACTGATGTGGATGTAAAACCATGGAAGGAAACAAACAATCGCATTGGACTTGATTTAGGCATCAAAGAATTTTGTATTGATTCCAATGGGAATAAGGTTGAAAATCCCAAGTATCTGAAAAAATCTTTAGAAAGACTTGCAAAGTTACAGAAAGAATTATCCCGAAAAACAAAGGAGAGTTGCAATCGTAATAAAGCAAGGATAAAAGTGGCAAGGCTTCAAGAATATATAGCAAACCAGAGGAAAGATTTTTTGCAGAAGTTATCTACAAACATGGTTAAGAAGAATGATATTATCTGTTTGGAGGATTTACAAGTAAAAAATATGATTAAAAATCATAAATTAGCACAGTCTATTGTAGACGTATCATGGTCAGAATTTGTAAGGCAGCTTGAATATAAGGCAAACTGGTATGGCAAAAAAGTTATTAAAGCAGATAAATTCTTTGCAAGTTCCCAAACTTGTCATGTTTGTGGTTATATCAATACAAATACAAAGAAGTTAGAAGTGAGAGAATGGGAATGTCCTGAATGTGGAACGTATCATGACAGAGATGTGAATGCTGCAAAGAATATTCTAAATGAGGGACTGAGGATAGTACAGACTGCGTAAAAACATATAGAAGAAACGATGAATACTAGGGTTGGAGCGACCCGAAGATACGCCTGTGGAGATAGAGGTTACAAAGTCGATGAAATAGGAATCTCACGACTTTAGTCGTGAGAGGTTCAAAATCAAATAACAGAAAACAGGTTATATTAGTTTAAGAAAGGATAAGGAGTCTTTATGAAACAATATTTCCGTTTGATTACAATCTATTTAGTTTGTGCACTAATGATGCCTAGGTATGTGTATGCGGCTCCAGAAGAAACTACCCCCTACCCAGTGGTATCTACTTCAAATACAATAGAAAATTGGCCGGAAGGGCCGGAATTATTTAGTGGTTCTGCTGTAGTAATGGAAGCTGGGACAGGGACAGTCTTATATGAGAAGAATATGGATCAGAAAGCATACCCGGCAAGTATTACAAAGATACTAACAGCTATTTTGGCGATTGAAAATTGTGGCATGAATGAAATGGTAGAATTTTCCTATGATGCAGTCTTTTCTGTGCCAGGAAATTCCAGCCATATTGCAATTACTCCAGGAGAATTTTTAAGTGTAGAGAATTGTTTGTATGGGTTATTATTGGCATCTGCAAATGAAGTAGCAAATGCACTGGGGGAGCATGTCAGCGGCAGTACAGAGGCTTTTGTAGAATTAATGAATAAGCGGGCTAAGGAGTTAGGGGCTGTTAATACACATTTTAATAATACAAATGGCCTTCCCGATGAAAACCATTATACTACTTGTTATGATATGGCTATGATTTCCCGTGCAGCAGTAGTAAATGAAACATTTATTAAAATTGATTCTACTACTTCTTATATGATTCCATCTACAAATTTACAGCCAGAAAGGCGGCCTGTAAATACACAGCATCCGCTTCTAATTAATGGCTCAAGGCATTATGATGGATGCTTTGGGGGAAAAACAGGTTATACAGAAGCATCAGGAAATACATTAGTAACATTTGCCAAAAAAAATGGAATGACTTTGATTTGTGTAGTAATGCAGTCAGATTCTACACATATTTATGAAGAAAGTACCATGCTGTTAAATTATGGGTTTGAGAATTTTGCCCGTATGAATATAGCAGAACATGAAACAAAGTTTAATTTACAAGGAAGTGGGATTTATGAGTCCTCTATTTCTGTTTTTGAAAGTTCATATCCTCAAATTGAATTAAATAGGGAAGGAGTAGTAGTCCTTCCAATAGGGGCAGATTTTTCTGAAATAGAGCCAACCATAGCGTTTAAAAATAAAGAAGAAAGAAAAAATGTGCCTAATATTTTAGCTGATATTAAGTATACATGGCATGGGCATTTTGTGGGAAGCACTACATTAGATATAACATCATCTACCCAAGGGGCTTTTTCTTTTGCAGCAGAGCCAGAATTTATAAAGGCAGGGTATATAGATGGGAAGCTAGAAACACAGGATATTGGGAAAAAAGAATATATAACCATTAATATTTGGCATATGGCAGCTATTTTGCTGGGAATGTCACTTTTATTTGCTGTGTGGTATATTATGAGTATTACAAAACATCAAAGAGAAAGATGGAAACGTATCCGGCATCAAAGGCACATTATGCAGGCAAAAGAACGGAGAAGGAAAAAAAGGAAATATTATCCAACTAGAAAATTACATTAATGGCTATATATGGACTAATAAAATTATAGAAGATGTTTTAACTAAAAAATTTGATAATAATCTAAGGTACATGATAAAAAGAAAAGCAACATCATGTACCTTTTGCATTTAGAGAAATATCTGGATATTTTTAGTATGGAAAAATTAATTTTGTAATATTGATTTAAGAATTAATTTAAGGTCTTGTGCTTCTTTATAAAAAGGAGTACCACTTAATTTTTCTAATGCTGGCAGGCAAAGGGAAAGGGCCTGGTAGGAGTAATACCAGAAACTATAAAGGATATCATCTAAGAGGGAATAATCGTCTTCCTCCTCCTCATCTTCCTCGTTGTTATATTTTTCTGGAAATAAATAGTCTTCTTGTATCATATCAGCAAAATAAGGAAGAGGGTATTCTTCTACTGTAGTATCATTTAAATCATTACAACAGTCTGCAATAACAAAAAAGAAATCTAGTAAATATTCTACAACAAATTTAGCACAAGGGTTGGTATCTATTTTAGGAATGGCATTCTCAAAAACACGAACTAGAAATATAATGGCAAAGGGTGTTGCTTGCCAAAGTGTACTTTGATGCTCTATATCACTAGTAATTTCACCTAGCGCGGCTTTTACCTTCTTTTTGCTTTCCATGTTCCATATTGTTTGAAAATTATTTGGAAAATTGGAGGCCCTTCCATAAGCAGTAGTAATCCTATTCCATGGGACATCTTCCAGTTTTAAATTCTGCATATAAATTTGATTTTTATCCATATTTCTTATCTCCTATTTGTTTGTTTCAATCCACTTGTGGCAGTTAGGGGCCAATTATGTGGATTGTCTCATGGTAGCAGGGGATATCACTTTCGTTCCACCCACTACTACTGTTATAATTGTTTTTTGCGATTTCTTCCCTACCTAGGAGGAAGGAAAATCCCTGCTGGTGATTGTTGAAGGTATATTTATGATATTAGCACGTGCCCTACGTTTACGGCGGAGCTCTTCTAATGTTTTTTGAATCTTTTCAGCTCCGTTTTTATCTGTCATTTTTACAGTTTTTATCACAAAAACATGCCCTTTGTCTGTTTTTTTAATACGGATTTTTCCTTTGACATATCCATGCTCTGGACATTCGGCAAGCCCATAATAAATACGGCTACTTCCAGAAAACCAACGAATCTTTTTATGGAGTGCTTTGTTGCAAATATGGCAGCGGATAGTTGTTACTGTTTTGTCAGCAATGGCAGCTTCACGGTTTTCAAATTCCCTTGATACATATTTATAATAACCAGGATAATGAAGATGAAGTTCCTCTTTTTTATTGGAGGGGGGCTGGTAATAGTCTATGGAATAATAGGTTTGTATTAAAGTGGTGTTTATCTGGCTTAATATTAAAGCAGTATAATAGGCATCGTGGTGTGCCCGGTGGAAAGGCACTGTAATAGGCAGTTGTAGTGTTTCAATAGCTGATTCTAAGGAACGGCGTGTTTTGCCATCTTCATATGCCAGGCTATATAGCTTTTGGACATCATAGTAAAAAAGAGGCTTTTTCCAAGGAATACCAATATGGAAAAAACGCATATTCCGCTGTAGTTCAGTTAAATCCATAGGGCCCCATGTAGCAAAAACGCAATCTTTTGAAAAGAATAAAAAATCCTTACAGGCTTGTACAAAAGAAATTCCTTGTTTTAATTCTTCTTCTGTTAATTTAATGACTTCTTGTGTGCGGGCATGGAGCTTAGTATAAACAATAGGGGCTATAATAGCATGGAAAGTATCACAAACATGCAAATTTTCATCTAGTTTTTGTGCACCAATTTCTACTATTTCAAATGGAAGTAATGGGTTGCTATATTCTTTTCCATCAGGAGGCTGGTTCCATTCTAAATCAAATACAATATAGTTCATAATTTACCTCATACGATTCTTAACAACAGATAAGAATAGTGTAACACAGATAAAGGTTCTTGAAAAGACCAAAAAAGAATGTTAAAATAAGCGGGATTATAAGTTAAAGGAGAAATAAGATGATATTAAGTGTGGAGAATTTAAGCCATGGTTTTGGCGACAGGGCTATTTTTAAAAACGTGTCTTTCCGCCTGTTAAAAGGGGAACATATAGGGCTTGTGGGAGCAAATGGAGAAGGTAAATCAACATTTATGAATATAATTACTGGGAAACTTATGCCAGATGAAGGAAAGGTTATATGGGCAAACCGTGTACAGGTGGGGTATTTGGATCAACATGCCGTTTTAGAAAAAGGAATGACTATCCGGGATGTTTTAAAGTCAGCATTTGCTGATTTATTTGAATTAGAAGAACGGATGAACCATATCTGTGAACATTTAGGCGAAGCGGATGAGAAACAGATGGAACAGATGATGGAAGAACTGGGAAGCATACAAGATATGCTTACACTGCATGATTTTTATGTAATTGATGCGAAAGTAGAAGAGGTAGGAAGGGCATTAGGGTTAGAAGAAATTGGGCTTGGCCGTGATGTTACAGAATTAAGCGGCGGGCAGAGGACAAAGGTTTTGTTAGGGAAATTATTGCTGGAAAAACCAGATATTCTTTTATTGGACGAGCCAACAAATTATTTGGATGTGCAGCATATTGAATGGCTGAAACGGTATTTGAATGATTATGAAAATGCTTTTATTTTAATTTCACATGATATTCCTTTTTTAAATAGTGTGGTAAACTTGATTTACCATATGGACAACCAAGAGTTAAACAGGTATGTGGGGGATTATAATAAATTCCAAGAAGTTTATGCAGTGAAAAAGGCGCAGCTTGAGGCTGCTTATAAACGGCAGCAGCAGGAAATTGAAGATTTGGAAGATTTTGTGGCAAGGAATAAAGCAAGGGTTTCTACTAGGAATATGGCAATGTCAAGGCAGAAGAAATTAGATAAAATGGAAGTTATTGAGTTGGCAAAGGAAAAGCCAAAGCCAGAATTTCATTTTAAGGATGCAAGGGCTTCTGGAAGATATATTTTCCAAACAAAAGATTTGGTAATTGGGTATCAGGAACCTTTATCAAAACCACTAAACCTTTCTATGGAACGTGGCCAAAAAATTGTACTAACTGGTGCAAATGGGATTGGGAAAACAACACTTTTAAAAAGTATCCTAGGCTTGATCCCAGCAATAAATGGCAGCGTGGAATTGGGGGATTATTTGTATATTGGGTATTTTGAGCAGGAAATGCCAGAGGGGAATACTACCACCTGCATTGAAGAAATTTGGAAAGAGTTCCCATCTTATAGCCAGTATGAGGTGCGTTCCGCATTAGCCAAATGTGGGCTGACTACCAAGCATATTGAAAGCCAAGTAAGGGTATTAAGCGGCGGTGAACAGGCAAAAGTACGTTTATGTAAGTTAATTAATAAAGAAACGAATCTTCTTCTTTTAGATGAGCCTACCAACCATTTAGATGTAGATGCGAAAAAGGAGTTAAAACGTGCTTTAACCGCATACAAAGGAAGTATTTTACTTATATGTCATGAGCCGGAGTTTTACCAAGGTTTAGCGACAGATGTATGGAATTGCGCAGAATGGACGACAAAGTTGATTTAGGAAGGATATATATGTCAGAGTTGTATAAAAAATTACAGGAGTATAGTATATCTGGGATATATCCATTCCATATGCCAGGGCATAAGCGAAATAAAGAGTATATGCCAAACTGGAATCTTTGGCAAATTGATATGACAGAGGTAGAGGGGACAGATAACTTGCACCATGCAGAAGGGATTTTAAAAGAAGCAATGGGGCGGGCGGCTAATTTGTGGGGGGCAGATTCTAGTTATTTCCTTGTAAATGGAAGCACAGGGGGGATTTTAAGCGCAATAGCAGCTATTACAAAGCCGGGAGATATGGTTTTAGTAGCTAGGAATTGCCACAAATCCGTTTACCACGCACTTTTTTTAAATCAATTGCGGGCAGTATATATTTATCCTGAATGGATAGCAGAATATGGCGTGGCAGGTGGTATTTCTCCATCTAAAGTAGCAGCTTTATTAGAAAAGTATCCGAAGATCCGTGCAGTTATTGTAACATCTCCTACTTATGAGGGGATTGTGTCAGATATAGGGCAAATTGCAAAAATAGTACACCAAAAAGAAATTCCATTATTTGTAGATGAAGCACATGGGGCGCATTTTTATTATAGTGGGTTTCCTGTATCAGCAATAAAAAAAGGGGCTGACCTAGTAGTGCAAAGCTGCCATAAAACCCTTCCTGCATTAACACAGACAGGGCTGTTGCATTTGAAGGGAGCTTTCGTGGAGAAAGGCAAATTAGAAGAATTCCTTAGTATTTACCAGACTTCAAGCCCGTCTTATATATTAATGGCAAGTATAGATAATGCCATAGATTTTTTAATGAAAGGACAAGCAGAAATACAGGCATATACGGAAAAGCTTTTATCTATAAGGGAGGAATTGGCACAACTGTCTTGTATTGTAATTCCTGGAAAAGAATTGGTGGGGAAATATGCAGTATATGATGTGGATATTTCAAAATTAATTTTATCTGTTTGTGGGAAAGTAGAAAATGGGAAATGGCTATACCAAAAACTAAGGTGCGAGTATGAAATTCAATGTGAAATGGCAATGGAAGGATATGCGCTTGCCATTACTTCTGTAATGGATACAAAGAAAGGATGGCAGCGGTTAGTTTATGCGTTAAAGGAAATAGATAGCATTTTAAAAGGAATGGCATTAAGGAGGGAGCATATTGTATTAGAAAATAAGGAATTGGCAAGTAGTGGGCTAATAGAGCCTGCACTTACAATAACAGAAGCATTTTATGCAGAAAAAATAGCTGTGCCATGGGAAGAAGCAGCAGGGAGGATTAGTGCAGAATACATATATTTATATCCGCCTGGTATTCCGCTTTTAGTGCCTGGGGAAACGATAACAGAAGCATTTATTTGTAAAGCAGATACTTTGGCACAATGTGGCTTTGAGTTACAAGGGCAGAGGAAAAAAGGGGAGATATTAGTAGTTTGTTAAATAAAATCTCGCAATTCTTTGAAAAGTTAAGGAGTTGCGGTTTTTTTATGTCTAAAAATGAGCTTTATGTTATGATAAGTAGTTATTATATAAGATAATATATTAATGGACGTATCAAATAAATATGTAATAAAATATATTTTTTGTGAAAAAATATTGCATAAAAAATATAAGTATGATATATTATGAGATAATAAAATAAATAAGTATTTAATCTAGGAGGAAATCAATATGCTAATAGAATTAAGGGCGAAAAATTGCTTTTTGTTTTTAGATGAGATTAGATTTTCTACAAAAGCAGATATGCGAAATAAGAAATTTTCATCCAATGTTTATACAGAAAATAATTTTAATATTTTGAAAACAGTAGGAATTTATGGTCCAAACAATGCAGGTAAAACATGTCTAGTAAAATGTATCCGCAGTGCCAAAAATATTCTATTAAATCAGAAACCACATATTATGCCAAATATTTTTCAAGAAAACACAATATGCCAGCTAGGTATTACATTTTTGGAAGAAGGTAGAGAGTTTTCTTATGATTTTTGGTATAATGATAAAAATGAAGAATATCCTTACGAGAAATATGCAGAAATCACGAAAGACCAATATGGGAATGAAAAAGAAAATATATGGCTTTTAAAAGATACTATCAATGGAATTTACCAATATGGTGATGAAGAACTTTTAAAAATGATACCACTTATGTCCCAGAGTAACCTGCTTTTCTATCTGGTAGATGTCAGTAAATTCCAAAAACTAGCAGAAATGAAACAGATCGTTATGAAGTTTGCTTTAAAGATTGATATTGTTAATATGAATAATATTCCTTTAAAACATACCATTAACCTTATGAAAGATCAAAATGATCTTCAAAGAAAAGTTGTGGAATTTATTAAGAATGCAGATCTTTATATGGATAACTTTGAGTATGTAGATATGGATAAGATTTGTGTAGAAATGGACTCTGATGAGCAAAAACCAGAGGAAAAGGCTCTTGATATTCCAGAACAGGTTATGGATCAGATTCGATTGGTATCAGTCTATAGAGGGGTTCCAGTTCCTAGTGTGCTTTTTGACTCTACAGGAACAAAAAAGATTGCTGCTCTTGCAAGCTATATTATAGAAGGAATTGAACAAGGCAGAATTCTTATTGTGGATGAATTGGATAGTAGTATCCATTTTAAACTAACTAGGGCAATTGTTGCAATGTTTAATAATGAGTTAAATACCAATGCACAGATGATATTTACTATACATGATATTAATTTGATGGATTGTAAAAAAATGTTGCGGAAAGAACAGATATGGTTTGTGCATAAGGATAATACAGGTGTTTATGTTTATTCCCTAGCAGAGTTTACAGCACAAAAGGGAGTACGGGATACTACAGATATTATAGAAAAATATCGGAAAGGAGTATTAGGTGCCTTGCCGGACCCAGAATTGATCCGATCCTTGTTAAGTCTTAAAGGAAATCGGAAGGAGGTGCCAGTTGATGGCGAGTAAGTTTCCTCAGATTTTTACAGGCAGCAAGATATGTATTATATGTGAAGGAGATGAAGAATATGAATATTTAGAAAAATTAATATCATTAGATGTATGGAGTAAAAAGTATATTTTTCAGTTGGAAAATGCTGAAGGGAATGGAAATATTCCAGCGCGGTATCAAAATAAATTTCAGAATAGTTCATTTGATCTGGTTTTAGTATTTTGTGATACAGATAAAAAGCCTTATGAGCAGTATGTGGATATCAAACGAAAGATTAATGAATTCCATGGAGTTGAAAATGCAGCAGACCAGATTGTTATATACGGGAATCCATGTACTATGCAAATTATCATTGAGCACTGGGATAATGTGATACTTGGTTCTCATAAAAAGAAGAAAAATGCTCCAATTATTTTTAAACTTACAGGTATAGAAGGATATAAGGGAAGAGCAGATCAACGCCAGGAGTTATTTTCTCTGATTACCAAAGAAAATTATTGGGAAATGCAAGAGAGGATTAAAAATTTGCCTTCTGATGATACAATAGAAGGAAGCACTAATTTTGGAAAATCTATCGACTATTTTTCAACAGATAGTAGTAAATGGATACAAATGATTAATAGAGCTTTAGAAGAGTAAACAATAGGAAGGGAAGTATGCAATGGGAAAAATATTTTATCTTATGGGGAAAAGTTCTGTTGGAAAGGATACTGTTTATAAAAGATTACAAAAAGAATTAAAATTAAATACAGTAGTTCTGTATACAACTCGCCCTAAAAGAGATGGTGAAGAGGATGGAAGAGAGTATTATTTTGTAACAGAAGAAAAAATGAGGGACTTAAAAACAAAAGGGAAAGTTATAGAATTACGGGAATACCAAACAGTGCATGGTGCTTGGTATTACTTTACGGTAGATGATGGGCAGCTAAATTTATCGAAAGGGAATTATCTGCTAATAGGTACTTTAGAGTCCTACCAAAAAATGCGGGAATATTATGGGAAAGAATATTTTGTGCCATTATATTTGGAGGCAGAAGATGGGATACGCCTAGAAAGGGCATTACAGAGGGAAAAACAACAAAATGTGCCAAGATATGCGGAACTTTGTAGGCGTTTTTTGGCAGATGAGAAAGACTTTTCAGAAGAAAACCTAAAAGCTTGTGGGATTAAGAAACGGTACCAGAATATAGATTTAGAGATATGCCTTATGGAATTAAAGAAAGAAATAAGTGGGGGTTATCATTATTTGATAGAAAAGTTATGGGATGTAGAAATAACAGATGCTTACCGGAAAAATGCCTTGGAAAAAGAAATGGCATATTTAAAGAGCTTGGATGTAGACAGGCTTTTAGCAGGTTTTTATGAGATAAAAGGCCTTAAACCAAAAAAAGTGCGTTATGGGGGCTGGGAAAGTTTAGATATTAAAGGACATACAATGGGGCATTATTTAACAGCATTGGCACAGGCATATACACAGACGAAAGAAAAGTGGATTTTAGAGAGGCTTATTTATATTATGGAAGAATTACAAAAATGCCAGCTTGAGAATGGGTATTTATCAGCATTTCCAGAGGAACAATTTAATCGTTTGGAACGTGGGGAGAAAGCATGGGTCCCATGGTATACGCTCCATAAAATATTATCTGGCATTACGGTGGTTTATGAAAAATTGGGAAAAGAAATAGAAAATGCCAAGTATGTAATGGAACAGCTTGCAACATGGGTTTCAGGCCGCGCCAATAAATGGGATAGTAAGTTAAAAAAGCAAGTCCTTGCTACAGAATATGGCGGCATGAATGATGTTATGTTTGAAATATACAGGATTACGCAAAAAGAAGAGTATTTAAAAGCCGCTTGCCAATTTGAAGAATTAGATTTATTTACAGAGATAAAAGAAGGGCATGATATTTTAAATAATAAACATGCAAACACTACGATACCAAAGTTCCTTGGGGCAGTCAACCATTATATGGCAACAGGAGAACCATTTTATTTAGAAGCAGCAGAAAGCTTTTTCCAGATAGTAGAAAAACACCATACTTATATTACAGGTGGAAATAGTGAATGGGAGCATTTTGGGCTTCCCGGCATATTAGATAAAGAACGGACAAATTGTAACTGTGAAACTTGTAATACACATAATATGTTAAAATTGGCAGAACGTTTATATCAAATAACAGGCAAGAAACAATATATGGATTATTACGAAAATACAATAATAAATGCGATTCTTGCTTCCCAAAACCCAGAAACAGGGATGTCAATGTATTTCCAGCCAATGGCAACAGGGTATTTTAAAGTATTTTCTAGGCCATATGAAGATTTTTGGTGTTGTACAGGGACCGGCATGGAAAATTTTACAAAGTTGCAAGAAGGTATTTATTATAAAGACAGGGAAGAAGAAAATAAAATTTATATTAATCAATATATTAGTTCTAAATTGGTATTTTCTAATAAAAAAGGCGCAGATTTTATTTTAATCCAGCAGACAGATATACCAGTTTCTGATAAAGTTTATTTTCAAGTTTGCACAAGGCAAAATAAGAAGGGTACGAAAGTAACATTATGTTTCCGGCTTCCTTTTTGGTTAAGTGGAAAAGCAAGGCTATGGAAGGAAAAAACAGAGTTAGAGACAAGGGTAGAGAATGGATATTTGGTTTGGGAAGGGGAGGTAGAAAATGGCATAAAGTTATTGTTACAGCTTCCAATAGAAGTTTGCTTCCAACCTCTTCCAGATAATAAAAATGCGGTAGCTTTCCGGTATGGGCCTATTGTTTTAAGTGCTTCACATGGGACAGATTCCTTAAAAACAGAACCAGTAGGCGTTGATGTAATGACCCCAGTAAAGATAGAGGGGATTCAAGATCAAATTAAAATATATGGTAAAGTAGAAGAATGGCTACAAGGATTGCCATTACATTTTAAAAGGCAAGGGGAGAGGTTAGAATTTCATTTATGTGGCACAGATAGGGATCAGGATTTGGTATTCCAGCCATATTATAGCCAATACCAAGAACGGTATGGTATTTATTATAATCTAATAGAATCTGTATAGGAATAAAAAAGGAGTTGCTGCAAAATAGTAAATTCATACCATATAGAGTATAGACAATGTAGAATATTTATATATGGTATAAAATTTTATTTTGCAACAGCCCTTTTTATGTGCATTGGGAAACTACTTGGTCCCTAATGTAAAATAAGCGGGAAGGAACATAAAGTTTGCTCCCTTACATTCTGGCAAATGGATAAAATGGCTTTCTGGATCGACAGCAAGCCAATCATCAATTACCTTTGATTCTAAAGAAGGATCGCGCCTAATATTTATTATTGTTTTTGGCTCTTCAAAATAGGAAAATAAGATATTTTCATGAAGGGCAATCGATTGATATTTATCGCCAGTTAAAAGGCCCTCTTTTACAATATTAAGATGATGGTAAATATAACTGTATAATTTATCCGGGTATAAAAAAGCAATTCTTCCACGGCGGAGCCCCGGGGTGGAAGGGCGTTTCCAATCATCGATGCCTTCTGGTATAGCATGGTAATAAATATGGTACATATCTGCCCATATACGGCTTTTTTCAATACCAGGGAAGGTTTCCATATATGGGGTAAGTGCTGAACAATATTTTTCTGGCCTAGTTTCTTCCCCTATTGCTTCACAATATAAAAACAACATATGTTTATAATAATATAAAGCAGCCGTCATAATTTTCCCTGCCTGAATCAGGCCCTGCACTTGGGTTTTACATTCTGCCAATGCAGCAGATAGGGTATCAGTATTTTTCGTATATTCTTGTTTTAAACTTCCGCGGTAATGGAAGCGGGTAATCTGATTTTCCATAGGGCTCCTTTTATTCCTTATCTACGTATATCGTAAGATTTATTTTCCATAAGGCGGGTAATAGAAGCTTCATCAGTAATATTTGTATCGCCTCGGATAGAGTGTTTCATAACGCTGGAAGCAACGGCGAAGTTGACGGCTGTCTGTGGTTCCATATTTTTCATTAAGGCAAAGATTAAACCAGAGGAAAAAGCATCTCCGCCGCCTACACGGTCTACAATATCAAAATTCATTGTAGTACTTTCATAAGTTTCCCCATCCATATGCAAAAATGCCATTAAAGAATTATTGCTTCCTGAATGGGCAAAACGGACAGTCCTTGCAATAGCACGGAAGTGGAATTGATTGTCTAATTCACGGAAGACACGGTTCATATCTTTAAAGCTTGGCTGCATAGATAACCCTTCTTTTACGTCTTTTCCATCTTTAAGTAAATGGAGTGGTTCAATGCCAATTAAAATATCTACATATGGCATGTAAGTACTAAGGACATCTCTTGCAGTATCCCAACTCCATAGGCTGGCGCGGTAATTTGGGTCAAAACTTACTGTCATGCCAAGGCGTTTTGCCACTACCAAGGCTTTTTCTAAAAGAATCTGGCAGTTTGCAGATAATGCTGGGGTAATGCCACTTAAATGTAGCCAGTCATAGCCTTTAAGGATTGTTTCTAAGTCTGTGTCAGTATAATCATATTCGGCAAAAGCAGAATACTTCCTGTCATAAATTACTTTTGATGCACGAACAGAGACACCTTCTTCTAAATAATAAGTGCCAATCCGATCACCGTCCAATATAATTTTGCTGGCGTGCACATCATTTGCTTTTAGATAGGCAACAGCCGCTTTTCCTAGGTCGTTATTAGGAAGTACCGTAAAGTAAGTACTATCAATTCCTAAGTTAGCGAGAGAAACAGCTACATTTGCTTCTGCGCCACCAAAGTTAATAACAAAAGAATTCGTAGTTCGAATCTTTTCATAATTAGGTGGGGACAGCCTTAAAAGCAATTCTCCAATTGTTATAAATTTCATAGGACACCCCTTTTCTCTTAAAGATAAAAGATTTATTGCTGTCAAGTATAAGACTACTAATATCTTATAATAAAATAGGGGAAAAAGCAATAGAGAAGAGTTTTAAGTTCTTGTGCCTTTTATACATTCCTGTATTTCTTTTTCTTCTGGCATTACCCTTAGTGCCCCTCTTCTGGTAGTGATAATAGAGGCAGCGGCATTTGCAAATGTTAGCATGTTTTCCAATGTCTGCTGGCTTAAATCTTTATATCCATATTGGAGTACACCATGTAAAATACAGCCCATAAAGGTATCGCCTGCACCTGTGGTTTCTATTGTGTTGTCATGTAAAAACGGAGGCATTTGTGCCATTTGCCTGCCACAGTAAGCACGGCTCCCTGATTTTCCTAAAGAGAGCAAAAGCAGAGGGATAGAAAATTCCTCTTGTATAGAAGCTACAGCTTTATCATAATCTGTTTCGCCTGTTAGCCAAAGTATCTCATCATCTGATATTTTTAAAATATGGCAATGTTTTAAACCATACCGTATTTGTTTTTTGGCATGATCTTCGGTATCCCATAAAGGTTTTCTAAGGTTTGGGTCAAAAGAAATCCATGTGCCAGCGTTTTCTGCCAGTTCGATTGCCCTGATAGTAGCTTCCCGCACTGGGGAATCTGTAAGGGATAGTGAGCCAAAATGGAATATTTTGCTGTTTTTTATTAGTTCTTCTTTTATTTCATCTGGTCTTAACATAATATCAGCCCCAGGCTTTCTATAAAAAGAGAAATCCCTGTCACCGTCTGGTTTTGTCTGGACAATAGCAAGTGTAGTGTGGATATCTTTATCAAAACACAGCCCTGTTGTGGATATGCCAGTTTCTAATAATGATTGTTCTAATTGATGCCCAAAACCGTCTTCGCCAACTTTTCCAATAAAAGCTGTTTGATGCCCAAGTTTTTGCAACATTGCTAAAACATTACAAGGGGCACCGCCAGGGTTTGCCTCAAATATCGGGTTTCCCTGGCTGCTTGTTCCATTCTGTGTAAAATCAATCAATAATTCGCCAATTGCGGCTACATCATATTTTTTCATTATTATACCTCAATATTATATTTTGTAATATCCATAAGGGCTTCTCCTATGCTTTCAAAAGTGATGCCTGTGGCAGATTGTGGGGTATAAATAAGAGAAGTCATTACTTGTTTTCCATAATTTACAAATATTTCTACAGAATAGCGATCCATTAAAATACGCATATGGAAAGCATTATTTTCTTCTTCTACTATCATACTCCTAGTGCTGACAATATCTCTCCTATATCCAGAATGAGAACGGTCAAAGGTTAAAATCCCTTCTTCTCTATTATAGATAATTTCAGAGTAAAATTGTTGGTTAGAGGCTAGTTTTATCTTAAATTTCCGGTAATCACCAGATTTTAAGGTGATTTGCAAATCAATGATCCTGCCTTCTATGCCTTTTAATTGAGTTTCTTTTTTTATTGGTAAATTAGAGTATGAAACCTTATTTTTGTAATATTGTGTTAGTTCATGGATAGGTGTTTGATATACGGTTCCATTTTTTATGGATAGTTCCCTTGGGCATATCATCATGCCATACCATAGATAATCTTCTGGGCAAAGATAGGTATCCCATGATTGCATCCAGGCGGTCATAATTCTTCTTCCATCTCCTGTCAACATTGTTTGGGGAGCATAAAAGTCAAGCCCATAATCAATATTCTGCACATGTTTCCTAGTAAATTGGAAGGTTTCTTTTTGGTAATCCCCAATTAAGAATAAGGCATTATTGCCATTATGAAAAGTAAGCCCTTCTGCTAACATATCTTGTGGGGAAACCATTAAAACGGAATAATTATTAAGATGGAAAAAATCTGGACATTCCCACATCTTTCCAAGCTTATTTTCACATTTATCTAAGATGTTCCCAAATTGCCAGTCGGTCAGGTTATCAGAAAAGAAAAGGAGAATTTGCCCACTTCCATCAGGGCTTCTACTTCCTATAACTGCATAATAACGATCCCCTTCTTTCCAAATTTTAGGGTCACGGAAATCTTCTTTACTGCTGCCAGCCGGAAGATGTTTATCTGTAATTACAGGGTTAGCTGGAAACTTTTCGTAATTAATGCCATCACCAATGGCGAGGCATTGAGTCTGGCGGATTTGTTTTTCCCCGTTTTCTAATAGTTCTTCTTTTACGCCAGTATAAAGTAAAATTTGTTTCTCCCCATCTTCTAGTGCGCTGCCAGAAAATACGCCAGCATTGTCATATTCTTTATCTGGGGCTAATGCAGTAGGAAGGTATTCCCATTTAATAAAATCAGTACTTTTTGCATGTCCCCAGTGCATGGAATCCCAATGGGTGCTATATGGGTTGTATTGGAAGAAGAGATGATGTTCTTCTTTAAAATCAGAAAAGCCATTAGGGTCATTAAGCCAGCCAGAGGGAACAGAAAAATGGAAAACAGGCCTTTGTGCATTAGGTATGTTTTTAACGTTATTTTGCTCATATTCTCTAGCTTTTTCTAATAATTGACTCATTTAGTATCCTCCGTTAAAGATGCTTGATACGCATCAAAGTATTTTTGTTTAATTTGAAGGTATTCTGAAAGACCATAACTTTCCATTTTTTCTAAGTAAGCGTCCCATTCATTTTCAATGCCGCCATTTAGAATCCAGCTTGCCTTCATTTGTTCTGCATACCGTTTAATATCAGTATCAAGCTGTGAAATTCTATTTGTATCTTCCATGCTCATAAAAACATTAGGATAGACATATTCGTTTTTCATGTCTTTTAAATAGGTTTCGTGCATATTGTCTAAGCGCCATTTTGCATCATCTGGTTCTGTTACAAATACACCATAATAATCATTGAGGATAGCAAGGGGGCCGTTTACAGATTGATTTTCCCGGATTTCAACAGGAGAATTAGTACCTAAGTCCATATGGATAAGCATAGGGTCTCCATATTCGTTTTTACCCATTTCAAATATATTGGCAGTACCTTCTTCGCCATAGGTGCCCCAGTTATTTTGGGCAGATTGGATAGGGGCATACATTTGATCGATCCATGCTGCCGCAAGTGCAGTATCTCTACAATTAGAAGTTAGTACACAACGACCTCGGTCAAAGCCACTTGTTTCACTGCCATTCTGCCTAGTAACTGTTACTAAGCCATCTGGCCCTGCAAGTGCAGGAAGCATAATATAGTCCTCATAATTATCTATATTAGCAATATCCCATGTAAAACACAAGCCATATCTATGATTTTTTCCTTTTGCGACATAGGTAGACCAATCTTGTGTAAATGCTTCTGGATCGGTCAGGTTTTCTTCTACTAAATGATGAAGCCAGGCAATTCCTTCTTTATAGCCTTCTTGGACAGTGGTATAAATAACTTTTCCTTGGTTGGTAACAGCAAAATGATCGCCTGTATCACCATAGCCTTCCCCAAATCCATTAATTAAAATAGCTGGGTCTTGATCGCCGTTGTTAATAATAAATGACATAGGGATAACGCTTCCTGTTATAGAAAAAGCTTGTTCTAATTCTGTAGCGTGGTCACGGAAGGCAATTAATGCTAATTCTAGTTCTTCTGTTGTAGTTGGGACACTAATCCCAAGATAATCCAGCCATTTTTTATTAATATAAGGGATGCCGCCTATAGCTTGTATTGCCTCTTTCCCAGAACCTAATTGTTCAATCCATGGAAAGGAATAAATATGTCCATCCGGCGCAGTACACATAACACGGTATTCAGGATATTTTTCAAACACAGATAATAAATTTGGCATATATTTATCAATCAGGTTTTCAAGGGGAATAATAATGCCCTGTTTTGCATATCGGAGCAAATCATAATCGCCCATCCCTGCTACAAATAACCCGTCTGGAAGGGCACCAAATTGTGCTAATGCCAGATTTTTTTTGTCTGCAAATTGATCAGCTACGAAACAGGTCCATTTAATGTGTACATTAGTCTGCTCTTCTAGCCTCATAAAAATAGTTCTTTTATTTGGGTCTTGTTCTGTCCTAGCAGGGGCATTTGTAATAAAAGATAATTCCTTTTTTTCTGCTAAAGGGAATGTTACTTCTTCTATTGGGGTATTTGGGTTAATATCTGCCTGCGCTACCGTATTCCCGCCACATCCTGTAAGGGAAATAGCTACAGTGAGTGCCAAAATTATACTAGTTATAGTTCGGATTTGTTTTCTCATTTATTTTAGCTCCTTTCTTCAATTAACCTTTTACAGAACCTACCATCACACCCTTATCAAAATATTTCTGGAAGAAGGGGTACATAACAAGTAATGGCAAACTGGAGACAACAATGGTAGAATATTTTAGAAGCTCTGCCATTTTAGCTAATTCAGCAGTACTTTGGATATCTGCAATCATGCCAGACTGAGGAGTGTTTTGTACTAAGATAGAACGAAGTACTAATTGGAGTGGCTGGAGTGTAGCATCATTTAGGTAAATTAAGGCATCAAAATAGCTGTTCCACATTCCAACAAACCCCCATAATGTTATAACGGCTATAATAGGCTTACATAACGGCATAAGGATATGGAAAAAATATTGGATTTCATTTGCCCCATCAATCTGGGAAGCTTCCCATAACTCTTTTGAAATGGATTGGTAATAAGTCCTAGCTAATATCATATTCCAAACATTAAAAGAGCCAGGAATGATAATAGCCCAAATGGTATTTACTAAACGGAGCTGGTTCATTAAAATAAAGGTCGGTATTAACCCGCCGCCAAAAAACATGGTAATAATAAATATAGTATTAAAAAATTTTCTTCCAACTAATTCCTTTTTGGACATAGGATAGGCGGCCAATAAAGTGATAAAGACAGATAGGGCAGTAGAGGTTATGGAATAGAAAAAGGAATTGGCAAACCCTCTCCATATCATGGAATCTTCCATAACTCTTTTATAAGCTTCTAAAGTCCAATCACTAATCCTTAGGCTGATCCCTTGGTTATTTAATACATTAGGGTCCATAAAGGAAGCAGTTACTACATAGGCAAGCGGGATAATAATAGCTATTACAAATAGTCCTAAAAGGAAATATCCTATTGCCAATATGATTCTATCTAAAGTACCAAGTTTGATTTTGCTATGTTCCATTAAAATTCCCCTCCTTTTTATAAGCCTTCTCCTTCATTAAGTTTGGATACCACCCAGTTTACAAGCAATAATAGGATAACATTAATAATAGAATTAAAAATGCCTACCGCAGTAGAATATCCGTAATCACCATTTAAAAGACCTATTTTATATACATATGTAGAGATAATCTCCGAGGTAGGAAGGTTCATGCTGGTTTGTAAGGCATAGGCTTTTTCAAATCCAATACTCATAATATTCCCAGCAGAAAGGATAAATTGGATAACAATAATGTTTTTAATAGCTGGAAGTTCTACGTACCATATTTGCTGCAGGATATTAGCGCCATCTATCGTTGCGGCTTCTTCTAATTCCTTGCTAACGTTGGATAATGCGGCTGTATACATAATGGAGGACCAGCCTGCAGCCTGCCAGATGCCACTTGCTATATAGATAGTGCGGAAAGCCCCTGGCATCGTCATCCAGTTGGTATTACTGCCTAATACCTGGTTTAGAGGGCCTACAGGAGAAAGGAACATACGAACCATACCACATAAAACAATAACCGATATAAAATTAGGCGCATAGATAAGAAGCTGGATTTTTTTCTTAATTCCTACGCTCCTGATTCTGTTTAATAAAAGAGCTAAAAGAATAGGAACTGGAAAACCCCATAAAAGCCCATATAAACTTAGCTTTAAGGTATTCATTAAGTATTGCATAAAGTCAGGAGAAGACAAGAAACGTTTAAAGTAATCGAAGCCTACCCATTCGCTCCCAAGGATTCCAAGGCGCACATTGTAATCTTTAAATGCAATTAGAATCCCACCCATAGGTAAATAACGGAAAATAATAGTAATGAAAAGGGCTGGCATTAGAAAAAACACATATAGTAACCAGTTCTTTTTGACATATAGTAACTTCTGTTTTAAGATACTTTTTGTTTCCATGCTTTTTTTCTCCTTCCATTTAATAAGCTAAATAAATAGTGTAGTTATAAAATTACCGGTAAAGTAACCGGTTATTTTATAAAATAATCATATAACAAAAGAATTTACTCGTCAAGTTATTTTGGTAAAACTGTGAAATTTTATATATTTTATTAAGATTTTTTGTGAAATATATCTAAAAGCAAGGTTCGATTAGGAATGGATATTTGAGTTTTTGGTGAAATATGACATAAAATGAGCTATAAGGAATCAGAAAGAAGATAAAATTAGGCTTTTGAGAATAAAAGTGAGGAAACGCAAATGTCTTCTGTCTTGTAAAATCAAGAGTCTTATGATAGTATGGAGATATGAAAACGGAAGGGAAAGCAGATGGGAAAAGTGCTGGACGTCCGTACCCAAGTATTTGTAGAAAACCTGTTAAATCGTTCGGTGAGGCTGGATATCTTGGCTACAAACAGCGCAGGGGCAAAATTCAACGTGGAAGTACAGCGATCTGATAAAGGAGCTGGAAGAAAAAGAGCAAGGTACAACAGTAGTATGATGGACGTAAATCTTTTAAAGAAGGGCGAGGATTTTGACAAGCTGCCGGAAACGTGGGTAATCTTTATTACAGAAAATGATATAATAGGAAAAGGGCTGCCAATTTATCCAATCGAGAGATGCTTTTTAGGACCTGGGGAAAGATTTGAAGATGGTTCGCACATATTGTATGTAAATGGTGCTTTCCTTGGTGTTTGTTGTATTTTTATGTTATAATGGAAAAAAGTAGGAATGGAAATAGGTTATGAGTGATAAAAAGGTGACTTTTGAGGATATTGCACGTTATACTAATTTTTCTAAAACGACAATTTCCCGTTATTTTAATAATCCAGATTCCCTTACATTGAAGAATCAAAAAATTATTGCACAAGCATTAATTGATTTGGATTATAAAGAAAATAAAGTAGCAAAAATTTTAGCAAATGGAAAAACAGAATTTGTTGGAGTGATAATTCCAAATCTTTATCTCCACTATTATTCTGAAATGCTAAACCAAATTTTATTGTCTTATGAAAGGTTTGGCTATAAATTTTTAGTATTTTCAGGTAATGTAAAGGACAAGGTAGAACAGCGTTATATTCAGGAATTATTGGCTTATAATATTGAAGGAATGATTATATTAAGCCATACAATACCTTCTAAGGAGTTAGCGTCTTATAATATCCCTATCGTAACAATTGAACGGGAAGACAAGTATACTTGTAGTGTAAATACAGATAATTATATGGGCGGGATGCAGGCAGCGGAATTACTATATAAAAATAATTGTGATATTTTAATACATATTAATGTAAACGTCCCAGATGATATTCCTTCTTATGGGCGTATAAAAGGGTTTGCCGATGTTTGTATAAAATATGGGCTTACTTATGAACTTTTACTAGAAGATTTAGGGAATAGTTATGAAGAGAATAAGGAAGTTATCTGTAAATTAGCAAGTTATTTAGATAAAAAATACCAGAATAAGAAAAAAGGAATTTTTTTGGCAAATGATACATATGCGAATATATTTTTAAATTGGTTAATACGTATGTATGGATGCCTTCCAGATAATTATAGGTTAATTGGATTTGATAATTCACCAATTTCTAGTGAAGCTGTAATCCCTACCAGTACAATTGGGCAGCAGATTGATAAAATAGCAGAGGCGGCTATGGAATTGTTAGTAGTACAGATGGAAGAAAGGAAAAAAAGAAAACCAGTGCCATTAAAAGAGCCAATCCATCAAGTTGTTACGCCTGTACTGATTAGTAGGGATACGACAGATTATTTATAATAGTTTATCTTGCTAGCCATCCGCCATCGACAGCCAGCGTAAAACCATTTACATAAGCAGAGGCTTCAGAAGCAAGATAAATGCCAGCACCCATAATATCGTTAGGGGTGCCCCATCTTCCTGCAGGTATCCGATCTAGGATAGCTTCACTTCTTTGTGTGTCATTACGTAGGTTGGTAGTATTATTAGTAGCCATGTAACCTGGCGCAATTGCATTGACATTAATTCCAAATGGTGCCCATTCATTGGCAAGGGCTTTGGTGATTCCCATAACAGCGCTTTTACTGGCTGCATAGGCAGGGACGCGGATGCCTCCTTGGTAACTTAACATAGACGCAATATTAATGATTTTTCCACTTTTATTTGGCAGGAAGTAACGGTTGGCCATAGCTTGTGATAGGAAAAATACAAGCCTTTCATTTAAGTTAATTACCATATCCCAGTTCTCTGCTGTTACATCTTTTGCCTCTTCCCGTTTTATAATCCCAGCGTTGTTTACGAGTATATCAACATTCTGGCATAACGAATTACAGTTTTCCATCACAAGCTCTACAGCGTTGGGCTGGGAAAGATCTACAATAATTTCTTGGAAGTTTCCACCCGCTTTTTCTACTTTTTCTTTTGTTTCCTGCATACTTCTCCTAGCTACCCCAATTACATCTGCGCCTGCTTCTGCAAATGCGATGCAGAAGCCTTGCCCAAGCCCTGTGTTTGCCCCAGTGATAACTGCGGTTTTTCCGTTGAGGCGGAATAAGTCTAATATCATAATAGTATCCTCCTTTATGTATGTTTATTAACATTATATTGCTTTTTAAGGATATTATCGACTATAATAGAAGCAAAAAGTAGCATAATAGTAGCTTTTTGGGGATTATTATAAAATTTTGTGACAGGTAGGGGCAATAGAATATAAATGTATAAAGAACAAGAAAAACAAAGGACTATAAGAGATAAAAATTTACAAGAAGTACGCCAGCATGGGACAAAGGATTTTCCACTTGCTGTTTATATGGATGATTTTGCTGAGTTTGAACAAGGAAGGATTCCGTGGCATTGGCATGATGAGGTGCAGTTTGATGTAGTATTGGAAGGGTGCATACAATTTCAGATAGGAAGCAAGCTTTTTGAGCTTTCAAAAGGACAGGCTATTTTTATTAATTCAGGAGTGTTGCACCAGATTTTCCCAACGAATGGATTAGGTGGGAAGATTGTTGCTTATGTGTTGCGGAGTGGGTTATTGGAGGCAGATAGATTATCAGCAGTATACCAGAACTGCCTTGTGCCAATTTTAAAAGGGCAAATAGATTGTATTGTATTTCAGCAAATAGAAAGGCTTGATAAGACCATATTGGCATTATTAGGGGAAATAAAGGAACTTTACCAAACAAAGGGAGTGGGATGGCAAATAGAAGTTAAGGGATTATTATGTTGTATTTGGAGTAATTTGCTAAAGAAAGAGAAACAAGAAAGAGGGATAGTATCAACAAAAGAACACCGGGATATGGATAGGGTAAAAACAGCGATTACTTTTATGCAAAGCCATTATCAGGAGGCACTTTCTTTAGCGCAGATTGCAGAAAGCACAGCGTTAAGTAGAAGTGAATTATGCCGTTGTTTTAGGCGGGTTATGGGAATTACTCCGTATGAATATTTAATACAATACCGGGTGCAAGAAGCGGCAAAAAAAATCCGCCAAACAGATGGACGGATCTTAGATATTGCATTAAGTTGTGGCTTTGATAGTTTGGGACATATGGGAAGATATTTTCGGAAATATTGCGGTTGTACGCCGTCTAGTTTTCGGAAAGGAGAATATAGCTATTCTTAATGATAAAGAAAGGTTCAGTCAACTACAATACAAAAGCTTTTACAACTAAAAATGTAGATAAGGAGCGAAGCCGGAATAACGTGGAAATTTGCCATTTGGATATAAAAAAGGTGCATTGTCAGAACAGGGCTTTAAAGGCGGCACAAGGGGAATGACGGAATGGAACGAATGGATTGAAGCAGAAAAGTAGGAACAGCAGAAAGAGGTTGCAGAACTGGAACAGACAATTTCCGGCAGTAAGGAAGAAGGATCCTCTATTCTTTATCAACAGATTGTGACAGGATGAGAAACGGAGCAGATACACAAAGAGGGTGAAGTGATCTGGCAGGAAGGATTAGAACTTTCCGCTACCAATCTTTTTTGAAAGAGCAGGCGGAAGGACTGATAGAGGATAAGGAAAAATTATTGTCTGAAAATGAAAAGTTTTCAGTGGAGAGATGTGCTATACTTCGGTCGGCATACTAATAACAAATCGGGATTGGAGGTATATCCTTTATGGAAGATTTAGTAAATCTTATGACTTTAGCAGACGGAAGCAAAATTATTCTACAGGATGAGGATGACATTTCATTGTCTTTAATCTCAAATGATGGGACAAAAGATATATTTCAATTCCCATATCATTCTGGTGGTTATGGTAGTGGTTCATTATTGCTATCACCGTCTGAAAGATATGTGATTTTTTCTTACTTTTCAGGTGAGAGTGAAGAAGGGTTTGTATTACTTGAAATTGTGAATAATCAGTTTAAATTTTTGTATGATTCTGATTATTTGTATGGAGAAGATGCCAACTACGGTTTTGCAGATAACGAAAAAATTTTGATTCAGACTTTTCGTATAGGTTCATGGTATATAGAAGATGCGAAAACTAATGAAAGCGGGGATATGTATTACATATTTGGAGAATTAAATCTGCTTAATCTTGAAACCTTGAATCTGGATAGGCACACAATTCTCGTTTATCCCTCTGATGATTGGAAAGAAGAAAAAACAGATGTTGGTACATTTTTGTTTACTGATATAGCAGATGGAATGTTGAGTGTAGAAATGCCATGGGGAAACGAAATTTTTCAGTATCCATTGCAAGAAACTCTTGTTATTAGATTCAGTAAATAATTTTGTATTTATCGGGTTAATTCAAGACTTAAAACAGGGCGGCGGCAATATGCCTTGCCTATCCCGCCACTCTGTCTGTTATCGTTCCATATCCTGCTTTCTGTGGGGTTGCTGCGCCCTATATTTTTGTGGTAAATAAGGAACGGAAGTGATACAATCAAATAAACAAATAAGAATTTGGAGGCAAGCTGATGGATAGAAATTATGAAATAATAGAATTACCAAAGGAAAACTGGAAAGGTGTGGCCATACCATTAGTGACTAAAAGCGATAGTTTCTATGATTTGATAATTGAACCAATGGATTGTAGCGGATGCAAGATTTCATTGATTAGAAAGAGAACGGAAAAGGAAATTGTTCATACTCCAGAGGAATATGATTTTCCTGATTCCTTGTATCAGGAGCATTGGGAGAAAGCGGAGGCGTATGGCGTAGTAAGCGATAGTGGGGATTTGCTGGCTTGTATAGAAGTATGCCCTGAAGAATGGTCGAACAGGCTTATGGTAACAGAATTATGGGTATCAGATGAACTTCGCAATAAGGGTATTGGGAAAAGGTTGATGGATAAAGCAAAAGAGATTGCCATAAACCAAAAAAGGCGTGCCATAATTTTGGAAACTCAATCATGTAATGTGAACGCAATAGGCTTTTATCTTCATGAAGGATTTGAATTGATTGGGTTTGACACATGCTGTTATACAAACAATGATATTAAAAGGCGGGAAGTAAGAATCAATTTGGGATACTTCTTTAACAGAGAAGAACAGAGATGGTAAATCAGAATTTGAGGAGGCAGATATATGCCAATTATAAAAGGATTAGAAGGAACATTTGATACAGTAGCTCCTATATATGAAAAACTACGTCCAGGGTATGTTGATGAACTTTATCAAACCATTTTTAATTATATCTCAATCAATGAATTAAGTAATGTTGTCGAAGTTGGAATAGGTAGTGGACAAGCCACATTACCGTTTTTACAGACAGGATGTAAATTTTCTGCTGTTGAATATGGGGAGCATTTTTCTGAACTATGTAGGGAAAAATTTAAGGATTATCCGAATTTCTCAGTAATTACAAATAAATTTGAAAATGTTGATTTTGCAAACGAAGCCTATAACCTAGTGTTCTCGGCATCTGCCTTTCATTGGGTGCCAGAGGAAATTGGTTATCCCAAGGTTTATGCTATGCTGAAAAGCGGTGGTGTTTTTGCGCGATTTGCTAATCATCCCTACCGTGATAAATATAATCCTGCTCTTGCGGAGGAGATTGATAAAATCTATGGATTATATTATTATAAATTTTATGATAGAAAGCAAGAATACCCAAAAGAATATAGCGAGGAAGACGCTCAGTTTAGGGCGGATATTGCGGTAAAGTATGGATTTACTGATATTCGCTATGCGCTGTTCTTTAGAACACGAACATTCTCTGCAAAAGAGTATATAACTTTGCTTGGTACTTATTCTGACCATATTGTCATTGAGGAAACGATAAGGACGGAATTCTTTTCCAAGATTGAAGAAGTAATTAATAGGTATGGTGGAAAAATTACAATTTACGATACCATTGATTTACAGCTCGCAAGAAAACCATAAATTCCCAGTTTGTCGACTAATAAAATTAAACTTATGGAGGTTTAAGGAGTTGTCTATGACAATTGATGATTTATATATTGTTAATTACTGCCACCCTAGTTGCACGCCTTTGCTGAACATCATGCGCTTGCCCAAAGACGAGGCGTTTGCGCTGGCATATAAAATGGCTGGGCAGAATAAGGATGCTACTGCATTCTACAGATTTGCAGATTTTGATAATTATTATCCAAGGCGCTTGCAAACGGACAAGCTATTACACGCACAATTTGTAGAACTCGGTGGTAAACCTTTGCAGGAACACCCTCTTTCATTTGTTCTACAAGGAAGTACTTATCTGAACGATTGGTTTGATAATGGAATTGTTACAAGGATACCTTTAAATCATATTTCTTCTAACCATATTAGTTTTACATATGGTGATAGTATGGCTTCCCTTAAAAAGTATAGTGGGTTTACTATGTTTACAAAGGATATGCTTTTAAAGGTGATGTCGAATTATGATGGTACGCTAGAGGAATTTATGACTAATATTGAAAAACAGTATCATTATATAGAAGTGCAGGTTTGGGATGACGAATGCGTAAGGACACATAGGGACATGAATAATTTGATATTAGTAACTCCAACAAAAGCATGAATCGCAAGTAATGGAATTCCGTGAAGAAATGCTGAAAAACGGCGAGGGCTTTTATGGGGGTTCTGGTTTAAATAGTGTGTCTAGCTATGACAAATGGCTAGACTTTGAGGAAAGGTTTGAATGTTTTGGTTGAACTCCGTCTGGCTACATATCTTGGTATTCGGATTTCTGATGGTATGTTGTGGTATACTAAAGTTGTAACACTTAGTTCGGATAAGTATTATTTTTACAAAAAAGTTAAGGAAAAGTTTTGGAAAATAAAAAGGTTAGATTGATAAAAATATAAAAGGAGTAGGTATAAGAATCTACTCCTAAATTTATACAATTACTAGCCCTTACTAGAAATGAAAAATATACTATAACATCATCCGGACCATATCTGCATGATGTTTTAAAATTCCAGCTAATTCTTCTAATTTGTCATCGCCAAGCCTTGGGGAAGGGCCAGAAATACTACATGCGGCAACTACTTGGTTTTCTGCGTTACGGATAGGGACAGCCACACATTTAATGCCATATTCATGTTCCATATTGTCGACAGAATATCCTTTTTCTCTAATTTTTATTAATTCGTTTTTTAGGTTTTCACCATTTATAATAGTATTTTGTGTAAAAGGGAGCAAACCTTTGGCGATTACTTCATTTACGGCTTCTTCTGGGGCATAAGCAAGCATAGCTTTACCAATCCCTGTACAATAGAGTGGGGCAGTTACCCCGGTCATATTCCTGCCACCAGTAGAAGAGGAAGAAAATGCACCGTCTAAATAAATAACTTCTGTGCCATTTGCTACTGCCAGAAAAACAGATTCTCCTGTGCAGTTTGCAATTTCAGCCATATGGGGTTTTACAACATGCCTAACATCATTGTTGCGGTAAAATTGGCTGCTAAGTTCTAGTACCCGTATTCCAAGGTTATATTTATTAGTAAGAGGATTCCGTTTTACTAACCCGCATGCCTCGTAGGTAGATAACATATTATAAATAGAACTTTTTAATAAGCCACTTTTTTCTGCTAATTCTGTAATGCCAAGCTCTCTGTCTTCTTCTGCAAAATAAAATAATAGTTGGACTGCTTTATATAAAGATTTTACTTTTATATCTTCAGGAACTTGGATACCATTTTTTTCTTCTAATTGTTCTTTATTTTTCATAGCTCTTCCCCAATCTTATCATAATATAACATATTGCTGAAGCGGGTGTTTATAACCCACTTTTTGTTTGTATATACAGTCTTTAGTAGTAAGTATAACACAGCTTCCATTAATGTGCTATATAGTTTTTGCTTTGTATAAAAGTTTATTTTTATTATAAAGAAATCCTTTGAAAAAGAGTTGACAAGTATAGAAGCTGTGGTATAATAAGTGTATAGTAATTATTGATGAATGACATTCATTAATAATGAACAAAAAGCGAGGGAAAGGAAAGGCGAAGATAATGGAAAAGAGTTTTCATGGAGGTGTATGGCCAGTGATGCTAACTCCTTTTACAGAAAATGGGCGTGTAGACTATAAAGGACTGGAATACCTAGTAAATTGGTATATTGATCGTGGATGCAAAGGACTCTTTTCTGTATGTCAGTCTAGTGAGATGTATTTTCTTTCTATAGACGAAAGGATACAAGTTGCGAAGGCGGTAGTAAGTATGGCAGCTGGAAGGGTTCCGGTCATTGCTTCTGGCAATATAGCAGAAAGAGAAGAAGAACGGGCAGAAGAAACTCAGCGAATGGCAGAAACAGGGGTAGATGCAGTTATTCTAATTACCAACCAATTTGCTAGCCAAACAGAAAATAATGAAATATGGTTAGAACGTTGTATTAGTTTTTTAGATAAATTACAACCAGATATTTTATTAGGATTTTATGAGTGCCCTTATCCTTATAAACGTTTAATTTCCTTAGAAAACCTAAAGGCGTGCGCAGATACAGGAAGGTTTTATTTTTTAAAAGATACCTGTTGTGATATAGAATTAATAAAAGAAAGGATTCAAGTAATAAAAGGAAGTAGGCTAAAGCTTTATAATGCGAACAGCACAACTCTTTTAGAGTCATTAAGGGCAGGGGCTGTTGGCTTTAGTGGGGTAATGGCAAATTTCCACCCAGAATTATATGCGTATTTATGTGCCCATCCAGATAGAGGGGATATTGATTATTTACAAGATTTTTTATCATTGGCGGCATTGATTGAAAGACAATATTATCCAGCCAATGCAAAATATCATCTTCAAAGAATGGAAGGGCTTCCAATTAGTACATACTGTAGGAAACAAGATGCAAAAGGATTAAATAAAACATTTAGAAAAGAAATTGAAATGATGGATGAACTTGCAGGTAAGTTTTTAAAGTATTACGAGGAAGGAGGAAAATAGCTTGAAAAAAAAGGAGAAGGCAGTTACAAAATATCGGCTGACAGGGAAACAGAGATGGAGGCTAATAAAAAGATGCCGCTATATGTATTTGTTAATGCTGCTGCCAATTTTGTATTATATTATTTTCTGCTATGGCCCAATGTATGGGGTTTTAATTGCATTTAAAGATTATAAGATAGCAAAGGGCGTATGGGCCAGCCCATGGGTTGGGTTTAAATGGTTTGAAAAATTTTTAACAGATGCTTATTTTTGGAAATTAGTAAGAAACACATTGTTACTTAATATTTATGGGCTGCTGTGGGGGTTCCCTATTCCAATTATCTTAGCATTAATGTTAAATGAGGTATCAAACAGTAAGTTTAAAAGAGTGGTACAGACAGTAAGTTATTTGCCACATTTTATTTCCACTGTTGTTATCTGTGGTATGTTGATAAATTTCCTTTCCTTAGATGGGCTGATTAACCAATTATTAGCAGCACTAGGGCTTCAAAAGATTCAATTTTTAATGCAGCCAAAATGGTTTAGGACAATTTTTACAGCTTCTGGCATTTGGCAGTCCTGTGGCTGGACATCAATTATTTACTTGGCAGCATTGACATCAGTTGACCAACAGCTAATAGAAGCAGCACATATTGATGGGGCAAACCGTTTCCAGAGAATATTACATGTAACTATTCCAGCTATTACGCCTACTATATCTATTATGTTAATTATGCAGCTTGGAAGGTTAATGACATTAGGGTATGAAAAAATAATTTTATTGTATAATGGTTCCACATATGAAACAGCAGATACAATTGCGACTTATGTGTACAGGCGTGGTATTTTAAATGCAGACTACAGCTATTCTACTGCGGTAGGGCTATTCCAAACGGTGGTAGGCGTGATTTTATTGGTTACTGCCAATAAAGTCTCAAATAAGCTTAGCGAGACTAGCCTGTGGTAAGGAGGAAAACATGCAAAAAACGAAACAAAGTAAAGTGCCACAGAGCCTAGGGAGCAAGATATTTAGCATAGTAAATTATACTATACTGGCATTAGTTGGTTTTATTATGTTTTACCCTATGTTTTATGTATTTATTGTTTCTATTAGTTCAGCACAATATATTAACCAAGGCATGATTTCTTTCTTGCCAAAAGGGATTAATTTTGAAGCATATGAAAGAGTGCTGCAAAACAAGGATATTTGGGTAGGATATAAAAATACCATTCTATATACAGTATTAGGGACTTTAATTAATGTAGTATTAACTGCTATGTGTGCCTACCCACTTTCTAGGAAAGAATTTTATGGAAGAGGGCCGTTTACGGTATTAATTACACTTACAATGTTTATTAGCGGTGGCATGATACCACTTTATTTGGTAATCAATAACCTGAAGATTATGAATACAATGTGGGCAATTCTTTTGCCTTCGGCAATCAGTACCTACAATATGATTGTAATGAGGACATCTTTTAGTTCCATACCAGATTCATTAATTGAGTCCGCTTATTTGGATGGGGCGAATGATATTCAGATATTAGCTAAAATTATTATGCCTTTATCCAAGGCAATTATTGCGACAATGGTTTTGTTTTACGCAGTCAGCCATTGGAATAGTTATTTTCCGGCTATGCTGTACTTAAATGATAAGGCAAAATATCCAGTCCAAGTAATTATGAGGGATATTATTATAGAGAGCGATATGTCCCAGGCAGGCGATATGAGTGGCATGGCAAATGTGGCGGCTACAAATTATAAATATGCGGTTATTATTATTTCTATCGTCCCTATCCTTATGGTATATCCATTTATACAAAAATATTTTACTAAAGGGGTTATGGTAGGGGCAGTAAAAGGGTAACAAATAAATTGTTATATAAAGGAGGATTATTATGACAAGGAAAGGTTTAAGGGCAATGGCAACTGTTATGGCTGTAATGCTTGCAGCAGTTCTTGGCGGTTGTGCTGGAAATGGAGGAAATACAAATAGTACAACAAGTAGTACTGGGACAACAAATAGTACCACGAATGCAGCTACAACTCCTGGTACAGCCCAAAATGGTGAGAATGAAGAAGATAAGAGTTCTTGGGTATCTGATAAGCCAATTGAGGTAAGTATTATGCTGTCAGATAGTCCTAGCCAGCCGTTAAAAAACGATGCGCCGTCTCATCAGGAGATTTTTAAGAAAACAAATGTAAAGTTAAATATCCAAATTGTGCCAGCAGGCAGTTATACAGATAAAAAGAATATTGTATTAGGCACAAATAATTTTACAGATATTATTTATATCCCAAATACCAGTGATATTGTTACGTATGGGGAAGCAGGCATATTTGAGCCTTTAACACAATATATCAATGAAGAAACAATGCCTAATTTCTATAAATTCTGGCAGCAGTACCCAGAAATGAAAAAATATCTGTTAAATGGAGAATTGTATGCGTTTCCAGTGGTAGCAAGGAATGAAAGTGCAAATGGCTTTGGGCCTGTTATCCGAAAAGATTTATTAGAAAAACATAATATTGCAACGCCACAGACATTTGAAGAACTTTTAGATGCGTTGACAAAATTAAAAGAAATTTATCCAGACAGTATTCCATGGACAGGCAGGAAAGGGACAAACCAATTGTTAAAGACAAGCTGTTATATGCTTGGTTCTGGATATGGGGACAATGGTATTTATTATGACCATGATTTAAAGCAGTATGTATTTGGGCCAGCTTCTGAAAACTTTAAAGCAGTATTGGATTATTTTAGCCGTGCTTATAAAGCAGGGGTTCTAGACCCAGAATTTGCTACAACAACATCAGAAACAATGGAGTCCAAGCTTTGCAGCGGCAGATCCTTCTTCTATCTGGACAATAGTGGCTTTGGGCAGAATTATACAAAGACAATACAAAAGTTAGAAGGATATGAAGATGCTGTTTTCCAAGTCCTTCCTATCCCAGAAAATAGTTTTGGGCAAAGGCGCGCTACAGCATATGCAACAGAGCTGCCAGGCAGGTTTTATGCGTTAAATGCAAGTGCAAAAAATAAAGAAGAAATTATTAAGTTTATTGACTGGATGTATTCGCCAGAAGGTTCTGATATTTCTAATTATGGCGTAGAAGGATATTCCTTTGAATATGACGAAAATGGAGAACCACAGTTTATTAAAGAGTATGTTATGCAGTTTAAAGATGCGCAGCCGTCTGATTATTATGCAATCTATGCGGACCTTGGAATTACGAAATTAGATTGGTGCTTATGGGCATGTAATACAGAAACATGGTTTAAAATACAAAAGCTAGACGGTAACTGGACAGAGATCGCAGATGAGTATTGGGATATTATTAATTCGGATGAAGCATATGTACAGCCAATGATTATGCCTTCCTTTACCTCAGAAGAAGCAGAGCGTATCCAAGATATTCTAGTAGATGTAAATACCATGTTAGAACAAGAATATAACAAGTATATTATGGGTGAAGTAGCTATTGACAACTGGGACAATGTTATTGCAAAATGTGAGCAAATGGGAATCCGGGAATTAGAACAAATTTATAATGATGCAGAAGCTAGGGTTAATGCACAATAATTCCTAGTTAGGCATATCAGTACAAAACTAAAAAAGTTAGGGAACGCAGAAGGCAGATGTCTCTGCGTTTCCTTATATCAGGAGGGAAATATGAAGGTAAAAAATTTAGTAAGAGAATTTATTGTAGGGGATAATAGGGAATTTGACAGCGGACATGCCTCTACATTAGTACAAATGGCAGATGGGAATATATTGGCTTCCTGGTTTGGCGGGAGCTGGGAGAAAGGGCCGGATGTAGCAATCTGGGTAGCAAGGCGGATAAATGGCAGATGGGAAAAACCAAGGAAATTAATTGATGTTAGGGGCGTGGCAATGTGGAACCCTGTGTTATTTAGAAAAGAAGATGGAAGCATTATTTTGTTTTATAAGGTAGGGGAGACAATCCCAGTATGGAAAACATGGTTTGTAGAAAGTTATAATAATGGGGAAACCTTTACGAACCCGCAGGAATTAGTCCCAGGCGATGAAAGTGGCGGGAGGGGCCCTGTAAAGAATAAACCTATTTATTTAGCAGATGGGACAATACTTGCGCCTGCTTCTTTAGAAGGAGGGACATGGGATGCGTTTGTGGATATCTCAAACGATAATGGAAAAACATGGACACCAAGCAAATTAGTGCCAGTAAGGCGTTCCAGCTATGATATCCAAATGCTCCATAGGCCATATAATAAATATTATTTATTTGGGAAAGGAGTAATCCAGCCAACGCTTTGGCAGGATAAAGAAGGCGATGTGCATATGTTCTTAAGAAGTACAAGTTCAAGGATTTTCCGCAGCGATTCAAAAGATGGCGGGAAAACTTGGGGCATTGCGTATGATACAGGGCTTCCAAATAATAATAGTGGAATTGATTTAGTCTGTATGCCTGATGGGGACATTATACTGGTTTATAACCCTCGCGAAAATCTTCCCAATTATTATAAAGGGCCAAGGACGCCATTAGTCGTTGCTATATCCCAAGATAATGGAGAAACATTTAATGAATTAATTGCCTTAGAAGAAGGAGATGGGCATTTTTCTTATCCTTCTGTTATTTGCAATGAACAAGGCGAGGTTATGGTTACTTATACATGGAATAGAAAAACGATTGTATTTTGTAAATTAGAAATAGAAAAATAAACGAAGTTTTGGGCTATTATTTTTGCAGGAGGTGGCATATGGGAATGGAGTGGGCAGCACAGTTTGAAAATCCCGGGGCAGAAAAACGGTCTTTACCATTTTGGGCTTGGAATGGCAGGTTGGACAAAAAGGAATTAGTACAGCAAGTTAGGCAAATGAAACAGGCAGGCGTGGGTGGGTTTTTTATTCATTCCCGTGATGGCTTGGAAACAGAATATCTAGGCACCGAGTGGATGGAGTGTGTAAAGGCAGTGGTAGAAGAAGCAAAAAGGCTTGGCATGTATGCTTGGCTCTATGATGAGGATAGATGGCCTTCTGGGACAGCAGGAGGCAGAGTAACTTCATGTGGAGATGCGTTCCGATGTAAAGGCTTGACCTTAGAAGTCCTTAAGAAAGAGGATTACCCTAAGCTATATAAGGAAGAAATAGAAGGGCAACTAGAGTTTACAGATACAAAGAATGGTTTGCTTGCAGGATATGCTGCCATTATAGAAGGAGATAAGATACAGGCATACAGGCGCCTTTCCTTAAAAAAACTAGAAGAATTCCAAGAGGGAGAGAGCCTGCTTGCTGTTAGGCTGCAAGTGTCAGCCCCTAGCGAGTGGTTTAACCATGAAGCACCACCAGATAATTTAAACCCAGATTGTGTAAGGCTTTTTATTAAGGAAACACATGAACGTTATAAAGAAGTGGTTGGGGAAGAATTTTGCAAAACAATACCAGGCATTTTTACAGATGAGCCAAGTTTAAATGATAACCATGCTTATTTTGGGGAACATAGAAGCTGGGTCCCATGGACTTATGGATATGGGGAATACTTTAAGGAAATAGCAGGCTATGATTTTTTAGAGGTGTTGCCATGGTTTTATTTCCATGGGGAACAGTCTGCAAAGGTAAGATATGATTATTGGCATAGTATTACAAGGCGCTATGGGGAAAGTTATTTTAAAGTGATTGGGGAATGGTGTGAAAAGAACCATTTATATTTTACAGGGCATTTTCTCCAGGAAGATAAAATGGGCTTGTGTACAAGGGTAAACGGCGCAATTATGCCTAATTACCAATACCAGCATGTGCCAGGCATCGATATGCTGTGTGAACAGACAAAGGAGTATATGACAATAAGCCAATGTGCAAGTGTGGCACACCAGCTTGGGAAAAAGGTAGTACTGTCAGAAACTTATGGCTGTACAGGCTGGGAATTTACATTTGAAGGCCAGAAATGGATGGGGGATTGGCAGTTTGTATTAGGTGTCAATAGGCGCTGCCAGCATCTAGCCCTATATAGTTTAAGGGGATGTAGGAAAAGAGATTATCCGCCAAGTTTTAATTATAATACAAATTGGTGGATGGAAAATAAGATAGTAGATGATTATTTTGCCAGGCTATCCGTGGTATTAGAGCAAGGAGAAGTTATAAAAAATATTTTATTATTACATCCAGTTGGCACAGTTTGGAGTAAATTAGGCGTAAACCCATATGGGAACCCAAAGAGGAACCAAGAAAGGGATATCCCAGCTTTAAATGAATATGGGCAGCAGCTAAACCATTTAATAGAATATTTGGAAAGGCAACATTTAGGCTGTGATTTAGGTGATGAGCTGTTAATTAGCCAATTTGGGGCAGCGAGAGAAGGGAAATTTTATATTGGGGAAGCAAAATACCAAGTAGTTGTTTTGCCCCATATGGATAGTTTATGTGCAGCGACTTGTGAAATTCTTTCTGCTTATTTAAAACAAGGAGGTTATGTCTATGTATTAGAAGAGAACCCATTTATGGCGGATGGCAGTAAACAAGCATGGGAACAATATCAGGGGCTTATTTCCCATCCACATTGGGTTGTACTAGAAAAGGAGAAATTGGCAGAAGCACTAGAACCTTACCGAAGTATTAATATAGAAGAAACAAGAGGCAAAGAATGTACAGATGTATTATACCAGTTAAGGAAGGCAGGGGAAGGATATATTTTATTTCTGGTGAATAATAACCGCAGACAGGAAAAGGAAATAAAAGCCCGGCTGCCTTTCCAGGCTGTCCCCGTGCAAATGGATCCGTTAAGTGGAAAGATAATACAAGAAATTCCTTACCAAAATGGAATAGAGGGCTTACAAATACCAGTAAAGCTTTCTCCTACAGGTTCTGCAGTATTTTATATAGAGCCAAGTGTAGTAAAGGAAGTAAGGATTGGTGGGCCATTTGTCTATGAATTGGATAGAGAAAATGTATTGCCATTGGATTATTGCTGTTATCGGGTAGATCAAGGAGAATGGTCACAAACTATGGAAGTATGGCAGGCGCAGGCAGAAATTAGAAAACGCCTCCATATGCGCCAAGTCCATGTAAATGGAATAGAGCAGCGCTATAAATGGGTAGATGCTATCCATCCAGAAGATGGGCATAAAGTAGAGTTACGATTTACTTTTTTTGCAGGGCAAAGTTTTTCAGGTATTTCCTTGGCAGTAGAAGGGTTAAATCAATTTCAGGTATTTTTAAATGGAGAAGCTGTAAATACAGAACCAACAGGGTGGCTGTTGGACCATGAATTTCAATTGTGCCAGCTTAAAGAAATTAGAAAAGGGGAGAACCAGCTTTTATTATCTTGTAGTTATAAGAATAATATGGAATTGGAAAATATCTATTTATCAGGAGGCTTTGGGGTAAATAAAGAACGATGCCTTACAACATTACCAGCAGGCTTAAATATTGGTGACTGGACAAAACAGGGGTTAAAGCATTACTGTGGAAGTGTTAAATATTTTATAACATACGAAAGTGATAAAAAAGCGGCAGAAACATGGTTAAAGCTGCCTAAAATAGAAGCTGTATGTGTAAAAGTAACCATAAATAAACATAAAGTAGATTTGCCATGGGATTTTTGCCAGGAAATTTTAATTGGGGAGTGGCTGGTTCCCGGAGAAAATAAGATTGAGGTAGAAGTAATTGGGAGCCCAAGGAATATGATGGGGCCGTTCCATTTAAAAGAAAAGCCAAATAGGACATATGATGCTTGCTTTTGCCCGGCGCCAGACAAATATAACGAGGAATATTTATTGGTTCCATATGGGATAATGGGAGAAATAAAAATAGTGCAATTATTACAAAGCAGGGAGTAGGCTGTAAAATAAGGCTTGAAAAATCTTGGATTACTAGGGAAAGGATGGGAAGGATGAGTAAGAACAGATATATTGGTGAGTATCCAGTAATTGGTATCCGGCCAGTTATTGATGCAAGGCGCGGGGAATTAAAGGTTAGGGAATCTTTAGAGGAACAGACAATGGGAATGGCAAAGGCTGCTTCTGAATTGTTAGAGCAAAATATCCGCTATAGCAATGGGGAACCTGTAAAAGTGGTAATTGCAAATACTACAATAGGAAGAGTAGCAGAGGCAGCGGCATGTGCGGCGCAGTTCCAAAAAGAAGGTGTTGCAATTACTTTAACAGTAACCCCTTGTTGGTGTTATGGGGCAGAAACTATGGATATGGAGCCAACAACGATTAAAGGAGTGTGGGGCTTTAATGGGACAGAACGCCCGGGGGCAGTTTATTTGGCATCTGTACTTGCCACACATGCACAGAAAGGTTTGCCTGCATTTGGAATTTATGGGCATGATGTGCAGGAAGCAGATGAGAAAGAGATAGCAGAAGATGTAAAAGAAAAATTACTGCGTTTTGCACGTGCTGCTGTTGCTGTAGCCACAATAAGAGGAAAATCTTATTTACAAATAGGATCGGTTTGTATGGGGATTGGCGGTTCCATTATGGATCCTGCTTTTTTGGAAGAGTATCTTGGGATGCGTGTAGAATCTGTAGATGAGGTAGAAATTATCCGGCGGGTTACACAAGAAATTTATGATAAAGAAGAGTATAAAAAGGCGTTAGAATGGACAAGGGCATATTGTAAAGAGGGGCTGGATAAAAACCCAGAAGAATTGCAAAAGAGCCAAGAGGAAAAGGATGCTGACTGGGAATTTACTGTAAAGATGATGTGCATTATAAAAGATTTAATGAATGGGAACCCAAACCTTCCTAAAGGCAGGGAAGAAGAAATGGCAGGCCACAATGCAATTGCAGCTGGGTTCCAGGGACAAAGGCAGTGGACAGATTTTTATCCAAACGCAGATTTTGCAGAAGCGATGTTAAATACTTCTTTTGATTGGAACGGGGCACGGGAACCTTATATTCTTGCAACCGAAAATGATATTTTAAATGGGATAGGGATGCTATTTGGGAAGCTGTTGACAAATAGGGCGCAACTTTTTGCAGATGTCCGTACTTATTGGAGCGCAGAGGCAGTAAGAAAAGCTGTAGGTTATGAGTTAGTTGGGAAGGCAAAGGAGGCAGGCGGTTTTATCCATTTAATTAATTCGGGGGCGGCCTGCTTAGATGCCTGTGGCGCTGCAAAGGACAGCGAAGGGAATCCAGTGATAAAACCATGGTATGAGCTGACGGAGGAAGACCAAAAAGCCATTTTACAGTCTGTAACATGGTGTGAGGCAGATTTCGGGTATTTCCGCGGTGGCGGGTATTCTTCCCGTTTTTATACGTCTGCTGAGATGCCTTGTACCATGATAAGGTTAAATTTAGTAAAGGGGATTGGGCCAGTGGTACAGATAGCGGAAGGCTGGACAGTCAATCTCCCAGAAAAAGTCAATGATACTTTATGGAAAAGGACGGATTATACATGGCCTTGCACATGGTTCGCGCCAAGAGTAACAGGAAAAGGGGCATTTACAGATGCGTACCATGTAATGAATAGCTGGGGCGCAAACCATGGGGCAATTAGTTATGGGCATATTGGGGCAGATATGATTACTATGTGTTCTATGTTAAGAATCCCAGTTGCAATGCACAATGTGCCACAAGAGAAAATATTTAGGCCGGCTTGTTGGAACGCGTTTGGAATGGAGCCAGAAGGAGCCGATTACCGTGCATGTGAAGTTTATGGGCCAATGTATAGGTAAAAGTAAAATGCTTGTAAGTGGAACCTGTAAATACCTATAAGTAGAAGATATAAATAAGAACAAAAAGCGCAGCTTCTAGATGTAGTTATCTGGTAGGCTGCGTTTCCTTATGAAAAATGTATCTTTTCTATTATGCCAGTTAATGGTATAATAGGATGCGGATTTGGGATGCATAGAGGTATCCGAAAGGATAGGATAAAAGAAAATGTCAGGAAGGATCAAGCAATATGAAAATGGTATTACAGTATTTAAAAGACTACAAAAAGGAAAGTATCTTAGCACCATTATTTAAGATGTTAGAGGCTTCCTTTGAGTTGTTTGTGCCGCTTGTGGTAGCGGCAATTATTGATGTGGGGATTGCAGGGCTTGACCGTAGCTATATTTTAAAAATGGGTGCCGTATTAGTAGCCCTTGCCTTAGTTGGGCTAATTTGTTCTGTGACAGCACAATATTTTTCAGCAAAAGCTGCTGCTGGTTTTGCAACAAAATTAAGACATGCTTTGTTTGCACATTTGCAAGGGTTATCCTTTAGCCAGGTTGATTCTATAGGCACATCAACGATGATTACCCGTATGACCAGTGATATTAACCAAGTGCAGTCAGGCGTCAATATGACATTAAGATTATTTTTAAGATCGCCAATTGTAGTATTTGGCGCAATGATTATGGCATTTACCGTGGATGTAAAGGCAGCATTGATTTTTGTGGTGGCAATTCCTCTTTTATCCCTTGTAGTATTTGGCATTATGTTAGTAACGATCCCTTTATATAAAAAGGTACAACAAGCATTAGACAAGGTACTTGGGAAAACAAGGGAGAATTTGACTGGAGTACGTGTAATCCGTGCGTTTAACCAAGAGGAACAAGAAACAAGGGAATTTAAAGAACGGAATGAAGCACTCACTACAATCCAAAAATTTGTTGGTAAAATCTCGGCAGCAATGAACCCTGTTACGTATGTAATTGTAAATGGGGCTTTAATCGCCCTTATCTGGACAGGGGCCTTACGTGTGGAAAATGGATATATTAGCCAAGGGGAAGTAGTGGCGTTGGTAAATTATATGTCCCAGATCTTAATTGAGTTGGTGAAATTGGCTAACCTAATTATATTGATTACAAAGGCAGTAGCATGTGCAAACCGGATTGAAGCAGCATTTGCCATAGAACCAGATATGGATATAGAGGCAAAAGGTGGAAAGAAAGTACAAGAAAAGGAAGATATAGTGGTATTTGACCATGTGGGGCTTGCCTACCAAGGAGCTTCCGAAGAAGCAGTATCAGATATTTCTTTTACTGTAAAAAGAGGGCAGACAATTGGCATTATTGGTGGTACAGGTTCTGGGAAATCAACAATAGTAAATATGATTCCACGTTTTTATGATGCTACTTCTGGAAAAGTCCTTATTGATGGCATAGATGTAAAAGAGTATACAATAAAAGAATTACGGCAGAAAATAGGCATGGTATTGCAAAAGGCAGTTTTGTTTAAAGGAAGTATCCGGGAAAATTTAAAATGGGGCAAAGAAGACGCAACAGAAGAAGAGCTAATGCGTGCCTTAGAAATTTCGCAAGCAAAAGAATTTGTGGATACCAAAGAAGGCGGCTTAGATTATAGGATTGAGCAAGGCGGGAAAAACTTATCTGGCGGGCAGAAACAAAGGCTTACCATAGCAAGGGCCGTAGTAAGGGACCCAGAGATTCTAATTTTGGACGACAGTGCATCTGCGTTGGACTTTGCTACAGATGCAAAATTACGCCAAGCAATCCGGGGAATGAAAGATAAATTAACAGTATTTATTGTATCACAGCGTGCGTCCTCCATTCAGTATGCCGATCAGATTATTGTAATGGATGATGGAAAAATAGTAGGAATAGGAAAGCATAATGAATTACTTGCTTCTTGTGAGGTTTATAAAGAGATTTATGATTCTCAGTTTCGTAAGGAGGGAGAAAAGTAATGAAGGAAAGTAGAAAAACTATAAAGAAAGTGCTCCGTTATATTGGGAAATATAGTATTTATTTGGCGTTTGCATTGATATTCGCTGCTATTACGGTGGCATTAACTTTATATCTCCCAATTCTTACTGGAAATGCGCTGGATTTAATTATAGAAAAAGGGTTGGTGGATTTTACAGGAATTTATCAAATCCTTAAACAGATGGCACTTGTAATTTTATTGACAGCGGCGGCACAGTGGCTAATGAATATTTGTAATAATAAAATTACTTACCATGTGGTAAGGGATATCCGCTATGAAGCATTTAGGAAAATCCAAAATTTACCGTTAAAGTATATAGATAGCCATTCATATGGGGATATTGTAAGCCGGGTAATTGCGGATGCCGATCAGTTTGCTGACGGGCTATTAATGGGCTTTACACAATTATTTACAGGAATTATCACTATTTTTGGCACATTGGGCTTTATGCTTGCAATTAATGTAAAAATTACGGTTGTAGTGGTATTGGTAACGCCATTATCTTTATTTGTGGCAAATTTTATTGCAAAACGGACTTATAGTATGTTCCGCCTCCAGTCACAGACAAGGGGAGAACAAACAGCGTTTATTGATGAAATGATAGGGAACCAAAAGGTAGTACAGGCATTTGGGCAGCAAGAACGGATGTTAGAGCGTTTTGATGAAATAAATGGGCGGCTGGAAAAATGCTCATTAAAGGCAACTTTTTTCTCTTCTTTAACAAACCCATGTACTCGTTTTGTAAATTCGATTGTATATGCGTGCGTAGGTGTAACAGGGGCATTTGTAGCAATTATGGGGATTGTAAACGGGACGGGCGGCATTAGCGTAGGAAAATTGTCTTGTTTGTTAAGTTATGCAAATCAATATACAAAACCGTTTAATGAAATATCAGGCGTTATTACGGAACTTCAAAATGCGATTGCCTGTGCAGGGCGGTTATTTGAATTAATTGAAGAGGAACCCCAGATCCCAGAAGTGCAAAATGCAACGAAGTTAGAACATCCAGATGGGAATGTGGAATTAAGCCATGTGTTCTTTTCTTATGTGCCAGAGCAGAAGTTAATAAAAGATTTTAACTTGTCTGTAAAGGCTGGCCAAAGAGTGGCGATTGTTGGCCCAACAGGCTGTGGGAAAACAACGCTTATTAATTTATTAATGCGTTTTTATGATGTAGACGGCGGGGAAATAAAGGTAAGCGGTACAAACATTAGGAATTTAACAAGGAAGAGCCTGCGGAAAGGCTATGGCATGGTGCTTCAGGACACGTGGTTAAGGGAAGGGACAATTCGGGAGAACTTGGTTATTGGGAAGCCGGATGCTACAGAGGCAGAAATAATTGAGGCAGCAAAAGCTGCACATGCCCATAGTTTTATAAAAAGGTTGCCAAATGGCTATGATACTATAATTACAGAAGATGGAGGAAGCTTGTCCCAAGGGCAGAAACAGCTTTTATGTATTACAAGGGTTATGCTTTGCCTGCCGCCTATGTTAATATTAGATGAGGCAACCAGTTCTATTGATACTAGGACAGAGATCCGTATCCAAAAAGCATTTGCAAGAATGATGGATGGCAGGACCAGCTTTATAGTGGCACACCGCCTTTCTACTATAAAAGAGGCAGATATTATTTTAGTTATGAAAGATGGAAATATTATTGAGCAAGGAAAACATGAAGAATTATTGTTAAAAGGCGGATTTTATGCAAATCTGTACCAAAGCCAATTTGCGCATTAATAGTAATTGACAGGCAACTATATTTATGGTATATAAATAAAAAGGGGATATGGAGAATCGAAAATGCTATTACTATAAAAGAAATGAGAGTGGAACAATGAGAAAAAGGCGAAATGAAGATTTGACGTATCTAAATGGAAGGAAAAGGTTATCTGCTACAGAGTTTGCATTTATGCAGCTAATTTGGGACCATCCAGAAGGAATTAGCAGCGAAGAAATTTATAGTGATAAGCAGTTTACACAGGCACAAAAAACAAAAAGCGTAATTCTTTTTAATATTAGTGAAAAAGGTTATGTAAGGAATATACAAAAAGGAAGGCACCATATTTATTTCCCACAGGTTGGGAAAATAGAATATGAACAGGCCCTGCTTATGCAGCAGATTATGGATAGCTTTGGCAGCGTGTCTTTTGCAAAGCTGGTAGCAGCCTTTTGTGGAAGAAGCCAATTGACAGAAAAGGAAACAGAAAGAGTAGAAGGTTTATTGGAAGATATAAAGAGTGGTGGAATAGAAGAGTAAGTGTTTTAACAATTAACAGCAAGGATTTTTCTTCTTCTTAAGCAGGGAAGGAATTGCCCAAAACAATTATAACGGCAGCAGCGGGCAGGGAGAAAGAAGTATCCCCTGCTGCCATAAAGCTAAATCTTTGCTAAATAACCTGAATTTTATGATTTCAAATTTTCAATGATTAGGTTCTAGTTGCGATTGGTAAAATTGCCCACGTTTACCCATTGTCTGTAATATTTACAAAAAAGTGTTTTCTTGTTCATATTTTTTAGCATAAGTTGATTCCATTTCTTGAAATTACTTACGCTGATACAAACAGACAGAAAGGATAAAACGCTCTTATGTTCAATGGCTGATAAGCGGCTTGATTTCCGCATCCAGCGTTTTTTTAAGCTCCGCCATCATCTGTGTATAATATTTAAACTTGGGGAGGGCTTTTTCCCTCGACTCTTTATAGCTGGTATAATCAATGGTTGCCTTTATCCTGCTCTCGTTTGGTATTTCCCCGTTCCTGTAATGGCTTGCCGCATACATGACGTCATCCTTCGAGGCATACCATATCAGGCAGAAATCCGTGATCACTCGGTCTATGCAGTCTTGCTTCATATTTTCCACGATATTTAAGATGGATTTTCCTTTATATTTTTCCGCATCCGTTTCAATTTCATTAATCAGCCCTGACATAATATCCGCAATTTTCGGGTTGTCCCTACGGAGGTCTTCCACATACTGCCTGATCTCGCTAATCTTTTTTTGTCGTTCTTTGGGTGTGATGCCACCTTCACTGTCATCTGGTGTAACAATATTCTGGATTAGATTAATGATATATTCATAATCTATTTTTGTGCTGCTGTACGCCATTAGCTCATAATCAGAATCTATCTGCACAGTTTCAGTACTATCTGGTTCCTTATCCGGCTTATTCGCCTTTATTTCCTCCAGCACATTAAAATAATGTCCCGCATAATTATCATATTCCTCCTGTGTGATGCCATATCCTGCAAGCATTTTGTCATTATAATTGGTAAACGACTTTATCTGGGCAAATAACCTGTCAAAATTCTGGAATACTTTGGCAAATACTTCTTTCTCTTTTATCGACATCCTAGAAACTTCCGAGGGAGTTCCCGCTAAAACACGCAGCGCAGAGAGTGCTTTCTTAAATGCAGGCTCTATTTCGTCCCATTCCGCTAACAGTGCTTCCTTCGTTCCTCCTGCAGAGTACAGTTTTACTGCCTCATCCACACATTTTTTGAATAATATGGGAGCCTGGAAGGTAACAATCTGTCCAAAGGGTTTATATTGATTATCATAAATACGGTTTGTTCTTGAAAACGCTTGTATCAAGTCATGAGGGCTCATCGGCTGCCTGTCAATAAAAAGGGTTGACAGACATGGGGCGTCAAACCCCGTAAGAAGGCGGTCAACAACAATTACTAGATCGAGCTGCTGGCTGCGGCTTTTAAATACTGCTTCCTTTCTTGCAAGCCTTCTGTTGAGGTTCTCGTTGTAAGTTTGAATTTGAGCAAGTTCACATGATGTGCCAAACATCTGGTTATAGTCATCAAGGGATTTCTGCATTTTCTGCTGGTTTACCTGGGAGCTTTCTTCATTTTCGGAAACAGAATAGGTAATTGCAAATTTGGGGAAGTCAGGAAGTGCCTGTTTTATCTTTTCATTTATTATAAGCGGAGTTTCCCCGTTTTTTACCTTTGTCAGAAGGTCATAATATTTCTGCGCCATCTGGATAGAACTTGTTGTAAGGATAGCTTCAAACGTCATTCCCTTGCCTCTTGGAAAACCAAGTTTATAATAGGACTTGTTTAGAATGACATCCAGCACTTTCAACATATGTGCCTCATTGTCATATATACTGCTGTCTGTTTCATCAGCAATATTCTTAGGCCCGTTGTGTTCCACCTGAAACCCAAGAACAGCCCTGTCATGGATTGCGTTTTGTATTGTGTATTTATGTAAGCATTCCCCATACATTTCTTCTGTTGTCCTTGGCAGATCCCCCATCTGTGGATATGGGTTTTCTGCAAATCTGGGTGTTCCCGTAAAACCAAACCACAAGGAATTGCCAAAAAATCTTTCCAGTTCCCTTTTCATTTTTGGATATAGCGTGCCAGTTATAGGTACATCAAACAAAATACAGGGCAGGAACACACTAGAAAAGGGATTGCGGAATGCAGCCCTTTTTTGATGGGAGAAGAGGAGAATATCTATTTTATATATGACTTGCACAAGTTTGTTTTTAAGCTATAATAAATATGAAGAATAGTGAGGAGGAATAGGTTTGAGAACCCCAGAAGAGAGAATTCAGTTTATTGCAGAGTATATTTCTGCTTATGAAGAAAAAGTTAAGTTACTTAACAAAAATGGTCTTTTTGATGCGGCGAAGATATTTGAATTATTTGCAATCGAGGTAGGAAGCTTATATTTGGGTCAGAGACTCAGCAACTTAAACATTACCACATATACATATCCTTGTGTTGATTTAATTTCAGAGGATAAAAAAATCTATATACAAGTAAGCACTGCTGAAAATATTCCTGCCAAGATAAAAACAACACTTGAAAGCATCAGAGACTCTGAGCGAGATGAAATTAGAACACTAACAAATGTAAAGTTTTTTGTGCTTAACAATTCTAGTGTGGACAAGGTAAAAGACTATGTGGGAGATGACAAGATAGGTAGTATTTCTTTTACGAAAGAAAGTGATTTGATTACAACTTATGATATTCTTCAAAAAGCAATGAATAGTTTGGACTTCCAGTGTGCTTTATATAATTTGCTTAGAAAAGAAATAGAGGGTATTGAAGATAATTCATATAAACTTGAAGAAGCTATAGAGAATAGCAAAAATGTAGGATTATATAATATAGATTGTAAAATAAATGATGAATACGAAATAGATCGTAGTGAATTGATTTCTAAAATAAAGTTAGGTGATTGTAAGAATATTTCTATACAAGGAGGAGCCGGTAGCGGGAAATCGGTTCTTTGCAAGAAAATTGTTGAGGGAGATGAAAAACTTGTTTATGCAAGGGCAGAGCGTTTTTGTGAAGAGACAGATATAAATAGGATTTGGGGATTTAATGTTAGGAAAACACTTGAATTATTAAATGATAAGCCGATTGTGTTTTTTATTGATTCTCTTGAATTTATTGCTGACATTCCTACAAAACTGGATTTGTTATGTAGTCTTTATGAATATACGAAGCAATATCCAACGGCAAAGATAATTACTTCATGTCGTACAAGTGATAAGAATGCTTTTATAAAAATCGAACGTAATTACAATGTTTGTATATATGAGGTGCCTGATTTGACAATAGTAGAACAATCTGCAATTGCTAAGAAGTATCCCATTATCAAAACAATGCTGGACATGAATTTGTATGCTGAACTTTTGAAATCACCATTTTATATAAATTTAATAGTTTCTGAAATCGCAGATATTAATAATATTATAGATGAAAATCAACTAAGGGACTATATATGGCAATATATAATTTGTTTGGATGATGGTGAGATTAAGAAGACTATTGAGTCAATTGTTTTTACTAGAGCTAAAGAGTTTTCTCTTGGTGCATTTAGTATGGATTATGATACAAGAACAATAAAAAAATTGATTTCAAAAGGGGTTCTGATTAGGAATGGGAATACTGTTAGACTAAAATATGATATTTTTGAAGATATTTGTTTTGAACAATATTTAGATGCAGAATTTAATAAATGTAAAAGCAGATATTACATATTCTTTGAGGAAATAGAAAAATTTGGAAGATGTATTTATAGAAGATACCAGATTTGGATTTCAAATAAATTATTGGCGAAGAATAATCGTGAAAGATTTTTGTTTGAATTAGTGTTTTCGGATAAAATGCCACAAAATTGGAAAAAACAAACGGAAATAGGTTTAGTGAAGTCAAGATTTTGTGGTCAATTTTTTAGTGAGTATGAGCAAACAATAATCAGCAGAAATATGATTAATGATTTTGTTAGAATAACTAATATATATGCATTTGAAATCAATAATGATTTTTTTGCACAGTTTGCTCCTTATATTCAGTTAAAGCCAATTGGAGAAGGAAGAAAAAGTTTAATTAACATAATTGCAGAGAAAGAACTATACAAAAAAGAGGATATTTTACAGTCTGATTTGGAAAAACTTTGTTCGGATTATGCCAAAACTGGAAGAAAAGAAATGCAGACTGCACAGGAAGCCTGTTTTATTTTGGAAAACATTATTGATAAAAATATGTATGAATATGAGGTTTATAATCGCAAAAAATTGGATGATATAAAACATATGCTTATACCTATCTATCAAATGGCAGAATATTCAAAAGAGTGGATAAAAGGATTTTGGAATGGATTAAGTGTATGTTACAAAGATAAAGACAAAAATAAGAAACAATTGTCAGAGAGTATTATTAAACATACTATCAAATGCAGTCCAATGGAGCTAGCGGAATATTTACCAATGGAGCTGTGTGATTTGGCAGAAATGTTTTGGACATATCCAATAAATTATGAGGATTTTAGATTTTATCCCAAAAATATGGAGAGTATTGTCTATCAATATGGTTTGAATAAAAATGCATCTGAGTATGAGAATGATTTCGTTCGGGATGCTGCAATAGTGAACAACTTTTTTAGGGCTTTATTTAAAAGAAATTTTTGGATAGGTCTAAATTGGACAATTGAATTTATTAATAAATCGGTGCTTGAATTTGCCAAGAAACAGAATGATTTGCGGACTTATGAAGTCTATTTTATAGAAAGTGATATTAAAAGGTCATATTTGGGATTGCCGGATATGTGGCTGGCTATGGTACAAGAGCATAGAATGCCCTTAATCATAAGTGATTTGTTATATTGTTTGAAAGAGGAATTGCGTGATGTAATAGAAAATGATGCCGTTAAAAATAAAGAAACGTTTAAGTTTGCTGAAAATGTTAGACGGCATATTTATGAAAAGTCTAATAATATAGCATTATTATCGATTGTTGCTGTAATAGGGCTTGAATTTTGGCAGAAACTCCCCGGTTATTCACTGGATTTGGCAACAAATATCAGTATTGTATTATGTGATATGACAAGAATTACAAGAATACCATTTTCAAATCGATATGTGCATGAAAAAAAGGATGCCAGCCAGAATGACTTGTTAAATTATGTTAGGAATGCGCAGATTTGTTATGAAGAAAAAATCAAAATAAAATGTTATAAGATTTTGGATTATCTTTATTCAATGATACCGAATGATGACGAAAATGCTCGCGCATACTTACAGATTCAAAAAATGGATATAAGAACGGCACAGTTTGTAAAACTTAATGACACTTCTATAGCAATAATACCAATGGTGACAGGGGCAGCTAAGAAAATAACTGATGAAAATGAAAAACAAAGACAGCCTGAACAGAATATGGAGATATTGATTAACGACTATAATGAAAAGATGAGTAAAGGTATATTTACATTGGATGATTGTGTCAAAACAGTAGAAATATTGCAAGATACAAGAGATAAATGTACAGCGCCATTTATTTTTGATAAAAATCTTGTAGAATTATTTGTATTTGCTCTAAAAGATAAAAATCTTGATTATAAGATTAGACAAAAGTTTTGTCAAATATGGATAGATAAAATAAGAAAGAGTTTTTTTGATTGTAATTTTATGTTTGAGTACAGCCATAGTTTGGTTCTTTTTACGCAAATAGAAATGGACATTAGCAATGAAATAAAAGAACAGATAGAAGAATTGATATTAGACGTAATTTTGTTTAGAGAACAGAATTCTGTGGTTAGAAAAATAGCCTCTTATGCTAAACAATATTTAAAAAGTAATGCACAGTTGGCCAATGCTTTTTTTAATACAATGATTAAGCTGGCAGAAGATGAAATGAATCATCAAAAATACAATGCAGAATATGTGAAAAAATTTAGACCAAACGAAAAAATTGAATTTTGTCCAAATAAACAACCCAAGCTATTAGGTGTCGATTTATATATAGACAAGGATAAGAGGAAAAAATATGAAAGCCAAAGAAACAAAATAATAAATGAATATCTATTTAATGGTTCTGCCTTGGATTTATCGGATTTTAATATGGATAATTATGATATAGCAACTGTATGTTATGCTATTAACTGTGGATTGGATTTAGATGATTCCATAATTTCTATGATTGCAAAAAAACTAATTATAGAAATGATTAATGTGTGGGATGTCAATAGGCTCACTTATCATTCAGTTCCTATACTTGATTCTTATTCGCTTTACGAAGTTATGAAGTTTTTTGAGAGAGAACTTTTATCTGGCAAAAGGCGTATGTTAATGGCTTTAGATATTCTTTTTAAAGAAATAGACTTCTCAATATTTACTAATGAAGCGATAAAGTTTTATCAGGATATTTTTGGAGTATTACTTGCAGAGTATTTTGATGCGCATAGTGACAGAAAAAGAAGAAACAATTGTGAAAATATTCTTTATGAATTGGAAAACAAAATCTTGTCATTAAGCAGCGAAAAAGTTAAAATTAAATTGTATAAGTCGTTGATGCTGTCTATTACTACATATGGTGGAAGTGGGGATTGGAGCAAATGTTTATCAGGATATTCTTATCAAGATAAACACTTCTTGAATACTATGTTTAGTAGGTATGGTAAATATCATTTAAGGGATATGCTGGATACAATCTGCAAGCTCCATGTAAATAAGTTATTACCGGAAATACTCTTATCAGTAAGGGATTCGTTTGCTAGTGTTTCGCAAGGTGACAAACAGGGTTCAGATAAAATTGCAGGAATTGTTAGAGATAAAAAATATATAATTTTGACAATGATAACAAAGACTTATTTGGATTTTAGTGATCAAGTAAAACAGGATGATGATTTGATAAAAGCTTTTGAAGAAATATTGGAGATGCTTATTGGAATGGGGTATGAGGAAGCGGCAACGGTGTTAGATGAATTTAGAGTCCATTAATTGTATGATGGACAGAAGTAATTTGGTATTGTTGACAAAAATACATTTCTTTTGTTTGGATTTATTATGATAAATAAAATCAATGAGAAAAATATAATTTGTGATATTACTGAAGAGAATGGAGGAAAATATGGCAGCAGGAACTACCAATATTGGATTTGAAGAAAAGTTATGGCAGGCGGCAGACAAGTTGCGTTCTAATATGGATGCAGCAGAGTATAAGCATGTGGTCTTAGGGCTAATATTTTTGAAATATGTATCGGATTCTTTTGAAGAAAAGTATCAGGCTTTGCTGGAAGAAGGATATGGTGATGAGGAAGACAGGGATGAGTATTTGGCGGATAATATTTTCTGGGTTCCAAAGGAGGCAAGATGGTCAGAGATTCAGAAGAATGCAACTAGTGCAGATATAGGCAGTGTAATTGACCATGCAATGGAAACGATAGAGAATGAAAATAACTCATTAAAAGGCGTTTTGACAAAAAATTATTCAAGAGCAGAACTTGATAAAACACGTTTGGGAGAATTGGTAACTTTGTTTACCAATATAGAGGTTGGTTCAACAGCAGCGCAGGAAAGAGATGTTTTAGGACGTGTATATGAATATTTTTTGAGCAAGTTTGCAAGTGCGGAAGGTAAGTTAGGGGGAGAATTTTATACACCATCCTGTATTGTAAGGACTTTAGTGGAGATGATTGAGCCGTTTGAAGGGCAGATTTTTGATCCAGCATGTGGGAGTGGGGGTATGTTTTGTCAATCAGCCCGATTTGTAAGAGAGCATCAGGGGAATGTCAGGGACATTTCTATTTTTGGCCAGGAAAGTAATCCAACAACATGGAAACTGGCAAAGATGAATCTGGCGATTCGGCAATTGGAAGCAAATCTTGGAAAGCATAATGCAGATTCCTTTCACGATGACCAGCATAAGACATTAAAGGCAAATTATATTTTAGCTAATCCACCATTTAATGTATCGGATTGGGGAGGGGAAAGGCTGAAAGATGATATCCGGTGGAAATATGGAATTCCGCCAGTTGGTAATGCTAACTTTGCCTGGTTGCAGCATATGATTCATCATTTAAGTCCGGCAGGTGGAGTATGTGGGACAGTATTAGCAAATGGTTCCTTAAGTTCTAATACATCCAATGAGGGAAATATTAGGAAAAACATGATTATAGGTGATGTTGTCGAATGTATTGTGGCAATGCCGAGTCAATTGTTTTATTCTACGGGGATTCCAGTATCTCTTTGGATTTTGCGGAAAGGAAAAACAGAGCAATCCCAAAATAAAGTGCTTTTCATAGATGCAAGAAAATTAGGACATATGATAGACCGAAAGGTTCGGGAATTATCAGAAGATGATATTAGAAAAATTGCGGATACATATCAGAATTGGAGACAGGGAAAGGAATATGATGATATTCAGGGTTTTTGTAAGGAAGCATCATTAGCGGAGATTGGAGAGCAGGATTACATTTTAACGCCGGGGCGATATGTAGGGATAGAGCAGGAAGAAGAGGACGGAGAGCCATTTGAGGGAAAGATGCAGAGGCTGACTTCGGAACTGTCAGGATTGTTTGCAAAATCGCGTGAGTTGGAAGATGAAATAAGGAATAAATTGGGGGCGATTGGGTATGAACTTTGATTTGAGAGAGGTTTACAAAACTTATGAGAATCTAAAGGAAAAGCATGATTTTAAGGAATATGAGGATGAAATTGATGAGAATGACAAAGTTTTAAATAAGGTTCCATTTGATATGCAGAAAGCACAACAAAGAATATCCAAACTCACAGGAAAGTACCGAATGGAGCTTAATCTGTTGGCGTACATTTATGGAAATAACATGAGTGTAACCAGTCAGCCTGTTTCAAAACCACCGGAGATTTTATGGAATGAGTTGAGATATATCAATCGGCATATTCCATTATTTGCATTGGAGAGGAAAGGGATTTCCGATTATCTAAATCAGAAAATGGGGTTTTGAATAGGTTAAAATTATAATAGGCAAGAAGGAATGCTAATAAGGTGCGTAAGAAATAGTTAGATGAAGGTGGCAAATATATGGCAGATTGGGTTTCAAAGAGATTAGATGAAGTTGTTGAATTTAATCCGCGCGAAACAATTAAGAAAGGTGTCATTGCAAAGAAAATTGCAATGGATAAATTACAGCCTTTTTGTAGAGATATCACAGAATTTGAATTAGAACCTTTTTCTGGTGGTACAAAATTCCGAAACGGTGACACTATTATGGCAAGAATAACACCATGTTTGGAAAATGGGAAAACGGCTAAGGTTAATATTTTAGATGATGGAGAAGTTGGCTTTGGCTCTACTGAGTATATTGTTTTTAGGGCAAGAGAAGGAGTAGATGAAAATTTTGTATATTATTTGATATCTAGCCCATTAGTTAGAGAACCGGCAATCAAGTCAATGGTAGGTTCTTCTGGAAGGCAGAGGGTTCAAACAGATGTAGTGCAGGGCATAACAGTGATGGTTCCGACGTTGGAGGAACAGGAAGCCATCGCAGGTATTCTGAAGTTGTTGGATGATAAAATTGCGGTAAATAGAAAAATAAACGAGAATTTATATGAGATGGTCAATGCCTGTTTCATCTCGCTTTTTAGGAATGCCGAGAATGAAATGACCACTATTGGTGCCTATAGCGAACGCATATACAGTGGAGGAACTCCATCAACCTCCGATTCTGCATATTGGGATGGGGCATTTAGTTGGCTATCATCCGGCGAAACACGAAATCGGTTTGTCACCTCCACAGAAAAGACCATAACTCAACCTGGAATTGATAATTCATCCACAAAGCTTGCTAAAAAATATGATATTGTAATGGCCTCCGCTGGTCAGGGGTTTACCAGAGGCCAGGTATCTATGCTTTTGCTTGATACATATGTCAATCAATCAGTAATTGTTATTCATATCGAAAAGAAGATGCTCCCCTACCTATTCTGGAATTTAGCGAATCGATATGAAGAGCTCCGCGCAATATCTGATTCGAGCAGTATTAGAGGAAGCATAACAACAAAGATGATTTCTGCATTAGAGATACCAAAAGCAGATGACAACTCATTGCAAGTTTTTTCGGATTTTGCATGGTCGGTCATCCCTCAAATTGAGAATAATCTGCTGGAAAATAGGCGATTAGTCTCTCTAAGGGATGCTCTTTTGCCTAAATTGATGTCTGGAGAACTGGATGTCTCCAAAATTGACATCTAAGCCACCCAAAGACTCGAAAACGGCCTTGCTGTTTCCTCGTTACCGCCGCAATCCACTTTTTCCGCATATTTCCATTCCTGATGCGGCGGTAAATTATCGTTTATCATAGAAGGAGAGTGTTATGAAACTTACTTTAAATCCAGAACTGAATAGGTGCTTGCGTGAGAAGATAAATGAATGGAATAATTTTACTTGTGAAAAAAAGGCAAATTTTAAGTCTCCTGAAAAAAAGGGAAAAACCATAGAAATGGAGGCATACAATTGTATTTATGCTTGTCTGGATCGTATTGATGAGCTGGTTGCGCATTGCAATACTTTGGAACTTAAATCTCTGTTTGGCTTGTATGATATTTTTAATTATGGACAGACATTAATTGACTGTATAAGCATGATTTCAAAAATTTATAATGTTCCGTATGAAGCGAAGAATGATATATCGTGCTTTAACCAAAAGGGGAATGATGGAAGTGGTAATGATGAGAAGTATTTCAAATATCTTCGTTCACTTTGTTCTGTACATCCAGTTGAAACAAGCCAGCATAAAATATATCAGGGAGATGAGCCAGAGTGGTGTCCCTATATATCAGGTCATGGTGCAGTAATGCGACTGCTTGAGAATACAAATTCTGAATTAAAAGATGCAGATTATTATGCGGTAGTGTACAGAAATGATATGGAGTTCAATAAATATGTTCCAATTAGAGTGTCACAAATAATACAGTATTTGAGTAAACGGTACAAATATATTGAGAAAATTGTACAGGCCATTGATAGATATAATGATGCTCAAATTGCAGATTTAATTGAAAAGCATATTCCCTTACCGGAAGAATCTGATACATATATTAGTTATTTGTTGGGATTGAAGGAGGCGTTTGCAGAGAGATGTGGAGATAAGGAATGCTATCAAATTAAAGAATGGATTGGTATCATGAAGGCGCATTTTGCTGATGAAAAGATGCAATCCGAGTTGCAGGAATTTCAGGAAACAATGAAAGAGGGAATAAAGGAAATACACAATAAATTGCAGAATATGGATATAGATGACTGTTTTAATGAAAATCCAGTTCGATATCGCACAAATTTTATCCCTAATGGATATGCATTGGAAAACTGCATTATCTCGAAGATATATTTATGGGTATGCCAGATGAAGAAGCCTACAAATTGATTGAAAAAGGTGGAGAGCCTTTTATAAATGATAGGTTAAATTCAATGCTTTCAATTATTTCCCAAGCTCAGGCTTCTGATTTATCGGAAGAAGAAATGATGGACGTTGCAAGGGAAATTGATTATAGATTTAAGGTTACTAATTCGGAATGGGCGAGGGTGCAATTGAAAATAATAGAGCCATATTTTGCAAATGCTATGGAGTTTGATTATTTTTTGGATGATTGGTATCTGTATTTGCAGATAAAGATTGCTTTTTGGCGTATGTCTAAGAAAAGATAAAAGGAAAGATGTGATTTTATGCCTATTAATGAAAATACATTAGAACAGGTAATTATAACAGAATTACGGAAAAATGGATACGAATATTTCTATGGGCCAGATATCAGTAGAGATTATCATGAGGTGATACTTAGAGATGTTTTTGAATCTGCTATGTTTAAAATAAATCAGAGGATTAAGACCGACATGGTAGAAGAAGCCTACAAGTCTATTAAAAACCTTGGCTTGCTTAAATTAGAGGATATGAATGCGGCTTTTCATAAATATCTAATTGAGGGCGTTCCAGTTAATTATCGTGTGAATGGGGAACTGCGTACTTATACGGTAAAGTTGATTGATTTTGCAGAACCAGAAAGAAATAAATTTTATGTCGTCAATCAATATACCATGATTGAGTATAAGAATAAGAGACCAGATGTTTTGGTATTTGTGAATGGTATTCCGTTGGTATTGTTTGAACTGAAAAATATTACGAATGAAGAGACTACGATTGAAAACGCATATAAGCAGGTTAAGAACTACCAAATGGATATTCCGTCTTTGTTTTATTACAATGCTTTTAATGTAATCAGTGATGGTCTGGACACCCGTATGGGAACAATCACGTCTGATTTTACCCGGTATATGGTGTGGAAATCGGAAAATGGAGAAAAACCGGAAGAGGGAGGACTTAATTATTTTTCGGTTCTTTTGAATGGTGTATTTCCGAAAGCAAGGCTTTTGGATTTGATACGGAATTTTATTGTTTTCCAAAATAGTAAGGGCAGGACAATTAAAATCATTGCCGGATATCATCAGTATTTTGCGGTGAGAAAAGCGGTGGAGCGAACAAGGAATGCTCTGAAGGAACATAGCAGAAAGGTCGGGGTAGTGTGGCATACGCAGGGCAGTGGGAAGAGTCTGTCTATGGTATTCTATACGGGGTGCATTGTCAGTAATCCGAAATTTAATAATCCCACTATTATAGTGTTGACAGACAGGAATGATTTGGATAATCAACTTTTTGACACGTTTTGTTCCAGTTCCAAGCTGTTGTTGCGGCAGACTCCGAAGCAGGCAAAGAGCCGGGAGCATTTGAGGGAACTGCTAAAGGTAAAGGCTGGCGGTATTATTTTTACTACTATCCAGAAATTTGAGGAAAGCAGTGAAGTATTGAGTGAGCGGAATAATATCATATTTATGGCAGATGAGGCGCATCGTTCTCAATATGGTCTGGAGGGGAAACTTGATAGGGAAACAGGTGAATGGAAATATGGCATGGCAAAGTATATGAGGGATTCTCTTCCGAACGCTACATTTATCGGATTTACTGGGACACCCATTGATTTTGATGACAGGTCAACAGTGGAGGTCTTTGGGGAATATATTGATATTTATGATATGACGCAGGCAGTAGAAGATGGGGCAACAGTTCCGATTTATTATGAAAACCGTACTGCGAAGATAAAGCTGAATGAAGAACTGCTGAAAAAGATAGATGCAGAATACGAAAAAATGACAGGTGAAGCATCAGAGACGGCGATTGAAAAATCAAAGTCAGACTTGTCTACCATTGAAGCAATCATAGGTTCTAAAGAAAGGTTGTCTCTTTTGGCGGATGATATGATTGCCCATTATGAAGATAGACAGTATGTGCTTACGGGCAAGGCTATGATTGTGTGTATGAGTCGGCGGATTGCCATCAATCTTTATCGGATTATTCTGGAAAAGCGGCCGGAATGGAAACAGAAAGTGAAAGTGGTTTTGACATCGAGCAATCAGGATGATGAGGATTGGCATGATATTATTGGGAACAAAGCGTACCGGGATGGTCTTATGCTGGAATTTAAGGATGATACCAGTGAGTTTAAAATTGCAATTGTGGTGGATATGTGGCTGACGGGTTTTGATGTTCCATCTATGGCGACTATGTATATTGATAAGCCGATGAAGGGTCATAATCTGATGCAGGCAATCGCCCGTGTCAACCGTGTGTGCAGGGATAAAGAGGCGGGATTGATTGTTGATTACATAGGTATGGCGGCAGAATTGAAAAGTGCGTTAAGTCAGTATACCAAGCGTGATCAGGACAAGATTCCAGATTTGGGACAGGCATTATCCATAGCGATAGAGAAGCTGGAAATCGTGCGGGATATGTTTTATGGATTTGATTATTCTGATTTTTTTGGTTCAGACGATTCAGTGCGTCTTGCTGTGATAGCAAAAGGGGTTGATTTTGCCCTTGAGATGGACGTAGAGGAGGAACAGAAAAGTTTTATCCGGGAGGCTACGGCACTTAGCCAGGCGGAAACTCTTTGCCGGAGTATGCTTGATGCTAGGATAAAGCAGGAAATTGAGTTTTTTAAATGTGTGAAGGCTGGAATCTGCAAGACCGTCGGACGAATGGGGATTACGACAAATGAAATAAATGCAAGGATTGTGAAATTGTTGGAGCAGGCGATTGAGCAGGATGGTGTTTATAATATCTTTGCGGAGGCGGGGAAAAGGAACCCTGAGATTTCGATTTTATCAGAGGAATATATGGAGAAAATCCGAAGGATGAAGCACAAGAATATTGCTGCGGAGATGCTGCGGAAACTGTTGGAGGATAATATCCGTGTATTTGCAAGAACCGGAGTTGTGAAGTCACAGCTCTTTTCGGAGAAGATGCAGAAATTATTAAAGATGTACAATAACAGACTGATTACCAGTGCAGAGGTGATTGAGGAATTATTGAATCTGTCAAAAGAGATGACAGAGGCTTATAAAGCAGGGGATGAAAAAGGACTGTCTACGGAGGAACTGGCATTTTATGATGCACTTGTGGCAGATCCCGAAGTCCTTAGAAAGATGCAGGATAAGGTTTTGATTGAAATGGCGCAGGAATTGACGGAATTGATCCGTAGGAGCAGGACGGTTGATTGGGATAAGAAGGAGTCTGCCCGTGCTTATATGAGGACACAGGTGAAACATCTTTTGCGGAAATATAAGTATCCACCGGAGAAAGCTAAAGGTGCTGTTGATATTGTGATAAAACAAGCGGAATTGATGAGTGGCAATATAAAGCCGATAGTTGCGGATTATGATTTTCAGACAAGAACAGAGCTTTCGATGGTAGCGGAAGATTCAGTGCCATATGGTGAGAAACCAAAACTGTGATTGGCGTTAAAAGAGAGTTTTTTAAAACAATATAGAAGTGTTTGTTAGGAACAGTCAGGTTATTCTGGCTGTTTTTCTTTGCATTGTTGAAAAAGAGAAAAAAGATTTTTGCATTTTCACTTTATTCATTTACAAGTTTGTGGCATATTCTATTATGATAGAAATAGAAAAAAATCAGTTGTAGTTAGATTTTGCTAAAGGAAAAGGGTGATAGGTGAATATTTCATAGAGATTAATTTTTGGAACAGGTTGGTTATGTATGTCAATACGTTGGACAAAAAAGTCGAAAGATTATGCTGCTTTTTTAAGTTCCTCATCCTCCTTTTGCTGTGGTGTTATGTAACCAATAGAACTATGGATCCGCTTACGGTTATACCAGCACCAGCCTTCTATGTATTCAAAGATTGCTCTGCGGGCCTCCTTTGAATCCTGATAAGTATGAAGATATATTTCTTCCTTTTTCAGTACAGAATGGAAGGATTCCATGCAGGCATTATCGTACGGATTTCCCTTACGGCTAAAAGAATGCAGGATTCCTTTCCTGTCCAGGCAGGCATTCTCTACCGCTTTTACTGCCAGTTCTGCTGTCATAGTTGTGTCATAGGCATAGCCGATGATTTTACGGCTGCACAAATCCATAACAGACGCCAGATAAGTCCATCCTTCTTTCTGTACATGGATGTAGGTGATATCTGTGCACCATTTTTGGTTGATGGTTTCCGTTCTAAAATCACGTTTCAAGATATTCACTTTATCATCTGGGATACTGCCGTGATCGGCATGGTGGTTGTATTTCTTTACCACCACAGAGCGCAGTCCCTGCTCTGCCATATGCCTTTGGACCCGCTTGATGCTGCAAGGTGTCCCTGCGCCATTGAGTACACGGCATAGTTTGACAGCCCCATATCTGCGTTTGGAATCCTCAAAGGCCTGTTTCACTTTCCTGCCGAATTCCTCATACTCCATCCGCTTATTTGAAGGTACACGAACCAGAGCCTTGTAATAAGTACTCCTTGGGAATTTCAGGGCCCTGTAAAGCTGGA
>CAJTLB010000016.1 GCA_910577045.1 uncultured Lachnospiraceae bacterium | reverse complement strand
GCATAAATACTAAACTTTCCGGCACTTGGCACAGAAAAATCCCGCACAAGAGTGCAGGACTTTGTCTACAGTCTGAAATGGCTATGCGGAAACGCATAGCCATTTTTCACTTTTTATAGGAAATTGCAACAGCGTAGACCATTTTGGGGAATGTGCCGTTGCCTGATGACGCTATTTACACGAGGAGATATATGCAGACAGATTTTAAATTATACAAAGTGGATATGAAATATATTCGAAATCTACATGATATAGATGATAAAGTGCTTTCTGTTTCGCCACAGGCAGGAAAAAATAACAGAGTTTTTATAGGAATTGTTATCATTTGCGGGAGTCACAAATACTGCATACCGCTTTCATCGCCAAAAGAAAAGCATAAGAATATGAAAAACTCTATGGATTTTTCCAAAATCGAAGTAAATGGAAAATTATTAGGCGTTCTAAATTTTAATCTGATGATACCTATTGAAGAAGAGCAATTACAGCTTGTTGATACCACCATTTTTAAGAAAGATAGAGAAAATATCAGATATTATAAGAAGTTATGTACTTTGGAACTGGAATGGTGTCAGATGAATAATGAGGTAATCTGCAATAAAGCCAATGTCCTGTATAAGAAATACCTATCCAGCCATTTGCAGGCAGGAATCGCTGCCTGAATTTTCCCAAATTAGAGGCAGAGTGTGAAAAATATAATTTAAAGATCAAGAAAGGTACAAACTGAACTTCTCTTGATACACATTACCACAGTTCCAGTGAATCTGGGAAAAAGTTTTTGAAACAACACATTTCTATTGATAGGGGAGGATGGAAAGGTTATTATGTTGGTAAATCAAAATAAAGATACTTATAACAGAAAAACAGATGAATATATTGTTGCGTATATTGACCTTTTAGGTGTTACAAATAAGATTAAATCAGAGGATAGCCAATTGGCAATGAACAAACTACATAATCTTTATGCATTTTCGGTAAAATTAACACGAGATGTTCAAATTGAGGAAAATCAGGACATACAATTCAAAATCTTTTCGGATAATATTATAATAGCTAAAAAATTGTCAAATCAGATACCCCAACGAACTCAAGAGATATGAAGCCTTCTAATGTGTGCTGGACACTTCCAAGAACTTTCTGCCAGCGATAGTGTGGGGTGGCTTTTATGTGGAGGCATTTCTATAGGACAATTATTCATAGATGATGTGATGGTTTGGGGTGAGGCACTTTTGAAATCATATTATTTAGAAGATAAAGTTGCAAATTATCCAAGAATAATTATTGATAAAGATATTGTGAATGAAATTATTCAAAACAATGTACTATGTGAATATTTAAGAAAAGATTTTGATGATTTATATTTTTTAAACTTTCTGAATGATTGTCATTTTTGTGGCGAAATGTTAATGAATGGATTTCAAATCATGCAAGAAGAAGTTGGTAAAAAAATAGATGAGAAATTGTATCAAAAATTTAGTTGGCATATGAATTTTGTAAATGCAGAATTAGATAGAAAAAATGAAAAGAAAGATAGAAAGTATCGTCTATCAATGCTTTAATACAATTATAGCAAATAGCTTATCAAACATATATTAGCATGAATGAATAAGATACAATTTTAAAAAGGAAAAAGTCGGAAACACTTTAAGATTTTCCTTTATTAATTTACAAAAATTCCAATGAATCTTCTGCATCCACCCACATCTGCATATTTCCCTCAAGATATAATCTTGCGTATTCAAGCAGTTCATCTATTGCCAGAGCATTTAAGGCACACTCAGAGCAGGGAGTGTTTTTCAATCCTTCTTCTGCTTTATTGCGGTATATTCGAAAAAAATAACCTGCATAGGTGTATACGTTGATACTGTTATGGTGGATATTGTATGTTGTGTAAATCACATTCATATTATCTGTCCTCTTTTCATTGTTTTTTTGAAAGCATTTCAATCAGTTCACAATTCCCATATGTTTTGCGTTATAATGTTTTATGTGATTTTGTTTCCCTTATTTTTGCCCTTATCAGAGTTCGTAATGCCCTGTGGGAAGATATAATACAAGAGAAACTTTAAGGGAAAGTTCACTTGCGATAAACTTAGTGTTTTCAAGAGTTAGCGGAGAATTTAATAACAAAATATAACAGCTAATATTTCCCTTAAAAATCATCAAATCACAATCGGGATTTAAGGAGGACAAATATATGCAAACAATTATTGTTTTATTGGACCCGGGAAAACTTGAAAACCCTGATCTGGATTTACGTTATTGCATTCCAGATCGTATCGAAGAAATTTCCCACGGGGCTATACAAGATGATGGATACGATTACATCGACACTGAAGCTGGCCGGTCTGGTCCGCTTATGGGAATTTGGCTCAAAACAAAATCTGCAGGCGAACATTGGCCCATAATCAAAAAACTTTTTCAAGAAGAAACATTCCAAGGAAACGATTTGTCTGCCTCAGCGAAAATTTACATCTCGGAACATGATACGGAAACGCTGGAGAATTGTACGTTAGTATTCCCTGAATGATAACTCCCAGTTTATCAATAAAACCCAAAAAAGGCAGCCGCCCTGTCAAAGCGTCTGCCTTTTCCTGTCCCCGTCCTCTTACCCACATCTGAAAACTTCTGCCATTATCTTTGCCCTTAACTTAAAACCGTCAATAAACATTTCCAAGAACTCATATGGGATTACATCTAACTGCTCGTCTATTGTCAAGGGGGCTTCTTCCAGATAGGCTTTGTGCCTGTGCCCCAATGCCCGATAGGGCGGGATTCCTCCGAACTCTTCACGAACAAGTATGGCATATCTTTTATGTAGTGGTAAATAAATATTATTATAAATATATATTTGAGCTGCGCTACAACTTATTACAATGGCGCAGCTCAAATTTAGGCAACAGACATTGCTAAATAAGTCCATTTATTGTCTGCCCAGATTTCTTTAAACCCTAACATAAGAAATGCCTTAATATTTTCACTGTTAGTACGTTGGGGCGAAACTAATACAGAAATATCCATTTCTTTACATTTGGTTTTCATTTTATCTAGTAGCATTTTCATTAAATCATCTCTTTTGTCTCCCCTTATTAGATAATCATTATCAAATAAAAACCCAATAGGGATCCAAAAAGGTTTAGCCATGGGAAGGGTCATAACAACTCTCCCATCCACTTCAGCTGCAAGTTCAATGCCTGTTTTGGATTTTTCCTGTTTGATTGCAGGAGTTATTTTAATATCAAGAATTTCTTTTGGGGTCATTGCACTGTAAACGTTTTCCCATAAATCGTTTACATCATCAAGTTTAATAGGCCGAATTATAATTTTAGAATTGTCCATACTATAAAACCCTTTCCAATAATCGCCATAAAAGTGTGCCATATAATATTTAGGGGAACAGCCTAAAACAGCATGGAATGCTTTAGTAAACCCTGCGTGGGTCTCAAAACCATATGACATGGCTGTACTACATATATTGGCACCATTTTTTATTAATTCTGCTGCTGCAAAAATGCGTTTTTCACGAACATATTCCATAACACTTTGATTTGTTATTTCTTTAAATTTGTGTGAAAAATGAGAAGGTGAATAACCACAATAAGAAGCAATCTCATTAAGGGTAAATTCACTTTGCAAATGTTTATTAATAAAATTTTCTACATAACTTATAAAGTCATCCATGCTCAACTCCTTTTATAATCTTTTTCTATATCATATAATACCAATTACAATTTGTCTTTTCCTATATTGCTATTTGAAAAGTTTTATGGATAACATTTTTCTGTATGTAGTGAAGTAAGAGAAAGGTTTATGAAAGAAGTTGCTTTTTATATTTTAAATAATATAGAGTCCCTAATAAATCAGCAAGCCCCCATCCAATTGGGATAGACCACCAAATACCAATTACTCCAATAGATGGAATGGAGGAAATAGAATAGGATAAAGCGACCCTAGTACCAAGGGAGACGATCGTTAATACCACTGACATAGCAGGCTTCCCTAGTGCCCGGTAAAGGCCGTAAAATAGGAATAAGCAGCCAATGCCACAATAAAATGGCCCAACAATATGTAAATACTGGATACCTTCCGCAATAATAGCAGTTTCTTTTGCATGAATAAAAATAAGCATAAGAGGTTTTGCTAAGAACCATAGGATAAGGGAGGCGATAGAACAATATAAAACAACAGACAATACACCATAACGGATGCCTTGGGTAATCCGTTTTTTCTTTCCAGCGCCTACATTTTGGGCAATAAAAGTGGAAAAAGCATTGCCGTATTCTTGTGCTGGCATATAAGTAAAAGAATCTACTTTTACAGCAGCGGCAAATGCAGCCATAACAGAAGTGCCAAAACTGTTTACAAGCCCCTGTACCATAAGGATGCCAAGGTTCATAACGGATTGTTGGACACATGTCAATAAGGAGTAATTGGTAATTTCCTTAAGGCTGGATTTTTTGATTTTAAAATGGAAAAGGGCATTCCGCAGCCTTTTATTTTTAATAAGTACATAGATTCCTATGCCAATCCCCGATATATATTGTGAGATAATGGTAGCGACAGCAGCGCCAAAAGTACCTTGTTGGAAAACAGCCACGAATACAATATCTAATATAATATTTAATATGGTAGAAATCCCTAAAAATATTAGAGGAAGGACTGAATTACCAATTGCTTTTAAATATGCGCCGAAATAATTATATAAGGCGATTGCAGGTATCCCGCAAAAAATAAGGGTTAAATATTCTCTAGTAAGATCTATAATCTCTTCTGGTATATTCATCCAGATAATAATTATATCTGTGCCAAAAAGAGAAATAGCAGTAAGAAAAATAGCAATTGTAATAGCTAATAAAAAAGAAGCACAAATACTGCTTTCTAATTCTTTTTCATCTTGCCTGCCAAAACAGAGAGAAAATACAATCCCGCTTCCCATACAAAGGCCAAGCAAAAGAGAAGTAAGGAAAGTCATAAGTGTAAAGGCAGAGCCTACGGCTGCTAATGCGTTGGAGCCTACATAATGCCCCACTACCCATGTATCCACAATATTATAGCCTTGTTGTAAAAGATTTCCAAGAATCATGGGCAAAGCAAAGAAAAACATAGAAGAAAATACAGGGCCAGAAGTTAAATCTTTTTGGGAAAATAAAGTATTAGAATTTTTTTTAACGTTCATTTTTTACTCCATTTTAAAATGTTTTGTAAGAAATCAAGTATATGGCATGTCTTTTATTTCTTACAGGGGGATTATAGCATACATTCGTTTTTTCGACAATAATCCTTTAACTTAAAAATAGTTTTTAATAGAGTATAAACTGGAATATATAGTGGAGAATAAGGAATAGTTTTAATAGATAAACCTTATATATGTATAGGTTCGTAGATTTCCTTAATCTGCGAATAAAAGATGTATTTTTATAAGAACATTAACAATTATCATTTGACCACTAATAAAGTCATTACTATCTTAGCACATTTTAACTCAAATTTCTACCTTTTTTTGTATTTTTAGAATTTTTTTGCTAATAATATAGGCTATAATGGGAAAGATATAATAAGAAAAGGCTTTGTGGTCCGTTTTATGGTCATAAATTTTAAAGAAAAGGAGAAGAAGTATATGTCGCGTCATGGAGAAAATATAAGAAAAAGAAAAGATGGGAGATGGGAAGGCCGTTATGCCATCTATAGTGAGGAAAAGAAGAAAAAAATATATCATTCTATCTACGGGAAAAGTTATGAAGAAGTAAAAGAAAAATTGTTTAGTAAAAAGAAAAACTTAAAAATAGAAATAACATTAGCAGAAGAAAGTAAATATACAGAAAATATCTTATTTTCTATAGCAGCAGAAGAATGGTTGGCAGAAATAGAGAATAAAAATAAAAGATCAACCTACGTAAAATATAATTTTATATACAAAAAATATTTATATACTTCATTTGGCAATTATAGAATGAATGAGATTAATAACCAAATAATACAAAAAGCCATTTCGCAGGAATTATCAGAAAGTATTACAAAAAGTATTTATTGCGTAGTAAACCAAATATTAAACTATACATCAAAACGTTATGGCATAGCATTGATAAAGTTAAATAAGGAAAACCAAAAAGTAAAGCACAAACCAGTAGACGTATTAACAAAAATAGAACAAACAAAATTATTTTCTATCCTATATTACAATATGGATGTTTATAAAGCCGCAATTATATTATGCCTGCATACGGGGCTTAGAATAGGGGAGCTGTGTGCTTTAAAATGGGAGGATGTCGATTTGGAAAATAAATTAATGTATATTCAGCGGACAGTACAAAGAATAGCTGTTTGTAAGAAAGAGAAAAAAACAGAGTTGTTGGAAACGGCTCCTAAAAGTGAATATTCGAAAAGAGAAATACCTATTCCAAAATATATAGTAGAACTGTTGTTAAGTTTTAACCACGATAAAAAATATATCTTTGGCGGAAATAAACCGATGGAACCAAGGACATTGCAGTATCATTTTAAAAAATATTTACAAGATGCAAAAATTCCCAGTAAAAATTTTCATATTTTAAGGCATACATTTGCAACAAATTGTATAGAAGGGGGAAGCGATGTGAAAAGTTTAAGTGAAATTCTTGGACATTCTGATGTACAGATTACATTAAACCGTTATGTCCATCCTTCTATAGAAGCGAAGCGGAGATATTTGGAGATATTATCAAGGATTTATGGTCAATTTTGTGGTAATACATGATGAAAAAGAAATGGATATGCGAGAATATGGCTTGGTTGAAGGAAAAATAGATAGAGGATATATTGGGTTCATAGATTAAGGAAATCTGCGAAATAAAAAAGAGGACGGGGAGAGAATATGCTTATTAGAATAGCTGTTGCAGATGAAAATATTGAATATATACATAGACTTACAAAAAGAATGGAAAGTTTTGAGGATGTAAATCTTTCAATATATACAAATAGGGCTAGTCTGGAAGTAGCCCTTCAAACAAAATATTTTGATGTGCTCCTGTTTACGCCAGGACTTTTTGATGGGCAAGTGTCTCTTAATCCTTCAACAATTGCTATAATGCTTTTTGATGATGAGATCCCTGTTCCTGAATCTTGCAATGGCTTTGCTAAATTACGGAAATATCAGTGTATTAGTGTGATATATCAGCAAATATTAGAGTTTTATTCAGAAGTGTGCGGAGAAATGCCCCAAGGAATACTGGGGCAAAAAGGAGTTGCTGTATGGGGGTTTTATTCTCCGGCAGGCGGCGTAGGAAAAACGACAACGGCATTAATGGCATCAACCAGGCTGGCTAATAGTGGATATCGCACCTTGTACTTAAATATGGAAGATATAGCGGCAGAAGATTGTTATCTTCCACAAAATGGGGGTAAAGGAATTAGTGATATAGTAAATATTCTGGGAAGTAATGTGAATTTTACCATGAAAGTACAAAGTTTACTTCAAAAGAAAACAGAAAATTTGTATTATTTTAATCATTTTGATAATTTAGCTGATCTGGAAGAAATTAGTGAAAAGGAAATAAGTGAGTTAATTCAATCTCTAGAGCGCAGTGGATTATTTGATTTTATTCTTATTGATATGGGGGTAGCTATAACAAATAGAATAAATGTATTATTTGAAATACTGCATAAAATTATTCTTGTGGAAAAACCAGATATGGTTGCAGGGCATAAGATGAAACGTTTTCTTTCTCAAACCCATATATTAAATGAATATGGGAATAAAATGGTTAGAGTGTTGAATTTTGATACTGGAAGAACATTTGAAATAGACACCTATATTCCACGTATTGGAACAATACCTTATATTTCTAATCCAGATGCAGGACGTTTTATTGATATATTGGCAGAAGGCGAAGGAACACAATTTATAGATATGATTTTTAAAGGAAAAGGATAATATATGATGAAAGATTATTTTTCAATAGAAACGGCAAAAATCAGGGAATTAATCAGTAAAGATCCATCTTATTCAGAATTATCTGATGATAATCTGAAAGAACGGGCTGAACAGATGTATCAAGAGCGTTTACGGCAGGTGCAGCAAGAAGATGTGGAAACAGCCGCCTTTTATTCGTCTTTAAATTTTCGTACACGTAAAGGCCTTATAGACACGGTGTTTGAGTCTATTAGGGGACTTGGAATTCTTGGAAAGATTATTGCAGATAAATCTATTACAGAAGTGATGATCAATGGTTATGATAACATATTTGTAGAACGGGATGGAAAGTTAGAACAATTACCAGATAAATTTGAAAGCCAGGAAAAACTAAGAAATATTATTACAAAGTTTGTACAAGATATGGGGCGTTCTGTAAATGAAAGCAATCCTATTGTTGATACAAGGCTTTCTGATGGCTCTCGTGTTAATGTGGTATTAGATCCAATTGCGTTAAATGGGCCTATTGTTACTATTAGGCGTTTTCCTGAGGAAGGAATGACAATACAGAAATTAATAAATTATGGGTCAATTACACCAGAAGCTGCTGTATTTTTGGAAAAATTAGTACGGGCAAAGTACAATATTTTTATTAGTGGTGGAACAGGTTCTGGGAAAACAACGTTTCTTAATGCGTTATCGAATTATATTCCTAAAGCAGAACGAGTTATTACTATTGAGGACTCTGCAGAATTACAAATTAGGCATATTCCTAACCTAGTGCGTCTGGAGACCAGAAATGCCAATTCTGCGGGGGCAGGGGCAATTACAATGCGAGATTTAATTAAGTCATCACTTCGTATGAGGCCGGAAAGAATTGTAGTTGGCGAAGTAAGAGGCGAGGAAGCGTTGGATATGCTTCAGGCAATGAATACAGGGCATGATGGTTCGATATCAACAGGACATGCCAATTCAGCAGAAGATATGTTAAGCAGATTGGAAACTATGGTATTAAGCGGCGCAGGAGGGCTTCCGATAGAAGCAATCCGGCAACAGATTTCTTCTGCGGTAGATATTATTATTCATTTATCAAGGATGCGTGATAGTTCTAGAAAAACATTGGAAATTTCTGAGGTACAAGAATTAAAGGAAGGAAAAATTATTTTAAATCCTTTATTTAAATTTCAGGAGGATAAAAATACGACAATAAGAAAAGTTTCAGGTAGCTTATTAAGGACAGAAAACAAAATGGTACATCCAGACAAATTTATTAGTAGCGGCATTTATGATTATTTATAAGGAGAAGAGATGACAGTTTATTATAAGTGCAATATGAAGAAGTATGAACATATAGTAGCATATTTTATTTGCAGCCTGATAGCAACCATAATTATTTATCTTTTTTATCATTTGCTTTTACTGTCTGTTGTGCTAGGTATGATAGTAGGAATTTATTTAGAAAAAATGTATGCAGATTCCACTATTAGAAGGCGGCAGATGATTTTAAGGCTGCAGTTTCGAGATTTTTTAGAATCTATGAGCGTGGCGGTCAGGGCAGGAAGCGTTGAGGTAAAGGCGTTACATTCTGCATTATCAGATTTATGTATTTCTTATAATGAAAGATCGGATATTGTGAAAGAAATAAAATATATTTTAAGGCAATATGAAAAAGGCGGCATTGAACTGAAAATACTTTTTAAAGATTTTGCAGATAGAAGTGGATTAGCAGATATTAGGAATTTTGCTGAAATTTATTCTATTATAGAGGGAAAGAATGATAGATTTGGGGATATTTTACTTCAAACGCAGGAAATTATAGCAGATAAAATAGAAATAGAACAAGAAATATTAACTACTATTTCTTCTGCAAAGTCAGAAACAAATATGATGTTGGTAATGCCGATTGTTATAGTGGTTGCGATGTCTTCTATGGGAGAAGGGCTGATGGACGCCTTATTTACTACAATAACAGGACATATGGCGGCAACCGTGGCATTAGTACTTTTTGCAGTTTCTTATGTAATAGCAATAAAGGCAGGAACAATAGAGGTATAGGAGGGATGTGCAAATGATTATTTGCATGGCAGTTGCTTCAATTGTTTTTATTATTTTCGTATTTTTATTTATAACAGCAAGTGACAATATGGTGGATGCTATATTAGTTTGTTTGATGGAGACAGAAAAAGAAGCAAATAAGGAATTACAGTCAGAAATAGATTTACTAATAAAGAAAATAAAGCAGCAGGAAGATTTTGATAATAAAGAAAATATAAAAAAAGGAAAAAGGTTAAAAAAGAAGTTAGAGGAATCTCAGAAACGCTATAAGAAATTAGAAAATAGAAAAATAGGTATTTTGGATATTATTCCAATAACAGGTTATCGATTAATACAATTATTAGGCTGGGATGCAACTAATGAGACAGTTAAAAAATTAAATAGGAAATGCGTGCAGTTTAAAGAAAAAAAAGAAGCTGTAAATTATACTTATTATTTACTGGGTGCATTATTTGGATATTTGATTTTAGGGATATGTCTTTGTTTTTTAGGATTAGGGCTGTCTTTGGCAATGGGGCTTGAAGAAAGAAGTTTTATTGTGGCGTTTGCGATATTAGTAGTTTTTGGCATTATGGGCTATGTGCCATATGACAATGTGAATACTATAATTCATAAACGGGCAGAAGAGATTGAAAATCAATTTCCACAGGTAGTGTCTAAAATGGCTCTTTTAACAGTGGCAGGCATGGAGGTCAATCAAGCGTGGAAGCTGGCATGTAGCAATGATAAAGGGATACTATATAGTGAAATGAGAAGAGTGCTTATAGATCTAGATAATAACGTATCCCCAGTGGAGGCTTATTCTAAGTTTATAACCAGGTGCAATAATAATTATACGACTAAATTGGGAACGGCAATTATTCAAAATGTGTCAAAAGGCAACGCAGAGATTGTAAAATTATTTCGTACCTTAAATGATGAAAGCTGGTTAGAACATAAACATAATGCCAGAAGGAAAGGAGAGGCGATTCAATCAAAACTTTTAATTCCCACATTGCTGATGTTCCTGGGGATTATTATATTGGTCATTGTTCCAGTTATGAGTGGCTTCGGTTTTTGATAAATGGATCATGATAGATAAAACATGTTAATTGTGAAAAAGTAAAGGAAGGAAGAAAGATATGGCAAGTTGGATAGATAATAAGTATATAGGTTTGAAAATTAGAATACAAAAGTTTGCAGAAGAGTTTGTAAAAGAAGAACAAGGAGTCTCAGCTTTTATAGCTACCGTTCTGCTTATCCTAATTGTAGTATTGTTATGTGCTCTATTTTGGAAAAATATATCTGAATGGTTTACAGGTATGTGGAGTAATATTGTTGACACAGGAAATGAAATTCACACCTGATAAATGTAGGAAGCCTGAAAATAAAGGAGGCATAAAGTATGTATAAGCTATTAAAAAATCAAACAGGGCTTGCAGTAGTTGAAGCCACTATATTGTTGCCTTTTTGTATGTTAATGGTTATTTCCATATATTATGCCTCTATTTTTATGTGCCAGAAAGCAAACTTACAAGCTAATCTACAGACGGCATTGCTTTACTATAAGAATGTGGAATCCGATCGTTATGTAGAGGCAAAGACAAATATGTCTTATTCGGTTTATTCAGGGACAATTGGCGCAGTAGGAGGAAGTTATAGTGGCGCATCGGAATTTCTGTTTCCGTATAGGTTTTTTGGTATGGCGTTTAAAAATAGAGATTTTGAGACATTTTTTCATTCTATTTGTGGGCGCATGTTTTTTGATGACGGTTCGAATGTAATTTTAACTTCCAAATCTTATAATTATGTAGTGTATAAAACAATTGAAGCTACAGCTACACAAACAGTAAAGCCGGCAATTAGTTTTTCGGCGTTAGGGATACCAGATGAAATGATTATTTCAGTAACAGGGAAAGCTGTGGTAAATGATGCAGACGATTTAGTGAATAATATTGATTTTATAGTAGATATTTTAGGAAATACAGAAATTGGTAAAAAAGCTTCTGAATTGGCTGATAAGGCAGTAAAAATATACGGAAAGTTTAAAGAAAAGTTTGATATATAAAATCAATATAAGAGGAAGTATAAAATGAATTTTTTTAGAAGAATGAAAGGTTCTATAACCGTATTCGTAACATTGATTCTTGTGCCAACTATATTTTTTGAAGGCTTTATGGTAGATCTGGCGCGTATAAAATTATATAGTAATCAGGCGGTTATGACAGCAGATAGTTATGGAGAAGCTGTTATAAGTATGTATGATAATTTATTAAAAGAATTATACGGGCTTTTTGCAGTTACGCAAGATAAAGAAGCAATGGAACAGATAAAAGTATTGGAAGAATATATGCAGTCTTCTTTTAAGCCGGCTAGTAATGTAATTGGATGGTCGCATTTACAAGGAATACAGGATTTTATGGGACTGAATTCAACAAAGGGATTTATGCCTTATCAAAATGCGGAGATAATGTTGTCGTATAATCATGTACCTGGCTCGTCTCTTTCTAATCCATACATATTAGGGAGCCAGATAGGGGATTTTATGAAGTTCCGTATTGCAATGACTTTATTAGAAGACGATGATTCTATAATAGAAGCTTTAGATACCATCCAGAAAGTAGAGAAAGATGCAGAAGCCATTAAAAAACTAAATGATGTAGCAAAAGAAGCAGAAGCTGTAATGGGGAAAACGAAAGAGTATTATAATATATTGAAAAGGCTTTCCTATTATCCAGAATATATTAGGAATATTAATAATACATATTTGGAAACAAAAAAGGAATTTTCTAATATAACAAATTCCAGTTCTTATCAAGTTTATAAAGATTATATTCTGAATGAAGAGGCAATTGAGGAAGCGTTAGAACATATGGAGGCCCTGGAAGAAGGAGAAGAATTATCAGAAGAGGAACAAGAATATATAGATATGTATAACGCTTATGAAGAAGATGAAGACGCCAGGGAGGATAAATTATTTGAGAAATTTGAAGAGGCGATAGAAGGGTTTATAGATTCTATAGATAACGAACAGGTAGATTTTGAAAGCTTTGATGGGTTAGTGTACGATCTGGAGGAGAAAGCAAGAGAATTAGAAAAAGCAATAAAAAAGTTAGAGGATTGCCGTAATTCTTTACAGGATACTTTAGAGGATGAAAATGTTTCAAAAAAAGTGAAAGAAGGCATGCAGAAAGAACTGTCCATATTAGACAAATTATTTGGGACAGGGGGAGCTTATAGTGCGGACAATTATGTAAATTTAGCTGCTTATATAAGTAAAAATTATATCTGTAATAAAGATTATGAACTCCAGGCGGAGAATATTTCGCTGAGAATGGAAGAAATCAGGGATGCGTATATTGAATGTGACGATACTATACCAGAATGGTATGCCTCTTTAAAAGAAAGTGAATATAAGGACTTTATGGATATATCCTTATATGAAAAATTATATCGCTCTCTTTATAAATGTTTTGAAGAGGGAGTAAGTTCAGAAGCCGAGGAAAGGGCAAAGGCAAAAAAGAAGGAAGCAGAAAAACAGCAAGAGGAAGCGGCGAAACGGCTTAAAGAAGAGGAAATAACAAAGGCAAGAGATATTCCTAAAGAGTTTGGTTTTGGCGATAATGGCAATACGAATAATGCGGATTTTGATAATTTAATAGAAAATGCGGCTGTTGTATTTAAGGAAAATAGTTTTGAAAAAGCAGGGAAAAGGCTTTTGACTAAGTTTTATACTGTGGCATATGATTTTGGCATGTTTTCAAGCAGGGTGACAAATGTAAAAGAAGAGGAAGAAGCTATAAAATCATTAACGGGTTATAAAATGGCTTCTGATATTAATTATTTATATCAGGCGGAGCTGGAATATATATTTGGCGGACATAATTTATCTTCGGCTAATTTAGGAGAAGCAAGAAATAGGATTTTGGCGTTTCGGGCTATTGTAAATTTTGCAGCTACTTATAGTATAACAGAGATTAATACAGCTATTGAATCACTTTCTACGGCGGCATCTGCTATATTGCCAGGATTAGGGCTTGTAGTATCTGTAGCATTAAGGCTCGCTATTGCTGGAATAGAAACCGTAGGGGATTGGGATGAACTGAAAAAGGGAGAGGGCGTAGTAGTAATAAAGAATGAATTGCGGGATCTTACTTCTTATGAAAAATTTAAAAGTTTAATTGATTTGGACGGGACTGTGGAATCGTCTTCTACCGGTTTAAAACTGGATTACGAGCAATATTTGTTAGTTTTAATTGTGTTTTTTACTACAGATAATCAATTATATGAAAGAACAGGAAATTTAATAACATTAAATATAAACCATGTGCAACAAAATAAAGGGAAAGAGCAGAATTTAACTAAACTGGAGTTTAAATTAGAGGAAGCATATACAGCAGTGGATGCAACCTGTTCCATACATCTGGATTTTGCAGTGATGCCGAATAACTTTGCAAAACAAGTAATAGAAGAAAATACATATTCTGCTGTAAGGGCATTTCAAGAAAATAGATATAAGTTTACTGTTACCAGAGGATATTAACAAATATAAAAATAGGAAAAATTTTATATCAGGAAATAAGGGACAAGGGAGAAACTCTATGGCAGGAATAAGAGACGAGAAGGGAAAACTACAAGATGAGAACGGAATGATAGTAGTAGAGGCAGTAATTTCTTTTATGGTTTTTATAATGGTTTGCATCGCGGTAGTATCTTTAATTAATATATTTACAGTACATAATAAAATTCAATTTGCTATTCATGCAGCTGCCAGCCAGATAGCAGGATGTACTTATATTTGCGAAGCACTGGGATTAAGAAGCGCGCTGCTGGGAATCCAGGAGGATGGGGCGCCTTATATGGAAAATATAGATAATACAACAGATCAAGTAGTTGACAGTTTGAATAAGATTCAAAGTTTATATACGGATGGTACAAACACATTACAAAATATTTCTAATCTGGAGTTAAATAGTAATTCTATAACTGCGCTGCAGGAAAATCTAGGTTCTTTGCAAAATAGTGCAGATATCACTATTTCTTCTGTACAGGCATCCGCATCTAGCGTAAGAGAATTATTTAGCGATAGTAATGGCGTAATAGCAGGCCTTATTTATATGGCGGCAGATGGAGCTAGTTATGCTGTTAGGAAGGTTATTGGCGCGGCTGCGGCGGCAGGCCTTACGCAGCATTATTTGGCGCAGAAAAATAAGGGCGCAGATGATTATTTAAAATCTTATGGCATTAAAGAGGGGTATCATGGGCTGGATTTCAGTGGTTCTACTTTTTTATGTGATCAGAATATGAGAGTTATTGATATTGTAGTGGAATATGATATTGATTTGGGGTTTGTACAGTTAATTATACCAGAAGCCCGCCTTCATGTGGTACAGAGGGTTAGCGTTGCAGCATGGGTGGGAGGAGATGATAGAAGAGTAAGTAAGTTTTTGCCAGAAAGTTAAACGGATTCTTGTGAGGAAATTATGAAAATCATAATCGGTACAGTATTAGGCTCAGTTCTTATTACCATTATATTTTATATTGGTCTTTTAATAACAGATAAAGTATTACTGTTAAATATAAAAAGAAAAGAGGGGACGATAGTTTCTTTTCCAGTTATTGCAACAGGCATTTTGACATTTTTAGGTTGGTTTATAATCTGTATTAATGGGCAGATATACAGAAGTATAATAGAACTTTCCTTAGTGTTCTTTTTAGTCTGCGGTATGGCAGTATTGAATGTTATAGATATAGAAAAACATATTATCCCAAATTTGGTTTTAAAAGTTATGCTTTTACTTTGGTCTGTAATAGTTGGGATAACCATTATCCTAGATACAGGGGCAGGAATAACATTAGCATGTCAGGCTTTAGCAGGTGGAATAATGGGAGGGACAGTATTCTTTCTGTGTTATGTATTATCAGGGAAACGGTTAGGGGCAGGAGATGTGAAATTAGTTTTTGTTATGGGATTATATTTAACAGGGCAGCGTATAATGGGAGCTTTATTGTATGGGGTATTGCTTTGTTGTATTTATTCTATAGTACAACTTTGCCGAAAAAAGATAGGGTTTAAAGATGGGGTGCCAATGACGCCTTTCTTATATATGGGAACGGTATTGGCATTTATAATATTGTGAAGGAAAATGGGATGAAGGTTAAAAAAATAATATTTGTTCTTGTTATATTAATAGTTTTAAGTATTGGCTGGATTTTATCAGTGCGGGCGATAAGTGGAGTTGAATTAAGGGAAAGTCAAAATGAGTTAATAGAAAAGGCAGATATATTAGCTTCAAAAGAATTATATATTAGATCGATACCACTTTATGAAAAAGCGTTAAGCTATTCAACGGATCGGAATATAGAGATTGAAGAAAAATTACTGGCTAATTACCAGGCCTTTGAAGAATATGATTCTTATATAAATTTAGTAGAACGGCGGATGGAAAGGGATAATGCAACAGAGCAGGAATATTTAACAGCATCACAATACTATATCAATAGCGGCAAGATTGAAAATGCAATGGCTTTATTAAAAAATGGAATGAAAAAATTTGCCGTAACAACAATTGAAGATATGTATGAAGCGAATCGATATGGTTATATGCTGCATATGACAGATTATACCGAAATTATACCTACAACAGATAATATGCTAATGCCAGCGTTTAATGGAGAAAAGTGGGGATATATAAATAATAAAGGAAGAGGCCAGACAGAATTTAAATATGATTTTGTTACACCGTTTAATCAACCTGGCTATGCAGTAGTATTATATAATGGCTCTTATTATGTTATTACGCGCAGCGGCGATAAATATGGAATAGATGAAACAGGTATTACAGACGTATATTCATTAACACCTAACTTTATTTTAGCGCAGGCAAATGGGTATTATGGGTATTATAACTATGATTTCCAGTGCGTGGCGCCAACACATCAATATGAAAAGATTACTGCTAATGCGTGCGGGTTAGCGGCCGTAAAAAAAGATGGATTTTGGGGAATTATTACAGATAGTGGCACTGTTGTCGTAGATTTTATTTTAGAGGATGTGGCAATAAATTCTTTGGGCTCCGTTTATGCCAACAATATGGCAATGGTAAAAACAAACGGATTATGGTATTTAGTGGATACAAAAGGAAATCAGATTTCGGAAACTGGATATGCAAATGCAAAAGCGCCAGAGTCAAATGGATATATCGCTGTAGCAAATACAGAGGGAATGTGGGGATATATTGACCAAAAAGGAAATTTAGTAATTGATTTTCAATATATAAATGCTCTTTCTTTTAGCCAGCATTTAGCGGCGGTTCAGATAGGAAGTAATTGGGGGTATATTAGCGAAAAAAATAAATTGGTTATTGAACAATTTATAAAAGAAGCGCAGCCTTTTCATAATGGGATTGCCCAGGTAAGGTTTGCAGACGGTATGGGGTTACTGGAATTAGAATACTTTGAGGAATAAATGGAGGATAATGATATGGATACGAAAAGATTTGAAATGCAAAACTCTTTAGAAGCAAATTATTTATGCGTGAATTTAAAACCGCCATTCCAGTTGGATCAGATAGTTATTCGGGTATTAAAAGAAAATTTCCCAGAGTTTTTAGTTCCATATCAACTTAAAATAATTGACGACCAGGTTTCTTTTCAATATGAGCTTGTAAATGGAGTGGCACTGGAATACAGCAATATGATATTATCTAAAGATTTGTTTATTAAAATGTATAAAAATCTTTTGATGCCGTTTATAGAAGGAGGAGATTGGTTTTTAGATTATCACCATTTATGTGTAGATCCAAGGTACATATATTTAAATAAAAGTAAAGTATATTTTATTTATGTGCCAGAGGAATCTTTTAAAAGTACAGATCAAGAGATAATTTCTTTTTTAAAAAAGATATTTGAGGACGTTACTATAACAGACGATAAAGATTTTCAAATAAAGCTTTATAAATATTTTGCAAATGGCAATGTGACATTATCTGGTTTATATCAATTAATATTGGAAGAAGCAAAGGCAGCTTTAATATTAGATTCCAATAAAGAATTTATCAAACAGAAAAAAATGCCACAAACTCAAGAAGGAAAATGGGTTAAAACGGACAAACAGGAGGAAGAGAAAAAACAACCTGTAGATATAGCAAAGGGAGAGAAAGTACTGGAATCTAATAATGATAAAATAATGGATGTTTTATTTGGAGAGAAAAAGAAGAAAGATAAAAATAAAAAGAATAAACCAAAAGTAGAGGAAAAAATATCTAAGAAAAAAGAGGGCGGATTAGGAGGGCTCTTTAAGAAAAAGAAAGAAAAGGTGCAGGTTGTTGCAGAAGAATTAAAAGGTACAGGAGCAATAGGCACATTTTATAAACAAGAAGAAAAAGAGAGTGGTTTACAGCCTTATACAGAAGAAACAGAGATAGCAAATTTAGAAGAAAATTATTTGGGGCCTTACTTAGAATTGGTTTATTCAGAAATTCCGGGTGCTCCTGCCAAAATAGAATTAAATTTCCAAGGAAAATTTATTGTAATTGGGCGTGTTTCTAATAATGAAGTAAGGCCAGATATAGCATTTCCTGGAGAATTTAAGAGAATTGGAAGAAGGCATGCAAGGATAGAAAAAAAAGAAGGAGAATATTATTTAATAGATCTTGGTTCAGTGAACCATACATTTATTAATGGGAAAATATTAGTTCCTAATCAACCATACCATCTTTGCCATGGTATGGAAATTCAATTCACAGAAAGTAAACCAGTAAGGTACAGGGTACATAATTAAATAGCAGAAAGGAAGAGAATGTTTAGTTTATCAAAAAGCGAATTACTGCTTTTTGGCGGCTTTGCCACTATGGCAGCAGTAATTTTATTAGCAGGGATATGCTTTATTGTTTTTCGCTATAGGTGGAAAAAATTAACAAGGAAGCTGGAACAGGACTATGGAAAACCATGGAAATATTATGATAAATAGAAATATTTTTATTTAAGGAAAAATTTTTTCTTAAGGAAAAAGGGAGGAAACAATATGTCCCATGTAATTGCGGGCATTTATGAAATACAAAAGCAGATAGGGTCAGGCGGAGGAGGGATTGTTTACTTAGGCTGGCATCAACGCTTACAAAAAGCAGTTGTCCTTAAGGCAGATAAAAGGAAATTAAGTACAAAGCCAGAATTGCTTAGAAATGAAGTAAATATACTAAAAGACTTACGCCATACCTATATTCCACAAGTACATGATTATGTAGAAGAAGATGGGGTAGTCTATACGGTTATGGATTTTATTGAGGGAGAGAGCCTGGATAAATTATTAGAAAGAAAAGAGCTTCCCACCCAGCTGCAGGTGATTCAATGGGCATGCCAGATTTTAGATGCTTTAAGTTACCTACATAGCTGTTTGCCGCATGGTATTTTGCATGGCGATATAAAGCCAGCGAATATTATGCTACAGTCTAATGGGGATATATGTTTAATTGATTATAATATTGCTTTGGCATTGGGCGAAAACGGGGCAGTAAAAGTAGGATTTAGCAGAGGATATGCCTCGCCGGAGCATTATGGCATAGAATACGTAGATAAAAGCCGGGTCATTAAAAAAAATTCCATAACAAAACCAAGTAACCAGGCTGAAAGAGCAGAAGATACAGAAGTAACTATAATAGAAAATGAAATAACAGTGGTAGAAAGTGAAGCAACTATAGTAGAAAGTGAAGCGACTGTAGTGGATAGGGGATCTTCTTCAGTCAGCAGTACAAATGGGAAATATACAGTAATGTTGGATACAAGGTCGGATATTTATAGTTTAGGGGCAACTCTTTATCATCTATTGTCTGGACGCCGCCCTGCCCAAGATGCCTTGGATGTAGAACCATTAGGGCCAGATATTTGCAACCCTGAAATTGCAGCTATTATACAAAAGGCAATGGCTCCAAACCCAGAACAGCGTTATCAGTCTGCCTTAGAAATGTTGTCGGCATTTTTATTATTGCATAAACATGACAAAAGAGTTATCCGCCATAAAAAACATGCTCGGATTGCTATGGTTATTTTAGTATCAGCATTTTTTATAGGAGGCATATGTTCTTTTATTGGCTTAAAACAGTTAGAGCAGCTTCAGGCAGCCCTTACATTAGCCGAATATTCTGCTAATGCCCTGTTAGAAGGAGATATTCCTAAGGCAGTAGATTTAGCTTTACAGGCAATCCCAACAGGAAAAAGTATTTTAGAAGCGCCTGTTACAGCGCAAGCACAAAAGGCATTGACAGACGCATTAGGAGTATATCAGTTATCAGATGGGTTTCAGGCATTAGATATATGTGAACTGCCTTCTGCCCCATTTGGGCTGGAGGTGTCGCCGGAAGGCACTTGTTTTGCAGTGATCTATGCGTATGAAGCGGTTATTTTTAATATGGCAGATGGTAAAAAAATAGTATCCCTGCCTATACAAAAGTCAGCATTATCAGAAGTAAGGTTTATAGATGAAACCCATATTATTTATGCTGGTGAAAATGGCATAACAATGTATGACTTGGAACAGAAACAGGTTTTATGGACGGGGGAGACCGCTACAACATTGGCAGTTTCTGCTGATAAAACAAGGGTAGCTGCTGTGGAACGGGATAAAGGCTATGCTGTATTATATCAAGTATCGGATGGAAAAAAGATAGCAGAATGTTCTTTTGAGGGCCAACATATGCTAACGGCAGTAAATGATATTTTTGCGAATCCAAATAATGCTATTTTTTCTTTAAATAAAGATGGCACTTTATTGGCAGTTAGTTTTTCGAATGGCGGATTGACTATTTTTGATATAGAAGAACCAAATGATAATATCATTATTTATGATAAATCAGAGTATCAATCTTTAAAAGGCGGGTTTTGTAATCATTATTTTGCTTTTGCGGCAAATAAAAGCGGCGAATCACTATTTGGGCTGATTGATACAGTAGAAGCGGTTTATATTGGAGGGTATCATTCACAAAATCCTTTTTTGCTTACCGCGAAAGAGGAAGGAATTTATATTGCAAGGGAGAATATATTAGTAAATTTTAATCCAGATACTTTACAGGAAACAGAATTGGCTTATACGGAAGGCGCACATATCAGTAATTTTGCAATTGGAGAAAAATATGTTCTAGCGGCGACAGATAATAAAAATTTTTCTTTTTATGATAGTGGGGCAAATTTATTATTAACAGAAAGCAGTAAGGAAAATTGTGATTTTATGGTTTTAACAGATACATATGCTATTTTGGGCAACAGGAATGAACCTGTTTTACGGAGATGGAAATTAGAAAACCACCATGAAGCACAACTTTTATCTTATAATCCGCGATATTACCATGATGAAGCAAGAATTAGCCAGGATGGGCAAACAGCAATGCTTTTTAATTACCAGGGTTTTCAGGTTTATAACATGGAAGGTGAGTTAGTAACCCAAAAAGAGCTGCCAGATGCAGAATCTATTTATGACCAGCAATTTATAAAGAAGGAAGAAGGGTCATACTTAGAGGTGATTTGGTATAACGGGATGGTGCGGCATTATAGTGCGGCGGACGGCACAATGGTAGCAGAGACTATGGGAGACGCCCCATCAAAAGATTTATATGAAGAATTTTATATAGGGCAATATCGGATAGAATCTTCCCTTCATAACGCCCCGAAAGTGTATAACAGGGATTCGGGGAAATTAGTAACTACTTTAGAAGAGGAATCTTATTTAACTTATGTTACCCCCATAAAAGAATATATTATAACTGAGTATATCAGTGCAGTGGGAGAGAGATATGGTCTATTATTAGATAGTGAATTCCAAACGATTGCTTATTTGCCAAGGTTTTGTGATATAGCGGATGGAAAATTAGTTTTTGACTATCAGTCAGGGGATCTGCGGCAATGCCGCTTGTATTCCCTTCAAGAGTTAATTGCTCTTGGAGAGAAATATTTAGAAAAATAAAGAGAGGAGAAATTTTGATATGAAAATTATCAAACAAGGGTTGGCAGTATTGCTGGCGGTACTTCTAATGGTTCCAGCCCTGCCGGTAAAAGCGGCGAAATTGCCAGAAGCAACAGACAGCGGGCAAGAAGTTTTATTGACGGAAAGCCCAGAGATTTTTTTTAACACGGGTAATTGTGTATACCAAGTGGTAGAAAAAGAAGAATTTGCGGATAATGAGGAAGGAAAAGTTTGTTTTGAGGAAGATGGAAGCTATACTATAAAAATTCCAGAAATAAACCCATTTTTCCCGTATGAGGTGCAGTTTACCTATAATAATGAGGTGACAAACCTATGGTTTATGACGCCAGAGGATAGTGTGGAGATAGGCGGGCATACCTTTTATGTAGAAGCAGATTTTGATGGTACTGTTGTTACACAAATGAGTTTAAATGTGGCAGGGGATATTGTTGTGGTGTATCCAGAGAAAAAAGAGTTTACAAATGATGGAACATCTTCTTTTTCACTTTTGCCATTAACAGAAAAGAGATTGGAAGTAAATTTATCAGATTATACACCAGTAGAACTGACTATGGTGGCATTAGATTCTATTTTTACAGGAGATATAGCACTAACAGATACAGATAAGGTGATGTGGACGTATGGTTATGGTGATGATTATAAAATAAGTTCACCTGGGGATAAAATTAATTTAAGCTATGATACATATTCTGATACATCAAATACTTGGCAGATGATTGTAGGTAAGGCAGATCAGCTTGAAAGTAGTAATATCCGTTATATTGTAAGAGTAAATACAACAAAATCGGAGGAATGGCTTACATCAACAGTCTATATCCAAGATCAGGATGGAAATCGTACAAAAGCGACTGTATTAGAAAATGAATATTATGATTATAGTTTAGGACGATGTGATATTACAATACAGTCAGATGAATTAGAAAATATAGGACAGGCATATATTTCGTTGAATATTAATAATTCTATTTTCCCTAGTACCAAGTATGATTATCTGAAAGTATATGAAGGAAAATTTGAATCTGCAGCAGAGGCTATGGCTAGTGTAGATATTACAGATAATATATGGAATGTTAATATGGCAGAGAAAGATGCTGGTTATTTATTAAGAGAAGGTTATTACAAATGGATTACAGTTGTAATTTTTGATAGTTCTAATAATATAACAGGTTGTTTGCCTATAAATTTACGTCTTTTAACAACAGGCAATAGGATTAGTGTAGGTAATTTATATTTTAAGCTAGGGGATATATCAAACTGGATTAGGTCTTATAGTAACAGAGACACATATAAAGATGGTTGCCATTACTATACAAAAACACTATATAAAGGATATACTGCTAATAATATATATCATTTAAACATGAGTTATTATCAGATTGATAGTGAAAGTAATTCTATGGTAACAGCAGCGTATGTTGGGCAATATGCTTCTATATCAGACGCAAAAGATGCAGGAGCAAGAAATATAAAAGATTTTTTATTTGATTCATCATCAAAGGGAGGTTATGCTGCAGATTATAGCCAAGGAGTGTATTTTACAATTTTTGTAGGAGAAGATGGAGAAAGTAGCCAAGAAAAATATTATTATTGTGTTAAAGTAGAAGAGGGAGAAAGATCAGAATATACGTTAAGTAGCAGTACTTATGTGACATTTGAAGGGCTTAGAGATGCTAATGGATATTATATTCCTTCTTATGTAGCAGAATATGATGAAGATTCCTATGGAGAGTATAATTATTTAACAATTCTTGTTGATAAAGACACAGATATAACCAATGTGGCACCTACATTTTCTACTATAGATGGAATAAAATTATATACAGCAGGAAGTAATACGCCTGAAGAAAGTGGCATAAGTACACATGATTTTTCAAATGGTCCAGTACAATATACAGCTTCTTCAGAAGATAAAATGAACCAGAAAAATTACTGGCTCCAAATAGTAAAAGCAGATAGTGGAGCAGGACAGCTTTATATTAATAGCTTATCAGATAGTGATGCAAATACAGAAATAAAAGATGATGTTATTTATTCTGTCCGTGAAGTGATGTTAGACGGATATCATCATGATAAACATGATATTTTATTAGCAAATATGGGGACAGATAGTATCCCTAATTTAGCGGTAGAATTAAATTCAGAAACAGTAGCATTGGATAACTATTGGACATTAAGCGGTGATAATGATCTATCAGGGTTTCAAACTACTGCTGTAACAGCTTCCTATGGAGAATTGTCAAACCTTGCTAAAATCCGGCTTAAAGCTAAGGTGGAACAAGGGGCAGAAGCAACAGGTACTTTAACTATTAAATCAGGAGACACTGTTTTAATGGTATTAGAATTAACAGGTATAGTTGGAGATCCATGTATTACTACGACAGAAATCCCGGCAGCAGTAAAATATGTCCCATATGGCACTATGATACAAAATAATAATAAGTATAGCTGGAACCAAGTGACTTATAGTATGATAAAAGGGACTCTGCCGGCTGGAATGGAAGTAAAGCCAAATGGGGAGTTATATGGCGTGCCAATGGAGGAAGGGGAATTTACTTTTACAGTCCGTATGAAAAATAGTTATACTTCTTTTTCATACAGCGATATGACATATACTTTATCTGTTTTAAAGAATACATATACAAATGTAGATGGAGCTACTGATCCAGGATATATGCTGTTACAACGTGTGCAGGATACTACGATGGATACACCTCCAGATCAAACATTGGTATCAGAAGGTATTTATGCAGAATTTGTTGATTTATACTTAGATGGTGTAAAATTGGCAGAGGGCGTGGATTATAATTCTGAATCAGGCAGTACCAGAATTACAATTCGTGGGCAGAGCCTTACTTCATCTGGAACGACAGGGACACATACTTTGGGGATTGAATTCCGTACAGAAGATACAGATACCTTAAGGCGTGCAGCGCAGAACTTTGAAATAATGGATGATAGTACAGATGATGATACTGATACAGATAATAATACTGGAAATAACACAACAAATGATACAGTAAATAACAATACAAATGTAACTACAAATCCAGAGGATACAAATAGTAATACAAATCCAGAAGAAACTATTGCTAACGCAGAAGAAAATAGCACGAATAGTGAAAATCAAGCAGAGAATACGCCATCACCTAATGATAGTGTAGAAGAAATTATTTATTATACCATTCAGCCAGGTGATAGTTTATGGGGAATTGCACAAAGGTATTATGGATCTGGGCAGTATTGGGAAAGAATCTTAAGAGATAATGCAGATACAATCAGCAGCCCTAACAGAATATATGCAGGGCAAGTAATTATTATAAAATTGACACAAAATAATATGCAGTCGCCAGCTAATACCGAAGCAAATACTATAGAAAATACAAGTGAAAATCCTATAGTAAATGCAGGTTCTTATACAATCCAAGCAGGCGATAGTTTATGGGGAATTGCCAGAAGGGTTTATGGCAGAGGAGAACTTTGGGAGAAGATTTATCAAGCTAATAGAAATACAATTAGTGACCCAGGTGTAATTTATAATGGACAAGTCCTTAATATTCCAGAATAATTAAGTAACACAAGTTATAGGAAGAAGGGACTGTTGTAAAATATAGCGTTTCTATTGTATGAAGCTCCTATTTTGCAACAGTCCTTTAATAATTTATAAATTATGAGGTATAAATATGAAAATAGTGGGTGGATGTGCTTCTGATATTGGCAGAATACGTAAAGTAAATCAGGATGGAATTATGTTCCGATGTTTAAGACAACATGGGTGGTATTTTGCAGTAGGCGCAGTCTGTGATGGGATTGGAGGGCTTGAAAATGGGGAGATAGCTTCTGCTATAATAATTAGGGAAATTAATAGTTGGATGCAGGAGATAGAAAATTGGATTGATATAGCAGTAATAGAGGCAGAGGTTATTTTTTCTCATTTAAAGGATCAGGTAGAAGTCTGGAATGAAAAGCTTTTTAATTATAAAATTATCAATAATTTACAGACGGGGACAACAATGTCTGTTCTTATGATAGTGCGTGATTCTTATTATAGTATACATATAGGAGACAGTAGAATATATTTATATAGGGATAAAATAAAGCAAATTACTGTGGATGAAAGTTGTAATCAAATTAAAAATGGAAAAATAAAAAAATGTCTAAATAATTATATGGGAAAAAATGAAAAGATTATTTTTCAATATTCACAAGGAAAAATAATAGAAGGGGATATGTTTTTATTATGTACAGATGGTTTGTATCATAATTTGCAGGAAAGAGACGTGAAAAAGCTACAGGGAGAGATAAAAAAAGGCAAAAAAATATCGGAGAGCTGCAAGGGTGTTATTAAAAAAATGATAGAACGTGGAGAGACAGATAATATTTCTTTAGGAATTATATATGTAGAGGGGGCAAAAATTTTTGGGCTAAAGAATAGTATGCAGTAAAAAAAGAATAGCCAAAAGAAACCAAAGAACCAGGTTGTTACACAAAGAGCAAAGAAGATTCTTAGCAAAGCCCGTTTCTTTAATTCCATAAAAAGATAAAAAAAGGCATTTGATTAGTTCATAAAAGAAAAAACTTATAATATAAGAATACCAGGAAAAATTTAATAAAGAAACCAAAGTCGATAAAGTAGTAAAAACCAGTATTTCTAAGAAAAATTCTGTTTTAGGTATTTTACTGCCGCATTGTTTACATTTTCCATTACAGATTATATAAGATAAGATAGGAATCTGATTTACTAATCTGAGTTTATATCCACATACAGGGCAGAAACAATCGGATTCCCATATATTAACAGTACTTCCTTTACATAAACGAAGAATATCTGTAGTGGCGTATCCGCATATAATATAAAAAGTAAGGTAAATAAAAATTTGTATAATAAAAGACATAATTACTCCTTTTAGTTTATAGTTAAATAAAACATAATATATGCTAAAGTTGTAATATTGGGTGAAAAGTATTAATAGGGGCACAATATGCCCCTTAATCTATATTCCTCTATTTCTTACTAATATTCCTTTTAATAACCTTCAACCTAGTGAATTCTTCTCGTTCTTTTTCTTCCAGTGCATTTGTAATACTGCTTACTCTTTCGGTATAGGTAGGAATTGTAATATTTTTTAGTGCGTTGGCACGTTTTTGTGTTTTTTTAATATTTGCGGCAAGCCGGTAAGCGGAATTTTCTACCATAGAAAGCCGGATTGTAAGTTCCTTTACTTTAAGGAATTCTTCCCTAGCATGGTCTAAAGACATACGGGTACTGTAAAAAGCATATGTTGGCAAATCTTTAGAAACAGTATGTTCTACCAAAGGGATTTCAGTCCCCATAATACTTCTGGTTTTAACAGTAATAGAATTTTCTACTGGGACAGTACGGGAAAGTTCTTGTACATTTTTTATGCCAAGCTCTACATTTGCCATTTGGAGTGCTTGGTAGGCGCGTGTAAAGGTTTGGTCAATTTCGGATTGGATTCCTCTTGCTTCCTCAATAAGATCCATTAGTTCCCGGATAAGGATATTACGTTTTTTATCCATTAATTCATAGCCCTGTTTTGCAAGGGCTAGGGAATTCTTTGCCAATATTAAATTACCCTTTGTGGGGAAGGTATTTGGGTCCATAAGCTCACCTCGTTGTTTTTAACATTGTTATTTAATAATATTTATCTAATATCTTTGTATTAATACGGTCTAACTCTTCCCTTGGAAGTAACCGCAAGAGCTTCCAGCCAATTTCTAAAGTATCAAGAATAGTACGGTTTTCATTTGGGGACTGGCCTACAAATTCATGTTCAAAGGCATTGCCAAATTCCAAGTATTTTTTATCTAAAGCAGATAGTTCGTCTTCTCCAATAACAGATGCCAGGTTTCTGGCTTCGCCTACTTTGGCATAACAAGAGAAAAGCTGGTTTGCAACATCTTGGTGATCTTCCCTTGTATAGCCTTCGCCAATACCATCTTTCATAAGCCGGGATAGGGAGGGAAGGACATTAATAGGCGGGTAGATAGATTGCCCATGTATGCTTCGGTCAAGTACAATTTGTCCTTCTGTAATATAACCAGTTAAGTCAGGGATAGGGTGGGTAATATCATCATTTGGCATTGTTAAAATTGGAATTTGTGTTACAGAGCCATTAACGCCTGCTACAATGCCGGCACGTTCATAAATAGTGGCAAGTTCACTGTATAAATAGCCAGGATAACCCTTTCTGGAAGGAATTTCCCCTTTGCTAGAAGAAACCTCGCGCATGGCTTCTGCAAAAGAGGTCATATCTGTTAGAATAACAAGGATGTGCATGCCTCTTTCAAAAGCAAGATATTCAGCGGCAGTTAAAGCAACCTTTGGCGTAATGAGCCTTTCAACTACAGGATCATTTGCTAAATTTAAAAACATAGCGACATGGGAAGATACGCCACTTTCTTCAAAAGTCCTACGGAAAAAATCAGCTACGTCATATTTTACGCCCATAGCGGCAAATACAATGGCAAATTCCTCATCAGAATTGTCACCAAGAGATGCTTGGCGGACAATTTGCGCAGCAAGCTGGTCGTGGGGAAGCCCATTACCAGAAAAAATAGGAAGTTTTTGCCCACGGATTAGGGTAGTTAGCCCATCAATGGCAGAAATCCCTGTACGGATATAGTTTCTAGGATATTCACGTGTAACAGGGTTAAGTGGCTGCCCGTTTACATCTGCTCTTTTTTCTGGGATAATTTCTCCCATACCATCAATAGGCTGCCCGATTCCATTAAAAGTACGCCCTAAAATATCTGTGGAAAGAGAAAGCTCTAAAGGGTGCCCAGTAAAACGGGCACGGGTGTTTTTAAGGGACATATTGTCAGTGCCTTCGAATACTTGGATTACTGCCTTGTCTCCATAGATTTCTACTACTTTCCCAATCTTTTTTTCTTTTCCTTCTATATTGATTTGTACAATTTCATCGTAGGAAGCGCCAGAAACCCCCTCTATAGCTACCAGTGGCCCATTGATTTCACTTAAACCTAAATATTCAATTACCATAATGAGAGCCTCCTTATGCGTTTTTCTCTAATACTTTATTATAAAAGGTGTCAATTGCTTTTTTATAATCTTCAAATTTATATAAGGCATTATTTTCTACATCATATTTAATAGAAATAACCCGGTCAAAAATGGTATCTTCTTTTAAAATAGACATTGGCATACCCATTGCAATTAGGGCGCGGGACCGTTGGTAAAGATATAGGATTATTTCCATCATTTTAAGCTGCTTTTCTAATGGGACACAAGTGTCTTCTGGATGGAAGGCGTTTTGCTGGAGGAAGCCAAGGCGGATTACACGTGCAATTTCTAATACTAATTTTTGGTCGTCAGGGAGCACGTCACTGCCAATTAACTTTACAATTTCCATTAGGCTGCTTTCTTGGTTTAAAATAGCAATAATTTGATTTCGGTAGTCAATAAAATCAGCACCTACATTATCAGCGTACCAAGCGGATAAATCAGAAAGGTATTCGCTGTAGCTAGTAAGCCAGTGGATTGCTGGAAAATGCCTTGCATAAGCCAGTGCTTTATCAAGCCCCCAGAAGCAGCGGACGAAACGTTTTGTATTTTGTGTAACAGGCTCCGAGAAATCCCCGCCCTGTGGGGATACCGCGCCAATAATAGAAACCGATCCCTCGGTTCCGTTTAGGTTCCTCATCATGCCAGCCCTTTCATAAAACGCGGATAAGCGGGAAGCAAGATAAGCTGGGAAACCTTCTTCTGCAGGCATTTCTTCCAAACGCCCAGATAATTCTCTTAAAGCTTCTGCCCAACGGGAAGTAGAATCTGCCATAATAGCAACATGATAGCCCATATCACGGTAATACTCGGCAAGGGTGATGCCTGTATAAATACTTGCTTCTCTTGCGGCTACGGGCATATTAGAAGTATTGGCAATTAATACAGTACGATCCATAAGGGGGTTCCCTGATTTTGGATCAATCAATTTGGAGAAATCTTCTAATACCTGTGTCATTTCATTTCCACGTTCGCCGCAGCCAATATAAACAATAATATCCGCATCAGACCATTTTGCGATTTGGTGTTGGGTCATTGTTTTTCCAGTGCCAAAACCACCAGGTACAGCGGCTGTCCCGCCTTTCGCTAATGGGAATAGCGTATCAAGGATACGCTGCCCTGTAATTAACGGTTTTGATGCAGCAAATCGTTCATGTGTTGGCCTTGGAATGCGGATAGGCCATTTTTGCGCCATAGTTAAAGGTATTTCTATGCCATTTTCTAAACGTAGAGTGGCAAGGGTATCATTTATTGTATACTCCCCATCAGGGGCTACAGAAAGAATCACCCCTTCTATAGAAGGCGGAACCATAACTTTGTGTATTACCGCAGAAGTTTCTGGTACTTCGGCTATTATGCTCCCGCCATATAAAGTTTGGCCGGGTTGGATTACCATATGTGTTTTCCAGAGTTTTTTTGTATCTAGGCTGTCTACGCTGACACCCCGGCTAATATAGGCACCTGAATTTTTTGCAATTTCACTTAAAGGGCGTTCAATGCCATCAAAAATATTTGTGATAATACCAGGAGCCAGGGTAACAGAAATAGCACCTCCGGTAGAAACAACCTCTTCGCCAGGTTTTAGGCCAGAAGTTTCTTCAAAAACCTGGATAGTGGTTTGTTTTGATGTAAGCCCAATAACTTCCCCTACAAGTTTTTCTTTTCCAACATACACCATTTCAGACATCTTGAAATTGATATTTCCTTCTATATAGATAATAGGGCCATTAATGCCAAATATTTTTCCTGTTGTCATAGGGATTGCTCCTTTTTATTTATTAAAGAATGTAAATGACTCCTTGGCTTCCTTTAGTTGTGTTTCAAAGGAGTTGTCAATTAATATATTTTTAGATTCGATTACGGCACGGATCCCGCCTATAAAGCTGGCCTGGCTAATAGTAAGGGGAATCTTTGCAGACTGCTCTAATTCTGGAAGCTTATCTGCGTCTGATGGATTAATATAAATGATAATGGCATCTGTGCCAGCAAAGGAAGAAGCAGCTTTAATCTGCTTTAATAAAAGCTTTTTATAGTCGGGGGAAGCCATATATTTTTCTAATAGTTCTTGGACTTCCTGAAACAGTTGTTCTTTTAAAGAGTCCTGTTTTTTAGCCATATCCCGTTTAATCTGGATTTGCTCCCTAGAAAGTTCTTTATTCATATCGCGTTCTAGGATATCCCTGCCAAGGCGAAGTTGTAGATCTGCTTTTCTTTGTGAATCTGTTTTATGTTCTTCAAAAAGCTTATCCAAGGCTTTTTTATAATCGTCAATAATCTGGGTGCTTTGGCGGGTGGCGCGTTCAATGGAAGCTTCCAGAAAATGTGTTAGTTTTTCTTCGGTGGTCATATTTTCCATCCTTCCTATAATTTTAAGCCAATAGCTTCGTTTACATAGTCCGTTATAAAATTTGGCTTGCGGCCTGTACCGTGCCTATCAGGTATTTCTACAATAAGCGGAAGCCGGTGGTTTAATTTAATATCATTAATTAAGTCTGGGTATTCCCTGCCAAATTTTTCTGTTAATAATACAATGCCAATAGTTTTATCAACCATAACTTTAGTAAGAATATCTTTTAATTCCTGCCTGTCATGGACGACACTTCCTTCTACGCCTGCTAGGCGCATTCCAGTGTAGGTATCAATATTGTCACTAATAAGGTACATTTGCATGGCATAGCCTCCTGCTTATAATTTACCTAAAATCATAAAAGAGATAATTAAACCATATAGGCATACACCTTCGGCAAGGCCAACAAAGATTAAGGACTTACCAAGGATAGTGGAATCTTCGCTAATTGCCCCTAAAGCAGCAGAGGCGGCAGAAGCAACAGCAATACCGCCGCCAATACAGGATAAGCCAGTAACTAATGCGGCAGCAATATAGCCTAGGCCAGTAGCAGAAGAGGCGGCTTCGCCAGCAGCAAAAGCATTTCCACCATACATTAAAATATTAGCAAGAAGAAGTGTGCCAAAGAATAAAAAGCAATTAAAACCAAGGGAAACTTTATATCTGCCTTTTGTTTTTTTACCAAGAAGGAAGCTTCCAAAAGGAATAATAATACTTAAAATAAGGGCAATAACAAGTGTAATTTTAACTAATAGTGTCATAGTAATGACCTCCTTAAATTTTATTTTGTGTATGGTTTAAATTCTCTGCCAGTCCCTTTATAGAAACGGCTGAAAAATTCATAATACTCTAGACGCAGTACTTGGATACCTACAATTAACCCTTCCATGCCACAGACAAAGATATTCCCAAGTATAATAACAAGCCAATTTGGGGCAGCGCCATGTTCTGCCCCGGCAAGCATAAGGACTACTTCCATCATTGCTGCATGGCTTACAGCGAATGCGCCAATACGTACAAAAGAAAGAGTGTTTGAAAAATAACTTAGTAGCACTTCAAATAATTCGAAAAATCCTTGGGTTAAAAACATGCCAATGCTGCCTTCAATTAATTTTGGTTTTTTTTCTAATAAGGCAGTTAAAGGTTCTTTTGCCGCAATAACAAGGAGTGGCAGAAGGAACATAATAATTAATACAATGGCAGCAGGAAGCGTATTTCCTGTCATAAATAAAAATACTGTAATAACTACAGCTAGGTAAAAAGCTAACCCAGCGATCCCATTTGTGCCAAATAGGGCAGATTCTAAGTTATGGGACTTAATTCCATTTATAATATTAATCACCATTGTGCCCATAATAAGGAACATGCCAAAAGCAACAGCTATAATAAAGACAGTATTTAAGTTCCCAATAAATGGAAGCTTTGTCATACTGGATATAGGGCGGAGCCATATTGCAGGAATAATATTTTCAAAGCCAAAAATACTGCCAAACATAAAGCCAAAAAAGGTGGAAAAAATTCCAGCACATGAAATAATAGCAGCTAAGTCCATTTTTTTCCATTTATAAAGAAGGGCGCCACCTAAAAAAAGGCATAGCCCTTGCCCGACATCACCAAACATAGCACCAAATATAAAGGTATAAGTGATGGCAAGAAAAATAGTTGGGTCAAATTCATGGTAAGCAGGAAGCCCATACATACGTACAAACATTTCAAATGGCTTGAAAAGTTTTGGGTTTTTTAGTTTAGTAGGCGGCTGCCCATAAATATTATTTTCATCATCTTCAATAATACAATGGACTTTTTCATCTCCTTCTATTTCATATAGAAAGGCAGCGGCATCTTCTTCTGCCATCCATCCGCATAAAATATAAAAGGTTTCCCTTTTATTTTGGGAGGTATGGGAGGTACGTGCCGCAAGCTTGCGGATATCAAAGTTTTCCGATGCAGTAGCAAGGCGTTTTTTAGCAAATAAAATTTCATTAGCAGAGCGAGAAAGAATGGAAGATATTTTCTTATCCAGTTCAGAGGCCTGCTCTTCTAAACGTTTTAAAGCTTCCATAATTTCATTATAAGCTTCTCCCGGGGTTCCCTTATAATCATCTTTTAAATAAAAACGTTCAAAATGCAACGAGGAATATACGGCATCAATCTGATCGGCTTCATCTGCTAGGACGAAATATACGCCCCATACATATTCATTGTCATTTTGGCATTTATGGAAAATAGCATGGAGATCATTATAAATATACTTTTCAAACTTATCATAATATTCTTGTGCTATCTTTCCAAAACGGTATTTTACATGGTGGAAATCCATAATGCTGTCAATATCATAGTGTAGCCCTTTAAAATGGGCAATATCATCTAAAGAAGTACGATATTGGCTAATTTTTTCTTCTACATTTTCTTTTTCTTTGGTAAGTTGGGATAATTCATTATCTAGCCTATTGACTAAACTAATACAGTCATCTACGGATAGGGAGACAGTATTAGTTGCTGACCCTGAAGCAGAAACTACATCTGCAGATATGGCATCTGCAAATACAGCAGCCTTTTGAGAAATTTCTTTATATGGGTTATTTTCTACAAAAGGCGAAATATTTGCCACAGATTTTAATTCAGAAACAGCATTTTCAAGCTGAATTTCGTATTTGGACAAATATTGTTCTGCAACACGGTCGATGTCATCCTTTGGGCCAGTAATATTGATGAATTTCATTTTAACAATCACGGATGGTACACCTCCAGTAAAGTAATGGTTAGTATTAAGAAATATAGGAAAGGATTTCATTATAGCCAAGGCCATAGCGGATTCCTTCTATTGCAGTAGTAAGTCGGTCAGCTTCATGTTCCTTTTCATAAAGATAGGTATTTACACAAGCAATGGAATAAGGATATTTTCGCAAAGCAGCCTTGTGGGCAGCACTTAACAGGGCGTTATAAGCTTTTTCTAAAGTAATAGGGTCAGTTTCCCTAAATTGCCTCCCATAGCAAGTAGAAGAGATTAGTTCTATCAGTTCTTCGATTGTCTCTGTATGCACCATAGCAGAAAGTGTTTCTGGTTTTAGTTTGTAGTGTGCCGGAAGAAGAATGGCTATAATATCTGCTGGTGACATACTATAATATTTTTTAGAACGGTAAATCCATTGGATATTTAGCATATCTAATTTAGTGCCAAATGCTTCTATTAATGCTTTTTTTTCATTTCCTGTGAATAACTTGTTGTAAGAGTTCCATGTTGTACAAAAGTAATAATAATCTAAAGCTGTCTCATAGTCAAATAAAGTAAGGTTTTCTTTGGAGCTAGTATAAATTTGGTGTAAAAGCTTATAATAGGCGGAACCTTTTAACCCATCAATAAGTTCCCTAATAGTAGAAGCATTGGCAAGTGGCGCAATGGGAAAGGAAAAATAAGATTCAAAAAACCATTTTCCAGTTTCATCAGAGAATGTAAGTGGATTTTCATCATATATGGTTCTTAGGCACTGTTTTAAAAAAGCAGTTTCATAACGGATAGCATATAAGTCTAAAAATTTACGTTGCTTGCCATTACAAAAATGGTATAATTTCGAAAAATCCCTAAAGATGCTTTGTTTCAATGCTTGTTCTATAATGCCGCGGTGTAAAATCGTAGCATCAAAATTTTCTAGGGCTTTTTGGTATCCCGGATTTTGCTTTAAATAGGCAGCCGCTTCTGAGACCGAAGGACAGTTAGCAAGTTCTTCAAATTGTTTTGCTGTTAATAGATGGCTGCGCATAGCCTTTACCTTTGTTACCAACCCGCTGTAAGATAAGATTTGGTTCATGGTTATACCCCTATTATAGAAGCCAAAATTTCTTCTGCCCAGAGAGAATGGTTTTTCTGGAACCTAGTTTCTAGATCGTTGAGTTCTTGTTTGGTTTCTGTAGTTAGCTTTAATAAACTAGATTCCTTTTGCTGGTTTAAAGTTTCTTTTAATTCATCTAACTGTTCCTGTGTTCGTGCAGCAAGTTCATTATCATAGTTTTTTATTTGCTGTTCCATTTCCAGTTCAAGCTCTTTTTTTTGGTGGTCCGCAGATTCCATAATGCGGACGGCAGTACTTTCTATATGGGATAATTGGCTGATAATTGTATCCATATGCTGATCCATAGCCAGTCCTCCTTTTCTATTATCAAATATTGCATATCCATCATACACCTTTTTTCAAAAAAAGCCATAGTAAATTTGATAAAAAATGATCAGGAATCGCTTGTTTTTTTTGGATTATAGTGTATTATTGAGAAAAGAGTGAATTTTTATCCAAGTAAGAAAGGAAAATAGATGAGACTTAGGAATGTGCAAGGAGCAAAAGAAGCGATTGATAGAAATGAGTTTGTAATTAAGGAGCCAAGGTGCCAAAAAGGACATTGGAATGAACTGTTTGGGACAGATGCTCCAATTGATATAGAGGTGGGAATGGGAAAAGGAAGGTTTTTAATAACCTTGGCGCAACAAAACCCAGAAATTAATTATGTTGGGATAGAAAAATTTTCTAGTGTGTTAATCCGTGCATTAGAAAAACAAAATGAACTAAGGCTGCCTAATTTATATTTTTTAAGAGAAGATGCAACAGAATTAACAGAATTTTTTGGAAAATCAGAAGTGGATAGGATTTATTTGAATTTTTCTGATCCGTGGCCTAAGGATAGGCATGCAAAGAGAAGGCTTACATCTAAGGAATTTTTTGCAAGGTACAATCAAATCTTAAAACCAGAAGGAGAGGTACAGTTTAAAACAGATAATCGGATCTTATTTGATTTTTCATTGGGGCAAATAGAAGAGGCTGGCTGGGAAACAAGTTGTATTACGTATGATCTTCATCACAGTGAATATGCAGAAGGGAATGTTATGACAGAATATGAGGAAAAATTTTCGAAAAAAGGAAACCCTATTTGTAAATTGGTAGCCAGGCGTAATATGAAAAATGTATAGAATTAGAAGAAAATCCATATACTGATGAAAAAGAGGTTCTTTATGGGAAAAGGAAAAAGTGTAAAGCATAAGCTGGTTGGGATTATGTACCAAAACCCCAGCATTGATAAAAAAGCACTTGATATAAAGAAGTCTTTGGATGAAGTAAAAGGGATTTTAGATAATGCCATAAAAAAGAAAAAATAATACAGAGGAGGATATAGCATATGGCAAAGACATTTACAGATCAAAATTTTAAAGAAGAAGTATTAGGGGCAAGTTTGCCAGTTTTAGTGGATTTTTATGCAGATTGGTGCGGGCCATGCAAAATGATGGCACCAGTAATTGAAAAATTGGCAGAAGAGTATGCTGGCAAAGTAGAAGTTGGCAAATTAAACGTTGATACAAACCAGAGGACAGCACAGGAGTATGGGGTTATGTCTATCCCAACAATCTTATTGTTTGTAGGGGGTGAAAAAAAGGCAGAGTCAGTAGGTGCTGTGCCTGAAAAGGAATTAAAACAAAAAATAGAAGAAGTAATAGGCAAGTAATAAAAAGCTGCTGCAAATGGATATAGTGCAGCAGCTTTTTTACCATTATTTCTCATTGTCTGGCAGGACGATCCCTTTTTCCGTAAGTTTCCTATCTAAGAAACGGTTCATTAAATAAGCAATAACAGCAACGCAAGGCACACCAAGGAACATGCCAACAGGCCCGGCTGCCCAGCCGCCAGCCGTAATGGCAAATATAATCCAAAGCGGGCGAAGGCCAGTAGAATCGCCTAGAATCTTTGGGCCAAGGTAAAGGCCGTCAAATTGTTGGATTACTAGGATAATAAACAGGAAGATAAATGCTTGTTTTGGGTTTACAATTAAAATAATAAAGAAACCTGGGATTGCCCCAATAAATGGGCCAAAATAGGGGATCATATTAGTAACGCCGACAATAACGCTAATTAAAACAGCAAATGGGAAGCGGGCAATACTAAGTACAATAAGGCAGATTGTCCCAATAATAAGGGAATCAATTAATTTTCCAATAATAAAGCCGCCAAAAATATGGTTACATTCATCTAGGGTATTCATTAATGAATAATATTTGGATTGTGGCAGTAACACATGTAAAAGTTTTTTACAATTACGGGCTAAAATTTTACTGTCAGAAAGGACATAACAGGAAATAATAATACTGATAATTAGGTTAATAAGCCACTGGACAATAGAAACAGAAGCAGTATAGACCAGTGGGATTAGGTTTGTTAGTATGGACGTTACCTTACTTAACATTCCGGGAAGGGCTTCATTTAATGGCGCCTCTATAAGTGCCCAATCAAAGTTAGGGAAATGGGATTCTAGGGTATTTAGCCAGCCTTTCATTTCTTCTGTACTAGGAAGTTCTGAGATTAGGTCATAAATACTTTTAGCAAGCTGAGGAATAATAAATATAAAAAATAAGATAATTAACCCAATTACTAGAAGGTAAGTAGTAAGGATACTGAAAAAACGGCAGTATTTTTTGGAACGTATCCTAAAATAAGCAGAAAAAATGTTTTTTTCTAAGTATTTTACAAGTGGCAACAGCACATAAGCCATAAATGCACCAACAAGGAAAGGGGAAAGCTTCCTAATAAGTATAGAAAGAAAAGAGGTTGTCTCCTTCCAGTTAAAGATAGCACGGATTCCAATAGTAGAAACCAATACAACACAAACTGTATAAACGGAGATAGTAAAATATTTTTTGTTTGATTCAAATTTGTTTTTATTTTCGTGAGAATTCATTTGCCGCCGCACCTCGTTTATTTTTCTAATTTCTATCATAGCACAAAATACCAAAAATAATGTAGATTTTTATAAAATTAAATAATTTTTAAAAAAATATAAAAAAAGGCTTGATTTTTTCTAAAGCCTGTTATATAATGAATCACGTGCTACAGAAATGGTACAAAAGTATGAATAAGCGCTTCTAGCTCAGTTGGTAGAGCACCTGACTCTTAATCAGGGTGTCCAGGGTTCGAACCCCTGGAGGCGCAGGTAAAAGTTCTTGTTTGGTAGAATACTACTGGGTAAGGGCTTTTTTGTTTTGTCCAAGTGAAGAAAAAGAGGATAGAGAAGATCTTTTACTCTGCAAGGAAAGAACGATATAAAAAAATTTAGGAATAAGTTGTGCTAGGCTAGGGAGTTGTGTTATAATTTTCTAGCAGGGATAGGTTGCATTGTAGTAGAAGATTGTCCATTAGAGGGGTATGTGGCATGGATATAAAGGTTAGTGATTTACAGGCAGTAAAACAGGTAGAAAATCAAACGCAGGCAGCACCAAAGGATGATTCCTTTAAATTTACATTGATAAGCAAGGTGTCAGAGCAGGAGCTGCAAGAACGGCTTAATACGTTGATGTCTGATATTGTAACTTCTGGTGAACGGATAAAAAAACATATGAATATCCGGGATATGAAGAATTATCGGGCGTTAATTAAAACCTTTTTAAATGAAATTGTAAACCGTTCGCATGGGTTTTCTAGGGAAAATTTTTTGGATCGTAGGGGCAGGCACCGTGTATATGGCATTATACGGTTAATTGATGAAAACCTAGATGAGTTGGCACAACAACTAATTGCGGATGAAAAGGACCCTATTGCTATCTTAAACAGTGTAGATGAAATCAGGGGACTGTTAATGGATATATTTTTATAGAAATAACAGGAAGAATAGGGGATAGGGATGACAACATTTGACAAAGTAGTAGGCCATAAACAAATTATAGAACATTTTCAAAATACCATTCGCCTTAATAAAGTTTCCCATGCTTATATTTTAAGCGGGGAAGAAGGAGCTGGTAAACGGCTTTTGGCACATTTATTTGCTATGACACTACAGTGTGAAAAAAAACAAGAATCTCCCTGCGGGGAATGTCGTTCCTGTAAACAGGCAGAAGGGCATAACCAGCCAGATATTATATGGGTGACACATGAGAAACCAGGAAGTATTGGAGTAGAAGATGTAAGGGGGCAAGTAGTTGGTGATATACAGATTAAGCCATATGCTAGCCCTTATAAGATTTATATTGTAGATGAGGCAGAAAAGCTTACGCCTCAGGCTCAAAATGCTTTATTAAAAACAATAGAAGAACCACCAGCTTATGGAATTATTATTTTTTTAACAGTAAATTCAGGAAGTTTTCTTCCTACTATATTATCCCGTTGTGTTGTACTAGAGTTAAAGCCAGTAGAAAGTGACAGTATTGTCCGATATTTAATGGAGCAAGTGCGTGTTCCAGATTATAAGGCGAAAATTTGTGCTGCCTTTGCACAGGGGAATGTGGGGAAGGCGGTAAAACTGGCATCTTCAGAAAATTTTGATGAAATGAAAAATCATGTAATTGATTTGTTACAGAATATAGAGAGTATGGAAATATCAGGGCTCTTAGAGGAATTAAAGGAAATATCAGGTTTTAAAGATAATATTAATGATTATTTAGATCTTATTTTAGTCTGGTTCCGGGATGTACTTTTATTTAAGGTAACAAAAGATGTAAATATTTTAGTGATGAAAGAAGAGGTTTCTGCTATTTCACAGCGCGCAGCAAGAAGTTCCTATGAGGGGCTAGAAGAGATTATAACAGCATTGGACAAGGCAAGGATAAGGCTCCGTGCAAATGTAAATTTTGATTTAGTGATGGAGCTGTTGCTGTTTAAGATAAAGGAGAATTAAAATGGTTAATGTGATTGGTGTCCGGTTCCGGGCGGCAGGGAAAATATATTTTTTTGATCCATTAGATTTAGAAATAGAGATAGGGGATCATGTGATTGTAGAAACAGCCCGTGGCATGGAATATGGAATGGTAGTATTGGGGCCACGTATGGTAGAAGAGGCTAAAGTAATACAGCCTTTAAAAGCTGTTACCCGTATTGCAACGGAAGAGGATGATGAAATAGAGTTAAAAAATAAAGAGAAAGAAAAAACAGCCTTTACTATTTGCTTAGAAAAAATCCAAAAACACCAGCTTGAAATGAAATTAATTGATGCCGAATATACATTTGATAATAATAAAGTATTGTTTTATTTTACTGCTGATGGCAGAATTGATTTCCGGGAATTGGTAAAGGATTTAGCTTCTGTATTTAAGACCCGGATTGAACTTAGGCAGATTGGGGTAAGGGATGAAACCAAGATTTTGGGAGGCATTGGGATTTGCGGCAGGACATTATGCTGCCATAGTTATTTGCCAGAGTTTATCCCTGTATCAATTAAAATGGCAAAGGAGCAAAATCTTTCTTTAAACCCAACCAAGATATCAGGCGTATGTGGAAGGCTGATGTGTTGTTTAAAAAATGAAGAGGAGACTTATGAGGAATTAAATAGTAAGCTTCCAAATGTAGGGGATTTTGTTACAACAGAGGATAATTTAAAAGGCGAAGTCCAGAGTGTAAGTGTGCTGCGGCAGCTAGTAAAAGTAATCGTAACAATCAATGATGAAAAAGAAGTAAGGGAATATCGTGTAAGTCAGCTTCGTTTTAAGCCAAAGCGTAAGAAGGAAAAGTTTAATATAGATGAGGAATTAAAAGCTTTGGAAATGTTAGAACGGAAGGAAGGAAATTCAAAACTTGATGACAATTAAGTTAAAGGAGAATGAACGGGTTGACCAGCTTCATAGAAATGGATACCAGATTATCCAAAATAAAGATGGGTTTTGCTTTGGTATGGACGCAGTCCTTCTGTCTGGCTATGCTGTAGTGAAACAAAAGGAAACTGTGTTAGATCTTGGGACAGGCACAGGCATTATTCCAATACTTTTAGAGGCAAAGACAAAGGGGCAATATTTTACCGGATTGGAAATTCAGCCACAAAGCGTAGATATGGCAAGGCGGAGTGTAGCATTAAACCATTTAGAAGAGAAAATCCAAATTGTAGAGGGCGATATAAAATGTGCGTCCTCTCTTTTTGGTAAATCCGTGTTTGATGTGGTGACGACAAACCCTCCTTATATGAATGAAAACCATGGTTTAACAAACCCAAACCTTCCCAAGGCAATAGCCAGGCATGAATTATTATGCAGCTTAGAGGATGTTATAAGGGAGGCCTCTCTTGTGCTTCGCCCGGGAGGAAGATTTTATATGGTACATCGCCCAAGGCGTTTTATTGAGATTATTGGGACATTATCAAAATACCAACTAGAAGTAAAAAGGCTGAAGCCTGTTTATCCTATGATAGGGAAAGAAGCGAATATGGTGCTTTTAGAGGCAGTCCGGGGAGGAAAAGCTTTGCTAAAATGGGAAAAGCCTATTATTGTCTATAAGGAGCCAGGCATTTATACAGATGAAATATATGAGATATATGGGTATTAAATAAATGGATACATATCAGCGATAAGGAAATAAAAAAGTGGGTTATGGATTTAAGGGGGAGAAGGGAAAATATATGCAGGGAAAGCTGTATTTGTGTGCAACGCCAATCGGGAACTTAGAAGATATTACATTCCGGGTGTTGCGCATATTAAAGGAAGTAGATTTAATAGCAGCAGAAGATACTAGGCATAGTATCCAGCTTTTAAATTATTTTGAGATAAAAACACCAATGACAAGTTACCATGAGTATAATAAAATCGAGAAAGCAAAGTATCTGGTAAAGCAGATTCAGGAAGGGAAAACAATAGCATTAGTAACAGATGCAGGAACTCCTGCTATTTCTGATCCGGGTGAAGAATTAGTCCGCCAGTGTTATCAGGCAGGGATAGAGGTAACATCGTTGCCGGGGCCAGCAGCATGTATTACGGCATTAACCTTATCAGGGCTTTCTACCCGCCGTTTTGCTTTTGAAGCATTTTTACCAGCAGAGAAAAAGGAACGAAAAAGGATTCTGGAAGAATTACAAAAAGAAACCCGGACAATATTGATTTATGAAGCACCACACCATTTAGTAAAAACAATAATAGAATTAAAAGGGGCACTAGGGGAACGTCAGATAACACTTTGTAAGGAATTAACAAAGAAATATGAATCAGCATGGCAGACCACATTTTCTGCCGCATTAGAATATTTTGAAAAGGAAGCGCCTCGTGGGGAATATGTATTAGTAATAGAAGGAAGAGACCCAGAGGACTTTCAAAAAGAGAAACAGCAAGAATGGCAGCAGATGTCAGTAGAAGAACATATTGCCTATTATGAACAGCAAGGAATAGAACGTAAAGAAGCAATGAGGCTGGCAGCAAAGGATAGGGGAACCAGTAAAAGGGAAATTTATCAGATGTTGATAAAATAAGGAAGAAGGAGTTGTTGCAAAATAGTATTTTGCAGCAGCTCCTATTGATTTATTCTGAAACTAGGAGCCCGGCTGCTTTTGCAAGTTGAAGAATTGTTTTTTTGGAAACTTTTTTTCCGTTAAATTCAATTAAATCCTCCGTATCACCTGTGAAAATATCACTAGCAACATATTTTTTAAGTATAATAGACTCATCATCTACAAAAACTTCTAGCGGATCGCCAACTTCTATATTTAGTTTGCGCCGCAATTCCATAGGAAGGGTAAATCTCCCAAGTTCATCCACTTTTCTGATAACACCAGTATCTTTCATAATTGTAACCTCCGTATAGTATCATAGTACCATCTATATGAATAACATAGGAAACGGAAAATGTCAACTGAATATTATATAGGGGATATTTTATATTTATGCCTTAGTTTATCGGATAATGTGGTTTCTGCAAATGAGAGTTTTCCATTATTTATTTTTGATTGTGATCCATAATTTTACAAAATAAAATTGCCATTAAACTACTAAATAGAGTTGCCACAATTGCAGGGGCAATAATGCCAGCAGGGTTAGGGCTTCCGTATTGGCTCCGGTAGGCAATCATATTAACAGGTATTAACTGTAATGAGGAAATATTTAATATTAAAAACGTACACATTTCATTACTAGCAGCTATAGGGGCTTTGCCCTTTTTGTCTGTTTCCAATTTTGCTAATTCTTCCATTGCTTTAAGCCCTGCAGGTGTGGCTGCCCAGCCTAGCCCCAGTATATTGGCAATCATATTTGTGGCAATATATTCTCTTGCAGGATGGGACTTGGGGATACGGGGAAAAAGATAATGCAGGATATGATCGCACCTTCTTACAGCCCCTGTAATAAGGCCAGAGGTTTTAGCGATTTCCATTAGCCCTGTCCACATAGACATAACGCCTAGCATGGTAATACATAAAGTAACAGATTCTTTTGCAGAATCTAGCGCGGCATTGCTGACAGCCTCAATATTGCCAGTAAAAGAAGCATATACCACGCCTATTAGTATCATAAAAGCCCAGATATAATTTAACATAAAGAACCTCAGAAAAGGGTTTTTATATTTTATGCTTAAACATAGGAAAAGAGAAGATTAGTTTTAAAATCAAACCATAAAAAATTAATAAAAATAGTTAAGTATTTCTCAATTAGATTGACTATCTTAATTAGTGTGATAGAATAGTGAAAAATGTGTGAACATAAGGGGAGTGGTTATTAAAATGAATGAGGAACAAGAGAAAAATGAGAACAGTTTTATGATGAAAATGGCGACATTTATAGTGGACAAAAGGAATCTTTTCTTTTTGCTATATGTGTTTGCAATTATTTTCTGCGTAATAGCAAAGGACTGGGTAAATGTAGAAAATGACATTACTACTTATTTGCCTGAAACAACTGAAACAAGACAAGGGCTGGATGTAATGAACGAAGAATTTATTACATTTGGTACAGCACAGGTTATGATTGATCATATTTCCTGTGAACATGCAGAAGAATTAGCTATGCAGATAGAAGGCATTGAAGGTGTTACAAGCGTGGCATTTGATAATACAGAAGAACACTATAAAGAAGCTTCTGCGCTGTTTGATATTACTTTTGACGGAGAAGTAGCAGATGAAATAAGTATTCTTGCCATGCGTGAAATAAAGGCAAGGTTAGCAGACTATGATGCCTATATAGTAAGTGAGGTAGATAATGACAGTGCTGCAAACCTGGCAAAAGAAATGCAGGTTGTTATTGTTGTTGCAGTTGGTATTATTGTTGCAGTTCTTTTATTTACTTCCCACGCCTATGCAGAAGTCCCTGTATTGCTTTTAACCTTTGGAGTAGCAGCAATACTAAATATGGGTACAAATTTTATGCTTGGCACGATTTCTTTTATTTCTGATTCTGTAACAATTGTGCTTCAGCTTGCATTAGCAATTGATTATGCAATTATCCTTTGCCATCGTTTTACAGAGGAAAAAGAACATTTGGATACAAGAGAAGCTGCTATCGTAGCTTTAAGCAAGGCAATTCCAGAGATTTCTTCTAGTAGTTTAACAACAATTTCTGGTATGGCGGCACTTGCTTTTATGCAGTTTATGATAGGGGCAGATTTAGCCGTAGTGCTTGTAAAGGCAATTATTTTTAGTTTATTGTCAGTATTTACCTTAATGCCAGGGCTTCTCATTGTATTTAATAACTTAATGGAGAAAACGGTACATAAGAATCTGGTTCCTAAAATTACGGTAATTGGGAAGATGGCTGTAAAAACTAGGTTTTTAATACCGCCTATATTTTGCGTTATTGTAATAGGGGCATTTTATTTTTCTAACCGCTGCCCATACTTATTTAGCCAGAGTAATATTGAATCTTCCAAACAGAGTGAGCAGACAATTGCCAATAATAAAATAAAAAATAAATTTGGAACGGTCAATTTGGTTGCGTTGGTGGTCCCTGCTGGCGACTACGAATCAGAAGGCAAGATATTAGAGGCATTAGAGCAATATCCTGAAGTGGATTCTACATTAGGGCTTTCCAATGTGGAGGCAATGGATGGGTATGTTTTAACAGATGCCTTAACGCCAAGGCAGTTTGCAGAATTGACAGACTTGGATTATGAAGTGGCAAAGCTTCTCTATTCCGCTTATGCAGTGAACCAAGAAGAGTATGGGGAGATTGTAAAGGGCCTTGATAATAGTAGTGTCCCATTAATTGATATGTTTTTGTTTTTACATGAAGAGCTAGACAAGGGTTATGTAACACTGGACAGTGACATGCAGGACAGTATTAATGATTTGTATGAACAATTACATGATGCACAGCTCCAGCTTTCTACAGATAATTATAGCCGTATGCTGGTCTATTTGAATTTACCAGAAGAAAGTGAAGAAACATATCAATTTTTAGATGTAATTAAAAAAGAGATGACAAAATATTACAGCGAAGATTCTATTTATGTGGTAGGGAATTCTACCAGTAATTTAGATTTGTCGTCATCTTTTGCAAGGGATAATATTATTATTAGTGTATTATCTGCTTTATTTGTTATTATTATTTTGTTTTTCACTTTCCAGTCGGCTGGCCTTCCAGTACTGTTAATTGTAGTAATTGAGGGAAGTATTTTTATGAATTTCTCCTTCCCGTATTTACAGGATAAAGGATTGTATTTTTTAGGTTATCTAGTAGTAAGTTCTATCCAGATGGGGGCAAATATTGACTATGCGATTGTTATTTCTAGCCGTTATTTAAGCTTAAAACAGGAAATGTCGCCTAAAAAAGCTATTACAGAATCATTGAACCAAGCATTTCCTACTATTATTACTTCTGGTACAATTTTGGCGGCGGCTGGTGTGTTAATCGGGCAGCTTTCTTCTGATGGGGTTATTTCTTCGATTGGCACTTGCTTAGGGCGTGGGACGATTATTTCTATTTTTTTAGTAATGGGAGTTCTGCCGCAGATATTGTTGTTGGGTGATAGTATTATTGAAAGGACTGCATTTACAATGAAGGTGCCAGATAAAATACAGCGTACCAGTGGGACTGTTTTTGTGGATGGACGGGTAAGAGGGTACGTATCAGGCATATTAGATGCGAATATCCGTGGCGTAATTAAAGGAGATGTACGGGCAATGGTAGATACAACAAATCTTACACCAATGGCAGAAACGCCAGAACGTACTAATGCAATAGAAGAACGGAAAGAGGAAACAGAACTATCAGAGGGGGAGGTGGTTCAGGATGAAAAATAAGGTTTGCACTTATTTATTAACAATAGTTTTGTTTTTTTGCAGTATTCCTATCCCTATTTATGCCGTACAAGAGGAAACGGTTTCTATTCATTCAGTAGAAGAATATTATGAATTTGCAAAAGCATGTACATTAGATTCTTGGTCAGAGGGAAAAACTGTTTTGTTAGAAGCTGATTTGGAATTTTCTAATATTAATGAAATGATGGCAATTCCTTATTTTAAAGGGATATTTGATGGAAAAGGCCATACAATAAGCGGTCTAGTTATTGGATATGATGGTTCTGCACAGGGAATGTTCCGTTATATAGGGGAAGGTGGAGTAGTTAAAAACTTGAATGTAACAGCAACTATTACGCCGCAAGGTTCTATGTCAACGGTAGGCGGCATTGTAGGAGAAAATAAGGGGACGATTTCTAATTGTAGCTTTATAGGCGTAGTAAAGGGAAATTCTTTGGTAGGTGGCATTGCAGGAGAAAATAAAGAAGAAGGTATTATAGCGAACTGCCGTGCTTCTGGGATTGTACATGGAAACCATTATATTGGAGGGATTACAGGTAGGAATAGCGGAATTATTGAAAATTGTATTAATAAAGCAAATATCAATATTTCTACAGAGGAAATTACTTTAAATTTGGAATACCTAAATTTAGAAAATTTACGATCTACAGAGAATACTACAGATATTACAGATATTGGCGGCATTGCAGGATATTCTACAGGATGGATAGAAAGTTGTACCAATAATGGGAAAGTGGGCTATCAGCATGTGGGTTATAATGTAGGGGGCATTACTGGCAGGCAGAATGGATATGTAAATAACTGTGTAAATTATGGCACTATATATGGTAGAAAAGATATTGGCGGAATTAATGGGCAAATGGAGCCTTATCAAACATTACTTTTTTCAGAAAGTACTTTAACAAAATTAGATGAACAATTAGATGAGCTCCAAAGAAGGATTGATAAATTAATAGATGATACAGATGATTATTCTGATACAGTAACAGGCAGGTTGTCGGATATGCACAGCCATGTAGAAAATGCTAGGGATTCTGTGGATATTATGTTAGATCAAGTCCAAAATGTGGTGAATGCAGATACAGATACCCTAAATGAATTAAGCGACAGAATTTCCGATACAATAGATAAAATGGTTCCTGTATCTATGGAACTTACGACTGCCACAGAACGGATGGAAGCGGCTATAAGGCAGCTTCGTTCAGCAGCAGATGAACTAGGGGATGCTTCAGAATTATCCCAAGATGGTTTACGGCATGTCAATAGGGCATTGGATGAAATGGAAGATGCACAAACAGATTTTGAGGCGGCTGCAGCCCCAATGGAGAAAGCAGGGGAAGAATTTTCAAATGCTTTCTCAGCATTTTCTGATGCGTTAAAGTTATTACAAGATGGTGGCCGTACAGAAGAAATAGAAGAAAAAGTAACACAAGGGACAGATGCCTTATTACAAGGGATGGATGCATTGTCTGTTGCAGGAAAAAGTATCCGGGCAGGGATGGAAGATATAGGGGATGCGCTTTCTGCTATCCAAGATGCAGTACCATATTTCAAGGATTCTAAGCATCCAATTGGAAATGCACTAAAAGATGCGGAGGATTCTCTGCATGAAATTTATCGTATGAGTTCTTCTATGTCAGAAGCTTCGGCTGGTTTAGAAAGGGCATTGCAGGATTTAGCAGAAAAAGAAGGGCTTTCTTTTGCCAAGTTAGATGAAGAATTTGATATATCAAAAAATACACTTTCTGATTCTGTTGGCGAGATTTCTGATATTTTAAATTTTGTCAATACTACAGTTGCTAATGGGAATAGCAGGATAGGAGACGATATCCAGGCAGTATCCGATCAACTATTTACAATTACAGATACCATCCGGGAGGCATTTGAAGAACCAGAGGAAGAGGATGAACGGGTAGAGGATATTTCTTATGAAGATACGGGGGAACAGATAGATGGGAAGGCAGCCTTTTGTACAAATTATGGGGTAATAGAAGGGGATGTAAATGTAGGTGGAATCACTGGTTCCATGGCAGTTGAGTATGATTTTGACCCAGAAGATGATATTAAGACAGAGGGTGACTTTTCAAGGGATTTTATTTACCAGACCCGTGCAGTAATAAGAAATTGTAAGAATGAAGGAGAAGTTATTGCAAAGAAAAATAGCGTAGGCGGAATTGTAGGCAATATGGATATAGGAAGTGTAATTGACTGTTATGCCTATGGAAGTATAACAAGCTTAAGTGGAAGGTATACTGGCGGCATTGCAGGGTATTCTAGGGCAGATATAAGGCATTCCTATGCAAAATGCAGTCTTTCTGGCAATGATTATGTAGGTGGCATTGCAGGCTTAGGGGAGAATATTTTAAATTGCTTAAGTTTGGTAAAAATAGAAGAAAGCGGGGAATATACTGGGGCAGTAGCCGGTAAGGCAGAAGGGACACTGGATGGGAATTATTTTATAAGCGAGACATTGGCTGGGTTAGACGGCATTAGCTATACTGCCCAGGCAGAACCAATAAAATATAGTGATTTGCTTGTTTTAGAAGGGGTGCCAGAGGAATTTAAAAAGTTCCGTTTGGTATTCCAAACGGAAGACGCCATTATTTATGAAACAAATTTTTCTTATGGATCAGATTTAAGCAATATAGAACTTCCAGAAATACCAGAACAAGAAGGAAGTTATGGAAAATGGGAAGAGATAGATTATTCCAATATGGTTTTTGATACTTTTGTAAATGCTGTATATGAAAATAAAATTACTGCATTAGAGAGTGCGCAAAAGAGGGAGGAACTTCCAGTAATTTTAGTAGAAGGAAGTTTTGGGGAAAACGATCGGCTTTCCCTTAATATAGCAGATATAGATGTTTCTGGCATAGAGGGAAAAGACCAGTTATTAGAGACATGGCATCTGCAAATACCAGAAGATGGGAATGGCCCACATAGAATACAATACTTAGTTCCATTGGATTCTAAAAATGTAAGGATAGAATACCAAACGGAAAATGGCTGGGAAAAAGTAGATGCAAAAATAGATGGGAAGTATGTTATATGGGAATCAGATGGGACAGAATTTGTATTTAGGAGCATAGAAGTATTTTCTTATTTGCCATTTATCCTAGCGGCAGGTATAATTATAGTTATTCTCTTTGTTGTTATTATTGTTAGGAAAAAGAAGCTTTCTAAGAAGAAAGCCAAGGGCAAGGAAGAAGGGAATGAGGAAAAGGAGACAGATACAAAGAAAACAGAAAAGGAAGGATTAAAAAATGGAAAGTGAATGTAACAATAACTGTAGTTCATGTAATGCAGACTGTAAGGAAAGAAGCTTGCTTGCCCCTGCCAATGAATATTCTAGTATTGGAAATGTAATTGGTGTAGTAAGTGGAAAAGGCGGGGTAGGAAAGACAATGGTAACATCTATGTTATCGGTTTTAGCTAGGAGAAGAGGATATGAAACAGGAATCTTAGATGCGGATATTACAGGGGCATCTATTCCAAAGGTTTTTGGCAGCCAAGAAAAGGCAGTAAGTGATGGCCAAAATATTATTCCTGTTGTAACAAAAACAGGGATAAAAATAATGTCTTCCAACTTACTTTTGGAACAGGAAGGGCTTCCAGTACTTTGGAGAGGGCCATTAGTGGCTGGCATGGTAAAGCAGTTTTGGACAGATGTCCGTTGGGAATATTTAGATTATATGTTTGTGGATATGCCTCCTGGAACAGGGGATGTGCCTTTAACTGTGTTCCAATCTCTTCCAGTAAAGGGAATTATTATTGTTACCTCCCCGCAGGAATTGGTCTCTATTATAGTAGAAAAAGCAGTCCATATGGCAGAAATGATGAATATACCAATTATTGGGATTGTAGAAAATAAGTCTTATTTTGAATGTCCAGATTGTGGGAAAAAACATTATATATTTGGAGAGAGCCATATAGAAGAAGTGGCAAAGCAGTTTCATATCGAGCATATAGCAAGGTTAGCAATAGAGCCAGAATTAGCCCAGTTATGTGACAAAGGAAAAATAGAAGAATTCCAAGTAGACTGGTTAGATAAGATGTTCCATGTAATAGAACAATTTCATAATTAACAGCAAGTCCCCTTCCTCTTAGGTGGGGAAATTGCCTAAAACAATTATAATGGCAGCAGTGGGCGGAGCGAAAGCGGTATCCCTTGCTGCCATAAAGCAATCCATATAATTGGCTCCTAACTGCCGCAAGTGGATTAGAACAATGGAAATTAGGGGATAAATAATATAAAAATTTTACATAAGGTCTTGGGAATCTGCCCTTAAAACTGACAGGACAGCAAAAAATATAGAACTTATTAATAAAATAGCATAAAAGATAAGATTGTTTGCAAGAGTAAAACTTCCAATATTTCCTTGGGTAAGGCAGACTAAAAGAATAGATGCAAGGATAGTTGCTTTGGAAGAGTTCATTACTAAACCAATAAATAAGGCTACAAAGCTAATGCTAATAATAATGGCAGAGCTTAGTGTAAGCTGGATGTAAAACGCAGGGCTACTAAAATTAAAATCTAAGCCAAAGGCAGAAGGCTGGTATTGGCTTTGGATTTGGACAGCCAAGTATAAAAATAGTTTTGTTAGGACTGTAGCAAAAAAATTAAAAATCCATACAGCTAACATTTGGGAGCTTAAAATTTTTTTCCGGCTAATAGGATAAGAGAACATAAGGCTCATACGTTTGTTTTTGTAGGTGCTAACAATATAACCGGCAAGCATTGTGGCACAGAAACAAGTATAGCACATATGGGTTAATACATCTATAAAGACAGATATCTGGTTATAACCGGTTGGCGCATCTACCATTCCTGTATCTGGATCAACAGCCATGCCCCAAAAGTTAATTCCAAAAATAAGGAGAAAAAGACAGGCAGCCATAATGAACGCAGAGAGGATATATTTTTTAGTATTGTTTTTCTTCCATTCTAATATAATTAATTTTCCCATTATTTTTCTCCTTCCATAGTTGTTTTAAGAAAGAAATCTTCTAAGCTTTCTGACTTTTTGTTAATAGAATAAAAGGTAATATCATTTGTAGCTAAGGTTTTAGTGATTTCTTGTATAGGGACTTTTGTTTCATAGATACGGATATTATGTTCGTCTATAATTTTAAAATTAGTAAAAGCTAGGCGATCTGATAAGATATAGGCGGCTTTTTTTGTATTTTCTACAGAAAGTTCAATATATTCCGTATTGATATCGGATATTTCTTTCATAGAAATTTCTTTTTTTAGCTGCCCGTGGCTAATGATGCCTACTGTATCTGCGATGCTTTCGATTTCTGAAAGGATATGGCTAGATATTAGTATAGTAGTATGGTATTTGCTGTTAAGCATATGGAATAAATCACGGGTTTGTTTTATTCCAGAAGGATCTAGCCCATTGGCAGGTTCATCTAGGATTAAGAATTCAGGTTTACACAGGATGGCACGGGCAATTCCAAGCCTTTGTTTCATGCCAAGGGAATAGTTTTTAACAGTTTTATCTGCAGCAGAGGTTAAGCTTAACATATCTAAGGCTTCATCTATGCTTCCAGGCTGGTAATATCCCATATATTCACAATGGAGCTTTAAGTTTTCCTTCCCGCTTAAATGATCAAAAAAAGTAGGGAATTCAATAATGCTGCCAATCCGTTTTAATACTTTATAGGAGCTTGGGGTTAGGATTTCTCCAAATAATTCTATATCCCCGCTGGTAGGTTTCCAAAAATTCATAATCATTTTCATAATGGTGGTTTTTCCAGCCCCATTTGGCCCAAGGAATCCGTAGATTTCTCCCCTTTTTACGTGAAGGTTAATATTGGAAACTAAGTCTTTGTCTTTTATTGTTTTTGTTAAATGGTTAGTTTGTAATAAGTATGTCATAGTGTATCACTCCTTTCTGCACTATATTTTAGCAAGGCAGTTTTTCATAACTCTTGATAAAAACTTACGAATTTCTTTCATTAGTTAAATTTAATATATTAAATTTAACTAATTAAGGAGGCTTTGGCGTTAAATAGTAGAAATGTAAGAAAGGGCATAACAATAAAAAGCTGCTGTATAAACCAAGCAGAGGTTGCCTGTTTATGCAGCAGCTATCATATAAGCGGGGAATACTATTTAGAGCCGAAAATATTCCGTATCGTTTTATCTAAATTAAATACTACCTTTCCATCTACATCATCTAAACGCACAGTACCAAAAGAACGGCTGTCATTGCTGTGGTTCCGGTTATCCCCTAATACGTAAATTTCACCATCAGGGACAATTAAATCAACATCTTCTTTATGAATTAATGGTTCAGCATGGTTTACGTAGGTTTCATCTAAAACAGTGCCATTTACGCTAACAATAGAATCTACAATTTCAATATGGTCGCCTGCTACACCGATTACACGTTTTACATATTTATCATTATTTGGATTGTGGGAATCAAATACAACAATATCGCCTGCATCGGGTGTCCCTAGCTTCCATAAAATTAATTTATCGTTGTGGTGTAAAGTAGGGTACATAGAATCCCCAGACACGATACTTGGCTGGATAAAGATTAATAAAATAAAAGTAAGTAAAAAAGCAGTAACTACAATTTGAATTACATCAATAAGAAGTCCTTTTAAGGAAATACCTTCCTCTCTATCTGTTTTTACGTTAGTTGACATAATAAATTCTCCTTCATCTGTTAAAATTCAAAAATATAAATACCATCATGAGTATACTATAATTTAAAAAGAAAAGATATAGGTTTTTTGTAAAATTTTTATTACAGTTAAAATATATAAATAATTAGAATATTCTTAAAAAATTAAATAATAGACAAAATAAAGAAGAGGAAAAAAAGAGTAGAAAGAGAATAAAAAAATATTTTTTAAAATGCTTGACAAATCAGAAGGGATATAGTATACTTTATTTAACAAAAACAAAACAAATAAAAAAAGATAGGAGGCGGGTCCCATGGGAAGTGAAGAATATAATATAGAACATCAGTATATAGGTGGCAAGATGATGGGATTCCTGCAGCCTTCAAATAGAGAATAAATAATGAGACACTTCAGTAAAAATAATAAATAGGTAGTAGGTTGAGAGCCAGAAAGGAAAAGCTGAAGATTAACAAGAAAAAAATAAATAAAGACATCATCTAAATATACTGATGAATAAATAATAAAGCGTAAGAGCATTGAGATGACCACAGAAAGGTTGAAAATAAAAAAAGAATCGGTTGACAGGGATAAAAACTTTTATATAGAAGAATAAAAATTGAATAGAGAGAAGAATGGCTGTAATATAAATAAGTATTACAGCCTTTTTTATGTGCAGGCCTGTGCAGATGAAAGCTGCTAGGGGGGGGTATGGGCATCTATAAAAAGGTTAAACTAATATGGAAAATATTGGTGAAACCCTTAATAATTCTGCATTTTTTAGAAAGATAATAATTGTAAACTGCCTGCGAAAATGTTATAGTAAAAATAGAAATATGAGGGGGATTAAAATATGGATAACCAATTTTTAAAAACAGAATCTATTAAAGCGAAAATGATGAAACGTATTATGGTGCCTACAATAATTGGGTTAATTATTACAGCAACCTTAATATCTATTTTTGTAGGGGCACAGATACAAAAATTACAAAACGAAAGCATACAAAAAAGTTCTATGAATGTGGCTTACCAGATTAGTGAGTATTTTACAAAATATATGGAAGTAAGCCGGCAGATGGCAGCCGATTATGAGTTAATTGATTTATTTGCAGGGTTAAAGCCAGGAGATGAGATAGCAAAGTCAAAACAGTATGATTCTGTAATGGCAACTATGGCAAATGTACATCAGACAGATTCCAAAAATATTTTAGTTAGCTGGATAGCAGATGTAGATTCCAGCCAGTGTATTGAGGATAGTGGATATGTTAGTGGAATTGGGGAGTGGGATATTACAACTAGAAGCTGGTACCAACAAGTGGTATCAGCGAAAGAAACAGTTGTAACAGAACCATATGAAAATAGTTCTACAGGTGAGTTAGTAGCAAGTATTATTACACCAGTTTTAGATAGTAGTGGAAACGTAATGGGAGTTGCCGCATTAGATCTTTCTTTGTCTGCTGTAATTGAGATGATGGAGGGACATACTATTGGAAAAACAGGCTTTTTGTTTTTAATGACAGATGCAGGGACAATTATGTATGCGAAGGACTCTGCTTTGCGCCAGAAGACAATTATGGATATTGATATTGAGCAAAAGATAAAAACAGCCTTTTTGGAAGAACAGTATGGGAATTGTGCTTATCGTTATGCAAAGACAGAGAATTATGGCTATATGTCGCAGGCGGGAGACAGTAAATGGGTGGTCTTAAGCGGGATGCCAGCGTTAGAATATAACGCACCTTTATTTATGGTAATGGCAGTAATTGTATGTGCCTTTGTGATAGTTATTTTAGTACTTATTATAATTATTTCTAAAATAGCTAGGGGAATTGTACAGCCTATCCAACAGCTTGAACAGGTGGCAGATCAGATTGCAGGCGGGAAATTAGATGTATCCCTTGCAATTAATTCAAAGGATGAAATTGGCGCAGTAGCGGCTTCCATTGATAAGACAGTAGTTAGGTTAAAAGATTATATTAAGTATATTGACGAAGTGGCAGAGGTCTTAGATGAAATTGCAGGAGGTAATTTAGCATATACATTAAAACAGGATTATGCAGGGGAGTTTGGCAAGGTAAAGTTAGCATTAGAAAATATTGCACAAACGATGACGGCAACGATCGAGGGGATTAGTTCAACAGCACATCAAGTATCAGGAGGTGCGGATCAGATTGCACAAGCCGCCCAATCACTTGCAGACGGCGCTACTACACAGGCAGGATCATTAGAAGAATTAGTGGCGACTGTTACCAATATTGCAGAACAAGTCCGCAATAATGCAGCATATGCACAGGAAGCTGCAACTAGTGCAGGGCTGGTAAAAGAAAATATTGAAATTAGTAACCAGGAAATGAGGAAGTTGGTAAGCGCAATGGAGGGGATTAGTGAGTGTTCCAATGATATTAGCCGGATTATCGCGGATATTGAAGAGATAGCAGACCAGACAAACTTGCTTTCATTGAATGCCTCTATAGAAGCAGCAAGGGCAGGGGAAATGGGAAAAGGGTTTGCTGTAGTAGCGAATGAAGTTGGCAATCTTTCTAAGGAAAGCGTAACAGCAGTGCAGACTTCCACAAAGTTAATTGAAGATTCGATAGCTTCTGTAAAACATGGCATGGAAATTGTAAATGGGGCGGCAGAACGCTTGTTTAAAGCTTCAGAGGGAGTAGTGGATTTAACAAATAAAATGAATGAAATAGCAGAGAGTGTAAACAGGCAGATGGAAAGTATTGTAGAAGTTGAAAAAGGCATTGAGCAGATTTCACAGGTAGTTTCTGATAATTCTGCGATGGCAGAGGAAAGTGCTGCATCTAGTGAAGAATTATCCGCACAATCAGAAACCTTAAATAATATGATTGGAATATTCCATACCATAAAATAAGAAATGTGGCAAACACGTTTTGACAAGCTTTTTACGGTGTGATACACTTGATAGGGTACAGGGTTGTTGATAAATAGGTAGGAGTGGACATCGTGGATAAGTATGAATATAAAATCAAAGAAGAACAGATGATAAAGCTGATTAAAAATAGAGATTTTGCTACGGCTGCAAAGATTGCAGATGGTATTGACTGGCGGCGTATAAGAAATATTAATACATTAACAAACGTAGGGAGTGTTTATGCGGAAGTTGGCAGATATGAAGATGCAAAAGAAATTTTTTTAATGGCTTTTGAACGTGCCCCTATAGGGAGGCGGTTAGCGTATAATTTAACAGATGTATGTATTAAAGCAGGAAATTTTTCAGAAGCAGAGCATTATTATGAAAACTTTATTGGGCTTGCCCCTAATGATTCAGGAAGGTTTGAACTCCAGTATAAGATGGCAAAAAAAAGGGGCGAGCCAGTTGAAACATTAATAGGCATTTTGCAAGAATATAAAAAAGAAGAAATTGAAGATATGTGGGCATATGAGTTGGCACGGCTTTATCATAAGGCAGGAATGGGCGAGGCATGTGTTTCGGCATGTGACGAGATTATTTTATGGTTTGGGGAAGGGGAGTATGTAGAGAAAGCAATGGAGCTAAAAATGCTTTATATGCCATTGTCCCCTAGCCAGCAAGAAAAGTATAATAGGCGTTTCCAGCCACAGATGCAGTATTTGCCGCCAAAGGAGCCTGCCCAAGAGGAAATTATAACAGAACAAATACCAAAGCAGCCAGTATCAGTATCTACAGGAATGTATAATACAGAGAATATGCAGGAGGCTTTAGCAGAGAGCATTAAAGAAATAATGCCAGCAGAGGAGCAGCAGATAGATGGGCAAGTATTAGAAAATCCATATATAGGGGTAGAAAATATAAAAGAACCAGAACAAATGGATGCAACTGGCGCAACAAAGGATTTACGTTATGTGCAGAAAGCCTTGGCATGGAATGATGTGCCTTATACAGAGAAGGAACAAGAACCAGTCATACATATTATGCCAGAGGAAGAGCCAGAAGAACAAACTGTTGACAGAAAGCCAGAAGAAAATATGGTTGAGGCAGGGCCAGAAGAGCCAGAAGAGATTTCTAATAAACTAGAAGAGAAAGTTTTTAGCCAGCCAGAGAAAGCAGCAGAGCCAGGAAGGCTGCCAGAGGAACAACGGCAGGTGTTTGCAGCATTCCTCCATATTAATGGGTTAGAAGCAGAATTGGCAAAAATTTTTGAAGAAGCAAAACAGGTTGGTGAAAACAGGGATACTTCACTAACAGGAAATATTTTGGTTATTGGGGATCATAAATCTGGCAAAACAACGCTTGCAACAGAATTAATGAAAAATTTAAGCCGGGTTTCTAATAAAAAAAGCCGGAAAATAGCTAAAATATCGGGGAACCGGTTAAACCATAAAGGAATAAAAGAAACAATAACCCGCCTTGCAGGGACTGATTTATTGGTAGAACATGCGGGTGAAATGAACCAAGATACTACACAAGAATTGCTGGAAGCGATGAGTGGGCAGACTGGTGGCATGGTGGTAGTATTGGAAGATACCAAAGAAGGCATAACTCGATTGATTGCACAAAATCCAGAAATAGAAACATATTTTAACCATAAGGTTATTTTAAAGGAATATGAAATATCAGAATGGGTAGAGTTAGCAAAAAGTTATGCGATGGAGATGGATTATGGCATTGATGAAATGGCTACCTTAGCACTTTCTGCTAAAATAGATGCCCTTTATGCCCAGAAAACAGTAATTGACATGGAGGATATTAAGGATATTATTAATGCAGCAATTGACCATTCTGAAAAAAAGAATATTAAGAAATTATTTGAAACAGTATTTTCAAGAAAATACAAGGATTCTGATTTAACAATGTTGCGGGAAAATGATTTTGTATAAAAAGAAGCTTCCATGTTGTAGTGGAAGCTTCTTTTTATGCTATTTAATGTCAATGCCGCCAAACATACAAGTAGCATTAATAAAAATAGTAGGTGCGCCAGCATTGCGGTTTTTTACGTGGTTGGAAACAGCACCAAATATAGGGACACTGGAAACTTGTACATTTACATTAGCAGGGACGAATATATCGATGCCGCCAAAAACAGTGGTACAATTTACAACAATATCTTCCTGTAAGTAGGCGGTACGGATATCCATGTCAATACCGCCAAAAATACTATTTAATGTAGCACCTGTAAAGACTTCATTGTTACAAGTGATTTTCTGGGAACCAAAAATAGCATTATATTCTGGAGAATCAGCATGGTAAGCAGTACTTGTATCTTTAAAATGTTTTCGTTGGGCAGTATCTTTAAATAAGATATTGCAGCCAACTAATACTAATGCTATTGGGAAAAATAACTTAAATACAATGCCGCTTGGAAGAATATTCCATGCAGATAGTAAAAAAAGTAAACCAATAATTAGCCCTGCTGTTGGAAGTGGCTCAAATCCTTTTTGAGCTACGGAAACGACACAAGGGACTATAATAAATAATGTCCACCAGCCTCGGAAAAATACGGAAAAGTGCCAAAGTCCAAATGCGTTCCCTGCAAAGCCAATACCACAAAGTATCAAAATAACACCCCATAAAGAATGATTGTATTTAGGTTTCATAGAATACTCCTTCCTGTTTCATAGTTTCCCTGGTTTTGATACTACTATCTTAATCAAATATAGCGTTGAATACAAGTTACATATGTCATATCCGGGGATGAGAAAAGTAAGTTATTGACATTTGGGTATTAGTAGGATACACTTTCAAGCATATAGGAAATAAAGAGAAAACAGGAGGAAGAAAATTGGATACAAAAAAAGATAAAATAAGAGAAAATTTGATGTTATGCTTATTGGCAGTATCACCAATCTTGATAGGGTATTTTTTTAATGTAATGTTATTTATTCCTGTAATTGGGAATATTTGGCTGTATGCGGCACCTTTTACAGTATTATATTTTTGGGGCTGGGTTGGGACTGTGTTCCAGTCTAAGTTTAAGTCATTGTGGAAGTCAGTGTTGATTGGGAATTTATTGGGAATACTTTCTTTTTTGATATTTGTAATATTAGGCACATCTGGCGCAGAAGGAAGGATAGTATATATATTAAGTATATTTTCTCAGATGTTTACGCTGCCATTAGGTTTTATTACTATGTGGATAGCAGTATTAAAAGAAGGTGTTTTTGACCTTGAAGAAGCCTCTATGTCAGCTATGATTTTGGCACAGGCAGCAGGGCTTATTTTAATGGTTGGGGCATTTACAATAGGAAGTATAGTGGCAGGAAAAAAGAAAGCTTAATCTTCTTCTAAAACTTGCAGCTCTAAATAGTCAAAATCAATACTATCTATAAAATTATCCTGGGTAAAACGGACTTTGCTGCTACGTTTAAAGTCAGCAATATTTTTATCTAACCAAACAGGCCTGCTTAAATCAAATTGATAACAAGCAGCATCTAAAGAATCGTATATTTTCTTTGTACGGTTTAGGTGCTGGTTGTTATTTTTAATTACAATATCTTTTAGGATATGGTTATCTTTAAAAATTTTTGCCCAAATTCGAAACATATAGCTCCCCGCTTTCTGATATTTTCTTAAATTATATATTATCCTTTCATTTTGTACAAGTATGTAAAAGGCTTATTTTATTGCTTGCAATTTTTTTAAAAGGATGGTATACTGCCCTCTAGTGACAAGACAGATGAATTTACATATAAAATTATTTTGGCACAAAAGGATATATTAGAATTTGGAGGGCATATTATGGAAAAAGTAAAAAAACTTTTAAACCGAATTTTTATTGATGGTTTAAGTGGCATGGCATTAGGGTTATTTTCTACTTTAATTGTAGGTACTATTATTCAACAGATTGGAAACCTAATACCAGGAAGTATAGGGCAGTTTCTTTTTTTAATTGGTAAGATGGCGGCAGCAGCTACCTGCGCTGGGATTGGCGTAGGAGTGGCGGCTAAATTTAAAGAAAGCCCTTTGGTAACGTTGTCTGCAGCAACTGCTGGCTTAGTAGGCGGATATGCCAGCAAGATTCTTGCAGGAAGCATTATGTCAGAGGCTGGGGCAATTATATTAGCTGGCCCAGGTGAACCATTAGGGGCATTTGTGGCTGCTTATATTGGAATAGAGATTGGGCATTTGGTGGCAGGGAAAACCAAAGTAGATATTTTAGTAACACCATTAGTTACAATTTTAAGTGGCTCTGTAGTCGGGTTAATAATAGGGCCGCCAATTTCAGGGTTTATGACAGGCATAGGGGCTATGGTAAACTGGGGTGTAGAACAACAGCCATTTTTAATGGGTATTGTAGTATCTGTTTTAATGGGAATGATTTTAACTCTTCCGATTAGTTCCGCGGCAATTGGGGTAGCATTAAATTTAAGTGGTTTAGCGGCAGGTGCCGCTACAGTTGGATGTTGCTGCCAAATGGTAGGTTTTGCTGTGGCATCTTTCCGTGAAAATAAATGGAGTGGGTTAGTGGCGCAGGGAGTGGGGACTTCTATGCTGCAAATCCCTAATATTGTGAAAAAACCAATTATTTGGGTTCCAGCAACCCTTGCCAGTGCTATTTTAGGGCCAGTAGGGACTATGCTTTTTAAAATGACTAGCAATGCAACTGGATCTGGAATGGGGACAGCCGGTTTTGTAGGGCAGATTATGACATGGCAGGTAATGGGCGGGACAGTGCCAGGTTTTTTATTGTTAGGGGAGATTTTATTGTTACATTTTATACTTCCAGCAGCAGTAACACTTCTTATTTCAGAATTTATGAGAAAAAAAGGCTGGATAAAAGAGGGGGATATGTTATTGCGTATATAAAATAAATATGATATTTTTGTAAATACTATTGTCGAAGCCTACTTGATTTGTTAAAATGAAATTACATACATAAGGAGGCTTTAGATATGGAAAACGGGAATCTGCTGGCAAGTAATGTGGATTATTTAAAAGATGCGCTTTCTGTCCTTGATGAATTGAAAAGGGCAAAAGGAGAAAGAGAACAACTGCAGGATAATTTAAAAGAATTAGAACGTGATATGGAAGGGGAAGAAAAGGCAGCACGTGATGAAGTAGAATTAACCGTAAAGAAGAGGAAAGAAGAGATATCAGCAAGTTTTGACCGAGAAATCCGTAAAGATCAAGATCGGGTACGGAGGGTCCGTTTGGACCGAGAAAAAGCAAAAGATAAAAGTGTGGCAGAACGAATAGAATCAGAAACAGCAGATTTAAGGGAGGAAAACCGAAAAACATTAGATGAAATACATGCTGTTTTAAAAGAAAACCATTTGCCCCGTTTATGTAATACAAAAATATATTTTGGGATATTTTTCCCAAAGGGCATTATAGAATACTTGATATTTATGTTGGCATTTATTATTTTAAATTTTGCCTTGCCATTTGGGATTGTTTTCTTTATGCCAGAACCAGCAAAAAAGCCAATTACTATGTTAATTGTTTGTTTTTTATGTTATTTTTTATTCTTTTTATCCTACCAGCTTATTGTAAAAAAGACAAAAATGGAAAAATGGCAGGCGGTTTACCAGGTTAGGGCATTAAGGGATAAAATACGTGCTAATATAAGGAAAATAAAGGTGATTCGAAATCTAATTTTAAAGGATAAAAACGAGCAAGGCTATAATTTAGAGAAATTTGATACAACAATAGCGGAATTGGAAGCAGAGGTAAAGCGGAGCATGGCTGAGAAGCAAGATGCTTTAACTGCTTTTGAAGAAACTACAAAATATATGTTAATAGAAGAAATTAATGGAAGGCATCAGGAAAAGATTTCTTTATTACAAGCAAAACAGGAAGAAACAAATAAGGACTTGAAAGAAGCAGACATTCTAGTAAAGGATATTAATAAGCATATAACAGCAAATTATGAGGCATTTCTGGGAAAGGATTATGTCACAGAAAAAGCTTTGCAAGATATGATTGTATTAATGGAGGAGCAGGGGGCTTCTACTGTTGCAGAAGCCCTTGCTCTTTATAAAGCAGAGCACTAAAGATGCCAAGGCTAATACAGTCAGCAAGCTTCATAACAATAGAAAGCCTTGTTGATTGTAAAAGCAGGCTGTCTAACATACCTGTAAAGTTTACAATTCCAGTAATAAAAATATCACCAGCTTCTGGAAGGGTTTTTTTATTTACCCCGATTCCAGGTTTTAAACTGCCTATACCCAGTGTAATATACCCAATATGGGCACTGGTTCCAAGGGAAGCGTCCACGGCTATAATAAGCGCGTCTGGATGCTTCTTTTTTATTTTTTTTAGGGTATCTTCTAGATTGACAGCATGGACAGGGTTATCTAATGTGCCATATATAGTGAGGTTTTCTATTTTCCGGCGGGATAATTTATAACCAATCAGCGGCCCTAAGCTGTCCCCTGTAGAACGGTCTGTTCCAATACACAATAAAACAATAGGGGAGCCTGCCTTTGGATGAGTGTGGATAAGTGCTTTTAGTGTTTTCCCTACAGCAAAGCCACATCCATCTGTGTTGGAGTCATAATAAAATATCAAGTGAAATCCACCTTTCTTTTTCGTGCTGATTTTAAGTATTGCCATAAGAAGCCGGCTATAGACGGATAGTTAGAAAAATAATTTGACAGAAAACGTGACACATAGATTCTGTTTTAGAAAAAAGAGGTCAATTTTTGGCAAGAAGAACGGCAAAAACAGGAAAAAACGCAAGAAGCGGCGATAAAAAAGAAGATGTAGCCGACAGGATGCGATAAAAGCCTAAATAGAAATGTGCTATGATACATTCGAATATAATAGGCCTAATGGCTTTGTGCATAAAAGGCACAGAATGGAGGAGTTATGATTGAAATAATTTATAGTGATGAGTCCGGGAAACAAGAGATGCCTGCATCGGCAGTACGACTGCCAAGGAATGTACGCCAGATAGGGAATGGAGAAGATAAAAGGAAGATTTACGTAGAAGATTATGTGATGACCTATATCGGGAAATTGTGGGACAATCCCGAAATGGAACATACAGCGGGTGTTTTATTGGGAACCGTAAAATACAGCGAAGGAGTTACATACATATTTATTTCAGGCGCAATGGCATCAGAGCATGTTTTATTCTCTGGAAATGGCATTATTTTTTCTGACGAAGCGTGGACAAGTATTTATGAAAATATGAAAGAGTATTTTAATGAACTAGAAATTGTAGGCTGGTTCCTAATAAGGAATGATTCAGCAAAGGAGGTTGATGAGGGGCTTTATAAAGCACATATAGATAATTTTGCAGGAATAGATAAAGTATTACTATTGGCGGATGCGAAAGAAAAAGAAGAGGAATTTTATATTTACCATAATGGGACATTGGCACAGCAGGAAGGATATTATATTTATTATGAAAAAAATGAATGGATGCAGGCTTATATGGTGGAGAAAAAGCAGGGCAAGCCCATAGAAGAGACTGTAGAAGATAAGGTAATTGGAAACTACCGTGCGTTAATACAAGAAAAAAAGGAAAATAGTTCACAGAAAAGGATTGTGGCAGCACTATATAGTGCATGTACCTTTTTAGCAGTTGTAGTATTGGCAATTGGGGTTACAATGATGAATAATTATGATAAAATGAAGGGCATGGAGGCAGCATTAAATTCATTAACACAAAATATTACAGGAGGCACAAATAAAAAAGAAACAGAAACAGAGACAGTAGCAGCTGCTAATGTGATAGTAGGGAAAGTAGATGGTAATATAAAACCTACTACGGAAGAAACACAAGAAGAAACACAGAAAGAAACAGAGGAAACACAAAAAAGCCAAGAAGAGACACCAGAAGAAACAGTAAGTGAGACAGTAAAACCCGAACCAACAGAAGCAATTATGGAGCCAAAGGCTGGTATATACCATACTGTAGCAGAAGGAGAGACATTAACAGCAATTAGTATGGCAGTATATCATACAGATACTATGGTAGAAGCAATTAAAGAAGCGAATGGGATTGTAGATGAAAATAAAATTTACCCAGGCCAGGAAATATATCTTCCATAAATATCTTTCATAAGGAAAGAAAATATGCTAAAATCGAAAGAGACAATGTAGCATGGAGGCAAGGATGATAAATATAAGGAAATACATAAAAGAAAGGGAAAGCCAGGACAAGAATTCTTTTGAAAAAAAGCTCTGGTTTCACCGGGGGAAAAAGCTTGCCATGGCCGTTGGGTTTTTAGTGGCAGTAGTAGCAATACTCAGCGCATATCAATATTACAGCAGACATTTGGTATATACAGGTTATGATGTTTTGTCTGTATCAGAGCTTACAGAGATTATGAACGGAGAATATAAGGCGTATGGCGATTATATTCTCCGTTATAGTATGGATGGGATTTCCTGCATGGATAAGAACGGAGGTTTAGTATGGGGACAAGCATATGAAATAAAAAACCCTATTGTAGATGTATGTGGGAATTATGTGGCGCTGGCTTCACAAAAGGGAAATGAAGTGTATATTTTTAATAAGGCTGGGTATCAAGGGGAGGTCAGGACCCAATACCCAATTTCGGCTATTAAAGTAGCAGGGCAAGGCGTTGTAGCAGTAATGCAGGAGGATGCAGGGAATAATTATATTAAGCTATATGATACAAAAGGAGAAGAGCTTGTAACAACAAAAACATCTTTAGAAAAAGAAGGCTATCCTTTTGCATATGCACTGTCCCAAGATGGAAAGAAAATGGCAGTTTCATCATTAGATATTGTTGGAAATTCATTAAAAAATGTAGTGGAATTTTATAACTTTTCAGCAGTAGGGAAAGATTATGTAGAAAAGCTAGTTGGTACTTACCAAGAGGAATTTGAGAATTCTTTAGTCCCTAAAATTGAATTTATCAATAATAATACCGTTTGTGCATTTGCTGATAATCAAATAGTTTTATTCCGGATGAAGGAGATACCAGAAATTATTTCTATTATACCAATTGAAGAAAAAATACATGCTGTGTTTTTTAGTGAATCTTATATTGGGCTAATTACAGAAAGTAAAAAAGAAGGAGCATTATTTCAACTGCGAGTTTTTACAGCAGACGGAAAAGTAGTAGATAGTATATCTGAAAAAACTTTATCAGAACGATATACAAATGCTTTCTTTACAAATGATAGTTTGGTGTTATATAATGAGTACTCTTGTGAAATAATAAATATGGATGGCGTGGAAAAATTTAACTATACTTTTGAAAGAAATATAGTATTATTAAAATATATAGCAGATAGCAGATATACTTTAATTACCCCTTCTTCTATTAGTGAGATACGCTTAAAATAAGAGAAAAGAAAGCCAATAGGCTGGAAATGGAGAAAAAATGAAAACAGATAATATTTTATTACTTGTAGTACTTGCTTTTCTTATATTATCTACTTGGAATGGATATAGAAAAGGATTTCTAAAAATTGCATTATCAATGGCTGCAATGGTAGGGACTATTATTATAGTTGGCATATTAAATCCATATGTAAGCAGGTTTTTAATCGAACATACAGGGTTATATGAGACATTGCATGAAAATACAGAAGAATTTGTAGGAGAAATTTTTGATAAGCAGATTAACTCGGTTATCCAAACACGGACAGATGAGATATTTGCAATTGATAATTTAGCACTCCCAAAATCAATTCGGGAAAAGCTAATTGCAGATAATAATTCCGTGATATATGAAACATTAGGAGTAACAGATTTTAAAGAGTATCTTAGCAGGTATTTGGCATTAATGATATTAAATGTTATTTCTTTTATTGGGACTCTTTTAATAGCAGGGTTTATAGTGAAAGTAATTTTTGTAATGGCGGATATTATCGAGAGGGTACCTGGAATTAAGGGGCTTAATAAAACAGCCGGGTTAGTATTTGGTTTTTTGCAGGGAATGATTATTCTATGGATAGGCTGTTTAATTGTAACAGCGTTTGGGGCAACAAAAACAGGGCAAGAGATACTTGCAATGATACGTGGAAGTGTAATATTAAGCTTTATTTATAATAATAATTGTCTAATGCTTTTAGTAGGGAATATTATAAAACTGCTTTAGATGGTATTTTCTATAAATAATTGAAAAAATTTCAAAAAAGATATTGACAAAGGAAAATGAGTGTGGTAATATGATTAAGCTGTCGCTGAGATAAATGC
>CAJTLB010000015.1 GCA_910577045.1 uncultured Lachnospiraceae bacterium | reverse complement strand
AATGGGGCCAGTAAACTTAGGGAATCCGGGAGAATTTACAATTTTAGAGTTGGCAGAAAAAGTGTTAAGGCAGACAAAAAGTTCCTCAAAAATTGTATATTGCCCACTGCCTTCTGATGATCCTTTGCAAAGGAAGCCAGTAATAGAAAATGCAAAGAAATGGTTAGGATGGGAGCCAAAGATTTCATTAGAGAAAGGGTTAGGGCCAACAATAGAATATTTTAGGGGGCAATTATGATAAAGCCAGAACAGGCATTGTTTTTGCTTTTCCTGTTTTGTAAGCCATTTTATTTTCTTCCTTCTGGTTCTTTTCAGATAGGCGATAGCCTGCTTGTATTTTCTTTTTTGGTATTTGCCATAAAGAATAGGAAAAATAAATTATGGGGGAAGTGGATATGGCAAGATAAGGAGTATTTGTTTTTTGCAATAGGGGCTGTTTTCATTAACCAAGTTTGTTATTTAGGCTATGGGGATTCTTTTTCTCTATTTGCAGGAGCGTATATTTTATATAATTATCTGGTAATTGTGTTATTCCGCAGGCTGGCATCAGAACGAAGGTTTTTACAACAGATGGAACATATTTGTAGGCTAAATTTATGGATACAGTGTTTTTTATTGGTGAGTGGATGGGGGAGGTACCGATTTGAGCACCGATATGTGGGGTCTTTCCAGGACCCTAACCAAATGGCATTTTTTGTGTTTGCCATGTTGCTGTTGATTTATATAATCCGTATAAAAATAGGAGAAAAAAAAGAAGGTATTTGGCTGGATATTTTTCTTTCAGGAATACTTATTTATTGTTCAAAATCTGTAGGGGCGGCATTAGGTTTTTTTATATTTTTTATTTGTTTCTTGTTAAGCCAAAGGAAATGGAAAGGGGTTTTTTTAGTAGCTGTAAGTGTTGGGGTTCTATTTTTATTTCTGTTTCAGGCACAACTTCCGGGGGACAGTTACCATTTATTTTATAGAATCCAAGAAAAATTATATAAAATACAGGCAGATGGGATAAGCAATTTTCTTTCACAGCGTGGGATAGACAGAATATGGCTATATCCATGGTATTTATTATGGGGAGCAGGTGACGGGGCATACACCCGTTTTTCTAAATCATGGTTAGTATTCCAAGAGCTTCATTCCACTTTGCCGCAGCTCTGGTTTTGTTATGGGGCAGTCCCATTTTTTTGTATATTGTGTTGGTTATATCAGAATATAAAAAATGTATCACCCAAATATGTAGGCGTTTATTTAAGCTTATTTGTGGAAAGTTTTGTTTTGGTAAATTCTAGGCAGCCATTTTTTTGGATGATTTTTTTATTAGGCAAAAATTCATTATTTTACATAAAGCAGGGGGAAAACAATGGGAAAAGGAAAAAACGGATATGGGAGTAAGGCCCCTATTATGGTTTTAATATTGCAAGATGTGTTAGCCATCGCTATTGCAGATGTGGCGGCACTTTTTTTGCGGTTTGAATTGGATTGGAATATAATCCCTGCCCGTTATTGGGAGACAGTAATATGGTATTTTCCAATTCATAGTATTCTTACAATCCTGGTCTTTTATTTTTTTCGTCTATACCAAAGTTTATGGAGATTTGCTGGAATAACAGAAATACAAAATTTAGTGGCAGGTTCCGTAACTGTTTCTTTAGCCCAGATGGTAGTGTTACAGCTACTCCATTGGCAGGTGCCACGCAGCTTTTATTTTGTACAAGGAATGATATTTTTCTTGCTGGTTTTAATAAACCGTTTTTTATATCGGTTTCTTCGGGTAAAGCAAAATAAAAGGCGGAAGGAGGAACATGGGTCTTGTGCTATATTAGCTGGGGCAGGGGAAGCTGGCCATGCCATAATGGAAGCAATCGCACAATATAATAAGCAAAAGATAAAGATATGCGGCATTATTGATGATGATAGTAAGAAATGGGGAAGTTATGTACATGGGGTAGAAGTAGTAGGAGGAAGAGAATGTATTAGGAAGCTGGCAGGGCAGTTTGAAGTAGATGAAGTTATTATTGCTATGCCATCTGCAGAAAAAACAGTGGTTCGGGAACTGTATGGGATTTGTTGTGAGATAGGGCTTCCAATTCGGATTTTGCCGGGGGTATACCAATGGGTATTGGGAAGAAGTAAAGATTCTAATTTAAGGAATATTGAAATATCTGATTTATTGGGTGGGACATATGCCTCGAATTGTATAGAACAAACGGCTTCTTATATGGAACAGAAAACAATTCTAATTCTTGGTGGAAGTAGTTTTTTGGGCGGGGAACTTTGCCAACAGCTTGCTGCTATGCATCCAGCAAAATTAATTCTTATGGATTTGTATGAGAACCATGCATATCAATTACAACAGGAGTTAAAAGAGAAATACCCTAACCAGGATATTTCTGTGTTAGTTGGTTTTTCCTATGATAGTATGCGGGTTCAAGCTATATTTAAAAATAATAAGCCAAATGTAGTTTATTATGTACAACCTTATAAAAATGAGGAATTGGCAGGACAAGGAATCCATGAGGTAGTAAACCAGAATGTACTTGGTATGTGGCGTTGTATGGAGGCGGCTAGGGTATATAAGGCAGAACGTTTTATTATGTTATCTTCTGAGAAAGCGGAGGAGCCAGAAAGTTTATTAGGGGCCTGCATTAAGATAGGGGAATTATTGGTAAAACAGTGGAACCAATACCAAGGGACAAAATATATGGCTTTTCGGTTAGGCGAAATCTTAGAAGATAAGAATGGAATTTTGGCAAGGATACAGCGGCAAATAACAATAGAAGGGAAGGTTCGGGTGCCTTGGCCAAAAAAGGAAATCCATTTTATATCCTTGCATGGGGCGATAACATGGGTTTTAGAACAAAGTGTGCAAATAGAAAAAGGTGGGATTTATCCTATGGAAGCAGGAGAGGCCATTACTATGACAGAGTTAGTAAAAAACCTTATCCAAATGTCAGGGCTAATCCCAAATGAAGATATTTGTATAGAATGTAATACAAAATTAGTAAATGGCAAAGAAAACCTTATGGGGCAAAAACAATACATAAATGGAAGCAGTGATACAACATTGTTGGCAAAGATGGAATATTTACAACAGATTATTGACCAAGAGGCAGAAGAAGTCCATAAAGCAGTCCATTTAATTGTGCCAGAATACCATGGTATATAGAAAGGGATACCCATGTATAAAATTGTAAAGCGATGGATAGATATAATCGGCGCCATATGTGGCCTGATATTTTTATTTCCTTTGTTTGTAATCCTTGCTTTGGTAATAAAATTGGATAGCGAAGGGCCTATATTTTTTAGGCAAAGAAGATTAGGAAGGGACAAAAAAGAGTTTTATATTTTAAAATTCCGTACTATGAAACAGGATACCCCAGCTAATATACCAACACATCAATTAAGAGATGCAAAACAATACCTAACAAGGAGTGGCAGGTGGCTTAGGAAAATGTCATTAGACGAGCTGCCTCAACTTGTTAATATTTTAAAGGGAGACATGAGCTTTATTGGGCCAAGGCCAGCTTTATGGAACCAAGAGGATTTAATTGAAAAAAGGGAACAATATGGTGCAAACCATGTGCCCGTGGGGTTAAGCGGATGGGCGCAGGTTAATGGAAGGGACAAACTTTCTATTGAAGAAAAAGCAAAGTTAGATGGGGAATATGCCAGACAGTTTGGTTTTCTTATGGATGTAAAATGCTTTCTTTGGACGATCCAATGTGTAATAAAAAAAGAAGGAATTCAAGAGGGAGAGTAATAGAGTGGAAAAGAAGAATATATTAATTACTGGTAAAAATAGCTATATAGGAAATATGTTGAGCCAGTATTTAGAAAAAGAATATAAGGTACAGCTATTATCCGTAAGGGGGACAGGGTGGAAAAAAGAAAAATTTGGTGAGTTTGATGTAGTGGTACATTGTGCAGCAGTTGTACATAAAAAAGAAAAAAGACATCAAAAAGAGGACTATATACAGGGAAATTATCAGCTTACAAAAGAATTAGCAGAGAAAAGTAAAAAAGAAGGAGTGAAACAGTTTATATTTTTAAGCAGCATGAGTGTATATGGCTTGGAGGAAGGAGTGGTAGGAAAGGATACGAAAGCACAGCCAAAGAGCCTGTATGGAAAAAGTAAATGGCTGGCAGAAAAGGCATTACAAGCAATAGAGAGTAAAGAATTCCAGGTGGTAATCCTTCGCCTGCCAATGGTATATGGAAAAGGAGCCAAAGGGAATTATAAGAAGCTGGTAAAATTGGCGGTTAAGATACCAGTATTTCCAGCAATAAAGAATCAAAGAAGTATGATTTATATAGGAAATTTATGTGAACTTATAAAGAAAGTAATAGAAAGAAAAGCAAGGGGAATTTTTTATCCGCAGGATCGGGAATATGTGAGTACGGCAGAATTAGTAAGGCAAATTGGGAAAGCATATGGCAGGGAAATCCGGTTAGTAAAGTGGATGAATCCTTTTGCTTTTTTATGTATGAAAAGTAGGGTGGGAAAAAAGGTATTTGGAAATTTGGTTTACCAGAAAGGAATAAGTGAGTGTGGGCTAAACGGGGGTTTAGGTAATGGGCCGGGGGAAGGCATAGAGTATCAGATAATAGGTTTTCAGGAGTCTTTTTTCTAGTTTAGGCATGCTATTTTTATGGCATGCTATCTTTTTTACCCATTATATATGGTGTAGGTTTGTCAAACATATGTTACACAGAAGCAAGATAATCCTTTCGTACCTGATTTGGTGTTTTCCAGCCCAGAGGTCTCATGGGAAAGTGGTTGTAATCCTTCCGATTGTATTCTTTTAACTGTTTGGCAAAGTCTTCAAAGGAATAAAACTGATGGGTAGCATAGAACCTCTCATTGTCCTTCCTATGGCTACGTTCTACCTTACCATTGTGTCTAGGGGTATAGGGACGGATTCGCTTGTGCTGGATACCATGTTGTTCTAAATGTACCTGAAAAAGGGTTGGTTTATCCTTATGAGAGGTAAAGCGGTTTGTGAACTCTGTGCCATTGTCCGTCTGAATACATTCAATAGGGAAGGGAAACGCTTTGACAAGGTGATCCACGAATTGGGCAGAGGAATAGGTATTCTGCTCCTCAAATGCTTCCACAAAACGCCATCTGGAATACTCATCAATGGCCGTATATTGGAAGAACTTTTTTCCAATAACCTTACTATTTTTCAGACAGGCAGAAGGAACAAACTTGACGTCTACCTGCACACGCTGTCCAGGATAGACCATCTGTTCATAAGGCTTAGGGATATATTTGGGATTTGGTGGGTGTACAGCCATAAAGCCCTGTTTTTTGAGGAATCTGTATAGACCTGTCATGGAACGGGAGTAGCCACGCTGCATAAGCTTTACCCAAAAAATGACGAGTCCTGCATGAGGGTTACGCCTGCGCATATCCGTAATCAGTTTGATTTCCTCAGGAGTATGTTGGTTAGGGTGATGATGAGGTCTTCTGGAACGGTCACGAAGGGATTCCATAGAACCATCAAAGCGTTTTTTCCAGCGATAGATGTACTGCCTGTTGGTTTTATATTTGATGGCAGCTTTGGTAACGCCATATTTGTCAGCATATTTAAGAAGAGATAGACGGTAGCGCATATCTTGTGTTATAGTAGTCATAGCAGAGAACTCCTTTCGTTTTGTTTGGTTGTGGTGACTAAATTATAACACAAAAGAAGTATCTCTGCTTTTTCAATATTCAGTTGTAACACATGTATTGTAATCCTACATTGCTCGAACGTAATTCTTAGGAATTTACTTGCATATCATCATTTACATTGTTATACTGTAGGTGGTGATGTGTCAGCCTAACAAAAGGAGGACACATAAATTGAATACAAAAAGTAAACTTAGAGTTGCCGCATATTGCAGAGTTTCTACAGACAAGGATGACCAGACCAATTCCTTAATCAGCCAGCGTAAATACTTTGCGAATTATATTACACATCATGATGATTGGGTTCTGAGTGATGTGTATTATGATGAGGGTATCAGTGGTACGCAGACCAAGAAACGTGCCGGATTTAATGCAATGATTGAGGATGCCATGCGAGGTGAAATAGACCTTATTCTCACCAAAGAAGTATGTCGATTTGCAAGAAATACCGTGGATACCCTGTCCTACACCAGAAAGCTAAAGGATAATGGTGTTGGTGTGATTTTTACCATTGATAACATTGACACCAGAGATTCGGATGGTGAGCTTCGATTGACCATTATGGCAAGTATCGCACAGGAAGAAAGCCGTAAGACATCAGAGCGTGTGAAGTGGGGGCAGAAACGCCGGATGGAGCAAGGGATTGTCTTTGGCAGGGATTTGATTGGTTACAACGTCCGTAATGGGGAACTTGCAATTAACGAAGAGGAAGTTCCTATCGTCCGTGCCATTTTTCATAAGTACACCAACGAGGGAAAAGGTACTCATGTGATTGCAAGGGAACTATCCGAGGAAGGATTACGTCCCAAGCGAGTTAAGTTATGGTCTGCTACCGTTATTCTCAGAGCATTACGAAACGAGAAATATGTGGGTGACTTGTGTCAGAAGAAAACCTTTACCCCAAACTATCTGACACATGCCAAAAAGTACAATCGAGGGAATGAAGAAATGGTTTATTTGAAAGACCACCACGAGCCTATCATTGATAGAGATTTGTGGAACCGGACACAGGAAGAATTACTCCGACGTGCGCCTACGGAAGAAATGAAATCCAAGCACAGTAACCGTTACTGGTGTAGTGGGAAGCTCTACTGTGGAATGTGCGGTCAAAGGTATGTCAGCCGTACCAAGAAACTGAAAAATGGTACTACCTATAAGGCATGGCGTTGCTATGCGGCAGCAAATCATGGAACTCATAAGGTATCTGATGGCGAGATAACTGGCTGTAACAATGGTTCTATCAATGAGCGTGCATTACTTACCTGTGTACATTATTGCATCTGCCAGCTACAGACCAATCAAAAGGAACTAAAGAAGGAAATACTACAGGAAATCAAGGCAATTAAGGGTATCACGGATAACAAACTTGATACAAAGCGTATCACAGAGAAAATGGAAAATTTGAATACCAAGAAACGTAAAGCCATTGACTTGATGCTGGATGGATTGATTTCTAAAGCTGATTTACAGAAGCAGACAAAATGGTATGATGAACAGTTTGCAGAGCTTTCAGAACTACTTTCCAATGCACAGAGCAAAGATAAAGCACAGGCAAAGCAGATTGATGTATTTGAGCAATATATCACCTCTTTAGATGAGATTATGACCTTTGATGAAACTAACGAAAGTCTATACCATGAGATACTGGATAAAATAGTTATTTACCATAACAACACTGTAGAGGTCTGGCTGAAATGCGTTCCCTTCGGCATGAAGCTGACCATTCACTCCTATGGTAAGAATGAGGACTATACAACGGATATTCTTGCTATGGAGATTATTGAAAATTCTTAAGGCTCCGGAAACTGAAACTCCCGGAGCATCTACTTAAATCTAAGATGTGCCATACCAATACACCTACAGAAGCATAAAAAATGTTCCATAAATAGACCAATTAAATACAAAATGCCGCATAAAGAGGGACAATCTTTTTTCCATCTTCAAACCCAAAATTTTTTGTGGAAAGTTTAATTGCATATTCTGGTTTATAAGCTTCTATATACACCTTCAAGCTTTTTGCCCTTGTATTATCTGCAGATTTTACTTCAATAGGTATTAGCTTCCCATCACGTTGAATTATAAAATCAATCTCGGCTCCACGCCCAGATTCCCAATAATAGGTACTATATCCATTAATACAAAGTTGTACATTTACATAATTTTCAGCCATACCTCCTTTAAAATCATTAATTTCCTCTACCATATAAAGAATATCATTTGCTGTTAAATTCTTTTTAGCACAAAGTAAGCCTAAATCTGACACATAAATTTTGAACGCATCTATATCACGATAATTTTCTAAAGGCTTTTTGATCTGTTCTACTTTATAAACTTGTGACACAATCCCCGACAAACAAAGCCATTCAATAGCATTTTCAAACTCAGAAGCTCTCCCTCCTTTTTTTATCAGCTTATACTGGAAACGAGTATTTTTTTTGGAAAGCTGCACTGTAATATTATCATAAGCAAGGCGTGTTTTCTTAATTTCATTTAAATTATTATATTTGCTCATATCATTTAGATAACTTACAAGAATCATATTTTGTGTATGACGGACAAGTATATAATCTTTTGTGTCCACAAACTGCATAACACATTCAGGCATACCACCCACTACAAGATATTGGCGATAAAGCTGTGTAGCTATATTATGCAGGGCAGAAGGCAACGGAGCATTCATATCAAAGCACTTTTTTATCTGTTCTACAATCTCCTCCTTGCCCATTGCAATCATAAATTCCTCCAAATCCATTGGATACAAGGTTTTTATATCTACCTTGCCAACAGGAAAAGAAAATTTTGCCCTGTTTACCGCAACCCCCAACAGGCTACCCGCCACAATAATATGATAATCAGGGGCATCTTCATAAAAATATTTTAAAGAAGTTAATGCCCTTTCACAAAGCTGCACCTCATCAAATACAATTAATGTTTTTTCTTTTATAATTGTTTGCCCTGCAATATGGGATAAAATCGGTAGTAAATATCCAGGGCTGATATTTTCTTCAAAAGTATCATTTAATTTTGGATTTGTTTCAAAATTAAAATATGCTACATTCTCATAATATTTTCGTCCAAATTCTAAAATAGAATATGTTTTCCCAACTTGCCTTGCCCCTTGTAAAATCAATGGTTTATGATGTTTATTCTTCTTCCATGCTTCTAAAAAGCTCAAAATTTTTCGATACATAAGTCACACTCCCTTAAAATATTGACTATACTATAATATATATTCATGCAAATATCAATATATTTTTTCTAATTTTTCACACTAAATAACATGAATATAATTTTTGTTATATTATACAATCCTCCCTGAATATTTTATCATAGGAGATGCTTATATTTGGATTACCATAAGTCTATTAATATAAGGGAACCTATCCCTGCCATTACCAAACAAGATTTCCCAGAATTCTACTTAGAATATCAAAAAGCTATCTTATCTTCCTTAAAAAAAGAAACCTTTTAACAAACATACAATATAATTACTGCATAAAAGAGTTAGAAAGGCATTATTATGTCCATTAAAAAATATAAAAATTTAAACCAAGAAAGAAAACTACCTTCTGCCAAGAAAAAAATTGCTGTTTACTGCCGTGTTTCTACAGATCAGAAAGACCAAGCCAATTCTTTAGAAAACCAAAAACAATATTTTCAACAATATATTTTACATAACCCAAATTGGGAACTTTACAAAATTTTTGCAGATAAAGGCATTTCTGGCACAAACACAAAAAAACGCAAAGAATTTAACCATATGATTTTATCCGCGAAAAATGGTGTTTTTGATTTAATTATTACAAAAGAAATTTCCTGTTTTGCAAGAAATCTTTTGGACAGTATTTTTTATACCCGTGAACTAAAAAAATATGGGGTTGGCGTAATCTTTATAAATGATAATATTAATACGCCTGACGGAGATTCTGGACTCCGCCTAGCAATTATGGCTTCTATTGCCCAAGAAGAAAGCCGCAAGACTTCTGAGCGTATAAAATGGGGGGCAAAAACGCCGAATGGAACAAGGCGTTGTATTTGGGCAAAGTATGCTTGGCTATTGTGTAAAAAATGGCAAAATGTACGTTGATGAAAAAGGGGCTGAAATTGTCCGCCTTATTTTCCACAAATTTGTACAAGAAAAAAGGCACCTACACAATTGCCCATGAACTACAAGAAGCTGGCATAAAACCTATGTATGGCAAAGAATGGAGGAATACCCTATATTCTATCGAACAACCAGAACCATCACCCTTACTAATGCAAAATATCAAAAATGTTATAAATGGCCTTTTATATGGTGTTTTATATGAAGATGAATTCTATGCACAATTCTTACATAAAATAATACTCCACAATAAAAGCCATATAGATATATACTTTAATGCTCTTCCTTTTAAATGGAGTTATAATAAATTTGAAAATTAACCAAAACAAAATAAAATCCCCTTTGTTATTCTATTTTGTAATAAAATAAACTTTTGAAATAAATATTAAAAAAATATAAACCTGGAATTTATTTACTTAAATGCAGGAATTATATTTAAAAAGGCCTTTTATGGCAGGATAAAAACCATAGAAAGCCTTTTTATTTCTATATATTCCATTAATTATTGGTTCACTTAGTTGTAATCTCTATACTTCATTAGCAGCATGGTACCCACTACGGATTGCAGCAGCAATATCTGCGGTCCTATCACCGGAACAGTCGCCTACAAAGCTCACTTTACTTGTAATTGATTCTGCACTAAATTCATTCTTTTTAGAACCAAGGGCATTTATAATTGTATCTGCGTGGATTGTAATTTCTGATCCATCTTTTGTATGAACTGCATAAACTACATTATCCTTAATTTCTTTTACTTTTGTATTAATGTATTGCGCCACTTGATGTTTTTCAAAAGATTTGATTAGTAAAGGCATCACAGTTGTGGATTCCCCAGCAGCAACCTTATCCATCATTTCTACAATTGCTGTTTTATATCCCTTTTCTGCTAAATATTCTGCGGTTTCACTTCCAACTAGCCCTCCGCCTAAAACTACACACAAGCCAGAAACCTCTGCCCCATTTAAAACATCCCAGGCAGATACTACATTGCTATTTTCAACAAGCATTGGCAAATCCATATTATGTGCGCCTACTGCTATCATTACATGGTCAAACTTATTAAGCTCTGAACTAGGGGCTTCTGTATTTAATTTTATTTCCACATGAAGTTCTGGCAATATTTTTTTATAATAATCAATAGAACGGAGTATTTCACTTTTCCTTGGCGGAACAGCAGCTAAATTAATCTGTCCCCCTATTTTATTTTCCTTTTCAAAGATAGTTACTTTATGGCCCCTTTTTGCTGCTACTCTTGCCGCTTCTAAGCCAGCAATCCCTGCCCCAACAACTGCTACTGTTTTTACCTTATCGGACGGTTTAATAAAAATAGAAGCCTCATCCCCATTTTCTGCATTTAACACACAAGAAATATAACGGCGTTTTTGAATCGCATCTACACAGCCTTTATTACAGTTTAAGCACTCACGGATGCATTCTCCTCTTTCTGCCTTAATTGCAATATCAGGATCTGCTAATAAAGAACGCCCATACCCAATTATATCTGCTTCCCCATTAGCAAGGATCTGTTCGCCAGCTTCTACTGTAATTACCCTTCCTACTGTAGCAACAGGAATTTTCACTATCTCCTTTATACGTTTTGCAACTGGCAATGTCCAATTATATGGGACATCTCCCATTGGTGGGATAGTATCTCCCATATTTCCAGTATGGTTTGCCTGTGCTACCTGAAGCATATCCACGCCTGCTTCTTCTAAAAGTTTTGCAAATGCAACTGCCTCTTCTTCCTCTACCCCGCCTTTACCGCGTAAACTCCCATCCGTATTCTTTGTAATAATAGGCAGCTTATATTCTATAACCAAGGAAGGTGCCGCTTTTTTAATTGCATCTACTACTTCAAGCGCATATCTTATCCTATTTTCAAAACTTCCCCCATAAATATCTGTACGATGGTTTAATAAAGTAGAGCACAAAGAGCCAATTAACCTATCCCCATGTACTTCAATTGCATCTACTCCTGCTGCTTCTGCTTTCGCCGCACAATTTGCTATACTTGCTTTAATCTGCCCTAGTTGTTCTATACTTGCCTCGCTGATAAAAAACTGCATATCATGATGGAGCTTTGCATATGCGTCTTTTGTTAATTGTTCTGCTCTTTCTGTCTGTTTCTTACTCTCCTCATTATTTCCTGCCGCCTGTGCCTCTGCTGCTGCCTTTCGTGCCATTCCAGCTTCCATAATCATTTTCCCTACCCCTGGCACATCATATTCTGGGTGGAAAATCTGTAAAGCAAGTTTACTCCCATAACTATGTACCACATCAGCCAGTTTTTTAAATGCTGGGATTTGGCTGTCATCATAAAGTTTGGGCGTAGGAGAAGCAGTACGCACTGGTGCAACATCACCAATTACAATATACGAAACCCCGCCTTTTGCAAGCCTTTCATAAAAATTTAGGCTACGCTCACCAATAGCCCCATCTCTCTCTTCATACCCTGTAGTTAGTGGCGGAAACATAATACGGTTTTTTAATGTTATATTGCCTACCTTTATTGGTTCTAGTAATTTTTTCCCCATAATGAAACTCTCCTTCTCTCTTCTTTTTCCTATAAGTATCTTTCCCTACAAAGTCTTTGCCAATGTATAAGCAGCACTAATGGCGTCTTTTAAATTACCCACTTTATCGCAATCACCAATCTTATAAATTGGTTTTTCACTATACAAAACTGGTTCTGGTGCATACCCTACTGCAAAAACAAGTGTATCTGCATCTGAAATTACATGTTCCTCCCCATTTTTACTATAAGTAATGGTAGTTTCATCTACTTTTGTTATTGTACTATTTAGTTCAATCTTTACTCCTTTACGCATTAGCCGCTGCGTTAGGACACTCTTTGCGGCACCTCCTTCTCCTGCCATTAACCCATTTGTCATTTCTATAATGGTTACATCTCTATTAGCAGGGAACATATCATCAATTAAAGGAGCAAGATAATCTGCTGTTTCACATCCTACTGAGCCGCCTCCTAGAACCACAATCTTCCTGCCTGGGAACCCTTTTCCTGATAATACATCATCTGCTGTCATTGTCTGTTTAAAACACTGGAAAGCCTCTATTTCTTTTGCTCTTGCCCCAGATGTACAAACAATCTCATAATCTTTATATTTCTCATCTATTATTTCTGGTGTAATTTTACAATTGGTATATACTTCTACCCCAGCATTTTTTAACCTTTTTGCCATAAATTTAATTACCTTGCATATCTCTTGCTTTCCAATTGGAACTGCGGCAATCCTTAATAAACCGCCAAGCTCCTCTGTTTTCTCACAGAGTACTACCTGATGCCCACGCATTTTTGCGATATATGCTGCTTCCATGCCAGCAGGGCCGCCACCAATTACCAAAACTTTTTTCTTTTCTTTAGCAGGCTCTACCTTATCCGACTGCACAGATGGGTTTACTGTACAGGAAATTGGCTTTCCAAACATAATCCCTGTCAAACAACGCCCACAGCCAATACAAGGCCGTATTTCATCTGTTTTCCCAGCCAATGCTTTATTTGCAAACTCACTGTCACATAAATTTGGCCGCCCAATCATGCAAATATCCGTTTTTCCATTTGCAATTAACTCTTCTGCCACCCACGGCTCATTAATTCTTGCCACTGTTGAAACTGGTATATGGACATGCTTTTTTATTTCTTCTGAAGCATGGGCATGGGGCGCAGGGGAAGTCCCAGGTGCTGGCATAGAACTTCCACGCTTAATTGTATTCCCACCAGACACATGGATAAAATCTACTCCCACTTCTTCTAAATTCTTGGATACATAAATCATATCATTTAATGTTAGCCCGCCATCACTATACTCATCTCCTGAAATCCTAACATCAATAATAAAATGATCCCCGCACATTTTTCTAATTTCAGAAATCACTTCTAATAAAAGGCGCATCCGCCCATTGATATCCCCGCCATATTCATCAGTCCTTTTATTATATAAAGGGGTAAGGAAGCCGCCTAACAAACCATGTGCATGTGCCGCCTGGATTTCCACGCCGTCTCCGCCAGCCTGCAAAAACCGGAATGCCGCCTCCCCAAACTGCCTTATAATTGTATGTAATTCTTCCACAGAAACAGCACGTGGCGCAGATTTTGCATAGTATGGGCCAACATTAGAAGGGGCAATTAACTGCGGGGTGCCTGGCAATGGAAATGCCATATAGGCTGGATGGAAAAGCTGGGATAATATCTTTGTATCATATTGGTGCACGGCACTTACCAGCTTCGTCCAACCTGGGATATAAGAATCATCATAAATAGACATATCCCCTGGCAAATAGGTATAAACTGGCTCTACAGTCGTTACCTCTGTAATAATTAACCCAACTCCTCCTTTTGCCCTGTTAGCATAATGTTCCACAAGCGCATCTGTCACATAGCCCTTATCTGCTAAATTTGTAGATAATGGCGGCATAAAAAGCCGGTTTTTCACGATTGTTTTCCCAATCCGAATAGGAGAAAACAAATGTGGATAATCATTCATAAACATACCCCTTTCTTCTTTTGAAACTTTATTCTTTTTCCTATCTTCCATCCAAACTACTATATATCTATTATACTTTTAAATATAGTGAAAAAAGTATTTTATTATGATATAATACTATTATATTTTGATATAACAAAGAAATTTTCTTTCTATTTTTACTTAAAGGAGATAACTATGCAGACTTTTTACAGAATCAACAGACATTTATTAAAAACAAATGACAAACATACTTTCCGTTCTAGCCACAATTATCTAATCCTTTTATTAAAACAAGGAAATTGTTATATTTGTTTAGATGGTTTAGAGCATTTATGCCTATCTCCTGATATATTGCTTTTTAAGCCAGGGCAAAACCATGTACTATATACTTCTTCTTGTTTTGAATGTTCCATATTATCTGTTAGTATCCCCATAGAATCTTTAATCTTTTTTTCTGATAATACTTGTAATTTTTATCAAAAATTCCAGTTTTCTCCCTATAATACTACTATTATCCATGCAGAAATTGAATCCTCCCTATTAATCACACATCTTATTACAAAACTAGCCTCCCTAAAAGAAGAAGAACTACAATTTGGAATAGAATTATATGAAAAAAGCTTATTTACCACATTCCTTATTTTATTCCTGCGTGCGTGTATCCAAAGTGATCCTATCCACCAGGCACATCAAAAGAAAACCCTAATTATAGATAATGTCTTTCAGTATATTAGCCATCACCTTACAGAGGACCTTTCCTTAAAAACATTAGAAAAAGAATTCTTTGTTTCTGGCGAACATATCTCCAGAGAATTTAAAAAAAGTACAGGAATTACGCTACACTCCTATATTACACGGGCACGCATCGATCTTGCGAAAAAATATATCCTTTATGGGACTCCTATATCTGAGGTCTATCATTTATGTGGCTTTGGCAGTTATAACCACTTTTTTAAAGTATTTAAAAAAGAATGTCATACTACGCCAATGGGCTATTATCAAACTGTTTCTCAATCCGGGCATAAAAAATAACAGGTGGGGTTTTTATTTTACCTCACCTGTTTTAATTTTACTTTTTTATTTAGTTGTTTCAATCCACTCGTGGTAGTTAGGAAATTCCTCCCCTACCTAAGAGAAAAGGGAATCCTTGCTATTAATTGTTAAAATAACACTTTTTTACTTCACTAGTTGAAATATCTTCTATTTCTTTTGCCACCACATATTCTATCATATCTGGCTCGACTGTCCGAATAAACAGGCAGGCGTCTTCTTGTGTCTCAATAGTAATTTCCTTATATGGGACATTTTCAATTGACATCTGTTCCATTTTAGAATCTGCCATAGGGTTATTGGTATAGTAAATCCGTACCACTTCTCTTGTAGCGCCCTGGAATGAAACCCATTTCTTATATTCAATTTCTGCTGGCGAGAACTTACAGTCAAAGTAATGCCTGTGATCCCTACCCAAGTAATAATGGAAGCGTGACTGCTGCATGGCATCTGTCTCATAATTCTTATTAATTTTAATAGAGCTTCCTGGCCTGCTCTTTAATAATCCATATGCCACGCCTGTTTTTGCATTAGGCACGTACCGATCGCTTCTGCCCCCTTCTCCTGTCAATGGATCAATTAAATTAAACTGTACATTTTCAATTCCTTCTGCCAATTTTTTTGATTTATTATAATATTCTTCTATTTTCTTTTGGAATAATTCTTTTACAAAAATAGATTTACTTGAATTTCCAGCTAAGAAAATATAAATATTATTTTCTTCTTTCCTTATTGTCTTTTTCCCTAAAAAGATCTTAATTAGGCACTGGAAGAAACTATCAATTCCCCTTTGGATACGGTTCTTAATTAATTCTACTAATTCCTGGCTTGCAAATTCTAAAATACACTGTGGGACAGGCTCCCCATCCATATTGTACAGAGAAACCACAATTCCCTCTTTATCTGCCTCATTTTGCGATTCACTATCTAGCTGGTATTTCTTTCTCCATCCCTGCTCCTGGTGCCATAAAGGGCGAAGCTCCTCTTTTAAAATAGTCATATTCCTTTTTGCAATCTGGGAATTAATCAATAAAGTTTCACTTCCTGCAAAACTATTTTCCCCAGATGGAAGAATAAATGGAATTTTCTTTTCACGGAATACTTCTAGATTCTCTTGATATACCTGGTATGACATTAATTCAAGTATATTTTCTCCGCCCAGTGTGACATCAGAATCTGCCCCAAAACATTCTAGTACATAATCATAGGCTTCCTTTTCATATTCCTCATCTGTTGCACCTCTGCAAATTCCAAAATCAAAATCTGTTGTACCGCCACCAAAATCAAAAATACCATACATTAAAGATTCTGTTTCATCCTTTGGCTCTAAGTTACTTTGTTCTAACGCAGTAACTGCATATGCAGCAGGCTCACTAATGCCAAGTTCCACTTTAAACTGATCCATGCAGTCTTTATCATTTAATATACTGGAAGGCAAAGACTTTTTAATACCTTCATAAAAACTATTTGCAATAAAATCTCTTACTTCCTTTGCATAGCCAACTGGAAAAGTCATTAAATATTTTAAATATATCCCATTTCGCATATTATTAATATACAAGCCAATATAATACGCATATAATTCAATTGGGTTAATAGTCCCTTCTTCTAGTCCCATTCTTTCCCCTAAATTATATTCTTTCCTCTGCTTGTCCTTAATAATGACACTGCCTTTCTCATGGTTTGCCCACTGTTTTAATTCACTAAAATAAGCATAGAAATCATCTGGCTTACAGTTCCTAAAATCTTCATACGCATCATAGGACACAAAAATATCATTACAAGAAGTATGCGGCCTGCCTTCTTCCTTATAATATTCCTCTAAAAACTTTTCTACATTTGTAAACTCAATAATAGATGGGTTTTCATAATCCTCTTCTTTTACTTCATCACTTAAATTTCCTGTGCCAATCCGAATTGGTACAATACGGTTTGTAGCATCTTGGCGGACTACTACAGTACTTTTAGTGCCAAAATCAATGCCGACAACTCCCTGGCGGATATCCAGCTTTGGATCCCTAGCCATTAACTCTTTTTCATTTGTCCTTTTGTTTTCTTCTGCTGCTGTTGCTGTTTCTTCTTTTGCTTCAAATAATTCCCAATGCCCTCTTATAATATCATATAAAATATCTTTATCATATGGCTCTAACCGGCATCTGTTTTTATCACACTCTAATAAACTTTGAATCCTATCCATACTTTCCTCTGTGTCCTTTTTTTTCTGTACTATATTAACTTCTTGTACTACACGAATACTTCCTTCCCCTTCGGACTGCCCTGTTTTAACTTGTACAAAAGTTTCTGGTTCCTTTTCAATTTCTGGTTCTTCTTGGATATTTGAACCTACAAAGCCTTCTGCTTCATTTACAATCCCTGCTTCTTTAGAAACCTCCTGCTCTTCTACAACCTCCGATTCTTCTACCACTTCTGCTTCTTCTACTACCTTTGGTTCTTCAAAAACTTCTTCCTTTTCCTCTTCCAAAACTTCTAGCTCTTCTACTGCCCCTGGTTTTACAGAAACTTCTGGCTCCTCTACAACCTTAGCCTCTATTATTACTTCTGTTTCCTTTACTGTTTCTGATTCTACAAAGGTTTCCTCTTTCTTTACAGCCTCTGGCCCAACAAAACCTTCCTCTTTCTTTGCTGCTTCTGGTTCTACAAAAGCTTCCTCTTTCTTTGCTGCTGCTGGTTCTACAAAAGCTTCCTCTTCTTTTGCTGCTTCTGGTTCTACAAAAACTTCCTCTTTTTTTGCTACTTCTGGTTCTACAAAAACTTCCTCTTCTTTTGCTGCTTCTGGTTCTACAAAAGCTTCCTCTTCTTTTGCTGCTTCTGGCTCTACAAAAGTTTCCTCTTTCTCTACTATTTTTGGCTCAACAAAAGCTTCTTCCTTCTTTACGGCTTCTGGCTCTACAAAAGTTTCTTCTTTCTCTACAGCCTCTGGCTCTACAAAAGCTTCTTCTTTTTTTACGGCTTCTGGCTCTACAAAAGTTTCTTCTTTCTTTACGGCTTCTGGTTTTGCAAAAGTTTCCTTTTTTTCTACTTCTTTTGGCTCAGCAAAAGCTTCTTCTTTCTTTATTTGCTCTGGCTTTGTTGCCACTTCTGGCTCTTTTACTGCCTCTTTCTTTACCACTAATTCTTGCTCTTTCTTTTGTGCAACAGGCACCTTTGATTCTTTCTTTCCTTGTGAAAGGAACTCCCCAAAATCAATATTATTAAAATTATTAATTAAAAATTGCATCGTGTTCCAACATTCTTTTGAAACATACAGAACTGAAGGGATTACTCCTGCTTTTGCCCATAAATAAATATCATAATTCCATGATGTATAATCTATTCTTTGGTACTGTTCTTCTAAATGAAACACTTGAAGGACTGTGCCTTCTTCATTTGGCTGGAGCTGGCGGATTGTTTTACTTCCTTCATCATATACTCGCCCATCTTTTAAGAAAACCCGTTTTTTCTGGACTCTTTCCGCCAGCCCAGCCGTCCCAGCCGATTTTGAAGTACTAGAAGAAGGCAAATTAGGAATAATCTTAAGCCCTTCCTCTTCCTCTAAATAATCCCAGGCAACTACCCCTGATTTTAACCTAACCGGCCCTCTCTCCGGCCTTCCCTCTACTTTATATGATTTATCAATATAACTTTGTGTTAAAGGAACAAAAATATCTGTTTCCCTATGATGGTACCAAGTTCCCTCTAAACTCACTAAACGGATAAATCCATTTATCCAACTATTTGGCGACTGAAAAATATTTTGAACAATCTGCTCTGTTTGGAGACATTTTTCTTTTGTATCTTTTCTCTCCATAATATTCCATTTTTTATCCATTTTACACACATTCCTTTCGCTTCACACAAGGCATATAGAGCACTTAAAAACCATTTTATCTTACAAGCACAATGGGTTTCATTGTATCATCCTGCATAAAATATCCATTTAAAAGGACTTCTTTTACCACTCCATTTATAATACTTTCTGATGTTTTAATATATTGCCTTGAATCATATTCTTTACCGATAGGCACATCTATTTTTTTATAGTGCTCTTTTCTTATATTCGTGCTATTATAAACATCGATGCATAAATCAAAAAATCTGGCTAATATCCGAATATTATCGGCCTTTCTATTTGAATTCATTATTTCGTCTCTAATAAAATTTCTTAGCTGTTTGATTCCGTTTTTATCCTTCCCTAACGCAATAAAGGATTTTATATCCCATGAACCACATAAATTTTTTAAATACGATTTCTGACTTTTTTCTAGCTTCAAAATACCTTGCCAAATTTCATTGATTTCCTCTAACGGCTCAAATTCTTTTTTCTTACTTTGAAGCTGTTTGAATATTTCTTCCCTGGAATCTTGGATTTCTTTTTTCTCCCTTTTTAAGACAGTATTTTCTTCCTCTAATTTCTGGCAATTCTTATGCAGCCTTTCACATTCCATCTGACCTTCTTCCAATTGATGGCTCAGCACTTTATTTTCTTTTTCTAATGCTTCTATTTTTTGCTGATATTCCCATCCCTGTTCCCTATCCTTCTTTATAATACCTTTTATAACCTCTTGTATCTCTGTATCCTGTAATAAATCATATAGAATACGTTTCATACTATTTTGTATTTCATCCATGCTTCTTATCTCCTGCTTCTTTTTACACAACCCACTCCACTGCTTACCACCTCATTGCCATTCAATGGCAACTACAACTATATCACCTCTTTTTCCTGTCAAAACTAGAATACAGGCTTTTCCTTGCCGGATGTTAGAATTTGGAAACAGATGTTTGGGCAAGGATGCATCACATCTCAATTATTTTATCATACAATTTCCAAATATACAATATAAGAAAGTATGCCCAATAAAAGCCCATCTCTTTTTTTAGAACATTTTATATGCTTCTGTACCTATATCTGTAAGTAGCCCTGCTACTTCCCGGTAAGGCATAACATAACGTTGTGACAAATACCTCATGCTTGCTGCCAGCTCACCATCTGGCCCGCCAAATTGGCTCATAATTACCATGGCAAGCTTAGGATCTGGGTTTTTTATTTTTATTGGGTATTGCAGCCTTTTCTCATAATTCCACATATTAACATCCCTCCATTTCCCAAGGCCATGGAGTTTTTGCCCAACTCCACACATTATTTGTAATATCCACTTGGTCTACACTTAATGGGCCAAAATGAATGGTATAATCTTTTACTAGTTTTGCATATAATTTACGGTAAGCTTCATAAAAAGCAAGTGCTTCCTTATCACAAGGATGGGTATCTAAATACAAAAGCACATCGTCAATAACAAAACCTGTTTCATATATTTGCTTCATTAAACGCTTTTCTTCTACATTCATCGGCCACAGCTCCTTTCCAGAAATGGAAGATTTAATTCTGGGAAGATGGTCCCAATAAGAAGAGCCTTACATGGCTCATACGTTTCTTTCCAATGCTGCCATGGTACATAAGACATACCAAGAGGCATTCCCTCCAACCCATTCTTTACACAACAATCTTCCGTCCGCTTTCCACAGGTATTTTCTATATTTTGGCAAGGACTTGGCATCCTATTTCTATAATACTGGGTACGGCAATTACAATTTTCCAATACAATGTCTCCCTTCCTATTACTTACACAAACATAGTATGAAAAAAATTATAAATCTGTGCATAAAAAAACGCAGCCATCTGAAACCAGATAACTGCGTTTTTTTGTTATACCCTTGACAGATACTCCCCTGTCCTAGTATCAATCTTAATTTTTTCTCCCTGTTCTACAAACAATGGCACATATACAGTTGCACCGGTTTCTACCGTAGCTGGTTTTGACGCGCCTGTAGCAGTATCTCCTTTAAATCCTGGTTCCGTATCTGTAATTTCTAATTCCACAAACAGTGGTGGCTCTACTGCAAACACGCTTCCATTATAAGAACAGATCTTAACCATTTCATTTTCTTTTACAAATTTAAGGGCATCCCCAATATCATCTGCATTTAATGCAATCTGTTCATACGTATTTACATCCATAAAATGGAATAACTCTCCATCAGAATATAAATACTGCATATCATTCCTGTCAATACGTGCGGTAGGGAACTTTTCATTTGGGCGGAAAGTTTTTTCCACAACACCGCCATTAATAATATTCTTTAACTTTGTCCTAACAAATGCAGCACCCTTACCCGGCTTTACATGCTGGAATTCAATAATCTGGTATACATTTCCTTCAATTTCGACTGTAATGCCGTTCCTAAAATCGCCTGCCTGAATCATGTGTAACTATTCCTCCTTAGAATTTCTTTCTATAGTTTATACTAAATCTTCATTTTTTTCAACCTTTTCTTTTTCAATCTTTTTCCAAATCTCTTCTGTAATTTCTTCAGCCGTTTTTTCATCTGTCTCTATCAAAAAGTCTGCTGCCTGCCTATAAACAGGATCACGTGCCAAAAGCATATCCTCCACTTTTTTAGAAAGGTCTTCTCCTTGAAGCAGCGGCCGGTCGGTAGAAGCTTTTACACGCCCAACAATCGTATCTTTTAAGGCAAATAAATAAACCACTGTCCCTATCTCTTTTAAAAACCTCCTGTTTTCTTCCCGTAATGGCAGGCCGCCTCCTACCGATATAATCACTTGGGAAAGGTTTTCCTTTGAAAATTGCCTTATTAGAACTGTTTCTTTATCCCGGAACGCATCTTCCCCATCAGCGGCAAAAATATCAGAAATGCTCCTTCCTTCTTGCTCTTCTATTTTTGCATCCGTATCTATAAATACCCATCCCTTCTGTCCTGCCAAAAGCTTTCCTACTGTAGTTTTTCCAGCTCCCATATACCCAATTAATATAATAGGTTTTTTCATATGCCAAGCTCCTTTTTTAATATATCATAAATCTCTTTGGCTGTTTCTTCTGGGACTCTTACTTGGTTCCAAAGCTCATAAGCACAAATCCCTTGGTAAACCAACATACGGAGCCCATTAAATGCCTTCGCTCCATATGTCGTAGCGTATTCCATAAACTTAGTCGTAAATGGAGTATATATAATATCATAGGCCGTTTCTACCATCTGATAAAAAGCACTATCTTCAATAACTGCCTGGTTGATATTTGGATGCATGCCAACATTCGTATTTTGGATTACCAAATACCGTTCTTTTGGAAGTGCGCGATAATCAGTAAGCGGCAATGGCTCTGCGCAATTGATATGGTAGCAAGTATTAATCTGCCCTGCCAGCATTTCTGCATTAGAAAAAGTACGGTTTAAAACCCATATCTTTTCAGCCCCTTCTTTTACACATAAATGGGCAATTGCCCTTGCCACTCCGCCAGCCCCTAAAAGCACCACTTGTTTATTTTTTATAGTGACGCCTTCTATGTCCATAGCCCTTTTTAGCCCCATAATATCTGTATTATATCCTTTATATCCCCCATCTATTCGGACTAATGTATTGACAGCCCCTATTGATTCTGCCATCGAATCCATTTCCAATAAGCTTTCTATTACTTGCTGCTTATATGGGACACTTACATTCATGCCTAAAATATTTAATTCGTATGCTCCTTTTACGGCTTGTTTAAGGCCTTCTTTTTCTGGCTTAAATGGCACATATGCCATATTAATCCCCATTTTTTTTGACAAGGTATTATGGATTAATGGGGACAACGTATGTTCCACTGGATTTGCCAATAACCCACATATTCTTGTCTCTCCATTAATGCCCTTCATTTTTTCCTTCCTTCCTACATTGTTTTTTATAAAAAAATAGTACAACCCGTTCCAAATACCGCTTTAATACAATCTGTATTTCTTCCCTTGGATGAATCGGTTTTACAAGAATCGTTGGGATCCCTGCCCGGTTTGCCCCATAAATATCAGTAAAAAGCTGATCGCCAATAAAAATGGTATTTTCTTTAGTACATCCCATCTGCTCCATGCCTTTTTGATAACCACTAACTGAAGGTTTATGGGCATTTTCAATAAAAACGGCACCTACAGAATCCGCAAAGCTCTTTACTCTCCCGATTTGGTTATTAGAAATAAGGCATGTCTTTATAGAAAGTTTTTTAAGCTTCTGGAACAATTCTATCGCCTGCCGATCGGCAGGCGACCCATGGGGCACAAGCGTATTGTCTATATCAAACAATATCCCCCTTATTCCTTTCTGGTATAATAATTCAAAATCAATCTGATATACAGAATCTAAATATTCCATTGGGTAAAAGCACTTTAGCATCTCTTTCAATCCTTATCCAATATTTTTTTTAGTTCTTCCATAAAAGTCCCTATATCTTTAAATTCACGGTAGACAGAAGCAAACCTCACATATGCCACAGAATCAAAATCTTTTAGCTTATTCATAACAAGTTCCCCTATCTGTGAACTAGGGACTTCCTTTTCTTCCATGTTTAAAATAGCATTCTCAATATCATCTACCAGCTCATTAATCTGGCTAATGGAAACAGGGCGTTTATGGCAAGATCTTACAATACCTGCCTCTATTTTTTCCCTGTCATATGGCTCCCTATTATTGTCCTTCTTAATCACAATAAGAGGAATGGATTCTACTTTTTCATAAGTTGTAAACCGTTTCCCACATTCATCACATTGCCTCCGCCTGCGGATAGAACTATTATCCTCTGCCGGCCTAGAATCAATTACCTTTGTATTTTCTTTATTGCAAAAAGGGCATTTCATAAAAACCTCGTTTCTGCTGTTATACAGCATGTTTGCTGTGCATATTTGTTTTCCTAAGTATAATATAAAAAAGGCATTTTTGCAAGAATCATATTAGCACTTACATTTTACATAAATTTCTTCAATCTTTACATCCACTAATATAATATCCTCCCCTACCTGGCAAATGCAAGAAAAGGGAATTACATATTCCATATCCCGCCCAAAAATCCCACAAAGTTTCCCTGGGCCTGGGATAATCAATGCAAGCACCTTGCCTGACACCATGTCAATCTCCACATCTGCCACACATCCCAATACTTTACAGTCTCTTGCATTAATAACTTCTTTCTGCCTTAGCTCACACACTCTCATATTATCTTGCCCATATCTTTTTTATTACTTTACGAGAAATGGGTTGGTTTTATTCCCATGAAACCATGGTTCTATACAAAACATCTATTATCTTACTGGCAAATTCCATTTAAAAGCCTGCCCACATACAAAACAACCAGTGTATAAAAACACTGGCTGTTCTATAATTGTGTGAAGGCGTAGGGAACTTATTCCGCATCTAAGATGGATAAGTACTTCCTAACAAAATCATTATAGAACATTCGTTTGTACTTGTCAATACTTTTTCGAACATTTATTCGCATTTTTATTATTTATTTACACTTTTATAACAAAATTCCCCTGCCCTCCATATATTTTTTGGCTATACCCATACTTCTCCCTAAATATTCCAATAAATCCCCACTATTCACCGTTTCTGTTGTATCAGCAATATCCTTATAGTACTGCATTAATTCCCTATACCACTCCTGGGAAAAATATTTCTTTTCTTCTGTACAAATACGGAACAACATACTATCTAACAACCCTGTAAAATCCAAAAGCATATCCATTGGCAGCTTCCGCTTAAATCCTGTAGAACCTAATACTTTCTCAAAATTACTTTCTACACTTAAATATTTTATGGATCGGGCAGCTATGTAATCTGGTATTTTACTTTCACTGGCAAGCACTAAACAAGGGCTTACGGCATCCATAACAGGCACTTCTACAAATTCTAACATAGGGTTTTGGTGCCTAATCTTCAATTTTATAATAACAGTATTTGAAAAATAAAACCATTCCTCAAACTCTTGCGGCAATATGGCTGTTTTTAAATTACTATTTAACGTCCTCCCCCTGTCTATAATTGCTTCAATATAATTTCTTATCATTCCCCGAAATGCCTGGAAAGCTTCTTTCTCTGGCAAATCAATACTATGGATAAAACAATCAATACTTCTACAGGTCTGGATCTCAAAATTATCACTTGTTACCACTGTATATGCAAAATTACTCATAAGTCCCCTTTCTTTCTTCCCCAAAATATAAAGATACTTTTGTCCCTATCCCTGTTTTAGAATCCACAGAAATCGAAACTGCCAGTTTTTTTAAGATTTCTTTACATAAATATAAGCCTATTCCTGTTGATTTCCTATCTAAACGCCCGTTAAAACCTGTAAAGCCTTTTTCAAAAATCCGTGGCAAATCTTCATTCCGTATCCCAATCCCACTATCTTCTATTACTAAACAAGCACGCACCTTCTGATTTTGGTATGTGCTACAGGATCGATCCAAATAAATCGTAATGCCCCCTTGTTTTGTATATTTAACCGCATTAGAAATTAATTGTTCTATTGCAAAACCAAGCCATTTTTCATCGGTAACTACTAAACATTCTATTTCTTCCAAATGCACATAAAGCCCACTATAAATAAAAAGAGCCGCATATTTTTTTACTGCTTGTTTTACAATGGAAGAAAGAGAATATTCCTTTAATAACAAATCTTCCGCCATACTCTGGCAGCGCAGGTAATAAAGCACCATTTCCACATATTGCTCTGTTTTAAAAATCTCCTCTTCTATTCCTTTTGCTACATAAAGCCCTTTTAATTCCTCTCTTTCTAACAAAAGCCTTGCCGCCTGTATGGGTGTTTTAATCTGGTGCACCCACATACTATAATAATCTTTTCTTTCTTTTTCTTGTTCACATTGTTTCGAAATAATCTTCCTGCATCTTTCGTCTAATTTCCAAATAATTTCTGAATAAAATTCTGACTGCAGCCCCCTTGTCTGTGGAAGTTTCCCATAGATATCCTCTGGATTTTGGAGCACAAAATAAAGCCTCTTATATTCCTTTACATAACGAAAAAAATCATATGCCCCATATAAAACTAGCAAAAAACTACTAATCACAACACTATAAAAGATTTCCAAAAAATAATCCAAACGGTTTAAATGGATTACAACTAAAAAAATAAAGACAATTAAAAAATAAAAAAATATCTCTACTTTTTTGTCATATAAATAACGCCCAAAGAGGAATGGCAAGGGCAAAATATGGTCTTTTTCTTTCATAGTGTTTTCCCTTCTCCTGCCACTCCTTGTAAATAATACCCAATCCCTTTTTTTGTCCGTATAAAATCCAAAAGCCCTATCTCTTCCAGTTTCTTCCTAATCCTAGTTATATTAACTGTCAGTGTGTTATCATCTACAAAGCATTCATCATCCCAAAGTTTTTTCATTAATTCCTCCCGGGACACCAACCCGCCTGCCCGTTCAAATAAAAGTTCCATAATGCGGAACTCATTTTTTGAAAGCTCTGCCTGCCTTTCTTTATATAAAATACTGGCATCTGCCATCTTTAAAACAACGCCCTGATATTCTAAAAGATATGCTTCCTGCCTTGATTCATAACTTCTTCTAAGTACCGCTTGTATTTTTGCAGATAAAACATCAAGCGAAAATGGCTTTGCTATAAAATCATCTGCCCCCATATTCATTGCCATTACAATATTCATATTATCAGAAGCAGAAGATAAAAACACTACTGGCACATTAGAAAGTTTGCGTATCTGGCTGCACCAATAATACCCATTATAAAAGGGAAGTAAAATATCTAACAAAAGCAAATGTGGTTTTCCAGAAATAAATTCTTCTGTTATATGTTCAAAATCAGAAACTACCAAAACCTCATAGCCCCATTTTTTTAAATGTGCCGCAACTTCCCTAGAAATTGTTATATCATCTTCTACCATCATTATACGGTACATCTGATTTCCCCTGCACTTTACTTTAAAAATCCATTAATAATCTGTGCTTCTGCCTCTGCTTCTGTAAGCCCCAGTGTCATTAACTTTATAATCTGATCCCCTGCTATTTTACCAATTGCTGCTTCATGGATTAACGCCGCATCCAAATGGTTTGCCGTTATCTCTGGGATAGCACTAATCTTTGCCTGATCCATAATAATGGCATCACACTCGCTATGCCCGCTGCATTTCTGATTGCCATTAATTTTAGCAAAAAACTCCTGCCTAGAATTATCCCTTGCTACAGCCCTAGAAATAACATTCGTCCCAGAATTTTCTCCATTTAAGTCTACTTCAAAGCTGGTTTTCGCATACTGGTTCCCATGTGTCATTAACTTTTCTTTTACCACAAGGGTTGCCCCGTCTAACAGATCTGCTTTTGTAATACGGTTTGTAGAGTCTACGCCACGGATTTGCACAGTTTCCATTTCCATATAGCTGTTCTCTTCCATATGGACTACTGTTTCTGGGTTCATAATGCGCTCCCCATTCCCATCCCCGCTGCCATAATGCTTTTCTACATAGCGTACTTTAGAATTTTTCCCTATATAAAACGTATGGACCCCATCATGCTGTGATTTTTGGTCCCCGCCATTGTGTATCCCACATCCAGCCACAATTAAAACATCACAGTCTTCGCCAATATGGAAATCATTATACACCATTTCTTTTAAACCACTTTGGCTTAACAACACTGGAATATGCACACTTTCTTTTTTTGTCCCAGGCTTAATATAAATATCAATTCCCTGTTTATCCTCTTTACTTACTATTTCAATATGCGCGGTAGAATTCCGTCCCACACTAGAACCATTGGCGCGGATATTATATGCCCCTTGGGTTACTTCATGGAGCTCTGTTATCTGTTCTAATAAATTCTTCTGTATTGCATCCATTTTACTTGCCCTCGATTCCGGCAGCCTGGACTGTCTCCCGGTAGAACCGGCAGCCGCCAGCCGCCTCTAAAAGTCCTGGAAGGATCTCTTCCTTACTGCCCTTTTTTTGCACTGTCCCATCTGCAATTACTACAATTTCATCTGCAATATTTAAAATCCTCTCTTGATGGGAAATAATAATAATAGAACGTTCCTTTTCTTGGTGCATTTTTTCAAAAACACGGATTAAGTTATTAAAACTCCATAGGTCTATCCCTGCCTCTGGCTCATCAAATACAGAAAGTCTCGTATCCCTCGCTATTACTGTTGCAATTTCAATCCGCTTTAATTCGCCTCCTGAAAGACTGGAATCCACCTCCCGGTTAATATAATCCCTGGCACAAAGCCCTACTTCAGACAGATACTCACAAGCACCCACTGTCGATAATTTAGGGTTCCCAGATGCAAGCACAATCAAGTCTTTTACTGTAATCCCCTTAAACCTAACCGGCTGTTGGAATGCAAAACTAATGCCCTGCCTTGCCCGTTCTGTTACAGATAAATCTGTAATATCTGTATTATCCAGATAAATCTTCCCAGAAGTTGGCTTTTCAATCCCAGCAATTACTTTTGCCAATGTAGATTTTCCGCCTCCATTTGGCCCTGTTAGCACTAAAAATTTTTTATCTTCTATCTCTAAATCTATATTCCGTAGTATTTCTTTTTTTGCATGTTCCCCTTTTACCTCAAAAGAAACATTTTGTAACTTCAGCATATCTTTTCCTCCATTGGTTTGCCTTATTTTCCAATTATAAATTTCTATGCAAAAAAAGTCAACTAATTACTCCCTCATTTTCATTTGGTTTTGATAATGCTTCTTGTTTCATAGATTTCTTTCTTTTTCCTACTAAGCCGCCAATTCTTCCTGTTTCCTTTGCAGACAAGCTTTTCCATCCATGTTCTACCACCTTGTCTAAAAGCCCTAATTCTTCGGCAACCTCAAGCTTTAAGCTTTCCTCTGGCGTAAAATGGTTAAGGTTTTTCTTATTTTCTTTCTTTTCTGATTTTTTTCCCATAAAAATACTCCTTTCCACAACATATGTGTACTTGGAGTATCACCACATTTCTATCTAACTATTCAATTCTTTCTTGTCCCTTATCCTCTATTATGCTTTCCCAATCCCATAAGGTGTATGCTCTGCACGCATAAAATAACCATTCTCTTGGCGGCAAGATGGGCAAATTGGCGGCACAGAATCTCCTTCATGGATATAGCCACAATTTTGGCAAACCCATATCTCCTTTTTATCCGATTTTAATAGCTTGCCCTCTTTCATTAATGTTAAGTAATAATCAAAGCGATCCCCATGCACCTTCTCTATCTGCGCAATCATTTCAAAGGATGCTGCTACCTTTAAAAATCCTTCTTCTTTTGCTTTCTCTGCAAAATTTTTATATACATCTTGGTATTCTTCATACTCATTATGCTTAGCCGCTGTCAATAAATCTGCTACATTTTCACTAAAGTCAACTGGGTAACAGCCATCTATGCAAATATTTTCCCCAGCCAACTCCTTTAAATGATTATAAAAAATTTCTGCATGTTCCTTTTCCTGGTTTGCCGTATAAGTAAATACCTCCGCAATTACAGGAAGATCTGCTTTTTTTGCTTGTGCAGCAGCAAAGGTATACCGGTTCCTTGCCTGGCTTTCTCCAGCAAATGCACGCATTAAGTTATCCTTTGTAATACTGTTTTTAAATTCCATATTGATTCCTCCATATCCTATCATTAGAAGAACAAAAACACTTCTATCATTACAAGTATGGTACCAAAATCATAACTCTATACGCCCCTACAATAAGAACTCTGCAAAAACCTGGTTACTTACATCTATCCCCTGCCTGCTAAGGAAAATTCTTCCATCTTCTCTTATAAGCAGGCCCATTTTTTGGAATTTTTCAATGACTTTCCCATATATTGTATCTATCTCTTGCCCAAAACGGTTAGAAAACTCTTTTTCTCCTATCCCTTTTCTCTTTCTTAATCCCAGAAAACAAAATTCCTCCATTTGCTGGCTTTCCGCCAAATATTCCTCTTCTTGCCTTAACTTTGCTAAACATCCACAATCTCTTTTATATGCTTCCATAGAGGCTGGATTATGGAAACGCGCCCCTTCCAAATAAGAAAACGCCCCAAGCCCCATTCCAATATATTCCTCCAACGACCAATATTTTAAATTATGCCTGCTTTCCTTTCCTGGCTTTGCATAATTAGAAATCTCATATTGCTGATATCCTGCCTTAGAAAGTAATTCCCCTGTTTTATAATACATAAGCCGTTCTGTTTCTTCCCCTGGCAAGTCCAATTCTTCCTGTTTATTATAAAATACCGTCCCTTCTTCTATAATTAGGCTATACGCCGAAATATGGGAAGGGTTTAACGCTAGTACCTTCCTAAGTGTTTCCTCCCAGCTTTCCATTGTCTGCCCAGGAATCGCTGACATTAAGTCAATATTGATATTGGAAAACCCTTCTTCTTCCGCTATCTGGTAAGCATTTAAAAATTTGTCGTAATTATGGACTCTGCCAAGCGTAAGAAGTTCTTGATCCAAAGTTGACTGTAATCCAAAACTAACCCTATTAAACCCCATTTTCCTTAAAGCAGATAATTTTCCCTTGTCCACTGTTTCTGGGTTACACTCTATGGTAATTTCTGCTTGTTTGGATATTGTAAATACTCGATATAATGCCTCTATTAACATTTTTATTTCTTCTACCGAAAGAATAGATGGTGTCCCTCCGCCAAAAAAAATAGTATCTGCACAATACTCATGCTTTTGGTAAGCAAGGATTTCCTCTTTTAAGGCAAAAATATAACTTTTCCTTTCTAACTCTGTAGCAGGCGCAGAAAGAAAATCACAATAATGGCATTTTTTTACACAAAATGGAATATGCAGGTACAGCCCTTTTTTATTTGTCATCTAATTTTAACACGCTCATAAACGCCTGCTGTGGTATCTCTACATTCCCAACCTGGCGCATACGTTTTTTTCCTTCCTTCTGTTTTTCCAAAAGTTTTCTTTTTCTGCTAATATCACCGCCATAACACTTCGCAAGCACGTCTTTCCTCATTGCCTTTACCGTCTCCCTAGCAATTACTTTACTTCCAATTGCCGCCTGGATTGGGATTTCAAATAAATGCCTTGGGATTTCATCCTTTAATTTTTCGCACATTTTCCTGCCACGCTCATATGCCGTGCCACTATATACAATAAAGGACAGCGCGTCTACTTCTTCTCTATTAATTAAAATATCCAGCTTTACTAAATCTGACTTAGCATACCCTTTCATTTCATAATCAAAAGAAGCATATCCCCTAGAACGGGATTTTAAGGCATCAAAGAAATCATAAATAATCTCATTTAATGGAAGATCATAACGCAAAAGCGCCCTAGTTGCTTCCATATATTCCATGCCATTATAAATCCCCCGCCTTTCCTGGCACAGTTCCATAATAGGGCCAATAAACTCTGTTGTCACCATAATCTCTGCTTTTACCATTGGCTCTTCCATATAATCAATTTCAGACGGATCTGGAAGGTTAGAAGGGTTTGTAAGCTCTATTACCTCCCCATTGGTTTTATATACCCGGTATACTACCCCAGGTGCTGTTGTTACAAGATCAAGGTTATATTCCCGTTCTAACCTCTCTTGGATAATTTCTAGATGAAGCAGGCCAAGGAAGCCACAGCGGAACCCAAACCCTAAAGCAATTGATGTTTCTGGCTCAAACTGCAAAGAAGCATCATTTAACTGCAATTTTTCTAATGCATCCCGAAGGTCTGGGTATTTTGCCCCATCTGCTGGATACATGCCGCAATATACCATAGGGTTTACTTTTTTATAACCTGGCAGTGGTTTTTCGCATGGGTTTTGTGCATCCGTAATAGTATCCCCAACCGTGGTATCTTTTACATTTTTAATGCTTGCTGTTAAATACCCCACCATGCCTGCGGTTAATTCTTCACAAGGAATAAACTGCCCTGCCCCAAAATACCCTACTTCCACTACATCATACACTGACCCTGTAGCCATCATTTTTACTTTCATGCCTTTTTTTACACAGCCCTCTTTTACACGGAAAAATACAATTACTCCTTTATAAGAATCGTATACCGAATCAAAGATCAGGGCTTGTAAAGGTGCATTAAGGCTTCCTTCTGGCGCTGGTAAACGCTTTACAATCTGCTCTAACACTTCCTCCACATTTAACCCTGTTTTTGCCGAAATTTGTGGCGCATCCTGTGCTTCTAGGCCAATCACATCTTCGATTTCTTCAATTACCCTCTGAGGCTCTGCGCTAGGAAGATCGATTTTATTAATTACTGGCAATACTTCCAAATCATGGTCTAACGCCAAATATACATTTGCCAAAGTCTGTGCTTCAATCCCTTGTGCTGCATCTACCACCAAAACAGCCCCATCACATGCTGCAAGGCTCCTAGATACCTCATAGTTAAAGTCTACATGGCCTGGAGTATCAATTAGGTTAAAAATATATTCCTCTCCATCTTTTGCTTTATATACGGTACGGACTGCCTGCGCTTTAATAGTAATGCCCCGTTCACGTTCCAATTCCATATTATCCAAAACCTGTGCCTGCATTTCCCTTTCTGTAAGAAGGCCCGTCTTTTCAATAATACGGTCTGCCAAAGTAGACTTTCCATGATCAATATGGGCAATAATACAAAAATTCCTGATTTTACTCTGTTCCAATTTTTCATCCTCCTCGATCCTATTTTTAACCTTATTAGGGAAGTTATATCATATTCCGTAAAATCTGTCTATGGATACACGCATAAAATATCAAATTCTAAACCTTCCCTTGTCTTTCCTTTTCCTATTCTATCCACAATATCTAGTACTTTAGTAAAATTTCTGTTACTAGATATAGACATATTCCCTTTCAAGTGCTATAATGGTCTCCGATATGAAAAGATTAAACGAGAGGAAGGTTTGCATGAAAGTAATCAAGCGCAATGGCAGAGAGGTTCCTTATGATAAAGAAAAAATCATAACTGCCATTCAAAAAGCCAACAAAGAACTGCCAAAAGCGGAAAAGATTTCTGATGAACGGATCGATGACATTCTTACCGATATTGAAAGCCGTGGCCGCGATTCTATGTATGTAGAAGAAATCCAAGATATTATTGAACAGCGCCTAATGGATGATAAAAAATTTATCCTTGCTAAAAAATATATTATCTACCGCTATACCAGGGAGCTGGTACGCAAGGCTAATACTACAGATGAATCCATTATGAACCTAATCCAGAACCGCAATAAAGATGTGGCTGAAGAAAATTCAAATAAAAATGCTTCTATTGCTTCTACCCAAAGGGACTTAATTGCTGGAGAAGTTTCCAAAGATTTAACTAGGAGAATCCTTCTTCCTGAAAAAATTTCAAAAGCCCATGAAGAAGGCATTTTGCATTTCCATGATGCCGATTATTTTTTACAGTCTATTTTTAACTGTTGCCTTATTAATATTAAAGATATGTTAGAAAATGGCACAGTAATGAATGGCAAACTTATTGAAAGCCCAAAAAGCTTCCAAGTAGCATGTACTGTTATGACACAAATTATTTCAGCCGTAGCAAGCAGCCAATATGGCGGGCAGTCTGTCGACGTGCGCCATCTAGGTAAGTACCTCCGCTATAGCCGGAATAAATACCGGAAACATTTTAAAGAAGAATTTAAAGATTCTATCCCAGAAGAGATTTTAGAAAAATTAGTTTCTGACCGTTTACAAGATGAGCTTCGCTCTGGTGTGCAAACAATCCAATACCAGATAAATACACTAATGACCACAAATGGGCAGTCTCCTTTTGTCACTCTATTTTTAAATTTAGACAAAGAAGACGAATACCTTGATGAAAATGCTATGATTGTGGAAGAAATCCTAAAACAAAGGCTGGAAGGGATTAAAAATGAGAAAGGCGTCTACGTTACTCCTGCCTTCCCAAAATTAGTTTATGTTTTAGACGAGCATAATTGTTTAAAAGGCGGGAAATATGATTATATTACAAAATTAGCTGTAAAATGTTCTGCAAAGCGCTTATACCCAGACTATATTTCTGCCAAAAAAATGAAAGAAAATTATGAAGGCAATGTATTTAGCCCTATGGGATGCAGAAGCTTTTTAACTCCATGGAAAGATGAAAACGGCAATTATAAATTTGAAGGCAGGTTTAACCAAGGGGTGGTTAGCCTAAACTTGCCACAAATTGGGATTCTTGCCAAAAAAGACGAAGATACCTTTTGGAAATTAATGGACGAGCGTTTAGAGCTTTGCTATGAGGCTTTAATGTGCAGGCATTATGCGTTAGAAGGAACTCTTTCTGACGTTAGCCCAATCCATTGGCAATATGGGGCAATTGCCCGCCTAAAAAAAGGAGAACCTATTGATAAGTTATTACACGATGGATATTCTACTATCTCCCTTGGCTATATTGGGTTATATGAAGTAACAAAGCTTATGACAGGAGTCAGCCATACAGACCCAGTTGGGACAGATTTTGCCCTGCGTGTTATGCGCCATATGAGGGCAGCTACAGACCGTTGGAAAAAAGAAACTGGCATTGGCTTTGGTTTATATGGAAGCCCTGCAGAATCTCTTTGTTACCGTTTTGCACGCATTGATAAGCAGCGTTTTGGCGATATTCCTGATATTACAGACAAAGGATATTATACGAACTCTTACCATGTAGATGTACGGGAAAAAATTGACGCTTTTAGTAAATTTGACTTTGAAAGCCAGTTCCAGTCCATTTCTTCTGGCGGCGCAATCTCCTACGTAGAAATCCCAAATATGCGCCACAATTTACAAGCGTTAGAAGAAGTGGTAAAATATATTTATGACCATATCCAGTATGCTGAATTTAATACAAAATCAGACTACTGCCATGTTTGTGGCTTTGACGGGGAAATTATCATTAATGAAAACCTAGAATGGGAATGCCCAAACTGCCATAATAAAGACCACAACAAAATGAATGTTACAAGGCGTACTTGTGGATACCTTGGGGAAAATTTCTGGAATGTTGGGAAAACAAAGGAAATTAAAGCAAGAGTCCTACATCTGTAATAGGACCAATCCGTAAACTAAAACAACCAAAGCGAGGAAGACTATGAATTATGCAGATATCAAGCAATATGATATAGCCAATGGGACTGGCGTCCGCGTTTCTTTATTTGTCAGTGGATGCACCCATCATTGTAAAAACTGTTTTAACCAGGAAGCATGGGATTTCCATTATGGAAAAGAATTTACGCAACATACAATTGAGCAAATTCTTTCTTATTTGGCACCATCCTATGTTGCAGGATTAAGCATTTTAGGCGGAGAGCCATTTGAGCATATAAACCAGCTTGGGCTGCTTCCTCTTCTTCGCCAAGTAAAAAAAATGTATCCCCAAAAAACTATTTGGTGCTGGTCTGGTTATTTATTTGAAGAAATCACAAAAGATATGTGCCAGAAATGGCCGGAAACCAAAGAACTTCTTTCTTATCTTACTGTTTTAGTAGATGGGGAATTTATAGAAGAACAAAAAAATGCTAATTTAATATTTCGTGGCTCTGCCAACCAACGTTCTATTCTGGTTCAGGAATCCTTACGGGCAAACTCCATTGTCCTTTGGATGCCGCCAGATTAGTTCCTATTTCCAAATATGAGACAACCGTGTTTTCACAGATGTCTCATTCTTTTATGTGCAGCCCTATGTAAAAAGTATGCCATTAAAGCAACAGATAGGCGCGGCAGATAGAAAGATTTCTCTACTTAATTGCAAAGGAGGCTATTATGCTAAAAGGACCTATCCGTATTAAAAAAGTTAGGGAACAGGCGGTAATCCCTACCTATGGCACAGAATATTCTGCTGGTGCAGATATCTACTCTTGTATCCCTGAACCAATCCATCTTGCCCCTGGAAAAACCGTACTTATCCCTACTGGGATTGCAATGGAAATTCCAACAGGTTATGTTGGGCTTGTCTATGCCAGGAGCAGCCTAGCCGTAAAACGTGGGCTGGCCCCTGCCAATAAAGTTAGTGTGATTGATTCTGACTACCGTGGGGAACTTATGGTCCCTATTTTAAACCATTCTGATACAGAACAAGTTATTGAACCTGCAGAACGGATTGCGCAGATGATTTTTACCCCTTATTATATGGCATGTTTTGAAGAAACAGATACCTTAGAAAACACTAACCGGGGTGCCGGCGGTTTTGGTTCTACCGGAAAATTTTAAATATGGAGGCGAAATCTATGAGACATTTATTAAACCCACTGGACTTTTCTGTTGAAGAATTAGACGAGCTAATGGATGTGGCGCTTGACATTAGCAAAAATCCTGAAAAGTATTCAGAACGTTGTAAAGGCAAAAAAATTGCTACTTTATTTTATGAGCCAAGCACTAGGACACGCTTAAGCTTTGAAGCTGCCATGTTAAACCTTGGCGGCAGCGTCCTTGGTTTTTCTTCTGCTGCTTCTAGTTCTGCCTCAAAAGGGGAAAGTGTTGCTGATACGATCCGAATGGTTTCTTGTTATGCTGACATCTGTGCTATGCGCCATCCAAAAGAAGGTGCCCCGCTTGTTGCTTCTTTAAATTCTTCTATCCCTGTAATTAATGCGGGGGACGGCGGGCATCAGCATCCCACCCAGACTTTAACAGACCTAATGACAATCCGTACTTTAAAAGGAAGGCTCGACCATATTACTATTGGGCTTTGTGGAGACTTAAAATTTGGCCGTACTGTCCACTCTCTTATTAATGCGCTAGTGCGCTATGAGAATGTCCATTTTGTCTTAATCTCCCCCAATGAACTGCGTGTCCCAGACTATATCCGCCAGGAAGTCCTTACTGGAAACCATGCCGAATTTAAAGAAGTCACCCAATTAGAAGATGTTATGCCTGAATTAGATATTCTTTATATGACCCGTGTCCAAAGAGAACGTTTCTTTAATGAAGAAGAATATATCCGCATGAAAGACTGTTATATCTTAGATGCTAAAAAAATGACATTAGCAAGACCAGATATGTTAGTTTTACATCCTCTCCCAAGAGTCAACGAAATTTCCGTAGAAGTAGATAAAGACCCAAGGGCTGCTTATTTTAAACAAGTCCAATTTGGCGTTTATATCCGTATGGCATTAATATTAAAATTATTGGAGGAGGCAAAAGCATGTTAAATGTCGGAAAATTAAATGAAGGTGTTGTATTAGACCATATTGAGGCTGGGAAGGCAATGTCGATTTACCGCGATTTAAAATTAGATAAAATTGACAACTGTGTTGCCATTATTAAAAATGCCCGCAGCAACAAAATGGGAAAAAAAGATATTATAAAAATTGAAACTTCTATTGATAGTATTGATTTAGATATTTTAGGCTTTATCGACCACAATATTACGGTAAACATTATTAAAGATGGGGAAATTGTGGGAAAAAAGAACCTAACGCTTCCTAAAAAAGTGGTAAATATTATTAAATGCAAAAATCCCCGCTGCATTACTTCTATTGAGCAAGAACTTGACCAGATCTTTATTTTAACCAATGAAGAAAAGGCTACATACCGCTGTATGTACTGTGAAGAAAAATACGATTAAGGAGTTTTTATTATGAAATATCAGATGCTTGTGCTAGATATTGACGGCACTCTCACCACTTCGGATAAAACAATTTCCAATAAAACCCTAGAAGCCCTTCTTTGCTTGCAGCAAGAAGGCTTTTATGTGGTACTTGCCAGCGGGCGCCCTACTGCTGGCATCCTCCCTTATGCAAAACTTTTGCGGCTAGAAGAATTTGGCAACTATATCCTTTCTTTTAATGGCGCCAAAATCTTAAATGTAAGGACAAATGAAGTTATCTATGATAAAACCTTGCCACAAAATGTGATTCCTATTTTATACCAAGAAGCAATAGACTCCCATATTGGCCTTATTAGTTATGAAGGTGATGACGTTATAGCAGCCACCCCTATTGACCAGTATATGGAATATGAAGCCCATATTAACCAAATCCCTATTCGGGAAGTAAAAGACTTTCCATCTTATGTCACCTTTCCTGTTAATAAATGCCTAATGACAGGTGAACCAGAACTCTTACTTTCTGTAGAAAGGCGTTTAAAAAAACGTTTCCATGGATTTTTAAGTATTTACCGTTCTGAGCCATTTTTCTTAGAAATTATGCCGCAAAATATAGATAAAGCCAAATCTTTGCAACGTCTTTTAAATGCGCTTGGGCTAACCCAAGAACAAATGATCTGTTGTGGAGATGGCTTTAATGATGTTTCTATGATAGAGTTTGCTGGGCTTGGAGTTGCTATGGCAAACGCACAAGAAATTGTGAAACAGTCAGCCGATTATATTACCAGTTCTAACAATGAAGATGGCATTGTTGCAGTTATTGAGAAATTTATAAAACCTGCATCTAATACCAACTAATCCATAAAAATTGGCAGTTTACTAGGATTTGCTATCCTGATAAGCTACCAATTTTTTATTTCAGCACTTCTGTCAAAAACTCTAAAAAATTTTCTGTATCCTCTTCCCGATATAAAATTTCCCTAGCCAGTACAGGGTAATCAGTAATAATATTATCTACCCCAAGAAATTTCAGCCGTTCCATTTCCGCCCTAGAATTTACAGTCCACGCATGGACCTCCTGCCCATTCTCATGGATTAACGCCATATTATGTTCATTCACCAGCGCAGAATTTAGGCTAAAAAAATCTACTGCATCATTTTTATAAAATTCCCCAATTGCATTAGACAAAATATACCCTGTTTTTAATTCTTTATTTAACTCTTTTATTTTTTTTAAGAATACCAGATTTGTGGAAGTAAATACACATTGTTTTTCCATATTATATTCTTTTACTAATTTCACTGTTTTCTCTGGCAGGTTTCCATTATTCCCATTACTTTTTAATTCAATATTTAAGTATATTTTATCTTTACAAAGTTCTAATACTTCATTTAGGGTTGGTACTTCTGTACTTTTATAGCCTTCCATATAAAAAGCTGCATTTAATTGCTTTATTTCTAAAAGTGTCATATCCCTTGGGCTACTATTTACGCCACAAGTCCTTCGAAAACTTTTGTCATGTAGTAAAATTAACTCCCCATCCTTACTTTCTTGCACATCAATTTCTACATAATCTGCCATCTGCTCAATGGCAAGTTCAATAGCTGGAAGCGTATTTTCAGGTGCTTCCACAGAACTGCCGCGGTGTGCTGTTATACTAGTTTCTACAAATGCTTCCTTAGCAAAACGGATTCCATTTTCCACTACATCATATAAAATAACACAAAAAAAGAGGGCACAAACTGCAAGCAAAATATTCCTTGTTTTTATCGCTTTTTTATCCTTTTTCTCTTCTTCTAAAACCAAAAGCTCTGGCGCCATTCCTTCCATATCCCTGTAAGTATAGTACAATCCTGTTAAAAAAGCAGTATTATACATACTGTTTAAAATACTTGCCACCAATAATATAACAATTTCCATCCAGCCATATGTAGTTAAAAGTAAGGCAAGCGCAATTGACTTACTGACAAAATGATAAATAATCAAGGTAGCAAACACTGCACATAAAATAAGCACCAGCCGGAATATTAAATATAATGCCACATTTAAACAGAGAATCGAACATGTAGCACTAAATGTATGGCGGGATACTAAATGCCAGCTTTCTTTCCATGCTTCTTTTCCTGTTTTATTATTTAACAACTCAAAATGTATTGTAAATAACCCTGGCAAAAATAAAAAAATAACCATAAGGACAAAAAGCAGCACTAATGCACTTCCCCATACACTCTGCCCAATATTTTTTACTAAATCACTAATTGGCTTAATATGGCTAACCCCTTTTGATAATAACACAAGCTGGAATACCAGCATAAGCACTATATTCATCCCTATAGATGGTAAATTCCCATTTCGGAAATAAAACCTGCATTTCTTTATTCCCCGGATAAAGATTTGGTGCGCTGGGAGTTTTTCACAGCGTTCCCCTGCTTGGAATACAGCTAATAATGAGGCAAATTCAATAACTAAAAGTACTACTCCTACACCAAGCACCACTAGCAATGCCAAAATAGTAAATGGCCTTAATAAAAAAAGCCCAATATTTTTCGTTGTTAAATAACTATAACCAGAAACTTTTATTGCAAGGGACATTCCTCTTGTAAATAAAGAAAAGAAAAGAATTCCTGCCGCAAGACGATAGAGAATTTCAAACAACAATATTTCTTTCAGATTGATGCAAAGAATATGTATTGTCCTTTTTATGATTTTCATTCTGATAACTTCCTGTAAAAAATAATGCTTTTTTATTATGAGCAGGAGCATAAGCCGGGTTCTGTCTTACAATGGCCATCTATCTAGGCCTGCTGTTACCAGCAGGCTCCAGCAACCTACCCGAAAGCACGGCGGGCAACCGTATCGCTTTCTATTCGGTCTTGCTTCGAATGGGGTTTACATAGCCCTTATTGTTACCAATAAGGCGGTAGTCTCTTACGCTGCCTTTCCACCCTTACTAGCTATCCTAAAGTAAAGCACAAGATAGTTAGCGGTATATTTCTGTTGCACTAGCCTTGGAGTCGCCTCCACCGGATGTTATCCGGCATCCTGCCCTATGAAGCCCGGACTTTCCTCATCTGCTGCCTTTCGGCAATACAGCTGCGGCCATCTGCCCTACTCATTTTGATATTCTAACATGAAACCGTTTTTTTGTATACCTATTTTTTATTTCTTCTACCAAATTACAACCAAAACCATTTCCTGCCATAAAGATTAAATCTCTAACTGGATCTTTCCTGCCTCTATCCCTACAGAGCAAAGGCCTCCTTTTTTTAATTTCCCAAATAAAATTTCATTCACTAAAAGAGATTTTAATTCGATATCTATTACACGTTGGATCTCCCTAGCACCATATTCTCTGCTTAAGCCCTTAGAAGCAAAATATTCTTTTGCTTGTTTAGAAAATTGGAGTTCTACTTTTTTAGGGATCAACTGATCACATAAAGCCTTTATTTTTTTCTCAGTAATTTGCAATGCCATTTTTTCATCCACTGGATGGAACACAATTGCCCTATCTAAACGGTTCCTAAACTCTGGGCTAAATACACGTTTTACCTCTGTGTCAATCGCTCCTTCATTTAATATTTCATTACTAAAGCCCATTGTCACCCTTCCTGCTTCCCTAGCGCCAGCATTAGAAGTCATAATTAAAATAACATTCCTAAAATCTGCTTTTCTCCCTTGGTTATCGGTAAGGGTTGCATAATCCATTACTTGCAATAATACATTAAAAATATCTGGATGTGCCTTTTCAATCTCATCTAAAAGCAATACACAATGTGGCTTCTTGCGTATTGTCTCTGTTAAAAGCCCTCCTTCTTCATAACCAACATATCCTGCCGGAGATCCGATTAACTTTGCCACTGTATGCTTCTCTGCATATTCGCTCATATCAAAACGTACCAAATCAATGCCAAGTACTTCTGCTAACGCTTTTGCAAGCTCTGTCTTCCCAACCCCAGTTGGGCCAACGAACAATAAACTTGCTACTGGTTTATCCCCATCCCTTAACCCTGCTTTCGAGAATTTTACAGCACTGGAAAGTTCTTCTACTGCCTCCGCCTGCCCAAATACCCGTTCTTTTAATTCTTTTTCCAAACGGGCAAGCCTTTTCACTTCTTCTGCCTCTATAGTCTGCTTTGGGATTTGGCAAGTTTTTGACAATACCTCTTCTATTAATTTTTTATCTACTATTTGTTTTTTCTTTTCTTCTGGATGCATAACACGGTAAGCACCTGCTTCATCAATTAAATCAATTGCCTTATCTGGAAGGAAACGTTCATTGACATACCTTGCACTTAAATACACTGCATGTTCAATTGCCCCTTTTTGGTAAGACACATGATGCCAATCCTCATAATATGGTTTCAGACCTCTCAAAATGGTAATCGTTTCTTCTACAGAAGGCTCTTTAATCTCAATATTCTGGAAACGCCGTACCATACTTTTATTTTTTGCAAAATATTTTTTATATTCTTCATATGTGGTAGCCCCAATAAAACGTATTGTCCCTCTTGTTAAATATGGTTTTAACAAATTTGACGCATCCATTGCACTCCCTGACGTAGCTCCTGCCCCTACTAAGGTATGGATTTCATCAATATAAAGAATGGGGCGGTCTTCTCTTTCTAACTGCTTCATTGCCTCTTTTAACCGCTTCTCAAAATCTCCCCGGAGCTGTGTCCCTGCAAGCATGGCGCCTAAATCCATAGCATACATTTTTACATTTTTTAAATCTTTAGGGACTTTTCCTTCATTAATGAGTGCTGCAAGCCCATAAGCAATTGCTGTTTTCCCTACCCCCGGTTCCCCAATATGGAGTGGGTTATTCTTATCTTTCCGCAATAAAACTTGTATTGTCCGTTCCAGTTCCTCTTCTCTCCCTATCAATGGCTTCATAGAAGCCGCCTCTTCATTCATACAAGTTAAATAAGAAGAAGCCACTTCTTCCCTAATTGGCTCTTCCTTTCCTACTTCTCCTTCTTCCCAATTCCTAGAATGAAGTTCCGTAAGCATATCTACCTCTTCCACACCTTGGGTATCCATTAGATAAATGCCAAAACATTCTTTTAAACGATAAAACCCATAAATCAAATGCACAAGCTCCACCGTCTGCTGCCCTGCGCTTTCTGCCTGCATAGAAGCCTCAATTAACGCCTCATGGAGCCCATAGCTAACTGGAATTTCTTCTTTATGTTCAGGAAGTTCTCCTACACTTGTCCTTAAATAAGTTTCCAGTTCTTCCCTAAATTCTTTTATATTACCACCACAATTTGTATAACAATGGGAAAATTTATTATCATAGGTCAGCGTAAGCATAACATGTTCTGGTGTTACATATTCATGCCGGTTCTGCCCTGCATATACTGCCGATTTCTGGAGTAATAACTCCAACTCCTGCGATATTTTCAAAGTTTTCTCCTCCTAAATTAAGACTCCACCTTTACCTGGAATGGATATCCATTCTGCCTTGCCATATGGGTTGCTTCTTGTGTTTTTGTCATAGCAATATCATAGGCATACATACCCACCACTGCTTTGTCCCCTTTATGCACCTGCATCATAATATCGACTGCTTCTTGATGTTCCTTTTTAAAAATTAACTTTAAAATGTCCACTACAAAGTCCATTGGCGTAAAGTCATCATTGTACATTACTACTTTATACTTGGTTGGTTCTTTTACTTGTCCTTTTGTCTTTGTCCCTAATTTTGTTTCTAATGCCATACTTCCCCCTATAATTCTTTTGTTATAATACAACCACATTTATTTTAGAACAGACTTAAGAAAAATACAAGAGTGAAAGAATTTCTTAAAGAATTTTATTCCATTTTCTTGCTGTACAAACCATATTTTTTATGATATACTATTCAAGTTGTATGAAAAGAGAGGAGAATACCTATGAAAAAAAACTGGAAAAATTTTGTTATATACACTGTTTTTGCTGTTTCTGTTTTTAGCCTAACCTCTTGTGGTTCTTCTCCGGCAAATGCCCCAGGGACAGAAAATACCACAGAGGCCCCTCAACCAATCCTGGTACTTTCCCTTGGTACAAAGGATAATATGAAGGAATATGACTATATCTACGAATCAGCAAACCCAAATTCTACCGCATTAACTTGGGATGCCAGAAACCCAGATGCTGACACATTACTTGCCATTATCGCAGAATTAACTGGTTGGAATTTAACACTTTCCCAGCCTGTGTCTGTCAGCCCAGGAAGCTTTACTATTTCTTTTTCAAAAGATTCTAGTATTTATACGGGTGCCGTAGACAGTTCCAAAACAGATTTTGCTATTACAGACCGCAAACAATTAGTAACTACTATTTTAGACAGTATTGTTGCCAATATGAACCGCGCTTATAATGAATCATTAACTATTTATTTTACCGCGGCAGATGGAAGTGACATTACTGTTCCAGAAGGCAATATTACCATTCCTGCTTCAGAGCCATATGCAGAAGCAGAAACAGAACCTACAACAGAATAACCTAAAGATAAAGAACATAAAAAGAGAGCCATTGCTTCGGTAGAAAATTTATTTACTAAGCAATAGCTCTTTTTTACTTCTTTTTAATCAATAACAATTTCTACTGTTTGTTTTTCTGGCAAAACCCCATCATCATAAATAAAGGTTAGTTTATATTTCCCTTCTTGCCCTTTCTTTGGAATCCATGTAAATTTACCACTGTTTGCATGGAATACTGCCCCATCTGGCAAACCTTCCACAGATAATGTTGGTATAATCCTTGCTGCCCCTACCACATACTCTTTTTTCTTTACTGCCTCATTATAAATAAATGACTCACTTTCCTCTTTTGAAACCTCTAAAGCAGGGTTACGCACTTGTACAATAAAAGAAAGTTCTGCCCCACAATACCCTTCTTTCCTCTTAAGTGGGGCAAAGAAAGGACGATGGACTGTTAATGGCAAAGGATAGTGTTCCGTCTTAACCCGGTAAAAATAACCAGTCTCTGGGCAGGCTACTGTTTTAAATGGATAGAGGCTGTCCTTTGGCGTGCCAGGCGCAGGTGCTTTTACCTGTACCTCTTCTATTTTTAATTCCTCTTCCAGAGTAATATTTTTTACTGTAGTAGTAAAATAAGGCTCTTCTTTTATATATTCCATATGGGTTTTCCGTTTCCATGGGTTTGTCACTATGGCAAGCATACTACTATCTTGGCTACAAGATGCCTTTATTTTAGAAAGATTTACCCCATCTACATCATCTAATACGATTGGATGGCGTTTATCTTCCACTTGATAAGATATTTTTATATTATGTAACGCCAAATTTTCCACATGGCGGGCATAAATGCCATATGCTGGGAGAATCCCCCAATTACTTGGTTCTGGGTATACCGCTGGAAGTTCTGGCACATTATAAGGATCGGCTACCCATGCCTGTTTTTCTTCTACCCAATCCACACGGGGAAGCAGCCCTTCTTCTTTTAAAAAGAATGTGTTTACTAACCATGGCAGTGTCTGTACTGAACTTTTTGTTTCAAACTGGGTATAATCCCAATTTGTATTTAATTGTCTTTGCTCTACTGCCTGTTCCATAGTAAGCCCGCCCCGGTACTCTACTTCAATATGCTCCATTATAATATTTTTTAACTTACTGTCTGTTAAGCCCATTAATAAAATAGGATACCGTGGATCTACATTGGTAATCTTTACATTGCTAATTTCAATATTAGATACCTCTGCCATATGCGCCCCACAGGCGTTGGCATATTTCCCAATTTCTTGTTCTGGGACAGGGTTTTTATAATCTGGCTGGTATTTTCTGTTTTCTTCTTGGTATTCCATCCTATAATACTGCCCATCTACAAATGCCAAATTTGCCTTATTTACCCTACATGGCTCTTCTTGGTTTACTATTTGAAATTCAGAATGTCCATCAATTGTTACAGACTTATCACGGATATAAGAAGGTATATACCGCTTTGCTGGGTATTTTTGGTACTCTTCCCTATTTGGGAGTACCCAGTTTTTATTATCTAACCGTACATTCCCATCTTCTGCTTCTACCAATTCCTCCAAAGAATTCCCTGTAACCGGGAACCTCCCTCTTTCTCCTGCACGGATAAAAATAGGGGAACTGCTTACATTATCCATGGTACAGTCCGTAAATACAATATCCTTTAAACCAGAACCATCTACCGCCTCTAACGCAAACCCACGGGAACGGTCAAATTTTACACGTTTTATTGTTACAAGCTCATACCCACAAGTAGATTCTGTCCCTAGCTTTACCCTTGCTGTCGGGCCGCAGCGGTCAGTGGCAATTAATTTATCTCTTGTATATTTCCCTGCATATACAGAACCAGCATCATAACCACTCACTGTACAATCCTCAATTAATATATTTTTTATAGGCATAAATGTCCCAGCCCCGTAAGACGCCTTTAATACTAGTGCATCATCTGTTAAAGAATTAAATATTGAATGTCGGACTGTTACATCTTGGCAGCAGTCAATATCAAACGCATCCCTTGTAGTATCTACAAGAAGCCCCTCTGCCAGCATATTCACAACCCCTTCTGCAATAATCGCAAAGTGCCCGCCAATTAAAAGGCGAAAATCCTTTAATACTATATTTTTTGCCCTTACTAGGGCAATTGCCTTATTTCCAAACCATTCCCCTGCATGTCCCCGTCTATTCCGAAACATATTCTCAAATGGATCACCGCCTTGGAGCACATACCTGCGGTATCCTGTCTCTTCTTCTATATAACTGCCATCAATTAAGCCTTCCCCATAAATCATTACATTCTCAATATCCGCCCCATACAAAAGGCTATTTGCAAAGTAAGTATGCCCATGATCCTGTAAACCTACATAACGGTTTACTTCTGGCTCATCATAATTTCCCCCTTCCCCTTTTTGTTTTTCATAGGATTGTAGAATATCTGTTTTTGCTGCATGTAAAATTGCCCCTTGGTTTAAATGTAAATTAACATTACTCTTTAAATGAATGGTATAAATATGGAAATCTCCTTCTGGTATCTCTACTGTACCGCCACCCGCTTTAAAAAGTGAAAGGATTGCCTGATTAATTGCTTTTGTATTTTCCATTGGGCTCTTTTTAGGATTAGCGCCATATTCTTGAATCCATGCTGTATTTTCTTTTTTTAATGCCTCTGCCGTAATGGTACAGCCTGTCGCACGTTCAATCTGTAACATAACTTCTTCCTTCCTGCTTATTTATTATATGATCCTTTATCCTATCTAAGCAACACACACTATGAAACAGTAATATCTACTGTTTCATCTGTATTTATCACTTCTCCTTTTACCCCTGTAATATGGACATTCGAAAAACAAATCCCTTTTACATTCCGAAGGAAGAACCCATCCCCTTGCATTGGCTCTAACTGTGCCATCATAGCTGGCGTAGCTGGCTTGCCATCTGATACCATACGGATACTGCAATTAGAAAACCTAATATTCTCAATAGGCTGTTCTGCAAGCCCATACATAAAGCCGGCTGCTGCCGTAGCAGAAGTCACTAATATATTACTAATCATAATATCCCTTATTGCTGGGGTTGTTTCATCAAGCGGATATGCCGCTTTATCCCATACATGCTTTTCCTTCCCGCCTGCCCCACAATAGTAATACATATTAAAGACAAATGGGCACATTACTTTATCCATTACAATGTTTTCAAACACCATATTTTCCATAATGCTGCCTCTTTTCCTTCTTGTCTTTAGCCGGATTCCCCTGTCTGTTTCTTGGAACACGCAGTTAGAAATAGTAATATTCCTTACTCCCCCACTCATCTCACTTCCAATTACCACTCCGCCATGCCCATGCAGCATATTACAATTTGTTATTGTAATATTTTCACAAGGCATTTTCTTAGGGGTATCTTCTGTCCCAGATTTAATGGCAATACAATCATCCCCTACATCAATAATACAATCCGAAATACGGATATTTTTAGAGCTATCTGGATCGATTCCATCTGTATTTGGGGAATCCGCAGGATTTTTTATCTTTACTCCATGAATCACTACATCATCGCAATAAATTGGATGCACCGTCCATACAGGGGAATTTTCTAACGTAACCCCTTCTAACCGTACATGTTTACAACGGTCAAAACATACTAAATATGGGCGTTTATGTGGGAAATTCTTACTTTCCTCCCACCAGCGTTTCCCATTCCCATTAATCCTTCCTTGCCCAACTACTGACACATTCTCTTCTTCTGAAGCATAAATCAGCGGCTTGTACATCGTCCCTGCAATCCCCTCAAATTCCATAGAGATCACTTCATAATTCTCTATATCGTCTGTAAAATCCAAAACTGCCCCTGCTTCTAAATAAAGTGTTATATTACTTTTTAATTGGATTGAATGAGTATAATAACAGCCTGCCGGGACATAAAGTGTCCCTCCGCCTTGGCTGACAAGAGTTTCTACTGCTTTTTTAAACGCATTCGTCCAGTCTCCCTCTTTTACTTCTTTCCGTAAATCTGTAATTGTAATCATTGTGATTCCTCCATTCTGCCGCACAAGCAGCTTATTTTTTAATTTATTTTCTATCATGCCTTTTCCCAGCCAAAGGATCTTGAAACGGCCTTATCCCAGCCTGCTTTTCTTGCCCTTTGTTCCTCCTTTGAAATTTTTGGCTCAAATACCTTGTTTATTTTCCAATTTCTTAATACTTCTCCTTTATCCTTCCAATACCCTACGGAAAGCCCTGCCAAATAGGCAGCACCCATTGCTGTTGTCTCAATACAATCTGGGCGTTTTACTGGCGCTTGGATCATATCTGCCTGAGCTTGCAATAAAAAATTATTGGCACTTGCCCCTCCATCTACCTTTAAATTAGTTAATGTTATCTTCGAATCTTCTTCCATCACATGTAACACATCACAGACTTGATAAGCAATAGATTCTAAAGCAGCCCGTACAATATGGCACTTATTCACCCCTCTTGTCAGGCCAACAATACATCCTCTTGCATAGGCATCCCAATATGGGGCCCCTAGCCCTGTAAATGCAGGGACAACATAACATCCATTTGTATCCTCCACCTTTGCTGCCATTTCTTCTGTTTCTGCTGCTGTACGGATTACCCCAAGTTCATCCCTTAACCATTGGATTACTGCGCCTGCCACAAAAATAGAACCCTCCAGCGCATAGTTTACCTTTCCATTAAGTCCCCATGCTATGGTAGTTAAAAGCCCATGTTCCGAATATACAGGCTTTTCCCCTGTATTCATTAATAAAAAACCGCCTGTCCCATATGTATTCTTCGCTTCCCCTGCCTGGAAACAGGCTTGCCCAAACAAGGCTGCCTGCTGGTCCCCCGCCGCTGCCCCAATGGGGATAGGCTTGCCAAAATAAGCAGAAGCAGTCTCTCCATATACGCAACTAGAAGATTTTACTTCTGGCAACATACATTCTGGTATATCAAATAAAGATAATATTTCCTGATCCCATGTTAAAGTATTAATATTAAAAAGCATAGTACGAGAAGCGTTCGAATAATCAGTTACATGGATTGCCCCTTTTGTTAGCTTCCAAATAAACCAAGTATCTATTGTACCAAATAAAAGCTCCCCCTTTTTCGCACGTACCCTTGCATTTTCTATATTGTCCAATATCCATTTTAATTTTGTCGCAGAAAAATAAGCATCAATAATTAATCCCGTTTTTTTACGGAAAAATTCCTCTAACCCTTGTTCTTTTAATTTATCACAATAAGCGGCTGTCCTCCTGCACTGCCATACAATTGCAGGGCAAATTGGCTCGCCGCTTTTCTTGTCCCAGACCACTGTCGTTTCCCTTTGGTTCGTTATCCCAATAGCAGCAATTTCTTCTGGTTCTGCCCCTATTTTCTGCATGGCTTCCACAGCCACGCCAAGCTGTGTAGACCAGATTTCCCCTGCATTGTGCTCTACCCAGCCAGGAAAAGGAAAATACTGTGTAAATTCCTTCTGCGCAACACTGGCAATCCTTCCCTCTTTTGTAAAGAGAATACATCGGTTGCTGGTAGTCCCGGCATCCAACGCCATCACATATTTTTCCATATAGCCCCTCCGTGCATTTTTGGTATATAAAAAAGTATAGCATATTTATGCTTTGGTTACTAGACAATCTTTCTAATGCGAAGATTTTTCTTCGAAACCTGTTTTTAAACATAAAGATGGAGCTGTTGTTCCCAATAGATTTTCCTCTATTCTTACAACAGCTCCTACTTCTACATTTCTTTCTTCTAAACTATTCTTTTATACTTTTCTAAATTTATCTATACTTTTTACTTAATCAAATAAATTATTCCCACAATGCGGGCATTTTTCCATCCCAAAGCTTCCTTCTAATGGCAAATGAGAATAACAGACAGGACACTTCCAAAAAAATACAAAAATTAACAAGCCTATTACTGCAGAAGCTGTACCTGATATTGCAAAAAACGGCTGTAAAAACTCAGCAACCACTAATACCAAACAAAGCATAATTAAACCTAAAAATATAAAAATATTCCCTATAATTCTTATTTTTTTTAGTTTCAAAAAAGCCTCCATAAATTTAATAAATTTGAGCTAAAAATTCTGGACACACAGGGTATATATGGGATACCGATTTTGTTTCAATCCCTGTAATTTTTACATTTTCTACCCAAACCTTTTTTGATATTCCTTTTACATATGCTTTTACTGCTTCCAAATTACTATTATACCCATCTGGCGTAGTATTTATTGTCCTACTACCTTGAATAATATTTGGTTCTACTGTCCCGCCTGAATAAATAAACTGTGGATATTGATAACCAATAGCAGTTGTCCCTTTTGTTGAAATATATGCTAAATGCTGTTTATCATCTGCCTCACCTTTTACCTTAATATACTTAAAAGAAGCTGTTGTAGTATGCGCATAAGAATATACAATTTCCGCCGCAGAAATTTCTGTTGTCCTTGTTATACCGCTTATCATCCCATTTAAGGTATCATAAACGGTAAATACCCTTGACATCCCAGTAAGTTCCCCATATGTCGCTTCTGCTAACACTGAAATCGCATTCATTGCACCTGCTTTCCACTTATAAGTAGAAGCAAGTGCCCTGCTACCAATAATCTTTAAATTAGAGTTATTCTGATTTGGCTGCGCTATCAATGTCTGTATTTCATAAGTAGTACCATTATACGTATAATCTTGCCTGCTTGACAGCCAAGTAACATTATTAGAAACTGGTTTTGTTATATATGGAACTACATCATCTTTATTAAGTTCTTCTACCTCTTGCGGTGTAAGTTTTTTTACTCCTAATACTTCCAATTGCTTATCTATTATATCTAATTTATCATACTTGCCTTGGGCAATTAATTCAGCCCTATCTTCTAACAAATTGTCAATTAAAACTGAATTATCCACATCTGTACTAGCAAAAATGGATACTGTCATAGAAATAAATAATAAAAATGATAATAAAATACTTACTGCTTTTTTCATACTTTACCTCCTTAACAATCAAGCAAATAATTTTTCTAGATACAAAATAATTCATTTTCTTTATTATACTATAGGTCTCTAATAATGTAAATATAAATTTTGTTATATAAAAAATATTTATATTAATAGTATATACTATAATTATTAAAAATTTGCTTCCCTATATCCAAACAAACTCTCACATACAAAACTTATCATAAAAATAGGAATCTTTTATAATAAAAAAACTGCCCTTGATGTATTCCCCATAACATGGTAATATAATCTATATTATATTTTTATTGCAAAAAGGAGATTTTCTTATGCCATGGTGCACAAAATGTAAATTAGAATATGTAGAGGGGGTTACTTTCTGCCCAGATTGTGGCAGCCCTTTGGTTGATAATAAAGATAGTATAAACAAAAATGACTGCTTGGTCTTTAAAGGAGAAGAAGATTTGGCAGAACGGGTTGCGCAGTTTTTAGATTATTCTGAAATCAAATCAGTACATGCAGGCGAACCAGACTCCGAAGGATATCCCGTGCTTGTCGCAGAACAAGATTATAAGGAAGCACTAAAATTAGCCCGTATCTTTTTATATAAAGAGACAGAACAGAAAATTTTAACAGAAGAACAGCAAGAACAAAAAAAGCAGCAGGAAAAAGCACCTGCCCCATATATTAAAAAAGCGGATAAATATGAGGATACTCATTCTTCTGCTGTTACTCTCCTTGTAATAGGTTCTTTTGGGATTATTTTTATGGTTTTAAAAATAGCAGGTGTCCTTCCTTTCCTATCTGGATCTGCTTCCCTACTGTTTGACCTTGTTATGAGTGCCGTTTTCTTATTTTTCCTTATCTGTGGCTTTTCTTCCCAGAAACGTGCCAAACAACTAAAAGGGGAAATTGCAGAAGAGGTTTCTACGACAAAAGAGATTACCGAATGGTTCCTTTCTGCATATACAGGTGAAACTATCGATGCCGCTATTTCCCTAGAAACAGATATGGCAGAAGAAATGAAATATTTCCATCGGACAGAATTTATTAAACAAGAGCTTAATACGAAACTTACTGAATTAGATGATTCTTATTTGGAGGATTTAACAGAAAATTTATATCACAGCCTTTTTGAATGATAACTGCCCCATAACTTGAAAATAGGAGCTGCCTACAAAAACAGCTCCTATTTTTATAACTATTTCTTAGATAAATATTCATGGATTCCTTTTGCCCCTGCTTTTCCTGCTTCCATTGCAAGAATTACAGTTGCTGCGCCTGTTACAGCATCTCCTCCAGCAAATACCCCTTCTTTGCTAGTCTGCCCATTCTCTGCCTCAGCAATAATACATTTATGCTTATTAATTTCCAATCCCTTTGTAGTAGAAGAAATTAATGGGTTTGGTGAAGTCCCTAATGACATAATCACTGTATCCAGCTCTAATTCAAACTCTGAATTAGGGATTTCTACTGGGCGCCTTCTTCCAGACGCATCTGGCTCCCCTAACTCCATACGGATACATTTCATGCCTTTTACCCATCCATTGTCATCTACTAAAATTTCTATTGGGTTTGTCAATAAATCAAAGATAATCCCTTCTTCTTTTGCATGATGGACTTCTTCTACCCTAGCAGGAAGTTCTTCTTCGCTCCTACGGTATACAATATGGACTTCCGCGCCTAGGCGCAAAGCAGTCCTAGCTGCATCCATTGCTACATTCCCGCCTCCTACTACAGCAACCTTTTTTCCTGCTACAATTGGCGTGTCATATCCTTCTTGGAAAGCTTTCATCAGGTTACTTCTAGTTAAATATTCATTTGCAGAAAATACGCCATTTGCATTTTCCCCAGGGATTCCCATAAACTTAGGAAGCCCTGCGCCGGAGCCTACAAATACTGCTTCAAAGCCTTCCTCTTCCATTAATTCATCTATTGTTGTAGATTTTCCAATTACTACATTCGTTTCAATCTTTACTCCTAATTTCTTTAAATTGTCAATTTCAGGTTTTACTACTCCTTCCTTTGGCAAACGGAATTCAGGGATACCATATACTAATACTCCTCCTGGCTCATGCAACGCTTCAAAAATAGTTACTTCATAACCAAGTTTTGCCAAATCTCCTGCACAAGTAACACCAGAAGGGCCAGAACCAATTACAGCAACTTTTCTTCCATTGGTTTTCTCCGGCTTTTTAGGGGAAATGCCATGCTCCCTTGCCCAATCGGCTGTAAAACGCTCCAACTTTCCAATAGAAATAGGCTCTCCTTTTACCCCTCTTACACATTTCCCTTCGCACTGGCTTTCCTGTGGGCATACACGGCCACATACGGCTGGAAGTGCAGAAGATTCTGAAATAATTTTATATGCTTCCTCTATATTCCCATCTTGGACTTCTTTAATAAAACCAGGAATATTAATGGACACTGGGCAACCAGTCACACACCTTGCATTTTTACATTTTAAACAGCGGGATGCCTCGTTCTGTGCCTCTTCCATATTATAACCAAGACAAACTTCTTCAAAATTCTTTGCTCTTACTTGTGGTTCTTGTTCCCGAACCGGTACCTTTTTTAATACATCAATATCCATGGTATCCTCCTCTATTCACACTGTCCGCAGCCGCCATGATGAGTATCTCCCTCACGCAGCTTAAGAACCGCCCTTCCTTCTGCTGTCTTATACATCTGCTGGCGTTTCATCGCTTCATCAAAATTTACCAAATGCCCATCAAACTCTGGGCCATCTACACAGGCAAATTTTACTTCATTCCCTACTGTTACACGGCATGCACCACACATTCCTGTACCATCTACCATAATTGGGTTTAGGCTGACAACTGTAGGAATCTGAAGCTCTTTTGTAAGAAGGGAAACAAATTTCATCATTATCATTGGCCCAATCGCTACACAGACATCATATTTCTTGCCCTGGTTATTTACCAAATCTTTCATAACCTCTGTTACCATGCCTTTCCGTTCATAAGAACCATCATCTGTTGTAACATAGAGATTTCCAGCTACCTCTTTCATTTCTTTTTCTAAAATAAGCAAATCCTTTGTTTTGGATCCCATAATTACATCTGCAGCAATCCCATGTTGGTGCAGCCACTTTACTTGTGGATATACAGGGGCTGTCCCTACGCCTCCTGCCACAAAAAGCATTTTTTTCTTTTTTAGGATTTCTAAATCTTCATGGACAAATTCAGATGCCTGGCCTAACGGGCCTGTAAAATCCCTGAAACTATCTCCTTCCTGTAAAGCTGCCATTTTTTCGGTAGACGCCCCTACAATCTGGAATACAATCGTAATAGTCCCTGCTTCACGGTTATAGTCACAGATAGTAAGCGGAATCCGTTCTCCTTTGTCATCCATCTTGGCAATAATAAATTGCCCAGGCTGGCAGGACTTTGCAATTCGTTTTGCCTCCACATCCATTAAAAAGATTTTGTCGGCAAGTTTCTCTGCTTTTAGTATCTTGTACATTATTTCCCTCCTACATATCAATCTATTGCAACCCCTATATGGATTTTACAATCATCTGGTATCTGGCTGATACGCATAACCCCCTTCTGATTTTACAATAAGGGAATGGACATCGCCATTTTCTGTTGTAACTGCATATATCATTTCACCAAGAGTCGTTGTCCCTTCTTGTGTCGTCCTTCTTAGTGTAAAAATATAACATTCTTCTTCCTTTCCTTCTGCATTAGCAATGGATACTAAATTTACAAACTGCACCCCAATCCGTTCCCCATTCCCCCTATTTCCATTTAAGTCTGACATAATCCCGCGGGAAACCAAATAATTTTTTAATTTAATTACAGCGGCATCATAAGGAAATGGCCTATCAATCGTACAAGTATAATTCCGTTTTGCTGGTATACTAGAAACTCCATATTTATCTACTAAAATAGCAGAAAAAATCGTATTCCCTATTGGCATTACCACAGGGCCTTCATATAAAGCAGCATGTTCTTTTTCTGGTGTACTTCCATCTAGCGTAAAATAAATAGCCCCATCTTCTGGCACTTGCACTTCTATCTCTTTAGGATAATGATATGTACCACTATCTGGCATAATGACAGGTGAATCTGGGACTAATAGAGAAATAGAATAAATTTCTGTTAATTGTTCCCCTGCAAGGCCAGCTTCATTTACCGCTACAGCTTTTAAAACAGTACTTCCTACTTTTTCTATTGGGATTGGCTCTGTATACACTGTACTTGTTGTAGTTGGATCATTCCCATCTATTGTATAATAAATGGTACATCCTGCATGGCTATTTGTTAAAATTATCTGCAAATAATCATGGTATTCTCCACCTTTTATATTTGCAGATAACTCGCCTGTCCGATATTCTGCCAATGAATCCCCCACTACTGTACCTTGGGTCTCTTTTAAAATCCGGTTCATTAAAGTGGTATTTCCTGTCAATTCACATGCTTCCATTAACTTCTTATAATAGGAAGGTTGTCCAGAAATATTGACTATTTCTAGTAAAAGTTCTACTACACGGTCATAATCTCCTAATTCACTATAACTGTCTGCCGCGACTAACCTTGCTTCAATATTCTCTGGATCATATTTTAAAGCTTCTGTAAAACATTTAATTGCAGAACCATATTCTTTTTGTGCATAATATCCCATTCCCTGGTTATACTGATATTCATACGAATGGATTTTATTATACTCCATATACAAAAATATCCCTGCCCCACATATTAGGAAGATTGCAACCGCCATCCCTGTAAGGATAATAACCTGCTTCCTCTTCCTTTTCCGAAGCTGTTCCATCCTTCCTTTCTTTCTTCTCTCTTGCTCAATAGAATCCTTATTTTTCTCCTCTAAAGGGACTTCTATTTCAGAATCCAACGGATTATAATCTGGAACAATTTGGATAGCAGTTCCACATTTCTGGCAAAATACTTCCCCAATATCCACTTCATTCCCACATTTTTTACAAACCACAAAATCACCTCTTACTTTATTTTGCAAAAAGCTTTTCAGATTATTTTATCATATCTCATATACTTTCGCAAGTCTACATCCAAAAAACGGTTTGGATGCCAAATCTCTTCTATAAAAGCCTATGCAGCAGCTACCACATAGACTTTCACAAGTTTTTAACTATCCATGCCTATTATTTATGTGATCTATATTTCAATAGGTTTTCTATATTCAACATCCCAAATCCCTGCCTGCAGCTTTCCCAGCCAAGGTCAGACGCACTTTCACAAAGTCTTCTTTTTACTTCTCCATTTGTTAAAGATGGTTCCTTAGAAAGTAATAAGGCTACTGCCCCTGATACCATTGGCGTAGACATAGAAGTCCCACTCTTTGCAATATACCCATTTCTCCCTGAACGGAATCCCTGGCGTTTTGCCTGGCAAGAATAAATATTAGAACCAGGCGCCACTAAATCTGGCTTAATAATACAAGAATAACTTGGGCCCCTTCCTGAATAATCAGATATTGTCCTGCCAGATACTTCTACTGCTTCATTATCATCGGAAGAACCTACTGTAATTACCTTCCTACTTATCCCTGGCATAGTAATGCTATAGGGATCAGGGCCGTTATTCCCTGCCGCCACACAGACTACTAATCCAGCATCCCAAACTTTATTTACAGCCCTTACTAATTCACATTCCTCATCTTCTTCACCCTTGGCTATTGTACCAACCGAAATATTTACTACCCGGATTTGATACGTTTCTTTATTCCTAATTACCCATTCTAACCCTTTAATTATTGTTTCTACAGACCCATTCCCACTGTAATCCAGCACCTTACATGCTATAATGGAAGCACCTGGCGCAATCCCTCTGTTTCCTCCCATACTTCCATCTCCTGCTGCAATTCCAGCAATATGCGTGCCATGTCCACAATCATCATATAACCCATGTCTATGATAAACAAAATCTTGAAAGTATACGATTCGCTTCCCAAAATCTGTATGTGGGTATATTCCCGTATCTAAAACAGCGATTCCAATCCCCCTTCCAGTAATTTGGCGCTGCCACGCATAATCTGCTTTTACAAGCACACCTGCTCGGTTCACACTTGCCACCTTCTGTTTTCTTTCTCATTTATACAATATTCAAGCAAAAAAGAAAAGTACCGCTATTTACGCGGTACCTTATTATCATCTTGTTACCCTAATCTGCCATTTCTGCTATTGTATGGAGCAGCCGTTTGGAATCTTCCCATCCAAGGCATGGATCTGTAATAGATTTCCCATATACATGTTCTCCCACCTGTTGGTTCCCTTCTTCTATATAACTTTCAATCATAAATCCTTTTACCAGCCCCGCTATATCAGAAGAGTGCCTGCGGCTATGCAGCACTTCTTTTACGATCCTAATCTGTTCTTTAAATTGCTTATTTGAATTAGAATGGTTTGCATCTACAATTAATGCTGGGTTTTGATAATGCTTCTTTTGGTACATCTCATACAGGCGGATTAAATCCTCATAGTGGTAATTAGGCTGGCACTGCCCGTGTTTATTAACAGCGCCCCTTAAAATCGTATGGGCATATGGGTTTCCATCTGTATGGACTGCCCAGCCCCGGTAAATAAAAGAATGTCCTGACTGGGCAGCTTGTACAGAATTTAACATAACTGAAAAATCACCGCTTGTTGGGTTTTTCATGCCGGCTGGGACATCCATGCCACTTACTGTTAAACGGTGTTGTTGGTTTTCTACTGACCTTGCCCCAATTGCCACATAAGACAAAATATCCATAAAATAACGCCAATTTTCTGGATAAAGCATTTCATCTGCAGCCGTTAGCCCTGTTTCCTGCATAGCACGGATGTGCATTTTCCGAATAGCAATTAGCCCTGCCAGTAAATCTGGCTTTTTTTCTGGATCTGGCTGGTGCAACATTCCTTTATAACCTTCTCCTGTTGTCCTTGGTTTATTGGTATAAATCCTTGGGATTACAATTACTTTATCTTTGATTTCCTCTTGCACTTTAGCAATACGGCATACATAATCACAGACAGATTCCTCATTATCCGCAGAACATGGCCCAATAATGGCAAGCAATTTCTTTGATCTGCCTGCGATTACTTCTTTAATCTCTTTATCTCTCTCTTCTTTTATCTTTATTAGCTCCTGTGAAAGCGGGAACTGATCCCGGATCTCCTCTGGTACTGGCAGCTTTTTCTCAAATTCAAATCCCATTGTACTTTCCTCCTATATTCTCACCCTCTTGGATGAGATTTATGGTATACTTCTCTTAACCTCGTATTCATATTAATATACATTTGCGTTGTAGAAATATCAGAATGCCCTAACATTTCCTGTACAGACCGCAAATCTGCCCCATTTTCTACTAAATGCGAAGCAAATGAATGTCTTAATGTATGAGGAGTAATTTCTTTTTCTATCCCTGCCTTTGTCCCATATGATTTTATTAATTTCCAAAACCCTTGGCGGCTCATTGGCTTGCCTGAACAATTAACAAAAAACATATCCGATTCTATGCCTTTTAAAAGCTGTTTCCTTGCCGCCAATATATATGTGTTAAGCGCATCTTTTGCCTTACTTCCAAATGGGATAATCCGTTCTCTTCCATGTACCATGCAACGAATATATTCCATGCTTAAATTTACATCTGAAACTTTCAGCCCAATCAGTTCTGAAACCCGGATGCCTGTCGCATATAACAATTCCAGCATAGCCCTATCCCTAATTTCCTTTGCGCTTTCCCCTTTTGGCTGGCGCAAAAGCAAATCCACTTCTTCTACAGTTAAAATATCTGGGAATTTCTTTTCAATCCTAGGGGCTTTTAAATTCTCTGCTGGATCTTTTTCAATTATTCCTTGTTTCCAAAGATACGCATAAAATGCTTTAATAGAAGCTATATTCCTAGAAATCGAAGATGGCGCACTCCCATTTTTTTCCATATACAACATATAAGAATTGAGATTTGTTGCATTAACCTTTGTTAAAGCTGGAATTTTCTGATCCTTTATATAACCTGACAACTTTACTAAATCTCTTTGGTATGACACCTCTGTGTTTAACGAGGTATGTTTCTCCTCATGAATATATCGTATAAATTCCTGAATTTCTACTTCCATACTTCATCCTTCCGCTTCTATTCCATTTGTACAATCCTCTCTCATTATATAAAGTTTTTTGCGGAAATGCAAGTATAAAATAGTGTCTTACTACTTTTATAAATATTACATAACCTGTAGTATTTTTTGCAGTATGCCAGCATGGATATATCCTTCTAGTATAATGCCTAAAACAAAAACAAGAGTAGATAATAAAATCCTACGCCCAGCATTTTTAAATCGTTTCGGCTGGTTTAAAATACGCCACATAATTATATATGCTATATAATGTGGGAAAAGGAATAATAAAAAATATGCCATTCCTAAAAAACCATACTGATATACAAAAGAAGACAAACAAACCCCTGTACAAAACCCATAATAAACAGAAAATAACATACGCCCTGCTATGCAAAACTCCGTTAATTCCATAAACAATAATACTAGGTACCGCCTGCCTCTTTTTTTTAAAATATATAGGCATAACCCAACCCCTGCAAGAGCCCCTGCCTTATACCTCCCTGTTAAAAGCCCCTTATATAATAGGAGCTCATCCATATAATTTTTCCCCCACATATTGAAAAAGAAGGTCCCTGCCACAAGCCCTATAATAAAGGCTATTGACATCCTCCCTTCTTTTGTAATCGTAAGCGGGTAATATGTATATTGTCGTAGCATTGATTTCATAGGCTTTTCCCTCCGAGCTATGACAATATATGCCTATAAAAGCAGAAACATGCTATCTCTTATACTTTTCTTTATATGCTAATATAGCAGATACTGTTTTTGCATCCATAATCGTGCCATCTAAAATTTTAGATGTCAGCTCTTCTACAGATACTGCCTCCACATCAATAAATTCATCTTCATCCAAATGCTGTTTTGATGGTATTAAGTGTTCTGCTACATAAATTGAAATCTTTTCATTACAAAATGCAACTGTGGTATAAATATCAATTAAATGTTCCAGTTTATCTGTTTTATAACCTGTTTCTTCTTCTAATTCCCGCTTTGCACAATTATAAGGAAGCTCTTCTGCCCCATCTTTTCCTCCTGCTGGAATTTCTAATGTAAACCTGTCAACTGCATTGCGGTACTGTCGTACCATTAATATTTTGCCATCATCCCTAACAGGAATTACAGCAGCGGCGCCTTTATGCCCTATAAAATCATAGTGCACCACATTCCCTGCCTGTGTTTTTACTGTATCATCATATAAATCAATAATTGCCCCATGTTTCACTAAAGTTCTGTCCAGCCGTTCTACTACTTCCATATTCCCCTCTCCTTATTTACTTTTTACTCATACTTTCTGCCTTTTCATAGCATTTATCACAAGCTTTTATAATAGAATTCCGAAAACCATATTCTTCTAATGCAGCAACCCCTGCAATGGTAGTACCGCCTGGCGAACATACTTTATCTTTTAATACTGCTGGATGCTCGCCTGTTTCTAAAACCATTTTTGCTGCCCCTAATACAGTCTGTGCTGCCATTTCATATGCTGCTTGCCTAGTAAGCCCATATTTTACTGCCCCGTCAGCAAGTGCTTCTATAAACTGATAAACAAAAGCTGGAGAACTTCCACTTACACAGATTACAGCATTCATTAAGTTTTCCTTTACAATTTGCATCTTTCCAAAAGATTGGAATATATTTTGGATCACTATTTTTTCTCCTTCTGTATAAACAGAATTATCATAACAAACCCCTGTCATGCCTTCCCCAAGAAGGGCTGGTGTATTTGGCATCGCACGGACAATACGCACACCTGCACCCAATGCCTCTTTTAACTCCTGAATCATTATTCCAGCAGCAATCGAAATAATAATTTGATTTTCCTTTACCTCTGTTTTAATCTCTTCTAAAACCTCTGGAAAAAGCTGCGGTTTTATGGCAAGAATCAGATATTTTGCCATGGAAGCACATTCTTTGTTGCTCTGTACATAATCTACCCGGGTCTCTTCACTAAATTTTTGTGCTTTTTCCTTATTTTTTCTGGAAAATACAAGCTCTTTTGCTTCAAATACTTGAAGCATCCCTTTTAGCATAGCACTACCCATATTGCCCATACCAATAAACCCAATACTTTTCATAACAGCCTCACATTCTATTTTGCTTCTAACAGCTTTTCCACGCTAACCAATTTTACACAGAGCACAAAAAGATTAGCTGCTTGTGCCATTTCCTCTGCTGTTGGGAAAGATGGCGCAATACGGATATTACTGTCTTTTGGATCCTTTCCATAAGGGAAGGTTGCACCTGCATTTGTTAAAATAACCCCTGCCTCTTTGCATTTTTTTACAATTTCCTTTGCACAGCCTTCCATTGCGTCAAAAGAAATAAAGTATCCTCCCTTTGGCTTAATCCAATTTGCAATACCAAGCCCTCCTAATTCTTTTTCCAAAACTTCAAGGACTGCCTCAAATTTAGGGCGCATAATATTTGCATGTTTCTTCATATGGGCCTTCATCCCATCTAAATTCTTATAATAACGCACATGGCGTAACTGGTTTAATTTATCAAAGCCGATTGTCTGTATTGTAAGCTGTTTTTTTACATCTTCTAAATTCGCCTTAGAAGATGCCAATGCAGAAATCCCTGCCCCTGCAAAACTAATTTTAGAAGTAGAAGCAAACTCATATACTAAATCTGGGTTTCCTGCCTTTTCACATTCTGAAATAATATCCAACAATACCGGCTGGTCGTCTTCATATAAATGATGAATCACATACGCATTATCCCAATAGATACGGAAATCTTTTGCTGCTGGCTTTAATGCTGCAAATCGTTTTACAGTTTCATCAGAATAACAAATTCCTTGTGGGTTTGAATATAATGGCACACACCAGATTCCTTTAATGGAATCATCTTCCTTTACCAGCTTTTCTACTATATCCATATCTGGCCCATCTTCACGCATTGGAACAGTAATCATCTCAATGCCAAAACGCTCTGTTATGGCAAAATGCCTATCATACCCAGGAACTGGGCATAAAAACTTTACTTTATCTAACTTATACCATGGTGTGCTCCCTAAAACCCCATGGGTATACGAACGAGAAATCGAATCATACATAATAAACAAACTGCCATTCCCATATACTATGACGTGCTCAGGGGTAGTTCCCATCATATCTGCCATTAATTTTTTTGCTTCGGGAATCCCATCTAATACTCCATAATTCCTGCAGTCTGCGCCACCTTCTGCTTTCATGTCAGATTCACTATTAACCACATCTAGCAATTCCATCCCTATATCCAATTGTGCCGTTTCTGGCTTTCCTCTGGACATATCTAGTTTTAATCCCTTTTCTTTCTCTGCTTGATAGCTTTTTTCTAATTCCTCTTTTAATGTGCAAAGTTCTTCCTTTGTCATCTGCTGATATGCCTTCATAACTTCCTCCTCATGGTTATGTTCTATCCGCTTTATTTTGCAGGATTTTTATAGCAATCCTGCATTTTATTATAAACTTGTTCTATTGTATGTGATTCTAGCCTATTTGTCAAGAGACATCAATCAATTTGTCAAATTGTGTAAATCAAGTTAAGCTATCCGCACAACCTGCGGACTCCTTAGCGGCATATTTCCTCTACATAGGCCTGTGCATAAAAAAACAGCCAGGGACATTAACGTCTCTGACTGTCTTTTGCATTAGCAGTATATATCATATTTACCCATGAGGCACTACTTTGCGTAGTCCACAACACGGCTTTCTCTGATAACACTTACTTTAATCTGGCCCGGATATTCTAATTCATTTTCGATCTTTTTAGAAACGTCCCTTGCCAGTAATACCATATCTGCATCACTAATCTGTTCTGGAACTACCATTACACGAATCTCTCTACCCGCCTGGATAGCAAAAGATTTATCTACGCCTTTGAAGTTGTTTGTGATATCCTCTAATTGTTTTAACCTATTGGTATATGTTTCCAAAGTCTCTCTTCTTGCACCTGGCCTAGCTGCAGAAATCGTATCAGCAGCTTGTACAATACATGCAATTAAGGAAGTTGCTTCTACATCCCCATGATGAGACTCTACTGCATTAATTACAACAGCAGATTCCCTATACTTCCTACATAAATCCACGCCAATCTGTACATGAGTACCCTCCATTTCATGATCCACGGATTTCCCAATATCATGTAGTAAGCCTGCTCTCTTTGCCATACGGATGTCTACGCCAATCTCTCCTGCTAACAAACCAGAAAGTTGAGCAACTTCTATAGAATGTTTTAATGCGTTTTGACCATAACTAGTCCTAAACTTCATCTTACCCAGCAAGCGAACCAGTTCCGGATGAATTCCATGTACGCCAACTTCAAGTGTGGCAGCCTCCCCTTCCTCACGGATATTTTGTTCCACTTCCTTTTGAGCTTTTTCTACCATTTCCTCGATCCTTGCCGGATGGATACGACCGTCAACAATCAATTTTTCCAAAGCAATCCTAGCCACTTCTCTTCTGATTGGATCAAAGCCAGATAAAATCACGGCTTCTGGTGTATCATCAATAATTAAGTCTACACCTGTCATCGTTTCAAGAGTACGGATATTCCTGCCCTCCCTGCCAATAATCCTGCCTTTCATCTCATCATTAGGAAGCTGCACTACAGAAATTGTAGTCTCTGCCACATGGTCTGCCGCACATTTCTGAATAGCATTTACTACATATTCCTTTGCTTTTTTTCCTGCTTCTTCCTTTGCTTTACTGTCAAGCTCCTTAATTAACTTGGCAGTATCGAGTTTCACTTCATCTTCAACTGTTTTTAATAAATGTTCTTTTGCCTGTTCGGAGGTAAGTCCTGAGATTCGTTCCAGTTCCTGTACACTTTTTACATGGAGCTCTTCTACTTCAGAAGCTTTTTGTTTTAACAGTTCTTCTCTTGCTGCTAAACTGCTTTCCCGTTTTTCCCAAGCATCGGCCTTTTTATCCAGAGCTTCTTCTTTACTTTGCACGCGTCTCTCATAACGCTGTAGCTCTGCACGCCTTTCCTTAGTTTCCCGTTCCAGCTCATTCCTTGTCTTCATAGTTTCCTCTTTTGCTTCCAAAAGAGCTTCCCTTTTCTTTGTCTCCGCAGTCTTTAATGCTTCATCTATAATTTCTCTTGATTTTTCTTCCGCACTACCAATCTTAGATTCCACAATTTTCTTTCTGTAAACGGTTGCCAAAACCCAAGAAATAACAGCGACAAAAATTACGATAACAGCATAAATAACATAAGAAATGCTTGTCGGCACAGGAGCACCTCCTTATTCAATTTTCATTGTACAAAATACAACATATAAATTTTATACTTTTTTCAGAATTATGTCAAGTGTTCTGTGCTCTCAATATCGTTTATTTTTTTCAGAATATCCTCATATGCAAAGCCTTTTCTCATAAAATATGCACAAATTTTTTGTTTTTCCTTCCATGTAATCGTTGAAAAATCAATATTTTTCTTGTGAATCAAACGCTCTAGGGCACTATCTTCCTTATCTTCTAAACAAGATAATGCCCGATCTGCCATATCTTTTGATATCCCTTTTTCCAGCAGTTTCATCAAAATAAGCTTCCTGCTCATTGTGCCTGCCTTCTGTTCTGCAAAGGTCTGTGCATACCGCCAGTCATCTAAATAATGGTAGTCCCTTCCAAATTGTAATGCTTCTTCTATTGCTTCTTCTGGATAAAACCCTTGTTTTAGTTTCTTTTGTATTTGAAACTCTGTATAATCTCCATCTTTTATTAAGTAAGCTAATCTTTCCTTTGCCCTTTTTATTAAAATGGTTTGAAGGATTTCATAATAGGAATCCTCTAAAAGCTCTTTCCCCTCTTCTATTTTAAAGCGGTGGATCTCGCCATTATATAAGGCAAATACCAGCCCATTATCTAGGGAAATTTTTCGTCTCTTAGTATTAATTGGCTCTATTTTCTCTACAATCATTCTGTTTCTTCAGCTTTTTCTGGATCTGCTGGCTTCTCTGCCTCCACTACTTTCTCTGCTGGTTTTTCTGTTGTAGATTTCTTTGTTTTTCCAGCTTTTACAGGCTCCTTCGGCTCTTCTGCCGGCAATAATGTAGTATCTTCCTTAATTCCATAATGTGCACGTACTTTATTTTCTATTTCTGCACAGATTTCTGGGTTATCCCTTAAGTATTGTTTCGCATTTTCACGCCCTTGCCCAATTTTTGCGTCATTATAAGCATACCATGCCCCACTCTTTACTATAATATTTACTTGAGCCGCCAAATCCAAAATATCCCCTACTGTGGAAATCCCCTGCCCAAACATAATATCAAATTCTGCTTCTTTAAATGGTGGTGCAATCTTGTTCTTTACCACTTTAACACGGGTCCTATTTCCAATTACTTCCCCAGCCTGTTTTAAAGACTCAATCCTCCTTACATCCATACGGATTGAAGAGTAAAATTTCAATGCCCTTCCTCCTGTTGTTGTCTCAGGGTTCCCAAACATTACTCCTACTTTTTCACGAAGCTGGTTAATAAATACCACTGTACAATTTGACTTGCTAACTACCCCTGTTAATTTCCGAAGAGCTTGTGACATTAAACGGGCCTGTAAGCCTACATGGGAATCTCCCATATCTCCTTCAATTTCTGCCTTTGGCACTAATGCAGCAACAGAATCCACAATAATAATGTCCATTGCGCCAGAACGTACCATGGTCTCTGTTATTTCTAATGCTTGTTCCCCGTTATCTGGCTGGGATATATATAAATTATCAATATCTACCCCAATATTTTTAGCATAAACTGGATCTAAAGCATGTTCTGCATCAATAAACCCTGCAATACCGCCTCTTTTCTGCACTTCTGCTGTCATATGGAGCGCTACGGTTGTTTTACCACTCGACTCTGGCCCATATATTTCTACAATCCTTCCACGTGGGATCCCACCAAGGCCAAGGGCAATATCTAGGCTTAAGGAACCTGTAGGAATCGTTTCAATATTCATATTTGTAGCAGAATCGCCAAGTTTCATAACAGAACCTTTGCCAAATTGTTTCTCAATATTTGCCAATGCGACATCTAATGCTTTTATTTTTTCTTCACTCGCCATACTTTTCTCCTTCTCATACGAATACACGTTCGTTTTATATGATATAGTTTAGTACATACGTTCGTATTTGTCAACTACTTTTTGAAAAAATCTCCTCCTTTTTTCTATTTGATCTTCTCTGAAAATTTGGAATGAACTATCCCTTTAGAAATACAGATAAGAAACCTGTAGAATACTGACTATCTTTAGGATAACACATAACCAAGCTTTTGGCAAGCAAAAGAATATTTAATTTCTTATCCCTACTTTATTTTTCATAATTCTCTAAAATACTACGCCTTAATAAATCTAACGCCCTTACCACAGAATATTCTCTTATCTTTGCCCGGTTCCCTTTAAACAAATATTTTTCTACCTTAATGCTATCATTAATATAACACCCTATATAAACTGTCCCAACTGGCTTTTCCTCGCTGCCCCCATCTGGGCCTGCAATTCCTGTAATTGCCACACATACATCAGAATCTGTAGCAAAAACGCCTCCCTTTGCCATTTCTTTTACTGTCTCTTCACTTACAGCCCCATATTTCTTTAATGTGGTTTTACTTACATCTAACAATTTGCGTTTTGCCTTATCTGAATACGTAATAAAGCCTTGCTTAAACACTTCTGACACGCCAGGGACATTTACTAAACGCCCCGCTAAAAGCCCTCCTGTACAAGATTCTGCCGTAGTAAGGGAAAGCCCATGTTTCCCCAACAATTTTACTACCGCTTCTTCTAATGCCTCCTCTTCCTTCACGGTATAAATATAATTCCCAAACCGTTCTTTTAATTCTTTTACTACTGGCTTAATTAACTTCTTTGCTTCCTCTTCATTTTTTACTTTTGCCGTAATCCGTAAATGTACTTCTCCTGTTTTTGCATAGGTAGCAATGGTTGGGTTTGTTTGGCTTTTAATCAGGTCATCTATTTCGTCTGCAACCTGGCTTTCCCCAATCCCTGCCATTTTTACCATTTTTGAAACAATGCTTTCTGGCTGTAAACGGTTTAAATAAGCTGAAATATCGTTTTTAAACATAGGGATTAATTCATTTGGCGGGCCTGGAAGTAAAATCACTGACTTTCCTTGTACCTCCAAAATAAGCCCTGGGGCAGTCCCATTGTGGTTATCCACTACAATGGCCCCTTCTGGTATCTCTGCCTGTTTCCAATTATTTTCAGGGATTACTTTCCACTGGCTCTTTTCAAAATAGGCTTCTATTGCTGCCCTTGTATGGGCGTCTTCTACCAGTGGAAGGCCACAAACTTTTGCTGCTGTTTCTTTGGTTAAATCATCTGGCGTAGGGCCTAACCCGCCACATAAAATTACCACGTCACTCCGTTCCATTGCCGTCCTTAAAACGTTGCTTAACCGTTCCTCGTTATCCCCTACTACACTCTGGTAATAACAAGAAAGCCCCAATGCCGCACATTGCTCTGACAAAAACGCCGCATTTGTATTTACAATATTCCCAAGCAGCAACTCTGTCCCTACACAAATTAGTTCCACTACCATTATTTCTGGCTCCCTTCTTTTAAGACTGCTTTATTTTTCCATATATAATCTACCAGTGAAATTACTGTAAGTATTAATGCAATATAAACCACTATTTGTTCTACAACCCCCATAAATGCAAATGGCAAGTCTGCAATTAAAAGGATAATCATAATCATCTGGAACACGGTTTTAAACTTCCCCCAATAATTTGCGGCAATTACAATCCCATTATCTGCTGCAATTAAACGGAACCCACTAATAATAAATTCCCTGCCCATAATAATAATTACTATCCATGCTGGCAAAACCTGCAACTCCACAAAACAAATAAGAGCAGAACAGACTAAAAGTTTATCAGCAAGAGGATCCATAAACTTCCCAAAATTTGTTACTAAATTATATTTTCTCGCTATTTTTCCATCTAATAAATCAGTAAGGCTTGCCACAATAAAAATAATAAGTGCTATCCACCTAGATGCTGCTCCCAAATAATCTGTCATCATAAAAAACACAAAAAATGGGATCATAAGCACCCGGATAATGGTAAGTTTATTTGGTAAATTCATTTTCTATCTCTCCTATCAAATCATATTCTAATGCCCCTGTTATTTTTACTTTTACAAAGTCCCCAGAAAGAAGTTCCTCCATGGTATTGACAAAAACATATCCATCAACATTTGGCGCATCCATATAACTTCTGCCTATATAGGCATTTTCATCAGCTAATTTCCCTTCAATCAATACTTGTAAGGTACGCCCTACCATATCCTGTGCCCTGTCAAATGCAATCTCTTGCTGCAATTCCATAAGTCCTCCCCGGCGTTCTTCCTTTATTTCCTCTGGCACCTGTTCTTCCATTTCCGCTGCCTTTGTATCTTCTTCTGGCGAATATGCAAACACTCCCAAACGTTCAAACTCCATTTCCTCTACAAATTCTACTATTTCCTTATAATCCTCTTCTGTTTCCCCTGGGAAGCCCGCTATCAATGTTGTACGGAGTGCTATATCTGGAATTTCTTTTCTAATATTCTCAATAATGGAACGTAGTTCCTCTTTATTTGTCCTTCGCCCCATACGCTTTAATACTCTGTTACTAGCATGTTGGATAGGGATATCCAAGTAATGGCAGATTTTCTTTTCTGTTTTTATGGTTTCTATTAATTCCTTTGTAATTTCCTCTGGATAACAATACAAAACCCGTATCCACTCTATGCCCTCTATCTGGCAAAGCTTCTTTAATAATACGGGAAGCTTTTTTTCTCCATATAAATCCACGCCATACAGTGTAGTTTCTTGTGCTACTAAAATTAATTCTTTTACTCCTTTCCCCGCAAGCTGTTGTGCCTGCAAGATTAATTCTTCCATTGGGATACTGCGGTATGGCCCGCGGATCTTTGGAATAATACAATAACTACAGTTTTTATTGCATCCTTCTGCAATCTTTAAATATTCGTACCAGCCCCCTGTTGTAATAACCCGTTCTGCCTGTACCTTAGGAAGGTTTTTTAATTCTTGGAAGCCTTCTGCCCTTCCCCCTTTTAATACTTTTTCCACCACATCTACAATTTCATGGTAGGCAGACGTCCCTACTATGCCATCTACTTCTGGTATTTCCTTTTTTATTTCCTCCTGGTACCTCTGTGCCAAACATCCTGTAACAACCAGGGCTTTACAAACCCCTGTTTTTTTCATCTCTGCCATCTGGATAATAGTATTAATACTTTCTTCCTTTGCATCCTGAATAAAACAACAAGAATTAATAATAATTATTTCTGCCTCTATTTCATTATCTGTAAAAGTATACCCTTCTTGCCTTAACAATCCAAGCATCACTTCGCTGTCAACTAAATTCTTATCACAGCCCAATGATACAAACAGTATTTTCATATTATTTTCTTCCTTTCTAGCTATATGGATACACCATGCCACCTTAGCATAATCTCCAAAAAGAATGGGGCAAAGCCTTCCCTTGCCCCCGCTAACACATATTCTATCACTATTTATTCGAAAATTCAACCAAAGTCTCTAATTTCTCTATTGCCCTGCCACTATCAATAGTCTCTTTTGCAAGCTGTATCCCTCCTTCTATGCTTTCTGCCATGCCTCCAACAAACAATGCTGCCCCTGCGTTAAAAAGGACAATATCCCGTTTTGCCCCTCTATCCCTGCCAGATAAGACCGCCTTTGTAATTTTGGCATTTTCTTCCCCATCTGCCCCTTTTAATTCCTCTGCTGTTACCCGTTTAAACCCATATTGTTCTGGTGTGATTATATAGGTTATTACCTTCCCATTTTTTAATTCTGATATATGGGTATCTTCTGCTGTCGAAATTTCATCCATCCCATTTGCCGAGCTCACTACTAACGCCCGTTCCACGCCTAGCTGGGACAATGCTTTTGCAATTACCTCTGTAAGTTTTGGGCTGTACACGCCAATTAACTGCCGTTTTGCGCCAGAAGGGTTTGCAAGAGGCCCTAAAATATTAAAAATAGAACGGATACCCATTTCTGCACGTGCCTTCCCTACAAAGCGCATACTTTTATTAAAAGCAGGGGCAAACATAAAACCAATCCCTACTTCTTCCACTTCTTTTTCTACTTTTTCTGGTTCTGCCAAAATATTGACACCTAACGCCTCTAAACAATCCCCCGCCCCACTTTTACTAGAAATTGCCCGGTTCCCATGTTTTGCCACAGGAAGCCCTGCGCCTGCACAAACAAATGCAGATGTTGTAGAAATATTAAAGCTATTAGAACCATCTCCCCCAGTCCCTACAAAATCTATATAATTCCCTACCTTTGGAAAAATATGTTCTGCCTTATCACGCAAAACCATAGCAGAACCAATAATCTCCTCTAATGTTTCCCCTTTCATGCGAAGCGCTGTTAAATAAGCCCCTATCTGTGCCTGTGTCGCCTCCCCGCTTAATAACTTTTCCGCAGCGGTCCTCGCTTCTTCAATTGTTAAAGACTGTCCTTCTGATATTTTCTTAATGATTTCTTTCATATTCTTTTCTCCCTTTCTCTTTTTGAACCATAAAAAATAAGATTATAGGACTTTATTTTTTTATTTTGTAAGCACAAAAAAGGCCCCTGCCCCAGCAATGCTGGGACAGAAGCCTAAACCTTCTGCGGTACCACCCAAATTAGTATACTTTTCTTGTATACTCACTCTCTCATGTACTATCATACATGTTCCCTTGATAACGGGCGGAAATCCCGTCAGGTACTACTAAGCAATTTGCCTTTCGCCTGCCCTCATAAGTCCATTCTGTAATATCCTTCACGCTGCTTTACACCAACCAGCAGCTCTCTGCGCCTCCTGATAATACATACTCTTCTTAATCAACGGTTCTTTTTTTGTTTATTATATCATTTTTTTTCTAAATGTCAAATACTTTTACAATTTACTATTTTTGAAGGAATTCTTTTGTAATAAAAGAAAAGCTCTGTATTTATTTTCCCACAAAACCCTTCTTCTACCGCAGGCAAGGCACAGCATTGGTTCCTAAACCCCATATCCCCTTTTTCTTTTTCCGGCTTTATGTGCATTAACATAGCCGAACTTGTATTTTTATAATTTTCTCGCAAATATTCTAGGGTATAAAATTTCATTTGATAATCTTTATCACATTCATACTCAATCACAGGGATTACATATCCTTTTGGGCATATGGAAGGCAACATTTCCATATATTGTTTTTTTATTTTTAAAATTTGTGCTTCTGTAAACCTTCCTTTATATTTTTCCTCCTCAAATTCCCTTTCTGCTTTTTCCCATATAGGATATAAACTAACACCATGGATATAAACGGTAATCTCTTCTTCAGCAATCTTAATAACCCGGGGTTTTGTATAAGCCCCTAATGAAAGTTTTATTCTTTTATTCACTTTTATAGGGATATGCTGCTCCCCAAATTCTACTTGGATCTTTTTATCTTCTAGTGTAAATGGCATAAATTCTTGTTCTTCCAAACGATAGCAATTCATTTTTAATGTAGACAATGGTTCTTTCTCCAATTTTCCAAACCTTGCCCCTTTTGTAAGCATAGAAATTATCTGTATCTGTTCTTGCTGGTTATAATCCTCCCCAATACAAGTCCCTGATGCAGATGAAATAGAAAAAACTTGTTCTCCTATTTTAATACCTTTTATAAATACACTTATATCCCTATTGAGTGACTCTTTTACTGCATCACGGTTTGTACGTGTTTTTCTTTCGTTTGGTAAAAATATAGTTTTATCTTCTGGTTCTTTGCAAATTTCCCAAACATAAATCCCATCTTTGTCTTTTGCCATTATCGTTAATACACCATATCGTTTGCCTAATTGGTAAGAAACATTTAAAATTGTTTCGTTTTCTAGGTTTAATAAACACTCCCTTATTTGTTGGATATTCATTTACAGCCACCTTTGTGTTTAACCTTCCTATTTTTACTTTTTTATCTTTACTAAATGAAGATAGTTTATAAACTATTTTAGTTTTTCTATATTATCCACATAAATGGAAACTTCGCCACAATTAGGGCAAATAGCTACCTTTGGGCTCCCTATGCGTCCCTTAAATAAAGCATCTTCGTCTGTAGACATTACAATCCCATATCCAGCCCCTTGTACCTTAATAGTACATCCTTCCTTCATCTCCGTCCCACACCTAATACATTTTCGCATATGCTATTCTCCTTTATGGCTTTCTATATTTTTATTACTGTTTTTATTGTAACATTTTTGCTATAAATTAACTAGGGTTATTATATTAATACATATATAAATGGGACTTTTGTTTTGTAAAAAATTAGTAAGAAATAATTTTTTTCTCCTTTTTTAAATATTCTAGTAATGCCTGGCACCCTTCTGTTACATCTTGGTAAGTAATATCAAACCTTGAACTGTACCATGGATCGGATATGCTTTCTTTCCTTCCAGCATATTCTAAAAGCATATTGATTTTTCCACCTCTATGCCCCGTAATATTTTCTATATTCCTAATATTCCTTGTGTCCATGCCAATTAAATAATCATAATAATCATAATCTTCTTTTTTAAGCTGGGTTGCTTGTTTTCCTGTGCAATCAATTCCATGCTTTGTAAGCTCTTGCCTGGCTGGCGGGTAAACAGGATTTCCAATGCCATTCCAAATCTCTTCCGTACTTGTGGCAGCTGATGCAATTTCAAATTGATCAGAAATCCCTTGCTTTTTTACTAGGTCTTTTAATATAAACTCGGCCATTGGGCTTCTGCAAATGTTGCCGTGGCAGATGAATAATATTTTTATCATTGTTATAATTCTCCTTAATATGCCGTGAAATGCCTTGTTTTGCAAGGGATTCTGGCAATTCTCTATTTTTCATTTTTGTGTGTCAACCGAGCAAATTATGGCATATTTTTGCAAGTTGTGACTACCTGTTAGTAGTAAGATTAGTAGTAAAATAGATGTGGCCTACTACCAAGGATTTTTCTTCAATAAATATTTGCCATAATGACTATTTAATCATTTTTCCATTCTATAACCAGTTGAACAGCCATTTCCAGTGTCGCACGATAAATTTTATCTTTCTTATAATTCAAAACAAATGATGCCAACTTAATCAATTCTTGTTCAGAAAAATCATTGACCATCCTCTTCCTATCATATTCATCTATTATCTTCTTTACCTCCTCAGTCGTTGTATACTTATCATTTAATAAAGAATCAAAACTCCAGCCACTTCCATTAGAGCCAGTCCACTTTCCTGCCATCCTGCACACATATCTTAAATGATTTGTCATATTCTTAATATAGGCATGCATATATTCTGATGCACCTTTAGAATCAAAGTTCTCCCACAGATATAATATATAATGAAAATCTTCAGAATCTGTTAATGGAACGTCATCAATTAACTCATGCATCTTTAAGACATACGCCTCTTCTATTTTAATAAGTTGTTCCTTACTAATGATCTGTCCTTTTACATCCTCTTCATTTGAATCACATCTACCATAAGCACATTCTATTCTATTTATTTCTCTGCATACAGAGCCGATTTCAAAAATATCTCCATGAGTCACTATATTATAGATAACATTAAATCGCTCTTCTGGCGTATTCATCCTATTCAGAATTGCCTCTATACAAAAACTTGCTCGTTCTACCGCTGAAATAGCAAAAATTGCTCTCATTGTCTCCCCTTTTAACTGTGCTTGCTTCTTATAAAGCACCTGAGCAATCATAGCAAGTCTCTCGTATGGAATTTTATCTAACAAAGATTGTAACTCATCTAAAAAGTATATAGCCTGACCATCTTCATTTATCTTTTCAATTGCCGCAACCAGTTCTTCCTCCGTATATGATATAATACATTTGTTGATTAAACTTCTCGGAACATTAACTTCCTCTAGATTTAGACCAAAATATAAGTCAAAACGCTCTTGTTGTGCTACACGCATTTGTCCCCTTGCATTGTTCTCATAATAACACCCATAATTATGTTCATTTACATCTTTCGCAAATACTGGAAAAAGTGTTGCAACACATTTTATAGCTAACTCTGTATTAATTTCCAGTTTCTTAAATTCCTCCAAATACTTTTTCCTCATCTCTTCTGGCTTCATATTTCTCGAATATAATGAATGCATTTCGCTTCCACAAACAGACTCCTTATTTTCCGATATCCATTTATACAATTTAGGCTCAAGAACATCTATTGAGGTAAGTGCAATAACATCCTCAACGCACGATTCTTGTGCTAATAGTCCAAACTTAAATTGAAATGTATTAACAACACGATTCACATCTCTTAGTGTATGTATGTAAGGATCAACACAATTTCTAAATACTTGGCTCCAATATCTCTTGTTTAAAACCATTTCTATATTACAAGAATTTACTATGGCATCCAACTTTGTAAAAAGAATATGCTGAAGTTTTTCTTTACTTAATTCTGGGATTTCAAACGGAATTTGAACTATTTTTTCTAAATATTCATTTCCATCGAATCCATGAACATCTTCTAACGCACGAGTTACCACTTCTCTATCCATGGCAAGTATATAAATCACATTTGGGAAATCTGCCACCTGCTTAACAAGCTGAAATACATCTCTAATTTGCGAATTACTCAAGCGGTCTATATCATCAATAACAACAACTATCTTCTGACTACTTTCCAATAATGCCTTTTCCAATAATTCTTTAGATTCATCTAAGCTAGGCCCCTGAATTAGTTTTTTCCCTTCAGTCGCTGCTGTAGTCTTTAAGATGGCAGCCAATCCACTTCCAAACATGGGAACAAGCGCAACAGCATCAAATGCTCCTGCATAATCATTCAATGCTTTTCCTATTTTTTTCTTCAATTTTCCACTTTTATCATTTTCTACTTTATTTTTCAAACACTGAAAAAAAAGTGAAATCAAATTTTCTCTATCCGAATAATTCCATGGGGCAAATTTAACCACCAATAGTTTATTATCATCATTTTTAGATAATGTACTAATTTCCTGCAAAGTCATATTAATTACAGATGTTTTTCCGGTACCCCATTTCCCGAACAACCCAATTACCAATCCATCATTACCTAGATATTCATATATCGCTCTGCCCAAATGCTTGGAAAAAGATGCCCTCCCTAGAAGATCATTCTGCAAATCGGTTATTGCTCTATCAGAATTATACACTTGTTATTCCTCCTCTTTTCCTGTCTACCATTTAGTTTGATTAAACTAGCTTAAATAGAAATCTTTCATAATATTATATCGTCATTCGTATTCTTTTTCTATAGAAAAAACGCCCAGCCTAAGCCAGAGCGTCATAAATCCTCTATATCAGATCACCTTAAACATTTTCTGCGATACCGCCTTTGCATCATTTTGCTTTTCTACCTCCGCCTGCGCCTTTTGAAATTCTTCCATCCGCCTTAGTTCCTTCTCTGCATGCCGGATATTGACGTGAGTACAGCTGGCGGAAATCTTGTAAAAGAAATGGAACTTTATGCCGAATATCAAAAAAGCCACCTGGCAAAACAGCCGCCGGATGGACAATTTGAAGAAGAACCTTATGATAATTATTGGGAACTGCTCAACAAACTGATAGAGCGCATCCCCGATTTCAATATGTGCCTGAAAGTAAATCCGAAAACGAACCGTATTGAATTTTCAGCGGATGTAAACTCCGTGTTTGATATAGCATGGTTCACGCTGGCGAGAATGATTTCAGAAGACCCTGCCCCGGAAAATAAGGGACTGTCCAATGATGACCACTCGGAAGGCATCATGATATGCTGCCGCCACTGCGGTGACTTCCTTATAAGAAGAAACGGAAGGCAGGAGTATTGTGATAAACCCGACTGCCAGAAAGCCTGGAACGCTAAAAACCAGCGTGAATTCAGGCGCAGAAAACGCATAGAAAACGCCCAAAAATATAAGAAAAACACGTTAAAAACATAACTTTCACGCAAAACTATTATAAAATGTATACTGCTATGTTTCATTGTATTGCGGTATATTTTATAAGATTATGTGTGATACTACCGCTGTTATCAGTGTAAGCATCCCCCTGTGCCAATTCGCGGAAATTTGCGTGTAAGGGGGCGTTGGTCTTTAAGAGGAAATCTTGTGGAGATATGCTCTCCCCCTACAAGCAACAACTTGGTTTTATATTAACATACAATTTCCCCAAGTAGTTCACAAGAATTTTGTGTATTTCTACTAGTAATTTACACAAGGATTTGATATAATAATTTCATTAAACTATTGGGAGGATATTGATGTATGGAAGCACGTTTAGAAGCATACTGCAAAAAAATCAAGGAGATTATCGCAAACAATAAAAATCCTCATACCATAAACGCAGAACTATCATCAGAAACTATTCAAATTGAAATTGATAAAATTTATCATATTGAAGATCGAGTTGCTATTTCAACTTATGCGCTAAAACTATTATCCAAAGAACAACGAAAAGAACTAGCCAAAGCACTCATTGAAGAACAAGTAATTAAACAAAGAAACCTCTTATCCCATTGGAGTACATTAACCGCACAATCATCTATGATTGACACTGGATACATAGCTCAACATTTAGTATCTCTTCAAACTCAAATTGCCGGACAAGGAATGCGTGGAAAGGGAGATGATTTATGTGACGGTTCTGAAGTCAAAGGGGCAAATTTTTTAGATTCTTTAGACAAAGCTGGAGCAACTGCACCTAGATGGAATTTTACAGCTGTAACACCCGAAATTATGGAACGTTTTCTTGAATATAAAGCAATTTATCTTCTTTCAATTGACCATAATCCAGAAAACAACTACCGTATTCGCATCTGGAAAGTTAACATTCAAGAACATGAAATATTAAGGGCACGTTATATCGAATGGATGAACAAACTTGGATATCCCAAATTTGCTGATACAACCAAAAAGCCAAGTGTAAATTTTCAATTGTTCCCGCCTAACAACGGAACAAATCAAAATTATGCCCGACATGGAAACGGAAGACAAAATGGCTTTGAAAAATTACAAATTCCTCTTGAAAATACTGCAGGGGCAGAACTCATATTTAAAGCAGAAATTGTAAATAATGAAGTTATAATTAGTAAATTCTAAAGGAGATATAAATGAAAGTATCTGAATTAATCGATATTTTACAAACTTTTGATGCTAATTCGGATGTTATAATATATGATGATTCAACAGACAGAACCTATGAATTAAACTGTGTAGATACAGACGATAGTGAATCTGTTGACAATAAATCAACTGTTGTAATATTCATATAACATAAAAGAAGGGGCTGTCGCTTTAACGAATGGAAATTCGTATCTGAACTGCTCCCCGTCAAGTAGACAATTGAAAAAATATAATTTTTTCTGCCAGTAGGTAAATCCTGTTGGCAGTTTTTATGCTGGCTGTATATAACTCCAATATTTCTCCATAGGCGTTAATACGCCAAGGTTTCTTTGAAGCCTTCGGTTGTTATAATACTCAATATAATTCTCTATCATTTCAACTACAGACTCTCTGCTGGTAAATTTTTTTCCATAATAACGTTCTCGCTTGATGATACCCCAAAATCCCTCCATAGGACCATTATCAATACATTTTGCAACTCTTGACATGCTTTGCGTCATTTCTGCTGCTTCCAGCCTTGCATGAAACGCCCTGTTGGTATACTGAAATCCTCTGTCACTATGGAATAAGGGATGAGCCTCCAGATTGGCACTTAACGCTGCATCAAATGTATCAAACACTAACGCATTATTATTATAGTTTCCAATGACATATGATACAATTCGTCTGTCATACAGATCCATGATCGCGCTGAGATAAACTTTGTGTTTTTCTGTTCCAATAGAATAATGGAATTCTGTCACATCGGTAAGCCATTTCTCATTTGGAGCATCCGCAG
>CAJTLB010000014.1 GCA_910577045.1 uncultured Lachnospiraceae bacterium | reverse complement strand
CATGTGTTGTGCATGACAAAAAGACAGACAAATATTTTGTATTCATGACAACAGACACTGGCAGGACTGCACGGCAGATCATAAATACCTACGAACTGCGCCCGGAAATCGAAGAAGATTTCCGACAGATGAAAGAGTTCTGGAAGCTGGAAGACTTCAAGAGTACAAAATACAACTATATTACCTACCATATCGTAATGACACTGGTGGGATACCTTTATTTCCAGATATACAAAAACCTGGACGAAGGGAAAAAATATTCAGGGAAATCCCTGCCTGTCGTAGTGAAGAACTACAAGGAGACAAGGCCTAAATCAGTCATTATTTATGTCGGACAGTATTTTGGCATTTTTCCTTTCCTTGAATTCCTACAGCTCTATGCAGAATGCACTTTAGAAGTACAACGACTTCTTGATCCGATCTTGGCTAAAGTATAGCAGGCTTTTGGGGGAATTCCCAAAAGCCTAATTGAAGTTCAACCTGACACAATAAAGGTTGGATATCCATTTGCCCTCAGTTTTTGCTCCATACGGATTGCATTGTCTAGGATTTCATAAGCCCCTACCTGGACTCTATAAATGCCATCCCCATATAATACAAATGCTGGATACCCTTCATTTTGTAACCGGTTTACTAATACTGCCGCGTTGTCGTAATTTCGAAATGCACCTGTTTGTACACGGTAAAGCGGTGGACGCCTTGTTGGAAATTTTTTTGCATATTTTAAAATAGCATCTGCAATTGCATCTACAATTTCATCAAACTTTGTATCAAATATCTGGTTATCTTTTTCATTATCAATAAACCCTACCTCTAAAAGTACCGCTGGCATATCTGTCCTACGAAGGACAGCCAAGTTTGGCCTCTCTAAAATACCTCTATTTTCAAAACCTGCATCCTCTAGGTTATCTAATAATTCTTCTGCCACATCCTCCCTTATGCCAGATTCTTCATACACATATGCTTCTACGCCATTTACTGTATTTGGATTCCTTACACTGTTTCTGTGCAGGGAAAGAAAAAAATCTGCATTTGCTGTATTCGCCATCATTGCCCGTTCAAACGGGGTATAAGCAGTATCATCCACACGTGTATAGGATACATTCTGCCCTTTTTCCTCCAGCTTTTTTCCTACTGCAAGAGCTAGACGTAATACATCATTCTTTTCTCTTCTGCCGTTATAATTTGCCCCGGGATCACTTCCTCCATGCCCAGGATCTATTACAATTTTTGCCATAAAAATTCTCCTTGCATATCCTTTTATATAAGATATGCAAAGAGAACCTATTTGCTAACTACCTGGTTGTACCTGTTCCTGCACCATTTCCAGTACCTGTACCATCTGTGCCAGTACCATCAATTCCCAAATCTGTACCTATATCTTCTACTCCATCTTTAATATCATTACCAATTTCATTTAAAACTCCATCATTATTTGTTCCAGTATTATCTGTTTCCCTGTTATTTGTAGTACTTTCCCTCTGTGTTGTACTTGTTTCATTAGACGTAGGCGTTGTTGTACCACTGTCTTCCTGATTATTTCCACATGCTGTCACGGCAAGAATGGTAGCTGCTACCATACCTGCCAATAATCCATACTTTACTTTTCTCATAATAAACATCTCCTTTTCATATACTATTTTCGAAGCAGGTTTCTTTTATTAGATGCCAAACATCCGTTAAAAGATAATGGCAGAGAATTTTGTCTCTGCCATTAATATTTCCAATATTAAATTTCCTATTCACCTAATCCTTCAAAGCCTTGTTTTACATCAATACAATATTGCTCATAATCCCGTTTATTTACTAAATAGATTCCTTCCCCGTCTACAATGGCTAAGTAATAGCTTGTATCATATTCTGCAAATTGGACTGTATAGGTACGTGGCTCTACATTTCTGTGGAATGTAATGGTAAGTGGAAGCATCTTAAAATTCTCTGTCTGGCTGTCAACTACCTTTTCCGCATGGATACTAATAATGCTTTGGTATAAATCCTTTAATTTTTCTGATTTTGCATCATCATCTTCACTATTAGGGGCCGCCATTTCATATTTAGAAGAATCATCCAATACTACTTCAACGGTATCTACAGAATCAATATTAATCAGTGCAAAATATTGATTTACAATATCTTTTGCTGTATATGCCATTACTTCGTCTACTCCTGCTTTATTCATTAATAACACGAGATCTGAGCCTTCTTCTTGTACATAATAATAATCGCCTTCTTCTCTTTCCTTTCCAATATATAAGTGATAATCCAATATCTCTACATCTTCTTCTGTTTTACCCGTTTTCTTATAAGAAAAAGCGATCTCTTTTTCAGGCTTTAAAAGCCCCATTTTTTCCAGCTCTGCTGTCCCTGGCTTATAAGCAACTGCCTTATTATAACTTAAGCCAGAAACTGCTTCCAGCAGATGATCTAGCCTTGTTGTATAAGCAACATATTCATGTTCAAATGGTGCTGTTACATACCATGTTAAAATTCCAGATAAATCATATTCAGAACTTTCTAGCATCTCTGCTTTTAAATATTCTTCTTTATTTGTTGTTTCAATATTTAAAAATCCTTCTTCTTCTAACGTTGGGTATGATGGCAATTCTGCAAAATCCATTAAGCTCCTTTTAAAATAATTAACTGATGTTGTCCCCACTGTATAAACACCAGGCACATCTTTTGCATATACATAATATTCGGTAGTAATTGTATTTTGCATGCCTACATATAAAACAGCTTCTTTCCCATCTGCTGTTTTTGCTGTTATAGTATACTGTGGGTTTTCTAAGCCATATTCAGAAAGGTTCTCTGTATTCTGCTCAATCACATGTGTAGCAGAAAGATTTGCAAATACTCCTGCCATACTATTTAATGGAGGCTGTTTCATTAAAAAGCCCTCATTATTCTTTTCTGTCCAAACTTCATCCTTTTGGATAAATTCTAATATGCCTTCTGATGATTCTACTGTCAATTCTGTTACTGTACCCTCTAAAGAAAGAATAGTAGTTGTCTCTTCTGGGACATTTGTCGGTGTTTCTTGCCCAGTATCTGCATTATACGCAGTAACTGCTATATAGGCCCCTATTAACACCACTAATGCCACACATAGAAACACCAGTGTCTTCATTCTCTTTTTTTTCATTACTTGCGTCTCCTTTTAAACCATACCACAAAACCAATAAGCAAAATAGTAGCAGGGATTACAATAAGTGTAATAATCATCCAACGGTTTACGTCAGCAGAAAGCACCTGCAAATAACTAATACTATAAGATTTTGCTGGAATTGCAATACTGCTATCCATGCCTGCAAGCCAATTCATACTATTGGCAAGCATCTGATAATTACTGCCGCCTGAACTATTATTTGCGGAATCATCTGTAATATAGGAAGTCCCAAATACAATTAACCTAGTTTCTACCCCATTATGCTCTTCGCTAACCGCTACCGCTACATTACATGGCCCGTCAATATCACCATCTATCTTTGAAATACTCTCACTTGCACTATTTTCTTTTACTCTTAAAAAGGAATCCGATGTTGATACTAACAATGGTTCAAATGTAATACTTCCCCTGGCACTGTCTAATTTTTCAATCGCCTCTGAAAATGGGATAAACAAGTTGTATCCATTGTCAATTAAGCTTGTCATTATATCATGCCTTTGTTTGTCTGGTGCTAGATAATATACATATGGATAAAAGAAATGGCTGGTATCCTGTTCAATTACCATACCTCGTTTTAACCCTACCCCATAGTATTCTAATACCTTTTCAAGATTTGGCTTTTCTACATCCACACTGCCATCTGTTACCATGGCAGAACCACCTTTTTCCAAATATGCAATTAATTTTTCTGCTTCTTCCTCTGAAATATCTGTGGTTGGGGCATTAATAATTACACAATCCGCATCTTCTGGGACACTTTCTACATTATAAAGACTTAGGCTCTGCAACATAAAACTATTTTTCCTTAACAGTTCTGATAAGGTATCTGATATATCTGCCTCACTATGCCCTGTCAATGTATACGCAGTTGGAATATCGTCCGTTGTTACATAATTAATAGCACTGGTTATCTGCCCTTCCCCATCAAACCCTGTTATTTGTGACTCATAGGTCTGATAATTAAAAGTAGTCTCATATAAATCCGCAGCATTAATAATTGTATTTCTCTTTGCACTTACTACGACCAAAGATCCATTTGCCACACTTTCTGAAGTATACTGTGTAATAAAACTAGGATGCAACACAGGATCTACAGTTTCCACCTTAATATGGCCAGAAAGTGCCTTATAATTATTAAGCATTTCCATAACGGTAGATTCTTCTGTCCCTACCTGTGTCATAACATAAATCGTTACATCATCCTTTAACCCCCTTACAAACTCTTCTGTAGTAGAGGTAAGAGAATAAAGCTGGTTATAGCTTAAGTCATGCTTTGTAATACTTGCAGGAAGCGCACCCACTAATAAATTAATTACTACTACAATAATCACTGCTATACTTACAATTCCAACGCTATACGTACCACTCTTAAATTTACGGGTCTGAAAGCTTTCTTTTATATTTTTATTCACTTAAGGTTCCTCCTAGCTCCATCTCTTCTTTTGGATTGACTGTACTGTAAAAAACAAGAACAATCCAATAATAGAGAGATAAAATACAATATCTGTAATATCCAGAATACCATTTTGTATCATATTTGTAGAAGCTGCTGTTAAATCGAATGTACCAAGTACTTTCGCTATTGCGCCTTCAAACCATGTCTTTTTTACAAAATATAATACAACCAGTATTACTTCCCCTATCACAAATACTCCACAGGAAGCAATTATATTCTTAGCCATAATATAATAAATTAGGCAAAATACAAGCAAAAGCACTGTAAATGCAAGTAAAGACGTAATTGCTGTATCCGAAAAAAAGCCTGCAATCCCAGACATTAAATAGGAGAATAACAATACACTGAAAGAGATAACTGCTGCTATAATCTGGCTTTCTGTAATTGAAGAAATAAATAACCCAACCGAAATATAGGCACATCCTAAAAGGAAAAAGCCAAAAATAGCCACATATGCCATACCAAAATCAATCGTCCCATATGCATCCATAATAATTGGATAAAAACAAATGACTACCATAGGAATAGCAAACACACTAACTAACGCCAAATATTTCCCAAATACAATTTCCCCAACAGAAACTGGAGATGTATATAACAACTGGTCTGTTTTATTTTTTTGTTCCTCTGACAAACTCCTCATAGTAAGCACAGGAACCAAAATTAAAAACAAGAAAGTAACTGAAGATAATGTTATGCCAAGCAGCGGATACCCCATACCCAGATTATAGCCTGAAAAATAAATACTAACTGCCACAAGGAGAAACGCAACAAAAACATAACCCATCATAGAATTAAAATAGGATTTAAACTCTTTTTTATATATTGCTCTCATTGCTACTCTCCTTTTCTTCCTTATTCTCTTCCTTCTTATTTTCTTCTTCCTTCTTCTTAAAGAATGTTTTCTTTTTCTCCTGTTTAGTAGATGCCTTGTCCGTTGTCAATTCCAAGAATACTTCCTCAAGCGACATATTAGAAGATTTCATCATCATAATTGGGCACTTCGCTTCACTAAACTTATAAAACAATTCTTCTCTTACATCCACATTCTGTGGGGATTTTACTACAATATCCACACAGCCCGGCTCAGCAGAATCATGCACTTCCATACTGTCAATATCAGGAAGGGCTGACACCATCTCATGGATCATAGTTTTATTTCCCTTTATTGTTAAATCCAATACATTTGACCCAAGCATTAATTTACTTAAATTATCTGGGGTATCACTTGCAACTAATTTCCCATGTGCAATAATCATTACATAATCACAGACAGCACTTACCTCTGAAAGAATATGGGAACTTAAAATAACTGTATGCTTTTCGCTTAATGTCTTAATTAAATCCCGGATTTCTATAATTTGTTTTGGATCAAGCCCTACGGTTGGCTCATCTAAAATAATAATTTCTGGATAACCCATAATTGCCTGGGCAAGCCCTACACGCTGCTTATAACCTTTTGACAAATTTCGGATCAATCTTTCACAGACATCTGTAATCTTAACTAATTTCATAATATCCGCTATCATCTGGGCACGGTCTGCCTTAGGGATCTTTTTTAATTCTGCCACAAAATATAGATATTCTAATGGTGTCATATCCATATAAAGAGGGGGCTGCTCTGGAAGATAACCAATACATTTCTTTGCCTCTTCTGGCTCTTCAAAAATATTGTGCCCGTTAATTAAAACTTCTCCTTCTGTTGCTGACAGATACCCTGTCATAATATTCATAGTGGTGGATTTCCCAGCACCATTTGGCCCTAAGAAACCATAAATCTGGCCTTTTTCTACAGTAAAGCTTAAATGGTCAACCGCTATATGGTCCCCATACTGCTTTACTAGATTTTTTACCTCTATCAAAATGTTCCCTCCTTAAAATTTGGCATATTTCGGAAGCTGCTTCTTCCTCTGCCAGAATTATATCAATTTTATCAAACAATTGTGTCTATTTTATGAAACTCACACAGAAAAGTTGAGGCCGTTACCAGCCTCAACTTTTTTGCCTATCCAACCACGTCACCCATTCCATACAGCCCAGCAGGCTTTCCTACCAAAAACTTAGCCGCCGATATAGCGCCTTTTCCAAAAATAGCCTTGGAATATGCGGTATGTTGTAATGTAATTACTTCATCTGTCCCTGCAAAAATCACATCATGCTCCCCAACAATACTGCCCCCACGGACAGCGCTAATGCCAATTTCTTTTTTATCACGTTTCTTTCTTTCCTTAGAACGGTCATACTGATATTGATATTCTTGGTTTAACACGTTATTTATGGCATCTGCAAGTGCAAGTGCTGTCCCACTTGGCGCATCTAGCTTTTGGTTATGGTGTTTTTCTACTATTTCCATGTCAAAATCCGCTGTTGACAATACTTTTGCTGCTGCCTGCACTAATTTTAATAATACATTAATGCCAAGGCTCATATTTGCAGACCGAAGTAAAGCTACTTTCTTTGATGCCTGTTCAATCTCCTCTAATTGCTCTTTAGAATACCCTGTACTGCACAATACTACAGGGACCTGCCTTTCTACTGCATAAGCAAGCATTTCTGTAAGTACAATAGGAGATGAAAAATCAATAACTACATCTGCCTCTACCATACATTCCGAAAATTTAGGAAACACTGGATACTCATTTTTTCCTGCCAACAGATCAATCCCTGCCACAATCTCTGCATCTATATCCTGTTGGACTAAGGAAGAAATTACCTGCCCCATCTTCCCATTACAGCCACACATTATAATTTTTGTCATATGTCCCTCTTTTCTTAGGATTCCTATTTCATTTTATTTTTGTAAAATTCCATACTCTATCATTGCTTTTCGCAGTTTTTCTTGGTTCTGTGGCTCAATGTCAGTAAGTGGCATACGCAGCCCCCCTACCTTAAACCCCATTAAGTTCAATGCTGCCTTAACTGGGATTGGGTTTACTTCACAGAATAACGCATCTGCCAATGGAAGGGCCTTTAACTGTAATTTTGCACTTTCTGTTACGTTCCCTGCCAGATACTCTGCCACAATAGTATGTGTCTGTTTTGGCGCAATATTAGAAAGAACCGAAATAACCCCTATCCCCCCAAGGGAAAGAATTGGCACAATCTGATCATCATTTCCAGAGTAAATATCAATAGAACCATTTGTCAATGCCGCCAATTTTGCAATCTGGCTAATATTTCCGCTTGCTTCTTTAATTGCTACAATATTTTCTACATTTTTTGCTAATTCTGCTGCTGTTTCTGGCAAAATATTACACCCAGTCCTGCTTTGCACATTATATAAAATAACTGGCAATTTTACCGAATCCGCAATTGTTGTAAAATGCTTAATTAACCCTTTCTGTGTTGCTTTATTATAATATGGCGTTACTAAAAGCAACCCATCTGCCCCTACCTTTTCTGCCTCTTGTGACAAATATACTGCTGTTTCTGTACAATTTGATCCCGTCCCTGCCACAACAGGGATTCTTTTTGCTGTTTTCTCTACTGCATAGCGGATACATTCAATATGCTCTTCATGTGTTAAGGTAGAAGATTCTCCTGTTGTCCCACAAATAATAATTGCATCTGTCCCATTTTCTACTTGAAAGTCAATAAGTTCCCCTAGTTTCTTATAATCTACCTGATTATCACTTGTAAATGGAGTTACAATTGCAACCCCTGCTCCTTTAAAAATTGCCATAGCCTTACCTCCCAAAAATAAAACCGCCCTATATAGGGCGGTATCTTCACATAACAATTATCTACATTGTAGCGCCCCATCATTACTGATGACAGTCATACAGCTCTTAACTGTATGCCCAGAAACAAAGCATCCAGGCAGCTTTGCCCCTTCGGCGTTGTCCCCTTTCAACTGCAATCACCTATCCCTGTATATCCTACAGCATACTAATGAAAAACGCAACCTCTACTAAACTATTATATTATTTTTACTATAACATAATTCACTATCCTTGTCAAATCATAAAATCTAAATGTTTCTGGACCTCTTCTTTTGAGGTAAATAAAATTGTGCCTATCCCAAACTCTTCTGCTGCCTTTAGGTTTTCCCTTATATCATCTATAAAAACAGTTTCTTTTGGAACAATCTGAAAACGCCTAATTAATTCCTGGTAAATCTCTGGCTCTGGCTTAATATGCTTTACCTCATAGGAAATTACCATTCCATCTACATGTTGGAAAAATGAAAATGTTTTCTTTGCTGCCTCAAATGGCGTTTTTCCATAATTAGAAAGTAAATAGACAGAAATCCCCTTTCTTTTCAAAGAAAGAATCCACTCTGTAGCATATTCATATTCTTTTACAATCGTAGCCCGGCCTGCCCAAACCTTTAAAAGTTCTTGTTCTAAATCAGGAACCTCTTTTAAACAGTCCGCATAAATTTCCTTATCTGGCTTTACGCCGCGGTCTACCTCTTTCCAATTATCACTAAGGAATGTAGCCTTTGCTATTCTAGATTCTATTTCCTTTAAAAACCCAAACTGTGAAAGATAACTTTGCCAGTCAAACCCTGCAAGCACATTTCCAATATCAAATACAACCGTATTTATTTTTTCCTTCATAGCCTACTTCCTTATTATTTTCTTCTAATAATCTCATCCCTGCCTGGCCCATTTGATACCATAGTAATTGGAACGCCAATTTCTTGTTCAATTGTATCAATATAATCTTTACATTCCTGTGGAAGATCCCGGTAATCCTTGATCCCACGGATTTCTGATTTCCAGCCTGGAAGTTTTTTATAAACGGGCTTCGCCTTTTCTAGCTCTCTTGTTGTTGGGAAATCCTTCGTTACTTTTCCATCTATCTCATACCCTACACAAATAGGGAGTTCTTCTAGATATCCTAATACATCTAATACCGTAAGGACAGCTTCTGTTGCACCTTGGATACGGCAGCCATACCGTGTCGCTACTGCATCAAACCAGCCCATACGCCTTGGGCGTCCTGTTGTTGCGCCAAATTCTCCGCCATCTCCGCCTCGCCTCCTTAATTCATCTCCCTCTTCCCCAAAAATTTCTGATACAAATGCCCCAGCACCTACTGCACTAGAATATGCTTTTACCACCACTGTAATATTTTTAATCTCATATGGCGGGATACCAGCCCCGATTGCCCCATATGCAGCCAAGGTAGAAGATGATGTTACCATTGGGTAAATGCCATGGTCTGGATCTTTTAAGGAACCTAGCTGGCCTTCCAATAAAATATTTTTCTCTTCTTTTATTGCTTCATGTAAATAAGCAGAAACATCACAGACATATGGTTCTACCATATCCCTGTATTCCAGCAATGTCTGGTATACTTTCTCTGGGTTTAACTTAGGTTTATGATATAAATGTTCAAATAATACATTCTTTAATTCACAAACACGTTCTACCTTTTCTTTTAAATATTCTTTATCAAATAATTCGCTTACTTGGAACCCTATCTTTGCATATTTATCTGAATAAAATGGGGCAATCCCAGATTTTGTAGAACCAAATGAATTCCCAGCAAGCCTTGCCTCTTCATAAGTATCCAGCAAAATATGGTATGGCATCATAATCTGCGCACGGTCAGATACTAATATCTTTGGCGTTGGCACCCCCTTACTCTCCAGATCCTTTATTTCTTTTAATAAATATGGTATATTTAAAGCTACGCCATTCCCTATAATACTGGTAGTATGGCTATAAAATACCCCTGAAGGCAATAAATGCAACGCAAATTTCCCATAATCGTTAATAATCGTATGGCCTGCATTACTTCCTCCTTGGAACCGGATAATAATATCTGATTCCTTTGCAAGCATATCTGTAATTTTACCTTTCCCCTCGTCACCCCAGTTAGCTCCAACAATAGCTCTTACCATTTGTTCTTCCTCCTTCAATGTTCTTGCCTAATTAGTATAATTGATTCTATACTATAAGTAAAATCAATGTTTATTATATTTAATATAAGTATTACTTATATGAATAACAAATTTCTATTTTAGCCTTCTTCTGTTTTAAGAATACTTTCCAATAATTTTGTTGCTGCCAAAGAACCAGGCAAATTCTTATTTTTTACAATACAAAAACTCCGTTCTGGTATAGGGCAGTCAAATTCCAATTGGAATACTTCCCCACTTTCTAAATATTCTTCTGCAAAATCCCGCACTACCCCTGCAACCCCCATATTCCTTCTTGCAAACTGTACTAACATATCACTAGTAGCAAGTTCAATTTCTGGGCTACATACCACATTTTGCCCTTTTAAAAATGTATCTAAATAGGCACGGGTACTCGTATTTTTCTCTAAAAAAAGAGTTGGCAGCAAAGAAAGCTCCTTATAACTTAATATTCTTCCCTTTAGATCGGCAAATTTATTCCCTGCAATAAAAATATCTTTTACCTGCCTTACATGCCAGACCTTTAAATTCTCTTGTTTAAAGGGAGAGCTTACTACGCCAAAATCAATCCTTCCATCCCTTAAATATGCCAATGTCTCAGGGGTAGGCGCATTACTAACAATAATCTTAATATTGGGGTACCTAACATGGTACTGCTCTAAATATGGAAGCAAATAATATTTTAATGTCATATCGCTTGCCCCTATATGGATTTCCCCCATTTCCATATTAAGCATTTGCTTTAGGCATTTTTCCCCTTGCAGTATTGCCTCATAGCCTTTTTCAATAAAGGCATATAGCTTCTCCCCTTCTGCAGTAAAACGCATGCCTTTTGGAATACGGATAAACAATTCTGCCCCAATCCCTTCTTCAAGCTGCTTTAGCCCTTGGCTTACCGCAGGCTGGGAAATAGAAAGTTTTTGTGCCGCTGCTGTAATAGAACCATATTTTCCAATATAATAAAAAATCCGGTAATACTCTAAACTAATATTTATCATTTTCTCTTACTTTCAGTCCATTCTTGGTAATTTCATAGGGAATAGGAGAATTTCCACTTAAAAAATATACACATCCCCTTTTTCCGAATATACGAGGGTATCTTTATCTACAAAATCTGCCACATCTATCCAAGAATCTATTTTTTCTGGTAACTCGCCATAATTTACATTCTCTTCTGGATTGTCCATATCTTCTAAAAATTCTTTTTTTATTGCCCCATCTATAATAACAACTAGCTCTGCAAAACAAATCGCATCATTATATCCAGCTACCACCAAATTATCTTTTTCTGCAAATTCCTTCCATGTTTCTGCTGGAATTGCCATATACCCTCCTGATAAATCCTCAAAAACTGTCCAGCCCCTTTTTTCATATACATATAAGCAAATACCTTTCCATTGTCCATTGGAGCCTAATGATACCTGCACGGAATGGGAAGAATCTGTTTTTATTATTTCTTTTGGCATACAATGATCCCATTTATATAGTCTTTCTATCGCTTTTTCTTTCGGTAATTGTATTCTAAAATAACTTGGGTTCATCCTTTTCCTTCCTTTCTTCTTCCAATTCATATTATACTTCTTCCTTCCTATAATCACAAGCGTTATCTTTTTAAATAATAGGAACCTATCTATTTTTTGAAATAATACTTGGTTTTTTACATATCCTCTTGTATAATAAAAGTAATATTTTGTAAAAAAATATATTTTTTCGGGGGGAGTCATTATGCGCCAAATTAAATTTTTCTATATTGCAGCACTGGCTTTCAGCGTTGTTATTTTGTGCTTTTACCATATATTTTACTTTCAATCCATATATTCGAATACTTCTGGGACAGTCCCTTATGTATTAAATGTCCATTCCCACTATATGGACGAACCCTCTTCCCTCCTTATATCTGGAACTCTGCCTGAAAATATTATTACTTCTGATGTCCTCCATCTTTATACTAGCCATTGCAATGTATGGGTATATGTTGATAATACCTTGATTTATAAAAACACAGCAGAACGTTTTTCTATTAGTAAAACGCCAGGGAATATAGAACACTTTATTGACCTAGAACCTTATATGGCCAGAAAACCTTTTTCTGTTGTTTGCCAAAGCTGTTATTATAAGAAAAACCTAAAAGCCCCTCCTATTAGCATTGGAAGCTATAATAATGTTACCTATAATCTTATTGTAAATAAACTTCCCGCTTTTATTGTATGTACTTTAATGTTTGCCATTGGCTGTATTGCCTTAATATGCTGTTATACTTTCCGTAAACAGCTTTCTGCCTCTATACACTCCCTGTTTTGGCTAGCCCTTTTTGCAATTGCTTTTTCTGCCTGGTCAGGGTTTGAAACACAATTAATGGTTCTACTAATCCCTTACCATCTTGTTTTTAGCTGGTATACTATATTATCTCTTAAATTAGTGCCCATTCCTGCTATTATGTTTATTAGTTATACTTATCATGCAGAGCACCTATTTCTATGCAAATTTTTAGTTTTCCTTAGTGGGTTAGATATTATTATTACAAGTATTTTACAATATTTAGGTATATTTGACTTTAAACAAACCCTTCCTGTTACACATGGCATCCTTGCACTGTCCACGTTATGGATTTTTGGGCTTTCTATTTCAAAATTATTAAAACAAGCAAAGAATTTAAAGAATAAGGAACAGTATACTATTAAATTAAAAAATATCAAACTGCTCCATGCAAAACATTTTCATGTTATTTTTATTTTAGTCCTTGCCATTACTGTAATTTTAGACTTTATTTCTTATTATTTAATGTTAAGCAGTGATTCCGCCCGTTTTTCAAGGCTTGCTTTATTAGCTTATATTATTGCACTTGCTATTAAAATTGTACAAGATTCTCTTGATTTACAAAAAACAAAAGAAAAAGCCGATAATCTAGAAAAAATTGCAGCAACTGACCCTTTAACCAAATTAAAAAATAGAGCTTCTTTTGAACAAGACATACAAAATATCCCTGTTTTAGAACGGCAATCCTATGGAATTGCCATGTTCGACTTAAACCGGCTAAAATATTTTAATGATGTCTATGGGCATAGTGCTGGAGATTATTATATTATTATTTGCAGCGAAATTATACAAGATATTTTTAGCCCATACGGAACTGTTTACCGGATTGGCGGAGATGAATTTTGTGCTATTTTAAAAGATGTTTCTATAGAATCCTATAAAAAAATAGCTTCCATGATTACTATCCGTATCCAGAATTTATGCCAAGTAATACCAGAATACCATATGGAAGTTGCAGATGGATATGCTATTTTTAATGCTAGGTTAGATAAATCTATTTTACATACAGTAGAACGGGCTGACCAAGAAATGTACCAAAAAAAGCAAGTAATGAAAGCCGCCTCTGCTGGATTGTCAGGCGGCTGATAAAAACAAAAAAGTTCCATATAAAATGTATGATACATTTTATATGGAACTTTTTTATAGTTATTTTGTATAATACTCTTGAAATTTGTCGAATTTTGTCTTATAATGTCATTTAACATATCACTAAAATTATCATATTAGTTATATTATGATAACAAAAAAGAAAGGAGACCCCCGTTTTATGTCCAAAACTAAAAAACGAATCTTAATTATTACTGGGATCGTGCTACTTATTGCACTTACAGTGATTATTTGTTACTTCCTCTTTACTAAAAACGAGGAATCTAATTTACTTTATGATGACAACGCATCAGTTGGCATTATGCCAGGTATTGACATTGATGCTAGAAGGCAAGAACTGCAAAATATTGTAGATCGACATATGATAGCCTTTTCAATTAATACTTCCCCTGTTTTCTTAAATGGGACTTCAAAAGGAAACCTATTAATTGAAAATCCCGGAAATAATGCAAAACTTTTACAAGTTAGTATCCTTATGGATGGCACCAACGAGGAAATATACGCTTCAAAGTATTTAAAACCGGGGACTTATATTGAATCGGTTGCTTTAGATAAAGTTTTAGAAAAAGGAACCTACAACGCAACCGCTTATTTTTCTGCTTATGATGAAGAAACTACCGAATTTATTGGACAGGTCGGGGCACAAATCACCATTACTGTGCAAAATTAACTACACTATGGAATAAACATACTGTAATAGATGCAGACAGGAGGACTTTATGAATAAAAATATCTTTTTAAGGCTTTTATTATCTGTATCATTACTTACATGCTTACTTTTTTCAACAATTGCATATGCTTCTGAAACTACGCCAACCAAAGATATCCCTGTTGGCGGTTCTGGCCAAGTAGAAATGGTTGGTGTAGTGGAACCAACAATTCTTTCTGTAACAATGCCAAGTTTTGTCCCATTTAGTATTGGCAATAGCCTTCAAACACCTAATAAAGTTATTTCGCCAAGGATTAAAATGAAGAATAATTCTAACATCCCTGTACAGATTGATGTTGTATATACAAACGTAGATTTACGTAACCTCCCTAATGTTTCTTGGAGTGATACAGGTGTTGTAAATCCTAACCAAATTGCTATTGGCTTAAAACAGGAAGAAACCTTAAACCAAATGCCAGAAGATCTATCTAATGCTATATGGTTACAAGCAAACCGTTCCCAGAACTTACATATTTTAAAATTAGCTGCTGTACAAGAAGACGCTGTTTATGTTGTGGGTACATTAGGAATGGATGTTTCGGAAAATGCAACCTTTAATGTTACGCCAACCTTTGTTGTAAAAAGGGCCACACTTTCCGAGTAATTTATTACTATACTAAACTTATAAAACCATAATTCGTTTATTGCAGTATGTTTATTATAAAAATTTAGAAAGGGTACACCTATGCTTATCTATTATCTTACTATTTTTTTCCTTACAGGAACTGGGATTTTCTTTCAAAAAAAGGGGAAACATTTTACAATCCCTTATTTAGCTGTATCCTTTCTTACCCTTCTCTTCCTTGCCTCTTTCCGCTATGCGATTGGTTTTGACTATTTCTCTTATAGGAATATCTATCAATCCACTGCCCATTCCTCCATAAAAACAATTTTTTCTTCCCACTGGCGGGAACCACTTTTTTACCTATTATGTAAAATATCTACGCAGTTTGGCTTTTCTTACCCTATTTTTTTATGGATTGTCCAAGCTCTTTTTTTGTTAATTATTATGCGGTTTATTTATCGTTATTCCCACTTTCCTTGGATAAGTATTTACCTTTTTATTACCCTACAATTTTTTGCCTATAGTATGAACCTAATCCGCCAATCCATTTCTGTTTCTTTCTTCTTACTGGCCTATCCTTACCTAAAAAACAGAAAAATTATGCCTTATACTCTATTTATTTTATTAGGAGGGCTTTTCCACAACTCCTTATTCCTTATATGGCCCTTTTATTTTCTTTTGCCCAAACAACTCTCCTGGAAATCTTTTCTATTCCTATGTACCATAATAATTTTTAGTTATTTTTTCTTTGATCCACTTTTTGCGCTTATTATGCCGCACCTTACCAAACGATATTCTAGTTATGTAAATAGCTATTATTGGCAGCCTAATAATTTTTCTTACATTATACTGCCTGCTATCTATCTGTTTTTTGTCGCTTTATTTAAAAACAATATAACAAACCCTACCCTGCGTTCCATTTACCTAAACAGCGCAATCTACCAATTTTTTATTACCTTATTTATTACCAAACACTTTATTTTAGAGCGTTTTGCTATTTATCCTTTTGCTTTATCACTAATTACTATACCTGAAATTTTATTTTCCTGCAAAAAAGAAAAAAAACACTATATCCTGCTCCTATTTCTTTTATTTGGTGCCGCCTATTTTTGCTTTGCAGCAATAAAAGGGTTCCATGGTGTATATCCTTATATCAGCCTTTTAAAAAAGAGTTGTACTTTACCAAATTAATCTTTTTCCTTTGCATATAAAATAGGGCACATAGATTCCCTATATGCCCTACTATCCTTCTTTCTTCTATTGTAGCCCATGCCATTTTCCATCTTTATGCATCTGGTGTCTTTAAAAAGGGAATCTATCATTGTTCCTAATTTATTTTATGCTTATTACTTCTTTTGGGACTGTAAATTCTATTACCCCCATAAACCCAGGTGCTACTTCATATTCGTCAAAAACAATTACAAGCTCATCCTTTTCATTCAAATAAAAATTATTTTCTGGTGTTACAGCTTGGAACCCATAGGGTTCTTCTTCTGTATAAAGAAAATAAGTAATATCCTTATTTTCTTCCATTTGTTGCTTCATCTGTTCTTTAATATTATCACTAATAATTGTAATATAATCTTCCTTATTTTTATATAAATCCTCTAAATTCAATATTTTTCCTGTATTTTTATCTATATTAAATATTTTTACAAATTCATTTCCCCCTGCCATAATTAATAAACTATTAATACGAATAGATAAATATTCCTCATCATCACGGATTACTTGGTAAGAAGACTCCAGTTTATAATGCCCTTCTCCGTTAGAAGCTTTTAAATCCTTTTCATACATTGCAATTAATTGTCCTGCATATTCTTCTATTGTCTTATTAATTCCAAGCAGGCTTTCATTTTCTTCATGATTAATATCGGTAATCTGCGGAATATCTACATCTGCCTCAAAACCACCACTATAATCGCTATAATTTCGGAATGTCACTACTTTTGTTAAAGCGCCTATAATTGGTATCTGTTCCATTGCCCTTGCAATTGTTTCATTACTATTTACCAATAAAACAACCGCTGCTACTGCCGCTGTTGCTGTAATTGCCGCTATTTTCCCAAATTTATAATATTTCATGCCTTTTTCCTCTCTTTTTGCTTGTGCAATCCCTGCCTTTACCCTTTCTAATGCTTGTTCTGGCACCAATAAATTTTCATATTCTTGTCTCATCTCTTCTATCCTTTTCTGGCTCATACTATCACCCTTTCTTTTACTCCAATTTTAACTTCAATTTTTTCTGTGCCCGATATAGCCTTGATTTTACAGTGGCAGGATTCTCTCCTGTTATTTCGGCTATTTGCTCTAACTGGAAACTTTCAAAATACCGGAGTATTAAAACACTCCTATCCTTTGCTGGAAGCGTAGCTAATGTAGCCATAATGTCTGCCCTACTATATCCTTCTTCCTGTATTTCCTGTTCTGCATAATACTCTGAAGTTTCTGCATTTTTTTGTGCTTTTCTTAGAAAATCCAGCGCTGTATTAATTACTATCCGGTAAATCCAAGTATCTGCAATTGTTTTATCCTTTAATTTCCCACAATTTTTCATTGCCTTATATGCGCTTTCCTGTACAATATCTAACGCATCTGCTTCATTTTTTACATACGAATATGCAAGCCGATAATACTTTTGGTAATGTTCTAAAAGCTCCTGTTCCACATATGCCCTTACTGTTTCCTTCACTTTATCTCTCCCTTCTTTTGCCTTTCTATCTATTAGACGTTTAGGCTTCCCATAAAGTTTCAACAAATAAGAACTTTTTTCGTACATATTTAAGTATTAGGAATAAACACCTCATTTACTTCCCCAGAAGCTTCATAGGTTACTAAAAAACTAGCTGGCCTTACTTCATTTCCATTATATTGAATATCAATTTTGAGCATTGTATAATATCCACCTCTTAATGACTTAGCACATTTATTTTCAATTTCTTTATATACACTTAAATTTACTTTACTTGACATAGAAACTAAATTATCTAAATTAGGGGACCCGCCAAACCGATCTGCAATTAAATGCCCTGCTTGATCACCTTCTAATTTTCCTAGTGTATTTTGGTCATGCTCTAACCTCTCATCTCTTTTGGTAAAACGTAATGGGTCTGCTACACACCTTATAATCCTTCCTCGATCATCGGTACAATATCGATACTTATATTCACCAGCCGTATAACTATATAAATCCTCATCGAGTTCCTCTGAGTCTTCTAAATGATCTTCTGGCAACCATTCTTCTTCATCAAATTTTCCACTATAATACATCTATCTTCCTCCTTTGTTTTCTTTCTTATTATTATAATTATTATAAAGGAATTTCTATATGGCAACCTTTAAACTTTCTTAAAGAATCCTTATATCCATTATGTTACTTTTTTGGTATATTTTCTCTATATAAATTTGCACATAAAAAAGCTTGGTTTTACCGATTGGATAAACCAAGCTTTTATATGGATAAAACTATTTTTACTTTTTAATACATTAATGTTCTATCGATTTCTTTAATTGCCCTAAACGCTCTTCTACTTGTTTCATCATTTCTTGATATTTCACAAGTTTTTCTCTTTCTTCTTTTACTTTAGCTTCTGGTGCCTTACTAATAAAACGCTCATTCCCTAACATTCCATTGACACGGGCAAGTTCCTGTATTAGATGTTCTTTTTCCTTTAAAAGCCTCTCTACTTCCTTTTCAATATCCACTAATTCTTCTAATGGAATATAAATAACTGCTTTATGGATTACTGCAGACACGGCATCCTCTGCAATCCCTGTATGGTCTTTTTGTATGATAACCTCACTTGCATACCCCAGCGAAGCAAAAAATACTTTTCCATTTTCAAAGATATTGCAGATATCTTCCTCTTCAGATACTACATATACTTTTGCTTTCTTGCTCGGTGGTACATTCATTCCTGTACGTACTATACGGATTCCCCTTACCGCTTCTTTTATTGTTTCTACTGCCTTCTCTTCTGCTTCAAATTTCCATTCTTCCTGATATACTGGCCATGAAGAAATCATAATAGATGGTTCTTCCTCTTGTACATTGCAGAAAATTTCTTCTGTTACAAATGGCATAAATGGATGCAGAAATTTTAATGATTGTATTAACACTGTTTTTAATGTCCAAAGTGCCGCTGCTTTTGTGGTATCTGTTTCACTATATAACCTTGGCTTTACCATTTCAATATACCAGTCGCAGAATTCTTCCCATACAAAGTCATAAACTTTTTGCATGGCGATGCCAAGTTCATATTTATCCATATTTTCTGTAACATCTTTTGCCAAAGTATTTGCCTTTGATAAGATCCACCTATCTGCCTCTGTCAAATCAGAAAATGATACTTGTGTCGTATCTGCTTTTTCTAAGTTCATCATAATAAAGCGGGAAGCATTCCACACTTTATTAGCAAAATTCCGGCTTGCCTCTACTCTTTCCCAATAAAACCTCATATCATTTCCTGGGGCATTTCCAGTAATTAACATCATGCGGAGTGCATCTGCACCATATTTTTCAATTACTTCTAAAGGATCAATCCCATTCCCTAGGGATTTGCTCATTTTACGCCCTTGTGAATCTCTTACTAAACCGTGGAATAATACGGTATGGAATGGCGCCTTCCCCATTTGTTCATAACCAGAAAAAATCATACGGATTACCCAGAAGAAAATAATGTCATACCCTGTTACTAATACATCAGTTGGATAAAAATAATCCAAATCTTCTGTTTTTTCTGGCCATCCTAATGTTGAAAATGGCCACAAAGCAGAAGAAAACCATGTATCCAATGTATCTGGGTCCTGTGTCATATGGGTATGCCCACATTTTGGGCATTTACCTGGATTCTCTTTAGCTACTACCATTTCCCCACATGCGTCACAATAATATGCTGGAATCCGATGCCCCCACCATAACTGCCTAGAAATACACCAGTCGCGGATATTATCTGTCCAATTAAAATATATCTTCTCCATGCGTTCTGGAAGCAGATGGATTTCTCCTTTTTTTACTGCTTCTATTGCAGGTTTAATCATCTCATCCATTTTTACAAACCACTGCTGTTTTACCATTGGCTCTACAGTGGTACTACAACGGTCATGTGTCCCTACATTATGGCTGTGTGGAACTACCTTTACTAACAAGCCTAACTCTTTCAGTTCCTCTACAATTGCTTTTCTTGCCTGGTAGCGATCCATTCCTTCATATTTGCCGCCATTCTGGTTAATGGTAGCATCGTCATTCATTACATTAATTTCTTTTAACTTATGCCGCCTTCCTACTTCAAAATCATTTGGGTCATGTGCCGGGGTAATTTTCACACAGCCTGTACCAAAGTCCTTATCTACATAAGAATCCGCAATTACTGGGATTTCCCTTCCTACTAATGGGAGTATCAATGTTTTCCCAATTAAATGCTTATATCTGCTATCCTCTGGATTTACCGCTACCGCAGTATCGCCAAGCAAGGTTTCTGGCCTAGTAGTTGCAATTTCCACAAATTCCCCTTCGCTGTCCTTTACTGGGTAATTAATATGCCAGAAAAATCCCTCTTGTTCTTCGTGTTCTACTTCTGCATCTGAAATAGAAGTCTGGCAGACCGGGCACCAGTTTACAATACGGGAACCCTTATAAATCCAGCCTTTTTCATATAATTTTATAAAAACCTCTTCCACTGCTTTTGAACATCCTTGATCCATAGTAAAACGTTCTCTGTCCCAATCAGCAGAAGATCCCATTTTCTTTAGCTGGTTAATAATACGCCCGCCATATTCCTTACGCCATTCCCATGCTTTCTCTAAAAACCCTTCCCTACCAAGCTCCTCTTTCTTAATACCCTGCTCTTTTAAAGATTCTATTACCTTCACTTCTGTTGCAATACTGGCATGATCCGTACCAGGCTGCCACAACGCATTATATCCCTGCATCCTTTTATAACGGATAATAATATCCTGCATTGTATTATCTAGCGCATGGCCCATATGGAGCTGCCCTGTTATATTGGGCGGTGGCATTACAATTGTAAATGGTTTTTTACTTTTATCCACACTAGCATGGAAATATTTTTTTTCCAGCCATTTGTTATATAGCCTTGGCTCAATTTCTGATGGGTTATATGTTTTTTCTAATTCCTTCATAAATATCTCCTTTCTTTCTCACTACACAATCACAACCAAGCAGGGAAACTCCCTGCCCGCCGCGCAGGGCATGTGCACAAAGCCACTCATTTCCTTACATGTTCCTGCGCATAAAAACGCCCTCTGCCTGTTCCCAGACAAAGGGCGTAAAATACGCGGTACCACCTTTTTCACTGTATCTTTTATATTTCTTTACAGCCTTATTTACCCGATAACGGAGGTTCCGTGATAACTTACTTCCTTCATTCAGCTACCCTGTTCCAAAGCTACCTTCCTTTTATCCTTTCCCAGAAGACCTTTCAGCCGGTGGATCTCCTTCTCTGATGGCGGTATAAAAGTACTCCTCTTTTTCCTTACATTTTTTATATGATATATCATAACGAGATTTAGATACTTTGTCAAGTGTTACTTTTGTAAACAACAAGAAACATCATTTATTCCTTTTCTTCCCAATTATCAGAAATACCATCACATGCCCCATACCTTCTTAAAAAAATTTATTTTCCTTATATTCAAAGGCAATATCAAGTTATGTATTCTTTATAGTACACCAATAATCAAAAACATCTATTTGGTTTTTCTATACAAATAATTGTCAGCCCAAAAGAAAACTTTCGAAATATCTCCATTATGGTTATACATACTAGTAACCCCCACCTTTCTAAAATATCACCAATTCTTTTATACTTCTACTATCATAATATCTTCCACATCATATGGTAATTTATCCTCAATTTTTCCACCAGTAAAAATAAAAGCACCACCATGTGATACAGGCTTTTTTGAAATAGAATTAACTATAAGAGTATGGTTGGCTGCAAGAAATGCCTGCCCTGCATATTCTGGCTCATATAACTGCCATTCTTCAATCGTAACATTTACATAAACTAGCCAAATTAAGATTCCAGTTGTTCTAAATTTTTCAGGGAAATCCCACATATCACCGCATAATGTAAGCATAAAACGTTGTCCTTGGTATAAAAATTCCACTATCTCATTTCCCTCTTTATAATGTTTATCTGTCATTTTATATTCTTTCCAGCCCTTGGAAATACGCCTATAATTATGTATAACTTTCCCTTTTTCAATAAAAGCACAAGACGAATAAATACTATCCTCACCTTTTTCTATATACCCAAATAACAAATCTATCCCATATTGTACTGTCATATTGCAAAGCTTCTGGATAATTGGAGAATCACTTGGAATGGCAACTTGCCTATCATATTTATAGTCCCAATGGAGAGAATCAAACCCTTGTAAAAAACTTTCTCCAAAACATAAAAGATCAATTTTGCCTTGTGAAGCTTCCATTGCTTTTTCTATTTGAGAAATATTAAACAAAATGTCATTATTTATAAATTCATAAGAGGCTAACCCTATTTTCATCAATTCACCCTCCAAAATCAAATTCATCTTCCCGTTTTAACAGCTGTGCCCACCGTGCTGAAAGTAATTTTGCATATAACAGACAATTTAACCCATAATTCCCTAACGAATAGCCATCATTCATCTCCAGAAATATCGTTTGTTCTTTTCCATCTTTCTCAATAACAGCAAAATCGATACTACATCCCATTGGATGATCTGGCATCCTACAAAATGTTTCTACTACATTATCCACTACTTTTGCATGATACTGATAATGGTAGTCCCCTTTATATGGACGTATATCTACTAATTTATCATATATAATAAAACCTCTCCACTCTCTTTTGATATCTACGGCCTCACTACAAATTACTTCATAATTTTCATAACAACTGCCACATCCCACCAAATCCTTTGGCCCATTTACAACAAGCCCTGTAAACGCTTTATCTTTTACTGGTTTTATAAAAATCCCCCATTTTTTAGGAGACGCATTAATCGAATTAATATTATCTTTCCAAACCTTTCGGCCCATAAATGGATATAGTGCCTCTGGATAACTTTCACAAATTGGCATTACACCAAACTTATGTAAAATCGTTTTTGTCTGTTCAATATAATCTAATACAATATCTTCTTTTGTAACATTATCATATATTTCATCAATACTATAATATTTTTTTATTTCTGCCCCCATTTCCCTAAAGCCAGCAGCAGCATGATAAATATTTTGTGAATGATATTCCCCATTTTTACGTATTTTCGCATATACTACCACGCCATTTCCCCTCCATATAAAAATTAATGTCTTTTTCTATCTTAAGAACGTATAAAACACAAAGTATTATTTATTTTCCTATTCTATCATAGCTACCTGCTATATTCCACTATACTACCTGCCAGATTCCATTTAAAAAAGAGCTGTCACAAAATACAGTTTTTTATTATATATAGTAAATATTTTATATTATCTATATTATATATAATAAAAATTTACTATTTTGTGGCAACTCCAGTTTTCTTTTTATTATAGGGATATTACATAAAATATTGGCACTGGTTCCAATAAAAGTCTTGTTCTTTTTTAAAAAGTACCATTAATTTATCTAATACCTGTTTTTCTCTATATTCTTTTAGTGCTTCTAAATATTCATCCCTATTCCTATCTTCAATAACAATAGGGATTTGTTCTTTCTTTAAACATTCCCGAAAAAGAATTAACCTTCCTGTCCTGCCATTTCCATCTTGAAATGGATGGATACTCTCATATTTTGCATGAAATACTGCCAATATCAAAATATCTACCCTCTGTTTGTTATACCAATCTATTAGTAAACTCATTTCCTTTTCAACATTTTCTGGCCTTGTTGTTTGATATATGCCAATCATATTTGGGCGTTTCTTATAATCACCAATAGCATATCCATTTGCCCGATCTTCGAATACCCCAGACTTTAATTCATAATGAAATTGTTTTATTAATTCTTGTGTTAATGGCTTATCTAATGTATCAAGCATTTTATTAAACATAAGAAAATGCCCATTCATTTCTTCCACATCTTTTGCCCTATAATAATTTTCTGATTTAGGTAACGTGCCATTATCAAACAAAGATGCTGTTTGTTCCTCTGTCAATGTACTACCTTCTATTTTATTTGAATTATAAGCAAGCAAACGCTGTGTATAAGCATATACGCCAGATCGATCAAACTTTTCTTTTTCTATCTTAAACCGCTTTAATAAAAACTCTAAAAAATCCTTATTTATAGAATTGCTTATCATATTTTCCTATTTACCCCTATTTATTTACTCCAAACCCTTCTAAATAAATACAAACCCCTTCAAAAATTCCTTATAAAAATCCTATTATACACTCTTAAGCCTTACCAAACTCATAATTTCATTTGCATACCCACTATTCATCTTTGCAAAATCTTGTATACTCTTACCTGTATTTTCTGCCACTTGCTTATTATATTCCATATTTTTTCTTAACTTCTGCCGCCTTACATTGAGATCATGGCGCACCTCTACCATCTCCCTTTCATCTAAAAGGGCGGCACTCCTATGCACCCAAATCCTTGGATCAAGCAACTGGAAATCGGATAAAATTGCAATTAACTCCGTTTCTGCATCATGTAATTCCTTAGAACTGTTGCGGTATAATTCTCTCTCCCGTTTCATTTCTAGGTAAATGCCCCAAATATGGTTTAATTCATATGCGCTTTCTACACCATACTTTAAATGCTGGTAGTCAATACTGGTACGGATATTTACATAGCGGACTTTTGCTTTATTTAACAGGCTGATGGCACGGTTCATCTTTCTTTCTTGGTAACGTAGCTCTTTACGTTCCTCCTGCTGTTTTGCAAAGATCGCTGCCAATGTTACGCCAATAAACGCCAACATGCCATAGATCCAGACATTATACTGCCCTTCCCACATACTAATATTCACTCCGGTAAAAACCACTACCGCACCCAATGCCCCTATTACCCAGCCCATTAATTTCTTATATAATTCCAGCTTGTCCTGTATTTCATCTATTTCATAGCGGATTTCTCCTTTTTCCCCTTCCAGTACTTTCATATCCTCTTTTATTACTTCCGCATACTTTTCATCATCGTCTAAGCGTTTCATCATATCGCGGATATCCTCGCCATAGCTTTCCATTTTTAGATATTGTTCTTCTGGAATTTTATTGGGCGATTTTTGATAATTTTCCCGTTCTATGCTTAACTCTATAATCCGTTCCGCCGCTGCCGCAAGCTCTCCCCTTGCTTCCTTTGGTATTTCTGTAATAATCTGCACATCCCGCAGAGAATTTGTTACAGCCTCATATTCATCTTTCGCATCCTCTACCGCTTTATTTGCAATATCAATCTGGCTAATCGCATTGCCTACAAATCCTTCTATTTCTTCCGCAGAACCTACTCTATATGGGACTGGGACAAGGAGCGAAGGACGTTCCATATCATCAATATATTCCCCAATTGTCTTTTTCTCTTTTAAGTCGTCTTTTTTATTTTTCTTCCACCAGCCAAATAATTTCATTTACTTTTCACTCCCCTGCATCTGGTACCGATACTCCCGCTTCCATTTTTCTACAACGGCTTCTATGCGCCCTTCTTCTATACATGCCGATTCCTGTACCGCTTTCCATGCTTCTTCTGCTTCTATCTGTTCTTTCTTTGAACACAATAGTGCCGTTTCTTTATACTTTTCTTCATTGCCGGACAAATAATATAAAAGTAAAAGCTCTTTTTTAATACTGTCAATAGCAGGAAGCATTTCATATGACTTCTTTAAATATTCTTCTGCTTCCTTATACAATAACATTTTTGCATAAGCAATCCCCATATTATGGTATACCCTTCCAATAAACTCCTCTTCACAAGCTTCTTTTCTTCGGTATGCCAAAATTTCTTCATATTTCCTTAATGCCTGTGCATAAAGCCGTTTTTCCATGCAGGTATCCCCTAAAAGCTTTAAACGCTTCGTATGGCTTAACATAGAAAAACTTTTCAAATGTTCCTCAAATTCTAATAACTCTTCCTTACTATAATAATTTGCTGTTTCACATACCATAATCACCATTTCTGCATAACTATTGCCTTCTTCTTTACACAAAAAAAGATCCTTGGCAAGTTTTTCTAATTCCAAATCCTTCTCCAAATATTCTAGTAACTCTGGTGAAAAAAAATCATCCGTAAGATTAAACACATTCTCATATAAATAATAGCACAATTCTTCTAACGACCAGATTTCCATATCCTTTTCCACTAAAAATGGCTTTTCACTTCTTCTACTGCTACACAGCAATAACCCACTCATACACTCTGCTCCCCTTTATGTTCTCTTCCGTATCCAAATATTCTTTTTCATAATGGCTTCACTTGGTTTCATTAACCTTCCAAACCCAAGATCTTTTATTGTAAGTACCCCATATTCTTCACTTAAAAATGACAGTTGGATTTCCAGCCTTGTCATCCTTCTTTCCCTTTTAGGAAAATTTTCTAAGGAAACCTTCTCTTCCGACTGTTCTCCCTTTAACGATTGTAATACCAAAGTAATTTCAGAAATCTCATCTGGAATAGCTTCTATACATGCCCTCACCTCATACCAATTTGTGCCAACCTTCGCTAAATATAACACCTTTTCTTCCCCTTGATAAACAATAGAAAGCCCTACAGAAACAAATAACCGGTTTTTACATAAGAATAACACATGATCATAGGCACGGGAGTGTATCCTGTCATATGCTGCAAAAGCTGCCCCTCTTGTATAAAGGTTCAGCCCCATAAATACCCGGCGCCTGCTGCATAAATATTTTAAGCTTTCTTTTGCCCATTCTTCCTTATAAAACCCCTCCCCAATTAAATAAACGGCACTAATTAACCGCCTGTCCATCCGTGCCCTTGCCAACTGTAAAAACACTTCGTCAGAAGGTTCATTAAATTCTATTCCTTCTACACTTTCTGAGATTAATTTTGTAACAATAGAACCATTGCTTTGTTTCTCAATATGCAGGCTTCTATAGATTAACCCTTCTTTGGAAAAATCAAAAAATATTACATCATTATTCCACAAGCTTCTTTCCTGGCTTAAGGCAAAATAGATAGAAGCTTCCTCCACCCCTTGTAAATGGATTTTCTCTTCCACAATCCCCATTTTTATACAAGCCTGTTTTACCTTTTCTGCCGCCTCTAATGTAAATTCTGGCAGGATAATATCAATTCCGCCTAATAAAGCAGGATCTTCAAGCCCTGGTATTGCTAAAATACAATCTTTTATAAAAGAGATATCCTTCCCGGTTTCAAAAAGCGTATCTAGTGTTACTGGATCTGTCATTCCCTCCGTCATATAACTTACTTGTGTCACCTCTACGCCAATATCTATGCCTGCCGTCCAGTACCCTTCCTGCATCCTAATTGCTCCTTTTCTACAGTAATGCAAAACATTCTTCTGTTAATTTCTTTTTCTCTGCATAAGACTGCATTAATTCTTTTAATGTAATTGTATCATGTAATTCCATACAAGCACAAATATCATTTAAAAGATCATAGCGACTTTCCGCTTCTGCCGTTTCAAAACGATTAATAAAAACCGTGTCACTTTCCGTTAAAAGTTCACTTTCTGGGCCGCATTCTGCAATATAATATTGTAGCCTCTCCCCATAAAACAGGATAAATTCCATAATATAATAAGCCGCATAGGATTTTTCCATTTTCCTAATTTCATATACTTTCCTACCAGAAAACCCTGTATCCAACATATAATGGATCTCTACGGTATTCTCTGTATTACTTTGATATTCTACAATTGTTTTATCACGTAAATAAGCTGGAAGTTCCATATAACGTTCAAATTTTTTATAAAAAGCAAACCGCTTATTTTCTTCTAAAAATTCCTGTACTAGTTTCTTTGCCATCCATATTTGTAATTCTGACAATCCTTCTTTTTCAGAATAATATCGCAATAACGCCATTTTACAAATATCTGGCACTTCCTTTTTATGTTGGTGGCACTCCCTTTCAATATAGTGGAATATTTTTTCATGGACTACCAAATTCTGCACAAAATACCCATAGGATTGTTGTGCTAAATAAGCGCTAATTACCATTTGGTTCATGCTATTTTTATAATAATCTTCAAAGACATCCATAATCCTTGCCACATAACTGCCAGAAAATAACATTTGCACAATTAAACGTTCTTCCAAATCTACCGCATCTACAGTAAAGTCCTGGGCTGCCTGCCATAATTTTAACATATTTTTGGTAGTTCCAGAATAATGCTTTAATAAATACCGAAGAATCGTTTCATCATACTTTCCTTTTGAAAATACATATGCGCATAATTCTAATAAAAAAGTATCCTCACTGCCTTCCCGAGACCAAAGCAAATATACACACAATTTCATTAGTCGGTTCACTGAAATTTCTTCATAGCCATAGTGTTTTAATTCTTTATATGCCTCCTCATACATAGCACGGGCAATTAAAAGTTCTTGGATTTTACAACGTTCCTTTGGCGGCATGCCTGACATATCAAACTGCCTAAGTTGCTCTTCCAGCTTATCGCCATCATAATTCTCCATATAATATTCTATCATTTTCTGGCAAATCTGGTTCTTATAATATTGCCAAATAAAAGGGGAATCTAATACATGCCTATATAATTCCATCTCTTTGCCTACATGGTAAATCCCTTCTTTTTCACAAATATGGAGCCACAAAAGAATATTTCCTTGGCACATCTCATAACAACGATGAACCATAGCTTCTTCATAAAACAGTGGTGCTACTTCTATATTCTGTGGCAAAAGGAACCGTCTTCCCCACTCATCCTCATAAAAAACAGCTATGTCCTCTGTATAAAATGGAATACAGAAACTGCCATCCTTTATTTGGACAGATATTTCTTCCTTATATTCTTTATGTCGCACTATAATATGCCCTTGTTTTTCTAAAATCCCATAATAAGATAATAAAATCCTTGGATAATGTTCTGCTATTGTTGGGGTGAGCATAGAACTTTTTACTACTTTTTTATAAATATATGCTAATTTCCTATTAATATTATCTTGTTCTATCTGTTGTAATACATAGGCTTCAATAGCAGGCATATGATTTTGTAATACTGCAACATTCCCCTGCTCATAGCGCAATAAATTCTCATATAATTTTTCTTTCGCATATGTACTAAGATTATTGTCAAATACAAAATACATAGCTGCCATTTTAGGGATCGGTGCATAATAAGAATCTGGCAATGTATCTAAATATGCCTCATATAACCCTGTCAATGTACATTGGGCTAAAACCCCTTTCTCATACCATGGGAAATAAGCTTTCTCCATACGGCTGTCACGGATTAATAAGGAAAGCAAGCTTTCCAATATAATCTTACTTTTATATTGCTCATAGAGAAGTTCTAAGATTTGGTATAATACACTTGTACCATGCTTTTCAAGCTGGGACAGCCCTGCAATCCTAATGCCCGCTTTTTCTGTTAAAAACCTTTGCCTCGCTCCCCAATAAACCGCCTGCAGCTCAAACCCATTTAACACACGGATTAATTCTGGCTGCTCATTCATAACTGCACATGCTTCATAATATAAAAATGGGCTTCTGGCACCTTTTGTATATTGTTCTTTTAACCTTGCTAACTTTAAGCTTGTATTTTGTACATATTCTTCATCTAAATACAATAAAACCCACAAAACCTGCCATATATCCTGCCCTTCTTCATATAACCGCTTTATAACCCGCAATGTTTCTTTTAAAATCTGGCTATCACGAAAATATAGGACCCGGACATATTGATAATACGCATATAAGGCAGCTTGTTCTTCTTTAAGCCTTAATACCTTATCTTCTAATTGTTGCAGCAAAAGCCCTGCTTCTTTATTTTTCTTCTGTATTATCAAAAGCTGTATCCGAAAAACTTCTAAAAATAAAGGGGGCTCGCCGCTGCTTTTTAACCTTTCCAAAACTTTTAAAGAACGTTTACAAAAACTTTCTGCACTTTGCCTGTTCATACGGAAATCAAAATATTGTTTTGTTAGCTGTATAAGCGCCCTTTTCTGTTCTGCCCTTCCTTGCTGTAAAACAGGACGGTTCCGTTTTACCAGAATCTCTACCGAAAATTGCTGATAAGGTGTTTTAATATAGATTCTGCCCATATTTTTCCCAATATGGACTTTATCTTCCTCTATTGTATAAAAAAGTTGGTATATGCTTCCCGAAAAATCTTCACTTGTAAATTTTTTCTTATCTATATGCAGAAATTCCCCGTCTGTTTCTATTTCTACTGTAAGATAACCCCAGCCACTTTTCGTAATGGTAATGCTACTACCTAAAGAAGCCTTAAAATCTACATATTCTTGCCTATCCCTATCCAAAGAAAGCAAAATTCTAGCCTTTTTATTCACAGAAACCAAAAATTCTTCTATCGCCGTATCTTGGCAGCTACTCTTTTTTAATCCTTCATAAACTGCCCTTGCATATGGGTTCCCCGTTAAAAAAATATCTGCAAAATCAGAAGAGAAAAACAAGCGTTTTGCCTCTTCGTAATAATTTTTAGCCAAATTTGCAAAATGAAATAGATTCCTAATTTTTCCCATAGAAGTCATAGCATATGGGGCCTCTACCTGTACCTCGCAAGGAATTGCGATTTCCCCTCCATCACTGACAATTAAAATAAACCCTTTTATTTTACTGCCTGCTGCTGCACCATTCCCATGGATCTCATAGTGAATTTCAGCATATGTCCCAATAAAAGAAGTCTCCTTTAATACAATACGGCTAGTATCTGTATAAAGGACTCCTTTTGTTTCTTTTTCACTTCTTATTAAGAAACTATTTCTTAATACACTATCCGAACTTATTGTACCTGTAATATTTCTTATTGATAACTCCAGTTCTGGAACATGTTTGTCAAAAATCCCTTTTGCAAGTCTGCTGATTTTTGCTTTCATATTTTTCCTCATTTCCATTCTTCTTCTGTTTCAGTGTAACATAGGCTTCTTTTGCCGTCAAGAATAGGCAAAACTCTACCTGCTGTTTCCCCGAGTGATATGCCAAGAAGTGCCGCTATCGTAGGGCCTTCATCTATAAGTGACATCTTCCCTATTTTCTTATTTTTTTGGATACCACAGCCTGATGCCAAAAAAATGGTTTGATACCCTGGCAAATCAGGTTGATATCCATGTATCCCCTTCATCATATGGGGCCGTTTACTGCCCATATCTACTTCTGCTGCCAGCGTTTCCATTTCATCTAAAAAATACCAGCCCTCTCCCGCCTCTAGCATACATGCACATTGTTTATCTGCACCCATTGCTTCTGCTTCTGCCCTTGTATAAATCCTTTTTATTGCCATTGGAAACTGTTTTTGAAGCTCCCGGACCGCCCATACAATCTTTTCCCGTACCTTCTTTTCTAATCCTTTTTTTGCATAAATATAACAAGAGCCATCACAATTATGCGCATATGCCTGAAAATCCCTTACCCTGCCATTTTTACAAGAAATAAGCCCTTTCTCTCTCAGCCAAAAATTAGGGTATAACACATGGCTTACATCGATTTGGCTGTGATCCCCTAGAATAAAAAGTGCCGTTTTTTCATAAATGCCTTCTTTTTTTAATAAAGAAATTAATTCCCCAATCCTAGTATCATGCCGTTTTAATGCTTCTTTTGCTTCTTTTGCATCTACCCCATATAAATGGCGGTTTGTATCTACATCAGTAAGATGGGCTAACATAAGCCCCGGATGGTACTTTTGTATCGTATACAGCATTGACGCGTGGACAAAATTATCCAGTTGTGGCTGCTTTATCCCCTCTCTTAAATAACCAAACTTCTTATTTAAGTCCAGCTCATAGTGGATTGTACCATTTTTTATTAAAACTGAAACTTGGTTCTGCCACGGGCGGTTTGGCAATATTTCTGGTAAATTCCAAGAAATATGTGCCCCACCTGTAACTGGCCATAACAATGCTGCTGTACGGATTCCATTCTTTTCTGCTTCCTCATACAATGTTTTTTTCTGGACTGCTTTTCTTATCCAATACCAGTCTGGCTTTTTTATAAACGGCTGCAGCTTTGTATTATTTATAATCCCATGTGCATTAGGAAAATGGCCTGTTACAATGCTAGTATGCGCTGGGTAAGTAATGCTTGGATAAACAGACATTACTTCCTCTGAATACGATGCCTGCTGCAAAAGTTCTTTTATATTAGGCTGTTTTTTTAAAAATTCAAAGTCCCTGCTGCCCACTGCATCGAGTGACAACACAATACAATACTCTGGCTTACCCATACTCCCCTACTCCCCAAGCCTATTTGCCTGTTATTTATATTTATAATCTAACCCTATTATAACGTAACTAGAAATCATTTGTAAATATATCTTTCTAGTTAAATCGCCACAATCTATCTTTAATCAAAAATTAACTCTTCTACACTGACAAACTCATATCCTTCTTCACTTAAAATATCTACAATTTGTAAAGCCGCCTCTACGGATGTTTTATACACATCATGTAATAAAATAATATCTCCATCTTTTACATGTTTTACCACATAATCCCTTACTCTTTCTGCGTCCTTATATTTCCAGTCCTCTGGGTCTATATCCCACAATACCACATTCATATCTACCACACACGCTAATTCTTCATTCCAATCTCCAAATGGTGGGCGTATAAAACATGGGATTTCTTCGGTAATATCATAAATTACTGTATTAGTTTTCCATATTTCCGCACAGCCTGTATCTTTCCCTACTTTCCCTAGTTGGATATGGGTATATGTATGGTTCCCTATTAAATGCCCATCTTCTTTCATCTGTTTTACTAATTCTTCTTTTCCTTCTATACTTTCTCCAATTAAAAAAAAGGTAGCAATTACATTCCGTTCCTTTAACCCATCCAAAAGCATTTTTGTATACTTTTGGTGCGGCCCATCATCAAATGTTAAGGCTACCTTTTTTGCTTCCTGCACTTTATCACTAATAGCAGGCAATGAATATGTCCGAATACATACAATGCCTACAAAAAGCAGTAATATACCAATTATAACTGCCCTTTTCATCTTACCACCTTCTTCTGGCTTCTCAGACTAAATATATGCAGGAATCGTTCTTAACAGACATTTTGTTTTTTTGGAACAGAAGGAAGCTGTGCAAATACAATTGCAATAAATACCAAAATACATCCAAACAATTCCCTTGCAGTTAATGCCTGTTTTAAAATTACCCACCCCGCCAATGCTGAAAAAACAGACTCTAAGCTTAATAAAAGAGAAGCAATGGTTGGGTTCATATTTTTCTGCCCTATAATTTGTAGGGTATATGCTACGCCACAAGACATAACACCTGCATAAAGGATAGGAATTTTGGCAGCCCAAATAGCAGAAATAGAAGGCTGTTCCCATAAAAGCATAAAACACAAGCAGATAATCCCACAAGTAAAAAATTGAATGCAAGAAAGTTTTACGCCATCTGCCCTTGTTGTAAAATAATCTATAATTAAGATATGGAACGAAAATGCTACTGATCCTGCCAATACAATTACATCAGCCCGTTCCACAGAAAATCCCTCTTTCATACATAAAAAATAAAACCCTAAAAGTGCAAGTAATACGCCTAACCAAACAAAGAGCCTTACCTTCTTTTTTAGAAAAATGCCAAGTAATGGTACAATAATAATATATAAAGCAGTAATAAAACCTGCCTTTCCTACATTTGTATCTGTCGAATACAAGGAAATCCCTATTTGTTGTAAGCTGCTTCCTGCACAAAGGGCAATCCCACACAAAATTCCCCCTGCCCATAATTCCTTTTTCTTCTCTATCTTTTTCTTAGGGCTAGTATCTGGGTTTATCCTTTGTAACAAAAAAATACAGGGAATCAATACGATTCCTCCTAATAAATTTCGGACAGCATTAAATGTAAATGGCTGTACATATTCCATACCAACACTTTGTGCCACAAAAGCAATTCCCCAAATAAATGCTGTTATTAATAATATACTACTTCGTTTCCATATCTCTTTTTTCATGTTCAATTCCTTCCTCTTGCAAGACCTGTCCTTCTATGTTATGATTATCCTATTGTATATAAACTTAAATTCACTTTTATTATTAGAAAGGGCTTATTATGACGAAATTGCCATCTGATCCTGTTCTTTTGTTAAGTTATGTAAATACCCAGTTACGGGATTTTTATACTGACCTAGATGATTTTTGCCTTTCTCTCCAAGCCGACAAAAAGGAGCTTACTAAAAAGCTCCTTTCTATCGGTTATAGCTATAACCCAAGTACCAATCAATTTACTTAAATGCCTACCTGCCTTTGATGCTGGCACCTAACTCTCCTCCAACTTTATCAATTACAATGGTATCTCCTGCCCTTACGTTGCCGCCAAGTATCATTTTTGCTGACAGCGTTTCTACAGTTTTCTGCAAATAACGTTTTAATGGCCTTGCCCCATACACTGGGTCGTATGCTTCCTCTACAATAAACTGTTCTGCTTCTTTTGTAAGTTCAATTGCCACTTCACGCTCAGAAAGCCTTTCGTTCAGTTCTTTCATTAATAATGCAATAATGGCACTAATATTTTCTTTTGTCAATGGCTTAAACATAATAATCTCATCTAAACGGTTTAAAAATTCAGGGCGGAAATGGTTCCTTAAATCCTGCATTACCATATCAGCATGTTCTTTTTTAATTTCACCATCTTTATCAATCCCTTCTAATAGATAAGAAGAACCTATATTTGAAGTCATAATTAAAATAGTATTTTTAAAATCCACACATCTTCCTTGTGAATCGGTAATCCGCCCATCATCTAATACTTGTAATAAAATATTAAAAACATCTGGATGTGCTTTTTCAATTTCATCAAATAATACCACGGAATATGGCTTCCTTCTTACTGCTTCTGTTAGCTGCCCGCCTTCTTCATAACCTACATATCCCGGAGGTGCCCCTATTAGCCTAGATACCGAATACTTTTCCATATATTCACTCATATCAATACGGACCATATTCTGCTCATCATCAAACAAACTTTCCGCTAACGCTTTGGCAAGCTCTGTTTTCCCAACGCCTGTCGGCCCTAAAAACAGGAATGATCCAATTGGCTTACTAGGGTCTTTAATCCCTGCCCTAGAACGTAAAATTGCTTCTGTTACACGTGTTACGCCTTCCTCCTGCCCAACCACTCTTCTATGGAGCTCATCACCAAGATGGAGCGTTTTACTTCTTTCACTTTCTGTCAGTTTAGAAACTGGTATCCCTGTCCACCTAGAAATAATACGAGAGATTTCATCTTCTGTAACTGCCTCATGCACTAATGACAATTCCCTTTCCTTTACTTGCTCTTCTTCTGTTGCAAGTTGTTTTTGGAGGGCTGGCAATTTCCCATATTGAAGTTCTGCCGCTTTATTTAAGTCATATTCTCTTTGCGCCTTGGCAATTTCATTATTTAATGTTTCAATTTCTTCCCTTAATTTCTGTAAACGTTCTACAGAATTCTTTTCATTATCCCATTGTGCTTTCTTTGCATTAAATTCATCCCGAAGCTCTGCCAGTTCTTTTTGAAGGGCTGCCAGCCTATCTTGGCTTAATTTATCTGTTTCTTTTTTTAATGCTGCTTCTTCAATTTCAAGCTGCATAATCCTTCTTGACAATTCATCTAGCTCTGCTGGCATAGAATCTAATTCTGTTTTAATTAATGCACAAGCCTCATCTACCAAGTCAATTGCTTTATCAGGAAGGAAACGGTCTGATATATACCTATGGGACAATGTCGCTGCGGCAACTAATGCCGCATCTGTAATTTTTACCCCATGGAACACCTCATACCGATCCTTTAACCCCCTTAAAATAGAAATGGTATCTTCCACAGTCGGCTCGTCTACCATAACTGGCTGGAACCTTCTTTCCAAAGCAGGGTCTTTTTCAATATATTTCCGGTATTCATCTAATGTCGTTGCACCAATACAATGTAGTTCGCCACGAGCTAACATTGGCTTTAACATATTTCCCGCATCCATGGCGCCATCTGTTTTTCCAGCACCGACAATAAGATGTAATTCATCAATAAAGAGGATAATCTGCCCTTCACTTTTCCTTACTTCTTCTAAAACTGCCTTTAAACGCTCTTCAAATTCGCCCCGGTATTTTGCCCCAGCCACTAAGGCACCCATATCTAATGCAAAAATCTTCTTATTTTTTAAGCCCTCTGGCACATCGCCCCTTACAATCCTCTGGGCCAATCCTTCTACTGCCGCTGTCTTACCTACACCTGGCTCACCAATAAGCACAGGGTTATTCTTTGTTTTCCTAGAAAGAATCCGAATTACATTCCGTATTTCTGCATCACGCCCAATTACGGGATCTAATTTTTGTTCCCTTGCCCTTTCTACTAAATCCTGCCCATACTTTTCTAGAGTATCATAGGTTGCTTCTGGGTTATCACTTGTTACTTTCTGGTTTCCCCTTACGGTATAGAGTGCCTGTAAAAACCGTTCTTTGGTAATTCCAAACTCCCGGAACAATTCTTTTATTGCTGCATTTGGGTTCCGGATCAATGATAAAAAGAGATGTTCTACAGATACATATTCATCCCCCATCTGTTTTGCCTCATCTTCTGCAGAAACTAAAACTTTATTTAAAGCATTGCTAATATATAGCTGCCCTCCAGATACTTTTACCCGTTTTTCCAAATCAGACTGTACGCGGTTTAAAAAGTACTCTTTTTGGATTTCCATTTTTTCAATTAACTTTAAAATCAAGCTTTCATCCTGTTTTAACAGGCTGTATAATAAATGCTCTTCATCAATTTCCTGGTTGCCGTACTCATAGGCAAGCTTTTCCATGCCATTCACTGCTTCCAGAGATTTCTGGGTAAATTTGCTGATATTCATACTCTTACTCCTCCTTTTTCCAGAATGTCTCCCTACTTGTAATAGAACTCTATATCTGTTCTATAATTAATATAACACATATTACAGTTTTTGCAAGTAGAAAATTGTGAATTTTTTGCATCCATCTGGTTATCTATTGTTTCAATCCACTCGCGGCAGTTAGGAAATTCCTTCCCTACCTAAAAAGAAGGGGAATGCTTGCTGTTAATTATTAAAATAGCCTGAAAATCATATATGCAACTCCGCCATATGCCAATATTTGCAAAGAAATTAGAAAAAACTTCACCGATAATTTTGCATGGTTTAAACTAATCCCCCATCCGGGCATCCGCTTCCCAATTATCACTTTCTCTTTGTGGTTCCGGTAATATCCGTAAAGCCAATATTCTTCCCCTTCTGTGGGAAGAGTCCATGGAAAACCTATCTCTAATAATTCCTTATCGGCAAAAAGCCCCCTAATATAAGGATATAAAGCAGCAATACCAACTAATAGCATTAACAAATACATCACAAATATTAGTACAATATTTTTTTGTTCTACTAATATCTTCCATTGATATGCAAGTATTGCTACCTCTTCGATACAAGCAAATAGAAAAACCAATGTCCTATCCATAACACCAGAATAATACAAAGCTAACAATAACAAAAGAATAATAAAAGGAAACAAGAAAAACATGCCATGCCCTATATTTCCCTGCAAATATTCTTTCATATGTGGATAGGAAAAGGGAATAAACGCAAATAAAAATACTGGGACAAATACCAGATCATTTGCAATTTCTTTCTGGCATATGCCAATATATTCTTTAATATGGCATACTCGTTTTGTACTGTCATCAAACCATCTTTTGGAAAACTTTAAACAAATCATCCGCCTATGGTATTTTTGAAAAAAGTAGAAAAAAATCTGCCATGTAAATAATGCTACACATACACCCGATAAAATTCCCGCTTCCTTATGAAAATAGGCACAAACTGTTGCTGCAAGAAATAAGAATGATGAAAATACAAATAATCCTTTCATTGCTGAGCGATAACCTCTTACAATCCGCCGTACTACCCTATTTTCCAATCCATCTTCTGTCAGCTTTACGCCTAATGCAGCATTTTTCTCTGTATGGGTCGGCCAATAAAACCATCGATATAACAACCCCAACAGACATACCCCACATACGAGTATCCCTAGCGCCACCATTTCATTCCCTCCATTCTTCCATTTTTCACCTTACTTGCAGACCTTACTTGCAGCATAAGAACCACTATCTTATTTCCTATCCCACTTACAATATAGGAACCTTTATCTCATTTCCTATTCCACTTACGACATAAGAACCTTTATCTCATTTCCTATTCCACTTACGACATAAGAACCTTTATCTTATTTCTGTCATTCCACCCATATATGGCTGTAATGCCTTTGGAATTGCTACGCTTCCATCTTCTTTTAGGTTATTTTCCAAGAAAGCAATTAACATCCTTGGCGGCGCAACCACAGTGTTATTTAATGTATGCGCAAAATACTTGCCTTCTTCCCCTACTACCCGGATTTTCAAGCGCCTTGCCTGTGCATCCCCAAGATTCGAACAGCTACCTACTTCAAAATACTTTTTCTGCCTAGGGGACCAAGCCTCCACATCAATGGATTTTACTTTTAAATCTGCTAAGTCTCCAGAACAACATTCCAATGTACGTACTGGAATATCCAAAGAACGGAATAAATCTACTGTATTCTGCCATAACTTATCGAACCACGCCATACTATCTTGTGGTTTACATACTACAATCATTTCCTGTTTTTCAAATTGGTGGATACGGTATACCCCTCTTTCTTCTAACCCATGGGCACCTTTTTCCTTACGGAAACAAGGAGAATAACTGGTTAATGTCTGTGGAAGCTGTTCCTCTGGAATAATAGTATCTATAAATTTCCCAATCATAGAATGTTCACTGGTTCCAATTAAATATAGATCTTCTCCTTCAATCTTATACATCATGGCATCCATTTCTGCAAAGCTCATTACCCCTGTCACCACATCGCTGCGGATCATAAAAGGAGGCACACAATAAGTAAAGCCCCTATTAATCATAAAATCCCTTGCATAAGAAATTACAGCCGAATGAAGCCTTGCAATATCCCCCATTAAATAATAAAACCCATTCCCTGCTACTTTTCTGGCACTATCTAAATCAATCCCAGAAAACCGTTCCATAATCTCTGTATGGTATGGGATTTCAAAATCTGGCACAACAGGCTCCCCATATTTTTGTACCTCTACATTTTCACTGTCATCCTTCCCTATTGGGACGCTAGGATCAATAATATTAGGAATTGTCATCATAATTTTCTTGATTTCTTCCTGAAGCTTGGTTTCCTGCACTTCTAATTCTGCTAAACGCTCTGAATTTTTTGTTACTTGTGCCTTTAACTCTTCTGCTTCCTCTTTCTTCCCTTGTGCCATAAGGCCGCCTATCTGTTTCGAAATCTTATTCCTTTCTGAACGAAGGTTATCTGCTTCTTGTTTTGCCTCACGGCTTTTTGCATCCAACGCAATTACCTCATCTACCAGAGACAACTTACTATCTTGGAACTTATTCTTAATATTCTGTTTCACTATTTCTGGATTTTCCCTTACAAATTTTAAATCTAACATATCTACTCATGTCCTTTCCGTAGCCTGTAAGTTTTTTTGCACAGGCACCATTATAAGATTCTGCAAAACAAAAAAACCTCCCCACCCATATCCATGGGACGGAAGGAATCCGTGTTGCCACCCAAATTGCTGATCCTAAAACCAGCCACTCATCATAGTAGAGTAAAGCCTACCAAACTCTAGGTTTCCCCAGTCACTCCGAAAGTGGAAAGATTTCGCCTCTTACCGATTCCCAGCATACATCGGCTCTCTGGAAAGATTATAGAAATCGTAGCTTTCATCTTCGTGCATTTTTTAGTATTATATACTAATCGCCTTTAATTTGCAAGAAGTTTTTTCCTCACCATTTTCTTTCTTTCCTCATATATTGTACAAAAAACAATGGAGGTCTTTTACTTGCATTACTTATTTGTAAACCCACCTCTCCCTTACCATTATAATGCTTTAGAACCATATATTGATGCAAAAACAATGGAACTTCACCATAACAAACATTTACAAACCTATGTTGATAACCTCAATGCTGCTTTAAAAAACTATCCTGAATATCAGCAGCTTTCCTTAGAACAACTTCTACTTTATTCAGATTTTTTACCAGATGCCATAAAAACTATGGTAAAAAATAATGCGGGCGGCGTCTTAAACCATATCTATTATTTTTCCACCCTCAAAAATCCAACCAAGCAACAACCAGAAAATCCTTTGGCAGCCAAAATCCAATCCGACTTTGGAAGTTTCTCAAAATTCCAAGACCAATTCACCAAAGCAGCCCTTTCCCTATTTGGTTCTGGCTATGTATGGTTGGTAGAAAGCCCCAATGGGCAATTAAAAATTATTACTACCCCAAACCAAGATACTCCTTTAGAATATCATTTATGCCCAATCCTTAATTTAGATATGTGGGAACATGCTTATTATTTAAAAAACTATAATAACCGCTTAGATTATATTAACCATTGGTTCCATGTAATAAACTGGGAGCAGGCTAATAAAAATCTTTCTAAATGTGAAACCTAATAATATTATTAAATTCCACACAGAAATCCCCTGCTAAATACTAGCAGGGGCCTGCCTCCTAAAACCGATATTCCCGTTTCAAGTAAAGATATTCTTCATATGCGCCAGATTTCCCATAGCCTTGCATCGAACATGTTACTTCTTTGTTTCCAAGAGACTCTTTTAACACATCTTCAAACTTCACTCTGTCACTTTGCCTCTCAGAAGGCTCCCTTTCCTGTTTTTTACTAGAACAGTTCAGGGCATAAACAGGAGAAACCGCTGGTATTGAGTAAATTTTTCCATATCCATATGCTGCTTTAATCTCCCCCTTATATTCTACCTGCATTATACAGGGTGCCTTGGTTTACAGTAGTACCTCTACTTATTATATCGGTCAAATTTCCTATTTACTTATACTTTTTCGCTATTATTTTTAATTTTTTCCAATGTACTTTTTAGCACAGACATATCCACTGGCTTTGCAATATGTGCTGTCATACCAGCATCCATGGCGTTTTGCACATCTTCTGCAAAAGCATTGGCTGTCATGGCAATAATAGGGATTGAAGCCGCATCTTTATGGTTTAAACGGCGGATTGTCTTTGTTGCTTCATACCCATTCATAATAGGCATCTGGACATCCATTAATATCATATCATAATACCCTGGTTTAGAACGGTAAAAGAGTTTTACTACCTCTTGCCCATTACTAGCAATCTCACACCCAGCCCCTTCCATTTTTAACATCTCTTGCAAAATTTCAGCATTTAATTCATTATCCTCCGCTGCAAGGAAAAACATACCTTTTAACGCACCGCTTTCTTCTGCCATTTCTCCTTTCTTTTTTGACTCCCTTGCCCTTAAATTCCCAATTGTTTGGCGAAGGGTAGTGGTAAAAAATGGTTTCTGCATAAAGGCATCTACTCCTGCCTCCCTTGCCTGATCCTCTATGTCACTCCAATCATAATCCATTAACAAAAGTAATGTCTTGTTTCCTTTTAATTGATTATGGATATTTTGTATTGTCCCTACCACATGTTCTCCTAATGCTTGCCTATCAAGCAAAATAATATCATAATCCAACACCAGTTTTAAGGCAGAATCCTTATCTGCAACATATTCTGCCTCTATTCCATTATCCTCCATCAATTCTTTTATCTCGATACAATCCTCTTTTTTATTATTTAACAATATTACTTTTTGAATTCTATTCCTGTCCCAAAATTCTTTATCCTGTTTTTCCCTTCTTGGCAAGGCAAATTTTAATTCTACTGTAAATGTGCTGCCTTCTCCCTGTTTACTTTTTACAGAAATAACACCGCCCATTAAATCTACAATATTCTTTGTAATTGACATTCCAAGCCCTGTGCCTTGTATACTATTTGTCATAGAGCTTACCTCACGGGTAAATGGCTCAAACACTGTTTTTACAAATTCCTCGCTCATCCCCATTCCATTATCTTGTACCACCAGACGCAGGCTAACATAATGCGGCGACTGTTCTATCTTTTGTATTAACAGTTCAATATTCCCGCCTTCTTGTGTATATTTGATTGCATTGGACAATAAGTTTAAAAGAATCTGGTTAATCCTCAGTTTATCCCCTAAAATTACATCGGGCACTTTTCCAAAGACATGGATTTCAAACTTTTGCCTTTTTGCTTTCGCTTGTGGCAGCAAAATCGAATATAATTCTTCTACTAACTCTGGTATCCCAAGTTCTGTTATATTTAAAGAAGTCTTCCCGCTTTCTATTTTACTCATATCTAGGACATCATTAATTAAATTTAACAAATGTTGGCTAGAAGCTGTAATCTTTTTTGTATATTCCCTTACTTTCTCTGGCTGTTCCGCGTCTTTCCCTAATAAAGTAGCAAACCCTATAATTGCATTCATTGGGGTCCTAATATCATGGGACATATTAGAAAGAAAATGGCTTTTTGCTTCATTGGCATTTTTCGCTGTTTCTAATGCTTCTTTTAAATGTTTATTTATCTGGAGCTCACTTGTACGATCTGACAGTACCACAATATATTTATCTGTACCCTGGATTTCCACATGGTAAATCGTTTCCCTATACCAACGCCTTTCCCCTGTCTTTTGGTGGACATACTCACATTCTTTTGTAATATTCTGGTTTAACCCTATATTTTCTAAATCTCTTTGCGTAATTTCTTTTTCTGGATCTAACGTCGCTTCTTGGAGAAGTTGTATATTTTCTTTTACTGCCTCTATTGAAATTCCCAAAAGACGTTCTATATTAGGGCTAATATAATCTACAATTAAATTATCACTTCCTAACATAATAAAAATATCATCCACAGTATCCGAAAGCACGCCAAAAAGTTGTTCCCGGTATTTTATTTCTAAAATTTTCTCTTTTACATTCTTTTTTGTTTGCTTTATCAGGTTCCCAATAACCAAAAAACCAATTAAAAGAAATATTACCACAAATGCTGCCGCCGTTACCCACTGAATTAAATTCATGCTAGAATTCACTACAGATATGGGGACAATGCCAAGCAATATCCAGTCTTTAAAGCCCACTGGCTGATAAGATAAATAATATGGGATTCCCTCTACTCTGCAATGTACAACATCTGCCTTTCCCATTTTCCAGTCTTTCCTAATTTCTTCTAAAGGCTTACTAAAAGAAGCATGTTGTTCAAAATAATCTAACAAATTAAAAAACTGGCTTTCGCTATTTCTTGTAGAAATCATTACCATGCCATCTGAACCAATTACTAAACAGTCCGATTTTCCAGAAAATGCTGTAACATCTAAATTTTCTACCATATCCATATAATTATAACTAATTGCAATTGCAGAATAACCAAATCCCTTATATGTCCCTTCTTCAAGAGGGACTGCAAATATGGTATGTAACCCTTTCTCTGGAATAACCACATCCACTACAACATTTTCCCCTATTTCTAACCGTTTTAGCTCCTCACGGAACTCAATATGCCCCTGTTCCCCACTCGCTGTTATATAGCTTCCACCAGCATCTAAAAAATAAAACTCTGTAAATTGCCAGTTCTCTTTTTGTTGTTCCGCAAAATTGCTAAACCCATCTTTATCAAATATTTCCTTTTGTTCAATATAATTTTTCCAACTATCCAGCAAATTCCAATTTCTAGATACCATAGAATGGAATATGGTATTGACCTGCATATAAATTTCTTCCAGATGAAGTGTACTCTCCCTGTAAATTTCATTAGAAACAAAACGAGAATATGAAATTCCTATTGTAATTACTGCCAAAGCACAAAAAAGGACGATCCCCATCTTTTTCTTCTGCTTTTCCCACATGAAATGTCTCCCTTCTGCCCATATTCTATAATACTTAAAATCTTACCATACGAAAAGTTATTTGGCAACGATAGTAATTTACGGATTCACTTTTTTATTGTATACTGTTTCTTAATACTACTATAGAAAATTGTATTGTGCCTAGCATATAACAGGATTTTACAAATTTTCGGAAATGAGGGTTTATATTTATGGAAGATATTCAGTTTTTAGATGTTATTGGAAATTTCTTTATGTCAATAATCCGCTTTGTGTACAACCTGTTATGGGGCGATTTAATTGTGATCCCTTTGCCACATGGAAGCTCTATAGGGCTTTCCCTTTTAGTCCTTATTTTAATCCCAACTGGTATTTATTTTACACTAAAAACACGGTTCCTCCCTTTCCGGCTTTTTCCAAAGATGTTGAAAGTAACTACAGAAAAAAAAAGCCCTAACCAAAAAAACTCTATTTCTGGCGTACAAGCTTTAATTATCTCTACTGCCACCAGAGTTGGCATGGGAAACCTAGTTGGCGTAGTAGCTGCTATTTCTGCCGGAGGCGCAGGTGCTGTCTTTTGGATGTGGGTAACTGCTTTACTAGGTTCTTCTACAGCCTTTATCGAAGCTACCCTTGCACAAATTTACAAAGAAAAAGACCCTCTTTATGGCGGATACCGGGGCGGCCCTGCTTATTATATCCATGCTTTTTTTCAAAAAACAAAGGAAAAGAAAAAGCGGTCAATGATTGCTATCCTATTTGCCATTTCTGGTTTAATCTGCTGGTGTGGCATTAGCCAGGTAATTGGCAATTCCGTTTCCTCTTCCTTTACAAATGCGTTTCACATTCCCCCAATCTACACTACTGCTGTCCTTGTATTCATTGCTGCTATTATTGTTTTGCGGAAAAATGCTACTGTAAAGGTTTTGGATATTATTGTGCCAATTATGGCAAGTTTGTATTTTTTTATTACTCTATTTATTATCCTTAAAAATATCCATCAGCTACCTACTGTTTTAAAACAAATCTTTTCTGAGGCACTTGGGTTCCGGCAAATAGTAGCGGGCGGTTTTGGGGCTGTCTTAATGAATGGGGCAAAGCGCGGGCTATTTTCTAACGAAGCTGGATCAGGCTCTGCCCCATGTGCAGCCGCTGCCGCTGACATTAGCCATCCTGCTAAGGAAGGGCTTTTACAAGCATTTGGCGTATTTATTGATACCATTGTTATTTGTAGCTGTTCTGCTATGATTATGTTAATGACCCCTTCCAAGCTTACTGCTTCTTTAACAGGAATGGAATTACTCCAAACTGCCATGGATTACCATATGGGCAGGTTTGGTGTTGTTTTTATCGCTGTTATATTATGGTTATTTAGTTTTTCTACCTTTATTGGTATTTTGTTCTATGCTAGATCCAATGTCGCCTATTTATTTGGGGACAACTGGCTGTCCCAAACCTTATATAAAGTCCTTGCCCTTATTATGCTTTTTATTGGCGGGTTACAAACTTATACTTTTGTTTGGGATTTAGGGGATATTGGAATCGGCATGATGACAATTTTTAATATGATTGCCTTAATCCCATTGTCTTCACAGGCACTGGCTTCGCTCCATGATTATGAAAAACAAGAACAGGCTAAATCTAGTTAGTTTTTTGTTAAGGTTTTATATAACCATTGGCCGGCAGCACTTAATTCTTCTAAGGAAAAATTATTAGTTTTATTGCACCAATTCTGGATTATTGCTGATGTCTCATTTTTATTAGACATATTCCATGCCACATAACTAATGCCATAATTATCCATTTGTTCCACCCATAAGTTTGCTTGTTCCTCATTAATAGCCCCTGAACCACTGGCATCACAAATCCCATATTCTGATACAAAGATAGGAAGCCCCGATTCTATGGCAGAAACCATTTTATTCCTTAAATCATCTGTATGGGTAGCGGCATAAAAATGCAGGGTATACATTAGGTTATTATATTCTGTAATGGGATCTGCCGCTGCCTGATCTACATATTGTGACCAATTTGGGGTTCCTACTAAAATAACGGCGTCTTCATCATTAGCCCGGATTACGCCTATTACCTCTTTTGCATAAGATTTAATATCCTGCCAAGTTGTCCCGCCATTTGGCTCATTACAAATTTCATAGATGATATGGCTGCTGTCTGCGTATTCTGCAGATATCTCCTGAAAAAACTCTTTTGCTTCGTTTAAATAAATATTAGGGTTAGAATCGGATAAAATATGCCAGTCTACTATTACATACATATCCTGTTCTTTTGCATAATTTACTCCATTTCTTATCAGGTTTTTAAGATATTCCCTATCCCCGCCTGTACAATATCCATTATATTCTGCTGTATACAAAGCAAGGCGGACTACATTTACATTCCATTCATTACGGAGCTGCCTAAAACATTCTTCATTAATATAGTCTGGGAACCATGCAATGCCATGGGTACTAATCCCTCTAAGCTGTACCTCTTCCCCATTGCTTCCCATTAATTTTGTCCCTTCTACATGAAGCGCCCCTGTAATAGATGGGACATTTAGTTTTTTAGATTCCCCTATAATTGTTACCATTCCCTCTGCTGTTGTCTCTGCCTCCTCTGTTGTTTTTATTGCAACTGTATCTTTTACTTCTTCTGGTTCTGTTATACTTTCTGTTTTTGATTCTACTTCTGCTGCCATTACTACTACTTCTGTTTTATTTGTTGTTTCCTCTATTATCATATCCTTTACCGCGTATTGTCCTGTTGTTTCTATTTCCTTCCCCTGCCCCTTACTTTCTTCTATCTGTTTTACAGTATCTTGCACCTCTGGTTTCTGGCTGCATCCCTGCAATAAAACCATTATTAATAAAAGTATAGTGACTGCCTTTTTTCTTTTTTTCATATTTCCTCTTTCCTTTCTCCATTTTCTCTACCCTTATCTTACCACAAAAACCGATTATTTTCAGCATAAGATTTTATATCCTACTTGACATCCATGCTTCATTCAAGTAAAATAAAGTCCGTGTATATGTTGTATCGTGGACATTTGTCTGCCATACGAGGAAAGGAGCAGTTATGAAACTGTATAAGAAACTGATGAACATATTAGCTGCCATTGAAAAATTTATTTTAATTGTAGCTACTTTGTTAATCCTTATTTTAACCGTTGGAAATGTATTTTCCCGATACGTTATCCATCGCTCATGGTCTTTTACAGAGGAAATCGTTATCGCTGTATTTGTTTTAATTTCTTTAGTTGCAGCCGCCCTGTCTGCCAGGGAAGGCGGCCTTGTAAGTTTATCCCTTGTTACTGATATGCTTCCAAAAAAGGCAGAAAAACCTTTAATTATTTTTATTACTATTGTGTCTATATTCTTTTCTGTTATTTTATTCCGTTATGGCATTGTAAAAGTTATGACACAGATAGCAAACGGGAAGCGAACCTTTGTACTTAATATTCCAGAATGGATTTTTTGGATTTATGTCCCTATTGGGGCTTTTTGCATGATCCTTCATTTTCTAGAATACTGCCTTGATGTATGCCTAAAAAAGGAGGATAGCAAATGGTAACAATTATTTTATTTGCCATATTTTTTATTTTACTAATCTGTAATGTGCCAATTAGCATATGCCTTGGTGTTTCTTCTATCGCAGCTATCCTATATTCTGGCACGTCACTTACTATTGTTGCTACAAATATGTACTCTGGGATTAGTAAGTTTTTGCTTCTTGCTATTCCTTTCTTTGTATTATCTGGAAATATTATGGCAAAAGCTGGCATTTCCAAACGCCTAATCCGTTTTGTGGATAGCTGCGTTGGGCATAGGCGCGGAGGCATCGCCATTGTATGTGTTATTGTAGCATGTTTCTTTGGTGCTATTTCTGGTTCAGGCCCCGCTACAGTGGCTGCCCTTGGCGCTGTATTAATCCCTGCCATGATTGACCAGGGTGGTTTTTCTGCACCATTTTCCACTGCCCTTATGGCAACTTCCAGCTCAATAGCAATTGTGATACCACCTAGCATCGCTTTTGTTGTATATTCTTCTATTTCTGGTGCTTCTATTGACAGGCTGTTTATGGCTGGGATTATACCGGGGATTTTAATGGGGGCCGCGCTTGCCATTGTTGTTATGATGGAAGTGAAAAAAAGCAATATCCAAATCACAAGGCAAAAATGCTCTGGAAAAGAACGTTGGGCAGCATTTAAAGATGCTTTTTGGGGATTTTTAATGCCAGTTATTATCCTTGGTGGTATTTATGGCGGTATTTTTACCCCAACAGAAGCTGCTGCTGTATCTGTTGTATATGGTTTAATTGTCGGCATATTTATCTACCACGAAATTACCTTAAAAGGTTTATTTGAGCTTTTTGTAGATTCTGCTAAAACTACTGGCGGCATTATGTTAATTGTTGCCTGTGCATCTTTATTCTCTTATGTATGCACTTTATTTGGCATTTCTGATGCTGCGTCTGGATTATTAGCAAGTGTATCTAGTAACCAATTTGTTTTCTTATTAATTGTTAATATTATCTTTTTAATTGCTGGATGTTTTGTAGATGCCAATTCTGCCATGTATATTTTTATCCCAATTATGCTTCCAGTATGTAAAGCACTTGGGTACGACCTTGTTGCATTTGGCATTATGGCAACTGTAAACCTTGCAATTGGCCAAGTAACACCACCTGTGGGTGTCAACCTTTTTGTTGCGATCAGTGTTAAAATACGGGATAATATCAAGGTTTCCCTTCAAGAAATCTCCCATTCTGTTATCCCTATGATTGTTGCTTGTATTATTGTATTGCTTTTACTGACTTACATACCACAGATTACATTATTTTTACCAAACTTGTTAGATTCTTTAAAAGGAATATAACAGCTTTGTGAAAATGTAATATAGAATTTTAACAGGAGGGAATTTATTATGAAAAAACAATTTATCGCTGCTTTTATGAGTGCAGTCCTTGCTATGTCTGCTTTAACTGGATGTGGCAAAAACCCATCTACGCCAGTTTCTAATTCTGGTGAAAACCCAGCAAACTTTACAAAACAAACTTGGAATTTTGCTTGTTCCACTACAGAGACCAGTACTTGGGCACAGGCAGGTCAAAAATTTGCCGAATTAATGGCAGAGTCAACAGGAGGGGCTGTTACTGTTAAAGTATATGCCGCAGACCAGCTAACAAATGGAAATCAATCCGAAGGTATCCAAGCATTAATGGATGGGGACCCTGTACAAATTTCTATGCACTCTAACTTAATTTACTCTGCTTTTGACCCACGTTTTAATGTTGTATCATTGCCATACTTATTTGATTCTTATGCAGATGCAGATGCGAAGTTAGATGGTGAAGCAGGTGAGAAATTAACCGCTATTTTATCTGAATATGGCCTCCATTGTATGGGAATTGCAGAAAATGGCTTCCGCCAATTAACAAACAGTGTCCGTGAAATAAAATCCCCGGCTGATATGAAGAACCTAAAGCTTCGTGTTGCAGGTTCTAACTTATTAATGAAATGTTACGAACTCTGGGGTGCCGATGCTACTAATATGAACTGGTCTGAAACTTTTACTGCACTTCAGCAAAATACAGTAGAAGGACAAGAAAACCCTCTTCCAGCCATTGATGCTGCAAAAGTCCAAGAAGTCCAAAAATATGCTTCCCTTTGGAATGCAAACTATGACTGTTTATTCTTTTGTATAAACGAGGATTTATACAACAGCTTAACAGATGAACAAAAAGCAATTGTTGATGAAAATGGAAAGAAAGCAGTTGAATATGAACGTGAAATTAACCGTTCTGGTGATGATGAAATCTTATCTAGGTGGCAGTCCGAAAATGGCATGACCGTTACCAAAACAGAAGACCTTGATATCGAGGCTTTTAAATCTGCTGTAGAACCTGTAGAAGCATGGTTTATCGAAGAGTTAGAAAAACAAGGCTACTCTGACGCAAAAGACCTTGTAAACGCTTTTAAATAAAATAATGAAACGAACAATAGCAGCAACCAGTAATTTTGGTTGCTGCTATTGTTTTAAGATGCCATAATCATTTTATAAGCGCACCACAATAAGAGTAGTGCCATCACTATATTAAAAGCCCTATAATATTTACTATAAAACCTTTGGCAAATATTCCCTATAAAGGCCCATGTAAGATTTCCTGCCGCCCCTGCTGCCATTAATACAAAAGAATAAAATAACAATATTGCTGTCCCTTTCGCATAAGGTAAAATAAACCCTGTAAAGGCGGAAATCCCATATAAAATAATTTTTACATTCACTAACTGCAAGACAAACCCCATAAAAAAGGAAGGTTCTTTCTGATCTTCATTTCCTGTTTCAATAGGCCGCCGTACCACTGTTTTCCATGCAAGCCATAAAATATAAGCAGCCCCTACATACTTTGCATATGGCATAATTTCTGGCACCATCTTTGCAAGCCCTGCACTAAACAGCCCACAACAAACCATAACAAAGAAAAAGCCTGTCCATATCCCCGCCATTAATTTTAAACATTTCTTAACGCCTTGTTGCCCTGCCATAGATAATAATAAAATATTATTGGGCCCTGGCGAAAATGTTGTTACACATGCGTATACCAATAAAGAACCAAACATACTATATCCCCCTTCTTTATTACAGCCATTTATGTATAATATAATACAATAAATTCTGTTTTGAATATGTCATTGGCGGCACATCTGGAAATAATTTTATCATACGGTAGAGGTAAAATCCTATTGCTGCCACAAGCATAACCATACAATACCAGTAAAAAATCTTTTTATATTTCTCTTTCCTTATAATATACCTATATAGTACAAATAAAACTATTCCCACTAAAAGCGCATAAAAAAATGGTTGCATCTTTAGGCTTTCCAGCCAATGTCCCGTTAAAAATAAAAATGCTGCCCTTGTCATGCCACAGGCAGGGCAAGGAACCCCTATAAATACCCGGCTAACACAAGCCGCCCCAAAGCATTTTACAAATACAGCCACTATAACCAGCATAAAAACCACAGATTTCCAATGTGCATTAATATCTTTTTTTAAAAGTCTCCACATATCCTTCTCACCTACTTTATACCCCTGCAACAAACTATCTTCCCCTATCCATAATGAAGTAGAAACGATTCATCTCCCTACTCGCCGCGCCCCATACACCCTCTTAGCGGCATATTTCCTCTGCATGGGGCTGCACATAAAAAGAAGCCCTGCCCCATATTGGGGCAGAACTTCTTTTTCTTGAGGTTACAAGCTCCCGACGAGACTTGAACTCGAGACCTCTACCTTACCAAGGTAGCGCTCTACCAACTGAGCTACGGGGGCAGACAACTTAATCATTCGATTACATATTTTATCATATTCATTATATCCCTGTCAATACCTATTTTTTAAAAGATATATTTGCATATTTTTTAAAAGATATATTTGCAAAATACTTGTTTTGTGTATCCATTTTAGTAGAATTTTCTTCCACCTGCATTTATGTTTATTTCCTTAGTGCGTAGTTACATTCCGTATATTATAACAATCTCTATTAAGAGTATTAGAATTATAACATATACCTGCTTAAATTACAATGTCTAATCTATTTGTATATGACAATTGTAACCCCTAAATATGCTAAGCTACACTATACAAGCCACTTTAAACATGCTATACTTAACCCATCAATCTACAGGAGGAAACTAATATGAATATTGAATCAAAACGCTTATACAAATCTCGTAACAACCGTATGCTCACCGGTGTATGTGGAGGCATCGCTGAATATCTAAATCTAGACCCTACTGTTGTCCGCCTCCTTTGTGCAATCCTCTGTTGCTCTGGCACAGGCTTTATTATATATATTGTTGCTGCTGTTATTATGCCAGAAGCCCCTATCGACTATGATATGTAATACTTTAAACAACTAACAGCAATTCCTCCCCTTAGATAGGGGCTGAATTGCCCAAAACAATAATAACGGCAGCAGCGGGCGGAGCGAAAGTGGTATCCCCTAATGAGGCAATCCACATAATTGTCTTGCTCCTAACTGCCACGAGTGGATTGAAACAAACATAACTCTTTATAAATAATTTATTAGTAAAATTCGCAGTTATATAGTAAAATAAACTATATAACTGCGAATATATTTTATAAAGGGGGTCGTTTATGCATTCACCATTTGAAATTGCTCAAAACTATGTAGAAATTGGTATCCACAAAGTACGCCTTTCTGCCTTAAAAATGTTTGTGCTTGGTATTTTCGCTGGTATTTTTATTGCCATGGCAGGCGTTGCCGCCACTACCATAGCTGTAACTATTGATAATCCTACTTTTTCTAGGATTTTAAGTGCTGCTATTTTTCCTGCTGGCTTATCTATGGTACTAATTGCAGGAAGCGAATTATTTACAGGAAATAACCTGATTATTATTGCCTTATTAGAAAGAAAAGTCACCCTTTTTGAAATGTTAAAAAACTGGCTGTTTGTTTTTCTTGGCAACCTTCTTGGTGCCATCCTTATCAGTGCGCTGGTTGTTTATGGGCATACTCCTTCTTTATATCAAAATGCACTTGCTGAAAATATGGTGACAATTGCCCAGGCAAAAGCATCCCTTCCTTTTATGGATGCCTTTATTCGTGGAATCCTATGTAATACGTTAGTCTGCCTGGCTGTATGGATGTCTTTTGCTGCTAAAAATGTGGCTGGAAAAATGATGATCTCTTATTTCCCTATTTTTATTTTTGTTTTATGTGGTTTTGAACATAGCATTGCCAATATGTATTATTTATTTACTGGTATTTTTACTGCGGCAGAATACCAAATCCCTGCAGAAGGGTTAAATTTATTTACTGCCTTTTTTGGCAATCTTTTTCCTGTTACACTTGGCAATATTGTAGGCGGATGCGGCATTATTGGCTTTGGGTATTGGTCTATGTACCTTATGCGCACTCCCGGTTCCCATACTTCAAAAGAAAGCGAACAAGAAGAATTACAACATGCAGAAGAATATTAATGACTGCTACATTTTTGCCATAAAAAATCCTGCCTAAAACTATCTGGCAGGATTTTTTATTTACCTAACAATCATTACTTTTTATATTTCTCCCATACCTTTTTCATTGTAAGCCATAATGACCCTGTAATGCAAACAGAGGAATATGCCCCACAAATAATCCCTACCATTAATGGAAGCGCAAATTCTTTAATAGCAGCCACTCCCATAATATATAGAATCAATACCATAACAAAAGTTGTCCAAGATGTATAAATACTTCTTGTCAATGTCTGTGTAATACTTCGGTTTACAATCTCATTATAATCTAATTTTCCTTTATTTTCTGCAAGGTTTTCCCTAATACGGTCAAAGATTACAATTGTTGCATTAATAGAATACCCAACAATGGTAAGCATACACGCAATAAATGTATTGCCTACTGCAATTCTGGAAACCGCATAAAAACCAAATACAATCAAAACATCATGTAACAATGCAACAACTGCGCTTGCGGCAAATTTAATATCACTAAAACGGATCCAGATATAAAGCAGCATTAGTATTGTTGCAATAATAACTGCTGTAACCGCATCTGATTTCATTTCTGAACTAATGCTTGGGCTAATTGTCTCAGAGGTAATTAAAGATACATCTACGCCAAATTTCTCCGCTAACGCCTGGTTTAAAGATTCCCTAACATCTGTTGTCAATTCTTTTGTCTTAATAATAAATGCCATACTGCCTTCAATTTTCTGGATCTGTGGTGTCGCATCCCCTGTTGCTTCTGTAACTACAGGAAGGATTGTGCTTTCAAAATCTGCTAAAGAATAATCCTCGTTAAACGTCACATTTGTAGAAGTCCCTCCGGCAAACTCTATACTATAATTTAATGCTCCCCCTATTGCAGAACGGTTTACAAAAGTAAAACACAGCCCTAATATAATAACTGCTGCCGAAATACCAAAAAATAGATTTTTTGGCTTTACAAAATTAATGGTCTTTCTTTCCCTTTGTATACCATACCATTTTACATCTTGGAACCCTAAATTATATAATACATACATTACAAACCTTGAGATTACTAATGCAGTAAACATAGATAGCACAATACCTAAAAGCAAAGTCTGTGCAAATCCCCGGATTGTACCAGAACCCTTATACATCAATACTAATGCAGCAATAATGGTAGTCACATTTCCATCAATAATTGCTGACATTGCCTTATTAAAACCAACTTTAATCGCAGATTGCACTGTTTTTCCTGCAGCAAGTTCTTCTTTAATCCTAGCATAGATAATTACATTTGCATCTACCGCCATGCCAATAGAAAGAATAATGCCTGCAATACCAGGAAGCGTTAGCGTTAAATCAAAAGCATTTAAAAGCCCTAACATTAAACCTACATATAAAGTCAAGGCAATGCCAGAGGCAACACCAGAAATACGGTAAGCGGCAACCATAAATACTACTACCAAAATAAATCCAATTAAACCTGCTAAAAGGCTAGTAGAAATGGCTTCTTCCCCTAATTTAGCCCCTACTACATTAGAACGTAATTCTCTTAATTCCAATGGAAGGGAGCCAATACGGATTGTAGAAGCTAAATTCGCTGCTGTATCAAAATCTGGCATACCTGTAATTTGGCAACGGCCATCTGTAATAGCTGACTGTACCGTAGGCGCACTAATAATCATATTATCATAGATAATCATAATATAATCTTGGTTTTCTACTGCTGCAGCCGTAGCTTCTGCAAATGCCTGTTTCCCACTTTCTGTTAATACCAAAGATACAATATACTCCCTTAGCCCTGTCACTGGATCATTATAAGAGGCAGCCTGTGCATCTTCCACATCACTTCCTGTCATTACCACATTTCCATTTACATCTACAAATATCAGAGAACCTGGTTTCCCTAATTCTTGAAGAATTGCGTTTGCATCTGTAACCCCAGGGATTTCTACATTAATACGGTTGCTCCCCTCTTGGTAAACATCTGCTTCTGTACTATAATTTTGTACACGGAGCTGTAGTTTATATACCGTATCATCAATATCTGCCTGTGTATACTCTTCGCTTGCCACCTCATAGGTAATACTAACACCGCCTGCAAGATCAAGCCCAAGCTTAATATTTTTAGCTGCCCCTGTCTTTGTCTGCCCAATACCAAAAATAACAGTAAGGCCAATTAATACCATAACAATCAGCAAGGCAGCCATCTCTAAGATATACTTTGTCTTAGGACTGTTTTTTTTCATTCTTCTTCTCCTTCCTAATCAGCATCTGCTTCCCAAGCAGCTAATGCCGCTTTTATCATAATTGCACATTCTACTCTTTTACGTTCCAATTCACACCCAATATCATACGCATCGGTAATTGAACCATGGAATTGGTAAGAATTTGCAGCACAACCGCCACTACAGTAAAACCTTGCAAAACAATTTTTACACTTTTCTTTTGCATATACATTACAAAGCTTAAATTCATTTTGAATCTCTGTATTTGTAATGCCTGTATCTACATTCCCAAGTAAAAACTTTTCCTCCCCTACAAACTGGTGGCAAGGATACAGATCACCCCATGGGGTGACAGCCAAATATTCTGTGCCAGATCCGCATCCTGACAGCCGCTTTGCCACACATGGCCCCTGTTTCAAATCGATCATAAAATGGAAAAACTGGAACCCATTCCCTTCCTTCTGCCGTTTTATATATTCTACAGCCAAGTTATCATATTCTTTGCAGATTGTTGGTATATCTTCTTCACGGATTGCATATTCCTCTTCTTTTGATGCCACTACAGGTTCCATAGATAATTGTTTAAACCCAAGATTGGCATAATGTATTACATCTTTTGAAAAATCTAAGTTATGCCTAGTAAAAGTCCCTCTTACATAATAATTAGCCTGGTTCCTGCTTTTTGCAAATTTCTGGAACTTTGGCACAATAATATCATAGCTGCCTTTCCCATTCCGGCTAGGGCGCATAAAATCATGTATTTCCTTTCTGCCGTCTAGGCTTAACACTACATTACTCATTTCCTTATTGCAAAATTCCATTATTTCATCATTTAACAAAACCCCATTTGTTGTTAAAGTAAACCGAAACCTTTTATTATATTCTGCTTCTTTCAAACGTCCATAATTTACCAGTTCCTTTACCACCTCCCAATTCATTAGTGGCTCCCCGCCAAAGAAATCCACCTCTAAATTCCTGCGGCTCCCTGAATTGGCAATTAAAAAATCTAATGCTTTCTTTCCAACTTCTAGGCTCATTAATGCCCGCCTGCCATGGTATTCCCCTTCTTCTGCAAAACAATATTTACAAGCTAAGTTACAATCATGCGCAATATGGAGGCAAAGTGCTTTCACTACCGTTTTTCTCTTTTTAAAATCCATAACATAATCTTTATAAGTATCTTCTGTAAAAAGCTGCCCTGCTTCTTTTAATTCCCTTATCTCTTCTAAGGCTTCCAAAAGTTGTTCTTTTGTATATTTCCCAGATAACTGTCCTACTATGGCATCCTCAGAATACTGTTCAAACAATGGTATTACATCATATACAATATTATCTACCACATGGACAGAACCACTGTTTACATCTAATACAATATTATACCCATTGTTCCTATACTGATGAATCACGTTTTTATTTTCCTTTCTTATGCCTACTATCCTTTTCCATTGCTCTGCCATAACACATACACATATAAACATTTATACATGCCATGTTTGTATATGTAAATATTGATACATAATAATGTTTTTACATACTCATATTTCTACATAATATTTTTATATTCTCATATTTCTACATAATAACATTTTCACATGCTCATATTTCTACATATTAATATTTTCACATGCTCATATTTCTACATGGCAATGTTTTATATAACAATATTTTTACATATTAATGTTTCTACATATACATGTTTATACACATAAAAAGAATGTGCAAGAATCCGCATAAGCGTTTTGCATTGCACATTCTGAGCGCTCCCGCAAAATCAATCTTTACGTTGCCCCCTAATATTCTACTATTTATTTTCGCAACTCTGGTTTCCTACTGTGCAAGATGTCTTACATGCAGACTGGCAAGATGTCTGGCACTCGCCACAGCCACCCTTTTTCATAGTATCCTTTAATGTTCCTGCACTCAAGGTTTTAATATGTTTCATTGTACTATCTCCTCCTAATATAATATAAACTCGTATGATTATAACATATCCTTTCAGATTTTGGAAGTATTTTTTCTTCTATTCTACTATTCCACTTCCAGCCCACAGGCCCTTGCTGTTCCCTCATAAATTTTTTGTGTTTCCTTATCTTTAAAAAAGATAGGGTAACGGAGCCCATAATTTCCCCATAAGGTGCATAAATACTTTCCAAAATAAAACGTGCTAAACAACAGCTCTCCTGCTGTTACCTTTGAAACCAAAGGAATCCATTTTTCTGTCAGCGGGTAATAGACTGCCTGTGTCTGTTCCATATCAGCCAGTTCTTCTTTCTCTAATGGTGTCAGGTTACTACGGAATTTTTCTCTTCCTGTTTCCTCTAGCCTGCTATAATAACAGTCAAAAAAAGAATTTTCTTCTCCATTCATCGACAGTGCACATTCGATAAACTCCCTATAATTCTCTTCTGTACCGCTTAAAATCGCATACTCGTACTTCCTGAACCCTTCCTCAATATTGGAAATATGTAAAAGGTTCTTCTGTAAAAATTCCTGGTCACTAATGCCCTTCATATATATTCCCCCTATTCCATTACGCCGCCAGAATAAATCCTTCTTTTATTGTTCTACAGGCTTAATATCCCGTATATCAAAATTTTGCTTTTTCAACGCCTTTACTACCTTATCAAAATCTGGTGCATCAATCCTCATAAATAATTCTACCAAATCCATCACATCTGTATGGAACATCATCATATTCCGAATATCCCCGCCTGCTTTGGCAATTGTCTCTGTAATTTTAGCAATTACCCCTTTGTAGTCATATGTATACACCACTAAGGAGTTATGCTTATGCCCAAACATATTTTGATATGCTTTAAATACAGCCTGTTGTGTTACAATCCCTACAAATTTCCCTGCTTTATCCATAACAGGGATAAAACGTACCTTAGAACGGATAAATAACTTTGCTGCTTCTTCAATCCGTTCATCCTCCCCAACATTTTCTACCCGTTCCATCATAAAAACAGAAACCGGCTGTGCTAAAAACTCTTCCTTTGTCCCCTTCCATTCTTTAAAAAATGTTTCATACGTAAATTGCTTTGATAATACTCCCACAAATTCCTTATCCTGTATTACTGGCAATGAGAGCATCCTTTGCTGATCAATCACCTCCATCGCTTTTCCCACTGTATCATCCATTTGGATACAATGCAATTCACGAAACGGTATCATTATAGCCTTTACACGCATAAAAACCATCCTTTCCGCACATAGTTTTATACTTCTATTGTACACACACAAAGAAAGAAAAGCAAGTAATACCTTACTGCTTTGTAAGCATTGGCTTAACATTCTGTTCTATTGCCTTTAATATCATAAAATAAATAATTGTATCAATCGGGAACATTACTGCATTTCTTATAATCCTAGCAGGAAGTAATACCATAAACGCCTTTCCAGCTAACATAGAAATCCACAATGTATTAAACCCACAGTTTACAATTACCTTAACCAAAAAACATGCGGCTGCCACTCTCCATACTTTCACTGGCTTCTTATAAAGAAATGAGCCATAAATAACCCCTCCCAGCATAGCATCAAAAGTAAAACCAGGAAAAAACGTTCCATCAGGCTTTATTATGAATTTTAATAAATCCAATACTCCTCCAAAAATCCCTCCAACTACTGGACCAAAAAGGAAGTCCACTACTCGGTTTGGTATCCCAGAAAAGCCAATTTTAATATAAGGCCCAATGTTAATACTGGTAGTATATCCAAGGATAATTGCTAATGCGGCAAGAAGGCCACACATAACAACCGTGCGAAGGTTAGCAAACTCCTGTAATGATTTTCCTACCATTGTTTCAGAAAATTTGTGCATAAAATATACCTCCTTTGCAGTTGCCGGTTACTACATAAGAGGTATCTGCCTCTTTTTATGTAGCAGCGGGATGCGGGGCACGTACCGCAAGTTTCCTTTTCGTCCAAGTGACAACTCCCTGTCCACCTAGCACTTAACGCACATGCCCCTACTCTGCTTTTTTTTATTTCTATATAATCATAACATAGATTTATAAATATGCAAGCAATTTATCTTTCTAGATAATTCATTAATTCCCGATAACGTTCTTTCATATGGTCATACCCATGCTGGTAAAATGCTGTTAATACCTCTTTTTTACTTTCTATTTTAGAAACTGCCGGCACAAAAGGGCGCATCACAAAGATTTTCCCTTTTTCTTCCAAACTTTCAATATATTCCATAGTATGGTTATATTTCTCTGCACGATAAAAAATAGCCTTTACCAGCTCTGGATATTTTTTATATGCTGCCACACAAATCCTTGCTGCTTTTTTGGAAAGGCCCTTACGGTATCCCGAATTCCTAGTTAAGATTACTACATTCTTTTTATGCCCTTTTAAAACCATATGGCGGATTGGCACAGAATCTGCAAGCCCTCCATCCAAATAGGGAGTCCCATCAATCCAAACCATTGGTGAAACTAATGGCAGGCTGCAAGACGCACGGCAAATCTGCATTAACTGTTCTTTATTTGATTTTTCAGACAGGTATTCTGCTTTTCCTGTTAAACAATTCGTCACTGTTATTTCACAAACCATTTCAGAACCAAAAAATGTCTGATAATCAAACGGGTATACTTGGTTTGGATAAATATCAAAAATCATATCCATATCATACAAACTTTTTCTCCGCAACATATTTTTGTGATTATGGTAGTCATATTCTTTATCCTGTGGAATCATGCAATCCCTTGTCCTTCCTGGCTGCTTGGAAACATAATCAACCGCATTGCAAGCCCCTGCAGAAACTCCAACTATATTGGAAAATTCTATCCCCTGTTCCATTAAATAATCTAGCACCCCAGAAGTATAAACACCCCTTGCAGCGCCTCCTTCCAATATTAACGCAGCATTTATCATATCTTTCTTCCTTTCTGAGGAAACCAAACGGGCACCTTGGAATTATAATCCCACGGCACCCGCCTTCTTTAGTCCTCACTTATATCAGATTCATCTCCAACTATCTTTACTTTCCCCTTGTATAACTCATCAATTGCAAGTGATAAAGGTTTTGTATTCCCCTTATCTGGCACTAAAGGATCTTCACCTGCAATAATCTGCCTTGCCCTCTTTGCCGTTGCCAATACAATAGAATAACGGCTCTGTACCACCGGCTGTTCTCCTTGTTCTACCTCGCTATTTACCACTTCCATTAAATCAGTATAAGATGGATGTAACATTCTTACTCTCCTTTCGAAAGGTTTAAAAGCCCTTCTCTTATATTTTTTATAAACTCACTATTCCGAAATGCCCTTACATGTTCATTTTGAATAATTTCATTCATGGTCTTTACACATTCCTCCAGATTATCATTAATAATCAAATAATCATAATCTGGTATAAATTCTGCTTCTTCTGATGCCCTTAACAAACGCTGCCCTACTACTGCCATAGGCTCTGTCCCTCTTCCTACTAACCTTTTTTTCAATATATTTGCATTAGGTGGAGTAACAAATAAAAGAAGCGTGTCTGTTTGGAATTTTTCTTTTATTTGGAGCGCGCCTTGTACTTCAATTTCCAAAATGACATCCTTGCCAGCCTTTAATTGTTCTTCTACATAAGCCCTTGGCGTACCATAATAATTATTTACATACTGCGCATACTCTATAAATTCATCTGCCGCAATCATAGCTTGGAATTCCTCTGTTGTCTTAAAAAAATATTCCTTGCCTTCTTCCTCGCCGGGCCTAGGCTTCCTAGTAGTAGCTGACACAGACAACGCATAATTCTCATACCTGCTTGTCAGCTCCCTCATAAGTGTACCCTTCCCTGAACCAGCAAAACCAGAAACAACAACTAAAATCCCCTTTTTACCCATGGTTTTCCCCCATTCTTCCCGGCTGTCCCACTCCCGGGAACCTATCTGCAATGGTATCTGGCAAAAGCGCTGACAAAATAATATATCCTTCTGTCACAATAACAGCCTTTGTCTTTCTGCCCTGTGTTGCATCAATCGCTGTGCCATTATCCTTTGCCCCCTGCACAAGCCTTCTTGCTGGTGCAGAATCAGAACTGATAACAGCAATTACTTTATCTGAATTTACGACATTTCCATATCCAATGTTGATTAGCATATCACATTTGTTTCCTCTTCACAAGCAATTATTCAATATTTTGAATCTGTTCCCTAATTTTCTCTATCTCTGTTTTTAATTCAATTGCATGGTTTGTAATATCCAAACCGCCTGATTTCGACAAAATAGTATTTGCCTCACGGTTCATCTCCTGTGCCATAAAATCTAATTTCCTTCCTACCCCATCTTCTTCTAAAAGGGCGGCTTTTACTCCTGTAATATGGCTTTTAAGGCGTACTAATTCTTCATCTACACATATTTTATCCGCATAAAGGGTTACTTCTGCAGCAATCCTGCCCTCTTCTATTTGCGAGCCTTCTAAAAGTTCCTTTACCTTTTCCTCCAGTTTTTTACGATATTCCAAAAGTAAGCCTGGGGAACGCTCTGTAATATAATCGACATGTACCAGCATGCCATCCAATTTCTTATACAAATCTTCCTTTAAATTTTTGCCCTCCAAAAGACGGCTTTCCACTAAATTTTCCAGTGCACCTTCTACGCATCCTTCTAATAGGTTCCAGATTGTTTTTTCATCCATAGCCTGTTCTTCCATTACAAGGACCTCAGGACATTTAGAAAGGCTAGATACCCGTATATCATTTTCAATCCCAAATTGCTCTGCCATTAAAGAAAAATAGTGCATATACTCCTTTGCAAGTTCATAATGATATGTTAAGCTTGCTGTATTTTCTGACAAATCTTCATAAGAAATAAAAATATCTACTTTTCCCCTCTGCACATATTTTTTTAAGCAAGTTCGGATTCCTGCTTCAAAAAAATTCAATTTTTTCGGCATTTTAATCGCAGCATCTAAATATCTGTGGTTGACTGCCTTAATCTCCACTATTATCTTCCTCTGCCCATCAGACCGTTCACACCTGCCAAAGCCCGTCATACTTTTTATCATAAAAACTCCTGTTCTGGGACCCTATGCACCCTTTTATGCCAAATATTGGTGTTACTCTTATCTTTCCTATTATATACGATAAAAAAAAACAAGTCAATATTCAATCCCTTTTCTTGCAGATACTCCTAAGTCAAATGGATGCCGTTCCTTCTTCATTTGTGTAATATAGTCTGCCTTGCCTATAAACACTATATCAGGGTTCCTGCCTGTCAGTATTAGTTCAAACTTTTTTTCTTCTGCCATAAGCAATAATTGTTTTACAATATCCCTATCCAATACGCCATACTGATATGCGGCAAATACTTCATCCAACACTAACATGCCACACTTTCCCTCTTTATATAATCCAAATACCTGCTGCAAATTTTGGTTATGGTTCTGTGTCACTTGTTTTTTTTTCTCTTCTGACATATTTTTATAAAACCCATAATCTATGGCATTCCGCAATACCGTTATGCCGGAAAGCCCAGAAAATACCGTAATTTCCCCACTCTGCCTAGCTTTTAAGAATTGTAAAAAAACAACTGGCATCCCATTTCCTAAAGCCCGCAGCGCAAGCCCCGCTGCCGCCGTTGTCTTTCCTTTTCCATCTCCATAATAAACATGAATCATATATTGTGCCTCATTCCCATACAGCCATATACCATTTTTATATCTACATTGTCCCGGATTAATTGTGCTAACTTATTATATTGCCTTTCCTTATATTCTGCCATATCAGGAGTCTCTAGCTCCTCCCCACTATACCCCTTCGCTTTTAAAAGAAGCCTAAAAAGTCTATCTGTAAATTCTTTATTATCAAAGATCCCATGTAAATATGTCCCCATACATGTCCCTTGTATGCATCCATCGAATATTTCTTTTGTATCTGCTCTTGCTGAAAGCTTTGCAAGGGCTTGCCCTTCCCTTCTACTAACCCCCATATGGATCTCATATCCTTGTACTGTGGCACCGCCTAGTTCTTTAAAAAAACCATTATTATTACATATTTCTCCCTTTACCTGCTTGGTTGTTTTCTCTTTTTGGAATTCCGTCCTTATAGGCAATAATTCCATTCCCCTTACTGTCTTTGTACTTTCCGCCCCAACAAGATCTTCTACCTCTATCCCCATTATTTGATAACCTCCACAAATCCCTATCACGGCTGTACCTGAAGCTACCTTTTTCTTAATAGCAGCTTCTATCCCACTACTCCTTAACCAAAGCAAATCTTCAATTGTACTCTTACTTCCAGGTATTATAATAAGATCTGCATCCATTAGGTCACTTACCTGCATTACATATTGCACCTGAAGCCCTTCTGTTGCCTCTAATATATAAAAATCTGTAAAATTCGAAATCCTTGGCAAACGGACAATCCTAATATTTAACATACCCTTTTTTCCCTTTGAAGAAAGCCGTTCTGCCAAGCTGTCTTCATCATGGATATCCATATCCCCATATGGCACTACGCCAATAACAGATTTTTTTACTATTTTTTCTAACATGCCAAGCCCTGGCTCAAGAATAGACTTATCCCCCCGGAACTTATTAATAATTAACCCTTTTACCCGTTCTCTTTCTTTTTCTTCCAGCAAAAGAAGGGTACCCGCAAGCTGTGCAAATACCCCGCCCCTATCTATATCCCCTACTAATAAGACAGGGGCATCTAAAAACTCTGCCAAACCCATATTGACAATATCATTTTCTTTTAAATTAATTTCTGCTGGGCTTCCCGCCCCTTCTACTACTATAATATCATATTGTTCTTCTAATTTCTGGTATGCAGACTTTATTTCTGGCAGTAACTTTGTTTTATAAGAAAAATACTCTTTTGCTGGCATTGTCCCAACTGGCACCCCGTTCACAATTACTTGGGAACCAATATCACTGGTTGGCTTTAATAAAATTGGGTTCATATATACAGATGGCTCTATTTTGCAAGCTTCTGCCTGCATTGCCTGTGCCCTTCCAATTTCCAGCCCATCTTTTGTAATATAAGAATTCAACGCCATATTTTGTGATTTAAAAGGCGCCACTTTATACCCGTCCTGCATAAATACCCGCAATAATCCTGCAGTAATTAAGCTTTTCCCTACATTTGACATGGTTCCTTGTACCATAATTACCTTTGCCATACTATCCCTCCTGCTTATCTATCACAAAGCCTATTTCCTCCAATAACACCTGGTTTTCCCTACGTTTCCCAATGCAAACCCTATAATATTCATTTCCCAAGCCATAATAATTCCCACACTGGCGGATTAAAATACCCCTCCCTAATAATTGTTCATATAACTGTTCCTCCGCTTTAAACATTATATAATTTGCCTGGGAAGGATACACGAAAAGCCCAAGCTTCCCTAGCCCTTTTTTCAAAAACTCCCGTTCTTCTTCTATTATTTCCTTTGCCTGCTTTACATACTCTATTTCCTTTAACGCTGCAATACCAGCTTTTTGTGCAACGCCAGACACTGACCACGGGGCACCTGCACTTTTTACCTTGCCAAGCAATGCCATATCACTGCAAATCCCATACCCTAGCCGTATGCCAGCCATTGCATATATTTTAGTAAATGCCTTTAACACAAAAATCCTTTTATTCATTGGAATATATGGAATACTAGAATATTTTTTTTCATACTTGGTAAATTCCATAAAACACTCATCTAAAAATAAGAATTTCCCTTCTTCCTCTATTGCCTTTCCTATCTTCTGCAAAAGTCCTGGCTCAATTAGGTTTCCAACAGGATTATTTGGATTACAAAGCACTACTCCATCTACTAATGGGATTTCTTTTAAAATATCTTCTCCTACAGAAAAATTATGCTTTTCTTTTAATAGATAATAACAAATTTCTGTCCCTGCTAAACGAAACGCCTGCTCATACTCGGAAAAAGTCGGGGCAAGCAATAATACTTTATTTGCCTTGATAGACAGTGCATATCGATAAATTAAATCGGCGGCCCCGTTGCCACAGACTATCCATTCTGGCAAAAGCCCCTTTGCCGTTGCTATTGCCAAAATAAGTTCTTTACAATCTGGGTCTGGATATCGGTAATATTCTTCTATTCCATCTATAATGGCCTTTTTTACCCTTTCTGGCATATGGAAAGGATTTAAGTTCGCAGAATAATCCAGCCGAATATTTTTCCCATAAATATTGCCACCATGGCTCTCTTGGTATTTCATTTTACACCTACCTTATTACACAAATAACTGCAAGCCGCATAACAAGAAAAATTATGGAGCCTACCAAAGTAGTTCCCATCATTAGCTTATTTGCCCGGATAATATCTTCTTTTTCTACTGGCCGGGTTGCATCCCCGATTGTTGGCTTTTTACATAATTCCCCAAAATACCACGCATCACCTGCAAGTTGTATCTGTAACGCCCCTGCACAGGCTGATTCTGTTTGTGCAGAATTAGGGCTTTTATGGTTCCTAGAATCCCGCCTCCAAATCTTCCATGCCCCTTTTGCAGAAAATCCTCTTAAAGCACTTGCTAATACCATAAAAATAGCTGCCAAGCGAGATGGGATATAATTACAAATATCATCTAGCCTTGCCGCTACCCTGCCAAAATACAAATATTCCTTATTTTTATAGCCTATCATAGAATCCATTGTATTTACTGCTTTATAAAAAAAACCGCCTGGTATGCCAAAAATTGCCATATAAAAAAGAGGCGCAATCACTCCATCTGATGTATTTTCAGCAACTGTCTCTACAGCCGCCTTCACCACCCCTGTCTCATTAAGCCTATCTGTGTCCCTTCCCACAATCATCGATACTGCTTTTTGCCCAGCTATAAGCCCTTGTTCTTTTAAAGTTATATAGACTTTTGTACTTTCTGTTTTCAAACTCCTTGCTGCTAAAAGCTGGTAGCAAAAACATGCCTCTACAAAGATCCCGGCTGACCAATGTAAGGAATAGGCACCAAATAAAAATAAAACTGGAATAGTTGTAGAAAGAAATACTGTTATTACTACCAATATTCCCCCACCAAGCAATTCCGCTTTCTTTGTTTTTTGGAAAAATTTCCGTATTCCTTTTTCTAAAAATGCAATTAGATTCCCCATTATACGCACAGGATGCCAAAAATACACTGGATCGCCCAATAAATAATCCAGCACTATCCCTATTATTAATGCAGCTAATGTATACATTCTTCCCTAATTACCTCCAAATGCCCATTTTCCATATTACAAAAATATCCTGACCCATTTTTCACTTGCCAGTTATAATACTCTTTTTTAGGGCAGGCAAGTTCTGACATAACAGACATAATTGTCCCACCATGCACAACAAAAACTGCTATTTCTAAGTTTCTTTTTTTTGCTATTTCTACACAGCAAAAAAATCCTGCCACGCTTCTTTGTATAAACTTAGCAAATGGCTCCCCCTCTGGAAAATCCAGCCTTCCTCCACTGTCAATCCATGCCTGGTACTCTTTTTGCCCATTTAATTCCTGATAATTCTTATTTTCAAACAATCCAAAATCAATTTCTTTCAATCTTTCTTCTTTATACATCGTTGCATTTGGAAATAAAATCTCTGCTGTTTCTATACAGCGTCCCATAGGGCTTACAAACACAATATTTCCTTTATGTAACATGGTTTCCCCTGTCTGCCGTATCCCATCCTTCTTTTTTTCCCAATGCTCTTTTTTCCTTAGCAGCTCTTTCTTCCCTAACTCGGATAATCCTTCTTCTGTCCGCCCAATATAACGATGTTCTTCATTCCCTTTTGTTTTTCCATGCCGCAATAACAGCACTTTCATTTTAACCTTGCCCCTATCCCACAAAACACTCTTACTACTTGCTCTGACTCCTTTGCCAGTTCTATTAATATCCTGCCTGTTAATTCCCGATATTCCCTTTCTCTTTTCTCTATTGGAACCACTCCACAGCCTATCTCATTACAGACTACTACCACATTTGGGTTTTCAGAAAGCAGCCGTTTTACAAAATACATTCCCTCTTCTTTTGTAAAAAGAAAACGTTTTACATAATGGTGGAACCCATACAACAAGGGAGCCTTAAAAACTTCCTCTTTTCCACAAGACTCACATATACAAGAATCCTCTTCTTTTAACTGGTTTTCCTGACAGGCAACCTTCCATTTTCCTTGGCAGGCGCCCCCAATATATAATTTCATCTTCTTATCCTCTAAAACGGTTTAAACAAGCATACACTTCTTGTTCCCTTGGCATAGCAAGCCCACATGGGACATACGGGCTGCAAAATGCCTCCCATCCTTTTCTTTCCATAGTGTCCATAATAACCTTTACTACTTCCTGTACTGTTCTTCTTCCATCTAATACTTGTTCTAGCCCAAACCGAAGCAAATACCCTAACGCTGTAGTCTGCTCTGAATCTACAAGTTGCTCTAAATAACGTACAATTACTGTTTCCTTATCTAAAGAAAATGATTCTAGCCCATTTGCCTTTACCTTCATATGTTCCTTATGGTTACTCTGCCGTTCTCCACGATGGTTCTTCTCTGTACGGCAAAATACAGGCAATACCCGTTTATTTTCTGGTAAAGCAAAAGTATGTGCCCGCAGTTTAAAGTCTGTGCGTTCTTTGCAAAGCTCTTTTACCTTTATTGTAATCTCTTCTGCATGATAGCAGTCCATTAATAAAATATGGTCTGCAATATGGAAGAAAGCCCCTGAACTGCCTGCCACCATAATGGTAGAAATACCAGCTTTTTCATATAAATCCCTTACTCGTTCAATATAAGGGGTAATTGGTTCTTTCTCACGGACAATTACTTGCTGCATAAACTCATCCCGTACCATAAAATTTGTAGCAGAAGTATCCTCATCAATTAAAAATAACTTTGCCCCTGCCTCAATGCTTTCTATTACTCCTGCCGCCTGTGAAGTACTTCCACTAGCATCTGCCGTTGTAAAAGAGGTCGTATCTTTTTTATCAGGCAAATCATTAATAAACAGTGAAATATTTACATTCCGCACAGAACGCCCATCTTCTGCACGTAACTTAACAGCCGTATTATCTGTAACCACATACTCCCTTCCATCTCCTATGATATGGTTATACACGCCAGACTGGATAGCCTCCAATAAAGTGGATTTTCCATGATAACCGCCTCCCACAATTAACGTCACCCCACATGGGATACCCATTCCTTTTATTTCCCCACAATGAGGAAGAATAAAAGCCTGTTCCATAGATACAGGAGAAGTAAATGGCACGCTTCCAACAAGCGGAAGCTCTGATACGCCACTTTTTCTTGGTAAAATAGAACCGTTTGCCACAAAAGCTACAAACCCTTCTTTCTTTAAAAGCTTCCTAAGTTCCTCCTGGTCTTCTGCTAAAAATATAGCCTTTTCTAATTTCTTTTTATCCAAATTTTTGTAAAATAAACTGCTCTCTACACATTTAGGGAGAAAATCAAATAAAATTTTATCCAGTTCCCCAGCGTTAATTGTACGCCCAAAAGCAGGAAAACCTGTATAAAACCGGACAATAAGCTTACCTTTTTCAATTTTGCAGGCACTTCTTTCTAAAACCTCTTGCCCACATCTGCTAATCGCTAAAAGCCCACTCTTCCCAGAACCCTTTGCTTTAAAATTAAATTGCTCAAACTGTTTTGCAAACTGCCTAGTAAGAAAATCCTGTAAAGCAATACGGGCACAGGATTTCTCAAAATACATTTCTGGTATGCCTGCCGCCTGGCAAGACAATTCTATCCGAAGGCTTGATGGCGATGCAAAAGGATCCCCTTGCACATGGTCTATCCCAAGTATATATTTTTGGAAATTCCATTCCCCAGCTATTGTTTTATAAGCTGGATAACTTTTATGGTCAATTGATTTTAATATGGTACGTAATTCACTTGATGTTTTCATAATTCCCTCATTCCTTTTCTACTTCCTACATTTTTTATGAATTCAGATACTATTTTTAATTGCTATAGCAGTAAACTCCCCAGGTATTTTATCATTTTCCCACGCTGCATGTTCATCAAATTTTTTTAAACAAAATCCATTATTTATAATCGAATTTATTATCTCACTAATTGTATATTTCCTATAACTACATTTAGGCATTTGCCTGCGGATTTCTTCTTTATAGAAACGGGCGTGGGCCATCTCACCTTCCAAAATATCCGTTGAAAAATAGCTTACTGTAGGCTGCTCCAAATTTAAGATATCCGCTATTTTTGTAAATGGATGGAAATCACTGCATATCAATTTCCCGCCTTTTTTCAAAAGGGAATACATCACACGCATAAATTCATTAATATCATGGAAATAATGCAGGATACCGCCCTCCATAAATACTACGTCAAAATAATTCCCATATTTTAATGTGTCAATCTCCAATATATCACATACCTCAAAGCCAATATCTACCTTTGCCGCTTCAGCTACTTCAAGGGCATATCTTTTATTATCCTCTGAAATATCAAATATGGTTACTTGTGCCCCCAGTAAAGCTAGGGGTATTGCTTTTTTTCCACAAGAGCCACATATATTAGCCACTTTAACACCATCATAAGTATCAAAATATTGAGAATATTTCTTTAACATTCCAATGGGATTATCCATATCCCTCTTTGCCCTCTCGGCTGGTGTCCCAGATGTCTTCACCCAAAACTCATAAACGTTATATTCCCATGCTTCCTTGTGTTTCATACTATAATCTTTCATCTGTACAATTTCCTCCACACCTTTCTGATTTACCAATTATTTATCTTATTTTCTTGCTTTTACCTAGTAATTCAATAAAGATATAGTGCTAATTAAAAGTACCAATAACTCGCTTCTTTGTAAAAAATGCCCTGCCAAATCACCTGTAATTCCACCAAACTCTTTGTATGATCGTTTTTTATAATCCCAGAACAACACTCCCAGCCCTATCCAAATAATTACGGCTGCTATACAGGACACAAACACCCCTACTATACCAAGCAGCCCAATCAGGCATCCATTGCTTACTAATACCACCTTTTTCTCTGCTGAGGCTGCAAATTCATATAACATACCTGTCTGTTTCGCTGTTTTTAATGTAACAAACCCTATGGCACTCCACGCCCTAGAAAGAATATAACCAATTGCTACTAAGTAAATCCCCTCTTTCTTATGTAATTCAGAATACAAACCTGCATATAACAGCAAATATACGCCAAAGCGGATAACTGCAAAAGCGCCAAGGTGGGCATCTTTTAAAATTTCTAGCTTTTTTTCCTTACTTCCATAGGAATTTAACGCATCTTCCGTATCCATAAACCCGTCTATATGGATTCCGCCTGTTATTAAAATTGGAATAGCTGCGCCAATACATCCTGTTAAAAAAGCACCTATCCCTAAATAATTTGCTAAATACCACCAAATAAGTTCCATTATACCAATAAAAAGACCAACTAATGGAAAAAAACATAGCACAAACTTTAAATTTTCTTTCTTCCACTCTACAAATGGAACTGGGAATTTTGAATACATAGAAATGGCAATCCACATACTCTCTATTATATTACAAATCTTCTTCCTCATCTTTTATTATACTTGTCCCTCACCTATGAAAAACCGCCCCTACTTAGGGACGGTTTTACTATGTACAAAAACAACACAACATTTTATTTTCAGTGCCATAATTATAACACAAAATTAAATTATTGTCAAATATTTTGTAAGAAATATATTTTTTATCTTTCTTTCCTTGCTTCCTCTAAGCTTTCATATATATTTATCCCTTTAAACCCTAATAAACTATCTACTGTCATCCTATATTTTCCATATATAAACAATTTTAATAAAACTATACTATTCTTCTTTCAACATAATATAATTGTAACTAACATATAAGGTACTTGATAGTTTACTTAAAATTTCTACCCAAAACTTTTTTAGTCCCTATTTTCATATAAAAATTTTACTAAAACCTCAACTATATTTCTTAAGTTTTCTCTAATAAAAAATCTTCTATCAGTTTTCCTATTTTAACCAAAAACCAATTTTATACAACTAAATTTTTTAAAAATTCAGAATAAAACTCTTCTTCTATTTCAATAATTGACTGTATTTTTTCTTCTATTCTATAAAGTATATCTTTTTTATCAGGTAACAAATTATATTTTATTACCATATTTTTAAATATATCATACATAAAATATAATTTATCCATTTTATCTAATAAATATGGTTCTATATGTATATTTTGTATTTCTCTTAAATACTTTACTCTTTCTACCATTAAATGAGTACGTTCTAATGGAACTGTAGCGAATTTATAATTAATCTTATAATTCTCTATATTTAAAAATCCTTCTTTTACTATCCGTTTCATTGTCCTAAGGCTATCTATCCCAAAGACTGCTGAAGAAAAATAACAATAATCTCCCTGTGCATACACATTAGATACATTAGTAGAATTCAAATAATCAGTAATAGAATGTTGCAACATATCTATATTAAATTTATAGTCCATATAACTTCTATTTTTATACAAAATAACATCTTCCATATAAAGATAACGTTCATTTACAAATGTTTTTCTTCTAGTATTTTCATCACTTATAAAACCTTCTTCTACTTCTTTAAAAGATATTTCCTTGAATTTAAATTTTAAGTTTTTATTAAAATCTCCTACATAAAATCTTTGCATATCTTTATTATATCCATATACTAATAGTGGATGTCTATGGTGTGCCCTCCTATATACTGCACTATCTAATACGTAAAACCAATCCAAATGTATAATAGTATAGTATTCCTTATCAATATTTTCAATTAAAAAATCTATTACTGTTGCCCATTTTTCTTTTATCAATTCTCTTGAAATTCTTAAATAATCAATACATGGGCAGGTAGCATGATTTACAATAGGATAAAAATTCATTCCTGGAGACAAATTTATACCATGTAAAACCTGATGTATAAAATTATTCATTAACCATTCCCTAGATAAAGGATTTGTTTGCACTCCTGATAATAAATACCCATGTTCTGTATTTGATGCAACAATTGGTTCTGTTACTAAAAGTTTTTTCATCTACTTTCTACCTCCTGATTGATACCATTTTACTTGTTCATTCCAAATATGGTAAAACTGTCCTTTCTGCTCTATCAATTGTTCAAAATTTCCTGATTCAATAATCCTTCCATTATCTAACATAATAATTTTATCAGCATTACGGACTGCGCCCAAACGATGGGTAACAAGAATTACTGTACGTCCACTTGCAAGTTCATTTAGTTTATTATAAATTGCCATCTCTTCCAAAGGATCAATAGCAGCTGTAGGCTCATCTAAAAATAACATTGGCCTTTGCCGATAATAACTTCTAGCTAACGCTAAGCGTTGCCATTGTCCCCCCAGACATTTCAGCCCCGCCAAATTCTCTTCCTAACTCCATTTTTTCTGGGTTTATAGAAAAAGAAAGACCTGCCCATTCTAGTGCATTTTTAATTTTTCCTAAATCCATTTGTTTTAAAGTATTCCCTTCTATTGTATCACCTAAATACACATTTTGTGCTAATGTCAATTTATAATGCCCAAAATCCTGATATACGGCACTAATCTTATTAAAAATACTTTTTTCATGTAATTGTTCCCTCGAAACGCCTCCTAACTTCATCGTTCCTTCTGTTGGCAAAAGAAATCCTGAAAGTAATTTTGCCAACGTTGTTTTACCAGCCCCATTTTCACCGACAATAGCCACTTTTTCACCCTTTTTTATGGATAAAGAAATATCTTTTAAGGTAAATTCATCTGAATTTAAGTATTTATAAGATACATGTTCTAACCTAGCAATTTCCTCATTCTCATCCATATCTTTTTCGCCATCTTTTATTTCCAAATCCATTAATTTAAAAAACGAAGTAGACATAACGCTTGTTTGAAGAATTTCTCCTGCATGGTTAAACAACTGTGTAAACGCATTTGTTAATGCAGAAAAGCTTGTTAAAAGTATGGAAAAACCCCCTATTGTAATATTGCCTGTTACTAATAGCCAAACCATTAGAAAAATAGAACAAGCATGGAACACTGATTTTACCGCGGCAAAAATAAGGCTATTATATCCCATTTTCTGAATATAATACCATTCTTTTGTATTGGCTTCTTTACATGATTCCATATACTTTTCTGCAATATAGCAGCTAGCCCCTTGATGTGCTAATTCTTTTTTATATTCACTAATAGCCAATAAATCAAAATTATACTTTTTCCTACGTGTTGCTTGCACAGTATCCTGGATTAAATTAGACTGATATTTTGCACCCTGTAATTTTTCTATAATTACAGGAATACTTACTAATACTACAAAAATAATCAATATTGGATTCAAAGCAGCCAGATAACTTCCTACTGACAATAAATTGCAAATTACAATAAAAGACATAATTGCTAAATTAGCTGTAAATACCAAAAACATAGATGCTTTCTTTGCATTTTGCACAATTTGGTAATATTGTGCATTATCATAATATTCCAATGACAACTGATCACTTTTTTCATGTATTTTAGCATCTAGCCCCATAAATACATAACGAAAATATCCAAACTCCATATATTGGTTAGATAATAGGGAAAACAATTTCAATACCATATAAGTCCCAATTAACATAAAAACTGGCTTTATATAATAAAATATTGAAAAATCTTGGTTTACATTTGCAACACTATCTACAATAAAACGCTGCAAATATAACATTACTGTTGGCAAAATAGCTCCTGGCAAAGACACTAACAAATAAAGCATCATACGGAAAGGAGCAATTGGCATTACCAGTTTTAATGCTTTTATAATATTTTTCATTCATACATTCCTTTCTGGGCACAAAACATTTGATAATATAACCCATCTTTATTCTCCATAAGCTGCTTATGCGTCCCTTGTTCCACAAGCCTACCTTTTTCTAATACACAAATCTCATCTGCACTAACAGCAGCACCCAAACGATGGGTTACAAAAATATTCGCATTTTGCTTAGCACGTTTTTGAAAAAAAGCTGTATAAAGCCTTGATTCTGCCAAAGGGTCCATAGCGGCTGTTGGCTCATCCCAAATATAAATTCCAGCTTTCCGGTATAACATACGCGCAATCGATAAACGCTGCCATTGCCCTCCTGAAAGATCAATGCCTCCCTCTTCCAAATTTCCTAATTTAGTATTATAATTATCTGCACAGGATAAAATCCATTGATCTATTTCTGCTTCTTTTGCTGCCTGTTGCAACCTAGAATCTTGTTTTTCTTTCCCCAAACTAGAAATTTCTATATTTTCTCTAATGGTAAAATAATAACGGTTAAAATCTTGAAAAACTGCTGAAAAAAAACTTTGTAATCTTTCAAAACTCATTTCTTGTATATCTTCACCATCTATTGTAATCCTTCCACTGCAAGGTTTATATAAGCCCATAAGCAATTTAATTAATGTTGTTTTTCCACAGCCATTTTCTCCTACTAAAGCATAATTCTTCCCTGCATAAAAAGCAAAGTTCATTCCGTTTAAAACTGGCTTTTCCTGTCCTGGATAGCGGAATACAATATTTTCTCCTTTTATCACATGGAACATTGGTGGTGTATTGTCCACCTCACTATGGACATAATATTGTTCTGGAAGTTCATTCAGTTTGTTTATATCCGCAAAACATGCCTGGTATTCTTTATATGTTGGCCAATAATTACTGCCAACAGATACAAAAAAAGCCCCCAGCCTTGTCAATGCTGGAATAATTGCTATATATAAGCCAATATCAATATTTCCTTTATACAAAGGTATTAAAAAAAGTATATATGCAGACGCAGAAAAAAGATATGTAATATTATCATAAACCCATATTACCATATTAGCAAAAAATATACTCCCAAATAACTTTTTATTTGACTTTATATTTTCTTCCTCATATAATGTTTGAATATAATGTGTATATCCAAACAATTTCTTCTCTTGTGCCAATCTTCGTTCAAATAATAAATTTGATAAATAATCGCTACGCCTGCCGATTTCCTGTCTAGCATGATATAATTTTATTTTATTCTTCCCTATTAAACGAAATGCAACCACCATTAACCCTAATAAAACCAAAATTACTAATAAGAAAAAAGGGACATGGTTAATAACCAAACCTAAAACCCCTACCATCCCCATAATTCCTCCCAGTATCTGCAATACTGCAAAAAATCCATTGATATACCGCTTTTCTGGTTTATCCTGAAGCCTAGTTAAAAGTGCTTGGTTATCCTTATTTTCAAGTGCTGCTACCGAAATACGTGAGACTTTTTCTATAATAATAGAATCTAAATAAGTACGTATTTGTAAACATGCCCTATTATTTAACCACCCTAATAAAGGCGATTGTATATACTGAAAAGCATATATGAAAGAAATTATAATAGCAAAAAGAACAGATTGTTTCCAGTAAAGCCTCGAAAAATTATCAATAAAATCCTCTAAAACAACAACCTCTGCTACTGTCAATATTGCTTGTATTATAACTAAAAAAACTGCTAATACGGCTGAAAAAGGCCTTTGGAGCATAAGATTCCAAACTGACTTTGGCTTATTCATTTTCTTCCTCCCCATAATACTTAATCACAAACTCGAAAAGGCAATCTAATTCTTCAGAAGAAGACAAATCATAACATGGTAAAGAAACTTCTTCAGAAATTTTGAATTTTGTATATCCTGCATATTCTTTAGAAAACTTCTGATATGTGGCATCTATATTATAAATGGCATCGATTAATGCAAATTTATTCACTTCTTTTAGCCATTCATACTCAATAAATATTTATTTGTATATATGGCTTTTTCAAAAGGCAAAAAATCAGAAAAGCGTATTAACAAATACATTTTATTCACTATTTGACATTCACAACTATCTTTGCCTTATCCAGAATTTGCTGAATTAAAAGTATTGTTTCTTTAGGTTTTCTATTTTTATGAAAATAATTTTTTGTCAAATACTTAGACATATTTTTCTTTATATTCTTCTTATAAATAATCCCATTTATTCAGTTAATAATTTTATAAGTTTCAAATTTATAAAATTATTATAGTATAATTACTTCTCATTATCAACCTGCTGTTCATAAAAATTATTATTCAGTACTAATATACTATACGAACAAATTATTTCACTATTACAAAAAATAGTTAATGCCTTTCCACTCTACTACTACCATACATACCACTTCTACACATAATAAGGTTTTTATACTTTTTTACATGTCTCATTCCTAATATCCTCTATGATTTTTATTAGCTCTCTTTCTTCCACCATACATTTCCATTTATTAAAAAATTTAACATATATTCTATTGTCTCAAATCGCTTATCCTTCCTTAACTCCTGATGCTGTTAATTGCTATAATAAATTTGCAAACGGTTGACAAGAAAGTATCATATATAGAAATTTTATATAAATTATATTGTAGGTACGAATATTTTCTTGTATAATTGAAATATAGCAAATATAAATTTATTGTACCTTCTATCAAAATAACAATGAATGGGGTGGTAAAATGGCGCAAAGTACGCCAAAACGAAAAATAAAAGACAGTGTATTCACAAACCTGTTTCAAGACAAAAAATATCTGCTCCAATTATACAAGGCATTACACCCAGAGGATAGTAATGTAACAGAAGATGAAATTGCAGATATCACAATCAAGCATGTACTGATTGATGCGGATTATAATGATTTAGGTTTTTCTGTTGGCAATCGGTTAATGGTACTGGTAGAAAGTCAGTCTACATGGACATTTAATATTATTATTCGTGCATTAATGTATCTGATACAAACTTATCACGATTACTTCAAGCGTACTAATCAAAATCTATATGGAAGCAGAAAAGTGAATATGCCTAAGCCTGAACTGTATATGATTTATACAGGAGATAGAAAGAATATTCCTGACACTATATCACTTTCCAAAGAATTTTTTGGCAAGGCAAAGGTTGCCATTGATGCAGAAGTGCAGGTTCTTTATCAGGAAAACGAAAAAGATATTATTGGGCAGTATATAATTTTTTCCAAAATATATAATGAACAGAGAAAACTATATGGAAATACAAAGCAGGCAGTAACAGAAACAATCCATATCTGTAAAAACAGAAATGTGCTAAAAGAATATCTTGAAAGCAAGGAGCAGGAGGTTGTGGATATTATGATGACATTATTTGATGACGAGCAGATTTTGAGAGCTTATACAAAGGATATTGAAGATAACACAGCAAAAGAAACAGCAAAAAGAATGATAAAAATTGGAAAGTTATCACTTGATGAAATTGCTCTATGTGTTCCATCAATACCACTTAATGAATTGAAAAAACTTGAAGCTGAAATTATGTAATCAACATAAAGAGACTATGAAGAAAAGCCTGTAAATACAGATCTTCTATGATAAGGAAGGGCGAACGGCTCGAAAAAGCTGCTTTTCGCCCTCGCTTTATTTATAACAACTATTTCTGGCTATGTGAACAACAGGTGGTAGTTCCGCCTATCTGAGGGTATAGTATATTTTCCCTATTCTAACAGCCGTCCTTTCTCTACGCTGATTGTCAGTAAAAGCCATAATCACTGTATAAAAAAACAGGCTCACCATCTATTTGTTTTACACTCCACCGCTATCCCACATACCACTTCTACTACATCGTCTGCCTCTGCTGCCAATGCCTGGTTAATTTTTCCCAAAAGGCTTATATAATGAAAAGTTTCTGCTTCATACTGTTCTCCTGAAGAAAATACATCATTACTAACAATAATAAGGTTTTTACACTTTTCTTTTATATGTCCTATCCCTGCTAAAATATCCTCTACAATTTTCTTATCAGATCGCTTTTTGCCGCCATACATTTCATTTGCTAAAAGATTTGACATACATTCTAAAAGAATAGTTTCTACATTTCCACATTCTAATAAAACCAAATCCTTATAACATTCTATTGTCTCAAATCCTTTATCCTTCCTTACCTCCTGGTGCCGCTTAATTTTTTCCCACATTTCTTCGTCATATGGCTGCATAGTGGCCATGTAATATCGCTTCCCATCTGTTTTACAGGCAAGCTGCTCTGCAAATTCTGACTTTCCACTTCCGCTTCCACCAATTACCAAACTAACCATTTAATCCCCTTTCTGGCGTTTATACGCCTCAATATGGTTTTTTACAAATGTTTCCTGATTATAGTAAACAGAAAGTGCCATATCCAACATTGGGATTAATAATACTGCCCCAGTCCCTTCCCCTAGTGCCAAATCACCATGTATAATAGGGGTTAATCCTAACTCTTCTAAAAGATATTCATGCGCTGGTTCCTTCCCTAGATGAGAAGCTAGCATATATTGTTTTGCAATAGGGCAAATCCTTGCGGCAAGCACAGCAGCACAAGCACTAATTACCCCATCAATAATAACAGGGACTTGGTAAAGCGCCCCTCCTAAAAATACTCCTGTTAATCCAGCAATATCCAGCCCTCCTACTTTCTCTAACATAGAGATTACAGAATACTCCTGTTTGTTATAATCTGCCCCAAAATGAAACACAAGTGCTTCCTCTATTACTTTATATTTCCTAGCAAGCCCTATATCAGAAAGGCCTGCCCCCCTTCCTGTCACTTCCTGCGGGGAAAGCTTTAAAAGCAGGCTAGAAAGTGCACTTGTTGTTGTTGTATTCCCAATTCCCATCTCCCCTGTCCCAAAAAGGTTGTAGCCCTTTTGTTTATATTGAAACACTAATTCTATCCCTGTTAAAATTGCTTTTATTACTTCTTTCCTTTCCATAGCAGGCTCTTTTGCAAAATTCTTTGTGCCATTTGTAACCCTATAATCCAAACAGCCCTCTACTGGCTTTTGCATGCCAATATCTACTGGCACTACCTTTGTATGGCAACATGCCGCCATACGGTTAATACTAGCTTTCCCTGCTGCCATATTGGCTGCTACTACCCTTGTTATTTTAGACGGGCTCTGTGAAATATGTTCCTGCACAATCCCATTATCACTGCAAAATACAAATACTGCCCTTTTCTCTAATAAAATCTGGCAGGAGCCTTGGATTGCTGCAATCCTACATAAAATATCCTCTAGCCTGCCAAGCCCATCAATTGGCTTAAATACTGCATCAAAAACTGCTTTTGCCTGCCTTTCTAATTGCCTATCTACTGGTTTTATCTGTTTTATTTTATTTTCTAATTCTTTTTCCATCTTTATTTTCCTGTTGCTTAACAGGCTCCTTTCTGCTATATTTTAACAAATTCTATTTTTCTTTGCAATCTCCTACTTTCTATTATTCTTAAAATCTGTTATACTGTACAGGCAAAACAAATTTAGGAAAAAAGGATGGTAGCTGATAAAGTATCAGCACAAACATTAGGAAATTGGGATAATAATGGTAAACTTCACCCACATCATACGTCTAATAATGGATACAGATATTATTCACATGAACAGTTAAATCAAGTTATGAACATAAAACCTAATTTAGACAGACCTGTAATAGGCTATTGCAGGGTTTCAAGTAATAATCAAAAAAATGACTTGGAACGGTAAATAGAAAATATGAAATTGTATCTTGCTACACAAGAAAAACCATTTGAAATAATCAGTGATATAAGTTCTGGAATAAATTATAAAAAAAGGGATTAAAAGAACTTATTAAATGGATAGCACAAAATAAGGTTGATAAGGTAGATGTTCTTTATAAAGATAGCTTATTACGATTTGGGTTTGAGTTAGTAGAATATATTGCTAGTTTATATAATTGTAATATAGAAATAATGGACAACGCTGAAAAATCAGAACAGCAAGAACTTGTTGAAGATTTAGTACAAATAATAACAGTATTCCGTTGTAAATTACAAGCGAATAAAACAAGAAAACTTGCAAACGGGCTTATAAAGGATGGTGAGGAAGACAATGATAAAAACACTTCGAGTAATTATATCAATCCTAGAATTAAGTATGATGGGTTAAACTGGTATCTTACAGTAGGTATTGAATATGAAAAGTCTGCTGCTCCATTGTCTAATAAGGGTATTGGAATTGATTTAGGGATTAAAGATTTGGCAACATGTTCAGATAAGCATAAATATCTGAATATAAATAAAACTCAAAAAGTAAAGAAACTAGAAAAACAAAAACGCAGGTTGCAGCGTTCCATATCAAAAAAATATGAGAAAAATAAGAAAGGAGAATGTTACTGCAAAACACGTAACATTATAAAAAGTGAAAAGAAACTTTTAAATTTAAATCACAGACTAGCAAACATTCGTCAAAATTATTTACATCAGACAACATCTTCTATCTTAAAGCGAAAACCAAGTTTTATCTGTTTAGAAGATTTGAATGTAAGTGGAATGATGAAAAACAAGCATTTATCCAAAGCAGTCCAACAACAAGGTTTCTATGAATTTAGAAGACAGATGGAATACAAATCCGAATGGAATAATATTCAAGTAATTATTGCAGACAGGTTTTTTCCGAGTTCTAAATTATGTAGCTGTTGTGGAAGTATTAAAAAAAATTTAAAGCTGTCAGACCGTATTTATAGATGTGAATGTGGAAACGTAATTGATAGAGACTATCAAGCTGCTTTAAATCTAAAAAAATATGGAGAAATGTTTTTAAAACAACAATCTGTAGCATAACACTTTTCAAGTTATCACAGATATGTACTGATACGTTAGTCAGGAATTTACGCCTATGGAGAGTACAAGAACTTGTGAGTAGTATATGAATTTATATAATTTATTCATTACAAAAGCATACTCGTTGAAGTAGAAATGAAACATAAGGTTTTATAACTTTTTATAAGTTTTCAGTAACGGTTACACTTATGGCATTAGATGGAATTGTAATTTCCAATATAGCAGAAGAATTACGCTCCACTATATTAGATGGGCATATTAGTAAAATTGCACAGCCAGAACCAGATGAATTATTATTGACTATTAAAAATAACAAAAAACAATATAAACTGCTGCTTTCCGCATGTGCTTCCCTCCCCTTAATTTACCTTACAGAACAAAATAAGGTAAATCCAGCCGTTGCGCCAAATTTCTGTATGTTATTACGCAAACATATTAACGGCGGGAAAATAAAAGACATTACACAGCCAGGATTAGAACGTGTACTTCATTTTACGATAGAACACCTAAATGAATTGGGAGACCCTTGTGAAAAAATTTTAACAATAGAATTTATGGGAAAACACAGTAATATTATTTTCCGGGAAGGTGATACCATTATTGACAGTATTAAGCGGGTTTCTGCACAGGTAAGCTCTATCCGGGAAATCCTTCCAGGGCGTACCTATTTTATTCCACAGACGCAAGAAAAAGCAAACCCTTTAGCTATTTCCGAAGAAGATTTTTTCCATGCTATTTATAGCAAGCCAATGCCACTTTCTAAGGCTGTTTATACCAGCCTTACTGGAATAAGCCCTATTGTAGCACAAGAACTTTGTTATCTTTCTGGGATCGATGCTAATTTCCCTGCCAATACATTAGAAGAACTAGAAAAAATTCATTTTTACCATACTTTTTTCCAAATGATGGAACTGGTAAAACAAAAAGAATATACTCCATCTATTATTTTCCATAGTGATGAGCCAATAGAATTTTCTAGTATCCCACTTTCCATGTATTCTAACCTACAGACAGTTACTTACCCTAGTATTAGTACTGTTTTAGAAACTTACTATGCTTCTAAAAATGCAATTACCCGTATCCGGCAAAAATCTTCTGATCTGCGCCGGATTGTACAAACAGCGCTAGATCGGAACCGAAAAAAATATGACCTTCAGCTAAAGCAATTAAAAGATACTGAAAAACGTGATAAATACCGTATTTATGGTGAATTGCTCCATACGTATGGTTATGAATTGCAAGGAGGCGAAAAAAGTTTTTCTGCCCTCAATTATTATACGAATGAAACTATTGTTATACCACTTGATCCAGAACTTACTGCCCAAGAAAATGCAAAACACTATTTTGAAAAATATGGGAAATTAAAAAGGACCTATGAGGCTTTAACAGAATTAATTAAAGAAACAGAAGAAGAAATTGAACATCTAGAGTCTATTTCTACAGCACTTGATATTGCATTATTAGAAGAAGACCTTGCACAGATTAAAGAAGAATTAACAGAATATGGTTATATACGGCGGAAATTTTCTAATAAGAAAACTAAAATTACAAGCAAGCCTTTCCACTATATTTCCAGTGATGGATTCCATATGTATGTAGGTAAAAATAATTTCCAAAATGAAGAGCTTACCTTTAAATTTGCCTCTGGGAATGACTGGTGGTTTCATGCCAAAAAACGCCCTGGTTCGCATGTTATTGTAAAAGGAAATGGAGAAGAACTGCCTGACCATACCTTTGAAGAAGCTGCCAGGCTTGCCGCCTATTATTCTAGTGGCAGAGAATCTGAAAAGGTAGAAATCGACTATATCCAAAGAAAACATATTAAAAAAGTTGCTGGGGCTAAGCCAGGGTTTGTTATTTACCATACTAATTACTCCATGGTGATTGAACCAAATATCAATAATATTTGCTTATGTAACACATAGTATGAATCATATATATATGCAATATGTAATATGATATATAATATGTGGTATACAATACGCAATATATAGTATGCGACATACAATATGCAACATATTATATGTAATGCCTAATATATCTAAGTAATTTATACAACTTTTCAAAGAAATATTATAAAATAACAGGCTGCCTGTTTGAGGTAGCCTGTTATTTTATAAAAACTCTAATCCATTTTTATCCATATTAAGATTCTATTTCTTTTTGCTTACATCCCAAGGGTTTTGTTACTTCTGTATCTTCTTGTTCTTTTTCTTGCTCTTTCCGCCTCCAAATTTTAAAAGCATGGTAAGATTTAATAAAATGCCTTGATAAAATTGAATTTTTTGCCCTCATAGAACGATATTTTTCTGCAAGTTCTTTAATCCCTATATCTGGCAAAATTGTAGAATCAAACCCAATATAATTTTCCAGCTTTTCAAAGATACTTTCCCGCTTAGGCACAATATGTATCTTTTTCAGCCTTTCCTGCATTTCATCTACAATAGAAGAAAGTTTTTTTAATTTTACATTTAAGCCAATTGCACCAATTAGGCTAATTGTAAAATCAATAAAATAATAAATAATTAACCCTATGCCAAGATATATGCCAATATTTCTTGGATACAACTCTACAAAAGCATTTACCCATTTTTGTAAGAAAATAAATAAAAATAAAGTATAAAATCCCCATGCCACTGTACTTTCCAAGCATAAAATCCCTTTATAATTAAATGGTTTATCATTATAATCCCACCAAATACAGCCAAAGATCTTCTGCATAATAACTGCTGTAATATATTCTAATAATGTTGCAAGAAAACTGCCGCCAAAATAAAGTGCTACCCAATTCCCCTCCAAGGGGCGCAGGATAAAATACACTGTTAAAGCCCCTACTCCATAAATTGGGCACATTGGACCATGGATAAACCCTCTATTTGTCAATTTTTTATTACAAAACGACATATATATGGATTCTACTATCCACCCCAAAATACTATAGATCAAAAGCCAATGTACCACATGATATATATCTGTACCCAAAAAAGGCATGTCCCATATTTTCATTTTTACTCCTCTCAAAATTAACCACATACAATAAATGCCAATACTATCCCAAGCACGGCACCTGCCAAAACTTGCAATGGTGTATGCCCAATATACTCCTTTAACAACTCCTCTGGCAAACCTTTATATTCATGGTTAAACGTACTTACCATAAGATTTAAAAGCTTTGCCTGTTTTCCTGTTTCTCTCCTTACCCCCATTGCATCATACATAACAATCATAGCAAGTACAAAAGAAATTGCAAATTCAGAAGAGCCAATCCCATATACAATCCCTGCCGCTGTTGTTAATGCACATACCGTAGAAGAATGGGAACTTGGCATACCTCCTGAACCAACTAAGCGTTCTGCATGGAACTCTTTTGTCATCAGTACATTAATCAACGTTTTTAAGACTTGTGCTGTAACCCAGCCTATTACTGCGCTAATAAACAGCCTATTGCTGCCAAGCACAAGAAAAAATTCCCTGATATCTCCATTCATGCCCTGGCTGCCACCTTCCGGTTTTGATACCGAAGCACAGTTTCTACAAGTCCACAATATTTATCTGCAAAACTAACTACAAACCCTTCCCATGTTTTAGGAGGAACCATAGTAAGAGGCCACATATGTTTTACAATTGCATCTCTTTCTGTAGCGTTCAGTTCAAAAATATGGCTTGCATTCCGAAGCGCAATCCCTGGATGGGTAAAACCATGAAAATGCTCCCCTGTCTCCTTTGCATGAGTATGCCAATCATACAAATATAAATCATGGAGCAAACCTGCCCTAGCTGCAGAGCAATAATCTAAATTATAACGTTTACATACCTTATAGCTGTAATAACTTACATGTAGGCAATGTGTTAATGTTGTTGTATATCCATGCTGGATATATTGTTTCATGGATTGAAAAGATTCATTTGTTAAAATATCATGCACACACGCCAAATATTCCATATCAGCTAGGCACTCTTCATCCCTAAGCCACTCTTCTTCCCTTAAACTTTTTAAAATATTCCCTTGAATTGGGCTTCTTCTAATTAATCTTGCCATTCCACCTATTTCCTTTAATTAATAGTTTATACTTTTTTTATGAATACAAACAAATTTTTATAATTGCTTATTTATAATATCACATTTCTATTATATTGGAAACCATTTTCGGAGATTCTTCAAAAAAAATTAAAAAAGATATGTCCAAATAGGGATTTATGTATAGATGCCACAAAAAATGTGGCACCATTATCCATTTAAAATAGCCTAGTTTGGTGTAAAAAGCATCCTAACTTTTTTTACTTCCTCTTCTGTTGCCTTTGCAGCAGGGGTATAATATTGTTTACTCTTTGCTATTTGGTAAAGCTCTTCTTGTGACATCTCGCATTGGTTACGGATTTGCTTTAAAGTTTGCTTAAGCTGGAGATTCTCTGTCTGAGGAATCATTTCCCCGTATTTTGTCAAATTTGCATTTACACTCTCTAACGCATCTGCTACCATTATTTTTTCTTCCATTTTTATTCTCCTTCCTTATAAAACAATGATTATTGTAGGAATTTCATAAGCTGCTGCTTTGTTTCCATTGCAGACTGTGCCGACTTCTGGAAGAACTGTTTTACCTCCTGATCGGTAGAGGAATTTGCATAAGCTGTCATTTTCCCATTACTAGTTTCATACCCCATAATCAGATGCCTTAAATTCTGTAATTCCAATTCTGATAAATCTGCCATAAAAAATCCTCCTTTTTGCACTGGGTTTTGTACTTTTTTGCACGTTCCTAGTATCCGCAAATAGGAGGATTTTATTCATTTCATTTCTTTATCTCTTCATTTTATAATTGGTAATAAAGCTGTTCATAACGTCTTGCAGAGCTATTCCATGAGAAATCTGCTGCCATACACCTGTCTATCATTTTATTCCATTCACGCTTATTCTCATAATATATGTGCTTTGCATAACGGATAATATTCAACATCTCATGTGCATTATAATTCGTAAAGGAAAATCCTGTCCCTGTACTTTCATATTCATTATACGGCTGTACAGTATCCTTTAAGCCGCCTGTTTCTCTTACAATTGGAACTGTCCCATAACGTAAGCTCATAAGTTGGCTTAACCCACAAGGCTCAAATAAAGATGGCATTAAAAACGCATCACAGCCTGCATAAATTTTATGTGACAACTCTTCGGAATAATATATATTGGCGGAAACACGATTATTGTATTTCCAGTCATAATGGCGGAAAAGATTTTCATACTTCATCTCCCCAGTCCCTAATACTACAAGCTGAAGATCATCACTACAAATCTCTTCCATTACACACTCTATTAAATCTAATCCCTTTTGATCCGTCAGGCGGGAAACAATACCAACCATAAACTTCCTATCATCTTGTTCCAAATTCAAGTCTTTTTGTAATCCACGTTTATTCTTGACTTTCTCTTTACGGAAATCCCTAGCATCATAGTTCTTATAGATATAAGGGTCTGTCTTTGGGTTATAAACCTCATAGTCAATTCCATTTACAATCCCCATTAAATTATTGGATCGGGCTGACATTAAGCCATCTAACCCTTCTCCATAAAATGGTGTTTTAATCTCTTCCGCATATGTATCACTTACTGTTGTTACATAATCGGCATATACAATGCCCCCCTTAAGTAGGTTTGCATCTTTATAAGACTCTAGCTTGTCTGGCGTAAAATAATAAGCTGGCAGCCCTGCAATATCCTTAACCGTCTTAATATCCCAGACTCCTTGGAATTTTAGGTTATGGATTGTCATAATAGACTTCATATTCCAAAAAAATTCCCCTTCACGGAACTTATCTTTCATATATACTGGAATCAATCCTGTCTGCCAGTCATGGCAATGGATAATATCAGGCTTGAACCCAATTACAGGAAGAGAAGAAAGCACCGCCCTTGAAAAGAAAGTAAACCGTTCAATATCCCACTTTACATCTCCACTATATGGCTTATCTCCACTGAAATAGTATTCGTTATCAATAAAATAAAAGATAACCCCTTCATACTCCAATTCAAAAATTCCTACATACTGTTTTCTCCATGCCAAATCCATATAAAAATGATTTTTATATGTCATCATATTCTTCCATTTTTCCGCCATACACATGTACTTTGGCAAGATTACACGAACATCAAATTCGTTTTTGTTAAAATATTTTGGCAAGGAACCTGCCACATCTGCCAGACCCCCGGTCTTTATAAATGGCACTGCCTCTGAAGCTGCAAATAACACTCTTTTCATCTCGCTAACCTCCGCCTTTCCTAACTTCTCCTTCGATTGTATCACAAAACCGAACCTATGTCTATGCCGCGAAATGATTTTTCACGACAAACGCATGAATGATCATCTTTTTCCAATCTTTATTAAGTCTATTTTT
>CAJTLB010000013.1 GCA_910577045.1 uncultured Lachnospiraceae bacterium | reverse complement strand
AAAGAAAAATGGCTCTGGGTTATAAATCTCAGAGCCACTTTGTCTACAGTCTGAAGGGTGTTATAAAATATTATATTTTATAACACCCTTTTGTTTTATGCACAGCTCCATGCAGAAGAAGTATGTTGTTAAGACAGCGCATGGGGTGTGTAGTAGTTACGTTTATTTTCTTTCTGCTTCTAACATGGCACGAACTTTCATGGATAAACCAAAGAGGTTAATAAAGCCTTCTGCATCATGATGATCGTAGAGCTCGCCTGTAGTAAAGCTTGCCAGTGATTCGCTGTACAAGGAATAAGGGGAAGTAGTGCCTGCTTTAATAATATTGCCTTTATAAAGTTTAAATTTCACTTCGCCTGTTACATTTTTTTGTGTGGATTCTATAAAGGCCTGCAGTGCTTCACGAAGAGGAGTAAACCATTTTCCTTCATATACTAAGTCAGCAAATTTTACAGCAACCAATTTTTTGTAATCTAAGGTATCTCGATCTAAAATAAGTTCTTCTAACTGCATATGGGCTTCCATTAAAATGGTTCCGCCTGGGGTTTCATATACACCACGGGATTTCATGCCTACAACACGGTTTTCTACAATGTCAATAATGCCAATGCCATGTTTGCCGCCTAATTCATTTAATTTGCGGATAATATCAGAAGGTTTCATAGAAACGCCGTTTACGCTGGTAGGGATACCCTTTTCAAAAGTTAATGTTACATATTCGCCTTCGTCTGGGGCCTTTTCTGGAGTAACACCAAGTACAAGTAAGTGGTCATAATTTGGCTCATTAGCAGGGCTTTCTAACTCAAGCCCTTCGTGGCTAATATGCCAAAGGTTACGGTCGCGGCTGTAGCTGTTATCAGCGGAAAATGGAAGATCAATGCCATGTTCTTTACAATAGGCAATTTCATCTTCACGGGACTGCATTTTCCAAGTATCATTGCATCTCCATGGAGCAATAATTTTAAGATCAGGGGCAAGGGCTTTAATAGTTAATTCAAAACGGACTTGGTCGTTCCCTTTTCCGGTAGCCCCATGGCAGATGGCAACCGCATTTTCTTTCCGTGCAATTTCTACTAATCTTTTTGCAATCACTGGCCTTGCAAAAGAGGTGCCAAGTAAGTATTTATTTTCATATACAGCATTTGCCTGTACAGTAGGGATTACATAATCGTCTACAAATTCATCTACTAAGTCTTCAATATAAAGTTTAGAGGCCCCAGAAAGCTTTGCCCTTTCCTCTAAGCCATCTAATTCATTGCCTTGTCCTACATTGGCACAGACACAAACTACATCATAATCATAATTTTCTTTTAGCCATGGGATAATAGCGGTAGTGTCAAGGCCGCCAGAATAGGCTAAGATAACTTTTTCCTTCATTTTTTAAATTCCTCCTCGTGTTGTTTTATAATCATAAATATACATCATGGATACGGAATATGCAAGTGTTTTATTGAAAATTTGAAAAAAGGTTATTGCATAATATACATAATTGATGTATAATTATAAAACCATGGGGAAGGGGCAGATATGGCGGCGGAAGGTTAAAAATGATTGCATTTAATAGGATTTTCGCTATAATAGAGTGGGAAGAAAGCAGAACGTAGAATTTGCAAAAAGAGGAAATGAGGGAAATTATGATTAAAGTAGGAATTATTGGGGCAACAGGATATGCAGGAAATGAAATTGTGAGATTGTTATTACAACATAAAGATGTGGAGATTGTTTGGTATGGTTCTAGAAGTTATATTGATAAGAAATATGCGTCAGTTTACCAGAATATGTTCCAGTTTGTAGATGCAGATTGTATGGATGATAATATGGAAGGACTTGCAGATGCGGCGGATGTGATATTTACTGCAACACCGCAAGGGTTATGTGCATCATTAGTAAATGAAGGGATTCTAAAAAGGGCGAAAGTAATTGACTTAAGTGCGGATTTCCGTATTAAAGATGTAAAAGTTTATGAGGAATGGTATGGGATAGAACATAAAAGCCCACAGTTTATAGAAGAGGCCGTATATGGGTTATGTGAGATTAACAGGGAAAAAATTAAAGCAGCAAGGCTTGTAGCAAATCCGGGCTGTTATCCTACATGTTCTTTTTTATCTGTTTATCCGTTAGTAAAAGAAGGAGTAATTGATCCCAATAGCTTAATTATTGATGCCAAATCGGGTACTTCTGGTGCTGGCAGGGGTGCAAAGGTAAATAATTTGTTTTGTGAAGTAAATGAAAATATAAAAGCATATGGAGTAGCATCACATAGACATACGCCAGAGATTGAAGAACAACTCTCCTATCAAGCTGGAATGCCAGTGGCAATTAATTTTACCCCACATTTGGTACCAATGAACCGTGGAATCTTAGTGACAGCCTATGCAAATTTAAAGAGTAAGGATATTTCCTATCAGGAAATAAGAGAGATTTATAATAAGTATTATAAAGAGGAATATTTTGTTAGGGTGTTAGAAGCAGATATTTATCCAGAAACACGTTGGGTAGAAGGCAGTAATTTTGTAGATGTGAATGTAAAGCTAGATACTAGGACAGGAAGAGTAATTATGATGGGCGCAATGGATAATCTGGTAAAGGGCGCGGCTGGGCAGGCAGTACAGAATATGAACCTTATGTTTGGGTTAGAAGAAAATATGGGGCTACAGGCAGTCCCTATGTTTCCTTAGAAGAGGGAGGATATGAAGATGAAAAAAATAGAGGGCGGCATTACTGCCGCAACAGGATTTCTTGCAACAGGTATTTGTGCAGGCATAAAAAAAGAGAAAAAAGATATGGCGATGGTGTATAGTAAAACGCCTTGTAAAACAGCAGGAACTTTTACAACAAACCTTGTAAAGGCAGCCCCAGTAAAATGGGATAGGAAGGTAGTAAGAGAATCTGGTTTTTCACAGGCTGTTGTAGTAAATAGTGGCGTGGCAAACGCCTGTACAGGGCAGGCAGGCTATCAATACTGTGAAGATACTGCAAAAAAGGCAGGGGAAGTTTTAGGGGTTCCAGCAGGTTCTGTTTTAGTAGCATCTACAGGTGTTATTGGAAAACAACTTCCTATGGATATTATTTTAAAGGGAGTGGAGGCGTTACAGAAAAACCTAAGTGATACAACAGATGGTGCATTATTGGCAGCAGAAGCAATTATGACTACGGATACAATGCCAAAACAGGTTGCTTATGAATTTGAGGTTGGCGGCAAAAAGGCTGTAATTGGTGGTATGTGTAAAGGTTCTGGCATGATTCATCCAAATATGGCAACGATGCTATGTTTCCTTACAACAGATATTGCTATTGATAAAATGCTTTTGCAACATGCGTTAAGCGAAGTGGTGCAAGATACCTTTAATATGGTTTCTGTAGACGGGGATACTTCTACAAATGATACGGTGCTCCTTATGGCAAATGGGATGGCAGGAAATGCAGAAATTACAGAAGAAAATGCAGATTATAAGGTTTTTTTAGAGGCATTGTACCAAGTAATGGGCTTTTTATGTAAAAAGATTGCTGGGGACGGCGAGGGCGCGACAGCACTTCTTGAGATGAAAGTAATCCATGCTACAACAAAGGATCAAGCAAAGCAATTATGTAAGGCAGTAGTCACATCAAGTTTAGTAAAAACGGCTGTTTTTGGGCATGATGCAAATTGGGGCAGGATTCTTTGCGCTATGGGGTATGCAGGTGCCATATTTGATCCAGAAAAAACAGATATTTATTTTGAAAGTGCAGCAGGAAAATTAAAGATTGTAGAGAATGGGATGGATGCAGGTTATTCAGAAGAAACAGCGACAAAGATTCTTTCTGAAAAAGAAGTGGCGATTATTGCAGATATTAAAGAAGGCAGCGAAAGCGCGGTTTCGTGGGGCTGCGACTTAACCTATGATTATGTAAAAATTAATGGGGACTACCGTTCTTAATGTGGAGGGAGAAAAATGGAACATAATGATATGCAGGAATGGCTTTCTAAAGCCGAAGTTTTAATTGAAGCTTTGCCATATATCCAACGGTTTAACCGGAAAATTATTGTAGTGAAATATGGCGGAAGCGCAATGGTGGATGAGAAATTAAAAAGAAATGTAATAAAGGATGTAACACTGCTTAAGTTAGTTGGGTTTAAACCAATTATTGTACATGGCGGCGGCAAAGAGATTAGTAAATGGGTGACAAAGGTTGGAATGGAACCCAAATTTATAAATGGCCTTCGGGTAACAGATGAAGAGACAATGGAAATAGCCGAAATGGTGTTAAATAGAGTAAATAAAAGCCTAGTACAGATGGTTCAGGAGCTTGGGGTAAAGGCTGTTGGGATTAGTGGGAAAGACGGCGGGCTTTTGAAAGTAGAGAAGAAATATTCAGAGGGGCAGGATATTGGCTTTGTAGGCGAGATTACGGAAGTAAACCCTAAAGTAATCTATGATTTATTGGAGAAAGATTTTCTTCCTGTTATTTGCCCAGTTGGGTTAGATGAAGAATTCCAGACCTATAATATTAATGCAGATGATGCAGCTTGTGCAGTAGCAAGGGCAGTCCATGCGGAAAAGTTAGCATTTTTAACAGATGTGGAAGGTGTTTTTAAAGATCCAAAAGATAAAGGAAGCTTAATTTCGGAACTTAGTATTGAAGAAGCCAAAAAGTTGATTGGAGGAGGGACAATTGGTGGTGGCATGCTCCCTAAATTAAATAATTGTATTGATGCCATAGAAAATGGTGTGTCACGCGTGCATATTTTAGATGGGCGTATACCACACTGCCTGCTTCTGGAAATCTTTACTAATAAAGGAATTGGGACAGCTATCTTAGGGGAATCAGAACCATATTATTATAGGGAAGGGGAACAAGGATGACAACAAAGGAGTATATTGAGGAAGCAGAACAGCATTTAATACATACGTATAACCGCTACCAAATTGTGTTGGAAAAAGGGGAAGGCGTTTATCTGTATGATGTAGACGGAAAAAAATATTTAGATTTTGCAGCAGGGATTGCTGTATTTGCGCTAGGTTATGGAAATAAGGAGTATAATGATGCCTTAAAAGCACAGGTGGACAAACTTCTCCATACTTCTAATTTATATTATAATGTCCCAGCAGTAGAGGCAGCAAAGAAAATAACCAAGCAGTCAGGCATGGATCGGGTTTTCTTTACTAATAGCGGGACAGAGGCGATTGAAGGCGCAATTAAGCTTGCAAGGAAATATGCTTATATAAAGGATAATAGTACCGATCATGAAATTATTGCTATGAACCATTCTTTCCATGGCAGGAGCATAGGGGCTTTGTCTGTTACAGGAAATAGTAAATACCAGGAAGCATTTAAGCCATTAATGGGTGGTGTAAAGTTTGCTGATTTTAATAATCTGGAGAGTATAAAGGCACAAATTACAGAGAAAACCTGTGCCATTATTATGGAGCCAGTCCAAGGAGAAGGCGGGCTTTATCCTGCAAAGAAGGAATTTTTGGAAGGTGTAAGGGATCTTTGTGATAAAAAGGGGATTTTGCTTATTTTTGATGAAGTACAATGTGGGATGGGAAGGACAGGTTCTATGTTTGCATGGCAGCAGTATGGGGTAAAACCAGATATTATGGCTATGGCAAAAGCATTAGGATGCGGCGTGCCAGTAGGGGCGTTTGCAGCAAAAGAAGAAGTGGCGAAGGCATTGGTGCCTGGAGACCATGGCACGACATATGGAGGGAACCCATTTGCCTGCGCAGCAGTAAATGAAGTGTTCCGGCAATTTGAAGAAAAAAATATTGTAGGACATGTAAAAGTAGTTGGAGAATATTTGCATAAGGCTTTAAAGGGCTTAGAGAAGAAGTATGATATTGTAAAAGAGGCAAGAGGAATAGGGCTTATGCAGGGATTGGAATTGACAATTCCTGCGGGTGACATTATACTAAAAGCATTGGACAAAGGATTGATTCTAATTACAGCAGGCCAAAATATTATCCGTTTTGTGCCTCCTCTTGTAATTACAGAGGCTAATGTGGATGAAATGGTTGCTATATTGGATAATATTCTTGCCGAAATAAAAGTATCAATTTAAAAGAAAGCGGGAATAGGCGATTCATGAAAAAATTTAGGATATGCTGCTTGGGGTTTTTTTTGGCAGTTTGTATGCTTGCTGGATGTGGTAGGCAAGAAGAGCAAGAAACAAGTGAAGAGATAACAACAGCAGGCAAGGTAGAGATGAACCTGTGGTATACAGACGAATCCATAGGTGCTTATTTAGCAGCTGCGGCAGAGGCTTTTGGCCAAGAACATAATGTAATTATTACACCAATGCAAGTGTCAGCAATAGATTATTTAGAGAATATTAACCAGAAAAATATAGATGGCACAGATATGGTAGATATTTATATTTTAAACAGTGAATCCTTGGAAAAGGCGTATATGTCTGGGCTTACAACAGTACTTGATAAGGATATGTCTAATTATCCTAAAATTGCAGAATCAGCTTGTTATTATCAAGGGAAGATGGTAGCGTATCCAGTTTACTTTGAGACAGAATATTTTCTTTATAATAAAGATATTGTGGCAGGGCCGCCAGAAAGTTTCCAGGCAATTATTGATTTTGCATCCAGCGATGAAATGTCAGGGGAACATGCAGAATTATATCAGAACTTGGAAAATATTTTAAAATGGGATGTACTGGATTTATTCTGCAATTATCAATTTGTAGGTGCTTATCTTAATATAGGTGGTGAAGATAGGGATAATAGGGATATTGTAGATATGAATAATGAGAAGGTACTAGAAGCCTTAAGCTTTTATAAAGGATTAAACCAGAGCCTATATTTTGATGCAGAAGAAGTGGATTACCAAACTATGATACAGAGTTTTTTGGAAGGAAAGCTGTTATATACGATAGGGACAACAGATAGTTTGGTCTTGTTACAACAAAGTGAGATGAATTATGGGATTTCAGCAATTCCGCCTTTAACAGATAACCTTGAGAGTAAAGGGATATCTATTAATTATGTGGCGGCAGTAAATCCGTATAGCGAGGCAGTAGGGTTGGCAGAAGAGTTTGCAGATTTTATTTCAGATTCTTATACAGATCGATGTTATGAATTATCAGGGCTGCTTCCATGTAGGACGTTATCTTCTTATCCAATAGAAGAATTTGCCTATGTAGTGGAGGCGTATGAAAAATCGGCACAGCTTCCGAAATTGATGGATACTACAAACTTTTGGGTGGAATTGGAAGTGGTCCTTAATGATATTTGGAAAGCAGAAATGAGGGAAGAAGAAGCAGAAGAGGGTTTAACAGATAGTTCACAGGCAGATAATATAGGGGCAGAAGAGAAGAAGAGGGAACAGATGCAAAAGCAGATAAGGGAGCTGGTAACAGGTGAAATTGACCGTGCGCAGGAACAGATGCAGAGGCAGCTTTCCCAATAGAGTTGTGATAAAAGGGAGAATATATGAGACCAATAGGGATTGTTACAGACAGCCATAGCAGTATTACTCAAAAAGAAGCAGCAGAGTTGGGAGTTATGGTACTCCCAATGCCGTTTTATTTTGATGAGGAGTGTTATTATGAAGGGACTACATTAAGTAGAGAAGAATTTTTTGAAAAGCTGGATTCAGGGAAAAAGGTCAGTACCTCACAGCCAGCACCTGTAGAGGTAATGAAAATATGGGATTCTGCATTAGAAAAGTTTGAGCAGATTTTGTATATGCCAATTAGTAGTGGGTTAAGCGGATCATGTAGTGCGGCTTTTGTTATAGCGCAAGAGGAAAAATATAAAGGAAGGGTACATGTGGTAGATAATGGGAGAGTGTCTACGCCAATGCACCGTTCTATATTGGATGCGTTAGAATTAATAGAAGAAGGCTATACCGCATTGGAAATTAAACAGATTTTAGAAGATGAAAAAGAGAAAATGGTTATCTATATTGGTGTAGAGACGTTAGAATATTTAAAGCAAGGAGGAAGGATTACACCAGCAACCGCACTGTTAGGCACCGTACTCCATATTAAGCCTGTATTAAAATTGGATATAGGGACATTGGATACATTCCAAAAATGCCGTGGGTTTATAAAGGCAAGGAAAACCATGATTGAAGCAATGCAGCAGGATTTAAACACTACTTTTAAAGAAGCTTACCAAAAAAATGAGGTTTATTTACTGGCTGCTTCTAGTGCGTCAGAGGAAATAACGAAAGAATGGGTAGAAGAAATAAAAGAAGCTTTTCCTGGCATGGAAGTAATGTGCGATAATTTATCCTTAGGAGTATCCTGCCATACAGGGAAGGGCGCGCTAGGGATAGGATGTTCTTGTAAACCTGAAAGGCCAAAGAAAAAGCAACTATCTTAAAATCCAGCAGGGAGAAGTTTCTTTGTACTTGTGCCTATGCACGTAAAAATATACATATAATAAGGAGATAGAGTAATTAAACAGCTATTTCAGTGGTACAAATAATACAATAGGCAGCAGCATTTGTTATAATGCTGTTGCCTCAGAATGTAGACAAAGCAGCACATGAACTTATTGATCATGTGTTGCTGCTTTAAATCTATACCAGTTTCCTGTTTTTTGTAAAAAACAGGAAATATAGACCATGATGGATTCCCTTTTTATTAAGAATAAAAGAAGGAATGGATACCAGCCTTGTTGTAGCAGAAATCTTTTAGATAGGATACTTTTAACTATGTGGCATAGTCTATTTCCTTGCCAGCCGAGGGCTGCCAGCGAAATTTCTTTAATACTTGCAAAATTCAAAGGCATAGTATATAATGAACATAGAAAGAGCACCCACTCCAAAGCGGATGCTCCTGAAAAGGTTACTTACCTCTCAATGAGAGGCGCCTCTCCTGTGGATCAGACAGGAGGGGCATTATTTTTTTCGCCTGTTTTTCCTATCTCTGTCGAGAAAGGCAAGCAACGCCACAAGCAAACTTCCAAAGGACATCAGCAGAGCCAATATCCCTATGAAAATCGAGATAATCTCATAAGCCGTCATAAGCGCCACCTCCCTTCCTATGTATTCTGGCAAGCCGGTTTCATTGGCTCGGGAGGCTACTATCCTGTCATGGGTGCTTTTCCATGAAGGAATTATAACAAAGATATGAGGAATTCGTAACTAGGTTTTCAAGCCTCTAATTCTATGCTGGCTCTAAAAAATAATGTCATAATAATGTCACAGCATAAAGAAAAAGCCCAAAAATCCGCATAAATACTGGCTTTTCAGACTTTAGAATGTTACTCGAACTCTACATACAAATTAGATTAGCCACCAAATCATTCCTTTCTCTATTCAACTACTCCCGACTCCATAATCTTAAATGTAACACAACTACAATCAATCTCCGCCATCGCCCCCATTGGAACAACAGTCATTGGTGTTCTATGAACAAAATCAACATTTGATAATACTGGAATATCTTCTCGGCATGCTTCATACTTCAAAAACTTAACCATCATGTTTTCTTCTTCCCCGCTTAATTGACCAGTGATTATTCCTGCCGCATGTCTAAACATTCCTGCCGCATCTAATGCCCGAAGTTCATGCAGCCCCGCTAAAACATTTCCATATGGTGAACCAGTCTCTAACATGATAATACAATCTTTAAAAAAATCTTGGCTTGGAAAAAATTCAGTTCCCATAATCTGCCGCAGTGGCCCTCCACATCCCCCGAAAATTCTTCCTTATACAACGCCACTTCCTTGCACTAATCTATATCCAGTATTGGATACCCATTTAATTTCATCTTCGCCAACATTTCGCCATTCAATATTGGTGTATTGGGAACAAGCTGATACATCGCCAATCATTTCAGTAGAAAATAAACATTTTGTTATTGCTTCTTTTGTGTAGTTATCTAACGCCACAGGTTGAGCGATAGGTGTTAATAAATTAGGACCATAGTAAGCTCTTATACCTGCTTTTGCAAAGACCGCCATCCATGAAGTAATATCTGAATATCCCATAAATACCTTTGGATTATTTTTTATTATATTTAGGTCTATGTATGGAAGCACTCTGTAAGAATCATCACCACCCATCATACAAATAATTCCATTTATCTTTTTATCCTGCATCGCCCACATTAAATCTTCGGCTCGCGCCTCTGGATGTTTATATAAAAAATTACTTCCTGCTAATGCGTTCGGTGTTGGGATAACATGGATGCCCCATATTTCCTCCAATCGTTTTTTGCCTACTTCATATCTATAAAGCATATCCTCATCACCTGCTCTACCACCAGAAATAGATATCAAAGCAATCGTGTCACCCTTTTTTAACACTTTAGGTATCTCTAATTTATACATAATTCCTCTACTTCAATGTTCCTCTTAATATAGCAAAGGGGCTGTCACTTTAAAGAGTAAAGATTTGTGAAGCGACAGCTTCATTTTTGCTATTTTTATATGTTATTTCAAGAAAAAACTCTATTCATAAGGAAATTAGGAAATGTTTGTTTTTCTCTGTGTATTGCGATTTTTTGCAGCTAAACGAAATGCCTTTTCCATTGCAGGAGTAAGTTCGGGAGAATCTTCATCAAATACAATGTCTCTTTTTGCTGCTTCTTCTATTTGCCTGATTTGTTCCTTTGTGGGTTTCTGGTTTCTATCCAAAGTAACTGTCCGTATCATAATAAATGCTCCTTTCTGTTTTGGTGGCAAGTCTTGCCGATATTAGACGTATATTATCTTTTCGTTCTGTATAAACGACAAATAGAATATCATTTACCATTCCAATAGTATTATAACGATCTTCATTAATACTGTGTTCCATATCATAAATTTCAATGCGTTGCAAATCATTAAAGACCAACATTGCTGTTTCAAAATCAATTCCATGTTTCTTTAAATTTAGTTGGTTTTATCTTCATCCCATTCAAACTTCAATGTAATACCTCCTGTTCGTGTTGAAAAGGTATTTACATTATACACTATTTTGAACAGAAATAAAAGAGTGGTTAAAATGTTTGAGTTATTTAAACATTTTAAATAATAAGTAAAATAATAGGCAGCGGCATTATTGATATAAAAATGCTGCTGCCTATGCTTTTTGGGTATTCTGATTTGATATTGTTTGCACCTGTGATGTAGTCTATAGACACATTGTAGAATCGGGCAAGAATCAAGAGGTTATCAACAGGGATTCTTGTCTTGCCACTTTCATAGTCTGCATATGTCCTTTGTCCTATGTGCAGCAGGTCAGCAATTTTTTGTTGGGTTAGGGAACTATTTTCTCTGATTTCCCGTATTCTCCTGTTAGTGTAACAAAGGACAACGAAAGGACAATCAAAAAGGGAACAAACCATCTCTGGTTCATTCCCTTGTGATTGAAAATCCTTTAAAATTTAGCGGTTTTCTTAGCCAAAGTATCTCTTAAGAAGTCCCTCGAATGCCTTACCATGTCTTGCCTCATCTCTTGCCATTTCATGAACAGTATCATGGATTGCGTCAAGATTAGCAGCTTTTGCACGTTTTGCAAGGTCAAATTTGCCAGCAGTAGCGCCATTTTCAGCAGCAACTCTCATTTCTAAGTTCTTCTTAGTAGAATCAGTAACTACTTCGCCTAATAATTCAGCAAATTTTGCAGCATGTTCTGCTTCTTCCCAAGCAGCCTTTTCCCAATATAAGCCAATTTCAGGATAACCTTCTCTATGGGCAACTCTTGCCATAGCAAGGTACATACCTACTTCTGAACATTCTCCTTCGAAGTTAGCCCTTAAATCTTTAAGAATATCTTCACTTACTCCCTTTGCTACCCCTACTACATGCTCAGCAGCCCATGTGTTTTCACCTGACTGCTCTGTAAACTTGGAAGCTGGTGCTTTACAGATTGGACAAGATTCTGGGGCAGAGTCACCTTCATGAACATAACCACATACAGAACAAACAAATTTCTTCATATTTTGATTTCTCCTTTTTTATAGTAAATTTATTTTGTGTTATCAGTTAAAATTTAATAATAGTAATCATTACTGTTTTAATATAACATATAAATATTTTTCTGTCAAGTAGTTTTCAAAATTTCTTTTTTCCAATTTCTTAGTTTTTCTTTCCATATTATAAAATGACTTGTTGCTTAGAGCAAGCCTTACAAGTTCCATAAAAATAGAGGCAATGGCCTTCAATCTGCCCATCAAAATTTTGGGAGGCACGGACATCCATTTCTTCTATATTAGGAAGGGGTAGGTCTATAACATTATGGCATTGTTTACAGTAAAAGTGATGGTGGGGAAGTGTACAAGCATCAAAATGATCAGCTCCATCTCCGCAAGAGAGCTTAAGGATTTCACCTAGTTCTGCTAGAAGAGATAAATTGCGATAAACTGTCCCAAGGCTGATATTTGGAAAATCTTTCCTTATATAAGTATATACTATATCAGCAGTAGGATGATCTGACCTAGAAGCTAGAAAAGCTTTAATGGCTTCTCTTTGTCGGCTATATTTCAATGGTTTCATTTATAAAAATCCTTTCTAATAAAAAAATAAAAATAATAGTAATTATTATTAATATTATAAAAAATAAAATATTATTTGTCAAGGATTACCATATATTACCTAAACAACATTATCAATTACTATATTATTTTCTGTAAAATTTTTAATAAGCAGATATAATAGCATGGAATAATGAAAAAGACAGATAAAGAAAAAATGAAAAGATATATAGATAGGAATGTTTGAACGATTAGATTATATATAAATATAATTAGGAAGAAATAATTAAATGAAAAAGGGCTGTTACAAAATAATAGAACCAATAATATGGATAACTAAATATATTATATGTATAGGATTCCTGAATTTTGTATAGCCCTTTGTTTTTTTGTATTTTACAGAAAAAGGAGTAATTGAAAAGAAGTTTATTATAGTGTTTTTTCTAAAGCCCGCAATAGATGTAGGCTTTCTTTTCGGCTTACAAGTTCTTCTGGCTGATAGGTATTTGGCAGAAGGTTAAGCTTTTTTGCCAATTTAATAGGGTCTTCTTTTTGGGCAACTGCATGCCTGCTTTTGTAGCCATTGCTACAAAAAGAAATCACCTGTTCCCAAGTAACTGGTTCTAAAGGGTAAAAAGAACTATTGGAAGTATAGACTGGATCAACAAGAGAATTTTGGTAGCTGACTTCAACAAGGCCAGCATACCATTCATGTCCTATTACATCAGAATATCTGTCATTATATACATTCACAGGGACATAGCCTATAATTTTTACTAATTGTTCTAAAAATTCTACTCGTGTACATGGTTCTTCTGGACGATCTAATTGTGTTTCAGCAGGTAAAATAGAAGCAGTGGCCTGTGTAAAGGACTCTGGTGGTGTTGGTAATAAAATTTCTATAGGAGGAATCCATTCTGGAGTAGGGATAGAACCTTTATATGGGGTAAGCCCAGGAAGCCCTAAAAGTTTAGAAGCTACATATCCTGCCATAAGATAAGCACCATAATCGTTAGTATGGGTATAGTCTTTTGGGTAAAAATAGGACTTTGCCTGATCGAGCCCTTTTTGCTTAATAAAATCCATACTAAATTGATGTAAATCAATAACAGGAACTTGGTATTCTTCTCCAACCCGAATACATTCCGCAGCATAGTCAACAAGTAAGTCATTATATGTGCCTTGGCCTGTCCAAGTATTTCTAGCTAATGGAGTAATAAGGATAGGTATAGCACCACAGTGACGGATTTCTTCAATATAAGCAATGATTCTTTCCCTATAGCCGCCAGAAGCATCAAGATAAGGAAGTTTTTGGTCATTGTGGGCAAATTGGATTAAATAATAGTCGCCTGGTTTAATAAAACGGCGTATAATTTGATAATGCCCTTCATTTCGGAAAGATTCTGTAGTTAAACCAGAATGAGCATGGTTTGATACAGAAATACCAGTTTTTAGGTAGGCAGAGAGCATTTGTCCCCATCCACTGTAACAGCATCCAGGTTGGTATGGGTATGTTCCACTTTGATCGGTAACAGTAGAATCTCCACTAATATAAATAACAGGTGCTTCTATTTCACAGATAGAAAGACGAGAAAGAGCGATATTTTCGCCAAATAATGTAATATCTAGTGTATGGTCGGCATATACCTCTTCTTTCCCACGGGGAATAATATCGCATAAATGGACAGTAAATTCTGCCGTATAACTGTCATCTGGCGCAATAGTAATGCCTTGGCAGGCAAGATGGCGGCGCCCAGTAAAAATAATAAGGTTATTACAGCCCTTTTTTCCACAACAGATAGTAAGGCGTATTTGGTAATTCCCCGGGTTTGGCACTTTTACTTTAAAGGATAATGGCAGCCCATAATTTTCATTAGTAAAAGAAGAATTTTTTACCATAACGCCAAGGGGAGTATTCATTAATGAAGTTAATTCTTTTTCACTATCCCAATACCAAGGGGAAAAAGCAGAATTTAATTCAGGAATCTGAAGGAGTTCCTGTTCTTTTCTATTTTTTTCAATTACAAACCCATAGCCTTTTTCTTCTGTATAAAGATCAAAAGCATCTGCTAAAGCGTCTGTGGGGTAAGGGGCCTCTGAAAATGAAAATCCTATCTGATACATAATATCCTCCATTTATATTAAAATTTGTATATAATTAAGAATATTATATAATACATTGAAAAAAAAACCAATATCATGTAAACTAAAAGAAACAAAATAATCTAACAATACATAAATGGAGGAAGAACGGGAATGGGAGAAGTGTTGAGAGACAGCTTTACTCTGCCAGGGGAATCTGGTTATGAGGATTTAACTTTGAAATTAGCAAAAAAATGGGGGGCAGATGTAATCCGTGACAGTGATGGCACACAGCTTTCAGAAGAAATTACAAATTCAGGATATGGGATTTATTCTACAATTTGCCTAATTCGTTCTGATAATGCGTGGGCGAAACAGAATATGGATAAATTGCAGCAGAATTTCCTAATGAGCTATCCAGTAGTGGCAGAGTCAGAGACAGTGGTTATCCAGCCATTAAAAGGATATTTTAAAGAGCAGTTTATGGTAAATGCCACAGATGATCCAAAGGAATTTTGGCAGGTATTTGACCGTACTACAGAAGAAGAAGTACCGGTTTCTAATTGGGATTATAATAAAGAAACAGGGGAGGTAGTAGTGAAAAATGCCAAGAAATGGCATAAGTATACGGTGAATTTCCTTGCAGTGCGCCTTTGGGAAGAAATTTCAATGTATAACCATATTACAAATGACTGGGGCGACAAGGAGCATTTAATGGCTGTTGAGCCAAGATATCCTGAAACACAAGAAAATATCTTAAAATGGCTAGAAGAGTGGTGTATTTCCCATCCAGCAACTACAGTAGTCCGTTTTACCTCTATGTTTTATAATTTTGCATGGTTCTGGGGAGATGATATTGACTGCCGTAGTATTTATAGTGATTGGGGTTCTTATGATTTTACAGCAAACCCAGTTGCATTGCGTGCATTTGAAAAAGAAAAAGGTTATAAAATGACATCTGAGGATTTTGTAAATAAAGGTTTTTATAACCAAACACATAACGCACCTTCTAAAAAATATCAGGAGTGGATGGATTTCGTAAATTGTTTTGTAGTAGAGTTTGGTAAAAAGTGTATTGACCTTGTACATAAATATGGTAAAAAGGCATATGTATTTTATGATGATAGCTGGATAGGCGTGGAACCATATGGGAAGCGCTTCCCTGAATTTGGTTTTGATGGCTTGATTAAATGTGTATTTAGTGGGTTTGAGGCAAGGCTTTGTGCAGGGGCACAAGGGATTGATACAAGAGAGTTAAGATTACATCCATATTTATTCCCAACAGGATTATCTGGGGAGCCTACTTTTGCACCAGGTGGTAATCCTAAACTTGATGCACAGAAATTCTGGCAGAATGTAAGGCGTGCATTGTTAAGGAAACCAGTGGATCGGATTGGCCTTGGCGGATACCTGCATTTGGTGGAGCCATTCCCTGATTTCTGTGATTATATGGAAAAAGTAACAGATGAGTTCCGCCTATTAAAGAGTTTTCATCAAGCTGGAGAACCATATGTGATACCAGGGAAAGTAATGATATTGACTGCATGGGGATCGCTTCGTTCTTGGACTTGCAGTGGGCATTTGCATGAGCATCCAGAGGTAGATTTAATTAATATCATAGAATCTTTATCTGGCTTGCCATTTGAGGTAGTGTTTAAGAGCTTTGATGATATTGTTTCAGAAGGTATTGGGGCAGATGTAAAGGTTATTATAAATGCAGGCGTAATAAATAGTGCATGGAGTGGCGGAGATAATTGGAAACGTGCTGAAGTAGTAGAAAAACTTACGGAATTTGTAGCAAATGGCGGCGGGTTTATTGGGGTAAACGAGTCTTCTGCGGCAGAATATAGCAGCCAATATTTCCAATTAGCACATATTTTGGGCGTAGATAAGGATCTTGGGACAAAGAAATGCCTTGGGAAATATGCGTATAAATTGCAAAAAGATAGTTTTATTACTGCAGAAACAAAAGGAGCAGACCTGCCAATTTGTGACGGCATTTATGTATTAGGGAAGGATACTACTGTATTAGCAGAGAAAAATGGGACGCCAACAGTGACCGTTAGTGGTTTTGGTAAAGGACGTAGCGTGTATTTGTCTGGTTATCGTTTTAATTTAGAAAATACAAGGCTCCTTATGCGTGCTATCCTTTACGCAGGGCAACAAGAAGATGCCATAAAGACATATATTTGTTCTAACCCTATGACAGAATGTGCTTATTATCCAGGAAGCGGCAAATTAGTAATTATTAATAATACAGGGACTGAACAAACAACAACAGTGCAAATGGAAAATGGGAAAGAAGTAACTGTGACATTATTGCCGTTTGATATTGAGATACAATAAGATAAGATTAAAAGATAAATTATTATAGGTATTTTAAAATATGGGGCTGTTGCAACATACCATTCTTCTACTATATTGCAACAGTTCCCATATTTTTCTATTTATAAATGGAACATATATAGCTATTAGTCGCAGGGAGCGTCAAATCCATCCGGGATATTTTTCAACTGCCCCAAGGTCTGTCTTGCCTTCTTCAAATAACACATTTTTCTTCCAATCCCTGGGATTAGTCCCCATTGCTTTAGAAAAACAACGGTTAAAAGTAGAAACAGAATTAAAACCAACTTGCCCTGAAATATATAGGACAGATTCTTCTGTATTTTTTAGTAAATTACAGGCATGGTAGATACGGGTATTGTTTACAAATTCTAATGGAGGCATGCCCATAATAGAATGGAACATACGGCGGAAATGTGTTTCGCTTAAGTGGCATATATCAGCAAGGTCTTTTATACTAAATTCCTGCATGTAATTTTTATGGATATAATCAAGGGCAGGAGCAATTGCCATTTTGCCGTCCCTTAAATCAGAATGTGGCTGCGTGTCTGCCCGTAAGGAACATGGATCTTGGCAACGCCGGATTTCAATACAGAGGGCTAGTAAAAGAGAACGGACAGTTATTTGGTAATTTTCCGGCTTTTGTTCTAATTCCCCCGCTATGGATGTGGCGAGAAAATAGATTTTAGGAAAATCTTTTTTTGGGTAGATAAAACGGAAATTAGGGATATCTACCATAGAAAGGTTAGAAATAGGCGCCGCATTCCCAGGGAACATATTGTGGAATAATTCATCTGGGTGTAAAAAAATATAAGTCCACAGGCTTAATTCGCCAGGAGAACTATAAGTAGTATGTGGCATATTGTAAGGGACACAAGAAATATCTCCTTCTTGGAAAGCGACAGGGACGCCTTCAAATTCCATATAGCCAGACTGGGACAGGCAAATGCCGATTTCTAGGCAATTATGGAAATGGAGGTGGTTACTTTTTATATCAGAAATATGCCATTTGTCTCCTGATAGGAAAAGCACAGGGAAATTGCTAGGCATAGTATAAGGACGGTATTCAGTTATGGTTTTTGGTTTTTTTCGCATATAAACCCCTTTTCTATGGTGCAATGGCATAAATTTTATTTAAGTATACTAAAAAGTATTTTTATTTTCAACAACTAACAACAAGGAATCTCCTTCCTCTTAGGTAGGGGAGGAATTGCCCAAAACAATAATAACGGCAGTAGCGGGCGGAGCGAAAGCGGTATCCCCTACTGCCATGAGGCAATCCACATAATTGTCTTGCTCCTAACTGCCGCGAGTGGATTGAAACAACTATTACAATTTGGAATATAGATTCATCAAATGTAACAAAATTTGGTTGAAAATAAGGCATAAATAGGAAAAAATAGATAATAAATGGCTGAAAATGCGTGATTTTTATGTAAAAATGCTTAGAAATTTGTGTCTAAATTGTGTACTATGTATGTATTAAACGTAGAATTTATAGAAAACGTTGGGGGAAGCTTATATCTCCTAGTGTTTAAGAAAGGGAGGGAAATGCGTGGAAAATAAGAAAAAAGAAGTAAAACCCATGCCCCGAAAGAAAGGAATGGCAGTATATCTAAAGCGCGATTGGCAGCTTTATTTTTTATTGTTATTCCCTATTATCTGTGTAATTGTATTTAATTATGCAGCATATCCTGGGCTCCGTATGGCATTTATGGATTATAAGCCAGCAAAAGGGTATTCAGGAAGTGAATGGGTTGGGTTTGAAACATTCCGAAAGATATTTAAAGACAGGGATTTTATGCGGGCATTAAAGAATTCCCTGATATTTAATTTTTTGGATTTGCTTGTAGGGTTTCCAATGCCAATTCTTCTTGCAATCTTACTAAATGAGCTTCGTTACCCAAGATTTAAGAAGATAACACAAACTATTTTATATTTGCCACATTTCTTATCATGGGTTATTATTGGGAGTGTTGCATTACAGCTCTTTAAGCCATCTACGGGCCTTATTAATATTTGGCTGATGAATTTAGGGTTAATACAAGAAGGAATCCCATTTTTATCTGAGAAATGGCACTGGGCAGTTACATATTTATTAATTTATGTATGGCAGACTATGGGGTGGGGAACCATTATTTATTTGGCAGCAATTACCAGCATCAATGGAGAGCTGTATGAGGCCGCTGATATTGATGGGGCAAACCGTTGGCAGAAAATATGGAATATTACGCTTCCAAGTATTAAAGGGACAATTGTAACATTGTTAATTATGAATTTGGGGCGTGTAATGGGAAGTAACTTTGAACGTCTGGATTCTTTTGACAATGTCCAGGTGCGTGACTTCCAGTACCAGTTGGCTATTTATATTTATGATAAAGGCCTTTCAGGAGGGAATTATAGCAGGGCAACAGCAGTTGGTTTGTTCCAATCCCTTACAGGTTTGATTTTGGTACTTGCAACAGATAAGTTTGCTAAAGCTCTTGGCGAAGATGGATTAATTTAAGGAGGGAATTTAAGATGGCAAAAAATAATGTAAATGATGAAGATTCCCGCTTTGAAGGTATACATGGGGTACATAAAGTTAAAATAGGCGATATTGTAATTATGGCAATCCTTGTTGTACTTTGCCTAACTTGTATTATGCCATTTATACATTTACTTGCAAAATCTTTAAGTAGTAATACAGCCGTATTGTCAAAGAAAGTTTATTTCTGGCCACAAGGCTTTAATTTTAAAGCATACCGTTCTATCTTTTTAGATGGGCAGATGACACATGCCATGCTTTATTCCGTAGAATTAACCGTTATCTTTACCATATTAGGAATGATTGTATGTACATGTGCGGCATATCCGCTTTCTAAGAGAAGATTAAAAGGAAGAGGGATTATTTCCATATTTTTAATGGTGACAATGTATTTTAATGCAGGGTTAATTCCTACCTATTTGTTAATGAAGGATTTACATTTACTGAATTCTATGTGGGTTTTAATTTTACCGTTAATATTCTCGCCATATAATATGCTGATTATGAAAAGTTTTTTGCAGTCGTCTATACCAGATAGCTTAGAGGAATCTGCATTCTTAGATGGGGCGACAAATTTCCAGATACTGTTTCGGATTGTATTGCCGCTTTCAAAACCAATCCTTGCTACATTGAGTTTGTTCTATGCAGTAGGCCGTTGGAATTCCTATGCAGACGCAAAATATTATATTACTAAAAAAGCATTGCAACCAATTCAATATATTTTAAGTAACTTGGTAAAATCGTCAGCAGATGCGTCTGCCAGCTTAAATGAAGCAGCGCAAGTAACAAGTACACCGGAAGTTTACCAGGCAGCAGCAGTTATGTTTGCGACAATCCCAATTATGTGTATTTATCCATTTGTACAAAAGTATTTTGTAAAAGGCGTTATGGTTGGTGCCGTAAAGGGATAAAAGAAATTTAGTTATGGTAGTTATCCGAGGGGTCGGATTTCTATATATATGGTGTATTCCAATTAAAAGGAGGAAAAAATATGAAGAAAAACTGGAAAAAAGCAGTTGCGCTCGCTATGGCAAGTGCAATGATGGTAGGAAGCCTATCTGCTTGTGGCGGTAATGGCTCCACACCAACAAATAATACGACTGCAGCTCCGACTGGAGGCGGCTCTACAACTGCTGCCCCAACAACAAAGGCAAATGATGATACAACTGCTGCGCCAGAAAACAATGTAGCAGGAATTGAAGGATGGACTCCATTTTCTAACCGTGTACATATTACAGTGCCTGTATATGACCGTTCTAAGGAAGGTTATCCTGCAGTAGATGACAACTACTGGACCAAGTGGGTACAGACAGAATTTGGTGACAAGTATAATATTGATGTAGAGTATGTAGCAATCCCACGTGGAGATGTTATGACAAAGTACAATCTGTTAATTGCTGCTGATGATACCCCTACAATCCTTATGGAATATGATTATCCAAAGGTAGCTGAGTGGGCAAGCAGCGGTGCTATGCAGGTAATTGATTTAGAAGCATTTAAGCAAGTAGCACCTAATTACTATCAGAAGATGGTAGACAATAATCAGTTAGCATATACAGATATTAACAATGAGACATATTTTGTATTATCTGAAAGGCCATATTACAATACAGGATATACATTCTTAACATTTGTCAGGATGGACTGGTTAAGGCAGGTTGGTTATGACCATGTTCCTAATAGCTATGAGGAGCATAAAGATGCCATTAATAAGATTATTGAAGCAAAGATTGTCGATCAGGCTCCTATGCCTTTGTCTTTGCCTACAACAGCTTATTGCCAGAACTTTAATTTTAGGACATACCCAGTGGATGAAGCTGAATGGGCGATGCACTCTTCTTTAGGTACACCATCTCTTTCTTGGGAACCTACCTATAAGATGTTAAAGAGACAAAATGCAGAATATAATATGGGCTGGTATTCAACAGAATATGAATTAGATGCGGATGGTTCAGATGGTAACACTAGTTCACAGCAGAAAACAGACTTTATTAATGGTAAGTCATATCAGTATTCCCAATATGTAGGACCAAGCGTAGATTGGTTAGTTTCTTTCTATGAGAATAACCCAGATGCAGAGCTTGCGCTTGCTTCCAACTACGCAGTTGTAGAGCCAGGTGTCGTGGACTTCCCACAGTTCCGCGCTGATAACCCATTTGGTATGATTGTTGGCTTTAGCAGCCTTGCTACAGAAGATGAACTAAAAGCAGCCTGGATGTATATGGAATGGATTTTAGCAGGCAAGGACAGCAAGGGCCAGGATGTATTATTTACAATGGAAAATGGTATTGAAGGCGTTACTTATACATTAAATGAAGAAGGCCTTCCAGTGGTAGATGCAGGATACAGAGGAACAGAAATGTTGAACCATAACTGTAATATTGATATGACCTGTATTGTACATGCATCTAAGGTAGATGGAACAATAGAGCAGAGTATTAAAGCGAATACACCACAGGGCATTCCACAGGATTTTTCACAGGCTATGCTTGATAATTATAAAGTGCTGAAAGAAATTGCTGATGCACAGCACGCATATTCTGATCCAGTATTTTCTGTAGAGATTAAGTCTGAATCTGAATATTCTGCAACATTGCTTAGCGTTTACCAAGAAGCTAGTGTTAGGTTGACAAAGTGTAAACCAGAAGAGTTTGATGCAATTTATGCAGAAGAAGCACAGAAGTTCTTAGATGCTGGCTATCAGGAAATTATTGATGAAAGAAAAGCCGCTTATGAGGCTGGAAATACAACAAAACTTCCTTGGAGTAAATAGTTGGCAAGGGCTATTAATAGGTGATAAAAAAGAAAAGGGGACTGTCTGCCCCTTTTCTTTTTTGCCTTTTATTTATAGGTTTTTTGTTTCAATCCACTTTCATTCTGCCCGCTGCTGCCATTATAATGACTATTGATTGTTAAAGTCTATATATTGTTTTGTATATCAGCAAGCCCAAGCCATTGTTCCACCTCTTTTATAGAAACATCAAGTATATCGGCAATATCTTCTATAGAGCTTCCTTTTGTGTATAGTTTCTGTGCCGTATTCCTTTTTGCCTTTACAGAACCTCTTTTTTCGGCTTCTTGTTTCTCAGTTTCTATATAAGTTTTTAAAATGTATTCTTCATTAAATAACGTCATCATAATATCTACAACCTCCTTTTCTCGGTTTGATAGGTACTCTTTTAGTATATTTTGATTTTTACAAATACGAATCGTTTCTAGGGCTGCCTCTCTGGTTCTTCCATGTAGTTTTACCTGTTCATTATATATTTTTGTAAAAGCTACATACTGATTAATGATGTCTCCCTCTTTCCCATCATAAATCATTCTGATTTTCACATCAAGAACACTATCATCTCCATCAAAAAATTCTTTTGATAGATATAGACATTTTGGTCTTGTTTTCCGATTGCCTGTATATATTACATACATTTCTGGTTTTGGAATCTCTAATTTTTTACTTCCATATACATTTTGTTTCGAGCTTTCAAAATATTCTTGATAGGTTTGGGCAAGATATAACAAGCAACGCACTATGATATTGATGCTCCAGCTGCTTTGCTGTTCTACTAGAATAACTATTTTTTCCCCAATCTGAAAACCAACATCATTATAATGCTGATCTAATAGGACATTTGTAATAGTCACATTTTTGATACTATTCTCTGTTACTTCATAATCTTCTGGATGTAATGCTTGATATAGTTGTAATAGATATTTTGGATCTCTGAAAAGAGAAGTAAATACACTGTCTTTTGCTGTATATTTTGCTATCTGTTCAGAACTATTTTTATTGTCAATTGATATGTTTTTTTTGTCTTGATTCATCCTATGCAGATACCTCTATTTTATTGTTTCCGTTTTGAGTTGTATTATTTATAGTGAGTTTTCTTATATTTTATCTTACCATAAAAAAGTAGAAATTACAATTTACTTTCCTAATGATAAAAATAGTAAATGAAGTATGGTGGTTGATATGGTTTAAGTATTTTAATCTACTCTTGCGTTTCTATGGCACAAAGGATATAATAGAAGAAAAAGAGACAGGAGGGACTTATGTTAAAATTAACTTATGACAAACAACAGATTTTAGATGTGATGGATAAGGTAGTCAAAAAGACTATGACAATGGACTTAGTATGGGATTGGCCATGTGGGGTTGCTTATTATGGGGTATCCCAGGCGTATGAGGCAACTGGGAATACAGAGTATCTAGATATGTTGATAAATTGGACAGAAGAATATCTGGAAATGGGGCTTCCTGAGTGGAATGTAAATGCTTGTGCAATGGGCCATGCCATGATTACTTTGTATGATGCGATTGGAGATCAAAAGTATTGGGATCTTGTTATGAGCAAAGTAGATTATCTCCGTAACCATGCGCTTCGTTTTGGAGATAATGTACTTCAGCATACTGTGTCTTCCAATAATGATTTCCCAGAACAGGCATGGGCAGATACCTTGTTTATGGCGGCATTTTTCTTGTTGCGGGTAGGGGCAAAGTTAAAAGATCAAGATATTATTAATGATGCGTTAAACCAATATTATTGGCATATTAAGTATTTGCAGGATGAAAGAACCAGCTTGTGGTACCACGGTTATAATAATATTAACAAGGATCATATGTCAGGTTTTTATTGGGGCAGGGCAAATGCGTGGGCTGCTTATACCATGTCCCAAGTGAAAAAACAGTTAAACGATTGGTATTTATATCCTCAATGTATGGATGTGGAATGTTCTGTGCGTGACCAGCTTGCTGCTATTAAGCTTTTACAGACGGAGAATGGGTTGTGGAGGACAATCTTAGATGATAAAGAATCCTATGAAGAAGTATCTGCTTCTGCAGGAATTGCAGCTGCTATGATTGATAATGATAACCCGCTTCATTCTAAATATGTCCAGAAGGCATTAAAAGGAATCCTAGATAATATAACAGAGGACGGGCGTGTGTTAAATGTATCTGGCGGTACAGCAGTTATGAAAGACAGGGATGGTTATAGAAAAGTACCAAAGGCATGGATACAAGGCTGGGGCCAAGGGCTTGCTTTAGCGTTTTTGGCAGCAGTTTTATCTACTCCTTCTGCTAGTGATAAACCTGCACAAACAGAACAGACAGAAAATTCAGGTACTACATGGGCAGGCGAAGAACAGACATCAGAAAATAATAATTAATATGTAAACAGAGGTTATTTAGAGTGGGGGCTGGTTTACCAGCCCTTTTTTATTTTATATTTGTATTTCTGCAATTAACAGCAAGGATTCATATAATTGGCTCCTAACTGCTGCAGGTGGATTGAAACAAACAAGTATAGAAATTAAAGGTATTGATATAGGGGTTTTCTGCTGAATAATAAATAGGAAAAGGGGATTGGGAATGGAGTATAGGGTTAATAAAAAAACAGGTGATAAGGTTAGTGTAATTGGGCTAGGGACAAGCTATATAGCAGATACCCCAGAAAAAGAGGCGTTAGATGCTTTGGTATTTTCATATGAGAATGGAATTAATTATATAGATTTGGCAACAGCTGGCGCAAAGACTTTTATATATTATGGAAAGGCTTTTTCTGATATAAGGGAAAACATATTTTATCAAGTCCATTTTGGAGCAAATTATGAAACAGGGGAATATGGCTGGACAACAAATTTAGATAAAGTAAAGAAACAAGTGGATTTTATGCTTTGCCAATTAAAAACAGATTATATAGATTATGGTTTTATTCATTGTATTGATACAGTGCCTGATTGGCAGGAATATCAAAAAAATGGAGTGCTGGAATATTTGTTAGAAATGAAAGATCAAGGTATCGTAAAGCATATTGGCCTTTCTACCCATACGCCTGAACTTGCTAATACCATATTAGATACAAAGTTGGTAGGGCAATTAATGTTTTCTATTAACCCAGGGTATGATTATCATCACGGGGAATATGCAAAAGGGAATATAACAGAAAGAATGGGGCTGTATAGAAGATGTGAGGCAGAGGGCATTGGGATTTCTGTTATGAAGCCATTTTCTGGAGGGCAATTATTGGATAAAAGGACATCGCCTTTTGGAGAAGCACTTACTAGATACCAGTGTATTCAGTATGCCTTAGATAAACCGGGCGTATTAACAGTATTGCCGGGGATACGGAGAAAGGAAGATGTGAAACAGTTGTTGGGCTTTTTTGCAGCAACCCCAGAAGAAAAAGATTATGAAATCTTGGGTACCTTTACCCCAAAAGATGCCATAGGGAATTGTGTCTATTGTAACCATTGCCATCCATGCCCTGTAGGGTTAAATATAGGGTTAATAAATAAATATTATGATCTGTCGGTGGCAGGGGATACAATGGCTAGGGGACATTATAGGAAGCTTGAAAAACATGCGTCTGATTGTATTAGCTGTGGGCATTGTGATAAACGCTGCCCTTTCCAAGTAAAACAATCTGGGAAGATGAAACAAATCGCAAATTATTTTGGGCTGTAAAGCTTATCTTAATAAAAAGAAAGGTATAATTATGGATTTAAAGGGAATAAAATACGACAAGAAATGTCATCGGATTATGAAGAAGTATATAAGTTGGTAAAAGTGGCATTTGCTATGTTGTCACATGCAGATGGAACAGAACCAAACTATTTCAATAAAATAAGGAAAAAAGATATTTTTATATCAGAATTGTCATTATTAGTAGAAAATACAGAAGGAAAGCTAGTGTGGCAGATTGTTTTGTATAGCAAAGGAATTAGTTTACTGTGCCGTTTTCCTATGTGGAAACCCTGCCTTATATCGGAAATTGGATTCGTCCCTTTTTGTAAGAACCATATTTTTCATGTAGATGATAAAAAGAAAACAGCAGAATGAAGCATGGTACATGAATTATATAATGATACATTAAAAAGAAGTACAGGGATAATTAATATAATGTTTTTTTAAGAACAATAGGTCACTTAATATTTTAATAACGTAGTTTATTTTAAGATTTGGAGAAGTGAAAAGGAAGTGTGGGAGTAAGTTTTTGATAAATAGTTATATAACTAGGGGCAGAAAATCATATTTAAAAGAAAATAAATATAGTTTTAAAAATAAGTTGCCAATTTATATTAATTTGTTATAATAAGGATATAGAAAAATTAGGCTAATAGAATTAATATTGATAGGTACTAGTAAAGGTGATAATATATTTGGAAATAATATATTTTTAATTAAATATAATATTAAATAGAATGAAATAATATAAATAAAGTGTAATGAGAGGGAGTATCATGAGATTTGTACTTGGTGAAAATTATTTATGTTTTTATTCTTTGCTAGAAATAGTATTAGATGATATTGGGTACTACAATTGGGATCAGTATTCGTTAGCAAATATATTTGGTGTTGTTTTACCTAATGATTATATAATTAGTGGTGTAGATAATGTGAACATAAGTGATGATGAGAGAATGTATGGTGCGCATATAAATTATATAGAAATAAATAAATTTTTTGAGGAAAATAAAATTCCTTTAAAAGTTTCGTACATTTTGTCTAATCCATATGGAGAATATGATATTGATAAAGAATATTTAGATGAAAAATATTGTATTTATACATATAGCTATGGTTCATTATATAATGAAGAAGATAAAAGACAAATAGGTCATGCTTCATTGTTTTTAAATTATATAAATGATAATGAAATAGAAATGTATGATCCAGGACCAAGAGGAGCTGGAAGGAAAAAAGTGAAGCTGTATAGGTTGTATGATGCAATATATGATTCAAGAGGAGGGATTTATATTTTTGAAAAAGTGCAAAAGGATATGAATAGGAGTTTTTTTTTCAAGAAAAGATGAATGTAGAGGAAAATGTAAATATTGTTTTGGAAAATGGAGTAACTATTTAAAATTTCCTGACCTGGAAGCTATCAAAGATAATACTATAGTGTATCCTAACTGTGATGGTAATGCATTTGATAATCATTGGAATGAGTTGATAGAAAAAACTAAAATGCTTTCAGCAAAGAACATTGTAGTAAGTATTTCAACTAAATTTGATATTAGTGATAATATTTTGAAGAGTTTAGAAGAAGTAAATCAATTATTGCAGAAGAATAAAGGGATGTTGAAAATCAGTGTGTCTTTTAGTTGTGAGAAAAGTATTGGCTTTTATGAGGAAAATACAGCAACATATTCAGAAAGGCTTAATTTAATTAAAAAATTAGTAGAAAGAAAAATACCATATTGTACTATTATAAAACCAATACTTCCTTTTATTGATTTTATGGAGTATAAAAAAATAATTGATGATACGATAGGGTTTTGCCAGTATTATGTAGTTGGTAATTTATATATTGATATAAATAGTGAATTTTATCAGAAATTTATAAAAAATAAAGATTATTTGATAAAAGAAAGAAGTGTTTCATGGAATGGAAAAAATGGTGCATGGAAAATGGTGGTAGATGATGAATTAAAGAGTAAAATAAAAGAATATATTATATATTTAGGTGGTAAGGTATTTGAATCAGATAAAGATGCTATAATGTATATGAGAAGATAAAGGAGAAATTGTAATGAACAAGGAATGGGAAGATGTTAAATTATTTCATGAAAAATTTAATCATCCAGTTAGTAACTATCCTAAAAAAATGGATAAGGAAAGAGCAAAGAAAAGGTATAATTGGATGTTGGAAGAAATAGATGAGTTCCTACAGGCCGTTGAACAAGGTGATATTGTTGAAGAAGCTGATGCAATGATTGATGTAATTTATTTTGCATTGGGAACATTGGTGGAAATGGGGATTAGACCAGATGAATTATTTGAAATAGTACAATATGCAAATATGAGTAAGTTGTGGGAGGATGGAAAACCACATTATGCAGAAGATGGAAAGACTATAAAACCAGTAACATGGGAAGATCCACATTATAAGTTAAAAGCGGCTATTGAAAAAATGAAGGAGAACTAAAAACATGAGTCGATATATGTATGTGTATTAGTTCAGATGTAATTAATGATATTATTTTAACTATTCTTGGTTTAGATACATTGCGTTCAGTTATTGCTATGTTAGGTATTATTAAAAGGGAAACTCCGTTTTTAGGACGATTAATATATGGAAAATATGATCGTATAGTAGTTAAAGAAGTTTTAGAGGAATTAGGTTATAGTGCACAATAGGCAGGAAAAATAGAGAAAAAGTTAAAAAGTGTAGCCAAAAAGGAAACATATCCAAAATCAGATACATCATTAAGATTATTATATATTTTATCTAAATATATAATTGAATTTGAAAATGTTATTTCATATGGTTTGATATCTAAGGGCAAGACATTGTCTTATAGTAATTATTATATTAATACAATGGAAGCTGTACATAATATATCAGATTTGAAAGAGTTATCCAGTATTATGATTCGCTTAATGAAATATAATAAAGAAGAAAGGGTGGATTTTATAATAGTTCCAAAAGGAGGTAATCCATTATTAGCACAATATATAGCAAATGAATTAGGAGTAAATTTAATTATGGCAAAAGATGTAAATGATTCTGCGAGACCACAAGAAAATGCAGAAATAGAAAGAGTTGGTAGAATAAAATATGAGGGATTGGAACAATTATTAGATAAAAAACATGTAGATAAGCAAAAGGGAGTGGTTTTAGATTGTAATACATCTGGAGGGACACAATTAGTTACAGTAGTAAGTGATTTTAATGAATTAGTTCAAAAATGTCATTTTCCTATAGAAGTTATTCATGGTTGTTATGTTTTGTTTAAATTAGTAAAAAAGGATTTAAAGAGTGGAAAAGAAATAGATACAGATAAACGTTTTACAGATATTAATTGTAAATTGTATAGATTATTTGATTTAGATGAAGAAGATAAAAAAGAATTATGTAATATATCTTCTTATGAGGATTATTATGAAGCATATTCTTCAGGAGTGCTTGTGGAGTTAAGAGAAAAGATAAGGAGTAAATCAAAGTATTATTATGGTAAGTAATAGTTGGTATAATATTCAAAAAAATAATGATATATTTCAATATAAATCTATATAAAATAAAGTTTAGAGAATATTTTATAATTTATAATAGTATAAATCTTATAAATTTAATTTTAAAAGGACAGAGTAAGGGTTCTCCCAAAGAAATTTTTTTCATGTTTGTTGTTATTTGTGGTGTAATAGATATGGTATACTAATTGTTGTAGTATTTGTCTATTTGCCTATCGGTTCTTTTACTTTTTTCCTAAAAATAGAAGTTTTATTTATATTGTTAGTTATTAAAGTTATAAAATTTTTGAGAATTTTTATCTAAATAGTTGTTATTAATGTTGCTATAGATTTTATTGTGGTATTATAAACTATATATGAAAAAGTAAGATGTGAGTTGTATAAAAAATTTTATTATTTTAAAATTCAAATTTAGTTAAAAAAAGAAAATTTGGTTTTTTGTGGAAACCAATATATTTTATATGCAATCTGCACAAAAAACAAAATTATCAAAAAAGAAAATTAGACAATCAATATATTGATTATTGAAATGTAGGTAAATAAATGTTATTATTATAAACAAATGTAAGTAAATTTGAAATGCCAAAACCATGTTTTTTGTGCATTTCACAAAATGAAGGAGGGAATGATATGTATTATGGAAAGATGATGCGAAAAGTATGGTCAGTTGTATTATCAGCGGCAATGCTTTTCAGTTCTGCATCTGTGCCAATGGTACATGCAGATGAGTCGCCTGGGGTAACTGCTGCGCCGGGTATAGTGGCGGAGCCAGGCGAAGGAAATACTCTGGGTACAAAAGCAGTATCTGGGAATAATGTAGCTGCTATTCTAAATACGCCAAAAGCAGGTACAGTTGTTACAGATCCAAAGACAATCAAGGCTGGAGAGGTTTTACAGTTTGATTTTGGTACAAAAAATACTCCAACAGATTATTTAGGGGTTGGTGGAACAACTTTAGAAAATAGTACTACAGGATATGGGTTGAAAGCGTTTAGTGGAAATGCACAAGTTGGACCTGGTGCAGATAAGAATACTCCACCAAATGTTTTTAGTTTTGACGAAAATGATTTAAATTTAAAAGATAATTCTGATTTAAAAAGTGCATGTTTGGATTTAGTTAGAAATCCTACTGAAATAGAGTTTTTGGTAGAGGTTCCAGCTGGTACTTATAATGTTACTGTTTATGCACATGATTTAGGAAACAAATGGTCAGAAGAGGTATTTGTAAATGGAACAAGTGTTGGGACACATAATAGGACCTCTCCAACTGATGTAGGAAATATAGCCGATGGAACATTTAATGCTACTTCTGTTCAAGTAACAGGAAGTGAAGGATTATCCATTAAAGGCACTACTACAAATTCCACTCAAGGATATTTGAATGCGGTTATTATTGAATGTGTAAGTTTGGCTGTTGGTGATAATTACACAATAAAGTATGATAGCAATGGTGGTTCTGGCACAGCTCCTAGTGATTTGACAGCAGTTACTACAGAAGCTGCTAATTTGGCTACTAAAGATGATGTTAAATTAACAAAAGCAGGATATCGTTTTGTTGGTTGGGCTGATGATAAGGATGCTAAAACAGGTAGTTTTACTTATACATATAATAAGGATAAAGTACAAAATGGTGTAATTACCTTATATGCTATATGGGCAAAGGAATATGAGCTTGTTTATAATAGCAATGGCGGAGACGCAGACACTAAGGTTCCTACAGATACCAAGAAATATATTGTAGGAGAAGAAATTACACTAGATACTACAGTAAAACCAACAAAGAAAGGATCTACTTTCCTTGGCTGGGGTGTGGCAGCAAATGCAGAAAGTGCTGTTACGAAGTTGACTGTTGCTGAAACAAATATTTTAGCTGATAAAATTCAAGTATATGCTGTATGGCAGGCAGAAGGTGTAGTAAATCTGAAGTTTGACTTTGGAGTAAAGAGTACAGCAGAGGGATTTATTAATATTAGCAATGAAATGTATGATGCTTCTAAAGGATATGGGTTTACCAAGTCAGTAACCTTTAAGAATGATAAAGGGACTAATGTCTCTGGGACAGTTAATCCAACAGACGAGAATATTTTTGACGCATGTAGGGATTATACATATACTGCGGATGCAGATGGGCTTGTATTCCAAGTAGATGTTCCTGCTGGGACATATTCAGTAAGCGTATATGCAGGTATTGGTGGAGACATTACATCTAAAATTAAAGTGAATGACAAAGATTTAGGTGAAACCCCAACAACAAAACCTAGCAATGAGGCAGACATATTAAAGTCAACAATTATTACATTAGATAAAGCAGGAAGTATTACAGTGTCATCTACTGGATCAACTGCTAGAAATATGTTAAATGCCCTTATTATTAAAACTTCTGAGGTAAGCGCATTTTCAGCTCCAGAAAATGTAAAAGTAAATTCTACTGCAACCTCTGTAACTCTTACATGGGATGCCGTACAGGATGCAACACATTATGCAGTGTTCCGTCATTCCCCAAGTGGAGATGATGCACATAGTGATACATATAACCAAGACTTTTTACAGATTGGTTCTACAGCAGATACAACATTTACTGATCCTGTTTTAACAGATAAAGTATATGAGTATTATGTAATAGCAGTAGGTTCTAGGGATGGAGAAACAATTGAAGTATCTGATCCATCTAAGACAGTGGAAAATACAGTGGTAGGCCGGACTGGCATGGGAACAGCAGCTCCTGCTGAAACTTATGCAGACCGTGCATTGGTAGCAGCAACAACAGAAGAAGGTGTATTTGTAAGCTGGAGATTATATGAATCAGATTGTAAAGATGGTACAAAGAAGAATGATAGCACAATCTTTACTTTAACTAGAAATGGAGAAGAAGTATACAAAGGGCTTAAGACAAACTTTTTAGATAAAGCTGGTAAGGCTGGGGATAGATATACTTTAACAGCCAGCAAGGGCATTTCCACAGGTGGAGAGAGCACAGTTGCATGGAGTAGGGAATATCAAGAATTTAATTTACAGGCACCAGACAGCCAGACTATGCCAGATGGCAGCATTGCTGAGTATACATCAAATGATATGTCTGTAGGAGACTTGGATGGAGATGGGCAATTAGAGCTTATTGTAAAATGGTATCCAAGCAATGCAAAGGATAATTCACAGGATGGTTATACAGGAACCACTATTTTAGACGGATATGATATTGATATTGCAACAGGTAAAGCCGAATTAATGTGGAGAGTTGATTTAGGGTTAAATATCCGTTCTGGTGCACATTATACACAATATCAGGTATGGGATTTTAATGGAGATGGAAAGGCAGAGATTATCTGCAAGACCGCTGATGGGACAACAACATATAACTCGTCATTAGCCGAAACTGGGCATGTGGGTGAAGTTAGCATGGCACAGTTAGATATTAGCAAAGAAGATCAAGATTATGATTATCGGTATATTGCTTATGATAAAAATGGCAATAGGACTAGGTTAGGACGTATTGTAGATGGTCCAGAATATTTAACTGCATTTGACGGTGAAACAGGTGAGATTATTGATACTGTAAACTATGTCCCATTCCGTGGACCATATGATGAGAAAACACAAAAATGGGATACTTCACATTGGGGACATAAAGGAAGTGGGCTTGCAGAGAAGAATGATGGTTATGCAAATCGTGCAGATCGTTTCCTTTCAGGAACAGCCTATATTGATGGTGGTTCTGCGGCAGCTATTTTCTCCCGTGGTTATTATGACAGAACAGCAATTACTGCATGGAAATTAATTAATGATGAATTGGTAATGCAGTGGACCTTTGATGCTCCTGATCAGAGTGAATATGCTGGGCAGGGTAATCATGGTTTATCTATTAATGATGTAGATAATGATGGATATGATGAAATTGTTTTTGCAGGTTTAGTAGTAAATAATAATGGTGTTCCACTTGCTAATACGCATTGGGGCCATGGGGATGCTATGCACGTTAGTGACTGGAACGGTGATGGCAAACTAGAAGTATACAAAGTGAATGAAGAGCATTGGGGAGCTGGTGTTTATGATCCAGCAACAGGAGAAGTTCTATGGTTTGAAGAAGGGTCAGGAGATACAGGACGTGGTGTAGCAGGAGATATAGACCCAAGATATGAAGGCGCAGAAATGTGGCATTCTATTGACTTCCATACCCATGATGTAAATGGTAATATTATTTATGAACAAAAGCCAAGCCAGAACTTTACAATTTTCTGGGATGGAGATTTATTAACAGAAATGTTTGATTCTAATAATTCTAAGGATTTGGTTCCACAAGTCCAGAAATGGAATTATGAAGAAATAGCACAAGAAGTATTATTACAGGCAGATGGTACACAATTAAATAATGGTACTAAGGGTAATGCAGGGTTAGTCGCTGATATTTATGGTGACTGGCGTGAAGAATTTATTGTCCGTGATGCAAAGAACAACAATAAGATTCGTTTGTATACTACAACAATTGAAACAGACTATAGTTTCCCTTGCTTACTAGAAGATAGGGCATATAGGGAAGGTGTAGCATGGCAGAACGTAGCTTATAACCAGCCTGCAAATGTAACTTATTTATTAAGTGAAGGATTAAAAACAGCAGTTATTACAGATGCAGATAGGACAACAAATACAGTTACATTGCATTGGGAAGCAGCAAGCGATGGTACTTATGGAAATGAAGTAATTGGATATCGAGTATACCGTGCATTAAGTGCAGATGCACCAATTTCTGATTATGTATTAGTAGGTGAAGTAGATGGGCAAACCTTAGAATTTACCGATACAGAATTAACAGCAAATACAGAGTATACATACATTGTAGAAGCAGTAATTAATGATGTCATTGGTTATAAATCATTGCCATTCTCTGCAAAAACTGCTATTACAGCAGCAGGAGTACAAAATCCAGAACCAATTACTTTAGTCCAGGATGCAGAGGATTACGAGAGTAAATTCCCAGTAACAGTAGTTGTTGTAGATGAAGCAGGGAAAGAGCAAGATGTAGATATTACATGGGATTATTCTACTTTACAGATAAGTGAGGTTGGCGAAAAGACAGTATATGGAACGATTTATGGCCGTGAAGAAAAAGTGCCAATCCAGGTTACTGTAGTAGCAAATAAGATTACAGCAGTAGAAGAATTAGATGATATTTACACATTAGTAGGCCAAGAAGTAGAACTTCCAACAGAAGTTGTATTAAAGATGTACAATAAGGTTGATCAGACTGTAGCTGTAAATTGGCAGAAAAATTATGATGTTAATGTAAAGGGAACTTATGAAGTAACAGGCACTTGTGAGAGTTCTTACCATGAAGAAGCTACAGTAAAGGTAACTGTACATGTAGTAGATGACTATGTAGTTTCTGTAGAAGAGCCAGTAGGCATTGAAGTTGACTTTGAAAGTGATGCAGCAGGGAAAATGCCAGCAACCGTAAAGGCTACTTTTGCAAAAGATGGAAGAACAGAAGATGTCCCAGTAAAATGGAGTTATGTAGATACTTCTATTTTAGGGACTGTAGAAGTAACTGGTACAGTAGAGAATTTTGCAGGTTATGCAGTTATTTTAGTAAAAGTAGATTATCCAATTGTAGAGAGATTTGATTTTGGTATTACAACTTCTCCGGTAGAAGAAGGTTGGATAGGAATACAAGTAGAGCAGGGTGGAAGCAAATCAGTAGATGAATTAGGTATTGGTTATACTGCAGAAAAAGGATATGGTTTCTTAGAAGGTTCTTCTAAAATGATTGGCCGTAACCAAACTGGATATGATAAACGTGGAGTTTATCCAAAGAGTGTATATGCAGATTTGTTAATTCCTGCAAATGCAACAGAATCAAATACATTTGTATTAGATGTAGAAAATGGTGAATATGTAGTAGAAATGATTTCTGGTTCTTCTGATAGCAATACTATTAAGACAGAAATCGAAGGAAAAGCATTTTCTGTACATAATGATGCGAATACTTATGAGGTAGGAAGGTTTGAAGGCATCAAAGTGACAGATGGACAGCTTACCATGGTATTCCCAGCAAGTGGAGTAGCCCGTGTTTCTGCTGTGATTGTCCATAAGGTAGTAGAAGGCAGTTCTTCTTCCCAGGAACCAGTAGAAAAACTAGAAAATATGGTAAATTCACTTCCAGATGCAGACCAGAAATTATCTTCTTATGATGTTACAAGAATTGACAAAGCAGCAGGACTGATTACTGAAATGGGTCCAGAAGATTGGAACGAAATTTCAGAAGAAACAATAGAAAAATTAGATGAGTTGTATAAGAAGGCACATAACTTAAGCTTAGAAGTAGTAGTAGAAGCCCCAGAAGATGTAGAAGCAGACAAGGTATTAGCAGATGGTTCTGTAACAGCGAAGGGTGTACTTACAGCATCAGGCGCAGAGGAAGGATTGGTTTCCTTAGAAATTACACAACAGAAACCTACAAAAGAACCTGCAAATTCACAGATTGAGTTTAAGGCAGAGTTGAAGGTAAATGCAGAACGCCAAGATTTAAAGGCACCAATTTTAATTACCATTGAACTTCCAGAAGGCATAGACACAAATAATATGCAGATTAAGCATTATACAAATAGTGGGACTTTAAAAGAAACATTTACCAAAGGAAGTTCTGCAAATGGAAGAAATTATGTATTAAATGGAAGGACTGTTACATTCCGTGTAAATAGCTTTAGTATTTTCTCATTTGTAACAAGAAAGAGTGGAGGCGGCAGCAATAGTGGTGGCAGCGGCAGCAGCAGTAGCAATAGGCCTTCCACAGTGATTGTCCCATCAATTGGTGGAAAATGGGTAAAAGATAATACTGGTTGGTGGTATAACTATAATAATGGTGGTTATCCAGCAAACAAGTGGGAAAAGATCCAGAATAAGTGGTATTACTTTGAAGCAACCGGTTATATGAAGACTGGCTGGGTACAGACAAATAATATCTGGTATTACTGCAAGGAAGATGGCAGCATGGCAGATACAGAATGGATTGTATCTAATGGGCATTGGTATTATCTAAACGCAGGTGGCCCTATGGCAACAGGCTGGATTGTATACAAAGACAAATGGTATTACTTGAATCCAGATGGTTCTATGAAGACAGGTTGGATACAGTACAATGATAAGTGGTATTTCTTAAAGGCAGACGGAGATATGGCAGTAAATGAGACTACACCAGATGGATACCAAGTAGATCAGAATGGTGTTTGGATTCAATAAAAGATAAGGGAATTCGTCTTTCTTAAATCCTAGAAGAGGTAGCATAGCGAGAAGCTATGCTACCTTTTTATATTTCTGCTTGATTGTTATTCCTTATAAGTTATGTTATAATACTTATAATTTGTAAAAAGGGGAAGTAGAGATGCACTATAAAAAATTAAAAAGAATAATATCTTTGTTACTTGCTACAATGATTTTAACCTCATGTTCTGTTTCAAATCCAGTGCCAACCAAAACAACAGAGGTAATCACTACAACAGAAGGAACAACAAAAACAATAACAGAATCAACAATAACAGAAGGAAATACAAAAACAGAGCCAGTAGAACCGGAAAAGATAGAAACAACGATATATGGGGAGCTTACGGATATAGGTACTTATGCCCCAGCAGAAGTTTATACGGACCGGGCATTAATTGCCATAAAAGAGCCAACACGTTCTTTAAACGGTATTATGGTTAGTTGGCGTTCTTATCAGGCAGATTCTGATATGATTAGTTTTACCTTGGAAAGAAATGGGACTATAATTTATACAGGAAAAAACACTTGTTATTTAGATAAAGATGGTAAATCGGGAGATACATATAAACTAACAGCAAGTGAAGGAATTTCGGTAGAAGGGGAAGAAACAATTGCATGGGCAAAGGAATACCAAGAGTTTACCCTACAAGCGCCAGCCCCGCAGACTATGCCAGATGGCACAATAGCACAATATACATCAAATGATATGTCGGTTGGAGATTTAGATGGGGATGGGCAATTAGAATTAATTGTAAAATGGTATCCAAGTAATGCACAAGACAATTCAAAGGATGGATATACAGGGACTACGATATTGGATGCTTATCAAATAGAGATTGCTACTGGAAAAGCAGAACTAATGTGGAGAATTGATTTAGGGTTAAATATTCGTTCTGGTGCACATTATACACAATTCCAAGTATGGGATTATAATGCAGACGGAAAAGCAGAATTAATTTGTAAAACAGCAGATGGGACTACTACTTTTGATGCGCAATTAAAGGAAACAGGGCATGTAGGGGAGGTTAGCACGGCTAATTTATTAACGGAAGTAGCAGGTACACCAAAAGAGTATGATTTCCGCCAACATGAGGGGAGGATTGGAAGGATTGTATTAGGAAAAGAATATCTTACTGTTTTTGATGGCAAAACAGGGGAAATTTTAGATACAACAGAATATATACCTGCTAGGGGGCCTTATGATGAAGCCACAGATACTTATGATACAAGGCATTGGGGATTAAAAAATGGCTATCCGGCAGAGAAAAATGACGGGTATGCTAACCGGTGTGATAGGTTTTTGGCGGCAACGGCATATTTAGACAACGGTTCTGCAAGTGCTATATTTTGCCGTGGTTATTATGGCAGGACTGCAATTACAGCATGGAAGTTAGTGGATGAAAAACTGGTGATGCAATGGGCATTTGACGTGCCAGATGAAAGTGAATATGCAGCACAGGGAAACCATGGGTTATCCATTAATGATGTAGATAAGGATGGTTATGATGAAATTATTTATGGTTCTTTGGTACTTGACCATAATGGGCAGGTCCTTTATTCCACTGGCTTAGGGCACGGGGATGCGATGCACGTGAGTGACTGGAATAATGATGGAAGGCTAGAAGTATTTTCTGTACATGAAGAAGCAAAAGCAAAATACCATACAGAGCTGCATGACGCAGAAACAGGTGAAATCCTATGGGGGTATTTTAATGGAAAGGATACGGGGCGTGGAGTAGCAGCGGATATTGATCCACGGTATGAAGGCGCAGAAATGTGGAGTGCCATTACAAATGTAACCTATGACTGTAAGGGAAATATTATTTATGAAGCAAAACCAAGCCAGAATTTTTCTATATACTGGGATGGGGATTTGTTAATGGAATTATTTGATTCCAATAATACAGAAGAGTTAATTCCGCAGGTGCAAAAATGGGACTATGAAAATCTTCAGACAATAGTATTGTTAGAGGCACAAGGGACAAAATTAAATAATGGCACAAAAAGCAATGCAGGGTTAGTTGCTGATCTTTATGGGGATTGGCGTGAGGAATTTATTGTAAGGGATAAGGAAGATAATAATAAAATCCGTATTTATAGTACAACTATAGGCACAGAATATGTATTTCCTTGTTTATTAGAAGATAGGGCTTATAGGGAGGGTGTGGCATGGCAGAATACCGCGTATAACCAGCCAGCTAATCTACCTTATCTGTTAAAAGAGCCTCAATAATGTTTCATTAGAGTTTCTTGTTTGCTATAGTAAAAGAGAGGCAGAAAGAGGATTATTGTTTTTGCTACAGTTGACAAAAACTTACCATTCGCTTATAGTTAGTATAGAAAAATAAATTAGATAGGAGAGGCAAAGATATGAAAATAGCATTAATTAATGAAAATAGCCAGGCAGCGAAAAATGAATTAATCTACAATACTTTAAAAAATGTAGTAGAGCCAATGGGGCATGAAGTAGTAAATTATGGGATGTATTCTGCAGAAGATGCTGCACAGCTTACGTATGTACAAGTAGGTATTTTAACAGGGATTCTTTTAAATTCTGGTGCGGCAGATTTTGTTATTACAGGATGCGGCACAGGGGAAGGCGCTATGTTAGCATGTAATTCTTTCCCAAATGTACTGTGCGGGCATATTGAATCACCATTAGATGCTTATTTATTCTCCCAGGTAAATGATGGAAATGCAATAGCACTCCCATTTGCGGAAAACTTTGGCTGGGGCGGTGAATTAAATTTACAATATATCTTTGAAAAATTATTCTGTGCACCAGGTGGCGGCGGATATCCAAAGGAAAGGGTTGTGCCAGAGCAAAGGAATAAAAAGATTTTAGATGAAGTAAAAAAGGTAACACATGTGGATATGGTGACAATCCTTAAAAATATTGACCAAGAATTATTAAAAGGTGCTGTAAGCGGAGAAAAATTTAGGGAATACTTCTTTAGAGACTGTAAATGTGATAAGATGGCAGAGGCTGTAAAGGCACTGTTCTAATCTTAGGTAGAATGAATCAATAGAGAGGTATTTTTAAAAATGGAATTAGTAACAGTAAGAGAGTTATATAGGAATAGGGAAGAGTACTTAGGCAGGAAGGTACAAGTAGGCGGTTGGGTTAGAAGCGTCCGTGATTCAAAAAGTTTTGGCTTCTTGGTATTAAATGATGGGACATTTTTTGAAACATTACAGATAGTATACCATGATACTATGGAGAATTTTGCAGAGATTTCCAAATTGAATGTAGGGGCAGCGGTTATTGTAGAGGGCACTTTAGTAGCAACGCCAGAAGCAAAGCAGCCATTTGAAATCCAGGCAGATAGTGTGGTAGTAGAAGGAAATTCTACTTCAGATTACCCTCTCCAGAAAAAGAGGCACAGCTTTGAATATTTAAGGACAATTTCTCATTTAAGGCCACGGACAAATACCTTCCAAGCAGTATTCCGTGTGCGTTCCCTTATTGCATATGCAATCCACAAATACTTTCAAGAAAGAGATTTTGTGTATGTGCATACGCCAATTATTACAGGAAGCGACTGTGAAGGTGCCGGCGAGATGTTCCAAGTGACAACGTTAGATTTAGAGAACCTTCCTAAAACAGCAGATGGGAAAGTGGACTATGCAAAGGACTTCTTTAATAAACCGACTAATTTAACAGTAAGCGGGCAGTTAAATGGAGAAACATATGCAATGGCATTCCGTAATATTTATACATTTGGCCCTACTTTCCGTGCAGAAAATTCGAATACTACACGCCATGCAGCAGAGTTTTGGATGATTGAGCCAGAAATGGCATTTGCGGATTTAAAGGATGATATGATGTTGGCAGAAGGGATGTTAAAATATATTATCCAATATGTCATGGAACATGCGCCGGAAGAAATGGCATTTTTCAATCAATTTGTGGACAAGGGCTTAATGGAACGTTTGGAAGGCGTGCTACATTCGGAGTTTGGGCATATTACTTATACAGAAGCCATTGAGCTATTGGAAAAGCATAATGAAGAGTTTGATTATAAAGTATCTTGGGGCTGTGATTTACAGACAGAACATGAAAGGTATTTAACAGAACAAATCTTTAAGCGTCCTGTATTTGTAACAGATTATCCAAAGGAAATAAAAGCATTTTATATGAAATTAAATGAAGACGGAAAAACAGTAGCCGCTATGGACTGCCTGGTGCCTGGCATTGGAGAAATTATTGGTGGAAGCCAAAGAGAGGATAATTATGATAAGCTGCTTGCCAGAATGGAAGAGCTAAATTTAAAACCAGAAGATTATCAGTTCTATTTGGATTTACGCAAATATGGCTCTGCACGCCATGCAGGTTTTGGGCTTGGGTTTGAACGGTGTGTTATGTATTTAACTGGCATGGGAAATATCCGCGATGTAATACCATTCCCAAGGACAGTAAATAATTGTGAATTATAAAAATAGAAATGCAATTGTTTTTGTAAAGGGGCTGCCTTAAACAGCTCCTTTTTTATACCTTAATAGAAGCCCATTTTCCCGTAGAAAACCTCCAAAAATTTAATATAAGCCGGATACCTTGGTCAGCAAATAGGGAAAACCATGCGCCGATTAGCCCAAAACCAAGTGGGTAACAGAACAGCCACGCTAAAAAAGGCCGGAATAGGGTGACACTAATCAGGGAACTTAGGGCAACAAAGCGGGTGTCACCAGCTCCCCGTAAGGAACCTGATATAACGACTTGGGAGGTTTGGAGCCAAGTAATGCCAGCAATAAATAGGACAATAATAGCACCTAATTCAATGACTTCTGCTTCTTGTGAAAAAAGTGAGACTAAAAAGTACCTGCCTGTAATAAAACATACACATAGTACAGCAGAGATACAAAATACAATCCGTTGCCCTGCCTTTACATAGAGAGTCGCCATATCAGGGCGTTTAGCACCAAGGCTTTGCCCCATTAAAGAAGAAGCCGCTACGCCAAAGCCGTCTGCAAAATTAAAGGATAAACTTAGAATATTCATGCAGATAAGGTGGGTTGCATAAGCAGTAGTCCCTAAAGCAGCAACTAATTTAGCATAGGTAAAGAAACCAATCCTCATAAATACTTGTTCTATTAGTGCGCTTCCACTAATACTGAAAAGCAGAAGTAATAAAGCCTTGGATAGTTTCCACCTACCAATAGTATGGAAGCTTAAGAAAGAACCACGTTTTAGTAAAGTAGCAACTGACATACAACATGCTACAAATGCACCAAGCGCAGTGGCAATAGCGGCGCCTTGTACACCAAGCTTTGGGAAAAACCAAACGCCGTTAATAAGCAGATAATTAAAAATAACATTCACAATATTCCCTGTTACGTTGGTGCGCATGGAAATCCTAGTATTGCCTGCCCCACGTTGGGCAGCGTTGATAGTTAAGTTAATGGCTTGAAAAAAGATACTAACCATAAGAATCCTGAAATAAGATACAGCATAATCAAGGTAATCTGCTTCAGCACCTGCAAATATAAGTATTTCAGAAGCATATAAAAAGCCCATAACAGCCATAAAGATAGAAATAAACGCACTAAGCAATAAACATTGCCTTAAACAACTATTAGCACTTTCTTGGTTATTTTCTCCTTTTCTCCTTGCTACAATAGCAGTAACCCCAACATTTAAAGAATTAATGGCAGCAAGCAAAATAAACTTTGGCTGGTTAGTAATGCCAACAGCAGCAATTGCAGCTGTGCCAATCCCGCCAACCATCATAGTATCAATAGCACCTACTAGCCCAACTAAAGTAGATTCAACAGCGGAAGGCCATGCAATTTGGAAAAAATTTTGGTAAACCGTCTTAGAGTCTGGAATGTTTCCAATCTTTTGGGAAGACTTAAGCATATGGCTAACAGAAAAAAAGGTTTCAAGCATATAATCATCTCCTATAATTTTGCATTTTCGTGCTTAATTTTTATTCCAGTTATGCCTTACTTTTTGTTTCAATCCACTTGCGGCAGTTAGGAGCCAATTATGTAGATTGCCTTATGGCAGCAAGGGATACCACTTTCGCCCCGTCCTTTGCTGCCATTATAATTGTTTTGGGCAATTTCCCCTTTACTTAAGAGGAAGGGGGAATTTTAAATTATATTTTATTATAACACCCTGAAAATAGAGAAACAATGGGGTTTTTTGTGTTGTTTTTTGGGAATTACTGCTTTTTGTACTTAAAGTCAATGACAAGTCTACGAATCAGTTGTATAATAGGGAAGAATAATAGGTAGCAGTATGAATAAGAGGATAGGCAGGGCTATAGTGGAGGAAGGACAATGAAAGTAATACATATAGCGGACATACATTTAGGGGCAGAACCCGAAAAAGGAGCAAAATGGGTAAAAGATAGGGGCAGGGAGATATGGGAAACATTTGAAAGGGCAATTACATATACAGAGAAAGTACAGGCAGATGTTTTGCTAATAGCAGGGGATATGTTCCATAGGCAGCCATTATTAAGGGAATTAAAAGAGGTAGATTATCTGTTTTCCACGCTGACAAAAACAAGGGTAATGATAATAGCAGGAAACCATGATTATATGAAGCAGGATTCTTATTATAGAAGTTTTTTATGGTGTAAAAATGTGAGTTTTTTTAAATCACCAGGGATTGAACGGAAGGATTTCCCTGATTTGAATCTTTCTGTATATGGAGGAAGCTATTATGATAGAGAAGATATAGAACCTGTATATAACCAAATAACAGTAGCAGATGAAAAAAAAGTGAATATACTGTTAGGGCATGGTGGAGATGCAGGGCACCGCCCTTATGATATTGAAAAGCTAAAGGCAAGTGGGTTTGATTATATTGCTTTTGGGCATATCCATATGGGCGGGGAACTTGTGAAAAACAAGGTAGTCCAAGCTGGATGTTTAGAGCCAGCAGATAGGTCGGATAGCGGGGCGAAAGGATTTTATGAAGTAGAAATTTCAAAAGGAAAAGTGCAAGTAAAATTTGTGCCATTTGCCAGACGGATTTATCTGCCAATTGAAATAGCTGTTACGCCAGAAGATACGGTTATGTCAGTTAGGCAGAAAGTAAGGGAGGAAATAGAAACTTTTGGGAGCCAAAATATGTATAGTTTACGGTTAGTGGGGCAAAGGGATCAAGTAATGCAGTTTTCTTTTGAAGAATTTCAAAAAGAAGGGAATATATGCAGTTTTGATGATAAGACACAGCCAGATTATAATTTACAGGAATTGTACCAAGCAAATAAAAACAATGTCTTGGGCTGGTATATGAAGGAGTTCTTAAAAAAAGAAACACTAAATGAGATAGAACGCCAAGCACTTCATTATGGGATACGTGCATTTGACGTATAGGGAATAGAGGAAAGGAGGCTGAAATGGTAATTTTAGAAGTGGGAATAACAAATTTTGGGAAATTACATGGTGTAAATTTGTTTTTTCAAAAAGGCGTTAATGTAATTTATGGTGATAATGAAGCAGGTAAAAGTACCATCCATGCTTTTATCCGTGCTATGTTGTTTGGCATAGAAAGGCAGAGAGGAAGGGCTTCTAAAACAGACGAATTTAGTAAATATGAGCCGTGGGAAAACCCAGCTTCTTATGAGGGAGTGATGCGCTTCCAAAAGGGAAGGGGTGTTTATCGGATATACCGTTGTTTTAGCCACGATAACTGGAAAACAGAGATTGTAAATGAAACGACAGGGGAAGAATTAACAGAGGAAGAATTAAAGGGACTTTTAGGGGGAATAACAGAAAGCAGTTTTACAAATACCGTTTGTATTAGCCAGATGAAGGCGGAGCCAGGGCAAACATTGTCTGAAGAATTACAAAATACAATGGTAAATTATTTATCGGCAGGAGAACCAGAATGGGATATGAGAAAGGCATTTGTCTTTTTGGCTGAGGAAAAGAAAAGGTTAATAAAGCAGTACCAGCCAAAGTTAGAAGAAGAATTACAAAATGCAGAAGAAGATTTAAGAATTATTGAAGAGGAACTTTTACAGCAGACAATAAGGAAAGAGGAAGCGCAAGAAGAACTAGAGGAAATGCGCAAGCAGATAAAACAGGAAAAACAAGCATATGAAAATTCCAGCCGCCAGAAAAGGTTAATGTACATAGAATTATTTTTAAGTGCAGTTAGTTTTTTTATTATGGTATTTTGTTATGTTATGGGCTATTGGAGGGAAGGTGTTTGGATTTTTGGCATACTGGCATTAATATGTGCATTCCTTGCATGGAAGGGCCATGCTTTAACTTCGGTTTCAGTTGCATTTATGGAAGCAGAAAAAAGGGAAAAAACATTGTATGAACAGATCCAAAAAGTCGAATGGAAATTAGAGCAAATGAAGGAAAGGGCTGTTATTTACCAAAGTGGGCTGGAAGGCTGTAGGCAGCAGGTAGAAGAAAATAGGAAGCTATACCAGCAGATTAGCGCGGTTATGTTGGCAGAGCAGACTTTAAAACAAGTGGCAGGCTCTATGCAGAAAAACGTCAGCGAACATATGAGGGAACGCATGTCCCATTTATTGTCAGAGATAACAGATAATAAGTATAATAAGGTATTTATTCAGGAAAATAATGAAATATTTTTATATGGGCAAAATAGGAAAATTCCACTGTATCAATTAAGCAGGGGTGCAGCAGAACAAGTTTATTTAGCATTACGCCTGGCTGCAGCAGATAGTATAATGGGATACGAATCGATGCCCCTACTTTTGGATGAAACGTTTGTCTATTATGATAAGGAACGTTTACAATCTACATTGGCAGCATTAACACAGCAGGCTAGGCAGATACTGCTTTTTACTTGCCATCAAAGAGAAAAAGAAATTTTGGATAATATGGAAAAAACATATCATTTGTTGGAATTATAATAAAGCTGCCGCATTAAGGAACCTAGTTTTCTTAATGTGGCAGCTGCTTTATATGGAAGGTTAATAATTATATTTGATGGTATTTACTTAGGATATTGTGGATGCGTGTTACAGGGTTTAATAAATCGCTAATAGAAGCATCATGGTTTAAAGTGTCAATAATTAAAGCAATATATTTGCTCATATCTACATTAATGTAGTATGGTTTTGTCAATAGCTCTGGGGTTTGGTAGATGAGGTTTGTAGTAAGCACCCGATCAATTAATCCCTCTTTATAGAATTGATCAAATTTTTCAAGCCCATTGGTAAATAAGCCAAAAGAAGCAGCAGCAAATACTTTTCTTGCATTTCTGCGTTTTAATTCTTTGGCAACATCTAAAATGCTTTCCCCAGAGGAAATCATATCATCAATAATAAGGCAGTCTTTCCCTTCTACGGAAGAACCAAGGAATTCATGTGCAATAATAGGGTTCCTGCCATTTTCAACTCTGGTATAATCACGGCGTTTATAGAACATGCCAAGTTCTAGCCCAAGTACATTAGAGTAATATACAGCGCGGGAAGTACCCCCTTCATCTGGGCTAATAATCATCATATGCTGAGAGTCCATATGGATATCAGGCTCTTCTTTTAAAAGGGCTTTAATATATTGGTAAGCTGGCGTAACCGTTTCAAATCCTTTTAACGGGATAGCATTTTGTACACGTGGATCATGTGCATCAAAAGTAATAATATTTTCTACGCCCATATTAGAAAGCTCTTGGAGTGCCAATGCACAGTCCAAAGATTCACGACCAGTACGCTTGTGCTGGCGGCTTTCGTATAAATATGGCATAATAACAGTGATGCGCCTTGCCTTTCCGCCGACCGCAGCAATAACACGTTTTAAATCCTGAAAGTGATCATCCGGCGACATATGGTTGGTAAACCCACATAATGAATAGGTTAGGCTATAATTAGTAACATCTGTAATTATGTATAGATCATCACCACGGACAGATTGGTTAATAATTCCCTTTGCTTCACCAGAGCCAAACCTAGGGACGTTTGCATCTACTAAATAAGAATCCTTTAAATAGCCGTTAAAAGGAAGGGTAGAAGTGTGTTCATTTTCCCGCTTGTCCCTCCATGCTACAATATAGGAGTCAATTTTGTCCCCTAGGTCTTTACAACTTGGAAGGACAACAATCCCAAGAGGCCCTACCGGAATGGTATTGAAATCTTTCGCTTCACGTGTCATAACGTATTCTCCTCCAATTTCGTGTATGGTATAGTATTGAACATTTTGTTTATAACATTATAGTCTGGTTTCGTCAAGTCTGTTTTTGTTGTAATTTCTTTTTAATCCGAATATCATCTCCATAAAACTTTAAAAATGTAAAATTACTAGAGAGGCGCGAAAAAATTCGCTCTGAATAAATTTGGCTAATCTTATCTATAGAAAGATTGGTAGAGATCAGTATAGGTTTTTTCCGAATAAAACGCTCGTTTAAACAGTAAAAGAGTTTAGAGTTAGTAAAGGCATTGCTTAGTTCCGTCCCTAAATCATCAATAATAAGTAGGTCACAGTCTAAAATAAACTGAAGCATATCATTCGTTTCCCCTGCCTCTTCGTTATTATCAAATGTATAATGGGAGAAAAGGTCAAATAATTGGATTGCAGTAAGGTAAATAACAGAAAAAGATAAATCCAGTAATTCTTTTGCAATACAATTCGAAAGAAAGGTTTTCCCTACGCCAGTCCCTCCATAAAATAAAAGGTTTTCATAGCTTTTTCCAAATTGCGATACAAATTGTTTCGATTTTGTGTGGATTTCCCTAATATTGGCATATGCTGTTTTATTAGTAATAGGGTTTTCTTCTATATTGTCATAATGTTCAAAAGAAAAAGTTTGGAAATTTTCTGTTTTTAGTATTTCTTTTAGGTTAGATTGTGTATAAAGCATATCAATCGCTGCTTGGCGGAAACAATGGCATTTTTCATTTCCAATATAGCCGCTGTCATGGCAATCTGGGCAGTCATATGGAAGCGTAAGGTAATCTTTGGGATACCCATGCCGAAGAAGAAGGATAGCCCGTTCATCTGATAAATCGGCAATTTGGGATTTTAACCGGACAATGGCATGGCCATTTCCATTTAATAATTCTTTTGCTTGTGCAACCGAAATAGAAGCAATTTCTTGGTTAATTTCTTCTACGCGGGGAATCCGCTTATAAATTTCTTGTATACGCAAATCTAAGGTATGCCGGTTTTTTAATTGTTTTTGGTTATAGGTGCGGATTAGCAAATCATATTGGGAGTTCCGAAGTGCCACATTAATTCCTCCTTAATGCCCTAGTAGCTGTTTTTCTAAGTCGTCATATAGATAGCTGCGGGGAGTGATATTATTAAAACGGTTAGGCGTAGAATGGGGGTGCGCAGGCTTTTCCTGCTTGGTATCTTTAGAGTCTTTATGCTGTTTATCTAGCTTTTGTATATCTGTTAAGTGTTTTACGCCTTTTTCATGCCAGCGGGATAGGATAGAGTCGGCATATTCAAAACTTGGCTGGTGGATAGTCTGTATGGTACGTTTACACGCTTCTAAAACAATATCTAGGGAAAATCCCATATTGCGGGTCCATTTACGGATTAAGGCAAGTTCAGAATCTGCTGGGTTCCGGTTAGATAGCCCAAACGCTTTCATTACAGCAAAACAATTTTTATTATAGAAAGAAGAAATTTGTTTTGCATCAGAAACAGTGTGTATTCCTTGTTTTGCCCATGCCAATGCCACAGTTTCTATATAGCGCATACTTTTTTTATCACGGGAAACACAATATTCTACTAGATATTCTATTAAATCCGTTGGGAATTTTAATACATCATAAAAATACAATACAGATGTGGTTTCTGTTGAGGTAAGGGTCCTGCCAAGATAACGCTGTGTAACATATAATGCTTGGCTAATATCATCTAGTTCCATAAAATGGTTGAGCTGTGCCGCAGTATAATGTGGTTTTGCAGGGATATCAATTTCAGCTCCTATTTCTACCCCTTTTTCTTTTTCCTTTTCTTCTTGGCGAGGTTCAGGTGTTAAAAAATAGATATCCGTTAAGGCATCGCCCTGAAAGGAAAGCGATAAAAGTTTTTCTTGCTCCCAATAACGGAAAGCACGCATAACATCTGTTTCTGTATATTTTAGTGAATCTGCAATAAAAGAAATACTAAGGTTGTCTGTATTTCCAGAAAGACAACGCAGAAGATATAAATACACTTTTACGAATTCTCCGTTGGCGCCTGGCATATAGTGATCCAGGAAGAAATTTGGAACAGAGGTAAAAGTGTTTTGAAGGTTGTGTAATGTAAAGGTATTCATATGTTCACGATCCTTTTTCATAAGTTGGGGATTTTGGTTATGTCTATGATAACACAAAAAAAGAGAAATGGAAATATAGATTTTTTGGTTAAAAAAGAGTGTGGATAACTTGGAAAGAGTGTGGATAATGTGGATAAAATGTAAATGGTTGACAGTTTTGTTATGCTAAGTTAAAAAAAGGCTGATATTTTATGGAGGTAAAAAAAGCAATTAAAAATATTATGTAAATAGAAAATCCACATATTTAGGCAACATAATATGTTGATAAATATGTGGATAATGTGGATAACTATTGCAAAAGAAGGGATTCGCCAACATTTACAATATCTCCGGCCCCCATAGTTATCAACAAATCACCGTTGATACAATTTTCTAAAATAAATTTTTTGATCTCTTCGAATGTGGAAAAGTAGTAGGATTCTTTTCCCAGGGCTTTTAGTTCTTCTTGTATATGGAGGGAACTAATACCAAGGGTATCTGTTTCCCTGGCAGGGTAAATATCTGCTAGTACAATGTTATCTGCTAAAGAAAGAGCCTGTGCAAAGTCCTTTAAAAAGGCTTTTGTCCTGCTGTAAGTATGTGGCTGGAAAATACACCAAATATGGTTATGTGGATAATTTCTGGCAGCGGTTAAAGTAGCACGGATTTCGTCTGGATGGTGCGCATAGTCGTCAATTATGGTACATCCTTTCACTTCTCCCTTCTTTTGGAAACGGCGGTCAGTGCCTTCAAAAGAAGCAAGGGCAGTACGGATAGAATCTAAAGAAATTTCCATTGCTTGTGCGGCGGCAGCGGCAGCAAGGGAATTTAAGATATTATGTTCGCCAGTAACTTTAAGTGTAATGCGGGTAGCTGGCAGCCCTTGGATACAAAGGTCATAACTTGGGCAGCCAAAATTGTCATATTGGATATTGGTAGCATAATAATCGTACTCTGGGCTTAAACCAAAAGTAATAACATTACATGTCAGATTTTCTGTAAGGTAGGAAAGTTTTGGTATGGCCCCGTTAATAATTAACGATCCATTTGGCTTTATATGTTCCGCATAAATGCGGAAAGAGTGGCGGATATCATGGATATCTTTAAAGAAATCCATATGATCCTCTGCTATATTTAGGATAATGCCATAGGTTGGGTATAAAGAAAAAAAGGTATTTGTGTATTCACAGGCTTCTGTAATAAAATAGGGCGAATCCCCTACATAAGTATTGCCATGGATGCGTTTCATTATTCCCCCTACGGATATAGTAGGGTTTTTACCACAATCTAAAAGAATTTCGGAAAGCATAGATGTAGTTGTGGTTTTCCCGTGTGTGCCTGCAATGCCAGTAGAAATTGGGTAATTTGCCATAAGCTGCCCTAATAGATCGGCACGCGAAAGCAAAGGCAAGTTTTGCTTTATGGCTTCTTGGTATTCGGGATTATCTTCTTTTACGGCAGCAGTATATACGACAAAAGCAGGAATTTCTTCCTGTAAGTTTTCTGCTTTTTGCCCATAATAGATTTTAGCACCTAAATTGGCTAAATGTTGTGTTAGGGCAGACTCTTGATAATCAGACCCAGAAATAGCAAAGCCTTCTTTTAATAAGATTTCTGCAAGCCCACTCATACTTATGCCACCAATACCAATAAAGTGGGCGTGGACAGGTTCTTCAAAATTAATTCGATACATAGGTATCCTCCGTTTCTATGCAAGAAAGAAAATATCCTGCTTTTAATAAGTTATGCAAATAAGATTTTTAATGCTACTAGGCAAAACTATTATTCTATAACTACTATTGTAGAATCTCCTTTTGTTGCTTGGTCTATAACTGCCCTAGATAGTTTAAAAAAATTATTGCCAGAATGAGATGCCCCACTTATGGCATCTACATTGTCTGGATTCTGTGTTTCAATTAGTTGTGCTACATAGGTTCTAGTATATTGATTTGGGTAAGTGCCTGATTCAGTATACATATTTTGCATATAAGCATTATCCCATGCCTTAATATACCCACTCGGATCTTTTGCATTAAATTCAGCATAAACAATCGTATTATTTTTTACCATAATACATAAATATTCCTTCCAACCGTGGGAATATCCAGACATTTCTGCTGTATAAAAACCATCTTTCATGCCAGGGTTATGGCTACATCCAGTTAAAAGAAGGACAAAACAAGCTAAAATAATTAAAAATTTTCTTTTCATAATATAATCCCCCTATTGATAATCCTTAATTTTAACTTTTTCTACAAAGTCTTTTAAGTTTTTTGACTGAGTAAGGAAACTATCTGCCATTTTATCTGTTTTTTCTGCTAAATCTCTATTTTCATCAGCTATGGTTTGTAAAGAAGAAAGCTGGTTATTTACACCTTCTACTGTGGTAGTCTGTGTTTTTACGGTATTAGATAATTTAGTAGAAAGCTCGAAATATTGTTCGGTAACGTTTTGGATTTCTGAAAATGCGTTGGCTGTTTGCTGTGCTATTTCTAACCCTTTTTGAATAATATCGGAAGAACTTTTAATAATATCCCCAGATTGCTGTAAGGCATCTGAAGTCTGCCCAGATAAAATACCAATTTCTGATGCCACTACGGCAAAACCTTTTCCAAATTCTCCTGCACTAGCAGCTTCAATAGAAGCATTTAAAGATAAAAGGTGAGTTTTTCTGGAAATCGATTCAATCATTAAGCTGATCTTTGAAATTTCTTGTACGGCAGAATAAATTTGTTCCATAGTTTGGAGCATACTATTCATATAATTATTCCCAAGGTTGGCTTTTTCACTAGCATTTTTAGAACAAGTTTCAATATGGGATACATTATCTTTATTTTCTTCAATAGAAGCTGTCATACTTGCCATATTTTCATTTAACTCATGAAGCAAGGCTTCTTGATGGAGGGCGCCATTGTAGAGTTTTTTTGCGTAACTAGATACATCAATAGAGTTTTTGTTTACTTCTTTTGAAGAGTGGTTTACTTGTAACATGGTATGGTTTAGGGATTCCGTAATATTGGACAAAGAACTTTGGATAGAAACGAAATCTCCATGGAAATCATCTGGGACATGGATAGTATAGTCCCCAGATGATAATGCGCCTAAACAGGTTTCAATACTATGGATATAATTATTTAAGCTAGTAATCGTTTTGGACAAAGCAGAGGTTAAAATGGTAGTTTCATCATTTGCTTTTGACTGGATTACCTCTGTGGTTAAATCACCATTAGCCAATTCTTGTAAACGTCTAGTTGCTAAGGATAGAGAAGAGGAAATTTTGTTGGCAAGAGGGACAATAATGGCAGCAGCAATAATTAATAAAAGAAGAGCTAATACTATGGATAGTACAATAGAAAAATATACGGTATCCATAAATTCTTTTTGTGGGGCATGGATAAATAATACCCAGTTAGTGCCGGGAATAGGTGCATACCCTATATAGTAGTTTCTATTATTAAGTTTTATAATAGAAGAACCTGTTTGGAAGGAAAGCATTTTTTTATAGATGTATTCATTGTTATCAGGATATAAGGAATAAATGGTTTGTTCCTTAGCAATCATATCTAGGTTGCGGTCGCCAATAATTTTTCCATTTTGGTTTAAAATACTAGCACTACCTGTATTTCCAAGGATTAACATGCTCAATACATCATTTAATAAGTCATATTTATAACTTCCAATTAGATATCCGACAATTTCATTATTCTCCTTTATGGGTGCTCCAACACAAAGTTGTAAAGTATTGTTGTCATAATAAGGTTCCCCAATTACAATACTGCCAGTTTGGGTAAGATAAGAATAATATTGAGTATCAGAAATAGAGGAAGGCGCAATAGTATCTCCGTAGAGTTTCTGCCCTGATAAATCATAGGCAGATAACCATACAAACTCAATTTGAAGCTTTGCTTCAGTGAGACGATTTTCTTTTTCTGCATTGTTTTTGGATGGATTTAAGAAAATTGGTTCAATAGATAGATTGTACATCCGTTCTGTAAGAAGATGCAAATTAGAACTAATGCTTTGAGAAGCGATTCTGGCGGTTATTTGCATATTGTCTAATAAAACAGAATTTGTGGAACGGATGGTGCCAAAAGCCATAATGGCTGTTACCAAGATTGTTAGCAAAATAGCAACGCACATAACATAGGAAATAATTTTTCCTTTGATTTTCTTAAGCTTTTGCATAATTGATAAGACTCCTTTAATTCTATAAATATTTTACTTTCTATTGTATCATATATAAGAAATAATTCCTAGTATTATGCAAGAGATTTTAGTGGACAATTAGCTTTTTGGTGGGGTTTTAGTTCTATAATGTCGAAAATAGAGTATAAAACGAAAAATTTGTGCATACTATACAAAAATATAGGAATAATATATACAAATTATAAAAAAAGCACAATGGATTGACGGAAAATGTAAAAAAAGAATTAACAAATTTCAGAAAATCGGTTCACTAAATGGTTAAGTTGTGGTATAATATGCATATTAGAAAATTACAACAAGAGGTGATAGCGTGATTAAAAAAGAAATGATTGCCATGCTTTTAGCGGGTGGGCAGGGCAGCCGGTTAGGTGTGCTTACGGCTAAGGTTGCAAAGCCTGCAGTAGCCTTCGGCGGAAAATACCGTATCATTGACTTCCCACTGAGTAACTGCATTAACTCAGGCGTGGATACGGTTGGTGTATTGACACAATATCAGCCGTTAAGACTTAATACACATATAGGGATTGGTATACCGTGGGATTTAGATAGGAATGTTGGTGGTGTTACGGTACTTCCGCCTTATGAGAAAAATGGCAATAGTGAATGGTATACAGGTACAGCTAATGCGATTTATCAAAACCTGAATTATATGGAGACATATAATCCAGACTATGTGTTGATCCTGTCAGGAGATCATATTTATAAGATGGATTATGAAGTGATGTTAGACTACCATAAGGCAAATAATGCAGATGTAACAATTGCAGCAATGCCAGTGCCAATTGAAGAAGCAAGCCGTTTTGGGATTGTGGTAACAGATGAGACAAACCGTATTGTAGAGTTTGAGGAGAAACCAGCAAACCCAAAGAGTAACTTAGCTTCTATGGGTATTTATATCTTTAGCTGGAAGGTATTAAGGGAAGCATTAATTGAGCTTTCTGAACAAAGTGCATGTGACTTTGGGAAGCATATTATTCCTCATTGTTTTAATGAAGGAAAACGTATTTTTGCATATGAATATAATGGATATTGGAAAGATGTAGGGACTCTTGGATCTTATTGGGAAGCAAATATGGAATTAATTGATATTATTCCTATATTTAATCTTTATGAAGAATTTTGGAGAATTTATACAAAGAGTGATACACTGCCTCCACAATATATTTCACCTGAAGCAAGGATTGAAAGAAGTATAATTGGAGAGGGCTCCGAGATATATGGGGAAGTTATTAATTCTGTAATAGGCTGTGGTGTTGTAATTGGCAAAGGTGCAGTAGTCCGTGATTCTATTATTATGCAAGGAAGTGTAATTGGCGCAGGATCGAAAATCAATAAAACAATTATCGCAGAGAATGTAGAAATTGGTTCAGATGTAGAGACAGGAATAGGAGAATATGCAGAAAGTAACCTAGATAAAAAGGTATACGCATTTGACTTGGTGACAATTGGTGAAAATTCTTGTATTCCTTCTAATGTAAAGATAGGCAAAAACGTAGCTATTTCGGGTGTGACAAAAACGGAGGATTATCCGGGGGGCAGCTTGGCAAGCGGCGAATATATTATTAAGGCAGGTGACATACGATGAGGGCCATTGGTATTATTTTAGCAGGCGGTAATAGCAACCGGATGAGGGAATTATCCAATAAGCGTGCAATTGCAGCGATGCCGGTAGCAGGAAGTTACCGAAGTGTTGATTTTGCACTAAGCAATATGACAAATTCTCATATTCAGAAGGTAGCAGTTTTTACACAATATAATGCAAAATCCTTGAATGAACATTTGAATTCTTCTAAATGGTGGAATTTTGGTAGAAAGCAGGGAGGATTATATGTATTTACGCCTACCATAACAAATGACAATAATTTCTGGTATCGTGGGACAGCAGATTCTATCTACCAAAATTTGAATTTCCTTAAGAATAGCCATGAGCCTTATGTAGTAATTGCAGCAGGCGATGGTGTTTATAAATTGGATTATAATAAAGTTTTAGAGTACCATATTGAGAAAAAGGCAGATATTACAGTTGTTACAACAAAAGTGCCAGAAGGGGATGATCCATGCCGTTTTGGTACAGTAAAGACAGATGTAGATGGAAGGATCGTTGATTTCGAAGAAAAACCTGTTGTTGCAACATATGGAAAAGTCTCTACTGGGATTTACGTAATTAGAAGAAGGCAGCTTATCGAGTTAATTGAGCGTTGTGCACAAGAAAATAGGCATGATTTTGTAAGAGATGTCATTATCCGTTATAAGAACTTAAAGCGTATTTACGCATATGACTTGGAAACCTATTGGAGAAGTATTTCTACCGTAGATTCTTATTATCAGACAAATATGGATTTCTTAAAGAAAGAAGTAAGGGATTATTTCTTTAAAGAGTTCCCAGAGGTATATTCTAAAGTAGAGGATTTGCCACCAGCTAAATATAATCCAGGGGCAGAAGTAAAAAATAGTTTAGTTTCTAGTGGATGTATTATTAATGGTAAGGTTGAAAATTCCATTTTGTTTAAGAAAACATATGTTGGAAATAATTGTGTAATAAAGAATTCTATTATTTTGAATGATGTATATATTGGAGATAACACATATATTGAAAATTGTATTGTAGAAAGCCGTGACACCATTCGTGCAAATACCACGCATATTGGTGAACTTGGCAATCCAAAGATTGTAGTAGAAATGAATGAAAGGTATGTATTATAAGATACAAACTGCATAGAAATTAAAGCAGTGGAAGGAAATTGGTGAAATGCAAATTACAGATGTGAGGGTTAGGAAAGTAACAAAAGAAGGAAAAATGAAGGCCGTAGTATCCATAACTCTGGATAACGAGTTTGTGGTGCATGACATAAAAGTGATTGAGGGAGAGAAAGGCTTGTTTATTGCAATGCCAAGCCGAAAATCTTCCGATGGGGAATATCGTGATATTGCACATCCATTGAATTCTGATACCAGAGATAAGATTCAGAGTATGATCCTGAAGGGTTATGAACAAGCCTTATTAGAGAATAATGAGGCAGAATAGCAAATACAAAATGGTGAGAATATAGTTGACGAATCCATTGTAATCTGTTATGATAAAAATTGTAGTGTTTATGTACAGATATGATTAAATATAATTTCATTTGCGCTCTTCCTACGGAGGAGCGCTTTTTTAGGCTTAAAGGCAAGTTGACTATAAAAAGGATGGAGGACATAAAAATGGAGACAGTTAAGTTTGAGGATTTGAATATTTCAGGGGCAATATTGAAAGCAATTACAGATATGGGATTTGAAGAAGCTACCCCTATTCAGGCGAAAGCGATCCCTATTGAATTGATGGGCGGGGATGTAGTAGGCCAGGCACAGACGGGTACAGGTAAAACAGCGGCGTTTGGGATACCGCTTCTTCAGAAAATAGATGCAAAATCAAAAAAACTACAGGCCATTGTGTTATGTCCTACAAGGGAACTTGCTATCCAAGTAGCGGATGAAATTAGGAACTTAGCAAAATATATGCACGGTATTAAAGTATTGCCAATTTATGGCGGGCAGGATATTGTAAAACAAATTCGTTCTCTTAAAGTAGGGACGCAAATTATTATTGGGACACCGGGGCGGGTTATGGATCATATGAGAAGGAAAACAGTAAAATTTGACCATATTCATACAGTAATTTTAGATGAGGCTGATGAAATGTTAAATATGGGTTTTAGGGAAGATATTGAAATGATTTTAAGCCAAGTGCCAGAAGAACGGCAGACAATTATGTTTTCGGCTACTATGCCAAAACCTATTTTAGATATTACCCGCCAGTACCAAAAAAATGCACAAATGGTAAAGGTAGTTAAAAAGGAACTGACAGTCCCTAAGATTGAACAATATTATTATGAAGTAAAACCAAAAAATAAAGAAGAAGTATTATGCCGTTTATTGGATATTTATGCCCCAAAACTTTCTTTAATATTTTGTAATACAAAACGGCAGGTAGATGAATTGACACTGGCACTTCAAAACCGAGGATATTTTGCAGAAGGGCTCCATGGAGATTTAAAACAATCTCAGCGTGATAGAGTTATGAATGGGTTCCGTAATGGAAAAACGGATATTTTAGTGGCAACAGATGTTGCAGCAAGAGGGATTGATGTGGATGATGTGGAGGCAGTATTTAATTATGATTTACCACAGGATGATGAATACTATGTACACCGGATTGGCAGGACAGGGCGTGCAGGTAGGACAGGGCGTGCATTTTCATTTGTAATAGGGAGGGAAGTTTATAAATTAAGGGAGATTCAGAATTATTGTAAGACTAAAATTATGCTTCAACCTATCCCATCTTTAAATGATGTAACCAATACGAAGGTGGATAAGGTTATGGAAAAGGTTAAGAATATGATTTTAGAGGAAGATTTATCAGCAACGATGAGGCTAGTAGAGAAACGTTTAAATGACGAAGATTTTACAGCGCTTGATATGGCAGCTGCGTTCCTTAAAATGGCAATGGGTGGCAATGATAGCCAAGAGGATATAGAAAGGCCGGCATATGGTGATTTTGGCGATACAGGTGCAGAGGAAGGCATGGTCCGTTTATTTGTCAATATTGGAAAAAGACAAAATGTAAGGCCAGGCGATATTTTAGGGGCAGTTGCAGGAGAATCTGGAATGCCAGGAAAGTTAGTAGGATCTATTGATATGTACGATAAATATACCTTCGTGGAGGTACCTAGAGAGTATGCCAAGGAAGTTTTAAAGGCAATGCAAAATGCAAAGATAAAAGGAAAATCTATTAATATTGAACCTGCGAATAAAAAATAGGATTAAGGGCTTTTTGTGGCTGAAATAAAGTTTAAGAAGCTTATATTATCTTTGATATGTAAATATTTGGAAAATCCACTTGCTTTTTAATGGTTTAATGCTATAATTGAAATAACTGGAAAATATTTACAATTATAGGAGGCGGTTATGAAACGGTACATTATATCCGATGCCTCGAAACAGGTTGATGTGGAGGCACATGTTTTACGATATTGGGAAGAAGAGCTTGACTTAGAGATTCCAAGAAATGAGATGGGGCACCGTTACTACACGGAAGAAAACATTAAACTGCTAAAGAATATTAAGGTATTAAAAGACCAGGGATTCCAGTTAAAAGCGATTAAAATGGTTCTGCCGGAGCTAATTACTTCTGAAGAAGAAAATTTGGATTATATGTTAGGGTTAAAGGAGGAGCTTAACAACCGAGTATTAGAGGAAGAAGCAAAAACATCAGAAGAAGCAGCAAAGGAGGAGCAGGAAAAAACAGAAGAGAAAAAAGAGGACAAGCTTTTAGTGTGCGCAGATAAAAAGGTACATACCCCAGTTTCTATTTCAGAGGACAAGCTTCAACAATTTCAAGTGATTATGAATAATATTATTTCTCGTGCATTAGTGGAAAATAATCCTTTACTTGGGCAGGAAATTAGTGAAAGAGTCAGTGATAATGTATTAAAGGAAATGGATTATTTAATGCGGATGCAAGATGAAAAGGAGGAACAGCGTTTTAAAAAGCTGGATGAAACAATCCGAAGCTATCAAAAGGGACGGATGGAAGCAGCAGCAACCGCTGAAAATACAAAAAAAGTAAGAAAAAAGAGAAAATTATTTGGTAAACGAAAAAATAAGCAGGCGTTATGAAAATTTTTATATTCTTATTTCCTCTGCAACAGCATATATTGATAAAGTGTGTATTTTAGAAACAGAGGTGAGAATATGGAAATACAGAAGCCAGAAAAGCAAATAGAGCCATACTTGGTGCATCAGGCGGATAAAGAGGAGCAGATTCTCCTTCAGAAGTTATATTCGGAGGAGTTTTGTTCTAATAAAAGAGAAATGATCCGAGTAATAGAAGATATTTTGTGGGAATGGAATAAAAAGGAACAAATAAGGCAGAAAAGGATGCCTTTAAAAGAAGTAAATGCTCGGATTAAGGCACCAAGAAGCATTGTAGAGAAGCTGAAAAGAAAGGGATATGAATTATCCATACAAAATGTAGGAAGATTACATGATTTAATAGGGGTTCGAGCAGTATGCAATTATTTAGATGATATATATCGTCTCCGGGAATATATTTTATCATATAAAGGAATTACCATTGTTCGGGAAAAGGATTATATTGCGTTCCCCAAAAAAAGTGGCTATCAAAGTTTACATCTAATTTTAAAGATTGAAAATGAGATTGTGGAGCTTCAGGTCCGTACTGCAGTAATGGATTATTGGTCCAATTTGGAACATTCTATTATATACAAAAAAGGGAACCGGGCAGATAGGCAGATAGGAAAAGAGTTAATAAAATATGCCAGTTTTTTAAGGAAGGTAGATTATGTGTTATTAGCACAAAGAATAAAACAAGAATAATATAAGCATACAAAAAAGCTGCCCATTGGTTTTGTGGCAGCTTCTTTATTATGGTTTTCTGTTTATAAATTGATAGCACCTGTAGGGCATGCTGCTGCGCAGCTTCCACATTCAATACATACATCTGGGTTGATTTCGTATTTTCCATCTCCCTCAGAAATTGCCCCTACAGGACATTCTCCTTCGCAAGTCCCACAACATACACATTCATCATTGATTACATATGCCATACTTTAAATCCTCCTTATTATCATGTTATTCATTTGTTCCTTATCCTATTTTAATACAAAATATACAATAAGACAAGTGTTAATTGTTTCTATTTTCACTTAGTTTTCTAGGTGAAGTTCTTTTCTTTTTTTATGGAGTTCTTCTAAAATAATCTGTTTTGCCTTAATGGCATCTGCCTTATCTAAAGGTGGAACTCCTTTTAATGGATAATCTATTCCTAAATTTTCATATTTAACCATCCCCATAGTATGGTAAGGAAGAACATCTAAAGCTTGTAAATTAGTAAGTTCTCCAAGAAAAGCACCAAGGCGCCGTAAATAAATTTCTTTATCAGTAATGCCAGGAACGACTACATGGCGTATCCAAACAGGAATATGCTTGTTTTCTAGATATTTAGCAAATTTTAAGATAGGCTCATTAGGCTGGCTACAGAGTTTCTGATGTTCTTCTGGATCGATATGCTTAATATCAAGCATAACTAAGTCGGTAACTTCCATTAGCCTGTCCAGTTTTTCTAGATAAGCAGGATTAGCTTCGTTATACGCGATTCCAGAAGTATCAATACAGGTGTGGATATCTTTTAGCTTGGCTTTTTCAAATAGTTCTATTAGGAAATCGATTTGCATTAATGGTTCCCCACCTGTAACAGTAAGGCCCCCTTCCTTTAAAAAAGGCCGGTACTTTTCGTAATCATCTAATATTTCATCTGTTGTCATTTGTATCCCTGTGTGCATCTGCCATGTATCAGGGTTATGGCAGTAAAGGCACCTCATAGGGCAGCCTTGGACAAAAACAACATAACGGACACCAGGGCCATCTACCGTGCCAAAAGTTTCAATTGAATGGATATATCCGTTCATACATTTCCTCATTTCTGTGCTGCTTTGTGTGTATTTTAAGTTTGTGGATGCAGCACAGACACAAACTTTGGAGTAAAAGGCTGAAAAACCTTTCACTTTTTATTCCTGCTATATTACCATACTTAAAATGGAAAAATATGGAGCTGCATAGAAAGCAGCTCCATATTTAAAATTAACTATAGGAAAATATCAATAAATTACATAGATTGGTGGAAAGTACGGGAAATAACATCATTCTGCTGTTCTTTTGTTAATTTAATAAAATTAACAGCATAACCAGATACACGGATAGTAAGCTGAGGATATTTTTCAGGATGAGCCTGTGCGTCAAGCAAAGTATCCTTATTTAAAACATTAACATTCAAATGATGCCCGCCTTTTTCTGCATAACCATCTAACATAGCTACTAAGTTATCAACTTGTTGTTCATTTACTGCTGCCATAATAATTTCCTCCTTATTCTTCAGCGTCAAGCCCTGTATGAAGTGTAGGGACCCGACAAGCCATATTTTTTGAGTTACATTCATTTGATTTTGTTTCTTGGACTTCTTTCTTTAAGTCCTTGCTAAGGGCGTTGACATCTACATTCATATGCCCGCCACCCTTAGCCATAAAATTATCAAGCATTGCTACAATGTCATCTTCTAAAATTTTTTGAGAAGATTCTGGAGTATCGTTCATGGGATTCACCCCTTTCTACGATAAACTTTATTTATTTAAGTCAATCTCTAAGTCTCCAGCAAATACAGTATCCTCTTTACCAAGGGCATTAGGGATAATAGTAAAGGTATTAGAAATACCATCTTGTGCATCCTTAAATGGAAGTTTTGCTACAGAAGACAAGGATGCTAATGCACCATGAGTATCACGGCCATGCAATGGGTTAGCTCCTGGGGCAAATGGCTGGCCTTTTACACGCCCATCTGGTGTAGAACCTGTATTCTTACCATAAACAACATTAGAGGTAATAGTTAAAATAGAAGTGGTAGGTACGCCCTGCCTATAAGTGTAATGGCTTCTTACCATTGCCATAAATTTCTTTACAATTTCTACAGCAATATCATCTACACGGTCATCGTTATTTCCATATTTAGGGAAATCGCCTTCTACTTCATAATCAGTTACAACATCTTTTGCAGTACCAATAACCTTAAGTTCGGATTTTGCTGTTTGAGGGTTCTTTACTTTTTTTGTAATCTGGACATCATTTCTCACTACTTTAACTTTTGCGTATTTAATAGCAGAAAGAGAGTCAGCAACTACAGATAAGCCTGCAATACCTGTTGCAAAGTATCTTTTTACTTTCCTGTCATGAAGAGCCATTTGAAGTCTTTCATAGCAGTATTTATCGTGCATATAGTGAATAACATTTAAAGTATTTACATAAACTTCAGCAAGCCATTCCATCATAGCGGTGTATTTTTCCATAACATCATCATAATTCAGGTAGTCACCTTCTACTGGCCTATATTTTGGCCCTACCTGAACGCCTGTCATTTCGTCTACACCACCGTTAATTGCATAAAGCAGGCATTTTGCAAGGTTTGCCCTTGCTCCAAAGAACTGCATTTCTTTTCCAACCCTCATGGAAGATACACAACATGCGATTGCGTAATCATCACCATGGGTTACTCTCATTAAATCGTCATTTTCGTATTGTACAGAAGAAGTTTCAATCGAAACTTTTGCACAGAATTTCTTAAAGTTCTCAGGCAACCTAGTAGACCATAAAACAGTCATATTTGGTTCTGGGGCAGTTCCCATATTGTGTAAAGTATGCAGGTAACGGAAAGAAGATTTTGTTACCATTGGGCGCCCATCAATGCCAACGCCACCAATAGATTCTGTTACCCATGTAGGGTCGCCAGAGAATAACGCATTATATTCTGGTGTACGGGCAAATTTAACTAATCTAAGCTTCATAACAAAATGGTCAATAAACTCCTGAATCTGCTCTTCAGTAAAGACACCATTCTTTATATCTCTTTCCGCATAGCAGTCAATAAAAGTAGAAGTACGTCCAAGGGACATAGCAGCTCCATTTTGTTCCTTTACTGCTGCTAGATATCCGAAGTATACAGCCTGGATTGCTTCTTGTACGTTAGAAGCTGGCTTGGAAATATCACATCCATAAATTTCGCCAAGTGCTTTTAACTCTTTTAAAGCACGGATTTGTTCAGAGAGTTCTTCTCTATCACGGATAACATCAGGGGTCATAGTTTTAGAAGTAGTAGCTTTTTGCTCTTCTTTATCTTTAATTAAATAATCAACGCCATATAATGCAACTCTTCTATAGTCACCAATAATACGTCCTCTTCCATATGCGTCTGGAAGGCCAGTAATAATATGGTTAGAACGGCATACTCTCATTTCAGGAGTATAGGCATCAAATACACCAGCATTATGTGTTTTTCTATGGACTGTGAAAAATTCTTCAACGCCTGGATCAATTTTATAACCATTTGTTGTAAGGGCAGCCTTTGCCATATTGATACCACCATAAGGCTGGAGGGAACGTTTAAAAGGCTTATCTGTCTGGAATCCTACGATTTTTTCAAGGTCTTTGTTTAGATAACCTGCCTCATGAGAAGTAATAGTAGATGGGATTTTAGTATCCATATCAAGGACTCCACCAGCTTCTCTTTCTTGAGTGGTAAGTTCTAGTACTTGTGCCCAAAGCTTTGTAGTAGCAGCAGTAGGACCTGCTAAGAAAGAGTCATCACCTACATATGGGGTATAGTTTCTCTGGATAAAGTCTCTAACATCAACTTCTTTTTCCCATTTTCCACCAACAAAATCTTTCCATTCTGGTCTCATTCGTTATTTCCTCCTAGTATATATAATTTTTATTTATTTGCTTTGTTTCAATCTGTTGATTATTGAATGACTTTTTGTGTACAGTTCTATTATATATGAATACTGTATACACGTCAATACAAAAGACAGAGATTTCTTGTTCTTTTTTTAGTACAAACAGCATGTTTACAGGGATTTACCGAATTTGGAAAATTTACGGTTAAAAAAATACCAGAGTAAAATAAGCCCTGGTATTTTAAAGTAAATAATTGTCTAATTGTTTTTTGTTGCCAGATATTCATTTAAAATATCTACAAGGTTATCTGCATCTAGCCCATGGACCATAGCAGCTTCTTCTAAGGACTCCCCTTGTGCAGAAGGGCAGCCAATACAGTGCATGCCAGCACCCATTAAAACAGGGACAAGCCCAGAATCTACTTGTATAATATCAGCAATAATCATATCTTTTGAAATTTGTGCCATATAAAAACCTCCTTCTTTGTGAGTATTATAATACATCCCCAAGAATTTGTAAAGCAGAGCCATCAATCATAATTTTATAATGTTCACGGAAAAAGTTTTCTTTTTCCGTAGAAAAGCTTTCCTTCGTCCCATATTCTGAAGCAATATTGAGCACCTTGTTAAATTCTTGCGGTGTATGGGCAGATTTTGAAAGAACCAGATGATAAGTCTGGCTTTTTTCATCTTTATATAAAGAATTCTTGCCAAAATAAACATTGTTTAAAACATGTGAAAGCTGTTCAATTGCTTTAAAATCTTGGAAGGAATAAGCACGGGTAAGGTTAGCCGGGGTATCTGTTGATGATTCTGGTTTCGCAAGCGGCTCTGGGAATAGTGCGTCTGCTGCTGTTGTTGTTACTGCTGGGGTTGGTATAACATTTTGTGGTTCTTTTTGGCCAGGGAATAGTTCTAATACATTATCTTCGTTATTTGTGTTTTGGAAATCTTCTATATCTTCTACATTTTCCATATCTTCCATATCCTCATAAGAAGGGGCAAATTTGGAGAAACGAGTATCCAATTCTTCTGGATCATCTACTTTAGTAATAATTAATACAATAGATTCAGCGGACATAGGAATTGCCTCTATCATAATAGGAAGGTCATCCGTTTCAAACCCAAATTCATAAGCAGCCTGCTGCATCATGTCACGGAAAAGAGTCTTGGCCTTTTCTGTACCATAGGCAAGTTCACTAATTTTGATTTCCCGTGATGCAAGATCATTTTTATTTAATGTACATCGTATTTGGTTATCATTTATTTTTTCTATTTTCATAATTATACTCCTTACTAATTCCACTGACATGCCTATAGTATAACCGATAAACTTCTTCTAGTAAAGATAAAATCGCTATTTGTCGAAAAATAAGTTCTAAAAATGGCTTGAATTATCATAGAAAACTTGCTATACTATTTACTAAGAGATGGGTTCTCTATAAATGTTCCGTTTTTTCGGAAAGGAGGGCCATCATTTATCATTAGAAATTCAGTATAAGGATTACATATGCTGCTTTGTCTTCGTCAATTCTAAATCTTTGACAATATTCCCATAAATTTACTTTATTATTCACAGAAGCTAGTCCTGTTTTAGGTATTCTTCCATTAGGATGACCAAATAGGGAAGAAATATCAATAAAAAACAGGTAAATTATTTTGTAAAATATAGAAATTACGGGTATTCTTAGGGACACATCTCTTGTATCTTTCTATTCTTTCTATTTATAATATATCACAAATATTTAAGGACGTCACCAGTATTTTTGCGTAAGGTACATGTTATATTTGATATTATCATGTTATCACAACAAATATTACAATAATGAACATAGGAAGAATTGCCGAAAGGAGAAGATATCTTTGAGAGTGGATATTGAATTTATCAGCTATCAGGAGAGATGGAACCAGTATGAAGGATTACTGCGGGAATTACTGGCATATCAAAGCAAGAAGATTGATTTATTTTTAAATGGCAAACAAAGCACGCCATATGAAATTACACATGCCTGCATGACAGCGGAAAAAAGAGAATATATGCGGGATTATGTAGGAGATGACAATGGAAAATTAATCCAGATTTCTTTTGACAAAATTCGCGAATAAAAGCCAGGCAGCCGTTAGTGGCGTTTATAAAAGAGTTCCCCTCTATGTAAAAAAGCTAACGGCTGTATGCCCTATAGAAAGAGTATATTAGAATCCATAACTTTTCTGGACATGGGAAATAAGTTGTGATATACTTGGAAAAAAATAAGGGTTGCTAAAGATTGTTAAAAAGGGCATTTTATGTGGCTTACGAATAAAGGAGGACTTTAGGGTGAAAAAAAAGCTGATACGGACTATGGTAGTGTTGGTTTTAATATGTCTGATTGCAGGAGGCGCAGGAATTAGTATGTTAATAGAACGGTATCGTCCTACAACGGATAGAGAGGATCTATACACATACTTTAATATAGAAGAAAATAATACAGAAGATGTGATTTTATTTTTACAGGATGAAGACTATATTCCAGAACGGACAGAAGAAATGGCAAAGCTTTCTGGGGAATACGTGTATTTGCCTTATGAAATAGTGAAAAAAGAATGTAATAACCGTTTTTATTGGGATGAATCTGCCCAAACAATGGTTTTTACCACGCCATATGATATTTATAAATATCCTTTGGGAAGCAAAAGTTATACAGTAAATGGCATAGAAGAAAATTATGAATGTGAGATTGTAAAGCAAATAAAGGGAGAGCTTTATGTAAGTTTAGATTATGTAAAAGAAAAATCAGATATTCTATATGAATATTATATGGAACCTAGGCGGCTCCTTTTATATAACCAGTGGGGCGAGGTGTCAAAAAAAGTGGCTGTTAAAAAAGGCGCTATCCGTGTGCTTGGCGGCATTAAAAGTGAAATCCTTGCAGATGTGGCAGAGGGTGAAGAATTATTTTTGTGCTATGAAATGGAAGAATGGGCATGTGTACAGAACCAGTATGGAGTAAGAGGCTATATTCAAAAAGAGGTATTAGGGGAGGCAAAAAAAGAAAATTTAGTAAATAAGGAGTATCAAGAACCAGTATACCCTTCTATTTCCCGTGATAAAAAAATTAATATGGCTTTCCACCAAATGAGTGTGGCATGTGATGGAGGCATTCTTGCTTCTGCAATGGAAGGGGTAACAGGAGTAAATGTAGTGTCACCAACGTGGTTTTTTATGTCGGATAATAATGGGAACTTGGTTTCTTTGGCGAATTATGACTATGTTAGCCGGGCGCATAATATGGGGCTTGAAGTCTGGGGGCTTGTGGAGAATATGACATATGATATTAGCACATACCAGATTCTTTCTAAAATGGAGAGCAGGGAACACTTAGTAGAAGAGTTAATCCAAGCAGCATTAGAGTACCATTTAGATGGGATTAATGTAGATATAGAAGCATTGAGTTTTGATGCAGAAGATCCATATATTCAATTTATAAGGGAATTGTCTATTAAATGCCGTGAAAATGGCTTAGTATTATCTATTGACAATTATGTGCCAACCGCATCGAGTGCCCATTATAACCGTAAAGAGCAGGGAATTGTAGCCGATTATATAGTAATTATGGGATATGATGAGCATTATGCAGGAAGTGAAGCAGGATCAACAGCTTCCATTGGATTTGTAGAAGAAGGGATATTAAATACCTTAAAAGAAGTCCCAAAAGAAAAAGTAATTAATGCCATTCCCTTTTATACCCGTGTCTATAAACAGATTCCAGAATCAGTGGCAACAGAGTCCCAGAAGCAAAACTTATTATTAGTAGAAGATCCTTCATCAGAATATGGGAGATATTTATTAGACAGCATAGCATGTTCTATGGCACAGGCGGAACGGCTCCTTTCTGAACATAATGTAACACCTGTATGGCAGGAAGCAGTAGGACAGTATTATGGAGAATATATATCAGATAACTGTAAGTATTTGGTGTGGTTAGAAGAGGCTACTTCTATTGGCAGGAAGATGGATTTAATTAAAAAGTATGAACTGGCTGGAGTAGCACAATGGAGCTTAAATTTGGCAAAACAGACAATATGGGGAACAATTGCCCAATATTTAGAGTAAAATTAGAATGGAATGATATAATTTTCTTTGCATACATTGTAATAATTGTAAGTGTGCGGAGAAAAGAATATGAATAAAAAATGGGAGCTTTTTATGGCGCTTTTTCTAATCCTTACGGTGTCTTTTATAGCCAGGAATATGGGGGCTATAGAAAGCATGAATGGAATAGGGAACAAAAAAATCGTAGTAATTGATGCAGGCCATGGTGGTTCCGACCCAGGGAAAATAGGGGTTAATAATGCACTAGAAAAGGATATTAATTTAAGCATAGCCTTGAAGGTAAAACAGCTCCTTGAAAAAAAAGGGATTACCGTAATTTTAACAAGAGAAGATGAAAATGGGCTGTACCAGGAGACAGATACCAATAAAAAGCGTTCTGATATGGAGAAAAGATGTGCCATTATTGCGGAAAGCCAATGTAGTATAGCAGTTAGCATACATCAAAATAGTTACCATGAGGAAGCTGTATCAGGGCCGCAGGTCTTTTATTATACTACTTCTACACAAGGGCAGCAGCTTGCAATCATTATACAGAATGAATTAATAGAACAGCTTTCTCCAGAGAAAAAAAGGACAGCGAAGCCAAATGACAGTTATTATTTATTAAAAAAAGCAGTATGCCCAATTGTAATTGTAGAATGTGGGTTTTTAAGTAATTGGAATGAGGCGGCACTATTAGTGACAGAGGACTATCAACAGAAAATAGCACAGGCGATTGCAGATGGGATAGAAAAACATCTTAGCCTAAAATAAAAGTGTGAAGGAAATTTATGGTATTATTTTTGTTTTAAAAAACGGCTAAGAGAGAAAATGGCAATAATCATACCTATAAGTGGGGCTATTAAAACAAATAATTCAAATATTGGAAAATGTAGGCACTCAGCAATACAAGAAGAAGCAATACCAAAAAGAATAAAACAAATACTTAAAAGAATTAAGTATATATGCTCCACAATAATTCCTCCCTATAACAAAAATAGTTTAATGGTTATAAACATGATGTTTAAAATTATATCATGAAAGAAGAAGTATAGCAATGAAAAAAATAAGCAGACATTAAATAATCTTAACATGAAAATAAAAGCAAAATCTTGTAAAAATATAGGTATTCTGTTATAATCAAAAATAGTTAGACCGATGTTATGTCCATGAATATTTTGCTGGCGGAAGGCACCGGTTATATTTTTGAAAATATGACAGGAGGCGTGTAGATGAAAGGGTTGGATGATAACAAGAAAGTAACATTTAGTATGACAATGCAGCTTTTACTGCTTTCTGTTCTTCCCATGTTAATTATAGTATTCCTATTAACTATAATTGCGATTAATTCTATGAGACAAGGGATGCAGTCAGAAGCTTTGACAGGGTTGGCAGATTTATCTACTAGTGTGGCAGCAAGTTATGATATTATTGATGCTGGCCAGTGGCATGTGGAGAACGGGGAACTTTATAAGGGGGAATATAACCTGTCTGCTAATATAACAGATTTTGATCGTTTTGTGGCAAAGTCTGATGCAGAAGTGACAATTTGTTATGGGGATACCCGTTATATCACTTCATTAGTAGATAACAGTACAGGACAAAGAATTGTAGGGACCAGTGTATCAGAAGTGGTAGCTGATGCTGTATTAAGGCACCAAGAGGATTTCCAGTCTACAGATGTAAAGGTAAATGGAATATCCTATTATGCGTATTATTCCCCATTAAGGGACAATAATACAAATGAAGTGGTAGGGATAGTATTTGCAGGAAAGCCTAGTAATGAGATCAATGGATATATTGTCGAAAAGGTAAGTGTAATTATATGGTCAGCACTAGGGTTAATTGTATTTACTTTATTTATCTGCGCATTTATTGGAAGCAGGATTGCAAATGGGATTAAAGAAGCAGAAAAAGTTATTTTAGAACTTTCAACCGGGAATCTTGCCGTAAGCCCAAATGCTAGGGTAATGAGGAAAGCAGATGAAATTGGTGCTATGACAAGGGCTTTGGAGAAATTTAGGGTTACGCTTTCTCATATTGTAACAGATATTATGAATTCATCGGAGGCTCTATCTTCAACAGGGGAAACGTTGGATACCATGGCATCCCAGACCAATGCAACAACACATGAAATTAGTGTTGCCGTAGAGGGGATTTCAAAAGGTGCAATGTCACAAGCAGAAGAAATTGAATCTGCTTCTATACAGATTGCTACAATTGGGGATGAGATTGGCAGTATTGCAGGAAGGGTAGATCGACTTGATACTACTTCATCAGAGATGAAGAAGGCAGGAGAATATTCTGGAAAGATTGTAACAGAACTGCGTGCTTCTAATGATAAAACGGTACATGCGATAGAACGGATTGGCAAACAAGTTTACGCTACAAATGAGTCTGTAGAGAAGATTCGGATGGCAGTGGATGCAATTACGGAAATTGCAAGCCAAACGAATTTACTTTCTTTAAATGCCAGTATTGAAGCAGCACGTGCAGGGGAACAAGGAAAGGGCTTTGCGGTAGTGGCATCAGAAATCCAGAAATTAGCAGAGCAGTCAGGAGAGTCAGCCAAGATAATAGAAGATATTGTAAATACTCTTTATAATGAATCAGAACAGTCAGTAACAGCAATGAAAGAAATGAGAGATATTATTAAAGAGCAAGAAGAAAAGCTAAGTGAGACAACAAAGCAGTTTGCAAAGGTGACAGAAGGGATTACTGTTTCAAGGGAAGAGACAGCAACTATTAAGACAAAAACAGATGATTGTGATAAATCTAGGCAGAAGATTATGGATGTTATGGCAAGCCTTTCGGCTATTTCTGAAGAAAATGCAGCTTCAACAGAGGAAACCACAGCTTCTATGGAAGAATTAAATGCTACTGTTAGTTTGCTTGCTGAGGAGGCCGTAAAGGTTAGGAAGATGTCACAAAGCCTTGAGGACAAGGTTAAGATATTCAGTCTCTAAAAGCTGATAAATGAGGTGTCCGAGAATGGGCACCTCATAATAGTATAAGGAAAAAGGAAGGAGTAGTATAAGTATGCAAAGTGTAAAGTTATCTAAAGTAATTGAGAAAATGGGGTTAAAGAACTTGACACCGGATATTGACGCGGGCGGAATCCGTATTACGCAACCAGATATTAACCGGCCTGCACTTCAGCTTACAGGTTTTTTTGATCATTTTGATACAGACCGAATCCAAATTATTGGATATGTAGAGGCAGCATATTTGGAAAATTTAGATTTGGAAAGAAAAATAAAAATATATAACCAGCTACTTTCTAGTAATATCCCATGCCTAATATTTTGTAGGGAGATTAAGCCTGATCAGGAACTTTTGGATTTAGCTGCCCATTATGAAGTGCCAATTCTTGTAACAGCAAGTAGTACATCCTCTTTTATGGCGGAAGTTATCCGCTGGCTAAAAGTGCAATTAGCCCCAACAATTAGCATCCACGGGGTATTAGTGGATGTATATGGGGAAGGTGTCTTGATTATGGGAGAAAGCGGGATTGGAAAAAGTGAGGCAGCCTTAGAGTTAATTAAAAGAGGGCATCGTTTGGTAACAGATGATGTAGTAGAAATTCATAAGGTAAGTGAAGAAACATTAATAGGTACAGCGCCAGAAATTACAAAGCATTTTATAGAGTTAAGAGGAATAGGGATTATTGATGTAAAATCATTATTTGGTATTGAAAGTGTAAAGGATACCCAGGCAATTGACATGGTAATAAAGTTAGAAGATTGGAATAAAGATACAGAATATGACCGCCTTGGCATGGAGGAAGAGTATACAGAGTTTTTAGGAAATAAAGTAATCTGCCATGCACTCCCGGTACGCCCCGGAAGAAACTTGGCTGTTATTGTAGAGACAGCCGCCGTAAATTACCGCCAGAAGAAGATGGGGTATAATGCGGCAAAAGAGTTATATAACCGAGTACAAAGAAATTTGGCAAAACGTGATGAAGAGGATGATTAAGAAGGAAAATAATGGGATAGAAAGGGAATGAGTAAATAGTATGGAAGAGGCACGTATTGGGATTGATTTAGGCGGGACTACAGTTAAATTAGGGTTATTTTATGGAGAACAAGTAGAAGAGAAATGGGAAATCCCTACTAGGAAAGAAGAAAATGGTGCTTATATACTTGCGGATATAGCAGATAGTATAGAAAAGAAGCTAAAAGAAAAAGGAATTGAAAAAAAAGAAGTTATAGGGGCTGGGATTGGTGTCCCTGGGCCTGTAGATGGAAAAGGGATAGTGCATGGATGTGTAAATTTGGGATGGGGCATATTTTCAGTTGAGGAGAAACTGGGTACACTTTTAGGCTTGCCAGTAAAAGCAGGGAATGATGCAAATGTTGCGGCACTTGGGGAACTCTGGCAAGGAGGCGGAAAAGGATACCAAGATATGGTTATGATTACATTGGGAACCGGAGTAGGCGGCGGCATTATCTTAGATGGGAAGATTCGGGCAGGAATCCATGGTGCAGCGGGAGAAATTGGGCATATGCCTGTTGTTTATGAGGAAAAGGAATATTGTAACTGTGGGAAAAAGGGATGTTTAGAACAGGCAGCTTCTGCTACAGGAATTGTAAAAGTAGCAAAAAGGTTATTGGAGCATACAAACCAGCCTTCTGTTTTACGGGATAAAGTAGAGTTTACGGCAAAAGATATTTTTGACGAGGCGAAAAAGGGGGATATTGTAGCGATAGAAGCAGTAGAAAAATTAGGGGAATATTTAGGCATTGCGTGTGCACATATTGCATGTGTCGTTGATCCAGAAGTATTTGTAATTGGCGGAGGCGTTTCTAAGGCTGGCATGGTTCTAATTGAGGCAATAGAGAAATATTATAAGGAGAAAGCATTTAAAGAAACAAAACAGGCAATTTTTAAACTTGCAGAACTTGGGAATGATGCAGGTATCTATGGTGCGGCAAGGTTAATATAGCGACTGGGAAGAGAGGGCAGGTTTGAGTAAATTTGAAGAGGAATTAAACAGTGTGCTTGGAGAAAAACAGGTTTTAAAAAAGGAACCTATGAGCAACCATACTACCTTTCGGATAGGCGGGGAGGCAGAATATTTTTTAATGCCTTCTTGTGAAGAAGAGATTATAAGGGTACAGAATATTTTAAAAAAATATTCTGTACCATGTTTCATAATGGGAAATGGAAGCAATCTTTTAGTTAGTGATCAAGGAATTGAAGGGGCGGTCTTGCATCTTGGAGAGAATTTTAGCAGTATTTTAGTGGATGGGGCTACAATACAAGCACAGGCAGGGGCGTTATTGTCGAAAATAGCGCATGTATCTGCAGGACATTCTCTGGCAGGGCTGGAATTTATAGAAGGGATTCCAGGAAGCCTTGGCGGGGCAGTTACCATGAATTCTGGCGCTTATGGCGGGGAAATGGCCCAAGTCATAACAAAGGTTTGTGTTTTAACACCACAAGGGGAAAGAAAGATTTTAACAAATAAAGAAATGGATTTTGGGTACCGCCATAGTGTAGTAGCAGATCAAGGACTTTTGGTGCTTTCTGCAGAGTTTGGGTTAAAAGAGGGGGATAAGGAAGAAATTCTTGCTCTTATAAAAGAACTTTCCCGGCGGAGGAAAGAAAAACAGCCATTAGAGTTCCCAAGTGCAGGCAGTACGTTTAAGCGTCCACAAGGATATTTTGCAGGAAAATTAATTATGGATTCTGGCCTTGCTGGATATCAGCATGGAGGCGCCAAAGTTTCAGAAAAGCATTGTGGATTTGTAATTAATGAAGGTAAGGCAACAGCAGAGGATGTAGCAGCAGTAATTAAGCATATTAAAGAAACGGTAATGGAAAAATTTTCAGTTATGTTAGAGCCGGAGATAAAATTTATAGGGAATTTTGAGGAACAATAAAGAGGTGTATTATGCGTCTTGTAATTATAACAGGAATGTCTGGGGCAGGCAAGAGTACAGCCCTTAAAGTATTAGAAGATGCTGGGTATTTCTGTGTAGATAATCTTCCAATAGCACTTATTACAAAATTTGCAGATTTGATTTTTACCCAAAGCCAAGAAATAAGTAAAGCGGCTTTGGGCATTGACATCCGCAGCGGGCAGGCGTTGGAAGGCTTAAAAAAAGTGTTAGAAGAAATGACAGCAAAAAATTACAATTATGAAATATTGTTTTTAGATGCTGCAGATGAAGTGTTAGTAAAGCGATATAAGGAAACTAGGAGAAGCCATCCTTTATCTATAGCTAGTAGGATTGAAAGAGGGATTGGACTGGAACGGGAACGGGTAGAATTTTTAAAAGAACAGGCAGATTATATTCTGGATACCAGCCAGCTTTTAACTAGGGAATTGAAAATAGAAATAGAAAAGATATTTATTCAAGATGAGAATTTTAAAAATTTATTTATTACAATACTTTCCTTTGGCTTTAAATATGGGATTCCCCAGGATTCCGATTTAGTATTTGACGTCCGCTTTCTTCCGAATCCTTATTATATAGAAGAACTTCGGCATAAAACGGGGAATGATAAGGAAATACAGGATTATGTGATGGGGTTTGAGCCAGCCCATATTTTTGTGGACAAGTTGGAGGGGATGCTTCGGTTTTTAATCCCTAATTATATTTTAGAAGGGAAGAACCAGCTTGTCGTTGCCATTGGCTGTACAGGGGGAAAACACCGTTCTGTAACATTAGCTAATGAAATTTATAAACGGCTTCGCGAAGATGGTGCTGTGTATGGGATTAAAATGGAACATAGGGATATTGAAAAAGATGCAAAGCGGAAAGCTGTAAAATAAGTTTTAAGATGGAGGCTTGCCAATGTCATTTTCCAGTGAAGTAAAAGATGAATTATCCCGCCAGATGCCGCAGGCAAGGCACTGTCAAATAGCAGAGACAGCGGCGATTATTAGTTTGTGTGGGCGGATTTTAATATCCAGTGAGGATAATTATTGTATTAAAATCCATACAGAGAATATAGCAGTAGCAAGGAAATATTTTACATTACTAAAAAAAACTTTCCAGGCAGATACAGAGATATCTATTAAACAGAATGTTTATTTAAAAAAAAGCAGGACTTATACAGTGACTGTTGCAAAACATGAAGATGCGATGCGGATTTTAAAGGCAGTACGGTTAATTGACGAGCATCAGGAAATAGGGGAAAATTTAAGTATTGTAGGAAATTTGGTAGTACAGCAGGTCTGCTGCAGGAGGTCATTCCTTAGGGGGGCATTTTTAGCAACAGGTTCTATTAGTGATCCAGAAAAATCTTATCATTTTGAGATAGTATGCGCAACTATGGCAAAGGCAGAACAGTTGCGGGCGATTATGGCAACCTTTGATATTGAGGCAAAGATTATTAGGCGGAAACGGTATTTTGTCGTATATATAAAAGAAGGCTCCCAAATTGTAGATATTTTAAATGTAATGGAAGCACATGTTGCCTTAATGAATTTAGAGAATGTAAGAATTTTAAAAGAAATGAGAAATTCTGTAAACCGAAGGGTGAACTGTGAAACAGCAAATATCAATAAAACAGTATCTGCGGCTGTAAAACAGGTAGAAGATATCACTTATATCCGGGACACGGTTGGGTTTGGGAAACTGGCAGAAGGATTGGAAGAAATTGCATTAAAACGGTTGGAGCACCCAGAAGCCACTTTAAAGGAACTAGGGCTTATGTTAAACCCGCCTGTTGGGAAATCTGGCGTAAACCATAGGTTAAGGAAACTTGGTTCTATTGCGGAAGCTATCCGGGAAGAAAAACAGAAGTAAAAATTGATTAGTTGGTTTGGGATAAAGAAAGGAAGAGCAGAAGATGGCATTTACGCATCTACATGTGCATACAGAATATAGTTTGCTAGATGGGTCTAGTAAAATAGAGGAATTAGCGGAACGGGTAAAAGAACTTGGGATGGATAGTATTGCAATTACGGATCATGGGGTAATGTATGGAGTAATTGATTTTTACCGTGCTTGTAAAGCAAGGGGCATTAAGCCAATTATTGGATGTGAGGTTTATGTGGCACCAGGTTCCCGTTTTGATAAGGAAGCAAACGCAGGGGAAGATAGATATTATCATTTAGTGCTTTTAGCAGAAAATAATACAGGCTATGCTAATTTAATGAAGCTGGTGTCTAAGGGGTTTGTAGAGGGCTTTTATTATAAACCACGTGTAGATTATGAAGTCCTTGAGACATACCATGAGGGAATTATTGCCTTAAGCGCATGTCTTGGCGGGGAAATACCAAGATATTTAGAACGGGGCATGTATGAGGAAGGGAAAAAAGCAGCGCTTCGTTATGAAAAGATATTTGGGAAAGGGAACTTTTTTTTAGAGTTGCAGGACCATGGGATTCCTGCGCAAAAAACAGTAAACCAGCAGTTACTTCGTATGAGTAGGGAATTAGGGATTGACTTGGTGGCTACGAACGATTCCCATTATACTTATGCAAGCGATGTGGAAGCACATGATATTTTGCTCTGTATCCAAACAGGAAAACGGGTGAGTGATGAAGATCGGATGCGTTATGAGGGTGGGCAGTATTATTGTAAGTCTCCAGAGGAAATGGAAAAGCTGTTTCCTTATGCAAAAGAGGCTATAGAAAATACACATAAAATTGCAGAACGATGTAATGTAGAGATTGAGTTTGGCGTTACAAAACTGCCTAAATATGATGTGCCAAATGGGTACAACGCATGGGAATACCTAAATAAGCTATGTTATGAAGGGCTTGCCCGCCGTTATGCTAAGGTAGATAAAAAATTGGAAGATCAACTTGCATATGAGTTAAATGTAATCAAGAATATGGGATATGTAGATTATTTCTTGATTGTATGGGATTTTATCCATTTTGCAAAAGAAAATGGGATTGCTGTAGGCCCGGGGCGTGGCTCGGCAGCGGGAAGCATTGTAGCATATACATTGGAAATTACAGATATTGATCCTATCCGGTATGGTTTGGTATTTGAACGTTTCTTAAATCCAGACCGTGTATCTATGCCAGATATTGATGTGGACTTTTGTTATGAAAGAAGACAAGAAGTAATTGACTATGTGGTAAGGAAGTATGGCAAGGATCGGGTAGTCCAGATTGTTACGTTTGGAACATTGGCGGCAAGGGGCGTTATCCGTGATGTAGGGCGTGTTTTGGATATGCCATATGCGGCTGTAGATAATATTGCAAAAATGATTCCAAAGGATGAGCTAAATATTACGATTGACAGGGCTCTTGAAATTAATCCAGAGTTTCGGCAGGCATATCAGGAACAAGCGGAAGTAAAATATTTGGTAGATATGGCGAAACGTTTGGAAGGGCTTCCAAGGCATACTTCTATGCATGCAGCAGGCGTAGTAATTAGCCAGAAATCGGTAGATGAATATGTGCCATTATCCCGCGCGTCAGATGGTTCTATTACCACACAATTTACAATGACTACTTTGGAGAATTTGGGATTACTAAAAATGGATTTCCTAGGGCTTAGGACATTGACGGTAATCCAGAATTCAGTCCAATTATTAAAGAAGAGCCAAAATATTAATTTAGATATTATCCATATTGATTATAATGATGCCCAAGTGTTGGCATCTCTTGGGACTGGAAAGACAGACGGTGTGTTCCAGCTTGAAAGTGCTGGGATGAAAAGCTTTATTAAAGATTTGAAGCCGCAGAGTTTGGAAGATATTATTGCAGGGATTTCTTTGTACCGGCCAGGCCCTATGGATTTTATCCCACAATATTTAAAAGGAAAAAATAATCCAAATAAAGTAAAATATGACTGCCCGCAGCTTGAGCCAATTTTAAAGCCGACTTATGGATGTATTGTTTACCAAGAACAAGTTATGCAGATTGTAAGGGATTTAGCAGGGTTTACTATGGGGCGCAGTGATGAAGTGCGCAGGGCTATGTCAAAGAAAAAAACAGCCGTTATGGAACATGAAAGGCAGAATTTTGTCTATGGGAATAAGGAAGAGCATGTGCCGGGCTGTATTGCAAATGGAATTAGTGAGAAAACAGCTAATAAAATCTATGACGAAATGATTGATTTTGCAAAATATGCGTTTAATAAGTCCCATGCAGCCGCTTATGCTGTAGTGGCATATCAAACAGCATATTTAAAATACTATTATCCAGTGGAATTTATGGCGGCGTTAATGACATCTGTTATTGATAATACTTCTAAGGTGTCAGAGTATATTTTAAGTTGTAAACAAATGGGGATAGCAATTTTGCCGCCGGATATTAATGAAAGTGAAGGAGCTTTTTCTGTGTCGGGCAGGTCAATCCGTTATGGGTTAAGTGCAGTAAAGAGTGTGGGCAGGACAGTAGTAGATATTATTGTGAAAGAAAGAGAAGAAAATGGAAAATATAAAAACCTAGAAGATTTTATTGAACGAATGAGTGGCAAAGATAATAATAAACGTACTGTGGAAAATTTAATTAAAGCAGGTGCTTTTGACAGCATGGGTGGGACTAGGAAACAATATGTTAGTATTTATGCTGTAATTATGGAGCAAGTAAGTAATAAGAAAAAGAAAACAATTGAAGGGCAGATGAGCTTGTTTGATTTTGTCCCTGAAGAAGAAAAACAGGAATTTGAGATAAAAATGCCGGATGTTGGGGAATATAAGAAAGAACTATTACTTGCTTTTGAAAAAGAGGTTTTGGGATTTTATATTAGTGGGCATCCATTGGAAGAGTATGAAATGTCTTGGAAAAAGAATATTACAGCAATGACTTCCGATTTTCTTATTGATGATGAGACACAAGAAATGAAGGTACATGATGGCGAATCTGTCTGGGTTGGCGGCATGATTACAAATAAGAAAATAAAAACGACTAAGAACAATAAAATTATGGCGTTTCTTACATTAGAGGATTTGGTTGGAAGCGTGGAAGTTATTATTTTTCCAAAGGATTATGAGAAAAATAAGGAAAAGCTTACAGAAGAAAATAAAGTTTATATAAAAGGAAGAGTATCTGCCAATGAAGAAGAGAATGGGAAGCTGATTTGTGAACAGATTATATTGTTTGACGAAGTGCCACGCCAACTTTGGCTTCAATTTTCCTGTATGGAAGAGTATAAGGAAAAGTTCCAAACTTTATGTGATTTAACAAAGGATTCTGATGGGAATGATGCGGTTGGGGTGTTTTTATCGAAGGAAAAAGCCAAAAAGCTTTTGCCGCCAAGTCAGAATGTAAGGATTAATAAAGATTTGCTAGAGCAGCTATATCAGGAATTTGGTGAGGAAAATGTGAAAGTTCTTGATAAAGGTATTGAAAACATTGCTAAAATGAATTAGAATAATGCTGGATGGGAGGAGTCAGCTATGGCAAAAGAGATTAAAACAATAGGTGTGCTGACAAGCGGCGGAGATGCCCCAGGAATGAATGCAGCAATCCGGGCAGTAGTAAGGACAGCGCTTGCCAACGGAAAAAAAGTAAAAGGTATCCTAAAAGGGTATCAGGGCTTATTAAATGAAGAAATTGTAGAGATGGAAAAATCTGGTGTTTCTAATATTATCCAGAAGGGCGGTACAGTCCTTGGCACAGCACGTAGTATAGAATTTACTACAGAGGAAGGGCAAAAGAAAGGTGCTGATATATGCAGGAAGCATGGAATTGACGGCTTGGTAGTAATTGGCGGGGATGGATCGTTCCGTGGTGCACAGAAGCTTGCAAACCTTGGCATTAACGCAATTGGCATCCCAGGCACAATTGACTTAGATATTGCCTGTACAGATTATACAATAGGGTTTGATACGGCAATTAATACGGCGATGGAAGCAATTGATAAGGTAAGGGATACTTCTACGTCCCATGAACGGTGCAGCATTATTGAAGTAATGGGGCGCCATGCAGGGTATATTGCCCTTTGGTGCGGCATAGCAAATGGCGCGGAGGATATTTTGCTGCCGGAACGTTATGATAATGATGAGCAGGCATTGATTAACAATATTATTGATAATAGGAAACATGGGAAGAAACATCATATTATTATTAATGCAGAAGGGATCGGCCACTCTGAAAGTATGGCAAGGAGAATTGAAGCTGCGACTGGCGTAGAGACCAGGGCAACTATTTTAGGCCATATCCAAAGAGGCGGGAGCCCAACTTGTAAAGACCGTATGTATGCTTCTATTATGGGTTCTTATGCTGTAGATCTGTTATGTGCTGGGAAAAGTAAGCGGGTAGTGGCATATGCAGGCGGGAAATATGTGGATTTTGACATTAATGAAGCGCTTGCCATGAAGAAGGATATTTCAGAGTACCAGTTTAAAGTTAGCCAGATTTTAGGAAAATAATGATTACAAGTATAAATAATCCATCTGTTAAAAATATTGTGGCATTGCAAAGCAAAAGTAAAGCGAGGAAAGAGCAGGGGGTTTTCTTGGTGGAAGGGCCCAAAATGGTGTCAGAGATACCAGAAGGCCTTTTAAAAGAGCTGTATGTGTCAGAAGAATTTAAGGCAGATGGGCAATATAAAGAATTATTAAAAAATAAAAAATATGAATTAGTAAGCGGCAAGGTATTCCGGGAAATTAGTGACACACAAACTCCGCAGGGTATCCTTGCCGTAGTGTGTCAGCAGAATTATACACTGGATATGATACTAAGGAAAAAAGATATCCACCTTCTTTTGTTGGAAGATATCCAAGATCCGGGAAATCTAGGTACTATGCTGCGTACAGGCGAAGGCGCAGGAGTAACAGGTGTGATTATGAGCAAGGGCTGTGTGGATCTTTATAATCCAAAAGTAATCCGTTCTACGATGGGCGCTATTTACCGAGTGCCATTTCTGTATACGGAAGATTTTTATGGAATAATTACAAAAATAAAGGAAATTTGTAAGGTATATGCTGCCCATTTAAAGGCTAAGCAATATTATGATAAATACAATTATAAGGCACCTACTGCTATTTTAATCGGAAATGAGTCAAGGGGATTAAAGGAAGAAACAGCAGCCCTTGCCGATATTTTAATAAAAATACCAATGCTTGGGAAAGTGGAGTCCTTAAATGCTGCAGTAGCGGCGGCGCTTTTGATGTATGAAGTCTACCGGCAGAGGAGAAATTGATCCACCTCTTGACAATATTTGAATAATTTGTTAAAATGTTACTGTTAGATTTAATAATATTGTAATATGTTATTCAAATATCGGAGGTTTCATATGTTAAAGCAGTATAGGGCTGCGGTTATTGGTGTGATTTGCATGATAGCAGCAATTATAGTAACAGGCCTAATTTCGCTTAAAGATGAACAGCCAACAGACACTCAGCCAGTTATAATGGCGGAACAAGATATGACAGCAGATAAAGAGTCAAAGGCAGGGCAGCCACTTTTGATGGTAACTGGGGATATGGCAGAGATGCAGCCGCAAGAAACAGAGGCTAGCGAAGAAATGGGATTGGAAGAAACAGTAGAGGCGCAACCGGAAAGTACAGTAGAAGAGACAGAACCGGTTACAGATCAAACAGAAGCAGCACAAGGAGAAGTACCAGAAACTAGCTCAGAAGAAACGGTGCAGCTTGCTGAAGAACCATCTGATTTTGACGGATATGTGCTTCCTGTAGTGGATGTGTACCTAAATATCCGGGAAATACCTTCTACAGAGGGTACTGTAGTTGGAAAGCTCTATGTAGGTTCCAAGGCAAAAATTATGGAACAGGATGGGGAGTGGACTAAGATTAGTTCTGGTACAGTAGAAGGATATGTAAAGAATGAATATATTGTAACAGGGAAAGAAGCAGAAGAGCTTGCCAAGCAAGATGGGCGCATGATTGCCACTGTATTAGAGAATGGCATTAATGTACGGGAGAACCCAGGGCTAGATGCAGATGTTTTAAATATTGCTGGAGAAGGCGAGCAGTTTGAAGTTGCCGATGAAACAGAAGGATGGGTTGCTATCCGGTATTCAGAAAATATTATGGCATATATGTCTGCGGATTATGTAAGCGTAGATTTTATGCTGGGGGAAGCAATTTCTATTGAGGAAGAGCGAGAGGCAATAAAAAAGGCAGAGGAAGAAGCTGCCAGGAAGGCTGCAGAACAGGCAGCAGAGCAAGAAAAGGCTAGAGAAAGAGCTATGGAACGTTTGGCGAACAGCCAGTCTGTAGAAACAGTAATTACAGAAGGATATGCAGCTTCTTATGATGATACGTATTTATTGGCATGTTTGGTGCATATGGAGGCAGGAGCAGAACCATATGAGGGGAAGCTTGCAGTAGCTAATGTAGTGCTGAACCGTGTAAAAGCCGGTTATGGCAGTACGATATCAGAGGTTATTTATGCCAAAAACCAGTTTACAGGCGCAAATTCAGGCGCACTGGCAAGCCGGTTAGCAAAAGGGCCAAATGATGAATGCTTACAAGCAGCAGTAGAGGCATTAAGTGGAGTAAATAATATCGGTGATTACCGGAACTTTATTGCGATTGGTTGGGCAAATTATGATTCCTATTCTGCTTATACAATAATAGGGCATCATTGTTTTTATAAAAGATAGTAATTAGAAAAACTAGAACGGCAGGAAATCCAGTTCCTGCTGTTTTCTTGTTTTGAAAGCTTTACTTGCACTAGAAAATAAGGTAGAATAATAAAATAAGGAGAAAGGGGGTAATGTATGGAATCAATTGGCTGGCTGGCAGTGTTAGTTATTCTTTTAATATGTGAAATTATTACATTGGGACTTACTACGATTTGGTTTGCAGGCGGCGCGCTGGCGGCTTTTTTTATTTCTTTGACAGGGGCAAATTTTTGGGTACAGTTAATTGCTTTTTTTGTATTTTCTTTTGCAATGTTGTTTATTACAAGGCCTGTCCTTTCTCGTTATATTAATAAGAATATTACGAAAACAAATGCAGAGGGGTTAATAGGAAAACAAGCGAAAGTATTAATTGAAATAGATAATAATAATTGTGCTGGGCAGGCACTGGTAGACGGCCAGGAGTGGATGGCACGTGCAATGGAGAATGAAGTGATTCCTGTAGGGACAATCGTAGAGATTGTACAGATAAAAGGGGTTAAGTTAATTGTAAAGAAATTTCCATAAAAATAGGTCTATATGGATATATAGAGACAGGAGGCAGGCATGGAATTAAAAATGGATCATACAAAAGAATATGGCCTTGTCCTAGAAGGAGGCGGCGCAAGGGGAGCTTACCAGATAGGGGCATGGAGGGCTTTAAAAGAAGCAGGGATACAGATTAAAGGAGTGTCAGGCACATCAGTAGGAGCTTTAAATGGGGCATTGGTATGTATGGGAGATTTAAAAAAGGCAGAAGAAGTATGGGAAAATATTTCATATTCCCAAGTAATGTCTGTAGAAGATAAATTTATGGAAGGCATTATTAAACGAGATTTTAAGAAGTTAAACCATGCAGACTTAATTAAAAATTCATTAAGCTACCTTTCCAATGGCGGGATTGACGTTACCCCTTTAAGAGAGCTGATTGAAGGGCATATTGACGAGGATAAAATCCGAAATGGAGATGTAGATTTTTTCTTTCAGGTCTTTTCCGTTACCGAAATGAAAGAGTTAGATGTAGTAGCAAAAGAAGTACCAGAAGGGCAAATTGCAGATATGGTATTAGCAAGTGCGTATTTTCCAGTGTTTAAAAAAGAAAAGATTAATGGGAATAAGTTAATTGATGCAGGAATGTTTAATAATGTACCAGTAGATTCTTTAGTAAACAGAGGGTATACAGATATTATTTCTATACGTATTTATGGAATAGGGTTAGAGAAAAAGATAAAGCTTCCTGAAAATGTAACCATAACAGAGATTGCGCCCCGTATTGACCTTGGCAGCATTTTGGAATTTGATAGTAAAAGAAGCCGGCAGAATATGACAGTTGGGTACTATGATGCCATGCGCATGTTATATGGCTTAAAGGGCAGGATATACTATATTGATAGTAAGTTGGGGGAACAAAATTGCTTAACTCATTTTTTGTTGCCAGCCGCCCAAAGCCAGAAATTTTTAGAAGAGTATCATTTAGAATTAGAGGATGGGGCTTCTCCTTACAGGGATATTTTAGAAAAACTTTTACCAGCAGTTGCATCAGAGTTAAAATTAGAAAAAAATTGGAGTTACCAAGAGTTATACCTAGCTATGCTAGAAGCATCTGCAAAGCTGCTCCGTGTCCAAAAATATAAGATATATACAGAGAAAGAATTGTTTGAGGAAATACAAAGAAAGTGGGAGGGATTAGAAAAAAAAGAAGAATTACCAGATTTTGTAGAGTATATGTTATCCACCTGGTAAATGGCTTATACAGTATAATTGCATAAAAATTCAGGCTAAATAATAAAAAACGTTTGAAATACAGTTATATAAATATATTGACAGTTATAAAAATATATAGTAATGTATATCAAATACGAGACTCGGAAAGGGGTAATGATAAAATGGATTTAAAGGGAAGGAATTTTTTAACGTTAAAGGATTTTACGCCAGAGGAAATCACATATTTATTAGATTTATCTGCAACTTTAAAGGAAAAGAAAAAACAAGGTATTTTAACGGATTCTTTAAGAGGGAAGAATGTGGCGTTAATTTTTGAGAAAACTTCGACTAGGACACGGTGCTCTTTTGAGGTAGCCGCACATGATCTTGGGATGGGTACTACTTATCTAGATCCATCTGGTTCCCAAATAGGGAAAAAAGAAAGTATTGCAGATACAGCAAGGGTGCTAGGACGGATGTATGATGGAATTGAATATCGTGGGTATGGGCAGGAAATTGTGGAAGAATTAGCAAAATATGCAGGCGTCCCTGTGTGGAATGGTTTAACAAATGAATACCATCCAACGCAGATGTTGGCAGACTTACTAACAATCCGGGAAAAATTTGGATATTTAAAAGGGATAAAATTTACTTATATGGGAGATGCCCGTTATAATATGGGAAATTCTTTAATGATAACTTGTGCTAAAATGGGAATGGACTATATTGCCTGCGCGCCAAAATCATATTTTCCAAATAAAGAATTAGTGGAATATTGTAAAGGGCTGGCGGCAGAAACAGGAGGCAGCGTTACATTAACAGAGGATGTAACCGAAGGCACAAAAGGGGCAGATGTAATTTATACTGATGTATGGGTGTCTATGGGCGAACCAGAGGAAGTATGGGAAGGCAGGATTAAAGAGCTGCTGCCATATCAGGTAAACCAAGAAGTTTTTAATAATACAGGAAAAAATGCAATTTTTATGCACTGTCTTCCTGCTTTCCATGATTTGAATACAGGGATAGGGAAAGCGATTTCAGAAAAATTTGGTATTTCTGAAATGGAAGTGACGAATGAAGTTTTTGAGTCGGAGAGATCAGTAGTATTTGATGAGGCAGAAAACCGGATGCATACTATTAAAGCAGTGATGGCAGCGACACTTGGCTGGAAGGAATAAAAGCAAAGGAGCAGGAAATCATGTATGTAGGGCTAAAAAAGAAAGAAAAGTTTAAATATTGGAGGACTGTAGTAGAATGTACGATTATGGGGCTTGGGCTGTGTACGATTCTGCTTGCCATTTTGATTTTCTGCAATGTTTCAGAACGCTTATGTTGGCTTCCGCTTATGTTCCTTTCAGCGGCATTAGTCAATGTAATTAGTTCTGTAAAAGCAATGTATTATGGAAGAAAGCTTGCGGGGATAGGGCTTTTTTTGGTATCAATGGGTGTTTCGGTGTTTGCTGTAATAAGTTTTATTACGCTTTGGATGTAATAACAAGCAGTTGAAAGAATGGAATGGGGAATCAAGAGAATAAAAGATGAAGACTCGGATTTTAAAAATATTAAGAAATTATCCAGATTATATATCAGGGCAGGAACTTTGTGAAAGCATTGGAGTGTCCCGTACAGCGGTCTGGAAAATAATAAATAAGCTAAAGGAAGAAGGCTACCAGATTGAGGCAGTGCAGAACCGTGGTTATCATATGGTGTCCTGCCCAGACATAGTAACGGAAAGTGAGATAGTAAGCCGTCTTTCTACAAAATGGGCAGGTAAGAAGATTCTTTATTTTAATGAAGTAGATTCTACCAATAACCAGGCAAAGCGTGAGGCAGAAAATGGGGCGGCACATGGGACCTTAGTTGTAGCAGATAGCCAGAGTGCAGGAAAAGGCAGAAGGGGAAGAAGCTGGTCTTCTCCTGTAGGGACAGGGGTTTTTATGAGCCTTATTTTAAAGCCAGAGTTACATCCAGAATATGCCTCCATGCTGACACTAGTAGTAGCACTTGCCACAGCAAGGGCCTTAGAAGAAATAACAGGGCTTTCTGCTATGATAAAATGGCCAAACGATATTGTGGTAAATAAAAAGAAGGTTGTAGGGATTTTAACGGAAATGAGTACAGAAATGGAATCGATCCATTATGTGGTGGCTGGGGTTGGCATTAATGTCAATATGGATAAACTGCCAGAAGAAATTAATAAAACGGCGACTTCCCTTCGGATTGAATTAGGAAAACCTACAAACCGAGCAGTGTTAATTGAAGCATTTTTACGGTATTTCGAAGAGTATTATGAAAAATTTGAAAGGGATAAGGATTTGTCCAATTTAATGGTTCCATATAATGAAAGGTTAATTAATAAAGGGAATATGGTAAAAATTTTGGGTACAAATGAAGAATATGTAGGAAAGGCCCTTGGCATTAATAAAAGGGGCGGGCTCTTGGTGGAACGGGAAAATGGGATAGAAATGATAACTTCAGGTGAAGTCTCAGTAAGAGGAGTATATGGATATGTCTAAACAAGCTATGTCTAAACAAACTATGTCTGAACAAGAGATGCTGCAACAAAAAGAAGTAATACTATGTGTGTCAAATTCTTATGAAATGAAATATTATTTAAACCCTTTGTTTGAAAAGCTGCCAGAAGCAGTAAAAGCCGAGCTGAAAATTATGTGTGTATTTTTTAGCGAAGAAGTAGGCGGGATTATGATATTATTATTTGACAAAGAAGGGGAATTAAAGATTAAAGTTAAAATTGCAGATGCAGATGTCCTTTTTGATGAAATTGAGTGTGACTTAAGAATAAAAGAGCTGCAGCAAACAAAACAAGAACTTCTTAATAGTATATCACTTTATTATAAAGTACTAACAGGTGAAATAACAGAAGAGGTTTTATTTGGGGAGGAATAATATGCTTTTGGTAGTGGATGTAGGAAATACTAATATTACGCTTGGGGTGTTTGAAGGAGACAGGCTGGCAGCAAGCTTTCGGTTAATGACAGGGATTCCAAGGACGTCAGATGAATATGGGCTTTTATTATGTGATTTAATTGAACACAGGGGCATTAAAGTTTCTGATATAGATGCTGTTATTATATCTTCTGTAGTACCAGCGATTATGTATTCTTTCCAAAACGGGGTAAGAAAATATTTGAATAAGAATCCATTTGAAGTTAAACCTGGGACAAAAACAGGGATTAAAATAACAACAGGAAACCCATATGAAATTGGGGCAGACCGTATTGTAGATGCAGTTGGCGCATATGAACAATATGGCGGCCCAGTGATTGTTATTGATTTTGGCACAGCAACTACTTATGATGTGATTTTGGAAGATGGTTCTTTTACAGCAGGAATTACAGCGCCAGGGATACGTACTTCAGCGAAGGCATTGTGGGAAGGCACAGCGAAACTGCCAGAGATTGAGATAAAGAAGCCAGAAAGTATTTTAGCAAAGGAAACCATTAGCAGTATGCAGGCAGGGTTAGTATATGGCTGTATAGGGCAGACAGAGTATATTGTCCGAAAAATAAAGGAAGAAACAGGTATTTCTAATATGAAAACGGTTGCAACTGGCGGGCTTGGAAAGATTATTGCAGAGGCGACAGAATGTATTGATGTTTATGATCCAAACTTAACATTAAATGGATTAAGGTTAATTTATAACCGATATAAAAGAACATAGGATAAGGTGGCGGATAAGTTGGACAAGCTGCGAATAAGAAATGTGGAAATGGATAATAATCTGATATTAGCACCTATGGCAGGAGTAACCGACCTGCCATTTCGACTGCTTTGCAAAGAACAAGGCTGCGGGCTGCTTTATACAGAAATGGTAAGTGCTAAGGCGATCCAATATCATAATAAAAATACATTGGAATTATTAAAAACAGATCCAAAAGAAAGGCCAGTGGCTTTACAGTTATTTGGCTCAGAGCCTGAAACATTGGCAGAGGCGGCTGCTATGTTATCAGAAGGGCCATATGATATTTTTGATATTAATATGGGCTGCCCGGTCCCTAAAATTGTAAATAATGGGGAAGGATCTGCGTTAATGAAAAGCCCGCAGTTAGCGGAAAAAATTGTATCTGCTGTGGTAAAGGCGGTAAAACAGCCAGTAACAGTGAAATTTAGGAAGGGATTTACAGAAGAAGAGATAAATGCAGTAGAATTTGCCAAACGGATGGAGCAGGCAGGGGCAGCAGCAGTTGCAGTACATGGGCGTACAAGGCAGCAGTATTATTCTGGCAGAGCAGATTGGGAGATTATAAGGAAAGTAAAAGAGGCAGTATCTATTCCAGTAATAGGGAATGGGGATATTGTTTCGCCAGAGAGCGCAAAGCAAATGTTAGAAGAGACTGGCTGCGATGGGCTTATGATAGGAAGGGGTGCACGTGGGAACCCGTGGTTATTTAGCCAAATTTTGGAATATTTAGAGGCTGGGGATTATAATGCAGCATTGACTATGCAACAGGTAAAAGAAATGATACTTCGCCATGGCAAGATGCAGCTTGCCTGTAAAGGGGAGTATACTGGTATCCGGGAAATGCGTAAACATGTAGCATGGTATACATCAGGTTTTCCCCATTCGGCTGCTTTAAGAAATGAAGTGAATAAGGTAGAAACCTTTGAAGAACTTTGTATTTTAATGGAAAGGTTTTCTTGACATTAATGGGTAATTCGTTTATAATGTTTTGAATGTAAACAACGGGCACTATTATTTGCCTAGCTCCTTACTATTACAAGTGGATTAAAAGAATAGTAAATAAGGGGAATGTTTCTTTTTTTTGTTTCATATGATAATGGGACAGGATGTGTATTAATTAAGAAGGAAAGGTGTAGCAGTTATGGCAGAGAAGAAAAATATTTTAACGTATGCGGGGTTAAAACAGTTAGAAGAGGAATTACAAGATTTAAAGGTTGTGAAACGGAAAGAGGTTGCCCAGAAAATTAAGGAAGCAAGGGAACAGGGCGATTTATCTGAAAATGCAGAGTATGATGCTGCTAAAGACGAGCAGAGGGATATAGAGTTAAGGATTGAAGAGCTTGAAAAAATCCTTAAAAATGCGGAAGTAGTTGTAGAAGATGAAGTAGATTTAGATAAAATAAATATTGGCTGCCGTGTTAAGTTATATGACTGTGAATATGAGGAAGAGTTAGAATTTCAGCTTGTAGGCTCAACAGAAGCGAATAGTTTACAAGGGAAGATTTCTAATGAGTCACCAGTAGGCCAGGCATTAATCGGCAGGCGTGAGGGTGAATTGGTAGAAGTAGAAATGGCAAATGGCACAAAGGCAGAGTACCGTGTAATAGAAATTCAAAGAGTAAGCTAAAAATAGCGGCTCACAAAGGAGTGGAAGGAATGGCGAATCAGCAGAATCAAGAACAAGATATTAATCAGTTACTTAAGGTGCGTAGAGAGAAGTTAAAAGATTTGCAGGAACAAGGAAAAGATCCGTTTTTAATTACGAAATATAATGTTACACACCATAGCAAAGAAATAATCAGCCAATTTGAAGAATTGGAAGGAAAAACGGTTTCTATTGCAGGCCGTATGATGGCAAAACGTGTAATGGGTAAGGCATCCTTTTGCCATATTCAGGATTTACAAGGAAAAATGCAATCTTATGTAGCAAGGGACAGCGTTGGAGAGGAACCTTATGCAGATTTTAAGAAACTAGACGTAGGAGATATTATTGGCATTAAGGGAGAGGTATTCCGTACAAAAACAGGGGAAATCTCGGTTCATGCGTCTGAAATTACATTATTATCTAAGAGCCTGCAGATTCTTCCAGAGAAATTCCATGGGCTAACAAATACAGATATCCGTTACCGCCAAAGATATGTAGATTTAATTATGAATGAAGAGGTAAAGGATACTTTTGTTAAGCGTTCTAAAGTATTAAGTAGTATTCGCCGTTATTTAGACAGCCAAGGTTTTATGGAAGTAGAAACGCCAATGTTAGTAAGTAATGCGGGAGGAGCAGCAGCAAGGCCATTTGAAACACATTTTAATGCGTTAGACGAGGATTTAAAGCTTCGTATTTCTTTGGAATTGTATTTAAAAAGGCTAATTGTAGGGGGTATGGAACGTGTCTATGAAATCGGCAGGGTATTTAGAAATGAAGGTTTAGACACAAGGCATAACCCAGAATTTACATTAATGGAATTATACCAGGCATTTACAGATTATCATGGTATGATGGATTTAACAGAGAATCTTTACCGTTATGTGGCAAAGGAAGTAACAGGCTCTGAGGTATTGACATATGGGGAACATACAATGGACCTTTCTGTACCATTTGAAAGAATCACAATGGTAGATGCTGTGAAAAAGTATTCTGGCGTAGATTTTTCCGAGATTCATACTTTAGAAGAGGCAAGGGCAGCAGCGAAGGAACATCATGTGGAATTTGAAGAGAGGCATCAAAAGGGAGATATCTTAAACTTATTTTTTGAAGAGTTTGTAGAAGAACATTTGATCCAGCCAACCTTTGTAATGGACCATCCAGTTGAGATTTCACCATTAACAAAGAAAAAACCAGGGAACCCAGAGTATGTAGAACGGTTTGAATTCTTTATGAATGGCTGGGAAATGGCAAACGCATATTCTGAGTTAAATGATCCAATTGACCAAAGGGAGCGTTTTGAGGCCCAAGAGAAATTACTGGCAGCAGGGGACGAAGAGGCAAACCATACAGATGAAGATTTCTTAAATGCCTTAATGATTGGCATGCCACCTACAGGGGGAATTGGCTTTGGAATTGACCGAATGGTAATGATGATGACAAATTCACCTGCGATTCGGGATGTGTTGTTGTTCCCGACGATGAAAACGCTTGGTGGAAAAGACCAGTAAAATCAAGGGTTTGCGGTACTTGGACTTGTAAACTACAACAAATTTACAACAATTTTACAACGCATAATGAAGAATAATAAGCGTTAATGAATAGTTGTACTCATAAATCCAATTCAATATTTTGTACGATAAGGACATTTTTCTAAAAGAAAATTTTAGGGAAGTGTCCTTTTGTTATGGTCAAAAAACAAAATAGGAAATGGAGGAAATGAACATGAGTAGTACAGCGTTAGGAGCAGAGAAAGCGATTATTTTTATCAGCGATGCACATGAAAAATTCTACTATGAGAAATTGAAAGAGGTCAGGTATCAGGACGTATACCACAAGGCACTTGTATATTGTCTTGGTATCAGCGATGACACAAGAAGAAATATCAAAAGTATTTATGATTTTAAGACAGGTAACGTGAAAACGGAGTGCCTGCATGAAGGCTGGCAGACCAGCGGGAGCGTGAGAGTGGTCAGGATGGCGTTTAACCTCTACTGTAACGGTACGCCAAGCGTTCCTGCTTACGATGATGCGGAGGAACAGGTAGACGAGTGCAGACTTTATACAGTGGAGGAATTATTCTGCTGTGCCTATGCACCTTATTTTTGGCAGGCGGTACAGATACGGTATCTGGAGTATGTAACATATAACAAAAATCTGTATGCCATGCTTGGAAAACAGGATTGATGTTAAAAGTCAGGCTTATGGGAACGAGAAACGATATTAAGTGGTTTGGGAAGATTTTACGGAGAAGCTCAAAAATTGAAGTGACGGAGTTTTCCGATCTGTTCCCGAACAAAGGGACAAAGAAGTATTACAGGGCTTATGTGGAAGTAAGGAAAAGCAATATAAAAGAATAATAGTAGAAAGCAAAGGAGAATTAAATCATGTGTAAAATAATCGCAATCGCAAACCAGAAAGGTGGTGTCGGAAAGACCACCACAACAAGCAATTTAGGCATAGGACTTGCAAAAGCACTTTCTTTCCGGCCTGCGCCAGTCCTATCCCTAACCCGGATAAACCGGAAAAGATTTTGCAATTCCTCCACATTTCAAGTACAATAAAGAAAAACGTTGGAGGATGTGTTCATGTTACTTACAGATAAATACGCTGACAAAATTTATGGTACGATCACCTGTTATGACCGCATGATCATCCAAGGGTATATCCCTGGATGGAGCCATGCCGAAGGCATGACAGGCTATCTGAATGCCAACAACATCCGTATTTTTGATTTTTCAAATTTCTCCCAGCCTCTTACGGAACAAATCCGCGCAAACGCCCAGCGCATCGCAGATGAAAACGGCATTGAAATCGAATTCATTCGTAAGCTTCGGGCTTTCCGCAAGGATGACCGGATTCAGCAAATCATTCAGGAAACCGGAAAGACCGAGGGGCTGATCCACATCTTTTCCGCCATGGAACAGTGCAATACTTATAAACCCTGGCATGACAAGACCACGGGAAA